>NZ_KB894643.1:0-26597 GCF_000374585.1 Phocaeicola barnesiae DSM 18169 = JCM 13652
TATGTCAAACGCAATGAGTCATACGAAACTATCGGAGGACTCTTTGCTGAAATTTCAAAGAACTCTGTTGAACTTTCAGTAGCCGAAAAAATTTGGCTGCTGATCGTAGAAGTTATAAACGTCATTGCCGAGGTACTTAACTGTGATGCAATGGTTCTGACAGAACAAGTAATATCAAACGATAAACAAATCAAAGCAGTAAAGCAGGCTTTCGACAGACTGACACCAGCCGCCTGAGGAGCTACACTTTACTTGCGAAACTTAAGTTGTATAGACTTGTCGCAAAGATAGTATTTCTAAATGAGATGACCTAATCGCTGATATACATCATTTTCCACTAACATAAATACCTTTCCAATTTTACTGAAAATGTTTTTCTACATATAGTTGAAACTTTGAAATCCCGTATTTCTAATATAGTTGTAAAGTGGAACATCATGCTGAAAGAACTCCTTCAGATCTGCATTTCTGCATGAAAAAAACTGCAATCTGCAATAGCTTTCTCATCTTATGGAAAGAAACTGCATTTATCTAACAGGAATCCCATACTTACAACATATTGGCTTTTTTCAATATGGCACGGGCTATTTTCACCTGCTTGCTGAAATCTGTTTTCTCCTTCTTTTGGTAAGCCTTGTCCGCTTCCTTCACGAAACGTTCAGCTTCTTTCCCTTTCAGCGTAGGAATTGCTTTGATTTTTAATGCCATAATATATTGTATTATAATTGTTTCTGCAAAGGTATTCTTTTCTTGTGGATAATTACGGTAAAGGCAGATTTTTCTTGCTTCACCGCCTCTTCCGTTCCGCCTCCTCGTCCCGCATCATCCTGCGGTTCAGCCGTTCCGCCGCCCTGTCAAAGAAATACGTCCGGCTCTCGTTCTTCCGCCGCTTGATGTCCGCATAGGTGTTGTAGCACTGGTTCTCCTTTATCTCCACACCGAACATGCGGCAGAATCTCGCCAGCAGCTCCTTGATGCCCGTTTCCCCTCCGTTGATGAGCTTCATCTCGTCCAGACCGTAAATCAGTTCCACCAGCTCGGCCGTGCTTCCCGTCCACTGCATCGCTGCGGCTTCGTCCTGTCTTTGGTTTGTCTTTTCGCCTCCGTCAAAGGCTCCGCCTCGATGCAGCCCTACCTGATAATATCTCAGCATCTTGCGCACGAACGACAGCGCCTTTCTCACATACATGCTGCGGCTGGAGTCCGTCTCCTGCATGGCATCGTGATATTGCAGTTCCGTTTCCGCATAGCTCAGTGCGAAAACAGTCCGGCAGGCACTTTCCCTTTCCTTGCACAGGGACACTACTGTGGTCGTGAACTCGTTGTATGCGGTTCCCAGTCCGGCAGAGCCGGGGTTGTCTATCAGACGGAAGAAGTCTGTTTCTGTCAATATGAGGTGTTCCATTTTCTTTCAGTTTTATGTTATTACACTTGGTTTGAAGTGTGCGCACATAAAACTATGGGACAAATAGCGGTCCTGCGGGAGTGTTTTTCTTTCCGTATGGATATATCACACTGATATTCAGCGAAATATTTAATGAAAATATTTTTTGGAGCTTTTCCCGACGCCTCATTTTTTGTTCAGAATCTGAACGTACGTTCACTTTTTGAACGTACCTGGCGTTCATTTTCCGAACGTCACCACTCGTTGGCGGGGTGTTTTCCGTCCGTAGGCTATCCGTACCATGCCGTCCTTCCATTGTCTGCTTCCCGTGCATGTCCATTCGCTTTCGGGCAGCGACGACTGGAACAGCCTGCTGCCGTTTCCCGCAATGACGGGAACCATGTAGAGGATGATTTCATCCACAAGCCGCATCCGTATCATGCCGTTGATGATACCTGCCGTCTTTTCGGTTGCTTCTATCAGATAGTTCAGGGAATCGCCGGTGTTTTCCATCCGGTTGGAGAGGAGTGTAAGCGACGTGTCTTCTGTCAGGACGCAGGTGGCAGCCTCTTTCAGCGCACCTATCCCGTACTGGTCGGAACCAAGCCATCGCCCGGACAGACCGGTTGTTTCTGCCGGACAGCCGTCCATTGTCAGGACGGCGAGTAATCGGACTTTTGCCATAGCGGTCATTCTGTTGCGACCGGAAGCCGTATATAATAAAAAAATAGCGTGCAAATTACGCTACTTCTGGTGATGGCTCTGGAAAGCCTGACAGGAATTACGTAAATGCACGCTATGCCCAGGCATAGCATAAGCATCACGCAATCGTATCCTGTCTTCAAATTTTCCAGATTTTCACCAGAAACGCCTTGCGGTCTTATTCTATACTATATCTTAGTCGGTACGGGAAACCGTGTTTCTCCGTACCGTATTTCTCCTATGTTCATGCAAAGATAGGATTTTCAGTTGAGATTTTCTCATTTTTCGCTCTTTTTCTGCATGATACCGTATTCTTTCATCTTGTTGTACAGGGTCGTGCGGCTGATACCCAGCAGTCCGGCAGTCATTTCGCGGTTCCCGTCCGCCTGTGCCAGTGCCCGCACGATGCGTTCCCTTTCCTCATTCCCGTCTTTCAGCAGCAGGGAGCTGCCTGCCTGTGCCGTACTTTCCGCTTCCAGCCTGTCGGCTCCTATCAGCCTTCCTTCCGTCAGCAGGATGGCGGAACGCACCGTCTGTTTCAGTTCCCTCACATTTCCTGCCCACATTCGCCTCATGAGTTCCTTTTCCGCCTCCTTGTCGAATCCTTCCGTATGCCGTCCCAGTTCCTCGTTGGCAAGCTCCCGGAAAAACTCCGCAAGGGGCAGTATGTCCTCCCGGCACTCCCGCAGCGGCGGTATCTTGATGACAAATTCCTTCAGGCGGTGATACAGGTCCCGCCGGAAACGTCCTTCCTCCACTGCCTTCTCCAGATTCTCGTTGGTAGCCGCCACGATGCGCACATCCGCTTTCCGTTCGCGGGTGCAGCCCGTCGGACGGTAGCATTTGGTCTGCAGCGCACGCAGCAGTTTCTGCTGTACCTCAGCGGGCAGGTTGCCCACCTCATCCAGAAACAGCGTGCCGCCGTCAGCCTCTGCCATGCAGCCCTTCTTTCCGGTTATGGCTCCCGTAAATGCGCCTTTCTCGTATCCGAACAGCTCGGATGCCGCCAGCTCCCGTGTCAGCATACCGCAGTCTATCGCGACAAACGGACCTTTCTGCCGGGTACTCTGCGCATGTATCTTTTCTGCTACGTGTTCCTTGCCAGTGCCGTTCTCTCCAAGTATCAGCACCCCTATGTCCGTCGGGGCTACCAGTGAGATACGCCGGTCGATGGTCCGGAATGCGGCACTTCTGCGCTCCAGTATGGGCATGATATGCCTTCTTTCCGATTTGCGTACCAGCTCACTTATCCTCGGAAGCAGCTTTTCCTGCAGCAGGGTCTTGGGGATATAGTCCTCGGCTCCCAGCCTCATGGAGCTGACCGCCGATGCGACCTGCGCATAGTCGGTCATGATGACAAACGGGTTTCTGATACCCGCTTCCCGCATCCGCTCCAGCACTTCCGTACATTCCCCGTCGGGCAGACGCAGGTCCGACACGATGATGTCCCCATTGTCCAGTTCCTCCAGCAGCCTCCGTGCCCCGGCACAGTCGTATGCCGTGCGGGTCTTGTAGCCTGCCTTCTCCAGCATTCCGCAGACATGGTCGCGGAATACCGGGTTGTCTTCTATCACTATTATTCTTCCCATACCGTTCTATCCATTTCCTTTCGGGCGAGCCGGATGATTGTTTCGCCCTGACCGGTTACTTTTCCGGCATACTCCCTGATTTCTTCTGCCGTCCCGTTTCCGTGGAGCACGTCATACAGCTCCTGCAGCGGCCCTTCGGCATGTATCAGCATCCACGAGCTGCGGATATGGTGTATCCAGTAGTCCAGCCTGTCCCTGTCACACCTTTCCGCTTCCTCCCGTATGGCGGCCATTTCCTTCTCCGTTTCCCTGACCAGACATTCCAGCCTCTGCCGCTTGTCGCCGTATGCGAACAGCGGGCCGAGGTCTATGCGTGGGGTGCTGTCCTCGCCGATGCATTCTTCTGCGGCTGTCAGCAGTTCGTCGATGGAGAACGGCTTGTACAGCACCGAGCCGAAGCCCGCACCTGCCAGCTCCTCTTTCGTGATGCTTTTCGAGCCGGTCACCACCATCACGGGGATGGTGCGTGAGTTGCCTATGTCCGACGTGCGGAGCAGTTCCAGCACCTCGTAGCCGCTTGCGTCCTGCATCTTCAGGTCCGTGGTCAGCAGGTCATAGTGTCCCTCGCGCAGCTTCTCCGCCATTTCCCCCGTACTCGTGCAGGTGTCGCAGTGCACCCCGTTCTGCACGAATATGTCGTGTATCATCCCCAGTATGATGCTGTCGTTGTCCAGCGACAACACCGAACATCCGCCCAGTCTTGTCCGCCTCGCTGCTGCCTTGCGGTCTGTCTCTCCGGCTTTCTCCGCCTGGGGCAGCGGCAGCACCACGCTGAAGCGGCTGCCCGTGTTCCGTATGTTCTCCACCGATATACTGCCCTTCATCAGTTCCGCAAGGCTTTTCACTATCGACAGTCCCAGTCCGAAGCCGTCCTGCGTGGCGGCATTGCTCAGCCGCTCGAACGGCTTGAATATCTGTTCCCGTTTGTCCTTGTCTATTCCTCCTCCGGTATCTTCCACCGCAAGCGTGAATTTCCCTCCGGCATACAGGGCGGTCAGTGTCACGCCCCCGCGTTCCGTAAACTTCAGTGCGTTCGACAGCAGGTTGCTGCCGATACGCAGTATCAGGTTCCTGTCGCCCATGACCACCTCGTCAGCGGCGTTGTTCACCCTGAACTCCAGCCGTTTCTCTTCCATCCGTGCGGCAAACTCCGTTTCCAGCGTTTCCGCCACTCCCGCCAGTCTGAACGGCTTCACCCTGACGGTCTCCTTTCCGTTGTCTATGCGGTAGTAGTCCAGCAGGTTCTCCATCAGTGCCCCCATACGCTCCGCCGACTGCCGTATATGCTCCGCGTGCAGCGCCGTTGCCTCCCGGTTCCCGTCCTTCAGTATCAGTTCCGCATTGCCGCGGATGGCGGTCAGCGGTGAGCGCAGGTCGTGCGTCACCGTCTGCATGATGTTCTGTCTGCTTTTTATCAGCTCTTCATTCTCCCGGACCGACCTGCGCAGGGTCTCTATCAGTTCCTCCCGCTGTTTCCTGTCTCTGGTGCGGCGGCGGATGTCCCTATGGACTACCACATACAGCAGCACCGCACACAGGACACCTGTCGCCGATATGCCGCATATCAGTACGAATGCCGTTTCTCTCAGTTCCGCCACCCGCATGTGCCTTTCTTCCATGCGTTCCGTCTCGTCCTGTCCGATTTCCCGTATCAGCCTCGAAAGGTTCCGGTTCAGTATGCTGTTGCGTATTTTCAGTGAGTCCGACAGATGGGAGAATGCCTGTTCCTGCTCTGCCAGTGCCGTACGCATCTCTTCCTCAAACCGCCGCATCTCCGCAATGTGCCGGGTGTTGGGCGTCGTGCTCACCCGTGTGGTCGTGCGTGCCGGTTCTTCTTTCTTTTTCTTACGGAACAGGCCGAACAGCCCGCCCCGTTTCTTTTCCTCTTCCGGTTCGGTGCGTTCCGTCACTGTCGTTGTCCGTACCGATGCCGTCTGCTCCAGTCCGGGCAGATGGCGTTCCAGCAGGCTGTCCATGCGGTACGCCGTGGTCGGCATATCCACCATCCGCTCGATCAGCCTGCGTTTCTCGTGCAGCAGCCTTACTACCGTGTCTATCCTTGCCGTCTGCGCCGGTTCTCCGTAGTAGCCTTTCAGCCGGTCTATTACCTCCATCGTGTGCGATTCCCTCCGGTCGTATGTATCCATGTCCGAGTCGTCCCACAGCATTGCGCGGTCATTGTCCAGAAACAGTGTGATCAGTCCCCGGTATGCTTCGCTGGCGGCAGCACGCTGCATGAGCAGGCTGCGTTCCTCTGCCTCCGCCTGCTCGAATACCTGCTTTTCGTACCATACAGCCGTGATGAT
This sequence comes from Phocaeicola barnesiae DSM 18169 = JCM 13652, assembly GCF_000374585.1. Classification (GTDB taxonomy): domain Bacteria; phylum Bacteroidota; class Bacteroidia; order Bacteroidales; family Bacteroidaceae; genus Phocaeicola; species Phocaeicola barnesiae. The sequence continues at coordinate 5,982 of NZ_KB894643.1, forward strand.
GCCCAGTACGAGCAGTCCCAGTATGAGATAGCCCGACAGGATTTTCAGGTGGAGGGATTCCTTCCATCTTGAAAATGTATTGTTGTTCATGTATTTTCGGATTGTTTTTTAGGCGGTAAGTTAGTGGAACCTTCCCGAAGGGATGTTCCAGATTCTGATAAAAATCAGTGCGCGTTTTTATTGGTTCCAGAAATCCATCCTGCGCTTCTCCCATTTCTCATATCCTATGGCTTTCAGTTCGCACGGACTCATTCCGGTCTGCTTCTGGCAGAAGTCCGCAAAATTGCTTGCCGAGCCGAAGGCGTTGCGCTCGGCTACTTCCTTCAGCGGCAGTTCCACCCGGTATTCCATATCCTCCTCTATGCGCCTTATCCGCTCCCGGCGCAGCCACTCCGATGGCCCCATACCGTAGTATGTTTTGAACTTGCGCCGCATCAGCGAATAGCCCATGCCGCACAGTCCGGCAAGTTTTTCCGCCACGAATGTGCGGTGGCTGTAGTGGTTCACTGTCATGCGGAATACCGCCTTGTCCAGTTCCGGCAGCCTGCTCTCGGCGTATGCCATATCCTTTTCCTCTATGCGGAAAGTCTTGCCATACAGCTTGTTGCGTCTTTCCCTGAAGAAATAGTCGCATACCCTGTTTGTCATCTCGTTCGTACGTGCATGGCCTTTCAGTGTATGCAGCACGTCGCATAGCACCAGCATTTCCCGTGTCCGGTATTTCCGTTCCCATGCATCCGTCAGTTCATTGCACATGTAGCAGATCACTTCATGCTCGCGTGAGCGGCACAGCATGAGCATCCATGCCCTGAAATCCCTGTCCCTTGCCGACGGTGCTTCCTTATCCTTCCGCAGTGCGCTCACTGCCGCCAGCATCAGTTCCGTGTCATTGCCGTACTCCGCCAGCCGTATTCTCATCTTCGGCAGCGAGTGCCGTTCCTTCACCGACTTCCGTATGCTCTCCGCCAGTTCTTCCATCCGTTCCCTGCACACTTTTGCCCTGTATGCCTCCGCAAGCACCGCTTCTGTAATTCTCAGCTTCATCTTTCTCTGTTTTAATGGTTTATAATGGTTTTCCGGCAAAAGTAGCGTGGAGTCCCTGGACTATTGTTCCAAATCCTGACAAAAATCAATGCACGGTTTTATTGTATTGTAGAAATGGGGTGTATGTTCTTATAAGTGAAATACAGTTTTTTCTGGTAGGATTATAGATTGGGACTGATAAAGTAATACCATACTCCGGTAAAATAGATCAGGTCTCCTGCAATCAGTGCTGTAAGCCGTTGCTTGAATTTCAGGTCATACTTTTCCTCCTTCAGCCTTCTCAGTTCCCTGAACATATCGCTGAAGTCAACAGGGGTCCAGCTTAGCAGGTGGACAGGCAGCAGAAGAATCATACCTGAAAGACACCTCAATCCATTGTTCATATATAACGGGGCAAGCAAAAGCATCGGTATCAGTTCCCACCACCGGTAACTGACATTCCTGTTCTTTTCTCTCTCCTTGTCGAGCCGTGCCTGTTCCGCACGGGCGGCGGCATCCAGCCTTCTCATGAAGGCTTCCTCTTTCTCTTCCATGATGTCGGCTATCACCTTGTCATCCACTCCGCGCCGGTACAGTTCCTCTTTCGCCTGCCTGACTTGCTTATCCGAATATTCTCCGGTAACATTGTTGGCTATCATCAGCAGCTCATTGGTATCGTATTCCTTGATTTTCATTGTTATCTAATTTAATCTGTTTCACTTTCTTTTTTTCTTAATTTCATATATTGTCTTATGGGCAAGACTGAATATCAATATATTGACTTTATTTGATGAGCAGTTATTCTATTATAAGCTTTTGAGTAAAATATAGAAAGTTGTAAATTGTATGATTATGGAAATCAAATAGATACTATAATATTGTACATATTTTTTCTCTTTATCAAATTGCTTGAAATACTTTCTGTACTTGTCGTTCTTAAATAAGAAATAATCATTAATATAATACACAAATAATCCTATAACTATTAGTAAAGGGTAAAAAATGGAATCAGATATAAATGCAGTTATCAATGTTATTTTTATTCTTGGAAACTGAATACCGATAATACATACAACGGCAATTATCCAAAGGCTGATTCGATACACAGAAGTAATAGCCATGACTGAAATCCATACAATTATGCCTTTGTCTGCCGCATCAGTCTCTATCTTTTTACTAATCAATATAATACGATTGATATAATTATTATTCCATTTCTTCAACCTGATCCAATAAAATGGATTAATAAGTCTGTACAAAAAATAGAATAGTATTTTATATGCACAATAATAAATCACATTATAGTATTTCTCCATTAAATCTTTCATTCCATTAACTTTATATATATAAGATATGTTGTAATTTATCTGAACTGATAAAGTAACAGCATCAGAATCAGCCCTGCTGTTGGTACTATATAGCGGAGGCTTAACACCGCCTTGTCTGAATATTTGGTATTGTATCTGTTGTTTTGATATTTTTCCACTAAAGCGTTTATTCTTTTTTTGTTGTAATGTAGATAGATGATAGGCCAGGGCAGAAAACAGCCGATTATCCCTATTATTATTCTTGCTCTCCCGGATGTATTGGGTAAAAAGAAATCTCCCGTAAAAAGGAACGACAATATCAGCGCAGCAAACAAATAAACCATTGTAACAACTTCAGCCAATACACATGTTGCCCCAAAACGAGGAAATTCCTCATTCTTGATGGAAATCAGATAATACCTGTAAAACAGGTAGTCAATAATCTTTTTCATAAGCTGTTGTTTCTAAATCTTGATTTATTTTTGTCAGTAATAAGTTGGTGAGCAACAGTGTTCTGCTGTTGGTTTTACCATGTTAGCGGACTATTATCTCTGCATATTATATGCTGTCTAAAACATTGTCATAATCTACATATCCAACCAAAGTATCTCTGAAAATGCAGTCATTATTTTGAGATATATCTGTTGAATCTTTCCAACTTATTGATCCTATGGAAAGAATAGATGTTAATATCAAAAGAAACAGTTTCATATCATATTCTCTATTATCAGTAATGATTTGGTGAGGAACAGCCTTAAGCTGTTATCTCGACCTTGTTATAAACTGAATTACATAGGTGCTTCTTTTTCGTATATCGGGTAAACAATAAGCGTGTCTTTAGTTACAACTTGCCCATTTTCATTTCGTTTCAAGAGCACATTTCCTGTAAATGTCATGTTATCAATCTTAAATTCTTTTATTTCATAATCCAACTGGTTTAACTCACTATAAGAGTCAGAGCTGTCAAAAAGCCCTACATATTTCTCTAAGATTCCACTTTTTTTATATATACTTTTTTGTTCGTAATAATCACGTCCTCCATATCTATATTGACGGATTATATATTGATTGTTTTCAGCTACAGCAGTGTCAAAGTTGAATAGAAACCACCATAATGGAGGAAAAATGACGAATGGAAATATATATACTCCAAAATAAATGCGCATACAGACTTTGCTCCATGTAGGTAGTTTTTTAGGAACACAGAACATCAGGACGAAAGGAGTAAGGAAAAACAATAACCGAAGAATATCACCAATATTCCAGCGTAACCGGTCACAATTACCTATTAAATTCAAAGTTATCAATCCTATTATTCCAGATAATAGATGAATACAGAGAATGATATAAAAGAATTTGGATTTCGTCATATTTCAATCAATACTGTTTATAATGGTTTGGTGAGCAACAGCGTTAAGCTGTTATCTCGACCTCGTTAATAATAGAGTTTATTAAAGTAAACATTAAAGTTGGTTGTTAGACTTATAAATAATCCACGTACCATTTATCTTCGTTTAAGAATCTTCTTTTTTTACTATCTATCAAATACTTATTATTTTTTTTGACGACAATATACTGTAGGTATTTGTTGTCAGTTCGTGTTGTCACAAAAAATCTATTTTTCCTGCTTTCTTGCATATCTATTATTTTTTCCTTATTCGGATCATAGACATAACTTCCTTCAACTCCCCATGAGATAGCATTTGGACGACTCATTTTGCGTTCCTTATCTGTGCAGTATTTGTTTATTATAGAAGCTACCCTTTGTTCCATCATACGATCTGCTTCGTCCCATGCCAACTGAGTATTTTGGTCTAACTCGTTACAATACTTCTCCCATTCATTCATTTCTGAAATAAAGTTTAGGACAAGTTTTTCAATCGTTTTTTTTGTAATATCATCCATACTTTAATTATCTTTATTATTAATGGTTCAGCAGGGAACGGCTTGCCGTTATCCTGCGTTGTTAGCGAAATTATTTTATATACTCACAGAAACTAAGTCAAGTACAGCTTTCTACTTCCAACTATTTTCCTTAACCACTTAGGGGTATATTCTATACTTCGTGGAAATTTGGTGTAAAAGCTCAAAATCCAATCTAATTCCTGGAAATAACTTGGAATTTCATCCCAATTATCATAATTAAAATCCAAATTGTAAGAACTATTTGAGTTAATGACCATTTTTAGAGAGAACCAAGCTCCTTCCTTTGGATAATACATATACATTTCTTTTCGTTTTAATCTAAATTCCTTGCATATATTGATGGTCGCCATCGTCCCTATTTTTATCTTATCTCCAGTAGAAAAGCGTATATTTAACATACTGCTGGTGCATGATACAAATAAAACATCTATAAAATCCCATTTCATTCCAGAGGGTATTTGAAGTAAAATAGCATCTCTAATATCATCAAAAGATATTCTTTTATTTGTTTTTACTAAATCTAATTGATGACGAACAGGTATATCAATTAAAGGAGTTGCTCTTTTGCATACTGGCAATGACTGGTATTTGGCATTTGGATTTTGAGAAACTTCCAATACCATTTTTACATACCACAGCCAGTACTCCTTACGTTTCTCTACGTCTCCTGTTTCTACGAAAGGATTGCTGCCAGAGCAAGCTATCGAGCCTATAAAATCCGCATTCCAACTTTCAAAGTCGAAAGCATCATCATCTTCACCATCATAATCCTCTATTGACAATATGGAAGCTGCATCGTAATGGATTGCATATCCCAAAGCTATGATAGCCCAACCTGCCATGCCTTCGGGACTGTCTGCGGATTGTTCCACATAATTGCGCAGCCGTTCTATTGAGACCAATATGCTTTCGGTAGTTCCTTTATTCTTGTACAGATAACTGTCCATTTCCGACAAGACATCGTATAACAGGCTTTCTGCTCCAAATTCTTCTGGAAAGCAGGAACAAGCTTTTTTGCAGCACTCACACAACACTTTTTGCACTGTCTGGGGGTTGCCTATTTGTTTCATCAAATCAACACGATAGGATAAAGGCAAATGCCCCATGCTGTTTTGATTGATTATTTTTTTAAGTTTTTCTATTTGCTGTATCATACTGGTTTCTGTTTTCGCTAATGGTTTAGTGAGGAACAGCATTTAGCTGTTATCTCAACCTTGTTAACGATTTTATTTCACAATCATAAACTCATTCCCATATGGATAAAAGCCTTTATTTATCCATAGTTTGGAGTAGTCTGATAATTTGTAAATTTCAGGTTTATACAGATTCAACACCTTATCCAAAACTCTCTCTCGGAATATTATTCCATCGCCATATTCTATGCTATTCAAAACAAAGAAATTCTGTTTGATGGAATTGTCTTTCAGTTCCATGTCAGGATATACTGTAAAACTAATTCCTAATTTTTTCTCTACATCATTTTGAAATGTTATGCCTTTCCCTAAATGGAAAGAATCGTTATCAAAATGATTTATACGTAAAGCATAGTATTTTTTATCCGTTAGAGATTCGTTTTTCTTGTTTACTACCTTGACGGTAGCAATATCATATTTATCAACGAACCCATTTTCTTGGAGTAAAGACAAAAACTCTTCCGATACGATTTTGAGTTTTATACTGTATTTATCAATAAAATCAAATTGCAGGATGCCCGGTTTCTTGTTGCATACAAGATATAAGACAGGAGGTAAATTTTCTCTCCATCCATCCTTGTTTTTCCACATCCATTGCCCGTGGTCTTGGAATTTCTGCCTTTTACCTTCATCGTAAGTATCACAGACATCAGATTTGCCGTACTCCAATAATCCTTTAGGCAGTTTATCTTTCCCATATCGCCAAATATAAAGTTCTTCTGTATTCATAATTATTATCGTTAATGGTTTGGTGAGGAACAGCGTTCAGCTGTTATCTCGACCTTGTTAGTTGCTTACTATATTTACTTAATGATTTCAATGTCTTGAATAGGTACATAACCTATATGGGCATTAAAAATGGAATTTATTCTACACCAGGTATTTACTATTTTACTTATAACAACAGGCATTCCAAAACTAACTGCTATGCCATCTTCCCCTTCGGTAATTTTTTCTCCATCAGGTAAAGAATAAATGTAGGGACTGCATAGTATGGCACTATCTCCAACTTGTGGCGTAAAATTCGTCCTTTTAGCATTCGGGGGGCTCTGTAATATTATATTATACTGAGCTTCCATACATTTCGTAGATAAGAATAGGTATGCTTCAAAACAGTCATTACATTCATTCTCTTCAGGAAAATGCTCTATATGAAAACCCGGAGCGTCAGCATACAACTTTCCGTGGGTTTCATAGCCTTTATTATATACTCCATATATCAATCGCCCATTAGAATCATAATATGCCATACTATGCAATGTACCCCCGTCAGCCCATCGCTTAAACACTTTCCTGATTTTGTTATCGCTATCGAAATACATAGTAAACAATATATTTGCATTCTTTATCTGACCATCATCTAAGATTTTGTATGAATGGATTTGATCAAATTCCATATATTCATTCTCTATTACTTTTCCTAAACTATCTAAAGGAACAAGGTATGCAATTCTCAAAGTCATTTTGTTTATTGCATCAATCTCTGTTTGAATAGTTTCCTTATAGTTTTGTGCAAAAGTAAAAGGTGAAAGCAAGAATAAAATATAAAGTATAATTACTCTTTTCATATTGCAACTAATGGTTCAGCAGGGAACGGCTTGCCGTTATCCTGCGTTGTTACTGACATTTTCTTACCAATTATCTATTCTGGCAGAAAACATATTATCATTCATTTGTTGTTCTATATCTTCTATTCCGTATGTTTCAAGTATATATTCATAATCACCCATACTCATAATATTTATAGCTTTGTATGCTGACACCCTAAGACCGTAACAGACAGCCAAAAGTTCTCCAGTCATACTATATAAAGCATCATAAACAGGTAGTCCACCGTCTTTGTGTTCAGCCCATATTTGTATTACATCGCCATTTGTTCCTTTGAGAATTTTAATTGTAGGAGAATAAGATAGATTTTCAGTTACCATTTGATTGTTTAAGTAATATTGCAAGACTGGTTTAACCAATTCTGTGGTATCTCCATTTTGAATTAAGAATAAATGATTTCTACCATTTACTTGATTTGCACAAATGGTGATACTTTTATACCGCAATATGTTTTCTGCATTAATCTTACCCATATAAAGAAATAAGGATAAGAAAAATAATATGTAATACCGAATTTTCATATCTCATTGCTTTTGTCAGTAATGGTTTGGTGAGAAACAGCGTTAGCTGTTATCTCAACCTTGTTATGAACTTATTTTATTATAAAAGATTAATATGGCATATAAAATTTATCTGCCATAAACAGCAATACAATTAGAATAATAAACGGTAATATTAAAAATAGAATAACCCATATATTGGAATATTTCTTATACGATTCGTCCTCTCGAATTTTCAAATACCGTCGTTTATAATGATAATAGATATACAGAATAATCCATACAAGAGGAAAGGCAAGCAGAAAAAGTGGTCCCGGATTAACACTTGTAGCTGCCCAATATATCAAAGCTATATCTACTCCGTAAAACATAATTACAATACTTAACACATCTGGGACATGCCAAGAATCTGAATGTCGGATTAAGTATTCTGTCTTATACCATAAATATCCTAATATTCTATGTATCATATATTGCTACTGTTCATAATTTATTTATAAATGCACCTTTAGGTGTAGGATATTTCGATAACCGACACCCGGCAGGTGTGTTTCCTGATCTCTAATAGCTGCACCCTATGAATCATCCAGTGAATCAAGCGGATTGGGTATGCTTGACTTGTGTGCGCTCGTCACATGAAGATAGATTGATGTGGTCTTGATGTCATTATGCCCCAGCAGTTCCTGTATGGTTCTCAGGTCTGTTCCTTGCTCCAGCAGGTGGGTGGCAAACGAATGGCGAAGCATGTGTACATGTACCCGGTGCTTGATTCCGGCACGGCTGGCGGCTTCTTTCAGTATCTTTACCAGCGCACTTGCGGAATACTGTTCTCCGGGTGTCTCTCCCTCGAACAGCCATTTCTGCGGACGGTACTCCTTGAAATATTCCCTCAGTTCCTTCAGCAGCTTTTCCGACAGCAGCGAATACCGGCATTTCCGTCCTTTGCCCATGATACGCACAAGCATCCTTTCGCTTATGATGTCCTTCGGGGTAAGGTTCAGCAGCTCGCTCCGCCGTAATCCGGCTGAGTATATCAATGAAATCATGCAGCGGTGCTTCCGGTTCGACAGGCACGCGAGGATACGGGCCACCTCATTACGGCTCAGCACTTCGGGCAGTGACTTATATTCCTTCGCGCGGGTAATGCCGCCATAGTATTGGCGCTGTCCGCCCTTTACCTGCTCGTAGTAGAACTTGATGGCGTTGATGCGCATATTCTGCTGCGATACCGATATTTTCTTTTCGTTTACAAGATAGAGGATATATTTGTTGATGTCAGCCACTTTCAGGCGGTCGATGTTGCGGCCTTTATGGTATTCCATAAAGTCGCTGAAATAGGCACGATAGGTTTTTATGGTCGATGGGCTGTACCGTTTCCGCTCCAGTAGTTCAAGATAGCCTTCCGGCAGTGTGTATTCCCTTTTGGGTTTGGGATGTCTTACATAAACCCTGCTGTAGTCAATATAGGCGTGCGGGGAGTAGCGGTCGTAGAAATCCGATAGCCTGAAAATGGCTGCCGGTATGTAGGCTGAACCATTATCTGCCATTTCCACATCGGCGTCCAGGACGAGCAGCTGAGATATGTCTCCATTGCCTGCATACTCTATCCGTATGTAGTCCGCACCGTCCTTCTTATCTTTGTACAGAACGATGTTTTCTCTCTGTCGCTGAACATTGTCCATATTGCTGAAAGTAAACTCATTGCTGCAAATATAAATAAAAGGAACGCAAAAACCAACTGATTGGTTGGTTTTATTGTGTTAAAACTCTGCACTTGTAGGATATATAGAAACCGTTCTGGTTGAAAACCCGGTTTCAGGCTTTAATCAGCGAGTAAATGAAATGTAGTTTTTTTGCCAGTTGCTTGATATTCAATCCTTGAAAGAAAGAATGTTCAAAGGAGATACCGAAAAATACTTGCCAGAACATCGAAGCGGCTTCTTCCACATCCACGTCCTGCCGGATTTCCCCATTCTCTTTTGCCCTTTGGATGGCGGATTTCCATAATTGGTAGTTCTGCTTGAATATGTCAGCTATTTTCTTTTCCGCATTGGGATAATATAACCGTACCTGCATCAGCAGATGGTAATAGTAAAAATTGAAGCTGCACCCGTATGGATTACTGTTATCAAGCAGACGTCCGAGGTTGTTTATGGTTCTTTCCACTCCGGCTATATACTGGTCGATAAACTCCGGGAACGAACCTGCTGTAAATTGGAACTTGTTTTCCAACTGCTGGGTATGGAATATATATTTGTCCACAACTGCCACGAACAAATCCAGTTTGAACGGGAAATAATACACCAGTCCGGCTTTTGACAGGCCGCAGGCTTTGGCTATTTCCATCTGGGTTGCTTTCTCATAATTCATTTTGGCGAATACCTGCAAGGCCTTTTCCAATACTTCTTCCCTGTTTGTAAACATACGCATCCAATTTTGTTTCAGTTACGAAGATACGGATTTTCTCTTTTCAAACATTTGTATGCCAGTGTTTTTTTATTGTTATAAAATAACACGGATGTCTTGTAATACATTTCTTCATTGAAAAAAGTACGGGCGGCCGCCTCGCTTCATGCAAAGGCAGTCGCCCGTGGTCATTACCGGACAATGCGGAACTACAGCTTCATGCCCTTCGGTTCCGTCAGTCCTGGTCTTCCGATAACCAGATGGCTGCGCACGAAGTCCGCGTGCGGGCTTTCCGGCTGCTGTTCCGTCTGTTTCTTCTCGCTGCCTTGCCGGTTCTCTTCCGTGCTTTCCGGCGTCGGCGGAGCCAGCTCCAGCTGTATCTTGCGGTCCAGTGCGGCGAGTTCGGACTTCAGCTGTTTCAGCTCGTCCTCCTTCTTCCATGTCTTTCCGGCTATCTCCTGCAACTGCGGGATTTCCCGCTCCAGCACCTCGTTCTTCTTCCTGTACTGGTCGATGATACCCGGTATCCTCTCCAGTGCATTCAGAAAATTCATGGCGGCGGCGTGTGTGTCAGCCATTGCCAGATGCCCGTTGTTGTAGCTGTACCTGTAGTTGCCCGCCACCACAAAGCGGTTGTCGCAGAACTCCAGCCCGTCTTTGAGTGTCCTTTCGCTGACTACCTCGATGGGGAAGCCGTACAGTTCGCCCACTCGCTGGTACTGTCCGCCGGTCGTGGCATTCCTGGCTATCTCCTGCAGGTGCTTGCCGATTGTCTTCTCGTCGGTGGAATCCAGCCCGTCAATCCTGAGCAGGTTCAGCCGGTTGCCTTCCTGGTCTGTCCGGGCGGCAGCGGTGAATTTCTCCCAGTCCTCCGTCATGGCGCCTATGGTGGCCTGGTTGTTCCTCAGCTCTCCGCTTTTGCCCTCCAGTTTCAGTTCGGACTCGCGCTTGCCCTTGCTGAAGGACTTGCGTTCACCCTCCAGCGAGGCAATCTTCTTCTCCAGCTTCGCCTTGTCCAGTAGGTCGGTGTTTCCCGACAGTATCGCCATGTATTCCGAAAAATTCATGCCGGATTTCTCGTCCATCGCTCCCTCGTCTATGGTTCTCGCACCCATCGCGCCGCTCTTCAGCTGACTGATGAACGTCTGCTTGCAGTGCAGCAGGTTGAACTTGTACGAGTCCAGCGATTTTTCCACCGCATAGATGATGACATCCACCCGGTTGTCGGCATACAGCTTCGCTATCTCGTTGCCTTTTCTCACCGCCCGTCCGTCACGTTGGGCGAGGTCGGACGGACGCCACGGCGTGTCCAGGTGGTGGATGGCCACCGCCCTGCGCTGGGCGTTCACGCCCGTGCCGAGCATCGAGGTCGAGCCAAACAGCACGCGCACATATCCCTCGTTCATCGCTTCGATCACCGCTTTCCTTGACTTCTCGCTCTTGCATTCCTGTATGAAGCGTATCTCGTGTGCCGGTATGCCGTGGTCTTCCACCAGCTTGCGCTTTATCTCGGTATATACGCTCCATTGTCCCGACTGGTACGTCCCCAGGTCCGAAAACACGAACTGCGTTCCTTTCTGTGCTTCATACCTGTGGTAGTATTCCGCTATCATCCTTGCGCAGTGGCTCGCCTTGTTGTCCGGGTGGTCTTCATATTCCGGGTCTATCATGCGCATGTCCAGTGCCATCTTCCTTGCGTAGTCCGTGGCGATGAGCATCTTCGCCTTTTCCTCCGTTTCCGACAGTTTTCCGCGTCCCAACAGTGTGGCGTCGCCCGTCTTGGCAAATTCCATAAGCTGTTTGATGAAATACTCCTGGTCGGGTGTAGGCGGTATGTTGTGCAGTATCTCGTTCTTGTGCGGACGGTCCACGCCCACATCCTCTGCCGTGCGGTAGTCCGTTATCTCGTTGTAGAACGCCGCCAGTTCCGGCACCTTGATGAAGTAGCGGAAGCGCTCCTTCTGCACGATGTTGTTCGTCACATTGAACTCGAAATCCGTCGTCTTCTTGGCGAAGATTGCCGCCCATGCGTCAAAGCATCGTATGTCCTGCCTTTCCAGCTCCTTCGGGCGCAGGTACTTGAAAAGCAGGTACAGCTCCGTCAGCGAGTTGCTGATGGTCGTGCCCGACAGAAACGTCGCCCCCAGATCCTTTCCCGTCCGCTCCTGGATGGTGCGGATGGCAAACAGCAGGTTCAGTGCCTTCTGGCTGCCTTCCGAGTTGCCCAGACCCGCCACGCGGTCATGTCTTGTGTTGAACGTCAGGTTCTTGAACTGGTGCGACTCGTCCACGAAGATATGGTCGATGCCCATCTGCCTGAAGTCCACCACATCGTCCGTCCTCGACTTTATCGCATGTTCCACCTTCTCCAGCTTGGCCTGCAGGTTGAACTTGCGTTTCTCCAGTCCCTTCAGCATCGCACGCGACACGTCCTTGCCCTGCGAGCGCAGCACTTCCAGATTTTCCTCTACCGTATCCAGCTCCGCCTGCAATATACGCTGCTGCAGTTCCGGCGACTGCGGTATCTTCCCGAACTGGTCGTGACTCATGATGATGCAGTCCCAGTCGTTGTTCCGTATGTCGTTGAAGAAGCGTACCCTGCCGGATGCGGCAAAATCCTTTTCCGAGGCATACAGCACTCTTGCGTTGGGGTATGCCGTGCGGTAGCATTCGGCTATCTCCCTTACATTCGCCTTCAGTCCGATAATCATCGGCTTGTGTACCAGCCCCAGACGCTTCATCTCATGCGCTGCCACGCACATGATCAGCGTCTTGCCGGTTCCTACCTCGTGGTCGGCTATTCCTCCGCCGTTCTGTTTCAGCATCCAGATGCAGTCCTTCTGGCTGGGGTACAGGTCTGTGATTCCCAGTCCTTTCAGGTTCAGTTCCGGAAATTTCTGGTGCGAGCCGTCATATTTCGGTCGCACGAAACAGTTGAACTTGTTGTTGTACATGTCCGTCAGCCGTTTCTTGAACTCCGGCGACTGCTCTTCCAGCCATTCCGTAAATCCGTTTCTGATTTCGTCAATCTTCGCGTTCGCCAGCTGTATGCCCTCGCTGTCCCGCACCTTTATGTCGTTCCCGTTCTCGTCCTCGCCGATCTTCTTCATCATGTCGGGGCAGGTGTTGTGCAGGGCGTGTTTCAGCAGGTGCATCCCGTCATAGTGGCGGTAGTATCCCTTCACCAGAAACTCGTCGGTGATTTTCATCGTCCTGTGGCCGCACGCCACCGAATACTCGTCAAGGCTCTCCGAGTAGCTTATCCGCACGTCCGTGTCAAACAGACGGCTCATGTAGGCGGCATACACGCCCGTGGGTATCCATCGTTCCCCGAAGTTGAAGTCCAGTTCCTCAAACGGAATCTGTTCCGGCATGGCTTCTTTCAGCACTTCCAGCGACTCCCTTGCCTGCGGCAGCATCCCGTGCTCCGCGTGACCGCTTATCCATTCCTCCACATCGGCGGCCTTCTGTACCACGTTCCCGGCTATGAAGCGGTCGGCTATCTCGTAGCCCTCTGCCAGCGGGTTGTAGAACACCCGTCCTTTCAGTGCTTCCAGCATGTCCGCCTGCGGCATGTCGCAGATGGATTCCATGTAGGGCAGGTTTACTCCGCCATACAGGTTCAGCGAGGCGGACAGGGCTTCCTCCGGCGAATCCGCGGCGACTGCCGTTTCCTGCGAAAAGGAAACGGGGCGGTCGAATATGTCCGCCTTCACCATCGTGCCGCCCTCGCTGCGTTCCAGTGCCAGCATGTTGCGCCCGGAGGCATCCATCATCAGCAGCTTCACGTTCTGCTTGGCGTTCAGGCAGCCGTAACGCATCACGAACTCGTCATAGTAGGTGTTCAGGTGGCGGCGCAGCATTTCGTTCTCCTCGTGCTTCTCCGCTTCGTAGGCATAGAGCCGCTCGTAGGTGTTACGCAGGTCTATGTATAGCTGTGCCTTCTGTGCCTGCATCCCGTCCATGTCCAGCGGCTGGAATGTGGCGCCGTAGCGGGTGATATCCTTCAGCACGCCCACCTGGAATCGTACGCCTGCCGTGTATTCCCATGCCAGCGAGCCGTCCTTCAGGTGCGGCTCCAGTATGCCTTTGAACGGGCGCGGCATCATTTCCTCCTCCCGTTTGCGCTGCCGTTCTTCCGGTGTCAGTGCGGCTTCCTCACGGCGCATGGCTTCTTCCACCTCCGCAATCCGGCGCTTCCTTTCCGCCTCGAATCCGTTTTCCACCGGATAGACTACCGTAGCAGTCGTATCCTGCGTTTCCGCCGTTTTCCCCGCATCGGTTTTTTCTCTTTTCGCCTCCGTTGTTCCGGCCGCTTGTCTGGCGGTGTTGGCCTCCATCTTCGTCTTTCCCAGCCGGCGCAGCTCCGCACGTCGTTCCGGCGTGAGGTCCATCATCATTTCATAGAATCCGTTGATGGGCGGGTTCGTTTCCCAGTCCAGTCTGCGGTACACTTCATCTTCCGGGTCATAGGATTCTTCCGTTGCGGTGCCGGGTCCCGTCTTTTCCGTTGTCGGGAGAGCCGCCTCCGTTTCGGCAGCCGTCGGCGCATCCGTTCCGCCGCGTATGATTTCGTCCATTTCGCGTGCCTCTTCCGGGGTGATGCCGGCAACCGCTTCCGCATTTCCCTTGTCCGTTGTCCTTCCCGTATTCTCCACTGGCAGGGAGAACAGTGTCGGCTGCACGGGTTTCTTCCCTTTGTACTTTCCGCCTTTCTTCCTGTCCGGCTTCAGGCCCTGTCCAGCCATCCGTCTTTCCTCCTGCGTATAGCCGAACAGGTCATACAGGTCCATTACCGTTCCTCCCGTCTGCCTGCTTGGTGCTTCCTGCGACATGCCGGTCATCACTTGCACTTTCGGCTGCACACTGTTTTCTTCCCGTTTTGTCCCGTCCGCTATACCAGCAACAGAGGTGGAGTTTTCTCTTTTCACCTCCGTCCGTTCACCCTCAACCGGATGGGTATTTTCTCTTTTCGTCTCCTCCAATTCACCCGCAGCCGAAGCGGAGTTCTCTCTTTTCACCTCCGTCCGTCCACCCTCAACCGGATGGGTATTTTCTCTTTTCATCTCCTCCAGTTCACCCGCAGCCGAAGCGGAGTTTTCTCTTTTCGCCTCAATACCCTCAGTCTGTACGGCAATGTTCTGCCGCACATCCTCTCTTTCATGTCCCATGCCGTTGTAGCGTTCCATGTCCAGCCGTGCAGACAGGTCTTCCGACAGCATCCTGTACAGGTCCATGGCAATACCCTCCACACCTCCGCTGTGCGTATATACCATCGCTGGTTTTCCGTACGGGTCGGTGCCCCTCTTCGCATCGGTATGTATGATACGTTCCGTGTGGTAGGCGAAATAGGCGTTGTCCGTCAGTCCGCCGTTATGTTCCGTCTGTATGATGGTCAGCACCCGTTCCTCCTGTGTCAGTCCCTTCTTTTGCAGGTCTTTTTGCAGGATGATCAGGTCGCTGCCGGCTTCCGTGCCTGCATTGTCGGTAAACAGGTTGTTTGGCAGTCGTATTGCCGATACCAGATTCGCCTTGCTGAACATCTCGTTCCTGACGGAAACCCTCGAACTGTTCAACACCCCCTGCGAGGTGACGAACGCTACGATGCCGCCGTCACGCACAGCATCCAGACCTTTCAGAAAGAAATAGTCATGGATGGCTTTCTGTGCCGAACGTCTGCCGAATGAACCGCTGCGGCTGAACTCTGCATCAAACACTCCGAAATCCCCGAAAGGGATATTGGAGATGGCAAGGTCAAAATGGTTCAGAAACGGCTTTTCTATTTTCTCGAAACCCTCCGTGCGTATCTTCTGCTGCGGGTACAGGTGTCCGAGCATCTTGCCCGTCAGCAGGTCTTTCTCAAATGCCATCACCTCCGCCTGCGGATTGTTCGACAATACCGGGCTGATGAATGCGCCCATACCCGCCGACGGCTCCAGCACCAGCCTTGGGCGTACCTTGCGGTCGTGCAGCACGTCTGCTATGGTGTCCGCAATGGCCTGCGGCGTATAGAATGCCGTCAGCACCGATGCCTTCAGCGAGTCCACATACCGCCTGTACTCCGTTTCGTCCCGGCTGTTCTC
This sequence comes from Phocaeicola barnesiae DSM 18169 = JCM 13652, assembly GCF_000374585.1. Taxonomy (GTDB): domain Bacteria; phylum Bacteroidota; class Bacteroidia; order Bacteroidales; family Bacteroidaceae; genus Phocaeicola; species Phocaeicola barnesiae. Next base: position 22,028 of record NZ_KB894643.1, read on the forward strand.
CCGTATCAGACGGTGCAGCTCCACCGTCGGGGCAAACAGTTCGAGGTCTGATTTCGCCCAGTGTACGGCATCCGTCAGTTCCCTGGCGGGATTCAGTATGCACTTCAGTCCCCCGAAGCCGCAGTACCTCTCCAGCAGCGCCCGTTCCCGCGCGGTGGGCGTGCGCTGTTCCTTCTCCAGTGTGAATGCCGTCCGTATCGCCTCGATGTTTTCCCTGAGCCTCTGCTTCTTGTTAAACGCCATAAGCCTCCAGATAAAGCATTATCGCACCCGTCAGCTCCGTATAGAGCAGGTCGTGTTCGGGCGACAGGGCGAATGTGTCGTCCGTTGTGGGATAGCCGGCAAACAGGTTTTTCAGGTGCGGGAATATCTCCCGGCAGAACGCCTCGCGTTCCTGTTCCTGCACCTCTTCGGAAAACTCGTTTTCCACCACCTCAAGCAACAGTGCGTAGGGGGAGAAGTGCAACCCTTCGAGCAGGACGCGCATGGCTTCCTCCTGTGCGGCTTCCACCGTACTTCCCGCCGTCCTTTCCTTCTCGAATGTTTCCGAGGCGGCTTCCTCCCTTCCTGCAATGAATGGGGTGTCTGATACTTTGTCCGGATGATATTTTCTCAGATAGTCCAGCAGATACAGCCCGTAGTAGGACAGCTCCGCCGGAGCGGTTTTCTTGTTCTGTTTCATTTTATGATGGATTTAGTGGATAAATGATTATGGAAATGAAAAGGAAAAAGGCACCCGGTATCCCTCCGGGTGCCACCACTAATTGTCGTGCAAATGAGGGCAGAGTCGGACTTGTCAGAACTATGCCGAGTGCAGCCGACAATCAGTCACCACTAAATCCATGTAAATAAAAAGTACAACCAGGTTGAAACAGATTATGACATGAATCAGTGGCAAAATTACTCATTATTTTCTTCTTCCTTTCGTTTTCGTACCTTTTCTTTCGCCTTTGCTCTCCGCAAACACCAGCTTCGTGTTGAACTCCGCATCAAAAGTTACCGCAGCGCTGAAAGGCTTGCCCTGCTTGCTCTTGAACCCGCCGAGCATCGCCGTCTTTCCTTCCGTTAGCAGACCGGTCATTTCCTCGTCTGTGAGTGTCTTGCCCGCTATCTGGCGGAACACGGGCAGCAGGCAGTCCGGATTGTCACAGCGCACAACCTTGCCGTAGAACTGCATCGTGCCCGTGCCGCATTTGGGGCAGGTACAGCCCGATGCCTTGTGCCCGAAAATACGGTCACACGCAAGCAGGTCCGTGGTAATCTTGCGGGTATAGCTTTCTATGTCCCTCATAAAAGCCTCATGCGGTGTCTTTCCCTGTTCTATCTTTGCCAGTTCCGCTTCCCAGCGTCCGGTCATCTCCACATTGGCGATGTCCATTTCCTTGACAATGGAATACAGGGCAAGCCCTTTCTCCGTCGGCACCAGCGATTTCTTCACACGCACCATGTATTCCCTTCTGAGCAGCGTTTCGATGATTGCAGCACGTGTGGCGGGTGTGCCGATACCGCAGTCCTTCAGGGCCTGGCGTGCCTCCTCATCCTCCACATCGTCGCGTCCGGCGGTCTCCATCGCTGCCAGCAGCGAACTTTCCGTATGCAGCGGTTTCGGTCGGGTCATGCCCGAACTCATCGAGCATCCCGCCATCACCAGTGTGTCGCCTTCCGCCCAGGCCGGCAATGCCGTATTCCCGCTGTCCTCGCCGTACTCTCCGTACACGCCGCGCCAGCCTGCCTTGCGCACGATGCAGCCTTTCGCCTCAAATGTCAGGCTCTCGCATCTTTCGCCTGCGTCCGGCACCACCTCCGCTACTACGGTAGCCGTATCCTTCACACATTCCTCCGAAAATGCCTCTACCATGCGTCCGGCAATCATGTCGTAGATGATCTGCTCGTTCTTGTACAGGGCAAGCGGGCGGTTGGGCGTCACCAGCAGGGCATGGTGGTCAGTCACTTTCGAGGCATCCACACAACGGCGGTTCAGTTCTCCCAGTTCCCCGATTTTCTCCGCAAGGGCGGAGTGTCCTGCCAGCCGTTCAAACAGCAGCGGTATTTCAGCAAACACATCTTCCGGAATATGGCGGCTCGATGTTCTCGGATAGGTGACGAGCTTCGCTTCATAGAGCTTCTGCACCAGCTCCAGCGTCTGTTCCGCCGTGAATCCGTGTTTCGTGTTCGCCTCCTTCTGCAGTGTGGTCAGGTCGTACAGCAGCGGCGGGTTCTCCACCTTCTCCTTCTTTTCCACCTTGGTGACGGTGGCGCACATCTTCGCCTTTACCTTATTGTATGATGCAGCCGCCTCTTCCTTGTCCTGCCATTTCTTTACCGAGGAGAACTTCACTACCGTATCCGTACCCGCCGGTGTCACCGAGAAATGCAGCTGGTGTACCGGTTCCGGTGTAAAGCGTCTGTTCTCCCAGTACCTCTTGCAGACCATACCCAGCGTGGGTGTCTGCACGCGTCCCACCGAATACGTGCCCCGTCCGGCGGCTACGGTCAGTGCCTGCGTGCCGTTGATGCCCACCAGCCAGTCCGCCTCGCTGCGTGCCTTTGCCGCCAGATACAGGTCGTCATATTCATGCCCGTCCTTCAGTTCCTTCAATCCCTTGCGGATGGCGGTGTCCGTAAGCGAGCTTATCCACAGGCGGCGGAATGGCAGCGTACAGCCCGTATAGGCATACAGGTATCTGAATATCAGTTCCCCTTCGCGTGCGCAGTCCGTTGCCACTATTATGCCGTCGCTCTCGTTCCACAGTTTCGTAATCACTTTTATCTGTTTCACCGCTGCCGCGTCCGCCTTGTAGCCCTTGTCCGTCTTTACCTGGCGTGGTATCAGCATGAACTCCTCCGGTATCACCGGCAGGCTGTCCCTGCTGAATCCCTTGAAGCCGTAGCCCTCAGGCAGGGCAGGTTGTACCAGATGCCCCAGTGCCCATGTCACATGGTAGCCGTTTCCTGTATAAAATCCTTCTTCCTTTCTTGTTGCTCCGGCGATGCGTGCTATCTCACGCGCCACGCTCGGTTTTTCTGCCAATATGGTAATCATACATTTTCTGTTTTAATCATTGATACTTTTGTTCCTTGTGGAGTGGAACGGGGTACGCCGGTTATCCGTGGGATATGCGGTACATGGCGCATGAGGCCCCGTTTCAATCCGTTGTTTATTCTCTTGTAATGGATTTAGTGGTGGCACTCAGGATACCTTCATGCCTTTGCTCTTCTTCGGTTTTTCCTGCTGTTGTTTCTGGCCGTCGTCCTTCGGGGCGGTCTGTCCCTGCTGAAGCGGCTCCTTTACATGTCTGGTGGCCTCGTTCGTCTTGCCCTCGTTGTTCACCGCAAGCTGTGTGCGGCTCTCGTTCGACGGGGCAACGGTCTGTGCCAGGTCAGGGTTTTCCGAATAGGTCAGCGGTCTGCCTTTCTCACGGTCGAACTTCAGGTATTTTGTGCAGGGCTGTCCCTTGTCATCCTTCGCGTTGGCGAGTACAACGACCTTGCCCGCCACATAGTCCGCCTTCTGCTGTTCCGTGAATTTGTCGTCCTTCCATTTGCCTATCGGACGTATGCTTCCGTCCTCGTTCGTCCACGAGCGGTTGAGCCGCTGTCCGTTCTCCTGATTCCCGTCTTCCTTCTGCTGCTGTCCGGTAGCATCCGGGGCTTCCGGGCTTTTCTGTTTTTTCTCCTGTCCGTTTCCGCGTCGCTGCGACTGTCCTTGCCACAGATGCTCCGGCACAAACTCCACGTCGCGCTTGTCAGCGTTCACCTGCAGCATGGCCTCGAACTTGCGCCCGCCCTTCAGTGTCACCTCCTTGGGCAGTGCCAGCCCCGCACGCAGGATTTCCTGTTCCGCCTTCGACAGTTCCGTCAGTCCGATCCGGTTCGGGATGCGCACCTTGTTCGTCGGTACGTCCACTATCTCATTCGTCAGTCGGTCGATGCTGACATACGCCAGGCGCATCTCTCCGGTCTTCGTATCGGCAACGTTCACCTGCTTGCCCAGGTTGCCCGTCTGTTTCAGTGCCTGCTTGTCCTCGTCCGTGAATGTATAGCCGTTGTATGGCACGTCGAGTCTCGGTTCATGTCGTACGAAGTGGGGGGTAAGTTTCAGCTTTCCGTCCTCCGCTTTCTGCAACGAGAGTCGGGCCTGCAGCTCGTAGCGTTCTCCGCCCAGCACCGGTTCCACCGTCACCAGCCTTGTCTTCCCGTAGTTCATCAGGGCTTTCATGTCCTTTTCAGACAGGTTTTCCCTTTTCACACCGAACTGTTCCAGTTCCTTCCAGTCCACATCGTTGTCCGCAATCAGGTTCGGTTTCTCCGGTTTTGCCTGCGCTTGCCCTTCCTGTGCGGGCTGCTGTCCCTGTGCCGTCTGCGTTTCCGCTGCCTGCGGCTGCTGTTCCTGATTTTTCTGTTTCATTTCTTCCATTTTCTCGTCCGTTTTCTGTTCCACATTATTTTCTTCCGTATTTTCTCTTTTCACCTCCTCCGCAGCCTGCTGTCCCTCAGTCTCCGTTTCGGCATTTTCTCTTTTCACCTCCTCCGCAACCTGCTGTCCCTCAGTCTCCGTTTCGGAATTTTC
>NZ_KB894643.1:26772-533085 GCF_000374585.1 Phocaeicola barnesiae DSM 18169 = JCM 13652
CCTCAGTCTCCGTTTCGGCATTTTCTCTTTTCATCTCCTCCGCAGCCTGCTGTTCCTCAGTTTCCGTTTCGGCATTTTCTGTTTTCGCCTCCTCCGTAGTCTGCTGTTCCTCAGCCTGCTGGTACGCCGATGTATCCACTTTGTGCGGTGCGAGCAGGTCAGCGTTCGCCACAGGGTCTTTCAGCAGGTCCTTGATAACCGGAAGCAGAGCTTCCACCGTGTCCGCTGCCACCCTGTAGAAACCGAATCGTGTCGGCTCCTTACACTGGCGGTAGAAATTTCTCATGAAATTGTCTATCGCATCCCCGTGGCGGTCAAAGCGCAAAAACTCCTGCGAGTGTTCCGCCTTTGCCTGTGCCCTCTTGGGATAGCCCCTGGCATCCAGTCCGGCAACCACACTGATTTCGCCCGTCTTCTCGTCGCGGACGACCAGTACATCCTCTTGCTTTTTCTTTTTCTGTTCCATTGATTGATTTTTTTTTATTGTTTGATGATAGTCCCGCCGGTATTCCCGTACAGGTCTGTTTATCTTTTCGTTCCGGTTTCCCGTTCACCTTTCAGTCCCGGTTTGCATCAGGCTCGCCCTCAGCTTTCCGTTTACATCCGGTTCACCATCCATTACTGATTTTTCTTTTCGCCTCCGTTTCACGTGCGTTTGTCAGTTTCGGTATTCCTTCTGCCTCCTTTTTTCCCTTTCGCCGTTTTGCCCGGAGCTTTCTTTCCCGTTCCTTCCTTCACTTTCAGCACCCTTTTGCCGTCCAGCGTCACCTCTTCCATGTTCCGGCTGATAAACTCCAGCACGTCCGATTCCTTGTAGTAGGTCTTGCGGCTGATTTTCTGGTAACGCAGTCCGTATTCGCTGCGGAACCGCTGTAGCGACCGTTTGCTCGTTCTCAGCATCTCGCACAGGTCCTGATTGTCATACAGCCGTTCTCCGTCCATGTACTTCACGCCCGCCGCTTCCTTGTTTATCAGCACCGATATAATGCTGTCCAGCCGGTCAATCCGTTCCATGAGGCGCTTCATCCATTCCTCGAACACATCCTTACCAATCCCTTCCATCATCCGCCTCCTTTCTTGTCATCAGGTAGTTATGCTTGAACTCCTCCAGCGTCTTGGGATTGCAGTGTACGATTTTCCGTCTCACGCATTCCTCCAGATCCGTCAGTCTGTACCGGCACTTGCTTCTCACCATCATGTAGGGAATAGTCTTGTCCTTTCGCATCCGTTGCAGTGTCCTCGTGCTGATTTTCAGCAGGTCCGCCGCCTCCTCGCTCGTCAGCAGGATTTCCGCTTCCTCCTTCGGCACGTTATCTTTCTTGAAAACATAGTCCGCTATGCGGTCTATCTTCTCCATCATCGTCTTCACGACCTCATTGTCCATCGTTATTATTTCCATATCCTTCCGTATTGGTTACGCTGCAAAGGTGCGCAACTCCACACAGGCACAATCCATAGTATTTCCATAGTAGGGAATGATTTTCCTTATTTTTCTTCCGTAATCCCCGTTTTCCCCGCATACGGGCACAAAAAAAGCGGCTCCATCCGGCACTAAAGCACGGATGAAGCCGCCTGATTCATTAACAATCTTATCTAAATTGCTTCGCTTATCAAAACTACATCTTTAGAGTCTTAACCAAATCTTTTATTTCTTTTTCTTCTTTCCTTTTTAAGTTTATCTTTTTTATTGGGAATGATTTGCTTCTTCAGATGTCCCACCACTTTGGAAGACTTCCCTTTCCAGGGATGTCTCTACTAAGGCACACTTTCCAGCATGACCATCACTTTGGACTTTTTCTGACTGCCACGTCCCCTTTTTAAGCTTGCAGACCATCCCCCAAACAGGCTGCTATCATTTATGCCCTCAGCTGACGGCGGATTTCTTCTGTAGAAAAGGATTTCTTGGTACTCACCAACAGGAACATGGTGGCAATCCAGTAGCGGAATGGGAGGCTGTGGCAGTTCCGGCACTCGAAACAACGTTTGTGGGCATACCAACGGTGATTTGGCACTTACAGCTAAAAATAAGTTCATAAATGAAGCTTTATTAGGAATAAGTAACCAACTTATATACGTGCAACTATTGTTTAGTGTATCTAGTTTGGGAATATCAATTGCTGCCAAAAGTATATCATGGAGTAGCCATTTTTTCTTTTATCGTGATATTATTTTAAGGAATACTTGGGTGAAAAGAGGAATAATAAACGTCTATATTACTAGACATGTAAAATAGACGTTTATTTAATAGTGAGATCAAGAGTTTTATATTTTTTGTTTAAATTTAAGCTCTGATGATAATTTGTCGATGATTTTTATGGCGTAGTTTAATTCTTCATTATTAATAGCACTTAATTCTCCGTGAATAATTCGGTTACGCATATTGAGTGTATAATAAAAATCTTTAGCCTTTTGTGGGTAATTTTCATCAAATGTCCCTAAATATAATTGCATTACACTTAACAAAGATGAGGCTTGCTTGTTTTCTTCTTTGAAGTATTGTTGCTTTAAGTTCCATTCAAAATCATTCCATTTGTTCATGTAAATATCAACAAGCTTTTTCTTGTCAGGTATTTGTCGTTGCTTATTTTTAATACTATAGATAATGATTACTGACATAAATGCTATAATAAAACTTGCAACTGTCATGATAAATGTTAAGAATTCGATATCCCTAGATGTATTACTATAGCCAACGATAAAATACAATATGCTTATTAAGAATACTATTATACATAGTGTAGCTATGTATAGAAATTTTCGTTGTTGCTTTATCATATTCTTAATTACCATATTGTAGATGGAGTTGTAATTATCCAATGCATATTTTGCTTGAATGAGATCTTGTACAGTTATTTCTCGGTCTCCGTTGGTAAACGGAACACGAGAAATAATATCTGATTTGTATTTTTCCAACTCTTCATTAAGCCATATTTCCGCCTCGTGGCTTATTATTTTATTTGTCATAATTTATTTCGATTTATATGTTATTTGAATAACGAGAAAAATGATATATACAACACCTAATGATACAGCAGCCCATTTTTTTTGAAAATCAAAGAATGGCATAATTGCCAAAATCAGAGCTATTAATCCTTGTATCCCTGGGCAGATGTAATCAATAAAAATAGGATCTTTTTTCTTTTCGACTCTTTCTTCTATCACATATTTAACAGCCCGTTGTATTGTGTGAGGAGTTATTTGTACCAGGTTGATATCATTAGTAGATGATAATTCCATGCGTTCAGATTCCTCACAAATTTTACTTACAAAAACTAAAACCTGTTTCTTAATTTCTGTTTGGGCTTCTTTCGTATATTTGCCATTTGGCGTTTTCTCTTTTGGTATAATAATATTCATAAAATCTATTAATATGTAAGCTTTTACGTTGCAAAGATACATAAAATTGGAACAAGATGATGGTTAATATAATGATTTCACAAGTTATTCTTATTTTCAGTGAACAAACGATATAATGATTATCCGCATGCTATCCGTCTGCATGTTCTTGACTTGCAATAGACGTTGTAACTGATGACTGATAGGACGACTTTGTTGAAAAGCTTCTTTCCAAAATATCTTCTGTTGAACTTGTATCAGAATTCGTTGAGGTAATATTGTAGATACTCGTATTTGATTCTGTGGTGCTGCATACCCAAAAGCAATCTCTTAGCATTAGCATTGCTAATGGCGATATGTACCTACGGCAGCATCTTTGCCACGTTCTTTTTGTCCGAAATTACCGTATCTATCTATATACATGTTCCCGAGCTTATGGCTAGAGGTGGAATCATCAGTGGTCGGTTAGACGGATGATTCAAGGTGTCTCTTTGCAACATTGCTGCCTGTCTGTGTATTCAGGTCCGGAAAGACCTACATCCTCAGATATCCCTCCAATTTGGACTTCTTCTGACTGTCACGTCCCTTTTTTAGTGAAGTATCCTTCTCTTTTTCGGGACGTTTCGTGGTGAAGAATCCGTCATCAAGCTCAATCTGTCGTCCTGGGAATACAGTACGTCATGTTTACCCATGACATCACGAAACTTGCAGAGCATCTTCTAGACAGGCTGGTATCGTTTATGCCCCAACTGACGACGGATTTCTTTCGTGGAGAAGGATTTCGGTACTCATTAGTGGGAACATGGTGACGATTTAGTAGTAGAACGGAAGTTTACTATTCTAAATGATAGTACCTAAACGTAAGAACTGACGGATGTTGTGTTCCGACACTCAAAACAGCATTTGTGGACATCTCAACGATGTTCGGTACAACCGCAATGCTTGCCTACGACTCCGTAGCGTTCCTATTGTTCTTTCAAATAGATCACATAGGATTCATCTTCGAAATTACTCATGAAATTCAGAATATTCATATTGAGAGACTTTAATATCTACCAGTATAAATATGCTGAATTTCAATAATATATAAAACATTTCACATGATATGTTTACAATCATAGTGTTCAAGTTTCAACGGACAATATACGGATAATCATTATAGTAAGTTTCATACTGTTTTCCCCAGAAACACCCCGATAACCGACAATGCCCCCAGTTGTTTCATCTTTCGTTGCAGTTGCCTGAAGCTCTCCCCGGTCGTGAGTACATCATCCAGCAGGACAACATTCTTTTCTCTAATATACCGCCGTGTGAATTGCAGGTTCCGCAGTATGTCCTTATCCTTTCCCTTTCCTTTCAGCTGCTCTCGGTCTTCCTCTATCCAGATGGCCTTGAAACCGTCCGTAATGCCCAGCCATTCCGACAGATAGTAGCACACCACCGGAAAGCGTTTCCGCTGTCTTTCCCTTGTCGATGCCGGTATAGGTATCAGTACCGTATCTTCCTTCGTTCCGTTGAATCCCGCATGTTTCAGACACAGTGCCAGTATCCGTGCGACCAGCTCGCCACAGTGTCCTCCTTCCTTAAAACGGAATATCAGGTTGCTTACCCGTTTTTGGTGTGCATTCGTCTTTTCAATCTTCGTTGGGTAATAGTCATGCAGGTAGTGACACCTGCATCCGTCTATAAGAACTTCTCCCTTGAACATCGTTTCGTACGGATAGAAATCCATTTTCTTCTCCCTTTCAAACGTAAAGTTCAGCACATCCCTCATCATGGCATTCCATTCCTTCGACCTGCCCAGTGAATACCATCCCGCATGTTTCCCGGCTTCCATCAGGCACATGCCGATTTCCATCGCCTCGCTGAACCGCTGGTGCGAGACGATGTACCACCCGTGTTTCCGGCACAGACCGGCAAACTCCTTTATGTCCGCAGTCAGGAAGTACATCATGCCTTCCTCTCTGATGACTACCGTCAGTTCCGACTTCGGTTTCTCCCTGCAGAACAGGCTCTCGCTGTAATTCACTCCGTGCCATACCGACTCCGTGCATTCCTCATCGCAGAACTGCACTTCCACCTCTTCAAGCAGGTCAAATTCTTCCACCATACCGTTTCCGTCTTTAATTACAGGTTTAAGAGGGATTTAAGTTACACATTATTATCGGTTTACGGATAAGCGTATTTACAGTTTTACATTTTTTAACTTGTATAAAACACGTGTCGGGACAGCCTCCCGAACAGGGGAGACTATCCCGACACGTATATCCGCCATATCCTGCGACTTTCAGTTCCAGCTGTTTCTCTTTTCGCCGCTCATGCAGAGAATCACCGTACTTTTCTTCTTTTCAAATGATTCTGCCAGCCGTCTTGCAGCCCATTTTCTGAATGCCTCGCATTTCAGTCCCTTCATGCGGAATCCCAGTGCAATGATGGTTGCCAGACTGTAGAGGTCCACACTGCAATTTTTTCCGTTATAGGTGAAATGTTCCACCCGCACATCCCGGTATTCATCAAAGTCACCGGTTTTTGCAAGGGATTTCAGTCCGGCATTTACCGACTGTACAAACACTCCATACGCCCGTGCGATGTCGCATTTCGGCAACCATACCTCGCCCTTGTCGTCCGTTTCTATCCTTACGCTCACCTTATCAGGTGCATTGCGGTTATATTCCACTTCAAAATTGCCAAATCTCACCATAATAGTTGCTTTTATACATTATATATGGAATCTCAGCATGGAGGTCATAACATGGCATCCAGTTTTCCTGCAAGGACCTCCATATCCTTTCTTATCTTCTCATTGGTTATGCGGGCATAGATTTGCGTCGTTTCAATGTTCGTATGCCCCAGCATTTTCGACACCGTTTCAATCGGCACGCCTTTAGCCAGAGTAGTGGTCGTAGCAAACGTGTGACGTGCCAGGTGGAAGGTAATATTTTTATTTATACCGCACAAATCCGCAATCTCTTTTAAGTAAGAATTAAGTTTTTGATTGCTCAGTACAGGCAGCAACTGACCTTTGGGGAGCTGACCTTCATATTTCTGGAGTATCGCTTGGGGTATTTTCAGCAGCGGTACGTTTACCGGAGTATCTGTCTTATGACGGTGCGTCATGATCCACGGCTTCCCGTCAAACGAGATTCTGATGTCGCTTGCCTTCAGTTCCTTCACGTCCACATATGATAATCCCGTGTAACAGGAGAACAGGAACACGTCCCGTACCTGTTCCAGTCTTTTAGTCGGAAACTTCTTCTTCATTATCTTTTGCAGTTCCGCATCCGTCAGATAGCCTCTGTCCACACGTTTCAGTCTGATTTTATAATTTGAAAACGGGTCAGTATAAATCCAACCGTTATTTTTGGCGATGATTACAATCATCTTGAACGTCTGCATGAATTTTGCCGTAGTATTCTCATTGCATTTGCTTTCCGTTCTCAGATAGTTCTCGAAGTCCGTAATGAACATATGGCCGATTTCCTTCAGTGATATATCCGAAATATTGTATTTCACTTTCATAAATTCCTCCAGCCTTCGGTAGCAGCGGTCATACTTTGCGAGGGTGGCAGGAGTCTTGCTGATGCCGACCAGTTTTCTTGCATCCTCATTGTGTTTCTTGAAAAGTTCCAGCAGTGTTCTTTGTTTCGCCGTTATTCCCAAAAACGCATTGCGTATTTTTTCTACCGTTACGAATGACTCATGCACTTCAATATCCCGGTAGTGGTTTTTCAGCGAAGCACGGATGTCCTCCAATGTTTCATTCAACTGGCGGGCTTTTTGTGTATTTCCTTTCGCCTTGCCCAATGTGGTATCCCATTTATCAGGTTCTATATCCAGCTTTGAGCTGAATTGAGAAATTTCACCGTTAAGCGACAGACGAATCATAATACCCGCTTTTCCTTCCTTGTTCAGATAGTTCTTTCTTAGATAGAACAGAATCTTAAATGTACTCTTACTCATATCCTTTTTTAATTTAGCTCCGTTACAGTGGGTGTAATGACTTCCCTCTGCAAAGGAATAATTAATAATTGGGTTATAAGCAGACATTTGAACGTCAATGAGCGACAAATCAAGGACTTACATCGAAAATCGTTACAGAAGATTTTCCCGATTTTCCTGTAACGATTTTGTAACGGAACTTTGTCTGAAGTGGGCATTTTAATGTCTTTCGGTTGTCCACCGGATAAATAGAAAAAGTCCCGTAAAACGTTGATTTTACGGGACTTGTCTTAATTTGACTACCTAATGTCTTAGGTTTCAGCGGAGAGACAGGCTCTCGAACCTACACATTCAAGAAATATCATAAAATTGCAAATCATTGATAATCACACACAATTTGGAATGCATAGTAAATCTAAATCTTTCTGAATATCTTTTGCTATTCCAAATATTGGGTGTATATTTGGGTGTAGAATTTCAAACGCACCCAATTATGAATATCAAACGAAACATCATTTTTGCATTGGAAAGCCGGAAGAAGAACGGTGTGCCAATCGTGGAGAACGTGCCTATCCGTATGCGTGTCATATACGCAAGCCAGCGCATTGAGTTTACAACGGGTTACCGCATTGATGTAGCCAAGTGGGATGCTGACAAGCAGCGAGTGAAGAACGGGTGTACCAACAAATTAAAGCAAAGTGCATCTGAAATCAATGCCGATCTTCTGAAATACTATACCGAAATTCAAAATGTGTTCAAGGAGTTTGAGGTACAGGAAACCATGCCAACCACCCAACAACTAAAGGATGCGTTCAACCTACGGATGAAGAATGCCAACGAAGAACAGCAGGAAGAAGCACGAATAAGTTTTTGGGAGGTGTTCGATGAATTTGTAAAAGAATGCGGCAACCAGAATAACTGGACTGAATCCACATACGAAAAGTTTGCAGCCGTTAAAAATCACCTCAAGGAGTTCAAGGAAGATGTGACCTTTGAGTATTTCGATGAGTTCGGTTTGAACGAGTATGTCAATTTCCTGCGAGACAAAAAGGATATGAGGAACAGTACCATCGGCAAGCAAATGGGATTTCTCAAATGGTTTTTACGGTGGAGTTTCAAAAAGGGATATAACCAGAATATCGCATACGACACATTCAAACCTAAACTGAAAACCACTTCCAAGAAGGTAATCTTTCTTACATGGGATGAGCTGAACAAACTTAAAGATTATCAAATACCCAAAGACAAACAATATCTGGAACGTGTCCGGGATGTTTTCCTGTTCTGTTGCTTCACCAGTCTGCGATATTCGGATGTCCGTAACTTAAAGCGAAGTGATGTTAAGTCCGACCATATAGAAGTTACCACCGTTAAAACGGCAGACAGTCTGAGTATTGAACTGAACAAGTACAGTAAAGCCATACTTGAAAAATACAAGGACATCCATTTTGAAAACCACATGGCACTGCCCGTTATCAGTAATCAGAAAATGAACGATTACCTGAAGGAACTGGGAGAACTGGCAGAAATTAACGAACCTATACGTGAAACCTACTACAAAGGAAATGAACGTATAGATGAAGTTACACCGAAATACGCATTGCTCAGCACACATGCAGGAAGAAGGACATTCATCTGTAATGCGCTGGCTCTCGGTATTCCAGCACAGGTTGTAATGAAATGGACGGGACACAGCGACTACAAGGCAATGAAACCGTACATTGACATAGCCGATGATATTAAGGCTAATGCAATGAACAGGTTCAACCAACTATAAAAGTATCAGTCAGTTTCACAGATTATCATTTATTAAAGTTATCTTTGTTAAGTAATAGTTAGTGATATGGAGAATAACAACGAACATAATATAAAGAAAGGTCATTTTGATGCCTTTGTCCATGCTGTCGGTTCGGAAATAGAACAGGCACAAGTCCGGTTGATTACCGCTGCCAATGCGCAGATGTTGTTCCATTACTGGAAAATGGGTAATTATATACTGTACCACCAACACCTGCATGGGTGGGGTGGTAAAATTATCAAGAAGTTGGCGCAGGCAATCCGATTCAATTACCCGGAAAAGAAAGGATATTCGGAGCGTAATCTTACTTATATGTGCCAGTTTGCCCGTTTATATCCGTTAAATGTACTTCGTAGTTTTATTGAAACAGATTCAATACTGTCTGTCCCCAATATTCAAAACATTACTAATGAAGTCCTTAAACTTAATAGCGGGCAATTTACGCAGGAACTTACTGCGCAAATACAATCTACAGATAATCAATCTTTAGAAATTACGCAGGAGATTCCTGCGCAATTTCAGAATGTAGCAAAAACAGTAGCAACCATCTATAAAATAAAAATAGAGGATATAGAAGATTTATTCTTGACGTCACCGATTGCAAGAATAAATTGGGCAAGCCATATGGTCATACTCAATAATCCGCTACCATTAGGTGTAAGGTATTGGTATATGAAACAATCTGTAGAAATGGGGTGGAGCAGTAATGTGCTGAAAATGCAGATTGAAAGCAATCTGTATGACAGACAAATCAAGAGTAACAAGGTAAACAACTTCACTGCCACACTTCCGGCACCTCAAAGCGATCTTGCCAATTATCTGTTAAAAGACCCGTATATCTTTGACTTGGCAGGAGCAAAGGAAAAGGCTGACGAAAGGGATATAGAAGAACAGTTGGTAAAGCATGTAACCCGTTACTTGCTGGAAATGGGTAACGGCTTTGCTTTTGTTGCCAGACAGAAACATTTCCAGATTGGGGACAGTGACTTTTTCGCCGACCTGATTCTATATAATATCAAGCTTCACGCCTATGTTGTCGTGGAATTGAAAGCAACACCATTCAAACCGGAATATGCAGGGCAGTTAAATTTCTATATCAATGTTGTAGATGATAAACTGAGGGGAGAAAATGATAACAAGACCATCGGTCTTTTGCTGTGCAGGGGTAAGGATGAGGTCGTGGCACAATATGCCTTGGCTGGATATGACCAGCCGATAGGTATCAGCGACTATCAATTGAGCAAGGCAGTACCCGAAAATCTGAAATCTGCCCTACCGAGTATAGAAGAAGTGGAAGAAGAACTGACCTTATTCCTTGACAAGGACAAGAACCCTTAATATTAAAGTATATGGCAGGAAAGATACAGACGATGATTCCCCAATACGGAGAACTCAACAGAATATACAGAGACTATATAGATAATTACGCTTTCTCTTTTGACAGGCAGAAATTCATATCGGATTTCTATCAGGAGTATAATGACATGAAATCCTTTGAAGCCGCCATACTTGAACTGGTGCTTGACAGGCAAAAAGAGCAATACACCTTGATACTCAACAGCCTGAAAACTGAAATAGAAAAGAGCATACAGGCTTATGAGATACGCCCGTTAAGTGACAGAGCCATAGAACGTGCTTGCTATCAGCACATGGAAAGGTATTCTCAGGAAATTGAAGCCCAGCTGGATGTTACAAGAAGTCTGAGCAAGCCGCTGAATGAAGCCAACAACAGGTATGATTCCATTGGTTACAGGGAGCATACAGCCGAAGAGGAAAAACAGGCAGAAAAAGAATATGAACGCTGCAAGGCTGAATATGACAGGGAAAAAGCAAAACTGAACAAACTCTATGACCAGCAAAAGGCTGCAAGAACAGAGGCATTCCAATATATGAAGAACTGTTGTTCGGACATATACCGTCAAAGCAGCCTTTTTCTGGATATATTAAAGAAATACATTCCTGACGGGAAGCAGCAGGACGAACCGGGCAAACCAATCAGTCAGCAGGAAACAACAGAAGAACAACAGGAATATTTCAGCATGAAATTACTTTCGCTCATTCATGAGGTGTGCATAGGAGAACAGTTCGAAGAAATTTCCGCACCGGATTTCTATGCCAATATGAATCTTCACCCCTGCAACTGTAAGCTGAAAATAAAACCGAGAGAGAAAATACGTGTATGCTATCTGATATTCCTGATGAGCGAGAAACTCTCCAAGCAGGACAGGGACAAATGGAAAGACAGAATACTGAAACTGCTGGATATTGACGACAGCTACTACAAATCCAAATACAAGGAGCCTGTTTCAGATTTCCCCAGTGACAGCAACCAAAATTTCGCCAAGGAAATGGAACATATATTCAGATAATCCCACTAAACAAAGCATTAAATTAAAGCAAATCTAGAATCTGGTAATAGGTAACAATTATTAATTCAACAAATTATGAGAAAGAAATTCCACTTTGGCTTATTAGCCTTAATTTCAAGTCTATTTTTCATCACAGGATGTGAGAACAAAGAACGAGAAAATGGATGGTACTATGTTTCTGATAATCAAAGCAAAGAGTTGTCGGAAAAGCCCTTTATGACTACTAAGGACATATCAGAAGTATCTCTTGAGACAGATAATACAGGAAACAGTATCATCGTTTTTAAACTTAAAAAAAATGGTATGAAGAAACTGGAAAATGCAACAGATTTGTCAAAAGGAAAATATATTGCTTTTTTTTATGATGGCACTATCATTTCAATGCCTCTTGTCAATGAGAAAATTTCTTCTGAATTTATGCAAATTACAAATTCAGACTCTTCTTTACTTAAAAATGTCTATAATAGTTTAAAAAAACAAATATAGATACAAAAGGACGGTGTGTCATAATACCCAAATTATAAAGATTTACCCCTGTCACAGATAGCTGTAGCAGGGGTTAGTCTTTCAAAAAGGGAGTTTTGACACAACCCCTTTTCCCAAACCATAAGCTAAAAATTGATATAAGCTAGTGTCACATCCTTATGCACATAACCAACATTTTTCATGTTGCTAATCTGTCGCCTATAATTGGACAGGACTTCATCATTTATTTGTACCTCTTTCTGCGCAGCGTGATATATTTTGCTATTTTACGATATTTCCACTTTTACCACTCGAAATAATTTTTGAGTGGTATTTTTATTTTCTGATATTCAATAAGATATAATAATATTCGGCTTATACCGTCCCCATCCTTACCACTCATAACCCTATCTAATTTTGCATCGTTCGAGAACAGAAATAACAGCCAGTGCGCAGGGCTGATTGTTTAACGACTAAATAGATTGGACGATGACAGATATCCAAGAATTATTATCAAAACCCGTCTGGCAGATGACAGGCGAAGAATTCATATTCCTGAGTAAACATGCTTCAGGTCAGGTCGAAGCATTGCCGCAACCCGTTACAGACACGGAAAAGAAGTATGTGTACGGAATACTCGGTATAGCCAAACTGTTCGGGTGCAGTCTGCCCACTGCCAACCGCATAAAGAAAAGCGGTAAGATAGACAAGGCGATTACCCAGATAGGGCGCAAGATTATCGTAGATGCAGAATTGGCACTTGAACTTGCCGGGAAGAAAACAGGAGGACGGAAATAATGGGAGGTATGCTTATGGACTATATGAAAGAAATAAAGGAGATTTCGGCAGAACAGGCAATAATCCTTTGGCAAGCTTCACGCCTGAGCCTGTCGAAAGTCTACGAGAAAGCACCTGAGATTCTAAAAGTGCAAGGTTCGGTCATTGGTACACTGGGCAATTTCAGTGCATCTATCGGCAAAGCCAAAAGTAAAAAGACTTTCAATGTATCGGCTATCGTAGCCGCTGCATTGAAAAACGGTACGGTACTGCGGTATGTTGCGGAACTACCGGAAGAAAAAAGGAAGATTCTTTATGTGGACACGGAACAAAGCCCTTATCACTGTCTGAAAGTCATGAAACGTATTTTACGGCTTGCTGGTCTTCTTGATGACAGGGACAATGAACATTTGGAGTTTCTCGCTTTGAGGAAATACACGCCCGAACAGCGTATCAGGATTGTTGAACAGGCTATCTATAATACACCGGACATAGGGCTTGTAATCATAGACGGCATCCGCGATATGGTATATGACATCAACAGTCCGGGAGAATCGACACGCATTATATCCAAACTGATGCAGTGGACAGATGACAGGCAGATACACATCCATACGATACTCCACCAGAACAAAGGCGATGAAAACGCAAGAGGTCATATCGGTACGGAACTGAACAACAAGGCGGAAACCGTTCTGCTGGTGGAAAAGGACAAGAGCAACGGGGATATAAGCAATGTTTCAGCCATGCACATCCGTGCAATGGATTTCGAGCCTTTCGCTTTCCGTATCAACGACAATGCATTGCCTGAACTCATAGAGGGGTACAGACCCGAAGCGAAGAAACCCGGAAGACCGGAAGAGGAAAAGTTTGACCCTTACAGACATATTAGCGAACAGCAGCACCGCATAGCACTGGAAGCGGCTTTCGGACTGAAAGAGGAATACGGCTACAAGGATCTGGAAACCGCCTTAATCAAGTCATATATGTCGGTAGGTGTAAAACTGAACCATCAAAAGGCGGTATCACTTATCACCATGCTCCGGAACAAACGGATGATAGTACAGGAGAACGGCAGGAAATACACGTTCAAGCCGGACTTTCACTATTAGACCGTCTAACCTGTAATCACTTCACTTTATTCGGCTGGTCTATATATTAAGGATTAAGCGAAGTGGTTGCAGGGTATGGTAAACCGCTTCACTTTATTACCGTATTCTATATATACGAAAATAAAGTGAAGTGATTATACAGACCGTACTTCATAAAAAGGTACGGGCGAAAAGAGAATAAATATTCCAACCATTATTCAAACACTCATCTTATTATGGATATACAGACAGCAAAACAAATCAGGATAGCGGATTTTCTGTACAGTTTGGGCTATTCTCCAGTCAAACAGCAAGGTATCAACCTGTGGTATAAATCCCCGTTACGGGAAGAGACAGAACCCTCGTTCAAAGTAAATACAGAGCGCAACCAATGGTATGATTTTGCAATTGGTAAAGGTGGAAATATCATTGCACTGGCACAGGAACTTTACTGTTCCGACTATGTGCCTTATCTTCTACAGAAAATCGAGGAACAGACACCACACATACATCCCGTGTCTTTCTCTTTTGGCAAGCAGCCATTTTCTGAGCCGAGTTTTCAGGAGTTGGACATTGTGCTGCTGGCTTCTCCTGCCCTGCTTGCCTACCTACAGGAAAGAGGGATAAACACGGCACTGGCGAAAAGAGAATGTAAGGAAGCCCGTTTCACCCACAGCGGTAAACGGTATTTCGCCATTGCCTTTCCGAATATATCTGGAGGTTATGAAATCCGCAACCGATATTTCAAGGGATGTGTCGCACCGAAGGAAATATCACACATCAGGCATTCGGGAGAACCGAGGGAGACCTGCTACGTTTTTGAGGGATTTATGGATTACCTTTCCTTTCTTACCTTAAGGCTGGAAAGCTGTCCGCAATCACCCGATTTCGACAGGCAGGATTACATAGTTCTTAATTCCGTAGCCAATGTTCCCAAGGCACTCTATCCGTTGGGAAGCTATGAGCGCATCCACTGTTTCTTTGACAATGACCGTGCAGGAATGGAAGCCCTACAGCAAATCCGAAAGGAGTATGATGCTACTCGGTATATACGTGACGCCTCTCAAATCTACAATGAATGTAAAGATCTGAACGAATATTTACAGAAACGAATAGCTGATAGAAAAGAGCAAGCGCAATCTGTCAAAAAGAGGAATGATACGCTATCCAAAAAACCGAAAAGCTTCCGGTTATAGCCCACTATAACTACACGCTTCGCTTACGTAGTTGTGGGCTCTCCCGAGGGGATTAGGGCTTTGCCCTAATGACCCACTCAGGGCGTTTCTCCCCTGAGAACCCCGAGCAAAGGCTTTTGCAGAAGTGCAAAATGCAGACCCTCTCTTTGCAATCTCCGCTTATGGGTTACACCCCTAAGAACCCTGTGCGGTTATGAGTGGACAACAGAATATTTTATCAACAATCCGAATCAAAATTTAAGAATATGGCAACAAAATCAAGCATACACATCAAGCCCTGCAGAGTCACATCAAGCGGGGCCCATAACCGAAGAACAGCAGAGTATATGCGCAATATCGGCAAGTCTCAAATCTACATCGTACCCGAACTGACTTCCAATAACGAGCAGTGGATAAACCCAGGCTTCGGCAATCCTGACCTGCAGGCGCACTATGAAAACATCAAACGGATGGTCAAGGAAAAGACCGGACGAGCAATGCAGGAAAAGGAGCGTGAACGCAAAGGCAGGAACGGGAAAATTACCAAGGTGGCGGGATGCTCGCCAATCCGTGAGGGCGTGTTGCTCATCAGACCGGACACGACACTGGCAGATGTGCGCAAGTTTGGCGAAGAATGTCAAAGACGCTGGGGCATCACACCGCTACAAATCTTCCTGCACAAGGACGAGGGACACTGGCTTAGTGGACAACCCGAAGCCGGGGATAGGGAGAGTTTCCAAGTCGGTGAAAAGTGGTTCAAGCCAAATTATCATGCTCATGTCGTTTTCGACTGGATGAACCACGAAACCGGAAAGAGCCGAAAGCTCAATGACGAGGACATGACGGAAATGCAGAGTTTGGCATCCGACATTCTCCTGATGGAGCGTGGGCAGTCAAAGGCTGTTACCGGCAAGGAACATCAGGAACGTAACGACTTTATCATTGGGAAGCAGAAGGAGGAAATGAAGCGGCTTGATGCCACGAGGCAATACCGGGAACATCAGCTGGAAATGGCGAACAAAAAGATGCTGGAAACGGAAAATATTACCAACGCCCTTATCGAAAAGGCAAATGAAAAGGAACAGCAGAGTGAAGAGCTTGACAGGGCTATCAGCGAGAAACGCTCCAGACTGAACAAGGAAAAAGGAAGCGAGCTTCTGAACGCCGCTGTCGGCTGGGCTACCGGGAAATCGAAAGCCCTGAAAAATGAAATAGAGGATTTGCGCACTGAAATTTCCACGCACGAGGAAACCATCGAACGGTTACAGGATAAAATCCAGACCATACAGAACGACCATAGTCGTGAGCTGATGCAACTGGAGGCCAAGCACCGGTCCGAACTGAACCGCAAGGAAACGGAACATACACAGGAAACCACAAGGCTTAAAAACCAGATTGCATGGCAAAGTCATATCATCGGTTGTCTTAGTTTTCTGCTGCTCAAAACGAGCGACATCTTCCGTAAGGCGGTACACAGTGTCATCCGTTTTGCCCGTGATTGTTACAAGTTCCGTCTTGACACGGAACAAGTATCGGACATCAAGAGTGCCCTCAATCTCTTTGGCAATGACAAGCAATCGCATCGTGCTGCCGAGGATTTCCTGTATTTCTCAGCCAAGCAGAAAGGTAACTTGGATAGCCGTGAACAGGTAAAAGCTCAGCGAGAGGTTGGCAATGTGGTGGATGGGCTTTACGATCATCAACAGAAAAGAGGATTTTCGATGAAAAGATAACGAATAATCAACAGATTATCATAAGTGTCTCAAATACTTTTCGTATATTTGCACAACGAACTTAAACCGTTTATAGAATGACAAAAGCAGAATTGACAAATACCATATCAGAAAAGACAGGTATTCATAAAAGAGAGGAACAAACCGGGGATATAACTGAAACTCCAAATGTCATGAGAAAAGAACATGAAATTGCCGAGTGTATAAAGTGGGGATGGGTATATCATCATACAGGAATACCTACTACGGAAAAGAAAGAGGGTGAAGTATATATACCTCATTTGAAATTTTATGTATCAGGATTTCCGACCAGTCCTTTCGGAATAGAATGGATGCGTTTTGAAGAAGATTGCCAGATGCATCCTCTCGTACAGAAAGTACCTCATATTGCATTTGAGGTTCAGGATATAGAAAAGGAAATCAGGGAAAGGAAACTGACTGTACTTACACCTGTAAACTCTCCGGCAGACGGAATATTGGTTGCAATGATAGAGCACAACGGAGCTCCCATTGAACTTATTCAATTTGAGAGAGGTAAATAGCTGCTACTGTAAGCCGGGCATAGGACAATACCCCCTGAAAAAATCTATATAAATACAGATCTATAATAATTTTTATCACAATGTTTAAGATAATAGACAGAAACAACTGGACAAGAAAGCCTTATTTTGATCATTTTTTCGATAAGGTACCTTGTACATACAGTGTAACGGTTAATATTGAAATTTCGGAAATTATCAGATTCAAGACAGAACATAAAACTAAGCTCTATCCTCTTCTTATTTATGCCTTATCAAAAGCGGTAAATTGTTATGATGAGTTCAGAACAGACATAAACGAGAATGGAGAAGTAGGGATATGGGAAACACTACACCCATGTTATACAGTTTTCCATAAAGAATGTGAAACCTTTTCCAATATATGGACGGAATGGGATAAAGATCTAAATACCTTTTTATCCAATTATAACCAGGATATAAAACTCTATGGAAATAATACCGATATAGATGCCAAACCTCAAACACCTAAGAATGTTTTTCCCATATCCTCATTACCTTGGACTACGTTCACAGGATTCAATCTTAATATAAAGCCCGATACCGGATACTTATTGCCGATTTTTACATTCGGAAAATATTTTACGCAAGAAAATAAATTCTATATTCCGTTATCCATACAGGTACATCATGCGGTATGTGACGGATTTCATGTATCAAGACTTGTCAGTACAATACAAGAAATATGTATGGAAATATAATAAACGAAGCCTTCGGCAAGGTTACAGCCAAGAGCTTAAATGTTTTCATTACTCAAATAAAGTGTAATGCCTATGCAGTCTTACAGATTTCAATGAAACGACTCTCTTTAATTTTTGGGTGTAAAAAAGGGTGTAAATCTCGTAATTACTTGATTTACACCCTTTATTGCGGAGAGACAGGGATTCGAACCCCGGGTACCTCGCAGTACAACGGTTTTCAAGACCGCCGCAATCGACCACTCTGCCACCTCTCCGAAACCTCTGTTTTCAGAAGTACTTCCTTTCGAAAGCGATGCAAAGGTACGACTATTTTTTAAACCGCCAAACATTCAAGCGCGTTTTTTTGATTATTTTTCGCCATTATCGTAATTTTGCAGTCCAAACCAACATGAGAACGTTATTTGAGACATGATATATCCTCAGAATTTTGAACAGAAAATCGGATTTGACCAAATCAGGCAACTGTTGAAAAACAAATGCCTCAGTACCCTGGGAGAAGAACGGGTAGACGATATGGCCTTCTCTGACGACTATACCGACATCAACCGACGGTTGGAGCAGGTAGTAGAATTTGTCCGTATCATCCAGGAAGAAGACAGTTTCCCGGATCAATACTTCTTCGATGTACGGACCTCCTTGAAACGTATCCGCGTAGAAGGGCTCTACATGGACGAACAGGAACTATTCGACTTGCGCCGTTCGCTGGAAACTATCCGAGACATCGTACGTTTCCTGCAACAAACCGATGACGACGAAGAATATGCTGACGGGGAGGAGAACTCCCCCTACCCTGCCTTGAAAGAACTGGCAGGCGACATCCTGGTTTTTCCGCAACTGATTACCCGTATCAACAACATACTGGATAAGTTTGGTAAGATAAAGGACAACGCTTCGGCTGAACTGCTCCGCATCCGGCGCGAACTGAGCGCCACCACCGGAAGCATTTCGCGCAGCCTGAATGCCATCCTGCGTACTGCCCAGTCGGAAGGATATGTAGATAAAGATGTAACTCCGACCATGCGAGACGGACGTCTGGTGATTCCGGTAGCACCGGGTATGAAGCGTAAAATCAAAGGTATCGTACATGACGAATCGGCAACCGGGAAGACAGTCTTTATCGAACCGGCAGAAGTGGTAGAGGCCAATAACCGTATCCGCGAACTGGAGGGAGAGGAACGACGGGAAATTATCCGTATACTGACAGAATTCTCGGCAGTTATCCGCCCACAGATACCGGCCCTGCTTCAGTCGTACGAGTTTCTGGCTGAAATCGACTTTATCCGGGCCAAAGCCTTACTGGGACTGGAGTTCAAGGCCGGCAAGCCTTCTTTCGAGGACCGTCAGGTACTCGACTGGTTTGATGCCATCCATCCGTTATTGCAACTTTCTCTGGCCAAACATGGCAAGAATGTGGTGCCGTTGGAAATCGAGCTGACTCCCCAACAACGTATTCTGCTGATTTCCGGACCGAACGCAGGAGGTAAATCGGTTTGTCTGAAAACAGTAGGCCTCCTCCAATTCATGTTGCAGTGTGGACTGCTGGTACCGATGCACGAACGGAGCCATGCGGGTATCTTCAGCCACATTTTTATCGATATAGGTGATGAACAGAGTATCGAAGATGACCTGAGTACCTACTCGTCTCACCTGACCAACATGAAGGTAATGATGAAATCGTGCAACGAAAAAAGTCTGATTCTGATAGACGAATTCGGTGGAGGAACAGAACCGCAGATAGGTGGTGCCATTGCCGAAGCCGTACTGAAACGATTCAACCAGAAACAAACATTCGGAGTTATCACGACCCATTACCAGAACCTGAAACATTTCGCCGAATCACACGAAGGTGTGGTAAACGGTGCCATGCTATACGACCGCCACGAGATGCGCGCCCTCTTCCAATTGCAGATAGGAAATCCCGGAAGTTCGTTTGCGGTAGAGATTGCCCGTAAGATTGGACTTCCTGAAGAAGTGATAGCCGATGCCTCGGAAATCGTCGGCAGCGAATACATCCAAAGCGACAAATACCTGCAAGACATCGTTCGCGACAAGCGCTACTGGGAAACCAAACGACAAAACATCCGCAAACGGGAAAAACAGATGGAAGAAACCATCGCACGCTACGAGAAAGAGATGGAAGAGCTGGAACGTAGTCGGAAAGAGATTCTGAAAAAAGCCAAAGAAGCGGCCGAACAACTGCTTCAGGAATCGAACGCGAAGATTGAAAATACCATCCGTACCATCAAGGAGGCGCAGGCTGAAAAGGAGATGACACGCCTGGCACGTCAGGAACTGACAGACTTCAAGGAACAGGTAGCCGCCATCGAAAAACAATCTATGGAAGAAAAGATTGCCCGGAAAATGGATAAACTGCGCGAAAAGCAGGAGCGCAAGAAAGAGAAGAAAGCCCAACAACAGAAAACTCCTGCCCAGCCTGCTCCGGTAATCAAACCCATCGCAGAAGACGACTACGTCCGTATCAAAGGGCAAACCAGCGTAGGTCAGGTACTGGAAATCAACGGAAAGAATGCTGTCGTGATGTTCGGTCTGATGAAGACCAATGTGAAGTTAGACAAGCTGGAACGTACAGAGGCTCCTCAGCAGAACAAGTCTTTGACAAAGGCCACCTTTGTAAGCAGCGAGACCCAGGAACACATGTACGAAAAGAAGCTCAATTTCAAGCAAGACATCGATGTACGGGGTATGCGCGGTGATGAAGCCATCCAGGCTGTCACTTACTTCATAGACGATGCTATCCTGGTAGGAGTCAGCCGTGTACGTATCCTGCACGGAACAGGCACAGGTATTCTGCGTACCCTCATCCGGCAATACCTGGCTACCGTCCCGGGAGTGGCTCATTTCCAGGACGAGCACGTACAATTCGGAGGTGCAGGCATTACAGTGGTCGACTTGAAATAAAATCGGCTCATACCTATATTTCGGAAAGAAAAAATCCTAACTTTGCAGTACGGAGTCTTCCGTTGGATGTGCTTCATCCAGTGGCAGACTCCGTAGACGCATGATAACGGCGGAAACGCCACAAAACCATCAAACAAACCCAGAAAATCTATGAAATCAATCAGAGAATTATACCGAATCGGTACCGGACCTTCCAGCAGCCACACCATGGGTCCACGCAAGGCAGCCGAACGCTTCCTGGCCAAGCACCCCGAAGCCCACTCTTTCGAAGTCACTTTATACGGCAGTCTGGCAGCAACCGGTAAAGGCCACATGACGGATGTGGCAATCCTGGACGTTCTGCAACCTCATGCTCCGGTAGAAATTCTGTGGAAGCCGCATATCTTCTATCCTTTCCACCCGAACGGAATGACCTTCCGCTCAAAAGATGCCAACGGAAAAACCACCGATGAATGGACAGTCTTCAGTGTAGGAGGCGGTGCATTGGCAGAAGAAGGAGAAGACCGTACCGCTACTCCGGATGTCTATCAGATGAACACCATGAGCCAGATTCTGTACTGGTGCGAACATACCGGACGAAGCTATTGGGAATATGTAGAACAATGTGAAGGCCCCGAAATCTGGGATTATCTGTCGGAAGTATGGGCTACCATGAAAGAAGCCGTACACCGGGGACTGGACGCCGAAGGAGTACTGCCCGGCCCATTGAACTTGCGACGCAAGGCTTCTTCCTATTACATACGTGCCAAAGGTTACAAGGATTCACTGCGCTCACGCGGACTGGTCTTTTCTTATGCTTTGGCAGTAAGTGAAGAGAATGCATCTGGTGGTAAGATTGTAACGGCACCTACCTGCGGCGCCTGCGGAGTAGTACCGGCCGTACTTTACCATCTGCAACGGAGCCGTGAGTTCAGCGACGCCCGTATACTCCGTGCCTTGGCTACTGCCGGTCTGGTAGGAAACATTGTCAAGCATAACGCTTCCATTTCCGGAGCAGAAGCGGGTTGCCAGGCCGAAGTGGGAGTTGCCTGTTCCATGGCGTCTGCCGCTGCCAGCCAACTGTTCGGTGGAAGCCCTGCCCAAATAGAGTATGCCGCTGAAATGGGACTGGAACATCACTTGGGTATGACCTGTGACCCGGTTTGCGGACTGGTACAGATTCCCTGTATCGAACGAAATGCTTACGCCGCCGCCCGCGCCCTGGATGCCAACATCTACTCGGCCTTCACAGACGGACACCACCGGGTATCGTTTGATAAGGTGGTAGAAGTGATGAAACAGACAGGACACGACCTGCCGTCACTGTACAAGGAAACCAGTGAAGGAGGTCTGGCCAAGAATTACACACAGATGGATTAGAAAATAAACCCAAACAACGTATCAGGACGCTTCCCGAAGGTTTAACCTTCTACGGAAACGCCCTGATATTTTATATATCAGTTTCAAAATATCAATAAATTTCATGAAGACCTATCAAACCTACCTGTTCGATTTTGACTACACCCTGGCCGATTCCTCCCGCGGTATCGTCATCTGCTTCCGGAATGTGCTTGAACGTCACGGATTCCACCACATAGACGACCATACCATCAAGCGGACTATCGGAAAGACACTTCCCGAATCTTTTTCCATCTTGACAGGAGTCACCGATACAGATACACTGGAGACATTCCGGAAAGAATACGTGAAGGAAGCGGACCAGCATATGACTGTAAACACCAGGCTGTTCCAGGAAACAGAAAAAGTACTTCATACCCTGAAGGCCAAAGGTGCAACCATCGGAATCATTTCCACCAAATACCGCTACCGTATCCTGGAACTGGTAGGAAAGGTATTCCCGGAAGGATTCTTCAACATCATCGTAGGTGGAAAAGATGTCAAAAGTTCCAAACCGTCTCCTGAAGGTCTGAACATTGCCATCGAACGCCTGCAGGCCAATAAGGCAACTACCTTATATATCGGAGACAGTACGGTTGACGCCGAAACTGCCCGAAATGCCGGAGTAGACTTTGCAGGAGTACTACACGGCATGACTACCCGCGAAGAGCTGGCAGTTTATCCCCATGTATGCATCGCTGCTACCCTGGATGAGCTGGCGGAATAATTTCCGTCAGTCAGATATTCTATTCCTGATTTTTCTTCAACCATTCCAACCGACGCTGGTCCGGCAAATGTTTTACCTTGAAATGTTCGAAGGTAGCCTGGAAGCCATCACCGTCGGGACTAGCAGCCATCAGACCGACCATGACCGGAGTATTATCCTGTAGCCATGCATTCCGCATCATGACATATTCCTTGTCATCAAAAGAATAGAAAACCTCTACGGCATCCAAACGTCTTACAGCCTTTATCCAAATATACGGAACAGGCTTATCCAAAGTAATCACACTCCAGTCGGAAGTATGATGAGTCACAACAGTACTCAGATTGAACTTACCATCTACAAACTCAATACCGGTCTTGATATAATTCTCCTTATCAATACGAAGCATTATTCCGGCCTGATCAAAACGTGCCCTGTAATCTGCCGAAACCTTTACCTTCACTTCAAACTCTCCTCCATAAGTGGCATAATAGAAAGGAGCATCGTCCACTGTAAACCCATAATGAGAAATCCGCCAATAATCACTTTGTGGGGTAACCGACACAATCAGCGTATTCTCTTTAATTTCCCATTGTTCCGGTTCATTGAACCATTGCATCTTCTCCAAGGATTGTGCCCATCCCAACTGTACACTACCTAAAAAAAACAAGCCTGCCAATATAAACTTTCTCATTGTTTTGATGATTTGATAATGAATGTTTACCCAATATTCCAATCGGATTTTTAATTACTTTTGCAAAAATAGAGCATTCAGACAGTATATACAATGACTATAAATAACCATTTTTCATCATGGACATTATCGATAAATTAAACAAGGAACTATTGAAACAAAACTTCATAGGCCATTCCTACACATCTAAAGAACTGGACAAATACAGAGAAATTGCCCACAGATATGCCTGCATGGAAAATGCCATTTCTGTATTAAGTGACATGCAGACCAATATCAGTTATATTTATTATGGTGGATTCTCCGAGTTCTTGGGACTGAAAGGAACGGAAAAAGTCGACTGTATACATTCCATTTGGGAAGAAGGAATCTTCAAGCTGATACATCCGGACGACTTGTATCAGAAAAACCTACAGGAACTCAAGTTTTTTCACTTCATAAAGCACCAGCCTAAAAACAAACGGAAAGATTTCTACCTGATAAACAAACTGCGCATAAAAGATGCAGCAGGACATTACCACTCTACCCTACACCGGTTATTTTACATACCTGTTAAAAATGCTCCAAATACCATGTGGCTGGCTTTATGCCTTTATACACCACTGAGTCTGGAAATGCCCGGGAAAAGCGCTGTTATATATTCTGTAACAGGCCAACTGATAGAACTGAAGAACAAGGATTCCACACAGATACTTTCAGAAAGAGAAAAACAAGTATTACGCCTGATTCACCAAGGATGGACAAGCAAACAGATAGCCGAAACACTTACCATCAGTATCCATACAGTGAACAGACATCGACAGGAAATCCTTGGGAAACTTCAAGTCAAGAATTCAATTGAAGCATGCCGGATAGCTAAAGATTTAGGAGTGCTATAAAGACAAGGGGAAAGTTATCTGTTTTTATCGAAAATTTTCACAGAAAATATTGGCTATTTCATTTTAAAAGAGTACCTTTGCACCCGATTTGAGTCCGTGGAGGTAAACAAGTAACCGGATGAGAGCGGTTCACCTTACGGAAGAAACCCGTTTAATCATAAAAAGAATGTACGTAATTGTAGAAATTAACGGTCAGCAGTTCAAAGCTGAAGAAGGCAAGAAACTGTTTGTTCAGCACATCCAGAATGCTGAAAACGGTGCTACTGTTGAATTTGACAAAGTTCTGTTGGTAGACAACAACGGCACTGTAACAGTAGGTGCTCCTATAGTAGAAGGTGCTAAAGTGGTTTGCGAAGTAGCTTCTCACTTGGTAAAAGGTGACAAGGTATTGGTATTCCACAAGAAGAGAAGAAAAGGTTACAGAAAACTGAACGGTCACCGTCAGCAGTTTACTGAATTGACTATCAAACAAGTTATTGCTTAATCATTTAAAACGTAGAAGAAAATGGCTCATAAAAAAGGTGTAGGTAGTTCTAAGAACGGCCGTGAATCAGAAAGCAAAAGATTAGGCGTAAAGATATTCGGTGGCGAAGCTTGCAAAGCTGGTAACATCATTGTTCGTCAAAGAGGAACAGTTCACAACCCGGGTAACAACGTAGGTATGGGTAGTGACCACACTCTTTACGCATTGGTAGACGGTACTGTATGTTTCAAGAAAGGTCGCGAAGACAAGAGCTACGTTTCTGTAGTTCCTTTCGCTGAAGCATAATCCGACTCGAAAACGAATTCTAAAAGCTGTCCGCATCAAGCGAGACAGCTTTTTTTATACCCATACTTATCCTTCCGGCCCATAGAACCCCCTATCCTATCCAATTCCACTCATTTGGATAAAAAAAATTCACATTCTGATAGTAGATTCCAAATAATTGTATAATTTTACCCATGAAAAACACTTTTTAATAACCATTCATTCTATGGACGAACAAATAAAACAAATAGCTGAGCGTCTGCGTGGACTGCGTGACGCCATGGAACTGACGACAGAAGAACTAGCAAATGAATGCGGTATCGACCGAAAAGAATACGAACAGGCAGAATCGGGCGAATATGATATTTCCGTAAGCATGATGCAGCAGATTGCCCGTCGCTACGGCATAGCCCTCGACGCACTGATGTTCGGAGAAGAGCCCAAGATGAACACTTACTTCCTGACACGGGCCGGAAAGGGTGTCAGCGTAGAACGTACCAAAGCCTACAAATACCAGTCGCTGGCTGCCGGATTCAAGAACCGGAAAGCAGACCCGTTCATCGTTACCGTTGAACCCAACGACAATCCGATGCACTACAATACCCACGAAGGACAGGAATTCAACCTGGTAGTAGAAGGAAGACTGCTGCTGAGTATCGGAGGCAAGGAACTGACTCTGAATGTAGGAGACAGTATCTATTTCAATTCCCAGCTGCCACACGGCATGAAAGCGCTCGATGGAAAAACCGTACGATTCTTGGCCATCATCATGTAAACAAAGAATGAAGTACGAAAGATGAAGAGACGGTTCCGACCGGATCGCCCTTCCCCACCTCGATTCATTCCAATTCCAATTCAAAGATTATGTTAGAAAGATTTTTAAAACAGACCCATTTCACTTCACAACAGGACTTCATAGAAAACCTGAAGATAAATGTACCGGACAACTTCAACTTCGGATACGATGTAGTCGATGCCTGGGCAGCCGAACAACCCGACAAACCAGCCTTACTCTGGACCAACGACAAGGGTGAACACCGCCAATTCACATTCGCCGACATGAAACGCTATACCGACATGACAGCCAGTTACTTCCAGAGTCTGGGCATCGGTCACGGTGACATGGTGATGCTTATCCTGAAACGCCGGTATGAATTCTGGTTCAGCATCGTAGCCCTGCACAAACTGGGAGCGGTAGTTATCCCTGCCACTCACCTGCTGACCAAAAAAGACATCGTTTACCGCTGTAATGCCGCCGATATCAAAATGATTGTCTGTGCCGGCGAAGCTGTCATCACCGACCATATCACGGCTGCCATGCCTGAATCTCCCAGCGTACAGCGTCTGGTCAGCGTAGGCCCGGAAATTCCTGAAGGCTTCGAAGATTTCCATCAAGGAATCGAGAACGCCGCTCCATTCGTCAAGCCCGAACATCCGAACAGCAACGATGACATCTCACTGATGTATTTCACCAGCGGTACAACCGGCGAGCCCAAAATGGTTGCACACGATTTCACTTATCCGTTGGGACACATCGTTACCGGATATATCTGGCACAACCTGAAGCCGGACAGCCTGCATCTGACCATTGCCGATACCGGCTGGGGAAAAGCCGTATGGGGAAAGCTGTATGGACAATGGATTGCCGGCGCCAACGTATTCGTATACGACCACGAGAAATTCACTCCGGCCGATATCCTCCAGAAGATACAGGACTATCATGTCACTTCACTCTGTGCCCCTCCTACCATCTTCCGCTTCCTCATCCACGAAGACCTGACGAAGTACGACCTTTCACACCTGCAGTACTGTACCATCGCAGGTGAAGCGTTGAACCCGGCCGTATTCGAGACGTTCAAGAAACTGACCGGAATCAAACTGATGGAAGGTTTCGGACAGACAGAAACCACCCTGACCGTGGCTACCATGCCTTGGATGGAACCGAAACCAGGCAGTATGGGACTCCCGAATCCTCAATATGATGTAGACCTGATCGATAACGACGGACGTTCGGTTGAAGCCGGTGAACAGGGACAGATTGTCATCCGCACAGATAAAGGAAAACCACTCGGTCTTTTCAAGGAATACTACCGCGATGCGGAACGCACCCGCGAAGCATGGCATGACGGGGTTTATTACACAGGCGATGTAGCCTGGAAAGATGAAGACGGCTACCTTTGGTTTGTAGGCCGTGCCGATGATGTCATCAAGAGTTCCGGTTACCGCATCGGCCCGTTCGAAGTGGAAAGCGCACTGATGACCCATCCGGCCGTCGTAGAATGTGCCATCACCGGAGTCCCCGACGAAATCCGTGGACAAGTGGTCAAGGCCACCATCGTTCTGTCCAAGAATTACAAGGACAAAGCGGGTGATGCCCTCATCAAGGAACTTCAGAACCACGTGAAGAAAGTAACGGCTCCGTACAAATACCCGCGTGTCATCGAGTTCGTAGATGAACTTCCGAAAACTATCAGCGGTAAGATCCGTCGGGTAGAAATCCGGAAGAATGACGAAAAGTAACTCAAAAAACTTCTTAGATACCCCAACTGAAAAAAGGCTGTCTCACACCTTGTCTGCGAGACAGCCTTTTCACTGTTATCTACCTTTCGGAAAATCCACCTGGTTATTTGACCTCCAAAACAACGATTGATTTTGACGGCAGTTTTACCTGCAACCCATCCTTTGTAATCTTCGCATCCTTGAATTCCTTCGGAGCGACTACATCCGGTTGTTCGAATGTATTGTAGGCATCAATTTTATCTGCGGACAGAATACGTCCTGTCACAGATTTTGCTTTTACATCACCGAGATGGATTGTAATATCCTCATTCTCGTCCAACGAAACATTCGACAAAGAAATATGAATCACCCCTTCCTGATTGCGTGAAGCCGTAGCACTTACCAAAGGCAAAATACGGTCATCGCGGACAATCTTACGGTCACACTGCAAATCCAACGGCAGGTAAGTGGCATCCTGGTGTACATTGTACATTTCGAACACGTGATAGGTAGGAGTCAGCAACATCTTATCCCCCTGTGTCAGAATCATAGACTGCAGCACGTTCGCAATCTGGGCGATATTGGTCATCTTAATACGGTCAGTATATTTATGGAAAATATCCAACGTCAATGAAGCAACAAATGCATCACGCAACGTGTTCTGTTGGTACAAGTGTCCGGGAATAGTGCCCGGTTCTTCATCCCACCAGGTTCCCCATTCATCCACCATCAGACCGATACGTTTCTGCGGGTCGTATTTGTCCATGATGCTCATGTGACGTTTCACAACATCTTCTATTTCACGGCATTTACCCAATGTCCAATAATAGTCTTCGGCAGAGAACTGAGTAGCAGAGCCTTTACTTCCTGACCATCCCATGACAGTATAATAATGCAATGAGATACCAGACATTTGTGGAGCCGCCTTCTGCATCAGGACTTCTGTCCAATTATAATCGTAATCACTGGCACCACTGGCAATCTTGAACAGTTGGTTTCCGTTATAATTCCGGCAATATGTCTGATAGCGGCGGTACAAATCCGCATAATATTCCGGCAACATATTACCGCCACATCCCCAGCTTTCGTTTCCGATTCCCAGATATTTTACTTTCCACGGTTTCTCACGACCATTTTCCTTACGGAGTTTGGCCATCGGACTTCCCTGCTCGGATGTCATGTATTCCACCCACTTGGCCAGTTCTTCCACCGTTCCACTACCCACATTACCGCTGATATAAGGCTCACAGCCCAATATTTCGCACAGATTCAGGAACTCATGGGTACCGAAACTGTTGTCCTCTACCGTACCACCCCAGTTATTGTTTACCATGCGCGGACGTTTCTCTTTTGGACCGATTCCATCCATCCAATGATATTCATCGGCAAAGCATCCACCCGGCCAACGCAATACAGGAACCTTCAGTTTCTTCAAGGCTTCCAGTACATCAGTACGGTAACCTTTCTCGTTCGGAATGGATGAATCCTCTCCAACCCACAGACCGCCATAAATACAAGTTCCCAAATGTTCGGCAAACTGTCCATAGATTTCTTTCGGAATAATTTGTTTCCCCTGTTCCGGGTGAATGCTCACTACAGCTTTCTGCTGGGCAAATACAGGCATCACTGCACAGAAAGCCAGACCTAAAAATGCATTTTTCATGTTGGTTAAATTTAAATAGATTATCGTTTATATCGTATTTAATACAAAAATAAGTCAAAATAAGGATATGGAGGTGGACAAAGACCGGTATTTCAGTGGACAATTGTGTACCTCACACAACGGATTTAAGATATTTGGCGTATATTTGCACAGCCAATCAAAAACAGACATGAGAAAAAGATACATTTTCTTTATTTTAGGTTTCATCCTTATAATTCTTGTAACAGGAATTGCCGGTATTGTAACTGTTTTAAATCGCCCGTTCCAAGTGGAAAAAGGGACTTATCTCTATATCGATACAGATGACAACATCGACTCCGTATATCATAAGCTGACTACCCAACTACATGCCTCCACCTTGAAAGGCATCAAGCTGCTGGTGACTGTAGGAGGACTGGACCCGATTCATCCGGGAGCTTATCAGTTCGGCCAGGCAGACAATGCCCTGACAGCTTACCGACGCTTAAAAGCGGGAGCGCAGACTCCTGTCAACCTGACCATACCAAGTGTTCGTACCGTAAGCAAACTGCTGAGAACAGTCTCCCACCAACTGATGACTGATTCGGCCAGTCTGGCCCGGTTACTGATGGACAGCACCTATTGCGCCCAGATAGGCTACACCAGAGAGACCCTCCCCTGTCTGTTCCTCCCCAATACCTATGAAGTCTATTGGACCATGACACCGGAAGCTTTCGTCAAACGGATGCAGAAAGAGCACGACCGTTTCTGGAACAAAGAACGGAAAGCGAAAGCACAAAGTATCGGACTGACTCCGGAGGAGGTGGTGACACTAGCCTCCATCGTAGAAGAAGAGACAGCCAACAATGCTGAAAAACCGATGGTAGCCGGTCTCTACATGAACCGTCTGCATGCCGAAATGCCATTGCAGGCAGACCCGACTGTAAAATTTGCCTTACAGGATTTCGGATTACGACGTATCCTTCATGCTCATCTGGAAACGGAAAGCCCCTATAATACGTATAAACATACAGGATTGCCTCCGGGTCCCATCCGCATCCCTTCCATCCAAGGAATCGAAAGTGTCCTGAACTATACCCGCCATGACTATCTTTACATGTGCGCCAAAGAAGATTTTTCAGGTACTCATAACTTTGCGGCCACCTTTACGCAACATCTGGCGAATGCCAGAAAATACCAGCAGGAACTGAACAGAAGAAAAATAAAGTAAACCGAGAAATCCGCCTGACTGCTACTGCGTGAGGGTTATCCGCACAGCCATCAACCCATGTATCATTTCGAACGTTCGTTTGAATCAAAACGAACTCGCCTTTTACAGAAAATGTCCGTTCGTTTTGATTGAAACGAACGGACGTTTTTCAGATAAAGAAACGCCGCCCGGAAGTCATCTCTTCCAGGCGGCGTTTAAACAATTTCCTAATCAACCGGATTATTTATATTCATCCCAGCTCTTGATGGCAATGTCTTCGATGTCCATGGTACAGAAGGCATGGATGAAGGCACTGGCCAGACGGCCGTTGGTAATCAATGGAATATTCAGGTCAATAGCCGCACGGCGGATCTTATATCCGTTCTCCAACTCTGTAGCAGTCAGGTCACGCGGGATATTCACCACCATATCGATTTCTTTCTTATGAAGCATTTCGAGAGCCTGTGGCTGACCTTCTTCACTCGGCCAGTATACACGGGTATTCTCTACACCGTTTTCGGTCAGGAACTTCGACGATCCTCCGGTAGCGAAGATGTTATAACCTTTCGCCTTCAGTTCACGGGCAGCCTGCAGCAAATCGACTTTCTGCTTCAAGGTACCGGTAGACATCAGGACATTCTTTGCAGGAATACGATAGCCGACAGACAACATGGCCTTCAGCACCGCACACGAAGTATCGTCTCCGATACAGCCAACCTCACCGGTAGAAGCCATATCTACCCCCAGTACCGGGTCGGCTTTCTGCAGACGGTTGAACGAGAACTGGCTGGCTTTGATTCCTACATAATCCAGATCGAACAGGTTCTTTTCCGGTTTTTCTACCGGCAAGCCCAACATCACCTTGGTAGCCAGTTCGATGAAGTTCAGTTTCAGCACCTTGCTGACGAACGGGAACGAACGGCTGGCACGCAGGTTACATTCGATAACCTTGATGTCGTTCTCACGGGCCAGGAACTGGATGTTGAACGGACCGGAGATGTTCAGTTCCTTCGCAATCTGACGGGAAATACGTTTGATACGACGTACTGTCTCTACATACAGTTTCTGAGGCGGGAACTGGATAGTCGCATCCCCCGAGTGTACACCTGCAAATTCGATGTGTTCGCTGATGGCATAACAGATGATTTCGCCATTCTGGGCAACAGCATCCATTTCCACTTCCTTGGCGTGTTCGATGAACTGGCTTACTACCACCGGATGTTTCTTGGAAACATTGGCAGCCAGTTTCAGGAAGCGTTCCAATTCCTCCTGGTTGGAACATACGTTCATGGCAGCTCCTGAAAGCACGTATGACGGACGTACCAGTACCGGGAATCCAACCTTCTCGATGAAGGCATTGATGTCTTCCATGGAAGTCAATGCGCTCCATTCCGGCTGGTCCACACCGATGCGGTCCAACATGGCCGAGAACTTGTCACGGTCTTCGGCATTGTCAATGCTCTTGGCAGAAGTACCGAGGATGTTTACATGCTGTGCGTCCAGACGCATGGCCAGGTTATTCGGAATCTGTCCACCGGTAGAAACGATGACTCCGTGCGGATTTTCCAGTTCCAGAATATCCATGACACGTTCGAATGTCAACTCGTCGAAATACAGACGGTCGCACATATCATAATCGGTAGATACGGTTTCCGGGTTATAGTTAATCATTACCGAACGGTAACCTTCCTGACGGATGGTATTCAAGGCCTGTACACCACACCAGTCGAATTCTACCGATGAACCGATACGGTAAGCGCCCGAACCGAGTACGACGATCGATTTATGGTCGCCCAGATAATGTACATCGTTGGCTACACCGCTGTAGGTCAGGTACAGGTAGTTGGTCTGTGCCGGATATTCGGCTGCCAAGGTATCAATCTGTTTCACTACCGGCACGATGCCCTGCTGTTTACGGTGATTACGGATAGCCAGGCTACCGTCTTCCATATCACCCTGATAACCGATGGCACGGGCTACCTGGAAGTCAGAGAATCCCTGACGTTTCGCCTTCATCAACAGTTCGTTCGGCAACTGTGAAAGCTGTGTATGGTTATTTCCCCATTGTTGGAGTTCCATGGAAGTCTGCATGATATTCATCAGCTTGTCAAGGAACCACTTGTCAATCTTCGTCAGTTCATGAATCTGGTCGACTGTATAACCGGCACGCATTGCCTTCGAGATAACGAAGATACGCTTGTCGGTCGGTTCACGTAACGCCTTGTCGACATCGGCAATCTGCAGTTCCTTGTTTTCCACGAAACCGTGCATGCCCTGACCAATCATACGCAAGCCTTTCTGGATAGCTTCTTCAAAGGTACGTCCGATGGCCATGACTTCACCTACCGATTTCATGGATGAGCCCAGTTCGCGGTCTACGCCGTGGAACTTACCCAAATCCCAGCGAGGAATCTTACATACCACATAGTCCAACGCAGGTTCGAAGAAAGCAGAAGTGGTCTTGGTAACCGAGTTCTTCAGGTCGAACAGACCGTAACCCAAGCCCAACTTAGCGGCAACAAAAGCCAACGGATAACCGGTAGCCTTGGAAGCCAAGGCTGAAGAACGGCTCAGACGGGCATTCACCTCGATGACACGGTAATCTTCCGATTCAGGGTCGAAAGCATACTGTACGTTACATTCACCGATGATACCTACGTGACGGATGATGCGGATAGCGAGTTCACGCAGCTTATGATATTCGCTGTTAGTCAAAGTCTGCGAAGGAGCGATAACGATAGACTCACCGGTATGGATACCCAGCGGGTCGAAGTTTTCCATGTTACATACGGTGATACAGTTGTCGAAACGGTCGCGCACCACTTCGTATTCCACTTCCTTCCAGCCTTTCAGACTCTTTTCCACCAACACCTGCGGAGAGAAAGAGAAAGCTTTCTCGGCCAGTACGTTCAGTTCTTCTTCGTTGTCGCAGAAACCAGAGCCCAGACCTCCCAGTGCGTATGCGGCACGGATGATGACCGGATAACCCAATTCCTTGGCGGCACGGCGTGCATCCTCGATATTCTCTACCGCTTCACTCTTGATTGTCTTCACATTGATTTCATCCAGCTTCTTCACGAAAAGCTCACGGTCTTCCGTATCCATGATGGCCTGTACCGGTGTACCCAGCACGCGTGTATCATATTTTTCGAAGATACCTGCCTTATACAGAGCCACACCACAGTTCAATGCCGTCTGTCCACCGAAAGACAGGAGCACACCGTCCGGACGTTCCTTGGCAATCACCTTTTCTACGAAATACGGAGTCACCGGAAGGAAATAAATCTTGTCGGCAACCCCCTCAGAGGTCTGCACGGTCGCGATGTTCGGGTTGATGAGGACAGTTTCGATACCTTCTTCCTTCAGCGCCTTCAGGGCCTGCGAACCTGAATAGTCGAATTCACCGGCTTCACCGATTTTCAAGGCTCCGGAACCTAACAGCAATACTTTCTTTATATTTTCTTTCATTTCTTTCTTCTTTTAATGGATTACAGCAACTTTACAAATTCATCGAACAGGAATTCCGTATCGGTCGGACCGCTGGCAGCTTCCGGATGGAACTGTGCCGAGAACCAAGGATTCTTCTTGTGACGGATACCTTCGTTCGAACCGTCGTTCATGTTGATGAAGAGCGGTTCCCAATCGGTTCCCAATGTATTGTTGTCTACCGCATAACCGTGGTTCTGTGAGGTAATGAAACATTTCTCTGTACCTACCATACGTACCGGCTGGTTGTGGCTGCGGTGTCCGTATTTCAGCTTGTAGATTTTAGCGCCTCCGGCTTTGGAAAGCAACTGGTTACCCATACAGATACCGAAGATAGGCAGCTTCTCGTTCTGCATGGCCTTACGGATGTTCTGTACGGCAGCATCGCAGGTATCAGGGTCACCCGGACCGTTCGAGATGAAGAGACCATCGAATTCCAACGCATTGAAATCGTAGTTCCAAGGTACACGGATGACTTCTACATCACGTTTCAGCAGACAACGGATGATGTTCGATTTCACACCGCAATCTACCAGTACCACCTTTTTCTTACCTTCACCTTCGTTATAACGGATAACTTCCTTGCAGGAAACCTTGTCCACGTAATTCACGCCGGCATAAGTAGCCTCCGGAATGTTATCCGGCTCGTCGTCGAATACGATTTTTCCCATCATCACCCCGTGCTCACGCAACACTTTAGTCAGCTCACGGGTGTCGATGCCAGTGATTCCCGGAATCTGTTCACGCTTCAGCCATTCGGCAAGGCTTTCCACAGCGTTCCAATGGCTGTAGTTCTCGCTGTAATCGCTTACGATAATCGCTTCGGCATGGATTTTCTCACTCTCCATGAATGTAGGTATACCGTTTGCTTCGATAGTAAACGGAGGTACCCCATAGTTACCTACCAGCGGGTAAGTCAGCGTCATCAGCTGACCGGCATACGAAGGGTCGGTCAAGCTCTCAGGATAGCCGGTCATTGCTGTGTTGAACACCACTTCACCGGCTACCGGTTTCTCATAGCCGAACGACTTGCCATGGAAGCGGCTCCCGTCGTCGAGGATCAATGTTACATTTCTCATTACCTTTATTTATATGTATTGTCGTTTCTATTAAAAATTGAAATTCTGTTCCACGTAATCGATGAACGCCTGGTTCACCAGTTTCACACCCCCCGGAGTAGGATAATCGCCGCTGAAGTACCAGTCTCCCTCATGTGCCGGACATGCTTCGTGCAGGCCTTCCAGTGTCTGATAGACAATCTCTACCTTGGCCTGGGTACCGGCCGGTGTCAGCAGTTCCACCATCTTGGCGGAAACCTCTTCGTCCGTGAACGGCGCATAGATTTCCTTCACATAGTTCACCATCTGTTCTTTCGGCAGTCCTGCCTGTTCCTTCGATTTCCGGTAGGCTTCGCGGATAACATCCACCATGCCCCGATCCACCAGCAATGCAACGGCTGCCTTAAAGGCGATGAACTGTTCCATACTTGCCATATCGATACCGTAATAATCCGGATAACGCACTTGCGGAGAGGAAGACACGATGACAATCTTCTTCGGATG
The DNA here is from genome assembly GCF_000374585.1 of Phocaeicola barnesiae DSM 18169 = JCM 13652. GTDB lineage: Bacteria > Bacteroidota > Bacteroidia > Bacteroidales > Bacteroidaceae > Phocaeicola > Phocaeicola barnesiae. The sequence continues at coordinate 62,414 of NZ_KB894643.1, forward strand.
CAGACGGTCCAGAATACTGATGATACTCTGTTTCAACGTAGTTCCACGCACAATGCTGTCATCAATGATGACCAGGTTATCCTCGTATGGAATCAAGCTTCCGTAAGTGATGTCATATACATGGGCAGCCAGGTCATTCCGGGTATTTCCTTCGGCAATGAAAGTACGGAGCTTGATATCCTTGATAGCCACCTTCTCACTCCGGATACGTTGCGAGAGAATCTGTTCCAATTCGCTATGGCTCGGTTTGTGGCCCAATGCTTCGATACGCTTAATCTTCAGCTGGTTCAGATAATTGTCAAAACCTTCCAGCATGCCGTAGAAAGCCACCTCTGCCGTATTCGGAATGAAAGAGAACACCGTATGTACCACGTCGTTGTCAATAGCCTTCAGAATCGGGTCGACCAGTTTCTCTCCCAGCAACTTGCGTTCCTGGTAAATGTCCATGTCGCTACCCCGGCTGAAATAGATGCGTTCGAACGAACAGGCCTTCTTCTGTTTCGGTTCATTGATCTGTGCCAGACGCATCTCCCCTTTCTTGTTCACCAGAATGGCTTGTCCCGGTTCCAGTTCCTGAATGCTGTCTGCCGGAACATTCAGCGCGGTCTGGATAACCGGACGTTCCGAAGCCAAAACCATGATTTCATCGTCCATGTACCAGAATCCCGGTCGGATGCCCCACGGGTCGCGTACGGCGAAACACTCTCCGCTACCGGTCAACCCACAGATGACATATCCTCCATCCCATTTGGGGCTTGAAGTCTTCAGCACGTTAGTCAGGTCAATCCGGTCTTCTATGGCATGCGTAATGTCCATACCAACCAGTCCTTCGGCACTGCATTCGGTATAAAGGCGCTCCACTTCTCTGTCCAGACGGTGTCCCACCTGTTCCAACATGATGTAAGTATCGGCATATTTCCGTGGATGCTGACCGTCTGCTGTAATATCGGCAAAGATTTCGTCGACATTCGTCAGATTGAAATTTCCGCACAATGCCAGGTTCTTGGCCCGCCAGTTGTTCCGGCGGAGGAACGGATGCACATACGAGATACCGCTTTTACCCGTAGTAGAGTAACGCAAATGCCCCATGTACAGTTCGCCGGCAAACGGCAGACACTGTTTGGCATATTCGGCATCGTGAAGCTGCTCCTGTGTCAGGTCCTTGAAACAACTGTGTACCGTACTGAATATTTCGGTAATGGCACCCGAACCGAGTCCACGTTCACGGAACATGTATTCCTCGCCCGGATTGGCCTGCAGCTTCACACACGCCAGCCCCGCGGCTTCCTGTCCTCTGTTGTGCTGCTTTTCCATCAGCAGATAGAGCTTGTTCAGCCCGTACATCCAGGTACCATATTTTTCCTGATAATATTCCAACGGCTTCAGCAACCGAATCATTGCGACACCGCATTCATGTTTTAGAGGTTCCATATCTAGCTATAAAGTTTTTTGTATCTGTATCCGTGTTATCCCGTTCCATTTTTCCTTACCTATCTGTCCCGTATAAATGCAACAACGCCCGGATATGCCGAAAAGCAATTCCGGGTGTCGCAGTATCTAAACAAAAACGATATGAAAAACAATGGAAGAAAAAATACGATGTGAAAGCCATCTGCTGTTGAATGAAAAAGAAGAAATAAGCAAAGGGAAACGGCTTCAGACTGACAGCTTCATTTCCATTTGTCCCGAAACTAAATCCATCCGACACTGCGTTCGAATATCCAATGAATTTTTCCTTATAATCTTTCAATCTATTACTCATCCAACGAATTTATGTCACATCACAATTCGGGTTGCAAATATAGTGACTTTTGAAAAAACAATCTAACGAAAAGACAAGTTTCTGATTCAATGTTTCGATTTTTTTTCATCCATCCGCCTTCCTTCATTTTTTTCTCACTTTTTTAGGGATTTTGTTTTGTGTATTCAAAGAAAGCCGTAAATTTGCATCGCTTTTGAAAAGGAATGCTCAAAAGAGTTGCCGAAATAACTCAGTTGGTAGAGTAACTCATTCGTAATGAGTAAGTCGCGGGTTCGAGTCCCGCTTTCGGCTCCAGAAGGAAGTGCTGATAATCAGTACTTCCTTTTTTTGTAACCTTATCGGTTCAACTAAAAAAGGGTCGGCACAAAGCTTTTGGATTTAACAAAATACCTGACCGACCCTAACCAATCTCTAGCAAAAATATCTGAAACTATTCAAGGACTGTAAATGACGAATACATTTCTACCTCCGAACTGCCTCCTACTCCCAACTTGTAAGTTCCAGGAGACAACTTCACGGTATTCGACCGGTCGTCCCACCACTCCAATTCCTTGCCTGACAATTCGAATTGGACATCGACCGTTTTTCCTTGAGGAATAGATACCCGCTTGAAGGAACGAAGCGTCTTGACCGGTCCTTGCTCATCGTTCTGCTTATGCAGATAAAGCTGAACAACTTCTTCTCCATCCCGGTTTCCAACGTTCGAAACAGGTACGGTAACCTGTAACTTTTCTCCATCAGCTACGGTTGTCTTATCCAACTTAACGGTTCCATACCGGAAAGTGGTATAACTCAGACCATATCCAAACGGGAAAAGTGGTTTGTCCGTCATAAAACGATACGTCCGCCCCGCCATGCTATAATCTTCAAAATCGGGCAGTTGGCTGACATCCCGATAGAACGTTACCGGAAGCCGACCCGCCGGATTATAATCACCGAACAATACATCGGCTACAGCAGTTCCTCCCTGCTGTCCGGGATACCAAGCCTGCAGAATGGCATCACAGGTAACCGTTTCAGGCACAAGTCCAATGGGAGAACCGGAACAATTCACCAGAATCACTTTCTTCCCGGCATCATGCAACGCCGCAAGTAGTTTTCGCTGTACATCCGGCAATTCGATACTTAAACGGTCTCCTTTCCGGAAGCCAGGCAAGTCAACGCCCATCTCTTCTCCTTCCAGACTTGGAGAAATACCACCGACAAAAATTACGACATCCGCCTCCTTCACGGCATCCACAGACCGGGCTATGTCTACCTTTCGCTTGAATCCCATATCAAAATTAAGCTGTGCATCGCTCTGTAGATATTCGAAATCCAGTGTAATATCGTATTTCTTTCCGGCCACTACCTGCATGGAACAAGACTGCCTGTTTCCTCCATGGTGGTTATGGAATGCCAACAACTCCTTCCCATTGACCGTCAGCCTGCCTTTACCGAACGAATACAGGTCAAAAACGATTTCACCGGATACTTCCGGAATGTAACTGCTACGGTAGGTAGCAGAAAAGTCTGTCAGATTTACTCCAGGAGCAAAAACCGTTGCTCCTGACGTACAGAAATTAAACGGAGTAAGCACCTGATTCTCTACATCGGCCACTCCTTCGTGATTGACATTATTCCAATATTGAGCAGTAAACCCAGGCCCCTTTTCAGAGCGACATTTACTGAATACACTTTCCAACAAAGTCTCTCCTACCCACGGACATCCCTGTTCATATATCAGTCTGTCACCTTTACCCAAAGCCGATTGAATTCCCTCCAGAATAGTCACTGTCCGGGCAGGCATTCCGTTGTAGTTTCCCCACATCATCACCGAGTCCTTGGCATTGGGTCCCATAACAGCCACCTGTAAGCCTCCACGTTTCAGCGGCAATATTCCATCCTTGTTAAGTAACAGTGTCATGGATTCTCTCGCCATTTTCAAGGCCAATGAATCGTGTGCCGGCGAAGCCACTACAGAATACAGAATCTTAGTCCACGAAACCTCACCAGGATCATCCATCTCTCCCAAAGCAAAGCGCGCTTTCAACAGCCGTTTCAAGGAACGGTCTACCGCCTCTTCATCAATCAGATTTTTGCGGGCAGCCTCTGTCAAGGATTCGAAAGTCGCTCCACATTCCAGATCAGTTCCGCTCAAGACAGCCGCAGAAGCCGCAGAAGCCGAATCCTTGTGAGTCTTGTGTCCGTTTTCACTGAAAAAATCATTGATGGCCCAGCAGTCACTCAACACAATGCCGTCAAATCCCCATTCCTCCCGCAAAATCTGTGTAAGCAGACGCTTATTGCCACAGCAGGGTTCACCTTCAAAACGGTTATAAGCACACATCACTTCCTTTACATCGGCCTCTTGTACCAACGACTTGAAGGCAGGCAAATAGGTTTCATAGAGTTCACGGGGAGTCAGATTCTCCACATCAAACGAATGCCGGTTCCATTCCGGTCCGGAGTGCACAGCAAAATGTTTGGCACACGCATACAGCTTATCATATTTGCCGTCATTCGTTCCCTGCAGTCCTTTCACTACCTGCACACCCATCCGGCTGGTCAGATACGGATCTTCACCATAAGTCTCGATACCACGTCCCCAACGAGGATCCCGATAAATGTTCACGGTAGGAGTCCACATCGTCAATCCCTGATACCTTTCCCGACTACCCATCGATACATAATGGGTATTTTTAGCACGGGCCTCATCAGAAACGGCAGTAAACACCTGATAAACGAGGGAATCATCGAACGAAGCAGCCATTCCGATGGGCTGAGGAAAAACAGTGGCAAGACCAGCACGCGCCACACCATGAAGAGCCTCATTCCACCAGTTATAAGGTTTGATACCTAAACGTTCCACCGGCTTGGAAACATCCATCATCAAAGAAATCTTTTCCGGAAGCGTCAGTTCCTTCAACAATAATTCGGCCCTTTCCTCGGGAGACAAGGAAGTATCTCTAAAATCAGACGCCACCCGAGCATTTTCAGCTGTAAGGGCTTCATTATCTGTATCCGGAAACATATCATCCGCATACCTCTCTATTCCGGCATATAGGGGGAATATACAAAAACAGCTTATCAAAAGCAGCGGGAAAAGGTGTTTATTCATACTCAAAAGTAACAGATTTAATTTAAGTATTTGAATCGAATACAATTACCATACAAAGATATGAGATAGATTCATAATCACACCGAAAACACATAAAAAAGATTCCCTGCCAGACAAACCGATATACATCTGATTCATCCGGCAGGTTCTTTTCCTTCTCCTTATTTGTTAGGGGTTTCCCAAACTTTTGTTTCAGCGCATTTCAAATCAACCCACTGGTCACCGCACTTCAGCTTGAAGTCTCCGGCTTCCAGACGCCACTTGCCATCATATCCAACAAAGGCAAGGTCACTACCGTTGATTATCATTTTTACAGTCTTTGTTTCACCCGGATTCAAAGCAATCTTTTCAAAATTACGCAAACGGATATTATCCGGTGTACTGCTTGCCACCAGGTCTTTGGAAAATAACAGAACTGCTTCTTTTCCTGCCACCTTACCGGTATTGGTCACATCCACCGTCACTACAATCTCATCGTCAGCGGTAAACAAAGCCTTGTTTGCTCTCAGGTTACTGTACTTATAAGTAGTATAACTCAAACCGTAACCGAACGGCCACTGTACATCCATGACTGAATCATAATTGTAATTACCTCCCATTTGTCCCAGATTCTCACACGGTTTATAATCGTAAGTAGCAAGTGCATTGATATACTTCGGATAAGTAAAAGGCAATTTCGCACTAAAATTAGCATCGCCAGCCATCAGGTTAGCCAAGGCGTCACCACCATAATTGCTCGGCAACATGACATTGATAACTCCTTGTGCCAAAGGCTCGATATCATTGATAAGTCGCGGACGCCCTTCGTTCAAGACCAATACAATCGGTTTCCCCGTCTTGGCCAATGCTTTGACCAAATTACGCTGATTCTCCGAAAGAGTCAGATCGGTCAGATTACCCGGAGTCTCGCAATAAGAATTTTCACCGATACAAGCCACAATCACATCGGCACGTGAAGCAGCTGCAACCGCCTTGCCGATTTCAGGAGTATTCTCCTCCCACCAGTTGTCGTTCTTATAAGATGCGTATGTTACTCCCGGTTCGTAAATAACGTTTTCTTTGCCATATTTGTTGCAGAGTGATTCATAAATGGTGTTGTATGCACCCGCACATTCATCAGCCAAATGTCCCTGCCAACTATAAGACCAACCTCCGTTCAGACACCGCATAGAATTGGCATTCGGACCGGTCAGGAGGATGCGTTTACCTTTTACAATAGGCAGTACCTCACCTTCATTTTTAAGCAGGACTTCCGACTCCTCTGCAGCCTGCAATGCAATATCGGCAAACTCTTTGGAACCGAACTTATCATATTTCCGGATATCCCAGTACGGATTGTCGAACAACCCAAGACGGTACTTCAGGCGCAAGACACGAGCTACCGCATCGTCAATACGGCTCATCGGCACTTCCCCCTCTTCCACCAATTCCTTCAGATACGTACAGAAACTTACTTCATAAGGAACCATGGACATATCGATACCGGCATTGATGGCTATTTTGATAGCTTCTTTCTTGGTAGCAGCGATATGGTCACGCGTACACAGATTATTGATGTCCGCCCAGTCTGTTACTACCATTCCATCCCAGTTAAGGTCTTCTTTCAACCATTCGGTCAGAAACTCCCGGTTGGCATGGAAGGGCAAACCATTGTCAACCCCGGAATTGACCATTACACTAAGTGCACCGTTACGAACAGCAGCCAGGAAAGGAGCAAAATGCTTTTCCCTCATATCACTGCGGGAAATGGAAGAAGGAGTACGGTCCTTTCCGGATACAGGTACACCATAACCCATATAATGCTTCATACAGGCAGCTACATTATATGCTCCGATATGATTCGGATCATTGCCCTGAAAACCAGAAACAGCGGCCTTACCCATTTCAGCATTCACATAACAATCCTCTCCATAATTCTCCCACATACGCGACCAACGCGGGTCTCGTCCCAAATCAACAACCGGCGCGTAAGTCCAAGGAATACAACTGGCCTTGGTTTCATACGCAGAAACTTCCGCTCCTTTCCGTGTCAATTCCCGATTGAAAGTGGCTCCCATATTGACACCTTGGGGAAACATGGTTCCCCCCAACGTATACGTTGTTCCATGGATTTGGTCTACTCCATAAATGCAGGGGATTCCAATCTCCTTCATGGAAACATCCTGAATTATTTTGATGGCCTCTGCCCATTTTTCTTTCTCCTGCGCCACACTTAAAGGAACATTCAACAGGGAACCTACCTTATATTTACCGATAACGGTATCAAGCATCGCCGTACTCAAGGTAAAACCTTTCTCCTTGCTAGCCCCGAAATCCGTTACGACATCAATCGTGATTTCACACATCTGACCGATTTTCTCTTCCAAAGTCATTCGTTCCAGCCATTGTTGGATATTGGCTTCTATTTCCGGATCAGCAGGAATAGCCGGCGCTACTTTATTTTCGACATTACCACAAGCACAAAAATTAGCGCCCAACAGTAAGGCTCCTACTACATTTCTTATTTGTTTCATACTATAAGTCTTTATCGTTTATTTCTTTACTATATACAAAATCAATCACAGTACATGAACGTTGCCGTTCCCTCAATATCTTCCGAAGAACGTCCGATATAAATCTTGAACCGACCCGGTTCTGCTATCCACTCATGACGCTCGTCATCAAAAAATGTCAAATCATCCCGTTCTACAGTGAAGGCCACCTCTTGCTCCTCTCCCGGTTGGAGCTCCACCTTATAAAAGTCTTTCAGTTCCTTAACCGGACGCAAAACACTGCATTTTTCATCGCCGATGTACAATTGTACGATTTCCTTACCGGCTACCTTGCCCGTATTCTTCACGGTTACTTTCACTTCAAGAGATTCGCCTGCCTTCAATTCTGTAGCTGATACAACAGGCTTGCCATACTGGAATTCGGTATAGCTTAAACCATAACCGAATGGAAACAAAGGCTTGATTTTCTTTGTATCGTACCAACGGTATCCCACCAGAATATCTTCCTTATACTCCTGACGGATACTGTCTCCAGGATAACTGATTTCTCCATAAAAATGAGCGGGACAATCTTCCAATCTTACCGGATAAGAGAAAGGCAGTTTACCGCTTGGATTAATTTCGCCAATCAATACATCGGCCAACGCTTTTCCACCGATGGAACCCAAATACCAAGACTGAATCAAAGAAGGAACTTTTTCTATCCACGGCATATCCACAGCATTACCACTAGTCAATACAAGGACCATCTTCTGGTTGACATCCAAAATACCTTTAATGAGCCGGTTCTGTTCAAAAGGCAGTTCGAAAGTCTTCCGGTCGTCTCCTTCACAATCCTGTTGGTAGTTTTTATTCAATCCACCCAGGAAAATCACTAAATCAGCCTGTTTGGCCTCTTCGATTGCAGCAGAATAAAGAGAATCGATAACCGATTGAGGAATGACATCCGCCCGATCAAACATCGGCCGACCTGCGACGTACCCTTGTGAGAAAGTAATGCAATCGCCGAATTCCTCCTTCAATGCATCCAATGGGGTAATTACCTTCTTGGGCTTCAGCTCGGAAGACCCTCCTCCCATCATCAGATTACGTATAGCATTGTCACCTACGACAAGGATACGTTTGTACGCTCCCTTCTGAATAGGCAACAGAGGTTTCTTATCAAACCTAGACTCATTTTTCAATAATACAATACCTTCTGTTGCAATCCGATAAGCTGTCTCTTCATGGTTTTCATTCGCCATGGCTCCAAATCCTTTGTTCCGATTCATGGAAGTTCTGAAAATCAACCGAAGTACACGTGCAGCCTTTTCTTCTACAACTTCCATCGGTATTTTACCATCTTTGATCATCCGCAGATAAGCATCTCCCAAATAATAATCGTTGTAACCCAAATCAGAATTGGAGGTCAATCCGTTGGTATAAGTACCCAGCTCCAGGTCCAATCCATACATGGCAGCTTCATAAGTATCATGAGCGGCTCCCCAGTCGGTCACTACACATCCGTCGAATCCCCACTCACCTTTTAGGATGTCATTGTTCAATAACTTGTTATGAGCTGCATGTGTACCTCTCACCTTGTTGTAGGCTCCCATGATAGTCCATGTTTTTCCTTCCATGACAGCAGCCTTGAAAGCCGGGAGATAGATTTCATACAGCGCCCGGTCACTGACCTGTACATCGATGTGGTTTCTCCATAGCTCTTGATTATTCAGTGCATAATGTTTCACGCAAGCCGCTACACCGTTTTCCTGTACTCCTTGAATATAAGGAACACACATACGTGCTGCCAAATAAGGATCTTCACCCAAATACTCAAAATTTCGTCCGTTCAGGGGAGTGCGGTAAATATTTACGCCGGGACCCAACAGTACACTCTTGTTACGGAAAAGTGCTTCTTCGCCGATGGCAACTCCATACGACTTGGACAAAACAGGATTCCAGGTAGAAGCCAGACACGTAAGTGCCGGAAAAGCCGTACAACTGTCGTTTGTCCATCCGGCATAATCCCAACTGTTCCAACAGATTTCCGCACGTACGCCATGAGGACCGTCCGAATACATCAATCCCGGAATTCCCAACCGCGCACACCCCGGTGTGCTAAAACGACCGTCAGCATAGCTCAAACGTGTCTTTTCTTCCAATGTCATCCGACTTAGAGCATCCTTCACCCGTTCTTCTATCGGAAGATTATCATTCAGGTATGCCAGAACACCACCTACAATAATCGGTTTACTCTTGCCGGACAGGATGGTCTGGATCAGTTCCGTCTTCGGTTGATTCTTGACTGTATAAATACCGAACCCGCCTTGGTAATCCCATTTAGCCCATGCAATGTCCAAGCTATCGAATACACTGATGACATCCTTATACCATCTCAACGCATCGGCGACAGGTGCTTTTTCATACATACCGAATTCACCACAATACAAGTGCAATCCCTTTTCATCAGCCACCTGTTTGGCCTTCATCAAGAAAGAGACCAACGTTTCGCGATTCCAAGGTGTCTTCCATCGTCCTACCAGTTTCTTGTCTGTTTCCGATAAACGATTGAACTCATCATCGGTCACCAGATACCCCGGATAATGTACATTCCCCTGATAATTTCCAAATTCAGTCCATTCGGCCTTATAGTGACTTAGCAGAAACGGTTCATAAAAATGACAGCTAAGCAAAATATTCGGATCACCTTGAGGCACCTCCAGATACTGGAATGTCCCTACTCCTTGCCACATGTTAGAGCCCAAAACCAAAACCCGGTCCTTCTCTACACTACGGATTACCTGATAAGCTTTGGCCAGTAACTTATTCCAGTCACTGTGGTCAGGAGCAGTAGGCTCATTCATAATTTCGTAAGCAACCGCAGAAGTAGGATATACTTTAAGTTCAGTCACCAACTCTTTCCATAAATCCAAAAAATGATTCTGTTCGTTGACATCATTCCACAAACGGTTCTGTTTACCTTCATTTCCCGCATTGAAATAATGAGACCTGATGATATGCAGGTCTACAATCACCCGCAAATCATTCTGCATGGCCCAACGAATCCCTTGATGAAGAAAATGAAAAGCCTCCTCATTCTTCTGTCCCTGTTCGTTCCACATCACTTCCTCATCAATCGGAAGACGAACATGGTCAAACCCGTCGCGAGCTATCTTTCTGAAATCGATTTCATGCATACCGTCCTTGATGGCTGGACCGTTTTCAACCCTTTGTGACAACCAATGGCTCAGATTAACACCTCGCCTTATCGCAAAAGATTCTCCGTTAGAAGCATAGCTTGCTGTCCCAAGTACCAACAAAGAAACAATTATAAATAATCTTCTTATCATATACAAAATGATTTTATACCTTCTTTTCCAAGAAAGCAGTACATAAACTACATATCCGTGGATATAATTCAAGCCGACTATACCCACGGAATGTATATAAACTATTTAACTGATACTCTATCTACATAGTAACCATGTCCTACACACAAGAATCCTCCTTCGGCCTTAATCTTATCCAGTGCTTCTTGCGTCAACACGACTTCCAGCATTCCATCTTCCTGGAATTCGACGACTGACGTACCCGGCAAATCATTCCAGGCAACAGTAGTAGTACGAATCTGATGATAGTCAGCCTCGGGTTCCACAGAATAATAGATACTCAAGGTACTACCGGCAATGATGGAGTTGAATGCGTCCAACGGTATCAAGCTGAATGTCTTGTTCGGGTTGCCATCTTCATAATCCCACGATACATAATGGTGTCCCTCCCAAAGAATCGTTTCAGAAACAACAGCAAACGAAACTTCGGTTACCAGTTCACCACCAGCATAGAATTTCACTTCCTGACCGTTGCTGGAAGTACCCTTCAACAGGTATTCTCCATCAGCCATAGCCGGACAGGTAAACGCTATTTCTGTAGCATTCTTTCTAAGGAAATCGGTTACTACCGTACCATTGACATCAAGACTGGTGATTTTGTCCATATTCAATCCTGTCATTACCCATTCACTGTTTGCAGCGATGTGTTCAAATCCACCGGTAATAAGCGAAGAACTTGTCACTGTCAAAAGGTTTGCGCCGAATCTGTTTCCATCCACATCCACCAGACTAATGCGGTATTGGCCATCTGTCAAATCGGTTGGAACTACATATTCTATATAATCACCTAATTCCGAACTTCCGGATGCAGTAACATCAGCGGTCATATCACCGATTTTAATGCTTTTGACCAAGCTAAGATTCGTCCCATACAAACGGGAAGTAGTCCCTGTTGCCACAATCCGTTCCAACCCTACAGCTTCCGACCAAGGCTCACCTTGAAGCGGACTGACCACAATCTGTGCTTCTCTGGAAGTAGAAGCACCTGCAGTTGTAGTAGCCACCACTTTCAAACGATATGTCCCGGCTTCCAAGGAAATATTGATAGTATCCCCTTTCTGTACTTCTACACCATCAATCATCCAAGTCACTTCAGTATAATCGGAAGGTGTTACTGTCAGCTTCATCTTAAAATTTGCATCACGGCTAATCTGTGAAATGACTGCTGGTTCACCATTACTCCAATCAGGAAATACAGGATCCAGAATCTGCGGATAATCATCCGGAGTAATTGTAGAGAATGGTTCCTCCTCGCTACATGAAACACATGCCATACCCATAACCATCAGTACAGCCATCAGTTTTAAATATATCTTGTTCATACCCATTGTTTTTAAAAATTAGTTTACAGAATCCCACCATACGTGAGTATACCAACTATCCTGACCACCCATTCTTTGTAAGGCCTCATCGTAACTTTGCTTGTTATAGGAAGATTCCAGAATCGGATAACAGAAGCGAACCGGAATATCTTTACCGTCTGTCAGATATTGTTCGAATCCATATTCAGCCGGAGACTTCAGTACCGGATAACCGGAACGTCTCACGTTCGCCCAACATTCAGCAGGATTCAGGAAATGCAGGATCCAGGCTTGTGTATTGATAGAACGAACTTTCTGCTCATCTGTATATCCAATCGGGTTATTGCTATAATATTCATCGAATTCTTCATCAGTAATTTCTTCACAATCATAATTATCTGAAAGGAAAGTCATGGCAGCCCGTACTCCTGTCTTGTAATATTCTTCCACAGACATCGAACCTACGCTCCACCCTTTCAAAGCAGCTTCAGCCATCAGGAACATCACTTCTGAATATGTCATGACAACTCCGGGATTATCACTCATCAGGAAAGTAGTGGCCAATTTAGGCTCAACTTCACGTGAAACCGAATAAACGATACTAGGATTGGTTTCAGCCATTTCCTTCAAGATATCACTGTCATAACCGGTAGGCCACGGTTCCCAAGAAAATGCTCCCGGCACACAAGGCTGAAACTCGATGCCTTTCTCTATCATTTCTTCAGTCAGATCAATACGGTTATCGGGACTGGAGGTACTCATCAGCCCATCATAATAGCAACGGGCAATTCTGAATGTACGCGGGTCCTTGGTATCATACAACTGGTTAAAGAAAGTAGAGCACAGATAAGTCGGATTGTTAGCCGGGTCGTTTCCATACAAGACTTTGGAATAAGCATTTCCCCGATAGTCTGAATACGATTCAGAACCGAAGCTATAGGAGATTTCCATGTAATGAATCAACGCATCATCAGCTGAACTGGTAAAAACTCCACCGTCAGCAGCCAACGCAGCCTCAAATTCCTGACGGGCTCTCTCCGGATCTACATTCGAGATTCTCATGGCAAAACGCAGACGGAGTGAATTAGCGAATTTCTTCCACTTCTGAATGTCTCCATCATAGATGACATCACTGGTAAGCTCATCTTTTGTAGCGTCAAACTGATCGACTGCTGCAGCCAGCACCTTAAAGAAATCATCGTAAATATCTTTCTGTTCATCATAACGGGGAGTAAAGAGACTCTCCAAGTAACCTTTGCCGGCCTCGCTATAAGGGACATCACCGTACAGGTCGGTAATGACAGACATGATGTATACCCGATAGATATTCAAGGCTGCATTGATATTCACCTTGGCAGGATCGTCCTTGGTTCGGTATTCGGCATCCACCAGGTTAGCTACAGCACCGGTATATCCCAAGGTCCATCCATATCCCATGATATTGTTATCAATAAAATGACGTCCACCATGGAAAGTAGTATTCCAGCAACCCATAAACTGCTGGTTGAATGCAGAAAGGTAGTTTCTATAGATATCCACCATATCCAACCGTCCATAGGTCTGCAACTGTGCGGTAGTAAGCTGTGCATTCGGGTCGATGACATCTGCTTTGGAAGGGTCCGTATTCATGTCCTCCAGGTAACTGTCACTGCAGGCTCCCAGAAACGAAGTGCAGGCAGTAAGCATGATTGCTATAATTGATTTATTGTACTTCATAATTGATATTAGAATTTGATGTTAACATTGAATCCATAACTTCTGCGTGAAGGAAGAGAACCATACTCCAATCCCATACCAGTTGTATTGTTGTAGTTGGAATCCGGGTCAATGTTCGGAATGTTCTTGTAAAGGATGAACGGGTTTCGGGCTACAAAGGAAACCGTCATGTTATCTATGACACCTTTGAATATCTTCTTAGGAATCTGGTATGTCAAGGTTATTTCACGACATTTCACATAAGAATTGTCATAGATGAACATGGAAGGTGCATTTCTACAGACACTCATCCAATAATCTTCCGGATTGATGTAGATATCATTTTCACGGTAAGTACCGTCACCGTTATCAATGACACCCGGAGCTACGAAACCGCCTGTCGGTGTCCAGTCCGGAGAGCCTTTAGGCAAACCGGCAGCTTTACGCTGTTCTTCAGAACGGTACCATTCTTCACGTCCCTCCAAAGTAGCCAGACTCTTACCGGATTCATAAGCCGAACGGGCAGACATAGAATAAAGGTCAGCACCTACCTTTACATCGAACACGGCAGAAAGCGACAGATTCTTGTAAGCCAATGTCGTTACTACGCCACCGGTCCAGTCCCAGGAAGCATTACCTAACACGTGCGCACTCTTGTCGTACATCGGCAAACCGGTAGCCGGGTCAATCAGTACATCTCCGTTCTCATTGCGTTTGAAGTCAGGACCGATGATAGACCCATAGTTCTCGCCCACCTTGGCAGCCACCTGTACATCCAGCCATGAAGCTTTCTCAAGTTCGAACATATCCATATCATCCACCAGTTCCTTCACTTTATTCTGGTTTTTCGAGAAGTTCAGGTTCAAATCCCAAGAGAAGTCCTTTGTCTGTATCACCCGGGTATTAAGAGCGATTTCAATACCCTTGTTTTCAATCTCACCGGCATTAATCAGACGATAGTTATATCCGGAACTCCAGGAACTGGCCATTCCCATAATCTGATCCCGACTGACCTGAGAATAGTAAGTGAAGTCCAAACCGATACGGTTGTTCAGGAACTTTGTTTCCAGACCGACTTCGAATGAATTGGTTCTGGTCGGTTTCAAGTCTTTGTTAGGTACTGTATTGTTGTTGATGTATCCGATGGTATAGCCGGGATAGGTATATTTTGATTTGGTATATACCAATCCCAACTGATACGGATTCGTATCACTACCTACCTGTGCCCACGACATACGGATTTTACCATAAGGCAATATATTCTTCTTGTTCAGAATTTCGGAGAAGATAAAGCTACCCGAGAAAGAAGGATATACATAAGTATTGTTGTTCAACGGAAGTGTGGATGACTGGTCGGCACGTAGAGTCGCGTCAAAATACAACATGTGTTTCCATCCCAAGTTGACCGCGCCGTATACAGAATTAATCTGTTTGCGGTAAGTATTCTGTTCCACACTGATTTCATTGAAGCTGAGCAAAGCCACGACATCACGAATCTGCATATCCTGAGCAGTAGTGACCGTTGTCAGATTGTCCACCTTGAACAGGTTGCCTCCCAAAGTCGCGTTGAAATCAAAATCTCCCCATGTATTGTTATACAAGGCCAGCAATTCGAAGTTATACATACGGTTCTCAAAAGAACTGATCTGCAGACGACCGGCTTCAAATCCCGGAGTAGTCGGTGCCTGGTAGTCTTCGAAAGTAAACCAGTTCATTTCAGTACCTAATGTACCCTGAATCTTCAGATGGTCATTGATATTCCAAATGGCCTTACCATTCAGACGGAACTGGTCTTTCTGTGAGACGTTACTGTTCTTATATACTCCCCAGTAAGGATTGACGTTATACGGGTCCATACCGTTCCAGTTACTGTACTCCCCGTTCTCATCCTGATAGGTCTTCAGCCATTCCTGGTCATAAGTAGTAGCCAGAGTCATCAGGTTCTTACCGATGTTGGCCTTACTGTCACCCATCGCCGGACGGTTGTTAACATCTTCACGGGTATAATTCGCACTGAAATCCAAATCAACTTTAGCCAAAGACGTATTGGCACGTAATGAGAAATTGTTACGGCTCATGTTGGTTTTCGGAACGATATCCTTGTTCCGCATATCGGTGTATGAGAAACGGACACCGGTCTTTCCATTACTTGAACTGATGACTGCTGTATTGGTAGCGGTCAGACCCGTACGGAAAAAGCCCGACGTATTGTCCGGTATAATCAGATACGGACGTTCCACCCCATCAAAATATTTCAGCATGTTACTGCCGTCAGCCTTCGGTCCCCAACTGGTATTTGTGTTCGATACCGCATCGATACTGTAAGTACCGTTACTACCCATACCATAAATCTGCTGAATATCGTTCCATTTAGACAACTGCGTATCAACCGTCAGCGTACCGTTATATTCCACACTGAATTTTTCTTTACCGTCGGCTTTCTTGGTGGTAATCAGGATGACACCGTGGCTGGCACGGCTACCATACAAGGCAGATGCCGCAGGACCTTTCAAGACAGAGATGTTTTCGATGTCATCTGGGTTGATGCTGGAGATTCCGTCACCCAAATCATAACCACCATACGTACCGGCACTACCATAATTTGTATTGTCCAAAGGTACACCGTCAATCACGTAAAGCGGCTGATTGTTTCCGGTCATCTCTGTACTACCACGAAGAATGACGCGGGTGGAACCGGAAGGACCGCTGGCTGTCTGGCTGACTACCAGACCCGGAACGCGCCCTGCCATGGAATTGATGACATTCGTTTCTTTTGCCTTGGTCAGCGCTTCACCCTTCACTTCGGCAACACCGTATCCCAAAGCCTTGCGCTCTCTCTTGATACCCAATGCAGTCACTACCACTTCACTCAACACCTGATTGTCTTCTTCCAACGTAATGTCCATGACACCTTTGGTAGCTTTCACTTCCTTAGAAGTATAGCCTACATAACTGATGACCAGAACGGCTCCTTTTTTTACATCGAGGGTAAAACGTCCGTCCAGATCGGTGATGGTACCGTTGGTCGTTCCTTTTTCTACAATGGAAGCTCCGATAATCGGCCCGGTAGCATCTTTCACGACTCCCGATATTTTTTCTGATTGCTGTACCACCGCCAAAGATTCCGAGGCGGCAACAGACTGCATCTGGGGGATTCCACCTATCAGGCAGAATGACAAAGTCCCACAGAACAATGATCTTCTATAACTTGTGTTCATAGATTTGATTAATTATATTAATGAATTCTGATTACCTGAAACAGAAATTAAAAGTGGAAAACAAAAGTTTTTTGAAAAAGACATCTTTTGCACACGTTCTATCTGCGTGCACAAATATTAATCTGGCTTCAATCATGCTTCATAGGCTTTAGGATTTAATGTTTACGAGTGCAAAATTATGAATACGTAATTAACAGATGGAACTGGTATGTGCTACACTACGTCACGAAATGTACAATCAACATTTCATACCCTATTTTTCGACATTCAAGCCCCCTACAGAGCCTATTTTTCTCTTGGAAAAGGAAAATAAGTCCATAAAAAAACGTACTTTTACGAAAAATTTTTCAACGCTTCGCGGCTGTACGAATTAAGTTTATTATCATCTCTTAACAATGAGAAGACTATGAGAACACTGGTTATCCTTTTATTGTCTCTACTCTCTTATGCAGTTCCTGCGCAAGAGAATATCATGTTCAAACACTTGACCGTACATGACGGACTAGCCGACAATGAAGTGAAATGTATCCTGAAAGACAACAATGGTTTCCTTTGGTGCTCTACCAATACAGCTATCAACCGGTATGACGGATATAATGTCAAACAATACCCCAATACATCAAACGGTTTAAGCCTGTCCACTTCCATCGAGCAGATACAGATGGACTACAACGGTGATATCTGGATAAACCGATACGGACACTATTTCATTTACGACAGAGAAAAAGACCAGTTTATCGATGCCCAGCCTTTATTGGACAAATACCAGCTTCATAACAACACGTATCCGCAACAAATCTTCATCGATGACCAGAAAAACCTCTGGTCCTACAACGGACACATCATGAAATACTATAATTTCAAGGATGACATCACCTATACCATAGAAAATCTGCCAGATTATATAAAGTTCATGTATGTCAAACAGCATTACTTGTTTTATATCGATGCGGAAAACGACCTGTTCATTACCGATACATTCAATAAGAAAAACTTCTATCACGTTTCCTTGAACCAACTGTTCGACAAGGAAAAGTACCTGGACTACAAATTCTACGTAGACAGCGATCTGGATATCTGGATTTACAGTTCAAATACCCAAGGGCTCTGGTTGCTGTCCAAAGGAAGCGGAAACTCCTGGGAACTCACAACCATTCAACACATATCCTACCTGTTGAGCAACAAAGTCATCAGCATTTGTGAAGATTACGACCGCCGGATCTGGATAGGAATGGAATATGACGGAATCAGCGTCTATGACAAGAAAGAAAAGGCCCACAGACACATTTCGCAAACCAACGACACACATTCATTGGGAAGCAACAAAGTATGGTGTTTCTATTGTGACAAGGAGAATACCATGTGGGTAGGTACCATGCGAAACGGAATATCCTATTACAACAAAGATTTCTCACCGTTTACCAAAACCGTACAACCTGTCAAGCACGACATCTCCTGTTTGACGGAAGATAAAGACAACAACCTGTGGTACGGAACAGATGGAGGAGGCATATACCGGATAGATCGCAACGGAGAAAGCACTCATTTCAGCAAGGAAAAAGGGAACTCGTTCAGCGATAAGATAGTATGCCTATACTGTGATTCCAAAGGAAGAATCTGGGTAGGAACTTACCTGGACGGATTCGGGTTTTATCAGGATGGGAAATTCCACCAATACCCTTTTTCGGATACTTTTCCCCGGAACCCGATAAACAATAGCATCTGGAGCATGACAGAAGACCGCGAAGGTAACCTCTGGTTAGGAAATCTGAATGACGGCCTGCACATGTATAATCCCGATAAAGCAGAATTCCATACCTATTTACCCCAGAATTCCAAACTGGGTAATGCCCATGTCATGTCTGTATACTTCGATGGGAAACAATCCGTCTATATGGCTACGTGTAATGGCATGAACATTATCGATACCCGAACCAAGGAGATAAGCAGCATACGGAGCAATAAGAAACATACACAAGCTATCAAAGATTCCGTCCAGAACAACATCTATGTAGACAGCAGAGGACTCATTTGGATAGGTGGAAGAGAAGGTCTTACGGTGTTTGACACCAGACTTGATACACTCTACTACATAAATGACAACAACAGTAAACTGAAAGGAAGTCTTGTAAGAGGCATTACAGAAGACAACCGGCAAAACATTTGGGTAGTCACCACCGACGGAATCACAAAGATCCAGATATCCACTGATAATCATCGGAACAGCTACCAGTTCACCTGCCATCCTTACTCCAAGAACGACGGGCTGCAATCTTCGGACTTTGTACATAATTCCATCTATCGCGCCCACAACGGAAATATCATGATAGGCGGAAACGGAGGATATTATAGCACCAACCCTGATATGCTACATAGCAGCCGAAGGGCGATGCCGGTCATATTTACCCGATTGAAAGTTTTCAATCAGCCCATCGAAGCTGATTCCCTATACGACGGACACGTTATTCTGCACAAGAATATCGAACTGACCGATAAGATTGTCCTGAAAAACAGCCAAAGCACATTCAGTCTGGAATTCTCCACGCTGGAATACATCAGAACGCACAATCTGCAATTCTCTTTCCGCCTGAAAGAAGCCAACGAGAACTGGACTATGTTGAAAGACAATCAGATTTCTTTCAACAACATGGCTACAGGTACCTATACCCTGGAAGTTCGTGCTACAAACTCCGACGGATTATGGAGCCAACCATCGTCACTCATCATTGTCATAGAGCCTCCTATTTGGTTAAGCAACTGGTTCATAACACTCTATGTTCTCATATTCATAGCCATCATTCTTTACGCATGGTTTCTGAACGACCAGAAACACAAGCGAAGAATGAAATACAAGGAAATAGAGCTGGAAGCCCAGAAGCAGCACGAAATCGATGAAATCAGAATCAACTTTTTCACCAATCTCAGCCACGATTTCCGCACTCCGTTGTCACTTATTATCACCCCGTTGGAGGAGCTGTTGAAACAAGACAATGAAATGAAAGGCATGCTGAACATCATCTACAAGAATGCCATGACACTTTTGAACCTGGTTAACCAGATATTGGATTTCAGGAAACTGGAAATGCAGAAAAACACGGAAATCCAAACAAGTTGTGGAGATTATGTCCAGTTCGCCAATGAAATCATCAAGAGCTTTTCGGTTTATGCGGAAACCAACCACCTGTCACTAACACTCGAAAAACAGACTGACAGCCTCCCGATAATGTTCGACAAGGATAAAATGCATAAGATATTCATGAACTTGTTGTCGAATGCGGTCAAATATGCCGGAAATCCTGGAAAAGTGACCATCAAAATATGGACTGAAAAGGATAAGGTCTATACAAGCATTGCAGACAACGGACCAGGGATAGACGATGCCAACAAATCGAAGATTTTCGACCCGTTCTTCCAGATACCCAACAGCAAGGCATTATATGGCAGCGGAATAGGTCTCCACATCGTCAAAGATTTGCTGAAAGCCCATGGCGGTGACATTTATGCGGAAGACAACGAGCCGAACGGTACCCGATTTATCTTCTACATCCCCATCATTTCCGCTACGCAGGAAACAGAGATTACGGATCGCCCTGAAGATGAAAACATTGCCAACCCATTGACAGAAGAAGCACAAGAACTCCCTGAAACGGAAAGTCCGGAAAAGACAGCAGTCCTGGTTGTAGAAGATTATCAGGATTTAAGGAATTTCCTGACGGACTCGCTCAAGAAGGAATATACGGTCTATGCTGCGGTCGACGGCCTGCACGCATTGTCTATTCTGAAGAAGGAACACATTGACCTGATAGTTACGGATGTCATGATGCCGAACATGGACGGAATCGAATTATGCCGGGCAGTGAAAAGCAACATCAAGATTTCACACATCCCTATCATCATGCTGACGGCCAAAAACGACATCGAACATGTTACACAAGGCTTCGTTGAAGGTGCAGACGATTATATTCAGAAACCGTTCAACCTGGATATCCTGAAACTGAGAATGCGCCGGATATTGAAATGGAAGCAAGAATGTTACCGGAAATTTGCAATAGCAGACATTCCTACCAGTGACATCACTTCCAGTTCGTTGGACGAATCCTTCATGGAAAAAGCCATCAAAGCGGTAGAAGACAATATCGAAAATCCACAATTCTCTGTGGAAGAGCTCAGCAGCATCGTCGGCATGAGCCGGAGCAACCTGTATAACAAGCTCATGTCCATTACCGGAAAAGCTCCCAGCGAATTCATACGTCTGTTAAGGCTGAAGAAAAGTGTCAAATACCTGCAAGGTACCCAAATGACCGTAGCCGAAGTAGCTTACAAAGTAGGATTCAATTCCCCCAAAATATTCACCCACTATTTCAAGGAAGAATACAAGATGACTCCTACAGAATACCGGAAGGCGAAGGAAACGCAGGAAGAAGCTTCCTGATTCCTACGTATCACACCCTTCTGTAAATCCCGCCAAACTCCTGAATTTTCCAGGAGGCTGGCGGGATGGATAAAATCAACTCAACGGGAAGGACTCGAAGCGGCTCCTCTATTCGTCATCTTCCGCCGGTGACGGACATCGGTTGGGCAATAATTTCAAAGATTTCGGCATCTCCTTCAATAGTCACTTTACTGACCTCATCGTTTGCCAGTTCTGTTTTAAAGAAGGAGGAAGAAATGCTCGTCTCTGAAACCAGCTCACCTTTTTTGCCGAACTGTTTGAACGTCAAAGGAGCGGAAAGTTCTCCCATCAGAAGCGTATACCCCTTGACACCTTGAGGAACCTCAAAAGACAGGCTTTGAGTCACTCGGCAGGATGTTCCCGGATTCTGATCGAAAGCATAAACTCCCTGTTGCGGTTGTTCCATCTCCAGTTTGAATCCCAAGTTATCGATGCGAACCGGATTGACATCGAAGGTACGGACGGAAGCATAGTTCTTGCGGTCGGATTCAAGTCTTTTCAGGCGTACATAACGTGCCTTTACAGGTTCTCCCTGCCAATGGATAACATACTGCTTGGTCAGTTCTCCAATCAGAGGAACCCATGTCCGGCCGTCGACAGAACATTCCAAAGCCGCATGGTCGAAATAGTCTACATCATCCACAGAGTTCCTTCCTTGCAGAATGGAAACTTCCGTTACATCACGAACATCCCTCAAGTCCACTCCAATCCAATCGCCGTCCTTTTGTCCGATACCGGAAGTATAAAACGTCGTCGAATCATTGTCGAACATCAGTTTGGTAAGGATTGTTCCCGAGCTTCCGAAAGAACCGATTCCTTTATAGTCTTTAGGTGTCGTGCCAAGTAACTTTTTCAGGAATCCGTGCGCCATGTCATCCATTGCGTTTTCGTAGAAAGGCTGCAATTTCAGCGTCCCCGACTTATGAGCCTCATAATTCTTGCGGTCTTCCTTGCTCATCAGGTTCTGTATATACTTGCTCCAGAAATCAGCATCATTGTTCCCGGCACGATAGATTTGAGCCAGCTCTATGGCACGCTTTCCCCTCGTACCCAGTTTGCCGAACTCAATCAGCCACGGACGAAGCTCCTGTAGCAAGGCCTTATTCTCACAGGACTTTTCCATTTCAGCCGGAACCTTTTCCACCTTCTCAAATTCAGCTTTGAGCAACCGGGCCTCATCGTCGTTCCAATCCGCCATCCGGAAAGTCTTGGTCTCCCAGGATTCATCGCGACGGTAACCGTTTTCCGTATCGCTGGAATGTATCGCAAACGTACGGTAAGCATCTTTGGCTTTGGGAGCCAGTTCCACCAATCCTCTTTCCCAGTTGTCGATAGGGTTATAGTTGGCGATGTTCCATGCATAGTCCGCAACACCATATAAGGCAAGTTTAGATGCCTCACCGTGTTCCATGGGATTGCTGATGACGCCACAGACCTCATTTTGTGTAAGCGAGGTATCCAGACCATATACAGGCCCCTGTAGAATGAAGTTACGGACATAATCGGTTACCGGATAATTCCACCAGTAATATGCAGGTCTTTTGATGCGTGAATTTATCCATTCCATGGTTTCGGGAGTCATGTCACTACATACCACATCTCCAGTCCAGAACACTTTAATATCCGGATTCAGACTATTTCCATAAATAGCCAGACTTCCTTGCGGAGTAGGATTTGCCCAAAGCTTGGAATAGTCGGTAGGACAGACAGTCAACGGAGACACATCTCCTTTGGCCTTCACAAAATCATCCGTCAGCCGGTTCAAGAGTTCCGTCTGTTTCAGCGGATTGGTGCCTTCACCGGAAATATCATCGAAGAAGATGGCGAAATCCCTTACCCCCAGGTCGTACATCCAGTTGAATTTGTTGACCAGGTTCTGATAGTCTTCTTCGTTCCATTTGATGTCCTGTCCCGGATGAATGGCCCATACAAAATCCACCCGGTTCCGTTTGCAGGCCTGCACCAGTTCCCTGATGTTTTGAGCCTCTTTTTCGGGATACGGCAGCCTCCAGTTCGGACAACTGTGATACGGGTCGTCTTTGGGACCGTACAGGTAAGTATTCATTTTGAATTTCCCATAGAAATCAATCAGCGACATACGCACCTGATGCGACCACGGTGTACCGTAAAAGCCCTCTACTACACCCCGATTGGGCAAGTCCGGATAGTCGTTAATATCCAGATAAGGCAATTCCCCGTTCTGAGCAACGGGACTTTCCAAAAGCTGGCGTAATGTCTGGATGCCATAAAAGGCTCCTCGTTCATCGTAACCCACGATGGATATTCCTGCTTTATCAATGTGCATGGCATAAGCTCCGGAAACTTCCTTTATGCCTTGCTTGCGTGCGGCTTTCTTTCCAAAGTCAAGGGTCAGCTTTACCCCTTTCTTCGCCAATGTGAGAAAGTCCAGGTTCTCCGAAAACTTATGCTGTTTGTCCTTCAGGACCACTCCGTCTGTAATATCCAGCACCCCGTTTCCGTTGACGGTCAATTCGTGAGGAGTCGGATTGATAATAATTCCATGGTGGTCTATCTTCTCTCCGGGAACAGGCAATACTTGTTGGATTTCCAGTCTCTGTGACGATAAATCGAACTCAGTTTCTTGAGCGAAGAGGTTGCCGCATGCCAGTGCGCATATCGCTCCTACCATTAATGATTTGTGATAATGTCTATTTTTCATAATAACTGAATAGGGGTTTATCCAACAAAGCTATCAATTTAATCTGAATTAAAAGTTGTTTTGTGTCAAAAAAGACTGTATGGGTCTACTGCTCTATCTCTCGGGGTTGAATGTTTACCTTGCAAAACTTTAGTCACTTTATTTTTTGTTTAATCTTTTAACCTCTTTGTCGAAGTCACTTTCAAGCATATCCATTTCTCGCTTGCGGTATATTTCAAATTCCTTTTCAGCTTTTTCTATGGCTTGTTTATGTGAAATATTGCCTTTGCCGACCAAGATTTTTCGTTTGTGAGCTATAATCTGATTGTCAAGAGCTTCTATCCAGTCCTTCATAGACATAGGGTTCATTTCCAATGCCTGGAATTCTGCAAAATCGAGAAATCCTGAAACTAACAGATTCAGTCGTTGCAACTCTATTTCTGACAAATAGTTTTTCGCTATTTTTACATCATCTTTGGTTACGTAATTACCTTTGAAATTGGTCATTCCGACAAACGGCTTTTCATTGGCAACACGGTTGTATATTACCTCAGCAGCTGTATTCTCATGAACCGCATAATGCAGTTTATTCTGCACGGTGGCGAAAAAAGTTTTAGTCATTTCACTGCGAGGATCATAGTCCGTAGCTGTAGCATATATGTCCGTAACCTGCTGGTAAAAATTTCGTTCACTACTACGAATATCCCTGATACGTTGCAATAATTCTCGGAAATAGCGGTTTCCTCCCTGTTTCAGCCGTTCATCATCCATCGCAAAACCTTTCTGAATATATTCATGCAAACGTTGTGTCGCCCAACGCCGGAAACGTGTGGCTATTTGAGACTGGACACGATATCCCAAAGCTATGACCATATCGAGGTTGTAATGAGCAACATCTCGTGATTGTGTCTTCCCTTCTATTGCTCCATGTTGAGTGGTTATTCGGAAATTCCGAACAACCACATTTTTATCAAGCTCTCCATCTTCAAATATATGCTTAATATGTTCGCTTACATTTGATTTACTAGTTTGGTATATCTCTGCTAGCTGGCTCTGTGTCAGCCATAAATCTTCGTCAGCAAAGCGAACCGATACACGAGTTATTTCGTTATCGTCCTGATATAGGATTATTTTATTTTCTTCGTTCATTTTTATTAACTAAATCGTTATTTGCTATTTTTCAAACTCTCCTTCAATGCCAAACCTTTTGCCGTAAGACGATATTTTTGCAACTTACTTTGCTTCTCATTAGGTAAAGTAAACTCTATATAGCCTTCATCCATAGACGTTTTAAGATATGTATTACGAAAATATGTCCGATGCCTAATTCCGAATGTTGATTGTAGCGTCTCCCTATCAACTTCACCGTCTATACAAGCAACAAGAGTTTTTATATGTTCAGATACATTATCAACATTAAGTTACAAAAATATAAAATAAGCCATAAATCATCATATATTAGTGATTTTTATTACGTTTCAATTTGCATGATTTAAATCCATAAAAACACAACCACGAAAATATCATTACTGTATACATACCTATTCTGATTAGAAATTGAGGCTTTAACTGTACACTTTTCCTTTAGACCAGCAACACGCAAAAGATGATTGAGGAAATCTGGCCAGATATTGAATAGTGTAAAGCTATTCAGCGCAAAAACAAAATGACACCACTTTCTATATTCAATTATCATTTCAAACTTATTTTCATCGATTTACTAACAGAGCATATCTATTACCTTTCAAATCTGGAAGCAATAAAGTCTGAAAATACGCATATACATACAACCAATATGCAAAATACCCTTAAAAACCGCCTGTTCGGAAACCGGAAAAACAGCAAAAACGTGAGGATAAAAAATAGTTTCGCCTAGTCAAACCGATGAAAACACCTAGGAAAGTGAAGGAAGATGACCGGTCATCTTAAAAAGTGCCTGTATAAACGCCTTTTTCAAGGCCTGCAAATGCCAGTTGATACAAGAACAGGCAGATTTCAGTCCAACAAAAAGAAAGAGACAACAAGCCTCTTATAACAGAAGCAAATCAACACAAACGAAACAACAACCAAATGACCGAAACAAACAAATTTGAGAATCTTTTCGACAACAACACTTCTTCTGAGAACCGCATTTTCCTTGTCATCCCAGACAAGAGCCGGAAACTCGCGATTCTCACCCTTCCGGATTATCAAAATGACAAAACGTAATTCCTCATTTTCCGAAAAGCAAAATCGATAGATTTTCCATCAATCTTTCCGCAACCGTTACAACCGTTTCAGATTTTTTGTACCTTTGCCCTATATGGGAAACTTCGATATACATATTCTGGGATGCGGTTCGGCCTTACCTACCACCCGGCATCTGGCTACCTCGCAGGTACTGAACATCCGTGAGAAACTCTTCATGATAGATTGCGGAGAGGGCACACAGATACAGTTGCGCCGGTCACGGTTGAAGTTCAGCCGGCTGAACCATATCTTCATCTCTCATCTGCACGGTGACCACTGTTTCGGCCTCATCGGACTGATTTCCACCTTCGCCATGACCAACCGGACTGCCGACCTCCACATCTACAGCCATCCGGAACTGCAACGGCTGATGGAACCCCAACTGGCTTTCTTCTGCAAAGGGATGCCTTTCCAAGTGGTTTTCCATCCGTTCGACCCGAAGGAGCGGACCATCATCTACGATGACCGTTCCATCACGGTGGAAACCATCCCGTTGAAACACCGACTCCCTACCTGCGGCTTTCTGTTCCGCGAGAAACCGCTGCCCAACCACATCCTGCGGGATATGATAGATTTCTACGAAGTACCCGTCTACCTGATAAACCGCATCAAGAACGGAGAAGATTTCGTGACCGAGGACGGAACCGTCATCCCTAACGGACGCCTGACGACTCCTGCCGACCCTCCACGTGCCTACGCCTATTGTTCGGACACTTCCTATCTGCCACGCATCATCGAACAGATAAAAGGAGTGGATCTGCTTTTCCACGAAGCTACCTTCGCACAGACCGAAGCAGCCCGTGCCAAAGAGACCATGCACTCCACCGCCAGTCAGGCCGCACAGATAGCGAAGGACGCGGAAGTGAAACGTCTGGTCATCGGACATTACTCGGCCCGTTACGAGGACGAAAGCATCCTGCTGGAGGAAGCCTCGGCTGTTTTCCCGAACACCACCTTGGCTCAGGAGAACCTGAAAATAGAACTCTAGTTGTTAAAATTCATCAACCCACTTAAACCTCACGACACCCGAAACAGTCTTAGAAAAAGCTACGAATGACAAGAATGCCATGGAGAATTATAACGAAGACGAAATAACCCAGCAGCTGCAAGACCCGACGACGCAACGGAAAGCGTTCGAAGAAGTGGTGAAGCAATACAGCCAACAGCTATACTGGCAAATCCGGCGCATGGTACTTTCGCACGAAGATGCCAACGACATCCTGCAGAATACGTTCATCAAGGCCTGGAGCAACCTGGATTACTTCCGCGGTGAAGCCAAACTCTCTACCTGGCTGTACCGCATTGCCCTGAACGAATGCCTGAACTTCCTGAACAAGCAACGGGCACAGAACCAGCTTTCACTGGACGATGTAGATACCACACTCTTGGGGAAACTGGAAAGCGACCCCTACTTCGACGGCGATGAAATCCAGAAGGAATTCCAGAAAGCGCTGCTGCAATTACCCGAAAAGCAGCGGATCATCTTCAACCTGAAATATTTCAAGGAAATGAAGTACGAAAACATCTCCGAGATTCTGGGAACCAGCGTAGGAGCCCTAAAAGCATCCTATCACCATGCGGTCAAAAAAATCGCGGCTTTTTTTGAAGAAACCGATTAAACCATTCGCCGGTTATTTTGTCAAATGAATAAAATCAATGAAGTATGAAGGAAGAAAAATATCTGATAGAAAAATGCGGCAAGGAAAATCCTTTCAAGACTCCGGAAGGATACTTCGAGAACTTTACGCGGAATATCATGGAACAACTTCCTGAAAAAGAAATCCAAGCTGTTCCGGAAACGACACTCTGGCACCGCATACGCCCATGGATGTATATGGCTGCCATGTTCTGCGGACTCATGTTCGGCGCACGTCTGTTCCTGCACGATACAGAAACCACTCAAGAGGAATCTGCTTCAAGCCTGCAGCTGTTCAGTTCCACTTTACCGGACGAATACATCGACCCGATAGTAGACCAGACCATGATGGATGACTATACCCTGTATCAGTATCTGACAGATGCCGATATGGAAATCTATAAATAAAAATATGTACATGAAAAGAATCATTTGTTTTTTGACCCTGATAATCTGTTTCTGCATGACTCCCATACAGGCACAGAAAAAGATGATGAGCCAGGAAGAGTTCCGGAAACAGCAACAGATGTTCCTGACCGAACGCGCCGGACTGACACCAGAAGAAGCCAAGAACTTCTTCCCCCTCTATTTCGAACTGCAAGACAAGAAACGTTCCTACAACAAAGAAGCATGGCAGAAACTCAGAAAAGGGAAAGAAGCCGGTACTACAGAAGCTGAATACGACAGAATCATAGAAGACGTACTCCAGACACGCATCACCATCGACCAGCTGGAACTGGAATATGCCCGCAAATACAAACAATTCCTCTCGGCCAAGAAAATTTATCAGATACAGAAGGCCGAAATGAAATTCCATCGGGAACTGTTGAAGAGTGCACAAAAAAGGAAATGATGTTTTCAGGATGAAAAAAGCTGACGGAGAGGTATATTTGTATCTCTCCGTTTCTGTTATACAACTACCAGCCCCTACTACCCTACAAGCTTCCACCCCATCATATTCCCTGCATACGGAAGGATTTTCAGGAATACCGCAATAAACTTCAAAACAAACCGGGAAAACCTCATATACACTACTTTTTTATTGAAACCCACCGAGAAAAAACAAGAAAAGAGCGCTAAGTATATGGAAAATTACGTATAAAAGAGTAATTTTGCCAATAATTTAAAAACTAACGCTAGCAGACGACCTGCTTTTGTTGCATTCAAACCAATTCTTACTTAACATGAACAGCAAACAAGCAATGAATCATGCAGCCGACAATATCCGTATTCTGGCTGCTTCAATGGTAGAAAAAGCGAAATCAGGACATCCGGGTGGTGCCATGGGTGGAGCTGACTTCATCAACGTTCTGTACTCTGAATTCCTGCAGTACGACCCGCAGAACCCGAAATGGGTAGGCCGTGACCGTTTCTTCCTGGATCCGGGACACATGGCTCCGATGCTGTACGCACAGCTGGCTCTGATCGGCAAATTCTCTATCGATGAATTGAAACAATTGCGCCAATGGGGTTCACCTACTCCGGGACATCCGGAAGTAGACGTTATGCGTGGTATCGAAAACAGCTCAGGCCCGCTCGGACAAGGACATGTATATGCTGTAGGTGCCGCCATGGCTGCCAAGTTCCTTGCAGCCCGCACAGGTAACCCTACCTTCGACAAAGAAACTATCTATACTTATATTTCAGACGGCGGCATCCAGGAAGAAATCTCTCAGGGTGCAGGCCGTGTAGCAGGTCATCTGGGACTGAACAACCTGATCATGTTCTTCGACTCCAATGACATCCAGCTTTCTACAGAAACCAAAGAGGTAATTTCAGAAGATACAGCCATGAAATACCGTGCATGGGGATGGAAAGTCATTGAAATAGACGGTAATGACTGTGACCAAATCCGTGAAGCACTTACTGCCGCCAAAGCTGAAGACAAACGCCCGACCCTGATTATCGGTAAATGCATCATGGGTAAGGGAGCACGTAAAGGAGACAATACATCATACGAACACAGCTGCAAGACTCACGGTGCTCCATTAGGCGCTGAAGCTTACAAGAACACGATGATTAATCTGGGAGCAGACCAGAATGACCCGTTTACAATCTTTGACGATGTAAAGGAAATCTATACTAAACGAGCTGAAGAACTGAAAGACATTGTAGCAGCCCGTTACGCCGAAGAAAAAGCCTGGGCAGAAGCCAATCCGGAAAAGGCAGCCATGCAGGATGAATGGTTCAGCGGTGCAGCTCCGAAGATTGACTGGTCTTCCATCCAACAGAAAGCCAATGAACCGACCCGTAACGCATCGGCTACAGTACTGGGAGTCCTGGCAGAACAGGTTCCGAACATGGTCTGCGCATCGGCCGACTTGTCAAATTCGGACAAGACCGACGGATTCCTGAAAAAGACACATGCCTTTACGAACGGAGACTTCAGCGGTGCATTCTTCCAGGCCGGTGTTGCGGAATTGACCATGGCTTGCTGCTGCATCGGTATGGCATTACACGGCGGTGTCATCACTGCATGTGGAACCTTCTTCGTATTCTCCGACTACATGAAACCGGCTATCCGTATGGCAGCCCTGATGGAACTTCCGGTGAAATTCATCTGGTCGCACGATGCGTTCCGCGTAGGAGAAGACGGACCTACACACGAACCGGTAGAACAGGAAGCACAAATCCGACTGATGGAAAAACTGAAGAATCATCACGGAAAGAACTCAATGCTCGTTTTGCGTCCGGCCGATGTAGAAGAAACAACCGTCTGCTGGAAGATGGCCATGGAAAACACCGATACTCCTACCGCCTTGATTCTGTCACGCCAGAATGTCAATATGCTGCCTGAAGGAACCGACTATAGCCAGGCTGAAAAAGGCGGATATATTGTAGCCGGTTCTCAGGAAAATCCGGATGTCATCCTTGTAGCAAACGGTTCTGAAGTTTCTACCCTGGTTGCAGGTGCCGAACTCTTGAAGAAAGACGGTATCAAGACCCGTGTAGTATCAATTCCTTCCGAAGGCCTGTTCCGCAACCAGAGCAGAGAATATCAGGACAGCGTCGTTCCGGCCGGTATCAAGAAATTCGGTCTGACAGCCGGACTTCCTATCAACCTGTTGGGGCTCGTAGGAACCCACGGTAAAATCTGGGGACTGGAATCCTTCGGTTTCTCGGCTCCATACAAAGTACTGGATGAGAAATTGGGATTCACAGCAGAAAATGTCTATAACCAAGTAAAATCAATGTTCGAATGAAAATAATAGGAATAGCGTCCGACCATGCAGGATTTGAATTGAAACAGTATGTAAAGAAATGGCTGGAAGCTAAAGGATGGGAATACAAGGATTTCGGCACATACACCACAGACAGCTGTGATTATCCGGATTATGCACACCCGTTGGCAGTAGCCGTAGAAAACGGAGAATGTTATCCGGGAATTGCTATCTGTGGAAGCGGCGAAGGCATCGGAATGACCTTAAACAAACACCAGGGTATACGTGCTGCACTTTGCTGGATACCGGAAATAGCTCATATGTCAAGATTACATAACGATGCCAACGTACTAGTTATGCCGGGACGATATATTGACACGGATATGGCAGATAAAATCATGACCGAATTCTTCAATACAGATTTTGAAGGAGGACGTCACCAAAGACGTATTGATAAAATTCCTGTAAAATAAACAGGCCAAGCAATAAAAAAGAGAAGTTTTACCATAAAGCTTCTCTTTTTTAGTTTATATTTGCCTAGAAAAAACTAATCTAAAAGCCATGAACAAATTTTTACTCATCCTATTGCTATGCTTCCCACTGGCATTGACAGCCAATGAAAAAAAGGATAATACAGATCCAAAGTATCTGAAGAACGCCATTACAATGGTAGACGGTAAAGTCACCTTCAAACAGACACTGGAAGCTCCATCTCTGTCCAAAGAACAGTTGTATAATCTACTTCTAAATTGGTCAGACCAGTATTTTAAGCCCAACGAAAAACTTCCACAACATCGGGTAGTATATACCAATCAAGACAAAGGTGAAATTGTAGCCATGGGAGAAGAATACATCGTTTTTTCTTCCAGTGCCTTATCACTTGACCGGACACGAATCTACTATCAACTGTATTTTGAAATACAAAACGGGAAATGCGACCTTACTATGTCACGCATCCGGTACTGGTATGATGAAAACCGAGATGGAGGACAACGGTATGATGCAGAAGAATGGATTACCGATGAAATGGCCTTGAACAAAAAGCAGACTAAATTGGCACCTATCTGCGGAAAATTCCGGAAAGGGACCATTGACCTGAAAGATAAGCTCTTTACAGAAATAGCCAATACACTGGGAACATCGCATGTACGCGAAGAGATACCAGCCACTCCACTGGTTCCTGCACAACCAATTGCACAGCCTGATACTTCAAAAGAACTGCATACCGTTACGATAGACAAACTCCCTATGAATTTAAGCGAGTTGGCCGCAGCCGGACGAATTACTGTTACAGCCAACGATGAAGAAATCGATATGAAAGCAGAAAACTGGGGAGGTTTCGGAAAGTTGTTTACCAAAGATGTCACTTACACACTGGTAGACCAGTCACGTATCGCAATCAGCACCGTAATGGAACATTCTGATAACTATACTATTTCATTCTATCTGACAGGACAAACACAACCAAGTATCGTCATCGAATGCAAAAAAGTCACTGCCCAGAAGATGACTGCCGAAGAACTGAAAACACTGAACCAATCGGCTGATTCATCAAAGAACTACACCTTGTATATCGGCGAAATCCTCCGGATTCAGATGAGATAAAAACAGAATCAACGAATATGAAAGAAAAAGAACCTATGCTTCAGAAGCATGGGTTCTTTTTTTATCCCCTTCATCGGAACAAGGCAAACCCACAAATAAAAGGGCTACTTCCCGTCAAAAGGAAGCAGCCCTGTATAGTAACATCTGAAATCAATCCAGCATTTTATCCACGCAACTGCTTGTCCATGGCAGCGGCAGCCCGACGACCGTCGCCCATAGCCAGAATCACCGTAGCACCACCACGTACGATATCACCACCGGCATAAATGGTCGGAATAGACGACTGCATGTCATCATTCACGGCAATCGTACCCTTACGTCCCAATTCCAGCCCTTCGATAGAATGCGGAACAATCGGATTCGGCGAAACGCCTACACTGACAATCGCCATATCGATATCAATGGTTTCGATAGCTCCCGGAATAGGTACCGGACTACGACGGCCTGAAGCATCAGGCTCACCCAGTTCCATTTTCTGCAACACCACCTGTTTTACGCGACCTTTCTCATCGGCAATATATTCAATCGGGTTGTGCAATGTCAGGAATTCGATACCTTCCTCCTTGGCATGTTTCACTTCTTCCAGACGGGCAGGCATTTCTGCTTCTGAACGACGGTAGATGATCATCGCCTTTTCAGCGCCCAGACGGCGGGCAGTACGGACAGAGTCCATCGCTGTATTACCACCACCGATGACAGCCACACGCTTACCGAAAGTTACCGGTGTATCCGAATCTTCACTGGCAGCATCCATCAGGTTCACACGAGTCAGATATTCGTTGGAAGACATGATGTTGATGGAGTTCTCACCCGGAATGTTCATGAAGTTAGGCAGACCGGCACCCGACGCAACGAAAATACCCTGATAGCCTTCCGCTTTCAAATCGTCTACGCTGATGGTCTTTCCGATAATACAGTCCTTCACAAACTCCACGCCCATCTTCGAAAGATTTTCAATTTCTACATCTACAATCTTGTTGGGTAGACGGAATTCAGGAATACCATATTTCAATACACCACCGATTTCATGCAAAGCTTCGAAAACAGTCACGCTATATCCCAATTTAGCCATATCGCCGGCAAACGAAAGTCCTGCAGGACCTGAACCTACAACAGCTACCTTGATACCGTTCTTTTCTGCTATTTCCGGAACAGAAATCTGTCCGCTTTCACGTTCGTAGTCGGCAGCAAAACGCTCCAGATACCCGATTGCCACTGCTTCGTGACCCATCTTCAGGTGAATACATTTCGATTCACACTGCTTTTCCTGCGGGCAGACACGACCACAGACAGCGGGCAACGCACTGGTCTGCTTCAAGACTCTGGCTGCTTCGAGGAACTCGCCACGTTCGATATTTTTGATGAAAGTAGGGATATGGATACCTACCGGACAACCTTCCATACAAGAAGGATTGGCACAGTCCAGACAGCGCTTGGCTTCCGTCAACGCCTGTTCCTCGTTGAGTCCCAGATTCACTTCTTCCTTACGGCTGTGTGAACGGTATTCCGGATCCAGTTCATTCATCTTTACACGCGGAATGGCCGTACGTTCCTTCGCCTTCATGCTCTTGCGCAATTCTTCACGCCAAGCCGCATTACGGTCATCGGATGTCTTGACAGCCTCGCATGTATCCGGTTTCTCATCCAGTTTATGTATCTCTTCACGTTCGATATCCTTGAAAGCTCCCATACGCTTCAACATCTCATCGAAATCTACCTGATGGCCGTCGAACTCCGGTCCGTCCACACATACGAAACGAGTCTTACCGCCTACTGTAATACGGCAAGCACCACACATACCGGTACCGTCCACCATAATGGTATTCAATGAAACATCAGTCGGAATTTCATATTTCTTGGTCAGCAGGCAAACGAACTTCATCATGATAGCCGGACCGATGGCAAAACATTTATCCACCTTCTCACGCTTGATTACCTCTTCGACACCTTCTGTCACCAACCCCTTCTTACCGTAAGAACCGTCATCGGTCATGATAATTACTTCATCCGAACTTTCACGCATTTCCTTTTCAAGGATAATCAGGTCCTTGGTACGGCCGGCCAATACGGTAATCACCCGGTTACCGGCAGCCTTCAACGCCTGTACGATAGGAAGCATCGGAGCTACACCTACACCCCCACCGGCACAAACTACCGTTCCGAAATTCTCAATATGGGTAGCTTTACCCAACGGACCGACCACATCAGTAATGTAATCGCCTTCGTTCAACTCACACAAGCGGGTAGATGAAAGTCCCACTTCCTGCACTACCAATGTAATAGTTCCCTTAACAGGGTCTGCCGCAGCAATAGTGAGCGGCATACGTTCACCTTTCTCGCCTACACGCACAATAACGAAATGTCCCGCTTTGCGCGATTTGGCAATCAGAGGAGCTTCAATGACCAGTTTGAAAACCTTCTCTGAAAAATGTTCTTTTGAAATAATTTTATTCATTTTCTATCACGATAGTTAGTTATTCTCTCTATTTAACAATCATTTTCATTCCGTTAATTCGGCAAAGGTAGAATAAATTCACTCAAATGCAAAACAAAAAGCAGCTTACCTTATCTTATTGTCCTGACAGCCTCCCTATCTTTACCGGTTCAAGACCTGTCGGCTTCTCTAAAACAGCAAATAATTGCAAAAACAACGTTTTCAAATGAAACAATACAATTCTATAGATAACAAGTTGTCATACAAAGCATTATAAATGTAAAGAAAAATTATTTTCGTTTTTAAATTGCTATTTATCCGAAAAAAAAGATTTTGGTATGAAATAAAAAGTATCTTTGCAATGATAGAAACGAGATACCTATACCCATGAACAATAGATTTGAGGCAGTCAGAGATTTAATAAAGGAAGGACATACTCAAGAAGCTATCCTCCAATTAAATAAACTAATTTCTTTGGACCCAGATACAGCCGCCGAAGCCTATTATCTGCTCGGCAATGCGTACCGCAAGGAAGGTAACTGGCAGTATGCACTCAACAATTATCAGGAAGCAATCTGCCTGAACCCTGAAAGCCCCGCTCAAGAAGCCTACCGGATGGTAATGGATATCCTCAATTTTTATAACAAAGACATGTTTAATCAATAAAGAAAATATAAGGACTATGGCTAAAATGAAAGGTGTGGTTGTAGTGAATACAGAGCGGTGCAAAGGTTGCAACTTATGCGTAGTAGCTTGTCCGCTACACGTATTGGCTCTTACCCCGAAAGTAAACCAGAAAGGATATAACTATGTACAGCAGGTCGTAGAAGATACGTGCAACGGATGTACATCGTGCGCCATTGTGTGCCCGGATGCATGTCTGACCGTGTACAGAGCAAAATGTGAAGAATAAAAACAAATGCTTAACAGCTATAAATAGACAAACTATGGCAGAAGAAGTCGTTCTAATGAAAGGTAACGAAGCCATTGCCCATACGGCTATCCGTATCGGTGTAGACGGTTATTTCGGTTATCCTATCACTCCCCAATCTGAAGTATTGGAAACGCTTGCCGAACAGAAGCCATGGGAGACTACCGGTATGGTGGTGCTTCAGGCCGAAAGCGAAGTTGCAGCAATTAATATGGTATATGGAGGTGCAGGTACCGGTAAAATGGTCATGACCTCCTCTTCCAGCCCGGGTGTCAGCCTGAAGCAGGAAGGTATTTCGTACATCGCAGGAGCAGAACTCCCCTGTCTGATTGTAAATGTCATGCGTGGAGGTCCTGGTCTGGGAACTATCCAGCCCAGTCAGGCCGATTATTTCCAGACAACCAAAGGCGGCGGACACGGTGACTATCACCTGATAGCATTGGCTCCCGCTTCCGTACAGGAAATGGCAGACTTTGTAGACCTGGGATTCCAACTGGCCTTCAAATACAGAAATCCGGCCATCATTCTGGCAGACGGTGTCATTGGACAGATGATGGAAAAAGTAGTATTGCCGGCTCCCCGTCCGCGCCGTACGGAAGAAGAAATCATTGCACAATGTCCATGGGCCGCTACCGGCCGGAAAGGACGTAAGCCGAATGTCATCACATCGCTGGAACTCGATCCGAGCATCATGGAACAACGTAACATCCATCTGCAACAGAAATACGCAGAAATCCAGGAAAAGGAATGCCGTTACGAAGAACTGTGCTGCGAAGATGCCGAATACCTGATTGTAGCTTTCGGTTCCTGTGCACGTATTTCACAGAAAGCCATGGAACATGCCCGCGAAGAAGGTATCAAGGTGGGACTTTTCCGCCCGATTACCCTTTGGCCGTTCCCGTCGAAAGCCTTAAAGGAACGTGCTTCACAAGTGAAAGGTATCCTCACCGTAGAATTGAACAGCGGACAAATGATTGAAGATGTCCGTCTGGCTGTCAACTGTCAGATTCCGGTAGAGCACTTCGGACGTCTGGGAGGAATCGTACCCGATCCGGATGAAGTGATCGAAGCCATCAAGGAGAAACTGATTAAATAAACCGGAACCATGGACCAGATAGACCGCATAAGAACCGTCCTGAACGTACTGTTCATGATTGGGGCCTTCATTTCCGTGATTCTTTATTTTACGGTAGGCGATGACAAAACCCTCTTTTTCTATGTATGTGGTGCCTCACTTTTTCTGAAAATGATGGAATTTGTCTTCCGCTTCTTTATACGTTAAAACAGGAGGAAATAATTTATGACGAAAGAAGATATCATGAAGCCCGAGAATCTGGTATACCAGAAACCTCGCCTTATGAACGATAATTCGATGCACTACTGTCCGGGATGCAGTCACGGCGTGGTGCACAAACTGATAGCCGAAGTCATCGATGAAATGGGTCTGACCGAGAAAGCTATCGGTATCAGTCCGGTAGGATGTGCCGTATTCATGTACAACTACCTGGATATTGACTGCCAGGAAGCAGCACACGGACGTGCTCCTGCCTTGGCATCAGCCATCAAACGTCTGTGGCCGGACCGGTTGGTATTCACTTACCAAGGTGACGGAGACTTGGCTTGTATCGGTACAGCCGAATCCATCCATGCCTTGAACCGCGGAGAAAACATCACCATCATCTTCATCAACAATGCCATTTACGGTATGACCGGTGGACAGATGGCCCCTACCACCCTACTGGGCATGAAAACCGCGACCTGTCCGTACGGACGTATTCCGGAAATCCACGGATATCCGCTGAAAATGACCGAAATCGCCGCTACCCTGCAGGGCACCTGCTACGTTACCCGTCAGTCTGTACAGAACGTAGCTTCTATCCGCAAGGCCAAGAAAGCCATCCGCAAAGCTTTCGAATGTTCCATGCAGCAAAAAGGCTCCAGCCTGGTAGAAATCGTTTCCACCTGTAGCTCCGGATGGAAAATGACCCCGGAAAAGGCGAACAAATGGATGGAAGAAAACATGTTTCCTTTCTACCCGTTGGGCGATTTGAAGGACACAACAGACATCAAATAAGCAACCTAACTCCTATAGCGTATGAAAGAAGAAATTATTATAGCCGGATTCGGCGGACAAGGAGTCCTGTCTATGGGTAAGATTCTGGCGTATTCCGGACTGATGGAAGGAAAAGAAGTGACCTGGATGCCAGCATACGGACCGGAACAGCGCGGCGGTACAGCCAATGTGACTGTCATCGTAAGTGATGAACGCATCTCTTCTCCGATTCTGAGCAAATACGATACCGCCATCATCCTGAACCAACCTTCACTGGCTAAATTCGAGAGTAAAATCAAGCCAGGAGGTGTCCTGATATACGACGGATACGGTATCATCAATCCGCCTACCCGGACAGACATCAAGATATACCGTATCGATGCCATGGACGAAGCCAACGAACGGAAAATGGCCAAGACCTTCAACATGATTGTATTAGGTGGCCTTTTGAAGATTCGTCCCATCGTTTCCATTGAAAGCGTTGTCAAGGCATTGCGCAAGACTTTACCGGAACGCCATCATCACCTGATTCCGATGAACGAAGAAGCCATCAAAATCGGTATGGAAATCATCAAAGAAATCTGATACAGACTTCCAACTCACTTTTTCATCCCGGCAGGAAACTTTCCTGTCGGGATTTATTTTACACTCATCCCCTCTATGTGAAGGGGTTACCGGCCGTCTGAAGCCATTAATCTGCAACATTCTTTTCCCAATCTGCATTTCGTCTCGTTTATTGTTGTATCTTTGCTTCCATGATACGAAAGATTTTTATACTGACTCTACTGATAGTTCTGTGCAACCATACATTCGGACAGAACACGATAAGCCAATTCGGGACTTCTGCTTCCGGAGCAGACTCCAACCGTTACGACCGGAACGGGAATCCGATAGACACAACGGCCGTAAACGATGCAAGTACAATTCCCATCGGATTGTATTCTTGGAAAGTAGACGAGCGATTGGGAAACATCACTGAGACCCCAATCGATACCATTACACATGCGTTCCAGAACACCAACGATACCGGAGGACCGACAGGACATTACACCTATCTGGGTAACTTGGGTGCCCCACGTATTTCGCATGTATTCTTCGAGCGTAAAAGTGCTTCACAAGAGTTCTTCACCGACCCGTACGACTTTACAGTAAAAGGTGCCAGTGACGTAGTATATACCAACACCAAATCTCCTTTTACCAACCTGACGTATTACAAACAAGGCGACGGACGATATGGAGAAGAACGTTTTAAGGCCTATTTCGCCGTAAATGTGAACAAGCGCTTAGGTTTCGGCTTCGACATCGACTATACGTATGGCCGTGGAAAGTACGCCAACCAGTCCACAGCCCTGTTCAACGGCAATCTGTTCGCCTATTATCAGGGAGACAAGTATAACATGTACTTTAACTTCATTAACGACAACCTGAAAGTAGCCGAAAACGGTGGTCTGTCCGATGACCGTTATGTAACCCACCCATTGGATATGAACGAAGGCAAGAAATCATACAATACCTACGACATGCCGACCAACTTGAGTGATATCTGGAATCACAATACGGGTTATCATGCGTTCCTGACCCAACGATACAACTTAGGATTCTATGAAGACGTACAGGAAGAAAACGATACCATCAGCAAGAAAGTTTTCGTCCCTGTAACCAGTTTCATCCATACCATCAAAATTGACCACAACCGCAGAAAATACATTTCGTATGATGACGCCCAAAACCAAGACTATTTTCTCAACAATTATTTAGGGACCGATTCGACGGATGTTACCCAATACCTGTCCATCAAAAATACTGTAGGTATTTCATTGAGAGAGGGATTCAACAAATGGGCCAAAGCCGGTCTGACCGCTTTTGCTACGTTCGAACACAGACGTTTTACACTGACAGACACCGTTCCCGGTCAACCGGAAGCACGGATGCCGATTGACTACAAGGAAAACGTACTTTCCGTAGGAGGACAACTCATCAAGGAACAAGGACGTATGTTGCACTATAACGTATTGGGAGAAATAGCTTTGGTAGGTGAAGACATCGGCCAGTTCACGATAGAAGGAAAAGGCGACCTCAACTTCCGCCTGTTCAATGATACCGTCCGACTGGATGCAAACGCCTATATCAAGAATGAACAGCCGATATTCTATTTCCGCCATTTCCATTCGAAACACTATTGGTGGGACAACAACGACCTTTCCAAGATTATGCGAACCCGCGTACAAGGAAAACTGACCATCGACCGTTGGAAAACCCAATTATCTGCCGGGGTAGAAAACATCAAGAACTACACATACCTCGACAATGCCTCTGTAATAGCTACAGAAGCGACGGAGACAACACCTGCTACCTATAAGAACAATGTAGTAGTCAGACAACAATCGGATAATATTCAGGTATTCAGCGCTACACTGAAACAGGATTTCAAACTGGGCATCCTGCATCTGGACAATGAAGTGACTTACCAGAAATCGAGTGACAATAACGTACTCCCCCTACCGGAGCTGGTACTGTATCATAACCTTTATCTGGAGTTTGCGCTGGCTAAAAAAGTCTTGAACATCGAGATGGGTGCTGACGTACGTTATTTCACCCAATACTATGCTCCCGACTATGCTCCGGCCATCGGACAATTCTATGTACAGAATCCGGAGACACGCTATAAACTGGGAGGCTATCCGCTTGTGAACGGTTACATCAACCTGCATCTGAAACGTACCCGCATCTTTGTACAGATGTATAACCTGATTCAAGGGACCGGAGAAAAGAGCTACTTCCTGGCTCCACACTATCCGTTAAACCCACGTATCCTGAAGCTCGGAATCTCCTGGAATTTCTTTGATTAAAGTCATGAAACGGAAAAGATTTCATTATTTGTTGGGAAGTATTGCCCTTGTAGCGATTCTGATCGGA
Source organism: Phocaeicola barnesiae DSM 18169 = JCM 13652 (assembly GCF_000374585.1). GTDB lineage: Bacteria > Bacteroidota > Bacteroidia > Bacteroidales > Bacteroidaceae > Phocaeicola > Phocaeicola barnesiae. Next base: position 103,430 of record NZ_KB894643.1, read on the forward strand.
GTCAACACCCATCGAGGACCTACAGTTGTTTCTCCTTCCTTTACCCCCCGCGATTACACCGAAATCCGGGAGTCAGGAACCCTGCGTGCGGTAACCGAATACAACCGGCTCAGCTTTCATGCAGGGAAAGATACACTGACAGGATTCGATTTGGAACTCCTCCAGAAATTCGCACAAGAAAAGGGGTTGAAGCTGGAAGTCACCCCCGAAATGAGCTATGAAAAAAGAATAAAAGGATTGCAGGAAGGCCGCTACGACCTGATAGCCACGGGTACCGTTGTAACCAGCAGCCTGAAAGACTCACTGCTTTTCACCCACCCGCTGCTACTCAGCAAACAAGTATTGGTACAGCGGAAAAAGGAAGAAGGGAAAGACAGCCTGTACATCGGCAACCAGCTGGAACTGGCTCATAAGACCCTCCACCTGGTCAGTCATTCGCCGGCGCTAATCCGTATCCACAACCTCATCAACGAGATAGCCGACACCATTTATGTCCGTGAAATCGACAAATACGGTCCAGAACAACTGTTAGCCATGGTATCTGAAGGCGAGATAGACTATGCCGTCTGCGATGAGAGCCTGGCCAAAGCCTCTGTGAAAGATTATCCCAACCTTGACATCAGCAAAAGCATCAGCTTTACGCAATTCTATGCGTGGGGTATCGGCAAGCACTCTCCAGACTTACGCGATACCTTGAATGTATGGTTGGAGCAATACCTGAAAACCAAAAGCTATCAGAAACTCTATAAAAAATATTTCAACTAAATAATCCCTGAACGATGATGAAACTGAAAGAAGTACGGTGGGGATTCATCGGTTGCGGTGAAGTCACCGAGAAAAAAAGTGGTCCCGCCTTCAATATGATTGAAGGCTCCAAGGTAGTAGCCGTCATGAGCCGTGACGAAGAAAAAGTCAAATCGTATGCTATCCGTCATAACATACCGAACTGGTATACCGATGCCCAAGAGCTTATCGGCGATGAAAACGTAAATGCCATTTACATCGCTACCCCTCCCTCTTCACACGCAACTTTTGCCATTATGGCCATGAAAGCCGGGAAACCGGTTTATATCGAAAAACCGATGGCCGCCAGTTACGAGGACTGTGCCCGCATTAACCGTATTTCACAGGAAACCGGAGTGCCCTGTTTTGTGGCTTACTACCGTCGGTATTTACCGTATTTCCAGAAAGTACGCCAACTGGTGGAAGAAGGAGAAATCGGAAATGTCATCAACGTACAGATACGTTTTGCACAACCTCCACGTAACCTGGACTATAACAGCAAGAACCTGCCCTGGCGCGTGCAACCCGACATTGCAGGAGGCGGCTATTTCTATGACCTGGCTCCTCATCAGCTGGATTTGCTCCAGGATATGTTCGGCTGTATCCTCGAAGCCGAAGGATATAAAAGCAACCGGGGCGGACTTTACGAAGCCGAAGACACCATCAGTGCCTGTTTCAAATTCGAATCCGGGCTGCCCGGCTCAGGCTCATGGTGTTTCGTGGCCCACGAATCGGCCAAAGAAGACCGTATCGAAATCATCGGTGACAAAGGAATGATCTGCTTCTCCGTATTCACCTACGAACCTATCGGCCTGCACACCGAACGGGGAAGAGAAGAAATCCTGCCACCGAATCCGCCACACGTACAGCTTCCGCTCATCCAGACGATAGTAGAGCACCTGCAAGGGAAAGCCATCTGCACCTGTGACGGCATCAGTGCAACCCCCACCAACTGGGTCATGGACCGTATCCTAAACAAACTTTAAGCCATCTCTTATGGCATACCGACGAAGCATTCTATATGGATTATTCGTTACTATCTCAGGGTTACCGCTTACCTCCATACATGCACAAACGGAAACACAGGATAGTCTCTCCGTTGCGCCGGTACCTGTCACAGAAGAACGGACTCCGCTGCATTTGTTGGCCAGCGGCGTCCGGAGCGCTTACCAGATTTCCAAGCGGGAACTGACCAAAGTCGGGAAGAGCCTGAACGACATTGACACCACCTATATTTCCCCGAATCTCTACAACCTGGCCTTCATGCTTGAACAGAGTACATGGTTCGAGCATTACCGGCTGGGAAGCAACGGTAACGACGGTAATCAAAGCTTGAATTTCGCTCCTACCGCCAATACAAAAATCGGTATTTACTTCGGATGGCGCTGGATTTTTCTCGGCCTCTCGTTCGATATCAAGAAACTGTTGGGAAAGGCCAAAGACGAAGCTCCCAGAAAGGAAATCGTATTCAACCTGTACAGTTCCCGTTTCGGAGTGGACTTGTATTACCGGAAAACCGGAAGCAATTTCAAGCTCAGTTCATACAGCAACATACCTACCCAGAACCGATACGAAGGCATCAAATTCAATGGATTGCAGAGCAGTATCAAGGGACTGAATGCGTACTGGATATTCAACTACAAACACTTCTCCTATCCGGCAGCCTATAGCCAGTCTACCAACCAACGTAAAAGCTGCGGTTCCATTCTGGCGGGATTCTCGTATTCGCAACATAACATAACGTTCGACCATACAATGTTGCCTTCCGAGATACAGGAGCAGTTGCGTCCTTCACTGACTTTTGAGAAAGTAAAATACAACGACTATAACTTGAGTGTGGGCTACGGCTACAACTGGGTATTTGCCAAAAACTGTCTGCTCAACCTTTCATTATTACCGGCTATCGCCTACAAGAAAGCACGTATCGACGATGCCCTTCCCAATAACCAAAACAACTGGCTGGGGTGGGTAAAAGATATCAATTTCGACCTGATAACCCGTGCCGGACTTACCTGGAACAACGGGAAGTATTACGTGGGAGCATCGCTTGTACTCCATACCTATGACTACAGGAAAGACAATTTCTCGATGACCAACTCATTCGGCAGCCTCCGTGTATACGCAGGATTCAATTTCTGGAAAAAGAAAGAATACCGCCACCAACAAAGCAAATAAAAAAGGTGCAGAAGCCTTAACGGACAACTACACCTTCAGGGTTTATCTTAAAAACTATATACAATGAGCTAGAACTTAACTCCCAATGTCAGGAGTAACTGATGGCGGTCATCTGTTACTTTTGTTGCTTTCAAATCCTCTGCACTAAATGCATAAAAATCAGATTTGTTCGTATCATATTTATACGCCAAATCCGCATAAAAATAATTCCATCTATATCCTAAGCCAACAGTAGCAGTATGATGTCCAAAAGAATTCCTATATTCAGTATCAGCACGCATATCATTGTAATCTAAAGCCTTGTATGCTGTTTCTTTATAGGCAGAAGTGCTATAATTATATCCAGCACGGAGACTGAATGCAGGAGTTATACAAGTTTCCATCCCTAAACGAATGGTATGTACGCCCTTTAAATCTTCAGCAATATAACTAGTTTGATTTGCCATTTCATACCCATCAGCGTATCTAAGCTTCGAAGAAGAATAATCTGCATACTCATACTCAGCACCAACAGCCATTATTCCCCCAAAGACAGTTCCTAAATTCAAGTTAAAACGCCATGGAGTCCTCAACTGATAATCACGCAAAGTTTTTCCTCCTGTATAATCTGGTGTATACTCATTCGCCTCAAATGTACTTCCATCTTCATATACCAAATTAGAATACATTTCTGAGGCATAAGTTTCTGTCAAGTTATACCAAATTGGAGTATGGATAGCAACTCCAAAACGGAAAGGAGATTCAAGTACAGGCCTAAATATAGCTCCAAACTTCAAATCTAACCCACTTCCATCAACACGATAATCATTTCTCAATTCATAATACCCACTATGACCACCATCATAAATGTCTTCAGTATAATATGTACTGCTATGATAATTAATATCATACACACCTAAAGTCAAGCCTAAATAAATTCTATCCTCAATATTGGTAGATATATTAAAGTCGTATTCATGAATGCCACCTTCTTCACGACTTTGATACCCAGAGGCATCTCCATACCATCCAATAGGAGCTTGATACTGCCCTTGACTATCTTCAAACGTACCAACCCCCACTAATTCAGTACGAATACCCATCACACCAAGATAGGGATAATTTGAAGCTGTAGGAGAGTATGGGTTTACACCCGTTTTACCATCATAATTATAAATATTATCCATTTCATTTATGCTGCCAATAGATCCATTCACCATATTAGCCATTTGCTGCGTTTGGGACAATCCTTCAAGCATACCTCCAGATTGGAAATAACGATTGAAGTTTTTACTTTTATGATAATTAAAACCAAAGTTTACATAACGGAGTGTTGTTCGATTCCCAATTTTATTCGAGTAAACAAAGCCTATCTGATCAAATGAAGCCCGCAGATTCTTATCTTTCATTTGGGTTCCTCCAAACTCACTTGCTGTTTTAGTTGCATTAAACCCAAAAGAAGTTGAAACATCATGACTCCGATATAAGCCAATACCAGCAGGATTTATCCCAATGACTGAAATATCCGCTCCTAAAGCACCCATAGCTCCTCCCATACCAACAAAGCGGGCGGTTCCATTTAATTCATTTTCAGAGAAACGAGCTGCTTCATATTGTGTCTGAGCATTAACGCCCAGTACACAAGAAGCTAAACTCAATATTAACAATACTCTATTTTTCATATCTACACTATTCAAGAATATTACTTATTCATTAAATCCCGTCTATAAAACAGCATCTAATAATCCTATAATTTACCTACGCCGTGCTCCACCGCCAGTACTCATGCTACCTCGACTGGTACCGCCTCCACTAGAACGATAACTACTTCCACCAAAACTATTACGTGAAGAAGAACCCGTAGAATAACTACTTCTATTCTGATTGGTATTCACGTTTCTATTTATATTTTGACGAGAAGAACCATTATTGTTCAATCGGTTGAAAGCATCTGAACGTTGATAAGAATTTACCCGTGTACTACTTGGTCGTGTATAAGTAGATCCACCTCTTTGAATCTGGCTCTCACGAGAATATGTCGCAGAATTGCGATTTCCTACTCTTACCCCAGTATTTCTCACAGAAGCATTTGAATTTTCCCTTCCAGAAACCACTCGACCACCCGTACGTCCCTTGCGGTCATATGCTTGAGATACATTTCGATAAGAAGTTCCTCTATTTCCAGAAGGACGTACACTAGAACCATAATTAGAATGTGAAAGTCCCATTTCTCCACGACGATTATTATAGGAATAATAAGTACTAGGAGCCCAATGTCCGTAATACGGATACCATCCGGGACCCCAATAACCGCCCCAGTAGCCTCCCCAGTAGCCACCCCAATAACCGGCATAGTAACCACCGTACCAGTAGGGAGAGAAACCGCTGTACCAAGGATTATAATACCAAGGATATCCGAAACTCCAACCGAAACGAGGCCCGAATGTTCCCCATGAGAAACGCCAGTTCCACCATACCGGATTGGTAGAAGTCGGGAAGACATAGGCATACATTCCGTCATCGAATACATTCCAGTCCCATGACGGCAATGCGCCATACACCACATCCCAATACAGCGGACTGCTTATCGGAATAGCATAACCCGGACTGCGGAAACGTACGATACGCATGGCATATTCGTAATCACTTTGAGAGCCTTCAAAACCGTTTACCCATTCTCCTCGTTCACCGTATGGCTTTTCCTCGATGTACAAGGTATCATTCTGCATGGAGAAAGTATTCTCACGCGAAGTATACCGACGGTTATATTCATCCACATCGCGTACATTTCCCTTGACATCTTTCACCACGATAGCTGCCGCTTCCGGAGCCGTATGGACAGTTGTAGTCGTAGTCTGCTCCGGAACAACCTTTACCACCTCTTTCTTCTGTTCCTTTTTCGGAACGAAGTAGAGGTCATCCCCACTCTGAGCCATTGAGAGTCCTGGCAGACAAGCCAACAGCAACGAAGCAAATACTTTACTCTTTATCATGACTTTACTTGTTTGAAGTTATTGTACCTAGTTATTTACGTTACAAATGTAACGACTCTTTTTTACCCTGCAAGTAGAAATTCCCTATTTCCCGGTAGGGATTTCCCTATTTCACCATTCTCAGAATTTCAGACAGAAGGTAGCCAGAACACCTTTATGGTCGGTAGGCCACACACCTAGCGGAGGCAGAAACTTATCGGATGTCTGCTCCTCGACCCGCTGATTTTTCAGGATGCTTCCCTGCGGTCCGAAAATCACGACATCAGTCAATTCCAGACCAGGGTACGGATGATAGAAGATATAATCGATACGCTCCCGTTCGTCCGATTTCGGTGCCCATGTCAGTTTCTCCGTCGGTATCAACGGGTTGTCTGCCGGGAACGTAAAACCGGGATAATCCAGGACATCGGGATAAAACTCCCGGTAAGCGTCTATGAACCCGGCATTATCCAGCATCAATGTAACAGTCCACGGAACAATCAGCCCGTTATGGTCATACAAATCTTTCGTTTCCCGAATCCAGTCCAGATGGGAAGGTTCGTTGAAATCGCCTCCCAACAATACCAGTCTCCCAGCCTCCAGGTCTTTCCGAGCCTCGGCTACAAAACACCGGATGGCATCGTCACGCTGCGAACGGTCGTTCACCTCCAGCACTTCGCTTACGGTCTGCGGCACATCTATCTCCTTCCAGGTAGAGCCGTCGTAACCACGCACATTGTAATAGGCATCGTTCTGGTAATCCAGATGAGCGGTATACACAGCCACCTCTATCCCTTCGAAATCGGCAACCAGCTTATAGATGCTGCCATGGTCATCCTTCTCCGGAAAGACCGTCAACGAATCCTTGATAGGATACTTGCTCAACAGACCTGAATCATAGCTGTAAAAGGAATAATAGCATTTCCCCTTTTCCTTCAGGGAAGAAACAATACGGTCACAGAAACGGGTACCGTTGTAATTACGCACTTCACTGAACGTCACGAAATCCGGTTCCAGACGCGCTATCTCGTTCACAATGGCTTCATAACCGCCCGGAACGACCGTACCTTCTTGCCAGACGTTCCACTGCAACACGGTAAACTTCTTTACATTCTGTCCCCCTGCGCCTGCTGCCACCAGCAAAAAAAGCAGGCCTAACATTAACTTCTTCATGCCAAAAAATTTATAATCATAGTATTCCATTTCACCCTTTACCGAAACCGCCGGACTTCAGACTGCATTCAGGTAAATATCAGTAATGTTACACACATTCCTAAACATAATGAAATATAATCCGTTAACGAATTCTAAACCACACTGTCCGAACAAACATTCGCTTCGCATGAAAACCTGCTCGCCTTTTGATAGAAACGTCCGTTCGTTTTCACGAAAAGGCGAGCAGATTCCGACTCAAACGAACGGACGTTTTATCCAAGACGGACGTTTGTTTTCCACATGGCTGGATTTTGCTCCTGAAAATTGGGTAAAACAAACGGCAGGTATTATCTTTGTCTCCGAAATCAAACCCTTGTATCTATGAAATATGTTGAAGTAACATTTACTGCACGGCCATGCACAGAAATTGTAACAGATGTGCTGGCAGCATTGACAGCCGAAATCGGTTTCGAAAGTTTTGTCCCCGTTGAAGGAGGCATGCAGGCCTACATCCAACAGTCACAGTTCGATGAAGAGGCTTTGAAGGCGGTTCTGGCTGATTTCCCGTTACCGGACATAGCCATCACATACACCCTGGCAGAACCGGAAGACAAAGACTGGAACGAGGAATGGGAGAAGAACTTTTTCCAACCGATTGTCATCGATGACCGTTGCGTCATCCACAGTACCTTCCACAAAGACTATCCGAAAGCCGAATACGACATTGTCATCAATCCGCAGATGGCCTTCGGAACCGGTCACCATGAAACCACCAGTTCCATCCTGGGCGAGCTGCTGGATGCCGACCTGAAAGGTAAATCGGTACTCGACATGGGATGTGGAACATCCATTCTGGCTATTCTGGCCAGCATGCGGGGAGCCGACCCGGTAACAGCCATCGACATCGATGACTGGTGTGTAAACAATTCACGCGACAACATCGCCCTCAACCACATCGACAACATCACCGTAGAGCTAGGCGACGCCTCACTGCTGGAAGGACGTAAACCGTTTGATGTCATCATTGCCAACATCAACCGGAACATTCTGCTGAACGACCTCCCCGCTTATGCCGCCTGTATGCACAGCGGTTCGGAAATCTATATGAGCGGATTTTACGTAGAAGATATTCCCGCCATCCGCGAAAAAGGTGAAAGTCTGGGGATGCGCTTTGTACACCACCGCGAGAAGCACAACTGGGCAGCCGTAAAGCTGGTGATGGAATAAGGCTGATTCAAACCTTCCCCATCAATGTCCCTGAAATATAAGATTAGTCCCGGCCTGAAGAAAGCTCCAAGCCGGGACGAATCTTATCCGTTGCTGCCTAACCGACAGACAGGATATCACCGGGAGAATCTGTCTTTCGCAAGATTCTCCTCAGTACTGTTTCATTCAAAGTTCAACAATGAAGTAAACCCAGTCATATCAAAAATAGATTTGATAGACGGTGCTACATTCGACAAGGCCAGACGACCTTCTGAAGCACTCAGTTTCTTATGCGCCAGCAGGATGAGACGCAAGCCCGAACTACTGATGTATTCCAACCCGTTACAGTCGAAAAGCATATCCGTTCCTGCCTTCAGCAAAGGCAAGACCTGTTGTTCCAACTCGCCGACCGTGATTGTATCCAGCCGACCTATCAGAGATACGACAATTCTGTCGCCAGTGTTTTCAATCTTGATTTCCATATACTGTCTATTATTAGTTTTCCGTCATTTTGAATCCAATCCCTTATCTCCCCGGGAAATTAACCGATGGTCTTCACGAGTGTAAGGATATTTTTCCCCTCTTTGTACTGATACCTCATTTCAGTCATCAGACTCTTTATCAGAAAAATACCCAGTCCACCAATCGGACGTTCTTCTGCCGGAAGAGTTACATCCGCGCTTTTCACTTTCGTAGGGTCAAAAGGAATACCGGAATCCGTCAGTGTCAGCAACAGACTATGCCCTTCAGTATGAGCCTGTATCCTGATATCCTGCCCGGTCTTTCCTGGATAAGCATAAAGCACAATGTTCGATACAGCCTCTTCAAGCGCCAGATTCAGATTATAAACTACATCGGGCGGAAGTTCCAGTTCTTCACCGATGTTACCGATGAAAGGCTCGAGCTTGGAAATTTCAGAAATATCATTCTGAAGCATCAATTCAGTCTTTATTTCTTTCATATTCATTGAGGTAAATAATGTAAACAAAGCATGGTAATATCGTCACTCTGCTCGGCTCCTGCCGCATGTCTGTGTATAGCCTCCATCATCTGATTCACGATAAAAGTCGGAGTACCATCGGACAAACGGTCCAGTTCCTTCAGCAACCGCTCTTCAGAAAAGAGCTGCTTGTCGGGGCTCTCTGCCTCGGTCACCCCATCGGTATAAAGGAAGAGCGAAGCATCGGCCTTGAGAGTCAGTTCCTGTTCCGTATAGCTGAAGCCATGAAACAATCCGAGCGGAATGTTGGGAGTAACCTGAAGGAAATGCGCCTGTTCCTGTTGCGTAAAAAAGACTGGAGGATTATGACCGGCATTGCAATAGGCCAGGACACCCGTCTTCAAGTGAAGCACCCCCAAGAACATTGTTACAAACATACCCGATTCATTGGATTCCGAAAGCGCATCATTCAACGAAGACAGGATAGCTGCTGGTGTCTTCAGGTGCGAAGCCATGGTACGGAAAAGACTGCGGGTAACAACCATCAGCAAAGAAGCAGGTATCCCTTTACCGGAGACATCGGCCACCGTAAAGAACAGACAATCATTCTCTACAAAGAAATCGTACAAGTCCCCTCCTACTGCCTTGGCTGGAAGAATCGTAGCAAAAAGGTCGATGTCCTTCCGTTCCGGGAAAGGAGGGAAAATCTTGGGAATCATCTCCATCTGGATTTCACTGGCGATACGCAGTTCGCTTTCGATACGCTCCTTATTGGCCGTCGTAGCGGCAAGTTCCTTCATGTACTCCGACAACGAATGCTGCATAAATCCGAACGAGTCATAAAGCATCCCCATTTCATCGTGCCTTTTCCCTAATGGAGGAAGCGGAGTCATCAAGTCTCCTTGAGCTATGTTACGGATAGAATTAGCCAGACGGGTCAACGGATGCACCAGTTGGCGGATGGTATACAAGCAAAAGACCAACAAGAGCAGTAGTCCTGCCGCAGCTATGATAACAATGCGGTTACGGATGCGGTCGACCCCTGCAAAAATATCATCATACGTACAAGCGACGGCTACCGACCAACCGGTACGCTCTACCGGAGCATAAAAGATATACGACGTGGAAAGGCTATCATTCTGTATCGTAGCGAATCCCTTTTCACCGGCTATCATGCGGTGACCGATTCCGACTACAGTGGTATCCTTCATGTCATAAGTAGCTGTAAAGATGGTTTCCGTAAGAATCCGTTCCGGATAAGGATGTACCAGATACGTTCCGCTTCGACCGATAACCAGGTTGTAAGAATCCGGATACAGTTTCAGAGAGCCCACCTTCTGTGCCAGCCACTCCAAAGACAAATCGGCCGTAAAAACGGCATACAACTTACCATTGCCGTCATGAAGCGGTAAAGAGTACGTAGTCATGATTTTCTCCCCACCGCCGGTATCAAAATAAGGCTCACTCCAATAAGGTCTGTCGAGCAGTTTAGGTATCTGATACCAATCCATGTAATGATAATCATAGCTTTCTACTCCCAACTGTTTACAAGCGATACTGTCACCGTTCCGGTAAGCATAAGGAGAGAAGAAATGACCTTTCTCGGGATAATAATCCGGTTCGAAAGCAATGGCACTGCCTATAATGATGGAATTGCTTTCCAATAACCTGCGCGCAATGCTAAACATGGAATCCGGGCAATGGATATACCGGTCGACTTGCCACGCATTATTGGTCAGAGCCACCTCGACCGAATGCAATACTTCATCAATACGTAAAACGGTATTGTCCAGACTGACAGAAGCACGGGTTTCCGCCTCTATCTGCACCTGTTTACGCGCAGAACGGTAAAAAACCAGAAAAGTAGCACATAAAATAGCCCCTGTAACCAGAAGGATATAGATACTTATCCGGGTAGAAAAAGAACGGGTAACAGTGAATTTCATAAGGCACCGGTAATTTCCTGATAAGTTACAGGACGATGGATATATCCATCGTCCAACAATAAGGCAGACGCTTTCTCTACATGTTCAGGCTGTAGTCTGAAAGGTCTGGTAGTAGTATGGCGTTCGCATTGTAACTCCAGCACGTTCTCCAACATCCGTTGCTGTTGCAGGCGATTGGTAGCCACATGGTATTTACGGACCAGGCGCATCACAATATCAAGGGTTTCCTGCGGATGCTGGGCAGCCCATTTCCATCCCTTCACCGAAGCCCTTGCAAATGCCTGTACTGCCTTCTGATGTGTACGGTAGTAATCGGCAGTAACATACAACCCGTCTTCAGGAATATCATAGCCAAAGTCCGAAAAATAAAAGACATGCTGGGGCTGGATGCCGCATGCCAGAATCTGCAGATACTCATTAAAGCTCATGGCAACGGTCGCATCGATGGCCCCTGAAACGAACAGGTTTACATAGTTGATGAAAGGAATCCACTCGATGTTCAGTTTCTCTCTCCGGTCTAACATATAGGCCAATTCGCAAAACCCGGCTTTCCAGACTCCGACCTTCTTTCCACGCAAATCCTCCAGCGAACGGATGTCATTGTACCGCGGTACAATCATCAGCGAGTTACGCTGCGAAGTCTGCAGAATATTTACCAGAGGTACTCCATCGCCTATCAACTTGATGGCCTGTATGAGCTGTAAACCGATGATATGGCTGCTTCCTTCTTCCAGCCGGTTCAATGCAGAAGATGAGGCCGACGGATGGTCAAACACCACCTCCAGTCCTTCCTCCTGATAGAAGCCTTTCGCCTGGGCCACATAATATCCAGCGAACTGACTCTGAGGAGTCCATTGTGGAGTAAAGACAATACGCTCGGATTGTCCGTATATATTCCCGACAATTCCCCAAATACCGAAAAGGTATAAAAATATACATCTATAGATTTTCATCTTACTTCAGTTTATTACTTGAAATCATATACCGACCTTACAGGACCGGATCCTCTTTATAGACAAGATCTGTATTCCCTATACGATTTCACAACAATCTTATCACCCTCCTTAAACTCATCTTTGTACATGTAACAGGAATCACCTATCAGCCGATTGTTGACAGACATCCCTTTTCCCTTGTAAACCATCACATACATCTTCGTGAAATACACCAATCCTACTTCCTTATGTAAAGCCTCTATAGACAAATGCACAGGATAGATGGCATTGTTACATACCCCTCAGTATAAGAGTTTGCTATGTTCTTTAATGTGTCGAGCATAATAAAAATAGGTGTTACTATGTTAGTTACAATAACTGGATGTATTCAGGACTGATTTCTATACCGACAGCCAGCAGACAACCTTCGTAATTCTCCAGCGTTCCTCCTACAATACAGACTTTCTGTCCATACATGGCAGGAGTCAATTTCTCTGGCATATAATGACAAGGGGAGTACACTCTGAACCGTAGAGATAAATCTACTCAAGTTGTTCTTGAACAAATAATCAGCGCATGAATGAACATTACGGCCTATGAATGTGTTTATATAAATAGCCAGACTACCATGAATAAAAACAAAGCGTTTGCACTCTTGGACATTTGGTATGCATAAGTCTCTGCATTGATACGTTCCTGAAATTCATACACACAAAAACTCTAGGCAAATATATGTATTTAGCTATTATACAGCAAAACAATCTACGAAAATTGAAAGGATAATTCAACGAAAAACATCATTTTTATGGGACTATTCATGCAAAACAACCTGACAACAGGCAAGGCAAAACATACATAGACGAATGTAATCAGTTTGCGCGCAGGATAAAAATCTTTTAACTTCTTCTACAAAAACCGGCCAACCCCTACGGTACAATGTCTGTTACACCTTCCCAACCAGCCCAACAATCAATGGAAAGCCTTCCGTACAGACAATACAAAAGCATATTAAGATTATCTGCAAGGTTCCTGAAAGTGGAACCTTGCAGATAACAATTTATTCTACAGCCGTGATACGCAAGGTATAGCTCATCGGCTGCTGAGAAACGCGGTACATCGGCAATGTATCGACATCGCTTCCACAGCTGGCATTTCCGACACCCCGAAGTGCTGCATCCAAGTGCAACACCAGGTATGGACGCTCCTGAAGTTCCCAGGTATGCTTGGCCAGCATCAGGTCTTCATCGGTATATGGCTGCAAGGAGAAAGATACATTCCCTTCTGTTTCTATCTCGATACCTTTTCCGGACGCATCGGTCAGGCGCAAGTTACGCAATCCTTCCCGGTTACCCATCGACTGAGGTTTCACATATTCTTCCGCCATGTCCTTTACGGTTGCAGAATAACGTCCTACCATACAACCGTCTTTCCGGTCATTGTAGTTTTCCCACGGTCCGTAGGCATAATAATCCACTTGATTCAGGCCGGGTTCAATTCCGCAGACCAATCCGCAGCGACGGAGATCGGCTGTCTTAGGCTGGAAATCGGCCTTCAAGGTAACAACGCCGTCGGCTGTAAACGTATAGACCAACGTAGTGCCACACAACGAACCGTCGCGTGAGGTGCACACAGTCACCTTCTTACCTTTTTCTTCGGTCACCTCACAAGTACCTGTCTCTTCCAGACCGTTTTCGGTTTTCCGGAAAGTATCGTTCTCTATCCAACGGTGGTTGTCATATAGGAAACCTTGCCCCGGAACAATGACTTGTCGGCCATTCAATACAAGCTCATCCAACTGTCCGGTTGACTGAGTGAAGACAGCCGTCAAGACCTCGTTCTGTACAGTCAGCTTGCCATCAGCCTGGGTAACTTTCAGCTTACCACCGGATTTGCCGGCTTTCCGTTCCGGAAGCGGTCCTCGTTTCACCAGTTCGAACTGCTGCTGAGCCACCGGATGACCGGCCTCAGCCCATGGCTGGTTCTCTCTCAGACGGACAAAGAGATTCAACAGAATTTCATCACCGGCCTTGGCAGCCTTGTCCAGACGTACATGCTTCAACGGCAATGTAAACGCTACAGAGTCTCCCGGTACAACGGTAGCCAGTTGCATACTGTCGGTAGAAACCACACTGCCGTTCTGTACCACCTGCCACAGCAGGTCGAAATCAGACAGCGGGAGGAACGCATACTTGTTTCTCACAGAAACAGTCACCTGATCGGACTTACCTCCATTTTCCCCTAACCGGAAGGCTATATACTGATACGCCGCCTTCACCTCTTTCAGTTTGGGCGATTCGTTACGACTTGGAGGAATGATACCATTCGAACAGAAATTACCCTGATGCGGGCCCGGATAATCGTATCCGGTATGCAGCCGGTAAATACCCTGCTTGATCTCCTGCGGATCATAGATGGCTTGATCTACCCAGTCCCAGATGGCTCCACCGATAGTAGAAGTACTGTTCTCGATGCTGTTCCAGTATTCTTTCAGGTTACCGATGGCATTCCCCATGGCATGAGCATACTCACAGATGAACATCGGTTTGTCGAACGAACTGACATACGTATCCATCCATTTCATGCCCGGATACATCTTCGAATACAGGTCACTGAAACGGTTTCCTCCGTACGGCTTCCCGTCGCGGGTACCTTCGTAATGGATAGGACGCGAATCCAGTTTGCGGGCGGCATCGTAACAGGCCTGGAAATTACTTCCGCCACCGGCCTCATTACCCAAACTCCAGAAAATGACACTCGGATGATTCCGGTCACGGAGTACCATTCGGTCTATCCGGTCTACAAATGACGGAATCCAGGAAGGCATATCACTGATGGACTGGTTGGCATGGTCTTCCAGGTCAGCCTCATCCATCGTATACAGCCCGTAATAATCGAACATCGCATACATACGTTCCGAATTCGGATAATGCGATGTGCGGATGGTATTGATGTTGTTCTGCTTCATCAGCAACACATCCCGCAACATTGATTCCACCGGTACGGCACGTCCATACAGTGGATGTGTATCATGCCGGTTGGTTCCCTTGAAGAAAACACGTTGCCCGTTGATATAGACCAGTGCATTCTTTATAGCAATATCCCGGAATCCGTACTTGGTAGAAAAGGCCATCTCCTCCTTACCGTTCTCCCGTTGTACCACATGAAGTGTATACAGCGTCGGAGTCTCGGCCGTCCACAACTGCAGATTTTTCAGGTCAAAAGAAACATTCAGTTCACACTGTGTCTGTACCGACCGGTAAGAAACCTGTTGCATACTTTCTGTCACGGCATTCCCTTGCGGATCCAGTAACCTTACAATCAGCTCTTTCACCCCCTCTTCCCGGTCACGGTTATCCAGTGTAAGCGAAACATTCAAGATTCCATCCTTATACCCTACTGCCGGATCCAGTATAGCAACCAGATAATGGTCTCTCACACTGACCGTCGGCACATTATAGAGATACACATCGCGGAATATACCGCTCATACGGAACATGTCCTGACATTCCAGGTAAGAACCGTCACTCCAGCGGAATACCTGCACAGCCAGCCGGTTCTTTCCGGTCCGCAAATAGGGTGTCAGATCAAACTCGGCTACATTGTTCGCTCCCTGCGAATAGCCTACATACTTTCCGTTCAGATATACCAAAGCGGCACTGTAGATACCACCGAAGTGAATGAATGTACGCTGTTTCTCCCATCCTTGCGGCAAATCGAAGAACCGTACATACGAACCCACCGGATTGATACCATAATTTTTTCCACCGTCGTTGAATCCCTTACGCGGATTGATGTAAGGAGGCGTATTGGCGTGCGGATATTCCACGTTGGCATAAATAGGATGGTCATACCCCTGCATTTCCCAGTTAGAAGGAACCGGAATGGTTTTCCAACCGGAAACATCGAAGTCTTCTTTATAGAAGTCTACCGGACGCTGTGAAGGTTCTGATACCAGATTGAAAGCCCAGTCACCATTCAGCGAACACTGCAAAGAACTGTGTGAGTCGTTCCAAGGTTTGGCGTAAAACTTCGCATCGGCCGTCATCTCTTTTTCCGAAGCGTATGGCATGTAAGTAGCATGTCCCGGTTCTTTGTTTTCTTCAAACCGGGTTTCATCTTCCCAATACACTTTCGGACGTTCTGCCACCGCATTCTTCAGTTCCGCCGGGAGTTCCATATCACTTTTCTGAATCAGGAAATGAGTCTCAGCACTTTTTCCGGCAGTTTTGAGGTCGGCCAGCACCAGTTTTCCATCAGATGTACACCGTAGTATCAAATCCGGCATATTAGCCGGAACAAGCTGTACGAATTTCCCGATTTTTCTCACCAGCCAAAGCTGTGATTCATCCGAACCGTTGGTCTCTGTCACTCCCAACACTTTGTCCGCACGGGCATGTAGAGATTTATCCTCAAACGGATTGACCAGGCGGAAACTCCCTGAAAGATGCGAAATCCGCCATTGCTGTAACTTGTCGGAAGCCTGTCGGCTTACCAAGGAAGCTGATGTAGCCCCCTCGGTAAAGCCGATAACCTGCTTTCCATGTGCTGCCGGAGAAACCGTATACAACACATCTGCTTCGAAATGGACCTGTGCCTGCAAAGTCTGCAGCATACCGGCTATGCAGCACAAGAACATCATGAAATATTTCTTCATAAAATGGAAAGTTCGTTATATACCCATTTATTTAGCCAGACTGACTCCCAGTTCCTCCAATACCACCTGAGCCGATTTCCCATCTACAGTCGTAGCCTGCAGACGGATATAACGTGCCTCTTCTGTTGCAGGAAGCTGCTTAGTCTGCGGTAACGGGTTGTTCACAATGTTACTGAATTCACCTTTTGTGATGACTTTCTTCCATTTCTTACCGTCCTTGCTGACATAGAAATCGTAACGGAAGGCCAGTGTCGGTTTGGTTTCACCATTCAACGGAGCGTATGTGAATGCTTTCAAAGAAACCGTCTTTCCCAAATCAACCGTCACCGGATTTTCCTTAACCAATTTCCAAGTAGAACGGTCCAAATCATTCCAGGAACCTTGGGTAGCCGTTTCCTCCACTTCCGGAACATGATAAGCTGCCAGCTGGATGACATTTCCGTCCAGACGAGATTCATTGATGGTCAAGCGCAATGAATCAGCCTGTATATCCGGGAAACGTAACATACGTTTATATCCTACAGTAGTACCTTCACCCATAGTCTTCCATGCCCCTTGAGTATAGGCATCTATCGTAAATTTCTCGATGCGTTGTCCCTGAGCGATGTCTTCCTGAACCATCACCAGGTTAACAGTAGAAGCCGGCTTCAAGGCATACGAACGACTGGAAACAGTTGCAGTATTCCACGGAGTATCACCCGCAACTACCCGGTTGTCAGCAAACGCCTTCTTCCGGAATTCAGCAAATTCTTTCAGACGTTGGGCATCTGCCGCATTGATACGCCCTTCCCTATCAGGAGGAATATTCAACAACAATACGGAATTATATCCTACAGATTGGCAATAGATATCCATCAGCTGCTTGACGCTCTTCACTTTGCTGTCTTCATAGGTATGATAGAACCATCCCGGACGGATAGAGACATCTACTTCCGACGGATACCAGAATAACTCACTAGCCTTTTCCAGCATGGCACGGCTTCCTAAGTCGGCCGACATGTTAGAAATTCCCAACTTATTGTTATTCACTTCCGAACGTCCATAGATACCCGGAGTCAGAACAGTAGCACTCCACTCAGTCTCACGTCCCAAACCTTTCTCATTACCAACCCAACGTACATCATCGCCCATGATAGCCATTACTGCCTTTGGTTGCAGACGCTGGATGGTTTCATAGAAACGGTCCCAGTCATATTCCTGTTTCTTTCCGTTCGGTCCTTCTCCGTTGGCCCCGTCGAACCATACCTCATGCACTTCGCCATAGTTGGTCAGCAATTCAGTCAGCTGGTCAATGAAATACTGGTTATATTTCGGAGAATCTCCGTAACAAGGAGCATTACGATCCCATGGAGAAAGATATACACCGAACTTCATTCCATACTTGGTACAGGCATCACGCACTTCACGCACCACGTCTCCTTTACCGTCCTTCCAGTTGGAAGAAGCTACAGAATGGGTGGTATAACGGCTTGGCCACAAGCAGAAACCATCATGGTGCTTAGCTGTCAGAATCACCATCTGGAAACCGGCCTCCTTCAACGTACGTACCCATTGGTCCGCATCCAGATTTGTAGGATTAAATAGTTTCGGATCTTCAGTTCCATCGCCCCATTCCCTGTCTGTAAAGGTATTGATACCAAAATGCAGAAAAGCGGTCAATTCCATCTTCTGCCACTCCAACTGTTGTGGTGTAGGTACCAACCTAGCTGCCATAGATACCTTCTCATCTAAAGTCGCTCCCTCCGGGAAAACGACATGTTTCACATAGCGATCTGAAGACTGCTGTGCCATTCCGGTCAGCGGCAAAGCCATCATCATACAAGCTGCTACATAATTCGATACGTTTTTCATGTGTTCTTTATTTTAGTGGATAATCTATCTATATTTCTCTACAGCCCGAAAATATTTCGGTTTTTACAGTAAAGATACCTAAAAATATATCAATCAAACGACAGATATACCAATCATTTTTCAAATATAGGTATTTATTCACAATAAAATACAGAAAACCCAGAATCTGTTACATAAAATGTGATACTTCGGCAGGTAAACTTGCCTCTTAAGCTTCCAGACAAAACGGGCCAAACAGTTAACAAAATGAACAGAGAGAAAACAAGTGGGAAAAAACTACTCTTCGTCTTTGGCAGGAATCGTCATCTGCTGCAATTCCTCCAGTGTTCCATTGAACACATTCAAATCCACCCGTTCCTGAATGCCAGGCAATGTACCCACATCCGTATGTTGCCAGAATTTCCAAGGTCCCTGATACTCCACCGAGTCTACATAATAATGAGCAATCCAATACGGATACGTATTGAATATCGAATCATTCAGGAAACGGGTCTTGTATTTATAAGAGGTATAAAGAATAGGCTTCACCCGATAGAACGCTTCTATCCGATGCAACCAGATAAGTAAATCCTTGCGTAGTTTATCCATGTCATCACTCCGGGTCTCGATATCGAGCACAGGAGGTAAATCACCCGGTTCCAGCTCCACTGAGCGGATAAAGAAATCGGCCTGACGGTTGGCATCCGTTTTCGGGTTATAGAAATGATAAGCTCCCCGGATGAAACCGTGTTTACGGGCCTCGGCAAAGTTATGGATAAAAGTCGTATCACTGAAATCTCCGCCCTCGGAGGCTTTCATGAATACGAAACGAACCGGGAAAGGGGTATATTGTGCTTTTGACAGTTCATCCCAGTTGATTTTTCCCTGATGATGGGATATATCGAAACCATGTACCTTGAAACCGTAGGGAAGACAAACTCCATAAGCCTTCAGCCCGGAACAAGGTTTCCAACGATACGCATAAGGACGGATAAAGAAGTAATAGAATGCCGAAAGGAAAACGATAGCCGACAGTCCGCCTAGAATCCACAGGAGCCATCCCGGAAGACGGCGTTCTCCTTTCCGCTTCTTCTTGCCGGAAGGTTTCCGGCTCTTGCGAGGAGCAGAACCGGCAGAAGCAGTACGTTTCCGTCTGGATGCAGCGGTCGGTCTATCAGTCTTGTTTACCACCAGGATGGGCGGTTCTTTTGCCATAGCGTTCGGTTTATAGAGTCAAGAGTTCAAAAGAAATTCACCACAGAGTTTCCCCTGTCGGAGCAATCTGTGGTGAATTGTAAAATCAGGTTATCAGAAGAAATAACTTCTGTTCAATTATTTAGCCTGTTCCAACTGCAGGGTCTTGGTCGGTTCGTCGCAAACTTCAGAAGGACCGAAGTACTGGATAGGACCCGGATAAACGTAGGCAGTTTCCTTTGCCCAAGCAGCACGCTGAGCAGCGAAAGCCTTGAACGGAGCACCGTCCAGTTTCACCAGTGCTTTCTGGATAACCGGTTTCATTTCGCCGTGACGACGTTCCATGTTCATCATCATAGTGATAGGCACACCACCAGCAATCCATTCGGCAGCCGGAGCAGTTGTGTTACGTACAGATGACATGTAACCAGTCTTACCGTTGGCAATCAGCATAGAAGCAGTGTAACCCAAAGAGTAGCAGTAGTCAGCATCGAAGTTAGACGGAGCAGCGCAACGTCCTTCGTAACCGAAAAAGTGGTGCTGAGCAGAGAACTTACCGTTGTACTTGCCTTCCTTCTTCCAAGCAGCCAACTTCTTGCCTACCATTTCAGACAACAGCTTTTCAGTTTCAATCAGAGAAACCTGTACGTTTCCGTGCGGGTCACGGTCCAAAGACAACTGACGGGCAACACCTTCCGGCAGAGAAGCATAGATAGCTGAGTTTTCAGCAGACAGTTTGCTGATGATGTATGCACGCTGTTCGTTAGCCGGGATAGCGTTGAATTCTTCACCGTTTGCAGCCAGGAAGTCGTTCAGTTCGGCAATCAGACGTTTCATAGCCGGGATGAATTCGATCAGACCTTCCGGAATCAATACAGTACCGAAGTTGTTACCGTCAGCAGCACGATCAGCTACTACCTGAGCGATATAAGTCACTACATCGTCCAGAGACATGTTCTTAGCTTCTACTTCTTCCGAGATGATACATACGTTCGGCTGAGTCTGCAAAGCACATTCCAAAGCGATGTGAGAAGCAGAACGTCCCATCAGTTTGATGAAGTGCCAGTATTTGCGGGCAGAGTTACAGTCACGTTCGATGTTACCGATAACTTCTGAATAAGTCTTGCAGGCAGTATCGAAACCGAATGAAGTTTCAATCATGTCGTTCTTCAAGTCACCGTCGATTGTCTTCGGGCAACCGATTACCTGGATACCGTAGTTCTTGGCAGCATAGTATTCGGCCAATACGCAGGCGTTGGTATTAGAGTCATCACCACCGATGATAACCAATGCCTTGATGCCCAATTCCTTCAAGATTTCATAACCTTTTTCGAACTGGTCTTCCTTTTCCAGTTTTGTACGGCCAGAACCGATGATATCGAAACCACCAGTGTTACGGTATTCATCGATGATGTCGGCTGTCAGTTCTTTATAATTGTGATCAACCAAACCACCAGGACCCAGGATGAATCCGTACAGCTTGTTAGCCGGGTTCAATTTCTTGATACCGTCAAACAGACCAGAGATTACATTGTGTCCGCCCGGAGCCTGACCACCAGACAAGATGACACCCACATTCATAGGAGCGAATTCCTTAGCTTCGCCTTCTACGAACTGAATCAACGGCATACCATAGGTATTCGGGAACAATTTCTGGATAGCTTCCTGGTCGGCTACAGACTGAGTAGCTTCACCCATTTTAGCTACAACAGCACCTTTCAATGCTTTAGGCAGTTTCGGCTGATAAGCAGCTCTTGCAATTTGTAATGAACTTTTAGTCATGATAAATTAATTATATAAGGTGTTATAATAAATCTCGCTGATGCAAATTTCGTTCTTTTTTCGGAAATATGAAAACCTAAGCTCATAAAAATTCAATACTCCCGGACAATTCTTCCGATTCTCACCCGCAAAATCCAAATAAACCAAAAGAGAAAAGGATTATCTGCCACAAAATGCAGATTATTTCCATAAAAATCGTATCTTTACCCGAAATTCTATTTTATTAACCTTTAAAACAAACGATTATGGCAAGTAGAAGAAGTTTGAAAAAAGACATCAATTATATCTCCGACTTCACTGTCGGACTGTGTATCATGACCGGTCTCGAGAAAAAAGGAACAAGAGAAACCATCGACCAGCTCATCCGGCAGGCACATAACGTACGCAGAGAAGCGCTGCGACGCATCAGCCATACCGAACCGGGCAGTGTCAAGCTGTTCTACAAGAAGCTGAGAGAAGACTTCAACAACGGTACAGAGGCAATATGCAACCAGTTAGAAACGCTGATTAAGGGATGATACAGTCGGTCTGCCGCTTCATTTACCACCGGATACTAGGCTGGAAAGAAGAGGTCACTGTACCCGATTTCAAGAAATGCATCATCTGCGCGGCTCCTCACACCAGTAACTGGGACCTCTTTTTAGGAAAGCTCTTCATCAATGCCGTCGGACGAAAGTCCGGTTTCCTGATGAAGAAGGAATGGTTCTTTTTCCCGTTGGGACCTATCTTCCGTGCCATGGGAGGTATTCCCGTCTACCGGAGCAAACGTACCTCCATGGTAGACCAGCTCATCGAAAAGGCCAAACAGGCAGAGGAGTTCCACCTGGCCATTACCCCGGAGGGGACACGCTCGGCCAATCCGGACTGGAAAAAAGGGTTCTACTACATTGCTTTAGGAGCTGAACTTCCGATAGTCCTCATCGGTATCGACTATCAGAAGAAATGCATCACCGCTACCAAGTACCTTCGCCCTACAGGAGACATCGACAAGGATATGCGGGAAATAAAGCTGTACTTCAAGGACTTCAAAGGAAAACACCCGGAAAAATTTGTTCTGGGAGACCTGTGACCTGAGATACGGCTGTTATCCGAGTTGTGATAACGGCCGTATCTTTTCATCATCATTATCCACTCATCCATGAAACGACTTTACTTGACACTATTCATCTGCCTGTCTTGGGCAATAGGCATCCTGCAGGCACAGAGCCTCGAGATAAATATTGAAGACAGACTCCGGGAATTCTTCACGAACTACGAGACAAGTTACGCCAACATCGGAAAATCCAGACTGGACAAATTCGTCGTGGACCACAACAAGAAACGGCTGGATATATACGCCAACAAGAATTTCGGCTACCAGCCGTTCACTGAAGAAAACACTACCGCCATCTACCGCAGCCTGAAACAGCTCCTTCCGGGACCGGTCAACTATTACGACCTGACCGTCTATGCCGACGGACAGCCCATCGAGAACCTGGTACCGAACGCCTTCCGCTCCAAGAAGGAAGACAAAAGCCGCCAATACGGGAAAATCGACTACAAAGGAGATCCGTGGGTAGCCAACACTTCCCGTCCTTTTGAGATTACAAGAGGACTTCAGAACCGTCACCTGACCGTCTGGCAGAGCCACGGCCGTTATTACAAGAACGACAAGAAGCAATGGGTCTGGCAGCGACCGCGCCTGTTCGGAACCGCCGAAGACCTCTTTACCCAATCCATCGTAGTACCCTACCTGATTCCGATGCTGGAGAATGCCGGCGCCGTAGTGTTCACACCCCGCGAAAGGGACTGGCAACGGCAGGAAGTCATCGTCGACAACAACACCTGCACCCCGGGAAGCAAATATCTGGAAATCAACTACAAGAAAGACAAGTGGCAACCGACGGACAAGCCGGGATTCGCCCAAAAATACCTGACCTATCGGGACGGAAACAATCCGTTCACCGACGGGACCGCCCGTTTTATCCGGACACAACCCAAACCGGAAAAAGCCTTTGCCGAATGGATTCCGAATATCCCCGAGAAAGGCCGCTACGCCGTATATGTCAGCTACCAGACCCTTCCGGAAAGCGTAACCGATGCCAAGTACCTGGTCTTCCACAACGGTGGAGTCACCGAGTTCAAAGTCAACCAGCAGATAGGAGGCGGTACCTGGGTCTACCTGGGCACCTTCGAATTTGACAAAGGCGCCAATGACTACGGCATGGTCGTATTGAGCAACGAAAGCAAACAGAAAGGCGTGGTCTGTGCCGACGCGGTCCGTTTCGGCGGTGGTATGGGCAACATTGTGCGCGGAAACGGCACCAGCGGCCTGCCCCGCTACCTGGAAGGAGCCCGCTACTGGGCACAATGGGCAGGCATGCCGTACTCGGTCTACAGCAAGAGCAACGGAGCCAATGACTACAACGACGACATCAACACCCGCTCGCTCATGACCAACTACCTGAGTGGCGGTTCCATATACAATCCCTCCGAACCCGGACTGAAAGTACCGTTCGAACTGGCCCTGGCCCTGCACAGCGATGCCGGCTACAAGGACGACAATGCTTTGGTAGGCACCCTGGGTATCTATACCACCGACACGAACGACGGAAAGCTGAACAGCGGTATCTCCCGCTACGCTTCACGCGACCTGGCAGACATGGTACTGACCGGATTGCGTCAGGACATCAGCGCCCGTTTCGGTATCCCCTGGGCACGCCGGAGCCTGTGGAACCGGAACTACAGCGAAACCCGCCTGCCCGCCATCCCGTCCGTCATCATCGAATCCCTCTCCCACCAGAATTTTGCGGACCTTACCCTGGGCTTCGACCCGACCTTCCAGTTTACGGTAGGCCGCTCCGTCTATAAGTCCATCCTGAAATACCTGGCCAATATGCACGGCACGGACTATACCGTACAACCATTGCCAGTTAACCACTTTGCCATCCGCGAAGGCAAAAAAAAGCATACCTTCGAACTAAGTTGGCTGCCCGTAGAGGACGCCCTGGAGCCTACCGCTACCCCACAAGGCTATATCGTCTACACCCGCATCGGCTATGGTGGCTGGGACAACGGCGTGTATGTGAAACGACCCAACTATACCGTAGAAGATGTAGAGCCGGGGCTGGTGTACAGCTTCAAGGTTACTGCCGTCAACCGCGGCGGTGAGAGCTTCCCTTCCGAAATCCTGGCGGCTTACCAGGCCAAACGGAGCAAAGGCACCATCCTTCTGGTAAACGCCTTCGACCGCACCTGCGGACCTGCTACCGTCAACACGTCAACCCAACAGGGATTCGACCTCCGGCAACACCCGGGTATCCCTTATATCCAGTCACCGGCCTTCTGCGGTTACCAGCAAAACTTCGACCGTACGAAAGCCGGCAAAGAAACTGCCGACGGACTGGGCTATACCGATGCCAGCCTGGAAGGAATGCTGATAGCCGGAAATACTTTCGACTACCCGTTCGTCCATGGTAAAGCCATTCAGGCTGCCGGACGCTACTCGTTCGTATCCTGCAGTGACGAAGCCTTCGAAAGCAATTCCATAAAACTGAACGAATATTTCATGGTAGATCTGATTTACGGAGGCGACAACAAGTCTATTCCTACTGCCGTCAGCCGGAAACTGACTGATTACTGCGCACACGGCGGAAGAATACTCATCAGCGGTTCATACCTGATTTCGAACACTTCCAGCGGTACCTCCGAAAGTAGCGCCGACCTGCGTAATCTGCTGAAGTTTGCTCCTGGAGGCAGTCTTCCGGCCGGAGGTTCCGGTAGCCTGACCGGTACAGGCTTCCGCTTCTCCATTCCCCGTTCGGCCAATGCGGAAAGCTACGCTGTACCGACTCCGGAATGCCTCCTGCCTACCGGTGGCTCCTTCGCAGCCTTCGCCTACGACGACGGAAATTATGCAGCCGGAACTGCTTATCGGGGCAATTACCGGACCTTTGCGCTCGGTTTCCCCTTCGAGAGCATCCGGGGAGCTGCCGAACGTGCCCACATCATGAAGGCGATACTGGGATTCTTCGAAGCGAAATAAAACCTTTCTATAACCCACATAATCCAAATACTGATATGAACATACTACCTAAAACTGAAATGATAGCCTGTGTAGTCAGCCTGATGCTGGGGTTATCCGGATGCAGTTCCGTAAAAACGCAAAGAGATGTAGCCATCGTACCTACCCCTTTATCCATGGAAAAAGGTACAGGTTCATTCACTTTTGGCCCGAACACGGTCATCACCGTACCCACCGAAGAACAGAAACCTGTAGCCGGGCTGTTCGCCAGTCTGTTTACCCGTTCTGCCGGATTCACCCCAAAGGTACAGGTAGGGACAGAAGGCGATGTCTGCCTGGAACTGGACAAGAATCTCCCGGAAGACGCCTACGAAATGCAGGTTTCTTCAGGACAAATCCGGGTGAAGGCCTCCGATTCGAAAGGACTCTTCTATGGACTACAGAATCTGCGCCTGCTGTTGCCTCCGGCCATCGAAAGCAGTACCGCACAAGATACCGTAGAATGGACCGTTCCGGAAATGACCGTGAAGGATGCCCCCCGATTCGGCTACCGGGGATTCATGCTGGACGTATCCCGCTATTTCCTCCCGAAAGAGGAATTGCTTCGGATGATAGACTGCATGGCCCTGCTGAAGCTGAACCGCCTGCACCTGCACCTTACGGACGATAACGGCTGGCGGCTGGAAATCAAGAAATATCCGAAACTGACCGAAGTCGGTGCCTGGAAAGTGGACCGCCAGCACCTGCCCTTCCCCGAACGACGGAACCCGAAACGCGGTGAACCCGCTACCGTAGGTGGTTACTATACCCAGGCAGACATGAAGGAAATCATCGCGTATGCCGCCGACCGCCAGATAGAAATCATTCCGGAGATAGACATTCCGGCCCACTCGAACGCCGCGCTGGCCTCCTAT
The DNA here is from genome assembly GCF_000374585.1 of Phocaeicola barnesiae DSM 18169 = JCM 13652. GTDB lineage: Bacteria > Bacteroidota > Bacteroidia > Bacteroidales > Bacteroidaceae > Phocaeicola > Phocaeicola barnesiae. The sequence continues at coordinate 129,898 of NZ_KB894643.1, forward strand.
CCGGAATATGCCTGTCCGGTAGTGAAAGACTTCATCGGTGTCATTCCCGGACTGGGCGGGAAAAACGCGGAAATCATCTTCTGCGGAGGCAATGAAAAGACTTACGAATTCCTGCAGGATGTACTGGATGAAGTCATCGCGCTGTTCCCGTCACGGTATATCCACCTGGGAGGCGACGAAGCGACCAAGACCAACTGGAAGAAATGTCCGCTCTGTCAGGCCCGTATCCGAGAGGAACACCTGGCAGACGAGGAATCCCTGCAGGGATACTTTATGGGGCGCATGAGCGACTATGTACGCAGCAAAGGCAAGGAAGTCATGGGTTGGGACGAACTGACCAACAGCAAACTGCCGGAAGATGCCATCATCTTCGGCTGGCAGGGATTCGGCAATGCGGCCCTGAAAGCGGCAGAACAGGGACACCGGTTTGTCATGACACCGGCAAGAGTGGCATACCTCATCCGCTACCAGGGGCCACAGTGGGTTGAACCACTTACCTACTTCGGAAACAACACCCTGAAAGGACTCTTCGACTATGAACCTGTACAGGAAGGATGGAAACCGGAATACGAAAAGCTGCTGATGGGTGTACAGGCCAGCATGTGGACGGAATTCTGTAACAAACCGGAGGATGTGTTCTATCTGGTTTTCCCCCGACTGGCTGCCCTGGCCGAAATCTCCTGGGTACCGAAGAACCAGAAGGACTGGAACGTATTCCTGAAAGGGCTGGACAACTATACGGCACACCTGGAACAGAAGGATGTAGTGTACGCACGCTCCATGTTCAACATCCAGCACCGGATTATCCCCAACGACAACGGAGCACTGACCCTCACTCTGGAATGCGAACGGCCTGACGTAGACATCCATTATACCTTGGACGGTACCGAACCGACCGCCACCTCTCCCCGCTACACCCAAGCGCTGACACTAAAAGAGAATGTCACGGTAAAAGCAGCGACCTTTGCCGGCAACGAGCAGCAAGGAAAAACGCTGATACTGCCGGTTGAATGGAACAAGGCCACTGCCAAACCGTTGGTAAACGCAGCCTCAGGTATGGAAGTACTGGTCAACGGCCTGCGCGGAAGCCTGAAACAAACCGACTTCGAATGGTATACCGGAGCCATGAGCGTAACTGTCGACCTCCAGCAACCCGAAGACATCCGGAGCTGTACGGCAGGCTGTATCACCAATTACGGCATGGCAGTACACAAGCCGAAATCAATGACTGTCGAACTGTCTGACGACAACCTTCATTTCAAGGAGGCCGGAAAACTGACTTTCACCGACGATGAAATCTTCCGCGAAGGAAACTTCATCGAAAACCTGACAATAGACGTAGACCATGCACGGGCACGCTACATACGTTTCACCTTCGAAGCCCCGTCCAACTGTCCGGCAGACCATGTACGGCCGGGACAACCTTCACGGGTCTATCTGGACGAGCTGATTATCCGGTGAATCTCGAAACCGTAACTTTACCCTATCGTTTAACACGGACACCTGTTCCCATACAGTCAGGTGTCCGTGTTTTACAGAGGATCTTACAGAAAATATCGTAAAAACGAGGCTGACAAACAACCGTCGCGTGTATTGTTCCGTGACTGTCGTTTCTCTCGTGACGATACAAAAATCAATGTGTTCGAAACCCTGAAACAGTTGTTGGGCTGGAGCGAATAAAAAAGCAATAAAGAATATCAATGTTATCTGATGAGATATGGAAGAAAAAAAGGTCATTATTTATACATCCAGCGACGGACAAACCCAAATAGACGTCAGACTGGAAGATGAAACCTTGTGGCTTACACAGCAACAGATTGCCGAATTATTTCAAACATCGAGAACCAATGTAGTGGAACATATCAAGCATATTTATGAAGAGAAGGAACTCGAAGAAAATTCAACTTGTCAGAATTTCCGACAGGTTCGTACCGAAGGTACCAGGCAGGTGGAACGAGAGCTGCCCTTCTATAACCTGGATATGATCATTTCATTGGGATACAGAATCAAATCACGTATAGCCACCCATTTCCGCCAATGGGCCACCCAACGGCTGAAAGAATACATGATTAAAGGTTTTACACTGGATGACGACCGATTGAAAAAGTTAGGAGGAGGTGGGTACTGGAAAGAACTGCTGGAACGCATCCGGGATATCCGTGCCACAGAAAAAGTGTTTTATCGTCAGGTATTGGAAATATATGCCACAAGCATTGACTATGACCCCAGAGCCTCTGTATCGCAGGAATTCTTCAAGAAAGTACAGAACAAGATACACTATGCCATTCATGGACATACGGCAGCCGAGCTGATTGTGGAACGTGCCGATGCCGAAAAGGATTTTATGGGCTTGTTGACCTTTAAGGGTACTCAACCTACATTGATAGAAGCAAAAACAGCAAAAAATTATTTGGATGAAAAGGAACTGCGTGCGATGGGACAATTGGTTTCCGGTTACCTGGATTTTGCAGAACGCCAGGCTGAACGTGAACAACCCATGACCATGAATGATTGGGCTAACTACCTGGATAGAATTCTTACCATGTCGGGGGAACAGCTATTACAAGATTCCGGTAGTGTTTCACATGCAAGAGCAATGGAACATGCTACGAATGAATACCGCAAGTATAAACAGCGTACAATCAGTGACGTAGAACAGGACTATCTTGACTCTATCAAGATATTGGACAACTTGAAAAAGAAAGGAAAATCAGAATGAAACTGAAATATAAGCGCCACGCTTTCAAACGGATGCGGTCAAAAATATAACCGGTCTATTTACCGGCCTGCAATATTGCGACTGTACCGATTTTTTCATTGATCAGGGTATACAGAAAATATGTGTATACAGTAACCGATTTTGGAATCTGTATCTGCTTCCAAAAACGCCTAGACGTTTTAATGAAAACGATTAGACGAACTGTTGAAAACAAACGGACGTTTTAATCAGAACGTCCGTTTGTTTTTTCAACTGTCACTGTCCCCAATATATTATGTAGAAGATCTATATTAACAAGTAAAAAACCAAGTCATTTTGAAATTAGAAAAAGTACATATACCTTTGCCTAAGTCAATTAAAAAGAAAAACAATGAATTCATCAAATTCAGACATAAAAGAAATTATGCAACAAATTGTCCAGTTTACTCAAGACAGAGACTGGGATCAATTTCACAACGGAAAAGATTTAGCTTTAGCCTTGTCAATAGAAGCCTCTGAATTAAACGAAGTATTTCTTTGGAAACAACCGGAAGATGTAAATGTTGATAAGATTAAAGAAGAATTAGCAGACATACTGAACTATGCATTTCTGATTGCTGATAAATATAATCTAGATATAAAAGAAATCATACTTTCAAAATTAGCCCAAAACGCAGTAAAATACCCGATTGACAAGTCAAGAGGAAATGCAAAAAAATATACCGAATTATGATTGTATACCACGCCAGTAAGAAAGGTTTCATTCATGACGTCTTCAACGGTACTATCGCTGATGACATAGATCACGCTTTTTTACTCCATTTAGGAAGGCATACTTCTCCCAACGAAAAATTATCATGGAAAAATTCCATGATGCACATGTATAAAGTCATCAACACTCCGGAAATTCCGGATAGTTCATCTATTGCCATTGAATATCAAATACCACTCACGTCCAAACGAATTGACTTTATTATTTCTGGAGTGGATGACAACCGACATTCCAACATAATCATTATTGAACTAAAACAATGGGAACAGGCAAAACTTTCTCAAAAATCCGGAATTATACAAACACGCTTTCAGCATGGTGAAAGTGAGACAGCACATCCTTCCTATCAAGCTTGGTCGTATGCCTACATGTTGCAAAATTATAATGAGACTGTACGTGAACAAAATATACAACTCTTGCCATGTGCATTCTTACATAACTATCAGGAAGATCACATTATTTCTCACCAATGCTATACAGAGTACATTGACAAAGCGCCTCTCTTTCTGAAATCAGATGCAAGGAAATTACAAGATTTTATAAAAAGACATATCAAATACGGTGCCAAAGAAGACATTGTATGGCTTATAGATAAAGGTAAATTGCGTCCATCCAAGCAACTGGCTGATGCATTAAATTCCATGTTACATGGAAACAGAGAATTCGTATTGCTGGATGACCAGAAAATAGTATATGAAACCGCATTAAGTCTAGCACGAGAAGCAGCCAATGGTTCTAAACAAGTTCTTATTGTGGAAGGTGGGCCAGGCACGGGAAAAAGTGTCGTTGCTGTAAACCTTCTAGTTGAACTGACCAAAGAAGGAGTAGTTGCTCAATATGTATCCAAGAATGCAGCCCCACGCGATGTATATACAGCAAAGCTATCAGGAAGTTTCAGAAAAGGCTACATTAACAACTTGTTTGTAGGTAGTGGCAGTTTCATTGATACTCCACAAAATACTTTTGGAGCACTAATCGTAGACGAAGCTCACAGACTTAATCTGAAAAGCGGTCTATACAGCAATTTGGGAGAGAATCAGATTCTTGAAATTATAAGAGCTTCCAGATTTTCAGTTTTCTTTGTTGATGATCGCCAAAGAGTTCACATCAAGGATATAGGATCCAAAGCTTCCATACAAAAATTTGCAGAATCCTGTGGAGCAATTGTACACACTGCCAAATTAAGTTCTCAATTCCGATGCAATGGTTCTGACGGTTATTTAAGTTGGTTAGATAACGCTTTAAAAATCAGAGAAACAGCCAATATCCATTTGTCTTCGGAGGATTATGATTTTCGGATATTTTCTGACCCTAACCAACTTTTCGAAACAATCAAAGAAAAAAACCGAATAAACAACAAGGCGCGTGTTGTGGCCGGATATTGCTGGGATTGGAACAGCAAAAAAGACCCAAATAGTTACGATATTATCATACCAGAATTCCATTTCCAAAAACGCTGGAATCTGAATACAGATAAAAATTTATGGATTATCGGCAACAAATCTATCGAAGAAATAGGTTGTATACATACGTGCCAAGGATTGGAGTTAGATTATGTAGGCGTAATTATTGGATCTGATATGCGTTATGAAAACGGACAAATCATTACAGATGTCACTAAACGTTCTGGCAATGACCAATCTGTGAAAGGATTTAAACATCTCCTTTCTCAAAATAGATACAAAGCCTTACAAGATGCAGATGAGATTATAAAAAACACCTACCGTACATTACTCACACGAGGAATGAAAGGCTGTTACGTTTATTGCTGTGATAAACCGCTGGCAGAGTACCTTTCTGCTCAGTTAGAGCCTCTGTATGAATCAATTCCTGAAAACAGAATAGAGCCAGAAGTGAATGATGAAGTGAAATATATTGACTTTCTACCTTTATACTCAATTCGAGCTGCATGTGGTTACTTCGGAGAAGGAGAATTGGTTGATGAAAGTGGCTGGATGAAAGTTGAAGGTATGGGAAAACTCAACCGCAACATGTTCATCGTTCAAGCTGTAGGACATTCTATGGAACCTCTCATCCAGGATGGAGATTACTGTGTGTTCAGGGCTAATCCGGCAGGTAGCCGACAAGGAAAAGTCGTACTCACAGAACATCACAATTATTACGATTCTGACTATATGGGTAGTTACTCCATAAAAACGTATACCAGTAAAAAAATCTTCGACCCAGAAGGAAATTGGGCTCACGAAGAGATTGTTCTTCAACCTAAAAATTCAAATTATTCTCCTATCATCATTGAAGAAGAAAATGCAGATGAATTCCGAATTGTTGGAGAATTTATAGGAGTCCTGCCAATGAAATCCAAACAATAATTCTAAAAAATTATAAAACCACCATCAGCCATTGCTTTAGAATATTCTGTTCAATCAGAGGTAAACAACTGTATACTTCAATGTTTCCTAAACTTTGCAAGTAACAACAAACGATGAAAGGTTAAAATAAAACCATAGATACATTGGAGAATAAAATAACACCAAATAATTTCATCCCCACCAAAGCATAAAACCTCCAAAACACAAGGATATTCCAGAAAAACGGCTAACTTTGTCTGTGCAAACTAAAATAAATAAAGACTATGTATACCATACAGACAAACGCTTCCGGTACACGAAGCATGCAAATCTCAGAAGAACATCTGAATACCATCGAAAAATATGCCCTCTTCCAGCAACTCATTGACAGCACCGGAATCATCGACGAATCGGTACTGGACAAGCTGAAACTGAACATCCGCTCGCTGCTGACTTCCATCGACGGCGATACCAAGGACCTGCTGGACCTTTGCCTGGACGTCATCTATCACGACAACATGAAAGCTTTCGGTCTGCACCAGCTCATCATGCTGTACATCAAGTGGGAACGCGAAAAAGGAAACATCGAAGAAGAAACGGAAGAAGAAGCATAAAACGGAGTTTCCGCATATCTTACAACCACGGATTAGATTGATGGCATAAGCGAATAAACATAGGATGGGGGCGGCCCACCCGAATAGTACAAGTTTGACCATTTATTGGTTATCAGTCTACTCTGTGGCAACGAAGAAAGACAGAACAAAAAAACAATACCAGAACAAATTCCGGCCTTAGTTTTGAGGCGAAAAAGCGGAGAAACGGTTCCCGACGAAAAGAAGCGCAGGCTGTCTGAGCGAAGCGAGTTCCTGCGCTTCCGGCGGGAACCGATTCGTAGCCGCCTCAAAACGGAAGCCGGCGTTTTTTCTTTTTGTTACCTTTTTCTTTTTGACGCCAAAAAGAAAAAGTAATAAAAGATAACCCTAACAACAGAAAACAGATTGAAAAACTATAACCTGACAGACTGGTTACCCACAACCAAGAAGGAAGTGGAACTGAGAGGATGGGATGAGCTGGACGTCATCCTGTTCAGTGGTGACGCGTACGTAGACCATCCCTCATTCGGTGCCGCCGTCATCGGCCGGATGCTGGAATCACAAGGACTGAAAGTAGCCATTGTCCCCCAGCCCAACTGGCGGGATGACCTGCGCGACTTCAAGAAACTGGGACGTCCCCGTCTCTTCTTCGGTATATCGGCCGGCTGTATGGACAGCATGGTGAACAAATACACCGCCAACAAGCGCCTGCGCAGCGAAGATGCCTATACACCCGACGGACGTCACGACATGCGACCGGAATATCCGAGCATCGTCTATACCCAGATACTGAAACAGTTGTACCCCGACGTACCGGTCGTACTGGGAGGCATCGAAGCATCCCTCCGCCGACTGACGCATTACGACTATTGGCAGGATAAGGTACGCCCTTCCATCCTGCTGGATTCGGGAGCCGACCTGCTCATCTACGGTATGGGAGAAAAGCCGATTACAGACCTGTGCCAACGGTTGAAGGAAACGAACCAGCTGCCGAAGGACTTGCCGCAGACGGCTTACCTCTGCCTGGCAAACGAGTTCCAGCCTCAGGAAGGCGACCTGCAGCTTCATTCGCACGAGGACTGCCTGAAAGACAAACGGAAGCAGGCAGAAAACTTCCGGCACATCGAAGAGGAATCGAACAAGTACCAGGCCGCACGCATCTATCAGCAGACCGGCAAACAGGTAGTAGTAGTCAATCCGCCTTATCCGCCGATGAGCCAGGGAGAACTGGACCTGTCGTTCGACCTGCCCTACACACGCCTGCCTCATCCCAAATACAAGAACAAACGTATTCCGGCGTACGAGATGATCAAGTTCTCGGTGAACATTCACCGCGGCTGTTTCGGCGGCTGCGCCTTCTGCACCATCTCGGCCCATCAGGGAAAGTTCATCGTCAGCCGAAGCAAGGAAAGCATCCTGAAGGAAGTAAAAGCCATCACGGAAATGCCGGACTTCAAAGGCTACCTGAGTGACCTGGGAGGACCGTCGGCCAACATGTACAGCATGCACGGAAAAGACGAGACCCTCTGCAAGCGCTGCAAGCGCCCGTCGTGCATCCACCCGAAGGTATGCCCGAACCTGAATACCGACCATCGTCCGTTGCTGGACATCTACCATGCCGTAGATGCCTTGCCCGGTATCAAGAAGAGCTTCATCGGCAGTGGGGTACGATACGACCTGTTGCTGCACGAAAGCAAGGATGCGGCGGTAAACCAGAGTACGGCGGCCTACACACGCGAACTGATTACCCGCCACGTAAGCGGACGGCTGAAAGTGGCCCCCGAACATACCAGCGACCGGGTACTGTACCTGATGCGGAAACCGCCTTTCGAACAGTTCTACCGCTTCAAGCGCATCTTCGACAAGCTGAACCAGGAACTGAACCTGCGCCAGCAGCTTATCCCCTATTTCATCAGCAGCCATCCGGGATGCACGGAAGAAGACATGGCCGAACTGGCAGTCATCACCAAGAACCTGGACTTCCACCTGGAACAGGTTCAGGACTTCACCCCTACCCCGATGACCGTAGCCACAGAAGCCTGGTACACGGGATTCCACCCCTACACACTGGAACCGGTCTTCTCGGCCAAGACACAGAAAGAGAAACTGGCTCAACGCATGTTCTTCTTCTGGTACAAGCCTGAGGAACGCCGCAACATCATCAGCGAACTGAAGCGCATGGGACGAAATGACCTGATAGACAAACTGTATCAGAAGAAACGCTGATTCGAACCGGACGAACTATATACCTTAGATGTTTATATGACTTAGGTCATACATCAATAGGATATGGTTCTCCGAATCAGAATCACCATCCGAAGTTCAAGAGATTCATTTATTCTTTTACAATATAAAATATCATCTATAATTATTTCTATACGGTTCCGAGGAATTGTTCTACAGTCTTTTTTATATCGCATAATATTTCATATATTTGCAATTATACATAAACATTCCCTTTTATCATGAATCGTATCAAAGAGATACTTGAAAAAAGGAAATCACGCAAATCTGGCTAGCTGAGAAAACAAGTAAAAGTTTCAGCCAAACTAATGCGTATGTATGTAACCGTCGACAACCAAGGATAGAATTGCTATATAAAATTGCTTCTTTATTGGATGTTGAAACGAAAAATTTATTAATAATCAAGAAATAAAGAAGTAATCAATGATAGAAATAAATCAAATAATCAAGAACTTAATTCCTACGGAACCTGTCACTATCATCAAGTTACAGCCTCTTGGGAATATGTATTCCATTAAATACACAGGAGTAAATACTCACAAGACTAGTACCAAAGTAATTAGTAAAGCCCAATTTGAGTCTTTGGAGGTATTGACTGCAGAAGGCGAATTTAATTTTAAGGGAGATCCAGAGAAGTTTGTCATGTTTGCAGAAGCGGAACGTATCCATTCGGCTTATCAGTTTGACCCATTATTTGCCATTAACTGCAGTGTGGTCGACCCTCTTCCTCATCAAGTTGAAGCGGTTTACAAATACTTATTACCTCAGCCCAAAATTCGTTTTCTTTTGGCTGATGATACAGGTGCCGGAAAAACCATCATGACAGGACTTTTACTGAAAGAGCTGATTATGCGCGGTATCATTGAACGCATTCTGATTGTAACCCCGGGTGGCTTGACTAAACAATGGCAAGAAGATGAAATGGGAGTCAAATTCAACATACCTTTTACCTTAGTCAACCGCAGTCTGTTTACAGCAGATCCTAATATTTTCCGTACGGCCAATAAAGTCGTCACATCGATTGATTTCATAAGCCGTGAAGATATCTTGTCTGTGGTCAGCAATACAAGTTGGGATATGGTCATTTTTGATGAAGCCCATAAATTATCAGCATACGAATACGGACAAAAAACATACAAATCCAAACGTTATGAGGCAGCTTATGTCTTGTCGCAACAATGCGAACACTTACTTTTATTAACAGCGACTCCTCATCGTGGAAGAACAGATACGTTTAAAAAGTTACTGCAATTATTGGATGAAGATATTTTTGCTACAGATGATGTAGCTTCCGACAGAGTCAAAGAATTAAGTAAAGAAGGGTTGAATAAATTCTTCATCCGGCGTTTAAAAGAAGACATGAAAGATTGGAATGGCCATCCATTATACAAAAACCGTTTTACAAAGACCATTTCCTACCAACTTACACCTGAAGAGAAATACCTTTACGACCAGGTGACTAACTATCTGACCAGACGAAAAGAAGAAGCTACTGAAGAAAAAAATATTCATGTCAGTTTAGCATTAGCCGTCATGCAACGCCGTTTGGTCAGCTCCATTTATGCCATTAAAAACACGCTGTACAAACGTTGGAATGCCTTACAAGGTATTGTTGATGAAGTAAATAAGAATCCTAACATATGGAAACAGCGTCAGAAACTAGAACTGATTGATGTAGACAATATAGACCAATATGATGATTTGGAAGATGACGAAAAAGATGCACTCGATAACATCCTTTCCGATCCGAAGAAGTTTAAATTATTCACGACATCCAAAAGTCTCGCAGAAATAGCCAATGAAGCACAAGAAGTTAAACGCCTGTACGACATTGCCAACCACCTTTATAATCAGAATCAAGAAGAAAAGAAGTACATTCAACTCAAAGAATTACTTAAAAGCCAAGGAGTGATTAATGGACAGAAACTGGTGATTTTTACTGAACATAAAGATACTCTTACCTATCTACAAGAACGACTAACCAATAATGGATATAAAGTGTCTGTCATTCACGGTGGCCTGTCGGTGGACGAACGCCGGGCTGCCCAATGGGAATTTATGTCTCCAGAAACTCAAATTTTGATTGCGACCGATGCTGCAGGTGAAGGTATTAATCTGCAGTTCTGCCGACTACTCATTAACTGGGATATCCCCTGGAACCCGAACAGATTAGAGCAACGAATGGGACGTATTCATCGTTACGGTCAAAAAGAAGATGTGCTTGTCTTCAACTTGGTAGCAGACAATACCCGCGAAGGACAAGTATTAGCCAAACTACTCAATAAACTGGATATCATTCGGGAAAGCATGGGGGATGACCGCGTTTACGATGTCATTCAAGATGTGCTGAAAGATGTCAGTCTGGAAGCAATCATTGCCTCTGTATTTGACGGAAAAGAATCAGACTTAGATCGCTTCCTGGCTCAAAACAACCAAGAGATTGAAAAAGAGTTCAAATGTCAGATTGAAGCACAACAAAAAGCTATTGCCCATAGTCCGGTAGATTATAAGAATGCCAGACTTTTAAAAGAAGACTCTGATGAAAAGCGTCTGCAACCTATCTACATTCAATTATTCTTTGAACGGACATTCAAATATTTAGGAGGACGTTACGAAAATGTACAGAAAGGAATTTATAAAATTACAACCATCCCTGAGATTCTTAGCAAGCAGTTAAAAGAAAACTATAATATACTTGCCGATAATCTGAATCAACTCTTATTTTGTTTCGACAAACAAATATTTCTTGATTACCAGAATACAGCCGCTATTTTAGGAAAAGTACATTACATAAATCCTGGTAATGCATTGTTCGACGCTCTGACAGATTGCGTGCGTAAAGACTTCAAAGAAGAAATGCTGAAAGGGACGATATTGGTTTCACCGGAAGATACGGAAGAGTACTTTGCATTTTTCGTAAAGAACCAAATTACCGATAATCGTCCTAATAAAGGAGATGATAGCATTGCCAACGAGCAGTTGAGTTTCATTTTTCAGACAGCTGATGGAACTTATCACAATACTTCTCCTGCCAAATTCCTAGACCTTCATGCTCCATCGCAATTTGCCAAGGAAATACTTCCACCTGCTACCATTCAAAGTCAGGAAGTAATGGGTTGGGCTTTCGAACATATTACCCTTCCATTATTCGAGGAAACCAAAGTAAAAGTAGAAGAAGATGTAGCCAAGCGGAAAGAATATTTGCAAACAGCTTTCAGCCAGATCATTATGGACTTGGATATCGCCATCAATGATATGCAGATGAAGGTCTTCATGGGCGATGTAAAACTACAAGAAAAATTATCGTACAAGATGGTACGTAAAGCTGAACTGATGCAAAGACGTGAAGAACGGATTGCCGACATGGAACAAATGATGGAGATATCACCTAAAGAACCTGAAATCATAGGCTGTGCTTATGTCGTTCCACTGACACAAATGGAATACAAACAACATTTCCACATGACACGTGATGAGGAAGTGGAAGAAATCGCAATGCAAGTTGCAATGAATTATGAAACAGGCCAAGACAGAAATCCGGAGGATGTTTCCCACCAAAATTTAGGCTATGATATAAAAAGTATAGATAAATTCGAGCTGAAACGGTATATTGAAGTGAAAGGACGTGCCGGTACCGATGGAGTCATGCTGTCGGAAAACGAATGGAACCGCTTGGCACAATTAGGTGACAAAGCATGGCTCTATATAGTTATAAACTGCAAAACCGCGCCTGAACTTTACAGAATACAGAACCCCGCCATTCGTCTTACCTTTGAAAAGGTATCAAAAGGAGTACAATATTACTTGCCTTTAAAAGAATGGCAACAGAAATATGAACAATAAAAAAAGACTATCATGTATATCAGTGAAGACTTACAACAAGAACTTGATTTCTTTAAAAGAACTAATGAGCATTTTGAGATTGAGGCTGGAAAAAGTTCCACCGAAGTGAAGAATGCAACGAATGAGATTCTTTACATGGCCATGTCTGCATCATTAGTCATGGATTATTCAGAAGATGGTTTCTTTGAAAATTTCGTCATCACCGACAAAAGTATTTCAGGACGTTCTGAATTGCAAATTGATGCGTATGCTCTTATTGAAACCGAAAGTTCAAAAGTAAAACAGCTTCATATTTTCCAATACAAGCTATACGCAAACGATTCCAAAAGCGCGTCTCCCGTGGAGTTACTCAATTTTGCGACTTTTGTGAACAATAATTTTGTACACCCGGAGTTTCTGGAAAAACCTTCGGACAATGAAGTAGTAGCTGAAATAAAAACAAAATGTGATGAGTTTCTGAAAGGAAGAAGAGATCGTCGCATCATCGTATATTGCCATTATATCAACAATGCTACAGGTATCTATCGCAATAATGAAAAAGAAATAAATAATGTCTTAGCCCGCTTCAACGCAGACCGGCAATTATTAGGATTTTCCATTCAGGTATATGGAGTGAAAGAAATTTTGGAACTGGTCAGAGAAGGAAAAATCCAAGTAGGAAGTGAATCCCTGGAACTAGTTAATGAAGGAATGTATTCTTACCGACTTGAAGATAACTCCAAACGCGAAAGTCTTGGATTACCTAAGAAAGTGATTGTGGGGATGTGCAATGTCAATGAATTCATCAGGCTGCAGAATAAATATCACCACAACCAACTGTATGCAGAAAACATCAGATTATACCTGGGTGACCGCGGAAATGTTAACAAGGATATCATTGCAACCATTACCAGCAGTGAAAGTCTTTGGTTTCCTTATATGAACAACGGGATTAGTATCATTTGTGATTCCTTGGCCATTGGCAACACAAATGCAGCAAAACATGTGCAAACTTTTACCTTGGAGAACATGCAGATTATCAATGGATGCCAGACAGTCAATGCGTTATATAGTGCAAAATACGGTGAAAACACGCGGGATAATTTCAGACCGGCCAATGTAATGGTGCGAATTTATGAAATTAATCCGTCACAGACCGACTTCAAAATGAATATTATCAAAGCAACAAATAATCAGAATTCTGTAAAAAGTTATTCGTTGATGGCTAATGACCCTATACAAATACGCATTGCTGAGGTCCTCAGAAAGTTCAACATCATTTATGACCGAAAAGGAGAAGGCAAGAATATACAGGGTAATCAAATGATTATAAGCATGGTCAATGTAGCATTGGCTTACAGAGCAGTTTACCTTTTCATGGCACGTTCATTACGCTCCGGTTTAGGCAAATCACGTGTATTCCAAAAAGCCGAATATGATAAAATATTCAATGGCAACTTGCTGGAAGAAGGGAATGAAAAACAACTGGATGAATTATGTTTTAAATTTATCATTGCCAATGGTATACTCGATGCCATAAGAGAGCAAATCCAACAAGATAATGCAAAGTATCTGGGAAAACTTCCTATCTTCAAAAAAAGTACCTATTACTTAGCCGGATATATGTATGCTTCTCGGAAAACGGATTTCGATACTTTACAAAAAAATATGACAGAAGTCTTCCAATCAGACAATGAGCAAAAACTGAGAGGAATGAATTTCCCGAATAAGGTAACCGAAATCGTAAGAACGTACTTTGACGCAATGATTACCAGCTTCATCGCATTTTATAACAACTTAAAGGACATTGACAAAACAGACATTGACAACCTTCTGAAGAACAAATCTTTTGATGAAGCCTACAAAAAAGAACTTGAAACAATGATTGGTAAACTTCCGGATATAGAAGATTAATTATGACAAAAGCAAAGAAGCTCATAGAAGTAGCAATGCCGATTAAGGAAATCTCGGCAGAAAGTGTACGCGACAAATCCATCCGTCATGGACATATTTCCACCTTGCATCTGTGGTGGGCCCGTCGGCCATTGCCTGTATGCCGGGCGGTAATATTTGCAAGTCTGGTACCCGATCCGCTGGATCCTGAGTGTCCGCAAGCATTCTGTGATGCCGTGCAAGACCTGCTGGCCAATAATCCGCTTTATGCCCCTTATCCAGATATTCCCTATACATCTATCTATGACCCGATGCCTGACAACCTTCGCAACCGACTGTTGATGTTTATCGGGAAATTTTCACCTGCCTGCCAGAAAAATATGCTGGCCGGAAAAACAACTCCTTCCAAGGACCAAGTGCAAGAAGGATGCCTGATAAAATGGGAAAGTAAAAATGACCCTACAGTGCTTCGTCTGGCTCGTTTGCTGATATGGGTAGCCCACAATTCCGAACTACGTCCTGAAGCCACATACACAGACTTGACTGTAGAATTTGATGAAGCTTCTAAAGCTATCACGAATGCTGAAACTGCATTGTATCATACACCGAACCGACATCTCGCTTCTCCAGAAGTAACAGCCAAAGAAGCCGCCTTACAAAAGGCTATCGAGAAATTCCAGAACCGGATGCCCAGCGTATTCGATCCTTTTGCCGGTGGTGGCGCCATACCCTTGGAAGCAGCCCGTTTGGGGTGTCGTTCTTTCGGTAACGACATCAACCCTGTAGCGCATATCATTGAAAAAGGTTCGGTAGAGTTTCCTCAAAAATACGGTAAACCTATCACCTACACTCACGAGGAATTTATGGCTTTATATGGCAAAGAAGGAATAAAGTTGTATACCGAAAATTTTGGAGGCATGCCTACGGGCAATGTAGAAATACCCAATAGATTGTCTTTTGATGTAGAATATTATGCCAAAAAGTTACTAGCCATGACTGAGGCCGAAGTGGGGCATCTTTATCCTGCGGACGAAAAAGGGAATAAGCCCATAGCTTATTATTGGGCACGGACAGCTACGTGTTCTAATCCTTCTTGCAAAGCAGAAGTACCTCTGCTAAAGCAGTTTTATTTGGCAAACACCAAATCGAAAAAGGTATACCTGAATCCTATCATCCATGGTACTGATATTCAGTTCGAAATAAAAGAAGGAAGTTATGACGAGAAGGTATTGCCCGGATGGAATAAAACAGGAAATCTCATATGCCCATGTTGTGGTAGTATCACAACTTCTAAACAAGTTAAAGAGCAAGCCAATAAAATTGGATTAAAAGAGCGTTTTATCGCAATAATCAGTGAAGGTTCAAATGGAAAACAATATACCATTCCATCAATACAACTAGAGCAACCACATATAACGCTACTCAATCAAAGTATACCTACTGAAAATATGACTAAACAAACTGACTTAATCAGTAGCCGTGGCTGGAATATTAATCAATGGTACCAGATGTTTTCTAATCGTCAACTAAATATGCTTTTAACGATAAATAAACAATTATTAAACTTAAAAGCAACGTTAAACCAATCTAATTATACGAATATATTATTTACCTATTTATCTATCTGGTTTGACCGTATAGCCGTGGCAAATACCTCATTAGGCAGATGGCATATAAGCGGAGAAAAACTAGAACACCCTTTCAGCCGCCAAGCTATTGCCATGGTTTTCGATTACCCGGAATCCAACCCTTTCTGCAACAGTTCGGGTAGTGCCCTCAACCAACTGGAGTGGATAACCCGTTACATCGAGTCGGAAAGCAATTCTCCTTTTGCTGCACTGTTTGCAAATGCTTCCAGTGGAGAAAAAGGACAGTTCGCTGCCAAAACACTGACTGCTGTCGTAACAGACCCACCCTATTATGACGCCATAGCCTATGCGGATATCTCAGACTTCTTTTATGTATGGATGAAGCGCACATTGGGAGACATCTACCCCATCAATTTTGCTACTCCCCAAACCCCAAAAGCAGAAGAGTGTACGGCATTGAAACACCATCATCACAACAGTGAGGCAGAAGCCAAAAAACATTTCGAAAACAAACTGACGACCATTTTTGATGCCATTGAATACCAGACTTCTGATATTGTCAGCATTATGTTTGCCCATCAAAGTACCGAGGCTTGGACTACACTCTGTAATTCAATCTTGGGAGCAAGAATGAACATTACCGGCAGCTGGCCAATGGATACAGAAATGGCCAATAGAAGTTTAGGATTGGCTGGGGCTGCCCTCGAATCGTCTGTAACCGTTTCATGTCGCCCGTCTGAACGTAACGGATTCGAAAGTTTCAAACGAGTGAAACGAGCCATTGAAACCAAAGTCACAGAAGAAGTCAATGCCCTCTACGAATTGGGGTTTCGGGGAGCAGACCTCTTGACAGCCTGCTTTGGACAAGCTGTCAGTGAATTTGGGAAATACGAAACAGTGGAAAAAGCAGATGGTAGCGAAGTAACTGTAGGTGAACTTTTGGAGTTAGCTCGGACCGCGGCATTTAACGCTTTGCTCAGTGGTTTTGACGGAGATGAATATACCCGTTTCTATATCTTTTGGTTGCAGATGAACGGCATGGGAGACACTGACTTTGACGATGCAGCCAAGTTTGCCCGCGTGGGAATGAGCGTCAATATCAGTGACATTTTCGCTCACAATCTACTTATCCGTACCGGTAACAAACAGCATCTGGCGACCTACACCGAACGCACGATAAATGAAAAATTAGGTATGAGTACCAGTGACCCGCTGATAGACCAAGTACACCGGGCCATGGCCAATTGGCGGGATGGCGACCGCGGAAAAATCCTTCACCACATACATATAGTAGGAAAAGAAGCCAATAATCCTTTCTGGCGTGTGTTGGCATCCTTGAAAGAACTGTTGCCGGAAGGAGATGACTTAAAACAAGTACAGGAACTCATCTCTAATTCGGCCGACCTGATACAGCATTGCGGAGAAAGCATGACCTACACCCAAGGTACATTATTTAATTAACCTGTCAATACCAATAGAATTATAGATATGAACGATAAGATACATAAAGCCCTCGGCATCTTTCTAGATGCCATGCGTCCGTTTGTAGTAGGCTTCCTGCAACAACATTTTCCGAATGAGCCATGGGAAAGATTATATTTTTCCAGATTGAAAGTTCCCAAACGGGCCACCTGGAATCAGGCACTGAAAGCACAAGGTGAAAATCAATCATGCATCAGCCTGATTGATTACAATAACTTGACGGATTTTGCACTCGGTTTTAAGCAAGAACTGGGTATAGAATTCGGACTCCCGGATAAGGCAAATAAATTCATCAGTTATCTGCAAGAGCTGAAAGATATCCGCAACAAGTGTAACCATTATCAAGTTTTGGATAACGAAGAAATAGACGGTGCCTATCTCTATATCAAACAGGCTGCCAAACTGATGAAAATGGATGAACTGGTCAGCGAAATAGACAATATTAAGAATCAAGAACAACCAATGGCACAACCCGTCCAAGCAATGGCTCCTCCAATGCAAACTGCCGCCGTAACCATGCGAGAAGATGCTCCTATCCCTGCATGGTTCACCAACGTATATCCTCATTACGACATTCGAAACGGCGTACTGGATGAGTCAATCTTCGCAGCCAATCTGGGAGAAGTAGCCTTGGGTATCGGACAGGAAGTTTATAACAATCCGACAATATTCTTCGAAAAAACCTATATCACTGCCGGACTTCGAGACATTGCCAACCGGGTGGTTCGTGCATTGAATGGTGAAGAAAGTGAGAACCGAGTCATCTCATTGCAAACAGGATTTGGTGGTGGTAAGACCCACACTTTGATTTCATTATATCATATAGCCAAAGCCGGACGTTCATTGTTAAGTTCCGCCTATACAACCCATCTGTTAAATAAAGATATACATCCTGAATACAATGACGCAAAGGTTGCCGTCTTTACCAATAACACAACCGATGTCGCACAAGGACGTACTACAAAGGAAGGTATAACCATTCATACCTTATGGGGCGAATTAGCCTATCAACTAGGAGGAGCAGAAGGCTACAATAAGGTACGAGCCAACGATGAAAGTCGGACAGCACCTTCTTCTTCCATATTCAAGCCTATTCTGGCTCAAAACACACCTTCTCTAATCCTGATTGATGAGTTGGCAGATTACTGTAATAAAGCCAATGGAATAATGGTAGGTAAAGGCACCCTTTATACACAAACAGTAAGTTTTCTGCAAACACTGACCGAATCAGTCGCTACAGTGCCTCGATGTGTATTGATAGCCACTCTTCCTGCCAGTGCAACAGAAGTAGCTTCATCAGAAATTGGCCAACAGATACTTTCTTCTTTGGAGAACCGTATTGTACGTGTGGGTACTGGCATCAAACCAGTAGATGATGAAGAAATATTCGAAGTGGTTCGCCGTCGGTTATTTGAAAATGTTGGAAACCCGGAAGTGATAGAGCAAGTACTAACACGATATAAGAATACCTACCACAATCGCCGTTCTGATTTACCAGCTGAAGCAGACCGTATAGAATATATCAATAAAATGCGTAAATCTTATCCGTTCCACCCGGAACTGATAGATATGTTTCGCTTAAAATGGGGGAACGACCCACATTTCCAACGCACACGAGGTGTATTGCGTTTGTTGGCCTCCATCGTCAAGGATTTATGGAGCCGTCGTGGTTCTTTAAGCGGCTCACAAGCTCTGATACACACTTCAGATGTCAACCTCACCAATTTACCAACCTTAACAGGAACTATCACCAGCTTGATGGGTAGCCAATGGGAAACGGTAATGCATGCCGATATTATAGGCACTTCAAGCAATGCTTATAAAATAGATAACGAAGACCCGCAAAGCAATAGTTGTAAATACAGTTTAGCACAAGGAATAGCCACCACACTACTAATGAGCAGTATAGGCGGATCGCAGAACAAAGGATTAAACATAGAACAATTAAAACTTTGTATGCTTCGCCCATCTGCATTCCAGCATAGCGAAATCAACAATGCCTTGAACAAACTGGAGCAGGTTGCTTATTACCTTTATTCAACCAATGTAGGAGCCAAAACTTATTGGTTTCAAGCAAAACCTAACATTAATATTCTAATTAATAGTGCTAAATCAGAAATATCAGCAGCAGATGTCAAGGCTGATATACTAAAACGGCTAAATAATCAAATAAACAGCAACAGCCAACTGCGCATATTAATCAACCCATCAGGTGATGTTCCCGAGCAGAAAACATTGACCTTAGTCATATTAAGTCCGGACTATGCTACCCAAATCAACTCAATTAACAAGAAAGTTGAAAATTATGTAGAACAAATTGCTACTAAAAAAGGAAGTACACAGCGCATTTTCCGGAATACAATATTCTATCTGACTTGCTCTGAAAGCCAGCTTGGGTTATTACAATCTAAACTGACAGAGTACTTGGCATGTGAAAGAGTACAACATGAATATAGCGGGCAATTGGACATAGATCAAAAAAAGGATATTATTGACAAGAAAAATGATGCTAACGAACAAGCTAATACCCAGTTGATTTCTGTGTACAACATTGCCATGCGTTACTCTGCAACCGATGGTTTAGAAGTCTTGGAATTACATGACTTTGCCCGCGATATGCAGACGCAAATTACGGACAAATTAATAGAAGCTATTATTGAAGAAGAATGGTTGATACGTTCGATTGGCATCGGAACATTGAAAGCCAACCGTCTGTATCCTACCCTCGAAAATCCTATCAATGTAACTGCACTATATGAAGCTTTCCTGCAATATGATGACAAACCCATGATTACAGGAACAGATGCTGTAGCCAGCACTATCCAAAAATATTGCTACAACGGTGAATTCAATGTGGCTTTCGGAGAAGAAGGGAATTATTCACGTATCTATCATCGTGAAAACATCTTTGGGCTTGATGTCACTGACCGTCAATATTGGTTGACAGATAAGAGCGTTATACCTAAAGATAAAGAAGAAACGGAATCTGGGAATAACAAGACAAAATCAGAAAACAATTCCCATACACCACCAGATAATTCTCCGCATAAGCCAGATGATGTATCACCACAATCAATACGTCATTTTAAATCTATCAAAATTTCCGGTAAAATTCCTGTTGACCAATGGACCCAATTATTTTCTAGTTTCATTGTGCCACTAAATCAAAACAAATTGGAAATTGAGGTTTGCTTTAAAGCTGGTTCCACTCCCTCTAAACCACTTGACGAATCAGCACAGATCTATAAAACAGTGAAAGAATCTGTTCAACAATTAGGATTAAAATTAGAAGAGGAAGAATAATATAACTAATGAAAATAAAATCAATCATTTAAGATTTATTCCAAATGTGATTACAAGAATAAATTTTAAATGGTTGATTAAAAGCCAAGATATAACCTTAATTTTAGCATTATTTGTTTTAGTAACCAAAAACCAAGAAATAAGATTCGCAGCCATAGCCTATTTTATAGTCCATCAACTTAATATTCTAACGAAAAAACATCCGGATACTCCACTGACTATACCACATTTAAGGTATTCCACAGATATAGAAAGAACGGTATCTTTGCCCCCGGAAAAAGAACGATATGAAGATAGCAGCATTACTCTCGGGAGGTGTAGACAGCGCCGTAGCGGTACACCTCCTGTACGAACAAGGATACAGACCCGACCTGTACTATATCAAGATAGGTATGGACACCGACGAGTCACTGACCTGTACGGCGGAAGAAGACATCGAACTGGCTACAGCGACCGCCCGGAAATACGGGCTTTCCTTCGACATCATCGACTTGCAGAAAGAATATTGGGAGAACGTAGTGGCCTATACCATCGACAAGGTAAAGCAGGGTTTCACCCCCAATCCGGACGTGATGTGCAACAAGCTCATCAAGTTCGGCTGTTTCGAAGAAAAAGCCGGATATGCCTACGACAAGATTGTGACCGGACATTATGCCTCTACCGAAGAAATCGGCGGGAAGGTATGGCTGGCTACCGCCAAAGACCCGGTGAAGGACCAGACCGATTTTCTGGCCCAAATCAACTACCTGCAAGTCTCCAAACTCTGGTTCCCGCTAGGCGGTTACCTGAAGCAGGAAATCCGTACGATAGCCGAACAGGCCAAGCTGCCCAGTGCCCGACGCAAAGACAGCCAGGGCATCTGTTTCCTTGGGAAAATCAACTACAACGATTTTATCCGCCGTTTCCTGGGAGAAAAACAGGGAAAGATTATCGAACTGGAAACCGGCAGGCAACTGGGCATCCACAAAGGATTCTGGTTCCACACCATCGGACAGCGGAAAGGACTGGGGCTGAGTGGCGGTCCGTGGTTCGTTGTCGAAAAAGATACGAAAGAGAACATCCTGTATGTATCGCGGGGCTATGATACCGAGAAACAATACGGGAACGAATTCCGGCTGGTGGACTTCCATTTCATCACCGAAAATCCGTGGACAGAAACGGAAACTCCGGTCTGCTTCAAGATACGCCACACAGACAGCTTCCAGAAAGGAACATTGATAAATACCCCCGAAGGGTATCGGATAACAAGCAAAGAGAAACTGCAAGGAATCGCCCCGGGACAATTCGGGGTAATCTACGACAAGGATGCCCACCTGTGCATCGGGAGTGGAGAAATACGGACGGTGAAATAAGACACCGCCCGTTTTTTTCGTTATTGGGCAGCCTTCTGGAACTGTTCAATCAAGGAAGTAAGGTTGGCTGTAAACAGACGGGCAGAGATAGCCAGCAGAATGATACCGAAAAACTTACGGATAACATAGATACCTCCCTTTCCTAACACACGTTCAATACGGTCGGTCATCCGAAGTACAATGTATACCCATACCATATTCAGAATCAATGCCAGTACGATATTGACAGGAGCATACTCGGCACGTAACGACAGCAAGGTGGTAAAGGCACCGGCTCCAGCCAGTAACGGAAAGACCAACGGAACCAAGGTAGCTTCCTTGATAGGTCCTGTATTCTTGAAAATCTCTACATCCAGAATCATTTCGAGCGACATCATGAAAATCACAAAGGCACCGGCTACGGCAAACGAAGCGATGTCTACCTGAAACAGGCGGAGCATCATATCGCCGGCATAAAAGAATCCCAAGAGCAGGGCAAAAGCAATAAGTGTAGCCTTCATGGAATTGACCGAACGGCCCTTTTGTTTCAAATCCAAAATGATAGGAATGGAACCGATGATATCGATTACCGCAAACAGCACGATGAATGCGCTCAAAAACTCCTGAAAATTAAAAGTACCCATAAGTCTAAGTTTAAATCCGTACGCAAAGATAATCTTTTTCAGTTAAAAACCACATACCAAAGCCTGCTATCGGACACGAATAAACAAAAAAAGATAAAACCACGAAAAAATTCGTTGAGAAAAAAGAAATTATCGCTAACTTTGTGTGTTAAACAGTTCTTTAACAAAGTTAATTGGCATATGGAAATCACAATGTACGATAAGTTGTTGCAATTACCCCTGTTTCAAGGGTTATGCAAAACTGATTTTACCAATATTCTGGAAAAAGTCAAATTACATTTTCAGAAATATACGCCCGGCTCTTACCTGATAAAGCAGAACGAACCGTGCAACCACCTTGTATTCATTCTATCGGGACAAATCCAATCTGAATCGACAGACGAAGTCCATGGATATACCATCCAGGAAGAACTGGAAAGCCCGACCATCATTGAACCTTATTCCCTGTTCGGCATGATGACGACCTATACCGCTTCCTACCAGGCACTGACCGAAGTACATACGGTCATGATTGACAAGAAATACGTATTGACGCAACTGAACAATTATACCATCTTCCAGCTGAACCTGCTGAACATCCTCAGCAACCGGGCACAGATGGCCTACCAGAAACTGTGGAATTCGCACATCGGTTCAACGATAGACAAAATCACCAACTTCCTGCAACTGCGCTGCACATCGCCTACCGGACAGAAGACACTGTTCATCAAGATGGAGGACCTGGCCGAACTGATTGACGACACCCGTATCAATGTATCGAAGGTACTCAACGAACTGCAACAGCAGGAACTGATAGAGCTGAGCCGGAAGAAAATCATCATTCCGGACCTGAACCGGCTGGTAGCCTATAAAGAACGGAAGCTATCCGACGATTCTCCGGAAGAAGAAACCGCAGAAACAGAAAACAGCCTCCAGTGACCGATTCCTTTTCATTTTTTGCAAGCAAATAAACTGTTATGGAAAATCCTTTATTACAACCGTACCATACACTCCATGATACTACCCCCTTCGACCGCATCGGGCTGGAAGACTACGAACCGGCCATCCGGAAGGGAATGGAAGCAGAAGACGCAGAAATCCAGCAAATCATAGATAATCCGGAAGCACCGACATTCGAAAACACCGTATTGGCGCTGGAACAAAGCGGAAAACTGCTGGACCGGGTAACCACCGTCCTCTTCAACCTGATGAGTGCCGAAACTTGCGACGAACTGGATGCGATAGCCGAAAAGCTGATGCCGGAACTCTCTGAACACGCCAACAACATCAGCCTCAACGAAAAGCTGTTCGACCGCATCAAACAGGTCTATCAGCAGAAAGACCGGCTCACCCTGACCCAAGAAGAACAGAGACTGCTGGAAAAGACATACGACGGATTCCAACGGAACGGTGCCAACCTGTCTGAAAAAGACAAGGAAACATACCGGAACCTGAGCATGGAACTCAGCTCGCTCACCCTGAAATTCTCGCAGAATCACCTGAAAGAAACCAACAAGTACGAACTGGTACTGACCGACGAAGCAGACCTGGAAGGACTACCGGAAAGCACACGGGAAGCAGCCGCTCTGACAGCCAAAGAGAAAGGGAAAGAAGGATGGGTCATCACACTCCAGGCTCCCAGCTATGTACCTTTCATGAAATACAGCAAACGCCGTGACTTGCGGAAACAACTGTATCTGGCCTATAATACCCAGTGTACCCACGACGATGAATTCAACAACGAAGAAATCGTGAAGAAACTGGTGAACCTGCGTATGCAGATAGCCCAACTGTTGGGATTCACCGATTATGCGGATTATGTACTCCGTAAACGCATGGCCGAGGACAGCACCCATGTATACAAGCTGCTGAACGACCTGCTGGAGGCCTATACCCCGAAAGCCCTGCAGGAAGTGGAGGAAATCAAGCAACTGGCCTGCAAGCAGGAAGGGACAGATTTCCAGCTGATGCCCTGGGATTTCTCCTACTACGCAGAAATGCTGAAAGAACAGAAATATGCCTTGAACGAAGAAGAACTACGCCCCTACTTCGAACTGGAGCAGGTAAAACAGGGAGTATTCGGGCTTGCTACTAAACTGTACGACATCACCTTCAAAGAGAACAAGGACATCCCTGTTTATCACCCGGATGTACAGGCCTACGAAGTGTTCGACCGTGACGGAAGTTATCTGGCTGTACTCTATACCGATTTCCATCCTCGTGCGGGGAAACGTTCAGGAGCCTGGATGACCAGCTACAAGGAACAATGGATAGAAAGCGACGGAACCAACAGCCGGCCACATGTTTCCGTAACCATGAACTTTACGAAGCCTACCGCCGAAAAGCCGGCACTGCTGACATTCTCGGAGGTGAACACTTTCCTCCACGAATTCGGTCATGCGCTACACGGCATGTTCGCCAACACCCGTTTCCAGTGCATGAGCGGAACCAATGTATACTGGGATTTTGTGGAACTCCCTTCACAGATTATGGAGAACTTCGCCATAGAAAAAGAATTCCTGAACACGTTCGCCCGGCATTACCAGACCGGAGAACCGATTCCGGAAACGCTTATCCAGCGGATTATCGACGCTTCCAATTTCAATGTGGCATACGCCTGCCTGCGCCAAGTCAGCTTCGGTCTGCTGGATATGGCCTGGTATACAAGGCAGACTCCGTTCGAGGGCGATGTGAAGGCCTACGAAAAAGAAGCCTGGAAGAAAGCCCAGGTACTGCCGCAACCGGAGGAAACCTGCATGAGTGTCCAGTTCGGCCACATCATGTCGGGAGGCTATTCTGCCGGTTACTACAGCTACAAATGGGCGGAAGTACTGGACGCAGATGCCTTCTCGGTATTCAAGGAAAAAGGAATCTTCAATACCGATGTGGCCCGTTCATTCCGAGAAAACATCCTGTCGAAAGGTGGAACCGAACATCCGATGACGCTCTACAAACGTTTCCGGGGACAGGAACCGACTATTGACGCATTATTAAAAAGAAACGATATCAAGCGATGAAAGTATTCCTACAATCTATCAAACTGTATACCCTACTACTGGCGACCCTTTTTCTGGGAGGTTGCAGCCAGGAAGATGACATTGAAGAAATCTTCTGCAGCGGCCAGTGGTCTCTGGTCAACTTCTTCGAAACCAAGAACTGGGAATCCACCAACAGCCACGGTGACACTCCGCTTATCACCAAACCGGAGACTTCGAGCAAGAACTGGATTTCCATCACGTTCAATGACGACGGAAGCGTCAAAGGAGTATTAACCGACGGTGAATTTACCGCCAGATGGCAGGGTGATGCTTCCACCCGCACGATTTCCATCACACAGGTAAAAACAACCGTTTCGCCCAACGGAACCAGCAAAGAATTCATCGAAAGGTTGAAACAAGTGAAATATTACAAAGGAGACAGCCGCACCCTGCAGCTGGCTCCTGAATCACGGACTTCGTATATCCAGCTAATGCATAACAATGACTAATCACATGGAAACACAAGAAAAGAAACAGGAACTGTTGGACAAACGCTACATGCGGATGGCAGAAATCTGGGCAGAAAACTCCTACTGCCAACGGCGGAAAGTAGGTGCTCTGATTGTAAAGAACAAAATGATTATCTCCGACGGATATAACGGAACACCTTCCGGTTTCAAAAACGTATGCGAGGATGAAAACAACCTCACACACCCATACGTACTGCATGCCGAGGCCAATGCAATTACCAAAATAGCCCGTTCCAGCAACAGTAGCGAAGGGGCAACACTGTACGTCACCGCCTCGCCTTGCATCGAATGTGCCAAGCTTATCATCCAGGCAGGTATAAAAAGAGTAGTCTACGGAGAAAAATATCGCCTAGAAGACGGATTACGTCTGCTGGAAAAAGCGAACATAGAAACAGTATATATCAATCCAAACGAAGAGAAGAGCAATGAAAAGTAACAGAAACCGTTTAATGCCGATACTGATTGCCGTCTGCCTGGTAGCAGGAATCCTAATCGGTACATTCTACGCCAATCACTTTTCCGGAAACAAACTGGGTATCATCAACACTTCCTCCAACAAGCTGAATGCCCTGTTGAGAATCATCGATGACCAGTATGTAGATACGGTAAAGATGAATGACCTGGTAGAACAGGCCATGCCACTGATACTATCGGAATTGGATCCGCATTCCTCGTATATCCCCGCCAAAGATATGGAAGAAGTCAGCGCAGATCTGAAAGGCAGCTTCAGCGGTATCGGTATCCAGTTTACCATCCAGGATGATACCATCCACATCAACAGTGTCATCCAGGGAGGTCCCTCTGAAAAAGTCGGCCTGATGGCCGGTGACCGTATCGTCTCGGTCGATGATTCCGCTTTTGTCGGTAAGATAGTAACCAACAACGAAGCCATGAAACGGCTGAAAGGTAAAAAAGGAAGCAAAGTCAAACTGGGTATCTTCCGTCAGGGAGAAAAAGATATTCTGCAGTTTACCGTCGTACGTGGAGACATCCCTGTAAAAAGCATCGATGCCGCCTACATGATTGATGAGAAGTTCGGGTATATCAAGGCCAACAAATTCGGCGAAACGACCTATACCGAACTGCTGATAGCCCTGGCACAATTGAACCAGGCCGACTGTGAAGGTATCATCATGGACCTGCGTGGAAACACAGGAGGATACATGGCAGCAGCCATCCAGATGGTCAACGAGTTCCTGCCGAACAACCGCCTCATTGTCTACACCCAGGGACGTAAATCGCCACGGGAAGACTATAACTCGAACGGAACGGGAAGCAGCCAGAAAATGCCGCTGGTGGTACTGGTAGACGAAGGTTCGGCTTCAGCCAGCGAAATCTTTGCCGGAGCCATACAGGACAATGACCGTGGAACCATCATCGGACGCCGCTCGTTCGGAAAGGGACTTGTACAGCAGCCCATCGAATTCAGCGACGGTTCGGCCATCCGGCTGACTATCGCCCGCTATTATACCCCTTCGGGAAGATGCATCCAGAAACCTTACGAAAAAGGAAAGGGTGAAGAATATGAACTGGACCTGCTTACCCGCTATGAACACGGGGAATTCTTCTCTGCCGACAGCATCAAACAGAATACCGAAGAAATCTATCATACCCGTCTGGGACGTACTGTATACGGAGGTGGAGGTATCATGCCGGATATCTTCGTTCCACAGGATACGACAGGTATGACCAGCTATTTCCGCATGGCAGCCAACCGGGGAATGATTATCCGCTATACATTCGAATATACTGACCAGAACAGGAACAAACTGTCGGAATTTGAAACTCCGGACAAACTGGAAAGCTACCTGAAGACACAGAATGTACTGGACAAATTTGCTACCTGGGCCGAAAAGAAAGGGTTGAAACGACGCAACCTGATGATGCTGAAATCGAAAAAACTGTTCGAAACCGCCCTCTACGGCAATATCATCTACAATATGCTTGGTATGGAGGCATATATCCAATACTTGAACAAGAGTGACAAGACTGTACAAAAAGCACTGGAAGTATTGAAAGAAGGAAAATCATTCCCCGAAGCCCCATCACCGGCCAACAATCCTAAGAACGATGAAAAGACAGTTGCGCAATTGGATAAAACAGCAGAAAAAACAATACTCCCCACTTCAACTTACGACGTGGTCTACCAGCTTGCTTGACAAGCTGATAGACCATCCGCGGTTCAGGGAGGCCCAGACGGTCCTACTCTACTACTCACTGCCCGATGAGGTACGGACTCATGAATTTGTGGAACGTATCAGCCAGAAAAAACAAGTGGTGCTTCCGGTAGTGACAGGCGACGAACTGGAACTGCGGAGGTATTCGGGGAAGACCGATTTAAAGAAAGGAAGCTTCGGCATTGATGAACCGACTGGAGAAATCGTAACAGATTTCTCCAGCATCGATGTAGCCATCATTCCAGGGGTAGGCTTCGACAAGCATGGAAACCGCCTGGGAAGAGGAAAGGGCTATTATGACCGTCTGCTCCCGAAATTACAAAGCTATAATATCGGTGTCTGCTTCTCTTTTCAAGTCCTTCCGGAGATTCCGACAGAATCCTTCGACCGCCCGATGGATGAAGTCTGGACCCAAGAAGGGTGCATCAGCGAAAAACGATATTCACAATAACCTGCGCACCGACATGCGCATTGAGGTTCCGTACCAGCATTTCTCTTCCCATCATCAGTTCCTGACGAAGAACAGACGAAGAGAGATGCACGTACAGAACCTGATTCTTGATATACAGATTGGTGGTGTATTTATAAATAGAAGGGCCTACCACATCTTTCCACGACTCAACCAGCCGGTACTCATTCAATGGGGTTTCCAACCCTTCCTGACGAAGCAACTGACGG
Organism: Phocaeicola barnesiae DSM 18169 = JCM 13652; assembly: GCF_000374585.1. Classification (GTDB taxonomy): domain Bacteria; phylum Bacteroidota; class Bacteroidia; order Bacteroidales; family Bacteroidaceae; genus Phocaeicola; species Phocaeicola barnesiae. The sequence goes on from NZ_KB894643.1 coordinate 158,920, forward strand.
ATGACATCGCCTACCTGTTCGGTATTATTCCGCTTCATGAGCTTCCTCCTTCCGTTCCGTTACCATTCCACCCTCCACCTCGAAGAGTTTATAGTCTCCATCTATTTTCTTCAGGATTTTATCCAGGTGGTCACGGTTAGTATCCGTTATAAAGATCTGACCGAAATTGTCTCCCGCCACCAGTTTCACAATCTGCTCAACCCGTGACGCATCCAGTTTATCGAAGATATCATCCAGCAGGACCAAAGGAGTAGTCTGACTACCCGTCCTCTTCAGGAATTCGAACTGCGCCAACTTCAAGGCAATCAGATAAGTCTTGTTCTGCCCTTGTGACCCTTCACGCTTAATAGGAAACTCACCAAGCTGCATGACCAGATCGTCCTTATGCACACCTTTCAAAGAATACCCCATAATACGGTCACGCTGCCGGCTCTCCTGAATCAACTGTAACAAATCTCCCTGCGCCGCATGCGATTCGTAAGCCAGGCTTACCTCCTCTCTATCCTGCGAGATATAGGCATAATAAGACTGGAAAACCGGGATGAATTCATCGATGAAGGCTTTCCGTTTCTGATAGACGACAGTACCGGCTGTAGCCATCATCTCCTCCCATACCGCCATCAATTCCTCCTCGGGTTCAATATCCGATTTCAACAAGGTATTCCGCTGCATCAACGCCTTGTTATAACGAATAAGCGCCTCCAGGTATTCGCGGTCGAACTGCGAAATCACGACATCCATAAAACGACGGCGTTCTTCACTCCCGCCGGCTATCAGCAAAGAATCAGCCGGCGATACCAGAACCAGAGGAATGAATCCGATATGGTCGGACAAACGGGTATACTCCTTCTTATTCCGCTTAAACTGTTTCTTCTGTTTCCGTTTCAACCCACAATACACCTCTTCGGGTTCCGGTGTATCAGTTTCATAAAATCCCTGAATAACAAAAAAGTCCTGATCATGACGGATGTTCTGCGAGTCGATGGGATTCGTCGCACTTTTGCAGAATGACAGGTAATAGACGGCGTCCAACAAGTTGGTCTTTCCCATCCCGTTTTTACCGATAATGCAATTCATCTTTCGGGAAAACGAAAGTTCAGCTTGTTCCAAGTTCTTATAATTTAAGATGGAGATGCGTTTCAGCCACATAATGATTTCGTATTTTACGCACAAAAATAGCAATAAAAGGAAGATAGGTAAAAAAACATGCCCACAAATTTCATTAATACGTATAAATGCCTTACTTTTGCTGTCCGAAATATCGGTTCATCAGAAAATATAAAAAACAACAATAAAAATGACAGGAAAAAATCAAACTCATGATCCATTGAATGTGGATGAAGCACTGGTATCTTCAGAAGCATTCCTCTTAAAGAACAAGAATGTGTTGCTGGGAGCAGTCATCGCCGTAGTAGTTATCGTATGTGGCTTCTTGGGGTACAAACATTTCATCTCAGCCCCTAACGAACAGAAAGCTTCTGAAGCACTATTCAAGGGTGAACAATATTTTGGTTCAGACGAATACGAAACTGCCCTGAACGGAGACAAACAAGGATTTGACGGTTTTATCAAAATAGCTGATGAATTCAGTGGAACTAAAGCTGGTAACCTGGCCAACGCCTATGCAGGAATCTGTTATGCACAGTTGGGCAAATACGAAGAAGCCAGCAAATACCTGAATCAGTTCAGCGCAGACGACCAATTGGTTTCTCCGGCCATACTGGGTACTTTGGGTAACTGCTACGCGCACATGGGTCAGCTGGACAAAGCTGCCGCTACCCTCTTGAAGGCTGCCGACCGTGCAAACAGCACTTCACTGAGTCCTGTTTACCTGATTCAGGCCGGACAGATTCTGGAAAAACAAGGCAAGAATACCGAAGCCGTAGAAGCTTACAAACAGGTAAAGAACAAATATGCCAATTCTTACCAAGCTATGGACATCGATAAATACATCGAGCGTGCTTCCAAATAAATCGAAATAATTTATCCATAATAATTAGGAAGAACGGATTTCACAGTTCACACGGCCAACCGTCGTTGTGGCTATGTGGAATCCGTTTCTTTTTTTATCTTATTTATCTTAAACACTAAATCTCATATGGCAACAGCGTATCACAATCTTTCTGATTACGATTTCAATTCCGTACCTGACGCATCGGCTATGCGTTTCGGTATCGTAGTATCCGAATGGAACAGTAACATTACAGGCGCACTGCTGGAAGGTGCTGTAAATACACTGAAAAAGCATGGCGCAAAAGAAGAAAATATCCTGGTACAGACTGTACCCGGAAGCTTTGAACTGACTTTCGGATCGGCACAGATGATTAAAAGCGGAAAAGTGGATGCAGTCATCGCCATTGGCTGTGTAGTACGCGGAGATACTCCACATTTCGATTATGTATGCGCCGGGACTACGCAAGGTATTGCCCAGTTAAACGCAACTTCCGACGTACCAGTCATTTATGGACTAATTACCACCAATAACATGCAGCAGGCAGAAGATCGTGCCGGAGGTAAATTAGGAAACAAAGGAGACGAATGTGCAGTTACAGCAATAAAAATGATCGATTTTATTTGCAAATTAAAAAAATAATCGTACCTTTGCATCGCAATTGAGAAACGAAGTCAATCAAAAAGTTTTTCGAAAGCGAATGGGCAAATACCAGAGTGGCCAAATGGGGCAGACTGTAAATCTGCTGGCTTACGCCTTCGGTGGTTCGAATCCATCTTTGCCCACGCAAAATTGCGGAAGTAGCTCAGTCGATAGAGCATTAGCCTTCCAAGCTGAGGGTCGCGGGTTTGAGTCCCGTCTTCCGCTCCACTTATTGAAAGGGCAAGTACCAGAGTGGCCAAATGGGGCAGACTGTAAATCTGCTGGCTTACGCCTTCGGTGGTTCGAATCCATCCTTGCCCACGCAAAACTGCGGAAGTAGCTCAGTCGATAGAGCATTAGCCTTCCAAGCTGAGGGTCGCGGGTTTGAGTCCCGTCTTCCGCTCTCCGAGAGATGTCTGAACAGACATCTTTTTTTTTATATCCAATATCTACCTTTTCCCTCCCATCATGCCCCGTTTAAGTATCCGAAAACTTAGACATACGCTACGATTCTCCTTAAAAAGGCATGAAAAAAAAGGATGCACCGCACAAACGATGCACCCTTCAAACAATTACTACACCTTCACAGGCTCCATCAAAACAGTTTAGTTGTTTTGCGAAAAAAGACTAGCTTAGTTGTTGTTTTCATTCAGTGTTGCGATACTCACACGATTCCATGCCGGTTCTGAGAACATATCCGTAATACCCTCACCTTTAGCCGTGATGCGGTCGGCAGAGATATTGTACTTCTTCATCAACATAGCCTTGACAGATTCAGCACGTGCCTGAGCCAATTTCTGATTGAATTCCAAATTACCGTCCGGAGACGCATATCCTTTAATGACCACTGTGCTGGCCGGATGATTCTTCATGTAGATGCCGATGCGTTCCACATTAGGAATCTGTGAATTCGGGATGACAGAGCTTCCCAGGTTGAATGTCACCATTGATTCCAATGAGCGTACCTGTGTCTGTTCTACCACCATAGCCACTTCCTCAGGCTGGTTGTTCTGACAATTCTGAAGCTGTGTCTGCAACTGCTGGATAACAGCCGCACCTTCGGCCAAAGCCTGGTCACGTACCTGAATTTCTCCGCGCAACTGGTTTACCTTGTCGTTCACCGCCTCTATCGCCAGCGGATCCATCGGTTCAACCAATGTCATGTAGTGTTCACCGTTACTGTTGCCGAAGTGATAAGTCACTCCCGCCAACAATTCAATCTTAGAGCGGTTCACATTCAACGCCTGTGGACGATCTCCATCCAGACGGTAAACGATAGCCGGTTTCAAACTGAGGGTTACAGCCTTTGATTCACCCAAATTAAAGTTCAAGCTGGAACCGAAACGGGTAGTGATATAATTCCGTTCATCGCCCACTGCCTGACTCTGGAAGTTATGTCCATAACCTACACCTGCCACGGCTTCTACTTCGAACAGACGCGGAACACCGTTATAGCCTCCAAACAGGTTATTCAAGTTCATCTTACCGTTGAACGAGATATTCAGGTCATCGAAAGCTGTTTTACTCTTCGTTGTATTAATACCCGTAAGTCCCTGCAACGAGAACCCCAACACCGGAGACACCTGCTTACCAATTTCCAGACCGGTAATACCACGCATACTCTTCCAAAAAGGGGCGTGAGTTGTCGGTGTAATACCACCACCATTCAAGCCAACATACCAGTTGTCGAAGAAATTAGTTCCCATAAGGGCCTGTGCATTTACATGCAGGGATGCAGCCGTCAGGAGCAACCCCAGAAAAAAACCTTTTTTCATACTCAATTATTATTTAAGAATAGTTTAGTCAAGTCACTATATAAAACAATCCGAGTTCTAAAAGGTTTTGGATTCCATCAAAAAAGAAAAGGAGAACCCCGTTTAGACAGAGTCCTCCTTCATTTCCTAATAATATGGTCTGATTATTCAGCCGATTCTACGAAATCGGTTTCACCGGCATTTACCAGAATGTTATACCACTGAATCAGTTTCTTGATATCACTTGTATGTACACGGTCGCGATCGAAGTTAGGCAACACTGCTGCCATAAAATCCACCAGCTCCTGCTGAGAAGCTTTCTTGTAATCCAACGAAGCCACAGCACCGTTCTCTTTCTTTTTCACAGCTTCCAACACCTCAGCCAAGGGAACTTCTTCCGCATCAGTATACATGGCGATATCGCCCAAAGAAATCACCTTATCGCTAGCATACACAGGAACACGTTTCTTTTCAGCCGAAACGGTCTCTACAATCAACATATTTTTAGCCTGTGAAATCAGCTTATACAAACCCGGTTTTCCCGAGATTGCCAAAATTGTCTTCAACATAATATTTTCAGTTACTAAATTTTGAAAATTAACTAATTGCCAACAAAAATACAACTCCGTTATGACATACACAAACTATCAGGCATTTTTTCTTGCCTTGAGTGCTTGAAGCATCTTTTCCAATTGCGGTAACAGCGGACAAATGCCATCGTTCACAATCACATAATCGGCCCGTTCCTCCCGCTCCCGTTCATCCATCTGTGCCTGGATACGGGCTTCAACGGCAGCACGGTCACGTCCGTCACGCTCCATTGTACGCTGAATTCTCAGCTCCAGCGGTGCCGAAACGACACATACATAGTCCGTATGCCTATCGAATCCTGACTCGAAAAGGATGGCGCTCTCCAATCCCACCAGTTCAGTCCCCGCCTGTTCACACCAACGGTCGAAATCCCGAAAAACCACCGGGTGAATCACCGCATTCACCCGATCAGCGTTTTCGCGGCTCGCAAACAAATAAGAAGCCAACAAGTCCTTATTGAGCTTACCGTGCCGGTAAACCTGTTCGCCCAACAAAGCCATCAAACCTTGCCGGATACCCGCATCGGCCACCGTCAACTGTTTGGCACGTAAATCGGAGTCATAAACGGGTACTCCCAAACTCTGAAGCAGATGGGAAACATACGTCTTTCCGCTGCCTATACCACCTGTAATCCCTATCCTAATCATGAGCCAACGAATCCTTTGGTAAAACGGTCTGTTCCTCTATCAGGTAATCGATGGTAGCCGGCGAAATACGGATATGGCTGACATGTTCAGGTGTAGCCCACAAGATGACAGTCGCCTTGTCGCCCGATTCCTTCTGCAGGTCCGGATAAGCAACCCCCACCAGAAAATCATTCGCCGTAATCGACTTAAAATTGGCAAGACCTACCTGAAAAGTAACCTGCACCTTCGAAGGGAAAGTACGGAGAACTTTGCCTTTCGGGAAATCGAACCCTACCACCGGCACTTCAACCGTCTTTTCAGAATACATATCCACGCAAACGGCAACCTCTACCGAGGATGGCACATACTTGATACCCCGTATCGTCTGCAACGGTACATGCTTCACTACCGTATCAGTAATATCCTTCAGGTCGATAGGTTGCGTATAAGCAGTCAGGACATTCTTCAGGACTTCTTCTGGCGCATAGACCGTCACCGAATCCGGCTGACATTTCACATCGGACACGTAATACTGTCTGCCGGTCGTCACTTCCTTATTCACCGCAACAGGCACTTTCATGGCCGTACCGCGCGTATAGATAAAATCCACCGTATCCGGGCGAATGGCCAGGATGCGTGTAGTACCATTCAGCTGAGTAGCAATTTTCTTGGAGAGTTCCGAAGCAGGTATCACCACACGGGTACCTTTGTTTTCATAATCAGCGAAATCAAAGGTTGCCGGGAAGAAAGTTCTTCCCAACATATAGTTGAGCAGAATTGTTCCACGGTCCTCTACCTTCACCCGGATTTCCGACGGGATATCGGAAGTCAGTACAACCTCTTTGGGAACATTCTTCAGACGCAACGGAATCTTGAATTCGGTCTGATAGGTTTCATTCAGTATCTGCAACAGCCAGAAACAGAAAGAAATGAATACGAAAAACAAAAAAAACAGAAACTCCCGGCACTTGTCACTGAGCAGGAAGTTTCTGATTTTCCGTAGAAGAGGGATATAATATTTCTTAATGTTCTTCACATCGAACAGTCTTTTTAAATCGTTGTTATTTAGCCTGAGATTGGGCCTGGGCCTGAGCATCGGCATAGATAGAGTTCTTATCTACCTTGATCTTTACGCCCGAAGCAATTTCAACAATCACTGTACTATCTTCTATTTCTTTGATTTTTCCATAGATACCACCAGCTGTTACGACAGACTGACCTACTTCCAGTCCTTTACGGAAGTTCTCGATTTCTTTACGCTTTTTGTTCTGAGGACGAATCATAAAGAAGTACATGATAGCAAAGATGGCTACCATCATAATCAGGAAGGAGTAGTCAGCTCCGGCTCCCGCTTGCTGTAACACAATAGTTAACAAATTCATACGTTATCTTGATTATTATTTTATTTAATAGCTGGACAAAGATATTAATTTTTGGTCAGCTTGTTTTCCTTTTTCAATTGATTAACAATTCCATCCAATGTACCGTTGATAAATCCACCGCTTTTCGGTGTACTGTACAACTTGGCTATCTCTACATATTCGTTCAATGAAACATTGACCGGTATATTCGGGAAGCTCAGGATTTCAGCCAAAGCTATCTGCATGATGATGACATCCATCAGGGCTACGCGGTCCAAATCCCAGTTTCTGGAGTTTTCACTGATCAGATGACGGTAATAATCCGCATTCAGAATAGAACGGCGGAACAGACGACGTGCGAAATCCTGGTCCTCCTCGTCCTTGAATTCCGGAAGAAGTTCCTGATTCTCTCCGTTTGCCGGATCGAAACGCTTGATGGTCTTCAAGACAAAAGTGTCGACAATTTCCTTGTCATCGTTCCAATACAGACTCTGGTCTTCCAAGACTTCATCCAAAGCCGGGTTATTGAAAATAATCTTCTTGTAGATTTTACGCCATACTTCACGGTCTTCTTCATAAGAAGAGGTTTCACTCGCCATATATTCCTTATATATATCGCTCTGCATGATCTGTTCGCACAGATTCTTGATGAAATCGCCTTCGTTCTCCCACGTTTTTTTCTGGGAGTTCGAGAAATCATTCAATTGCTTATTCACTTCCAGCTGGGCAATGAACCGGTTATCAACAAATTTAGTGTTTGGAGACAAATCTTCTTTGGTAGGAACCAGCTTGTGTTTACCTGCATCCAGGCGCTTGTGTGCATAACGTGTAACTTCCACCATCAAGAGCAAGAGATAGTTGTACAAATCGTATGCCTTGGAAAGGCTGAAGAACAACTCCTTTTCTGCAGTATCCAAGTTTTTACCACCGTTCTGATAATAAGCATAGATTATCTGAACTATCTTCAGACGAATGAGAACTCTGTTAATCATACTTTTTTAAATATAACTTTTAGGCTGCAAAAATATATATTTTCATTCAAATACCCTATACCACAACACTTTTTTTTCTTTTTTTTATGGAAAAGCGTTTTTTAAAGCCTCATTTTTTTGTTCATATAAAAAAAATAGTCAATTTTGAAGCGCGATTAAAGAACTCAAGGCTAAGGTTATGGAAAATTTAAAGAAGAAAAACACTACAGAGAACAGCGACAAAGAGATCCTTTTCTCGAAAGCCGTGAAAGCCGGAAAACGCATCTATTACCTGGATGTCAAGAAAAGCCGGAAAGACGAAATGTATGTAGCTATCACAGAGAGTAAAAAGGTAGTTGCCGGAGAAGGAGAAAATCCACAAGTCAGTTTCGAGAAACACAAGATTTTCTTGTACAAAGAAGATTTCGACAAGTTCATACACGGACTACAACAAGTAATCAACTACATAGAAGACAAACAAGGGTTATCCGCAGACGACCCGACAGACGACGGACATCCCGAACCGCAGGAGTTGAATACCGGAGAAATTAAAATAGACATTGACTTCTAACCCCACCCCAAGCGACAGGACTGCCTGATGGGCCGTCAAGCCTGTGCAGTGCCGACAGGAAGCGCCGGAGCGAAAACCTTTCACCCAAAGGAAGATATGCCTCTGATGGAGAATCGGACCTACCGGACAAGCATTCAATCAGATATTGATTACCCCATGAATAAAAATTCGGCACAAATTTGCACAATTCCCGCAAAAGCCTTACCTTTGCACCGCTTTTTTAAGCTCATCGTGTGATATACCACATCGTGTGATGGCGAATTAAGCACAAGAAAATACTTAATTTAGAGTAACACAAAAAAATCAAAAACATGAAATCAATCGAAATCAAAGGTTCTTTAAGAACTGAAACTGGTAAGAAAGCTACCCGTGAACTGCGTAACAACGACATCGTACCTTGCGTATTGTATGGTGTACAGAAAGATGAAAACGGAAATCCGGTTGCTACTCACTTCACTGTAACAACAGATGGTCTGCGTAACCTGGTATACACACCGCACATCTATGTAGTAGACTTGAACATCGATGGCAAAATCGTGAACGCTATCATGAAAGATATCCAGTTCCACCCTGTAACAGACAAGATTCTTCACGTAGACTTCTACCAGATTGACGAAGCTAAGCCTATCGTAATGGAAGTTCCTGTTCAGTTGGAAGGTCTGGCTGAAGGTGTGAAAGCCGGTGGTAAATTGGCTCTTCAGATCCGTAAGCTGAAAGTGAAAGCTTTGTACAATGTTATTCCGGAACGTCTGGTTGTCAATGTAACTAACCTGGGTCTGGGTAAGACTATCAAGGTAGGCGAACTGAACTACGAAGGTCTGGAACTGCTGAACGCAAAAGAAGCTGTGGTATGTGCCGTTAAATTGACTCGTGCCGCTCGTGGTGCTCAGGCTGCTGCAGGTAAATAATCTGAATCTAACCTGAGTTTTCAAAATCCTTTCAATGAAATATTTGATAGTAGGACTGGGGAATATCGGCGACGAGTACCGTGAAACCCGTCATAATATAGGATTTATGGTATTGGACGCCCTAGCTAAGGCGTCCAATATTGTTTTTAAGGATGGCCGTTACGGAGCCACCACTACCCTTTCGGTAAAAGGCAGACAGCTCATCCTGCTTAAGCCTTCCACCTACATGAACCTGAGCGGAAATGCAGTCAGATACTGGATGCAGCAGGAAAAGATTCCGTTGGAGAATGTACTGGTAGTCGTGGACGATCTGGCATTGCCGTTCGGAAGCCTCCGTCTGAAAGGGAAAGGCAGTGACGCCGGACACAACGGACTGAAGCACATCGCGGCCACGTTAGGCACTCAGAACTACGCCCGCCTGCGTTTCGGAATCGGCAACGACTTTCCCAAGGGTGCCCAAGTGGATTACGTGCTGGGGAACTTCGATGAAGAAGACCGGAAACAGATGCCCGAACGGCTGGAACTGGCAGGCGAAATCATCAAGAGTTTCTGTCTGGCAGGCCTGAACCTCACCATGAACCAATACAACAACAAATAAGTATGGCTGAAGCTAGAATAGACAAGTGGTTATGGGCTGCACGTATCTTCAAGACTCGTACCATTGCAGCCGAAGCCTGTAAGAAAGGCCGTATCAGCATCAACGGCGCACAGGCTAAACCGGCCCGCATGATCAAGGCGGGCGACACCATCCAGGTACGGAAACCGCCTGTCACCTACTCTTTCAAGGTATTGCAGGCTATCGAAAAGCGTGTGGGAGCCAAACAGGTGCCCGAAGTCATGGAGAACGTGACCACCCCCGACCAATATGAACTGTTGGAAATGAACCGGATCAGCGGTTTCATCGACCGTGCCCGCGGTACCGGACGTCCGACCAAGAAAGACCGGCGTGACCTGGACGATTTCTTCACACCGGAATACCTGGACGATCTGGAATTCGATTTCGACGATGAGGACGAAGATGTCTGAAAATCCAACTACTTTTATTATTTTTGCAACCGACAATCGGAAACATTTAAAATAAGATATACACCATGGAATTAGCAAGTAAGTACAATCCCGCTGACGTGGAGGGAAAATGGTACCAGTATTGGCTGGACAACAAACTTTTCAGTTCTAAACCCGACGGACGTGAACCTTACACCGTCGTCATCCCGCCGCCAAACGTGACCGGAGTTCTCCACATGGGACACATGCTTAACAATACCATCCAAGATATTCTGGTACGCCGTGCCCGCATGATGGGCAAGAACGCCTGCTGGGTACCGGGTACCGACCACGCCTCCATCGCTACCGAAGCAAAGGTGGTGAACAAACTGGCACAGCAAGGTATCAAGAAGACAGACCTGACCCGCGAAGAATTCCTGAAACATGCCTGGGCCTGGACAGAAGAACACGGTGGAATCATTCTGAAGCAGCTGCGCCGTCTGGGAGCATCCTGCGACTGGGACCGCACCGCTTTCACCATGGACGAGAAACGTAGCGCCAGTGTCATCAAGGTATTCGTCGACCTGTACAACAAGGGGCTCATCTACCGCGGCGTTCGTATGGTCAACTGGGACCCGAAAGCCCTGACTGCCCTTTCTGACGAGGAAGTGATCTATAAGGAAGAACACAGTAAACTGTATTACCTGCGCTATTACGTTGCCAACGACGATATGAGCGGTGAAACCGGAGCAGAAGGCGAAGTGGTACACCGTGATGAACAGGGACGCCGCTATGCCGTAGTAGCTACCACACGTCCGGAAACCATCATGGGCGATACGGCTATGTGTATCAACCCGAACGACTCGAAGAACCATTGGCTGAAAGGCAAACAGGTCATTGTACCGTTGGTAAACCGCGTAATTCCGGTCATCGAAGACGATTATGTTGACATCGAATTTGGTACCGGATGTCTGAAAGTCACTCCGGCCCACGATGTGAACGACTACATGCTGGGTGAGAAATATAACCTGAAGTCTATCGATATCTTCAATGACAACGGTACTTTGAGCGAAGCTGCCGGCATGTATGTAGGTATGGACCGTTTCGATGTACGTGCCCAGATAGAAAAAGACCTCGATGCCGCAGGACTGTTGGAAAAGGTGGAAGCCTATACCAATAAGGTAGGCTTCTCTGAACGTACCAACGTAGCCATCGAACCGAAGCTTTCCATGCAGTGGTTCCTGAAGATGAAACATTTTGCCGACATGGCTTTACCACCGGTCATGGAAGATGCCCTGAAGTTCTACCCGGCCAAATACAAGAACACCTACAAGTACTGGATGGAGAACATCAAGGACTGGTGTATCAGCCGTCAGCTGTGGTGGGGACACCGTATTCCGGCTTACTTCTTACCACAAGGTGGTTTTGTTGTAGCCGAGACAGCCGAAAAAGCACTTGAACTGGCTAAAGAAAAGACCGGAAATCCAGATTTGAAGCTGGAAGACTTGCGTCAGGACGATGACTGTCTGGACACTTGGTTCTCTTCATGGCTGTGGCCGATTTCTCTGTTCGACGGTATCAACAACCCGGGCAACGAAGAAATCAAATATTACTACCCGACTTCCGATTTGGTAACAGGTCCGGATATCATCTTCTTCTGGGTAGCCCGTATGATTATGGCAGGATACGAATACATGGGTGATATGCCGTTCAAGAATGTCTACTTTACGGGTATCGTACGCGACAAACTGGGACGTAAGATGTCAAAGTCACTCGGTAACTCCCCCGACCCGCTGGAACTGATCGACCGTTTCGGTGCCGACGGTGTACGTATGGGTATGATGTTGTCTGCTCCGGCAGGAAACGACATCCTCTTCGACGATGCATTGTGCGAACAGGGACGTAACTTCAACAACAAGATATGGAATGCTTTCCGTCTGGTAAAAGGTTGGGAAGTAGCCGACATCGAACAGCCGGAATATGCCAAACTGGCTACCGAATGGTTCGAAGCCATGCTGTCTAAGACAGCAGCCGAGGTAAACGACCTCTTCGGTAAATACCGTCTGAGCGAAGCGCTGATGGCAGTATACAAACTGTTCTGGGACGAATTCTCAAGCTGGTACCTGGAAATGGTGAAACCGGCTTACGGCCAACCTATCGACAAGGTGACCTATGAAAAGACCTTGAATTTCTTCGATACCCTGCTGAAACTGCTGCATCCGTTCATGCCGTTCATCACCGAAGAACTGTGGCAGCACATCTACGACCGCAAGGAAGGCGAAAGTATCATGGTTCAGGTACTGCAGGTTTCAGAGACATACAACGAAGATATCATCGCACGTTTCGAAGCTGTGAAGGAAGTCATCGGTGGTATCCGTACCATCCGTCTGCAGAAGAACATTGCACAGAAAGAAGCGTTGTCACTGGAAGTAATAGGTGAAAACCCGGTAGAAGCGTTCAACGCCGTTATTGCCAAGTTGTGTAACCTGTCGGCTATCCAGACCGTTGCAACCAAAGCAGACGGTGCTGCAGCCTTCATGGTAGGTACGACCGAATATGCAGTACCTTTGGGGAACCTCATCAACGTGGAAGAAGAACTGAAGAAACTGGAAGCCGACCTGAAATACCAGGAAGGATTCCTGCAGAGCGTACTGAAGAAACTGAGCAACGAAAAATTCGTCAGCAAGGCTCCGGCCAACGTCATCGAAATGGAACGTAAGAAACAGGCCGATGCCGAAACGAAAATTGCCGCACTGAAAGAAAGCATCGCAGTGCTGAAGAAATAAACAGAAGAGGAAGAATCCTCAACTAATACAACAAACGGATTATATAGAGAATCTCTGAAGAAAACATTCTTCTGGAATCATCCATATAATCCGTTTTTCTTTTTAACTGCTATCCTTTTTTCATCCTCTTATAAGCTATCGGCGACATTCCCATCACCTTACGAAAAAGACGAGAGAAATAATAAACCTTATTTTCGGGGGAATATCTAAAGATACAAAAAAGCCAACTAATTCGCAATACTTTGTGTATGAATTAGTTGGCTAATTTTGTTATATTTACTGAATATCCCTACTTAGTATTTATCAGATACCCAAAAACAAACACAAATTATTACCTCAAAGTATAATTTTAACCTAAATCAGTTAAAAATAATAGAATTCATGATTTGCCACTCATGACGCGCATCAAGCACGAGTTCATTAGCAATGCTTAAATCGATAGGCTCATCCTCACCGTAATTCTGCGACTGGCTTTTTTCACCCATAGTATACAGTCTGTTGCGCACAATACTGAAACACGTTTCCGTATCAATATTCTCCAGTTCCATAATCTCTGTACGTCCATCAACTCCTTCGGGTAGTGACACCAATGTACGATTCTCACCTGCTGTTTCGTAATTACGCAGAACAACATCCCAATACTTTATCACCTTTCCGCCCGCATCAAGCATCTGCATCTGGAATGTGGGAATACCCTCATCCACATCATCCCGCAGCATTGCGATAGAAACCATGAAACTGTCGCCGAACACTGTTCCACGCGGCAGAGAAATCGTACCTTTCGGATAATTTTCCTCGTCCGTCTGCCAGTTGGTGTCAGCACTGTCCAGATAGCCGTCGCCATTGGCATCCAAAGGCAACAAAGCATTCTCCGTATTTCCGGGGAACCACTTGCACAAGTCTATTTCATATACCGAAAAGGCATCCTTTTTCAACGAGCCTGCCAACACACAGTCATAGTCCGTAGCCGGATTCATGCCGTTTATCACATTATCCTTATGGAAATTCAGATTATCGTCCACACTGCGGAAACCTCCGAAAATCACCGTACGGTTCTCTTTGGTAGAAACCAGACGCAATTTAGCCACCTTTTTGCCGCCCGCCGTTACCGGAATACGGGTGAAATAACCGAACGTACCTGCCACCTGACGGCGAGCCACCATCAAGCCATGTTCCACCTCTGTCTCAGAACTACGCTGCGACAGAATAATCCCGTCCTTTACCCAAAAGACTTCCGCTCCGGCAAAGACTTCATCCACACTTCCGTTTTCAGGCACCGTAACCACCTCAGTATGATTGTAGTAGTCGCCCACTTCTATATCCTTGAACGGCTCATATCCTCCGTACGTACCCGCATGATAGCCTATCACGTACGCCATATAGTTTTTTCCTTCCTCCAGACATTCGTCACCCGTCAGAGTGACAGTGGCATAACGTCCCTGTCCTTCTTCCGTACTCCAGGGATAGCTTGCCTTATTGTCCGGGTTACTCCAGTTGTCGATAGTCCGTTTATACACCACCTTTGCGGGCGAAGCATATTCTATAATCAACAAAGCCAGCTTGTCGAACGTCTGTGTAGGAGTGACGCTCGATATAGGACGGCGCGACGCCAAAGTACCTGGATTCACTCCCTCTCCTCCTTCGAAAAGCTCGCCCACACTTTCCACCACTACGGTGAAGGTCTGCTGCTGAGGCTTTTCAGTATTAATGTCCGAAACCGAAGTGGTGTCGGTGCTGCATGATGACAGGAGAAGTGCTGCAATACCTAAAGCATATTTTATTTTTTCAAGCATAATCACATTTTATTAATTGTCATAACCGCCAATTTCTGTTTCTATAATGGTATTATCGTCCTGTCTGGTTACATCCCAACGACCGTCAAGGCTGATATTTCCTATGGCTATATTCGGTAATCTTAAATCAAGATTCTCCAACAGACTTGTCTCAAGAGGCCCTAATAATGAATTAACCAAGCCATCTACTCCACCGAGCAAACCAGAAAGCACGCCCGACAATATCCCATCGCCTGAAATTGCTGTAGTAAGTTTTTTAGCATCTAAAACTTTTGATAATGCAGTTTCTATATTAATAGTCTCACCTTTATCTTGTGGAGACGAATCAGTCAATTTAAGATTTAACAAATCATATTTCGTAGTATATCTCTGATTCGATTCCTGCGTATAAGCCAAAGACGTTTCTATATTGATCAATAGACCAGCAAGCAATGCATCATCTATTTCACTAACAGCAGGACGTAATACCTCAATTGCATTATTCAAACCATTAGCGTCCGTATCATGAACCTTAGCTTCTATCAGTGTGAAAGGTCCATTCAAAGAAGTGATGGTGAAATTAGGAGCTTTATCATTATCTTCTTTTACAGTAATATTTTCTATCAATAACGGATCACTATAAGATTTAACTCTTCTATTCAAATCAATACTCTTTGCCAAAGCAACTTTAGCATCAATACTTCCTACTGTTGACCACGGATTCAGGATTTTATATAATGCTGCTTCATTGTATGACCCAGATTTCAATTCATTATTCACCAATACTGTAACCTGCTCCAGAACAGCTTCATGCAAGGCATTCACCAAGTCCCCCAACAGAATATTTACCAAACGGTCAACCACTGTTGTAAGAGGATATAACAGAATATCACCTAATAACGGTTCAAGAATCTTCGTAAGATTCGTTCTGAGTACTCCCTTTACAATGTCGGTTGACAGTTGTCCATCCTTAATCTGGTCAACAATACTCTGTACCAACATTCCTACTGCATCTTTGGTGTCAATAAGATCTCTTGAGAAACAACTTTGCGACAGGAGTCTCTGCAGTACAATCTTCGGAGACGGATTATTTATATTAAAATCGGCAGCCCCCATATAAAAAGCATTCTGATAAACAGAACCATCTGTCAATGAAGGATAGAAAGCCTGCGGTCCGGCACTCGGTAAATTTATGCGTACATTATCATATTCACCGTTACCTATATATACTATCTCAGAGTTATCTTCTTGATCAGTAAACTGATCTGTCATCATATTTCCGAGAAATACCACACGGTAATCACCTACTGGTAAGGTAACTGTTAGTTTTCCATTATAATCATTACCATCAAGCGGCCAGATATGAGTCTGATTAACCAACCCACTCTGATTTGTCGCTTCAAATACAATTCCGAATGATGCGTCATTATTCGGGTTATAGTACATATATTTTTCATTCCCATCATCATCTTTTTCCTTCTTGAAAATCAAGAATCTCAAAGACTGAACGGCTGTACTTTCCCCAATCACCAATCCTCGGGAAAGGTCATACGTGGTCGGCATCAGGTTAGCCACAAAATACCCTTCAGGAACTTCCGTTTCATTACCTGTACCTTGCTCAGTTCCGTTTTCAGGTAGATCCTCTTTCTCACACCCGGTGAAAGCAAATGATGCACACATCAGCATCAATAACCATCTATTGTATTTCATTTTCATAATCATATCCAACTAAAAGTTAATAATTATCCTGCCATCCATCCCAGATATGATCTTCCAGATGAATGCCGCCACCACTGCCAGAGAAATCTACTGTAAAACCTCCTTCCGAACCTTCACCACCATTGCCTAATGTCAGCCATGTAACCTGATTAGGATAGATAGGAATACTGCCTTCGGAAGATTTCAATGGATATCTTGTTTCAGCTCCGGATGTTGTAGTAATTTTTAAGAAATTCGTATCTCCATTGTCATCTGTAATATCCTCCTGCGGCAACAGATTGATACGTATTCTTGTTTCCGAACTTGTCAACTGGTCAGAAGTAAGTGTTCTAGTCAACGTTAAATCTGTATCAGAAAACACCTCGCCTCCCGTTCCGTCATGGAAATACATATACTGCTTACCATTAACTTGGAGAGTTACTTCACTCAGCTGCATATTCCTGATTCTTATTTCAATAGCACCATTCTGACGTGTCAGTACGGCATTGAAATCAGTATTCGAAACCGTAGGTCTTATTGTAAGAACATCTCTGAATATCTCGTAGCCATATTGCGTTCCTTCGCCCTGATATTGTGTTTTGGCTTCATTATAAGAAGGATCTGATTCTGTACTACCTGTAGTAATTTCATATGCTTGTTCTGATGGTACAGCCAAAAGTACCACCTTATACTCCTGACCTGAGGTCAGTCCGTCAATTGTCAAGACTGAGGTCAGCGGGCCGTCGCTCAAATAGCTACCGTCACTGTTATATACATAATATTTTCCTGTGTATCTTTCTTCAGGATATTCTACGACAGCTCTTGAAGAAGCCTGTTCTATTCCGCTACTGATGCTGATGCTTACCTCACCATTCTCCTGTAACACTTCACTGCTCTTGTCGCATGCAAAGAGCGACATTACAAGCATGAAGCAGAACGACAGTCTGGTTATAACATTTTGTCTCATATATACTATTGTTTAATCTATTGAACACTCATTTACTCATTCTCTAAATCTCCGGCATCATGATCACCCCAGGAAGTATCTATATTCACCCCATCCGGATTCTCCTCATCAAGATGACCACCGTAATATTCATCCTGAAACTCATCTATTGACACCACTATTTCTGCCTCTGAAGCATCCAGATTTACCGGATTATCCTTACTTCCTATCCTGTATATGTGGTTTGCCATTATTGGATAATGATATCTGCCGTCGTATCCTCCTTCTCCAGGAATAATACCAGTACCCTCTCTTGATAAAGGCAAATTAATTTCTGAATTTTGAACAATCTTCTTTTGGGATAATACCTGAAAATTTTCATCCAGCAGATAAAGCATCAATGTACTGTTTGAGCCGGTCTCTTCGGCAGAAAATGCCACTGGAGGAAGATACCCCATTACCGCTAACCCATCTGTATAATTTTTATCTATCAGATCTTCATCAGGTAGAAGTTCTGATAAAGTTCCTGTTCCAGAAGAACTTCCTATTCCTACTGATTTTTCAACACCTGCTTCACTATTATTTACCGGCACTATGATTGGATAACTATTTTCAAGGTAATCTTCTGTTTTGCTATAGTAATCACTGTATTCCTGTCCTCCTTGTGCAGATAGCGGTAACAATGGCAAATATTTGTTATACCTTGAATATAATTCCTCAGAAGGTCCTGTACCGAAAGCCAAATAACACACTTCAGATTCATCTATTTTATCTGGTATTCCTTTAAAGTAAGCCTTTATGCCGGCTACTCTTCTGTTAGCAACTACTGTAATATTTTCATTCTTGATGTTATCTACATAAATACCCCCGGCAAAAAACTCCGAACGAGGAATTGGATTTATCGATTCATCACCTTTTTCAACAGATATAATACCACAAACTTCGGGGAATGAAGGAGATTTATCTGATTCATTAAATCCAAAAGTTGATTCTTTCATAAGACTCTGTATACCTCCCCAATACGCATCAGCAGAATTTCCAGACAGACCACCAATTTCTTGTCCGGTATAACCCAGATAACCACTTTCCGCATCAAGACCTATTGCAACAAAATAATATTCAGCATCTGCATCATACGAGTCGATAGCAATGGTATGTGTTCCTGTTTTTTTATCTTCACCAACTGGAGAAGCAGGAAGATTTCCAGTCCAATCTACCGGAGAATCGTATACCAGTTTATATTGATTTCCAGTTAACTGAAACATATAAAGATGCACATACGTGACATGTTGTTTACCATCATGGTCTGAAGTATCATCTTCCGGATCAATAACCGGTGTTCTTGATGAAACAAGGCTCGATTTTATCTGAATATTGATACGTATGCTATCCTTTTCAGCTACTTCCAAACCGTTATCATCCGAGAGTTCTCTTACGGTACATGCCGATAGAAATCCGGTCACTAACAATATCCCTATCAAATATCTCTTTAATATCATTTGCCCATTATATTAATTATTCATTATCACTTCTGCAGATAGAATCTTGTCAGGGACGAACCTGTGTTTCCAAGGTCTATTTCCATCTCGCCATCAGCCAGACTATAGTTTTTCCCTGTCTTTGTATCTACAAGTTTCCATTCCTTCCACTCTGTATCCAAGGTATGAAGTTTCAATACCACATCAGTCTGTCCATCAACAATCAGTCCAACAGGAATTCTTTCAGCATTATTAACCGACTGAATACTGAGTGCCGATTTTTCAGCTATGGTAAACACCGTTGCAGCAGGCATATTCTTCTTATCAATCATCACAGCTACATCCTCCGCTTCATCCAATCCGTTAGAAGCCTCTGCATACTGCCATACAGAAGCGCAGGTTGTTTCGCCGCCGCTCTGCGCCTGCAAGTATAATGCATTTTTCCCTGCAGTAGCTCTACTGCTTACTGATGAGGACGATTCACTGTAAACGTCACCGGCATTAAAAGTAACAGTTATAGAACTGCTTTTAGATGTCGTTTTTATCACAAATGCTTCAGCAGGTTTGATATACATACGTTCGCCATCCTTTGATGACAGACCTGCACTTGTATATACTATACCATCCAGCGTCAGGCTCTCCACACTTTGATTACTACTAAAGAAGCTCTGTACAGACATCATGGATAGGTATGGATTACCTACAGCTACACATCCGCTGGCATCCGTATGCAATGATATATTATAAGTACGATCTGTTACAATCTTTCCCATATTATTTTTTTCTCTACTTATTGTAGCCGTTTGAGTGGTTCCCGTACCATCAGGACGATAATATTTATAATTTGTATGAGCCTTCGGAAATCTCAGCCTGTACGATGACCTATCAGTCTCTTCTCCCGGACGAACATTAATGCCTTTGCCAGGTTTATGCTCATAGTTCAAGTAGTTGAAATCCTCTGTCCATCCACTCTCCTGAACTGTAACACTTTCTTTAGTTCCTCCATCCTGTACATTCCAAACCTCATTTGAGCTTGTACCCCATACGGCCTGATAGACAATAGGCGACACACGATTTTCCGGATAGTTCTTGGAGTCTAAATAAGTGAAATATTTCTCTTTAGTCCAATTGACACCTGTATTGACAAACATATCTCCCGAGAACGTTTCCATAAGCGGAGCTGTAATTCCCGTATAAGTACCTCCCGGCAAGAGCATATCCACAAAAGCCTTGTCGTACCGTAGACGGTCGATGTTCTGAATATACGCCCCTTCTTCAAAATGAATATTCGCACAAGAAGAGGCTTCTGCTTCTGTCAGCACCGGATAGTAAGGTACACCTTTGCGCAGAATCACATTCGTACAACCGGCAGGCACACCGTCAGTCCAGTTTGCTTTGCTATTCCAGTCGGTTGACTTTCCAAGCCATTCCGTAATGGCAGGATGTATATATGCCATATCGTTATATAACGGAGAGCCGGATAACGGCGAATAAGCTGTAATGCTATATTCACCCGGCGAAAGCCCCTGCAATGTTATTGTTTTATCACTGTTTATAACTTCCTCGAACTGGAATTCTTCATTAGTTGTAGAATTCTTACATTTGAAGATATACTCGGCTCCTTCAGAATATGACCCTGTTATATTGAGAATAATATCTTCAGGATAGCAAATATCCGGGTTCGTTACATCGAACTTAAATCCGGAGTCATCATCTGACGACTGTACACAGTCGGGAATACCGTCACCATCTGAATCCTTACGGGTATATATACCGGTTATTCTCGGTTGAGTAAGACCGGTTATTCCTCCTAAAGTAATCTTCAGTCTGTTATATTCACCTTCTTCCTTTGAAGGAGTCATCTCCAGATAAAGCTTCCCTGTTTTGTTTATCAAATCCAGATCAAGCAAATTGAAAGATGTTTTAGATGCGACTTCAGACTCACCATTATATACAGTCATTGTTATTCCGCTAAGGTTAATATTGGCAAGTCCTCCCATTCCATCCAGCACGATACCTATAGGCTGGCCTGCCGGCATGTCATTGAATTTCAGTCCTAATGAAATGCCTCCAATATTCAAGAGCCCCCCTATTTCAACACCTGTATCCAGATCATTATCTATAAGGTATCCCAATCCGTCAATATTATCTTTCAAGCCTACCAACGTAGTGTTATTAAACACACTATAATCCAAATCGACACCGTAATTGGAGTTGTTCATCACCTCCATACACAAGTCCTGCGCGAAACTGGTACTGCAATAAGTATCTTCGAAGAAAGCGCCATATATACGTAACTGACTGAAGAGGGAAACATTCGCCAAACCTTTGCTCCATAACTCAAGACGGTCGAAAGCCTTATCAGTTTCTACATAAACCCTCAGGCGTCCGTTACCATCGCCAATCAGGTCAAGTCCCAGCACATTGGAGTTATCTCCCGAAGAAGTCGCTCCATCATCTACGCGCGTATTTCCATTATACAGTCTTACTTCGTAATTTTCCAATAAGTTTACATCCAGCAATCCCAAATTAGGTTCTATAATGAATCCGGCACGCACAGATCCGTTTCCGGCATTTATCATACGTGTGGTCTTCATGGCATAGATAGCTTTATTTTCTACGACATTTATCCCACTTCTTGTAGCATAGTTATTATAATCATCGTCTACTACAGCATCCGGATTTTTCAAGCCCGACAATATAGATATCAAACTGCCATTCCAAGAATCAAGAGTTTCCGTAGGATATGCTCCATAGCTTGTTGCAGTAATATAGGTATTACAACCGGAAGCTGTTGAAACCAGACTCTCACGGTAGATAGTAGATGTATAGCTCATGCCGACTCCATCTTTGGTATATACAGCCTGAATGACGTATGCTCCGTTGGCTGTCGCTCCGGTAAGTACTCCATTCTTTACCGTTGGTTCTTCTTCACAGGCATTCGGCCAGCTAAGAACAGTATACGTTACAGAAGAATTATCCTCTTGGGCTACTACTGGTAACTGGTATGTATCGGTATAGATAGTAGCTCCCGGAAAAGCAAAATAACTGCTGTTGTCTATGGTGACGGGTTTGCGGATGTAGGCGTAAAATACGTTTATACCCTCACCTGTAATTCCTCCCAATAAAGCTCGTGGTGCTGTTATTTTTACCTTCGAGACACGCTGTTCTCCATTCAATATATTCATACTGATTTTCGCATTTTCGGTATTCAATATATCCAAGCCTATCAAAGAAAAATCTTTAGATGATTCTTGTACCTCTTCTCCTGTTGCATCAATTGCTGTAAGTTCAGGAGCATTGTTCAATAAGTTAGCAATATTTATGACACTTCCAAGTTCGCTCAGTAATCCTGTAGATTCGTAGACAAAACCCACTTCATATCCACGTAAATCTATATCTATACTATTTCCCCAATCTACAGTCACAAATTGAGGAAAAGTAAGTGAACACCTCAGATGCAATTTATCAGTTATTGGAGCAGTTACCAATACTTTAGCCTCTTTATCTTCTATTGAACTTGATTTAGAATCTATTTTAGGATACTCATTTCCTTCACTTTTAATCGCTATCTCATCACTATTATCCCCAACAAAAGCGTATTTGATACCTACAGACCCACTTAATGCAGTGACTGCAGCACCGGAGAATTTCAACCTTACTTCGTCAAAGATACAGGGTGCATTCACTATCAAAGTCTGTTCAGTGTTTTCTCCACTGCTTACACCAATTAAATCCAGACCGATTACATTAGTATTATTTCCATCAACCATAACCTGTTTAACAGGATTACCATTGCAATAAAAAGAAATGACAGACCCACTCAAGACATCAAGGCTCAACAAAGAACTGCTTCCCGGATCTATCACAAAACCGACCTTCTGTCCTGCACTATAAGTACGATAAATATCACGGACAGCGATGGCATCTGCTGTTCCTAAACCAGCACCTACCAATCCACCAACCTTATATGAATCAGTCAAATCAAGATTTACTATCGCACCTAAGTCACCTGTTCCGGAAGCTACACTCACCGTTTCTTTAGAGACCTGGTTTACCACGCGCCCAACACCGACTAATGGAACACGGGCATTTTCTGCTTTCCATGTACCATCACTCTGTTGCTTCAAAGCGCTGTGTTTTTCAACCTCTATAGGATTATTCGTTCGTGTATCTTCGGGCACAACAGCTCCGGCGGTAATCTGTTCGAAACCGTCATAACATGAGTATAACGCAAAAGGAACGCTAAAGACAAGCGCTGTGCGAACCAAAAATCTTTTCATCATACTTTTATCTTTAAGCATTTTCATTATTTCTATCTATAACTATCGGACAAACTCATTCATTTATCGTAATACAGCAAAAACCTAATCTTTTCTGTGTTACCATAAATGCAAATGAAACGATAGTCATGATCGGTATAAAATAAAAATCAGATATAAAGAACTGACCTGCTGAACTTAAAGTTTATAGTGTTCTACTTTTTTAATCAACTCACAGCATGATTCCACAAGGAACCATGCCATGAGTCTTTTGAGTATCCTCAAAGCAATTTATTTTTTTATTCTTCTACACCCATGTTATGAAGCACTTCCCATGCATCGTTGATTATTACTACGATATTGGTATTTGAACTCAAGTCGATTGGTTCGTCTGGATCTGGATTTTCGGGAGTTGGATCTGGATCTGGGTCACCACCGGTATTGTCTGTATATAGTTTCTTACCGATAGAGTAGAAGTTGTTACAACGGATGTCATATTTGTAAGTTCCATCGGTAACGCCACTTGGAGCGTTATTTGTAGTTACCTTCAATGTTTTCAATGCAGTTCCATCAGTACCCTGCAATTCAACAGTCAAAGTCTGTGAGTCAACATGACCTGCGTAAGGAATGATATAGCGACCGCCAAAGATAGAGTTTTCTTTAAGTGTTAAATTAGTTGTTCCGTTGTAACCCTCTGCAAAAGGTTTTGCTGATGAATTTGTTGATACAGATGCAGTCGCAACTGCATTATTGGTTAATGTATTAAATGTATAAGATGTCGCTGACTGTTCTGCAGCTGTTCCATTCCAGTTTGTAGCAATCTTAGACATATCGAACTCCATTAAAAGGAACTTTCCGTTAGTTCCTGTTGTTGATTCACCATTGCCTGACCCTACAGTAGTCTGCTTTGTATCACCATTGAAATCATCATCAGTTAAAAGCTGTGCAGGCCATTTAAACTGAGTATACTCATCATTTGCATACACTCTTACATACTGTACAACTTTACCATCAATCTTAGTAGGTACATTATCGAAATATCCCAACATACCTGCTACCTGGCGAGTTAAAGTAACTGAAGCAGGAGTGCTAAAAGCAGCTTTATCAGTCTGTGTAGCATTTTCATCAGATACACCGGCGAAAAGTTCTTCTATATCATAATCTGTTTTTTCTTCGCCTAATGCAGTAGTTGTAAAAACGTCCAAAGTAGTAGTTCCATTAGACAAGCTTGGTTCTCCATAAGGATTTGTAGTATTACTTGACGGATTATCTACATTATAACCTACAGCCACAAACTTATATTTAGAATTTTGAACCAGACCTTTAAGCTTTATAGTTTTTGTCTGGTCGGTGTGATCTTCCCAATTTTGTGTTGGATTAGGATGTTCATCCTTAGCTGTAAAATCATTAATAACAATGATACCGTCCGTTGATTCTTCAGTTGAAACATCTACAGAAGTATCAAATTTATATGTTCCTTGATTTTCTTTAAACACATAAATCTTAACCACATTCACATTATTAGCCGCTGCCGAACTACCAACAGGACGTACAGCACGTGAGTCAGCACTTGTGTTTGACAAGTTGATTTTCAACAAGCCTTCACCTTCCTTGAGTTCTACATTCTCAATAGGATTTCCATTCTCGTCAACGTAAATAATTGTTTCATTCTGACAAGCTGTGAAAGCCAATGTTCCGGCAAACAACAGCGCACCTAAAAATTGTCTTCTCATAATCA
Source organism: Phocaeicola barnesiae DSM 18169 = JCM 13652 (assembly GCF_000374585.1). Lineage (GTDB taxonomy): Bacteria > Bacteroidota > Bacteroidia > Bacteroidales > Bacteroidaceae > Phocaeicola > Phocaeicola barnesiae. Next base: position 183,959 of record NZ_KB894643.1, read on the forward strand.
TTATTAATTGTTTGTTATAATTTAATCGCTATTTAAACATCGTTTAAACAGTGTTTAAACACTGTTTAAACGATACATATTTTTTATTCAAGCTCCATATCGTGGATAATCTCCCAGTTATCGTTCACCTTGACTGTCAGATACTGCTTGTTGTCCAACGATTCTGGGTCATCTACATCCGGGTTTGGATTTGGATTGTCCGGGTCTGTAGGATCTGTTGGATCAGGGTCCGGATCTGTTGGTTTATCCGGATCAGGATCTGACGGATCTGTTGGATCAATTGGGTCAACAGGTGGTTCAGGGTCTGTTCCCGGATCTTCAGGATCAGGATTCCATCCCGGATTGTCCATCGTACGGTTGCCAATTCCATACACATGGTTACGCACAAGGCTGTAACTGTTCTTATCATCTTTGCTTGTGAAAGATCCCCAACTGCTGTTATTCCAATAAGTAACTGTCTTTCCTACCTGCTGGTCTGTGCTTGAAAGATTGATATTCCATGAAAGCAATTCTTGACTACTAGAATCAAGCAACTGAAGTTTCAAAGTCTGTTCTCCAGCCACTTTTGCAAACGGAATAATAAATTCTCCTCCGAAGACAGAACCTCTACGGAATGTAGGATAATCGGTTGAATTAGGATCAGTCGGCTTATATGGATTCTTCCAGTTATTTCCCTGTAAACCAGAATACTGACAACCAGAAGGATCAGTTGTTACTGTAGCATCTATCAATCCGTCATTGTTTTCATCAGAGATACTGTAGAACCAATTTTGTAAATCAATCTTGCAAATCTCATACTCATTACCTGTCAATGTAGCAGGACTTGTACCGTTCACCACAAACTTAGCAGCTGTACCGGCTCCTCCATTCGAAGCAATATCAATATTTGCAAAATTACCAAAGACAAGTTCGTTGTTCTTTGCCGATGCTACCAGACGTATATATCGGGAATTTCCATTCATAAATGGAATATCTTTTACATAGATATATGCACCTGCCACCTGACGATTCAGAACCACATCTTTCTTAAATCCTTTGCTATCACTAAGTGTAAAATCAAGCGAACCGGCAAAGAATTCTTCTCCATGTACAGTTTCACCTCCATCACTTGTCTTTGAGATTATTGTATTAGGTGAATATGTTGATTCTTTAGCCAATCTTGTAAACACAGACAAATCATAATCCGAATTTGAATCATAACCTATGGCATAAACGGTATAAGTACCTGCCGTAAGACGGTTCTCAAGTACGAAATTTGTCATCCGTCCGTTGTCGTATGATTCCGAATCACTCAGCCAGTCTGAATAATCCTTGATATAAACCACTTTACCACCTGAGTCACAAATCCACAACCTTACCTTATCAATAGTCTGTTTAGCCTCAGTACCGTACATAGGTCTGCCGGCACGGCTTGTAAGTCCATCACCAGAATTGAGAATAGTCAGGGATAAAACCTGCTCATTATTACCGACTTCCTGTCCCGTTTCACTGTCAATAACAGTTTCGTTTGAACAGGAATAGAAAGACAAAGCTCCAAGCAATGTAATTCCCAAAATAAACTTCTTGTTCATAATCTTATAGTTAGTAGCGTTATTAATAATTCAAATATTTTTAATCAAGCTCCATACCATGTATCAGTTCCCAATTATCGTTCACACGGACGTAAATCTTAAACTCACCTTGTACAGGCGGTGTAGGATCGTCCGGATCGGGGGTATCCGGTTCATCCGGGTCAGGATTATCAGGGTTGTCCGGCTCGTCCGGGTCAGGGTTATCAGGATTGTCCGGGTCGGGATCAGGGTCCGGATCTGGGTCGGGGTCCGGATTCGGGTCGGGATCAGGGTCTACTGTTCCTCCTCCGCCATCCTCCAGATAGACATATCGCAGAATGGTTATCTCGTTACGCCCCATCGTGATGTTTATATCCTGAGGGACCAGTGTAGGATAGTAGGTAGCCCTTCCGGCATTTTCTGCTGCCGACTTGTCGATAAACATCACGCTCAGCGTAGAGCCTTCGTAAGTAGGCGAAGGACACATCAGCGTTTCGCTCTTCAGCTCCACCCTCTTCTCCCAATCAAGTTCCGTATGGAGATTGGTCAGCCTTGAATAGTTGAAATCGTTGTCCACACGTCCGAAGATGTCTTCAATATCCTTGGTAGAGAAGTCGATATTCTCCGGTATTCCCTCCACCTTTATTAGAAGGTCGCCCTTGGTACGTTCCATCCCGAGCGTATATTCCTCGCTTCCGTATCTGTAGTCGAAAGTGCCGCTTGCCAGATAAATGTCATTGAGCGATGCTCCGGCAGCTTCCATTTCCGCCTCAGTGGGATTATCGCCAAGCGGTGCCTCGCTCTTCATGTTTCCCCATACGGTAACAGTGTATTTTCCGTATGGAAGCGAAACGGGAAGGACGATAAGCTGTGTCTGCCCGTCATTGTCGACAGCTGTATTTTTCTGTTCTGCCACCACATTGCCTTCCTCGTCGTGCACTATATAGTAGATAGAACTCACATATTCGCGGAAAGGCAGGTCCTCGGCTTTTCTTTCCTTCAGGCCCAGCTTCACCGCATCGTCGATATTGAAATAGTTCTTGTCCTTCACCGTAAGTGTTATCTGCAGCGGCGGACAGTCCTGCAATTCCGTGCGGATACATCCCCCCAGCATTATCAACAGCACCAACGCCATTGCAGAACATTTCAGTATGTGTTGAAGTTTATTCATGGTTCTTTCCTCCATTATTAATCAGAATAATGAATTTATCCAACTGTGCGTATGGCATGAAGTCGGCTTCCGTACGGGCTCGGTTTCTGTAAGCCTCCTCCACCACGGCTTTCTCAAGATGCGACAACATATTGTTCGCCTCGTTACGGCGTGCGAAAACCAAAGACCGTACATACTCGGCACGCGGCGTGGTGTCCTCATTGGCAGACATTATATCGTATGCCTCATTGTTACGGTTCACACTGAGCGCTACCACAGCGGCATTCGTATCGCGATAGTCCTTAAGCAGCTCGTATGCCTCGTCCAGCTGTCTGGCACTTGCCTTTATGATGCCGAGGTTATACTTTGCCTCAGGCAGCGTGACATCGGCCTGAAGCAGTTCTATCGCTCTTTCGTAGTCGTTCTTATATACATAAACCGCTGCCTTGGTGTTCATAATTTCCGAGGTATATCCTTCCACTGAATTGATTACCTGCTCTGCTTCGTCCACTTTGTCCTCCCTGAGCAGAAGGACTGCCAAATTATTGGCTGCCACCTTCGACTGGGGGAAATAACGAAGTATCGTGCGATAGACTTCCTTCTTCTCTTCCGGTGTCTGCTTCAGCACTGATACCCGGAGCAGTTCCTCCTCGTTGAATGCGTCGGGACGTTTGCTGTACATACTGAGCAGTTCCTCGTCGGAAGTAAAACTCTTTATAGTATATGTATATTCGTATTCCACCTTACGGTCTTTCTGCAGATACCTGTTTTTGATATCGTTCCAGCAGGCCAGACGGCGGATGTAGCGTTCAGCCACATCATCGTTCTCGGCATTGTACTTGTCAAGAATTTCCTTCACCTTCAGCGTGTCCTTATGCCCGTCGGCGCGCATAGCCTCAAGCACAGGCAACCATCCTTCGGGACGCGAACCGATACTGAATTCATCGGCCTGCTTCTGCGGAATACCCAACTGTGAAACGAGCCATTTCTTGGCTGAATTTGCACGGTTCCTCGACAGGGTAGTATTAAACGCAAACGAACCGTCAGCCGACGCCATACCGTATATATTTACACTGTTGAGTGTGGCAAGGCTGTCGTTCACAATCTTTTCAAGTACAGAAAGCATTGTGTTCATCTCCTTTTCGTTATTTCCCAATGAAAGATTGATGTCATGCCTGTTTATCACAAACTGCAGTAGCGCCTCGCCCTTGCCCTGCATCACCTTTGGCTTGACTACAAACTCAGGTTCTATCCAGTTAAGCTGCAATGATTTCTTCGGTTCTATAAGTGTAGGCAGGTTTGCTATGTATGCCATATCTACAGTGTCTGTAACCTCGCATTCACCGCATCCGTCGGTAGAAAGCACGGCAATGATACGTCCTCCGTCGATATTTTCCGGAACAGACACACGTTCGATATAGGGTATCGACTGATTCTCACGGTTGTTCACTCTTCCTGAATTTTCGGCAAGGGTATCTACATAACCTTCCAGCTTGACGCGCCGTTCCATCTTCTTAGAATATATAGGAGCATCAAGCACCATTGCCCTGCATTCCGACACCATAGTATCATTGCTGATAAGCTGTGGCACTATAATCAGACGGCTACGGCTTGAAAACGCGTGCGCAGGAACATTTATCATGACATCTACATTTACGGCCGAGGCACTGTCAGGGGTAAGTGTCTTTACAGGGTCCACAGTAACTTTCTTCGACTTATCGGGGACCGCTCCGGTTGCAACAGCCATCGGAATCAGTCCTAATAATATATAATAAGCATATCTTGATTTCATACAGGAAAACTCTTTAATTAAAACAGATAAGATACTGAAAGGGCTATCTTGGTAGGACCCACATAATCTTTCTTCTTGTTCTCATAACATTTCATACACGGCATGTCCGGATATTCCTTATACCACAGACGCGCATACCCTACACCGATAAGCGCTTCAAGATTCCAGTGGGGAGACAAAATCCAGTTATAACCGTAAGTAAACCCTCCACCAGCAAGATATCCGTCGTAAACCTTGTCTTTGGGAACCGCATAGAACTGTGCCCCATGAAGATGAACTCCAACAAAATGACCTTCGAAGGCCTCACAAAACCAGTATCGCAATTCGGGCTGGGCAAGCCAGAATTTCATTGTCTTCCCGTTATTAAACTCCCAAGGATTATACACTGCCTGAAGGTCGGTAGTAAACTGTCTGTCCAATTTAATTTCCAGACCGACATTGGGCGATAATGTTGCCCAGTAAAGTGCATTTGTCTTTACAGCTATATTCTGCGCATTAGCAATACATGCTAAAAATAAAAAACAGCATAAAAACAATATTCTTCTGTTCTTAAATCTCATGTACTCAAAAATTCTATAAATATTCGATGCAAAAATAGGTAGTTTGGAGAAATGACAAATTGCAAAAAAGCGTCAATAAATTACGATTTTTAATCAAATACCCTCTTTACGAAGCTTTGCTGCGGTCTTTCCATAATGCTTTTTACAGAAAGTCACAAAATAAGAAGGAGAAGAGAAACGGTATTTTTCCGAGATTTCGGCAAATGTCAAATCGCTCTTTACAATATCATTCAGAATACTTTCCGACTTGCGGGCAAGAAGCCATTTCAGGGCTGTATCATTGAAGGATTCCTTGAAACGGCGGTTGAACGTGCTCTGGCTCATATTGGCTTTTTGGGCAAACTCCCTGACATCGAATATTTGTTTATAATGTGTAAGAACAAAATCCTTAAAATCAAGATCCTTTCCAAGGACAGGAGAAAAAAACATTGCAAGTTCTTCCTTCGTATAACCGGCACGAAGATACATGAACAGCTCCTCACGCTTTATCTGATGATAATGTATACAGCTCAAACCTGCCGACAACGCCAGGACAGTAAGATCTACAAACGACTTGATTCTGTCATCAAAAGGCAAACTAAACAAGCGGTTATCAAGATTGTCCGGCAAGTTTTTTTCCAATTGCTTGAGCGAATACATGGAACACATTTTAATATCGCTCGTGAATTTACATAAAAGTACACGTGCTACGTCCCCTGACGATGTAACTTTTATTTCAAAATTTTTAGGTAAGAGAAATACATTTCCTGCTTTTAAATGTAATTTACTGTCAATTCCATAATCAATTTCAACATCTCCACTATACAAAAAAACAAGCAAAGTGAAATCAAGATAATTCCTCATGATTGTTTCACCCGGCTTAACATCGCGCAAAAAGAACAATGATGTTTCATCTGTAGCATAGTTGTTACAACCAAAATGTTCGTTAACAGAGTGCAAAGTCATAGAAAATAGTTTTTTAGACAGTTAATTCTAATCAAAAAACAATTCCTATGGTTTTCCGAAATGCCTACAATAAACTAAGGCAGCCCAAATGTTAATAAATTTAACATCAAAACCATAAAAATCAATGATTGGGCAAGCCTCTTTTCATAATAATACAGGTTACCCCCCCATTAACATTCGATAACAATGTTAAGAAATGTTTTAAAGTAATTTCACCAATGAGAGGGTTTCGATATGCAAATATAAATATTTTTTCATATATACCCTAGTATTCAACAAGGCAACTTAATCAAAATTCCAGTATTTTTTTCAGATAGTTTATGTCTAAAGCTGCATTGTAGAGTCTTCGATTTATATTCACTTTGTCTTTCTGTCCCGAAACAATATGCAGGACAATCTCTCTCGAATGTCTGACAGACAGATGCAGACAACAATCGGTTACACGAGGGTCAGTAACTTTATTAAAGTAAAATTCAGGTATATCATAATCCAAAGGTACCAGTTCTAGTTGAACCTACAATTTGAACTGACTATTACTATGAATATTTTTTAACAGTTTCTAATATACGAACAGACTAATTTTGTCCATAACAGATTTTGTGCAAAAACAAACTCGCATTTCAATGAACATACGAGTTTGTTTTGTATAAAACGAACGTTCATTCAAAGCAAAACAAACGTTCGTTTTTCCGGATTCATTCATCGTTGCGGTTTCAATTTAATGATTTCCCCCAGCTCAGGTACTATAATCTCCTTGTTACGGAGCTTAGCTTCTGCCCGGAATACGTGAGGCGGGTCGAACAACGGTTCGTCAGAAAGATCGAAAGTACCGTAATGCATCGGTATTGTTACATAGGCCTCCATGTCTGACGAGGCTGTCAAGGCATCGTATGGAGAAATATGATTGGGTTTCATAAACCATCGGGGCTTATAGGCACCGATGCCGATCATGCAGTAGTCAATGTGTGGAAAGAGGTCGGGCAATTCACGGAAATGCTGGGCATACCCCGTATCACCACTGTTATAAATGGTAATCCCATCGGCCTGAATCATGAAAGCCCCCCATAACCGTTCGCCTCCATCTCCTACCCCCCGTTTACTCCAATGCTGGGCCGGAAGGAAGGTCAACGTCAGTCCGTCATCGGTATACTGCTGATACCAGGCAGCTTCTATCACTTTCATCTCCGGAAACCAGGAACCGATCAAGGCACCGGTACCCAGTCCACAGAAAAGTTTCATCTGCGGATTCTGGGCAAACAGCTGTGCTACACTCGGCTTGTCCAGATGGTCGAAATGATCATGGCTGATAAGCAGATAGTCGATATTCCGGAAGATGGAAGCATTGGCCGGCAATTTGGAGCGCCGCTTTACAAAAGGAATATTCCCGAAAACCGGATCGATCATGAACCGCTTTCCTCCCAGTTGCAGGAAGAACGAATTATGTCCCAGCCATATCAGGGAATTCCCCACCACCTGGTCCAGGGAATGCAGAAAATGCACAGACGGATTCCAAGGAATGGTCCGCTTCTCCCTCCGCTGTGGATTGGGCGAGAAACGCCATTTCAAGACACTCCCCATCCCCGGTCGCCAACGGTGCTGCCTGTTGAAAAACTTTCCGTTGACGGAAGGATTCCCCCGCCAGCGTGGATTTATAGAAGCAAGCTGATTATTCCGACGAAAAACGATACGTTCACCCATAGCAATAGATTCTAGTATACTAAAAAGCCGGAAAAAGGACATGCGGTCCCTCTTCCGGCGAACTTATTCCGATAGTTTATTTTTCTTCCAGCAGTTTCTTCAGGAAGTCATCCAACTCCTCATCCAACCCTTTCAGCAGTTCGTCACTCAGCAACAAAGTGTCTTCGTCATCAATCAGCAACAATTCGGCCACTGTTTCTTTCTCATCATCCACCAGTACGAACGAGAAGGGTTTCATCAACGATAACTTATCCAGCATCCCTGCATCCTTCAGTCCGGCAAGTATAGACCGCAACACAGGTTCTACCTCCTTGTAAAAGTCGTCACTTTCATATTCTACCCATTCATCCACAATCACCCGAGACAACTCCTCGTCATCATCGTTGAATATCAGCAGTTCCCCACTGTCAGGATTAGGCTGTAAATGAATATCTGTAACCACCGCATTATCCGTACCGGTTACATATCTGCAAAGGGCCTCCTTCAAGGAATCCGTAATTGCAGCGCGTGACTTATCACTAATTTTCATAGGCTCTTACTTTTATATACCCAAAAGTACAAAAAAAATCAAACGTACAAACAAAAACCTCAGAATTTGTTTTGAAAACGACTCATCTGCAATTCCAGTTTAGGCAGCTCCTCCTTCCGTTTTTCAAGCTGGGAAGCATAGAAAGCGATGGCCTGCTCTTCTTCCGTAGCCGGTTTAGCCAAAGCCTTAGCTTTCACCAACCAAGCGAATGCCTGGTTGATATCTCCCTGCATCTCGCAAGCCAAAGCCGCATTGAAAGCCGCCTTCAGCTTCAGATTCCCTTTCTTCCGGCTTTCGTATACAGACTCCCACAAACTCTGCGCGCCGGCCCAATCGTTCTCGCGCAGATAAACTACCGCATCGCGCATTTCCGGCGAGCCTCCACTGAAATAAATGCGGGCAGTATTCTCCCAGTGAGGGGTCAGGTGAGGAACCAGTAAAGAAGAGGCACGTTCTGAAATCTCTCTGATTACAGCCTTGTCAGATACAGACGGGTCAATATCCCAGTAGACACTGTCACGTACGGTCAAGACCCGCATCGGCTTGTCACGTCCTGGTACATACACACTCAACGTAGGTGCCAATTGAACCTGCAAGGCCTCGAAAGGAACAGAGAACTGCGGATAGACCACCTGTTTCCGTTCTGTATGGATAGCTATACGGTCTAAGGAAAACAACATGTCGACTCCCAATTCGGATGCCAACTTATCCACTTCCTGCGAAGTAAGCATACGATGTCCTGTGAAAGGATGCACTTCTTTTCCCTGCAATGCCGAGTCACAAATGATTATCTGACGGAAATAACGGCTGTCCGCCAAACCGCCGGCCAACATTTCTGAAGCAACCTTTCCATCTCCCTCCAAGGAACCCAGCGTAAGCAGGGATGGCTTGGGAACAGGAATAGCCACCATATTATTCACTACAGCTACAGTAGCCAGTTGTTCCGGAAAACTCGTCTCGGCAGGAATCAGTTCATCGAAAGTAAACGACTGGATAGAACTGCACGAAGCCAGAAAACAAGCGATGAATACATATAACCAACTAGTCTTTTTCATAAGAATGAGTCTTTCTATTGTCTGGAAGCAAAAATAATATATTCTGACGGATGACTGAGTTAAAAGGTAATAAAAAAAGCCGACCCGATGAGAGATAGGGTCGGCTTCTGTAAATTATCAGTGCAATGACTTATTCTTTGTCCTTACCACAACAGTTCTTATATTTCAAACCGCTACCGCATGGGCAAGGATCATTCCGGCCTACAGTCTTTTCTGCACGGTAAGGTTCCGTCTTCTGTTGTGCACGGGTATCCTGTGCAGCTGCAGCCTGCTGGTCCGGATCATTCAAATCCACTTTTTCTTCCTTGTACTGGTTGCGTTTAGGAGCCTGTTCAGGAGCGGCTTCACGCACCTGCTGCGGTTCCTGTACCGGTATCTGACCACGCATCAGGACAGAAATCGTATTGTTGTTGATCTTGCTGACCATGCTGTCGAACAAGTTCACAGATTCCAGTTTGAAAATCAACAGCGGGTCTTTCTGTTCGTAACTTGCATTCTGGACAGAATGTTTCAGTTCATCCAGTTCACGCAGGTTTTCCTTCCAGGCATCGTCGATGGTATGCAACAGGATGACTTTCTCGAACGATTTCACCACTTCACGGCATTCGGTTTCGTAAGCAGCTTTCAGGTTTACCGGAATGTTGTACATCCGTTTACCGTCTGTAATCGGAATCAGGATATTTTCATACATCTGACCCTGATTTTCGTATACCTGCTTGATAACCGGGTAAGCAATCTGAGCCATACGTTCAGTCTTACGCTTGAAGTTGACCATAGCCTGCTCGAAAGTCTGATTAGCCAGGTCCTCCTTACGCTTGGTACGGAAATCTTCTTCCGAGAACGGAGTCTCCATTGCCAGTGTCTGAAGGATTTCCATGCGTACATCTTCGTATGTCGGCTGGTCAACCGCATTTGCGCAACGGTCCCAAATCATATCGACAATATCCATACCGATACGTTCACCCATCAAGGCATGACGACGTTTCGTATAGACTACCGTACGCTGCTTGTTCATTACGTCATCGTATTCCAGCAAACGTTTACGGATACCGAAGTTGTTTTCTTCCACCTTCTTCTGGGCACGTTCGATAGAATTGGAAATCATCTTATGTTCAATCATTTCGCCTTCCTTGAAGCCCAGTCTATCCATTACACGGGCAATACGGTCGGATGAGAACAGACGCATCAAATCGTCTTCCAGCGAAACGAAGAATACAGATGAACCCGGGTCTCCCTGACGTCCGGCACGACCACGCAACTGACGGTCTACACGACGGGACTCGTGACGTTCTGTACCGATGATGGCCAGACCGCCTGCAGCCTTCACTTCCGGACTCAGCTTGATATCGGTACCACGACCGGCCATGTTGGTAGCAATGGTTACCGTACTTCCCTGACCGGCTTTCGCTACGATATCGGCTTCCTTCTGATGCAACTTGGCGTTCAACACATTGTGAGGTATCTTACGCAGTGTCAGCATCTTGCTCAGCATTTCAGAAATTTCTACGGAAGTAGTACCCACCAGTACCGGACGTCCAGCCTGTACCATCTTCTCGATTTCTTCGATAACAGCCTTGTATTTTTCACGCTTGGTCTTGTAGACACGGTCGTTCATATCGATACGGGCAATCGGACGGTTAGTCGGGATTACCACTACATCCAGCTTATAGATGTCCCAGAACTCACCGGCTTCTGTTTCGGCTGTACCGGTCATACCAGACAGCTTATGATACATACGGAAGTAGTTCTGCAAGGTAATGGTAGCGAATGTCTGAGTAGCTGCCTCTACCTTCACACCTTCCTTCGCTTCTACGGCCTGGTGCAGACCGTCACTCCAACGACGTCCGTCCATGATACGTCCGGTCTGTTCGTCTACAATCTTCACCTGTCCGTCCATCACCACGTAATCGGTATCCTTTTCGAACATGGTGTAAGCCTTCAGCAACTGGTTGATGGTATGTACACGTTCTGACTTGATGGCATAATTGGTGAGCAGTTCGTCTTTCTTCGCCAATTTCTCTTCATCGCTCAATCCGGTTTCATTTTCCAGTTCAGACAGCTGACCGGCAATATCCGGAAGCACGAACAATGTCGGGTCCTGAGACTTACCTGTAATCAAATCGATACCTTTATCGGTCAAATCCACACTCTTCAGTTTCTCGTCGATAACGAAATACAACGGCTCTACCGCTTCAGGCATACGTTTGTTGTTCTGCTCCATGTAGATTTCCTCGGTCTTCAGCATACCAGCCTTGATACCCGGTTCACTCAAGAACTTGATCAACGGCTTGTTCTTCGGCAGTGCCTTGTGGCTACGGAACAAAGCCAGGAAACCTGCCTCGACGTCTTCCTTCTTGTCGGAAGCAATCAGACGCTTGGCATCGGCCAGGTATTGGGTGGCCAGTCTACGCTGAGCTTCCACCAGACGTTCTACCAACGGACGAAGCACTTCGAACAGCTGCTGGTCGCCTTTAGGTACCGGACCGGAAATGATCAACGGAGTACGGGCATCATCAATCAATACAGAGTCCACCTCATCGACGATGGCATAATTATGTTTACGCTGTACCAGGTCCTTCGGACTGGTAGCCATGTTATCACGCAGGTAGTCGAAACCGAACTCATTGTTGGTACCGAAGGTGATGTCGGCCATGTATGCACGACGACGTGCAGCCGAGTTAGGCTGATGCTTGTCGATACAGTCTACACTCAGGCCATGGAACATATAGAGCGGACCCATCCATTCAGAGTCACGTTTAGCCAAATAATCGTTCACGGTTACTACATGCACACCGTTACCGGTCAAGGCATTCAGGAATACCGGCAGGGTAGCCACCAATGTCTTACCTTCACCGGTTGCCATTTCGGCAATCTTACCCTGATGCAATACTACACCACCGAACAACTGTACATCGTAGTGAATCATGCTCCAGTTCATTTCATTACCACCGGCCTTCCAATGATTCTTCCAGATAGCCTTATCGCCTTCGATTGAAACGAAATCACGTCCCTGGCCGGCCAACTGACGGTCGAATTCACTGGCAGTCACTTCGATTTCTTCATTTTCAGAGAAACGGCGGGCTGTATCTTTTACAATGGCAAATACAGTAGGAAGAATTTCATTCAATACTTCTTCATACTTATCAAGCACCTCTTTTTCCAGTTTATCGATTTCTGCAAAAATCGGTTCACGCTTTTCGATATCAGTAGTTTCAATCGACGCTTTCAATTCTTCGATACGCTGACTCTTGTCGGCGGCCGAATCCTTGATCATCTTCTTCAACTCCAAGGTTTTTGCACGGAGTTCATCGTTACTAAGCTTCTGGATTTCCGGATAGACAGCTTTTACCTTATTCACCCACGGCTGGATTTCCTTCATATCGCGGGTAGCCTTGTTTCCGAATAACTTGCTTATAAATTCATTAAATCCCATTGTATATCAGTGTTTATTATTTCAAAAAATAGATTGTCCGGAAAAGACATGCAAAAATACAAAAAATCTTACAGACAGGAAGCATGTATCTTCCGGTTATTTACGAATTCCTGTCAAAGGCGAAGTACTGGCCGCATTGGGCGCACGGATACGCATGAAATGTGTGACAGTAGGTGCCACCGTTGCAACCTTGACAGGTGTATAAATGATTTCGGGCTTGATATTACATCCAATGAAAGCCAGAGGTACTGACGCATAAGTCTCCCGTACCACTTTGACAGTCTTTGAATACGGATTGACGACCGACCATCCTGGCATCACTTCCACATAGATGTCGCCTGAGCAGGTAGGAGTGAAACTGTTCCGGATTTTATCAATACGGGGAGTCCATGAACCCAGCAACAAACGCTGCGAAGAATATGCCGAACGGACTCCGCTCATCTGTACGATGAAATCGGAAGCCCGGTTCATCACTTCGGTCAGGTCCATCTTCTTCTCTTCTATCAGCTTATGGTTGAAATAAAGCTGTTGGTCGTAATAGGTCTCCACATACTGTCCCGGCCCATAGATGGCCATCAGATACATGTTCAGCAAAGCCGCACAGCGGTCTATGTGGAATTCGCCTCCCGGGATACGGTACTGAGGCGCATCGACAGGATCTGAATCGGAATAACCGGTTGAAGTGATGAAGAACAAGGTATTCGAGAGACCGATTTTCCGGTCAATCAGCTCCAGCAAGTCGCCGATACTGTTATCCAGCCGCACATACATGTCCTGAATTTCCAGGGGGAGTTCCGTGTTAGGACGATGATCGTAATTGCCGGCATAATAAGAAAGCGTCAGCAAGTCGGGAACCCCATCTTTGCCGATGGAAGTATTCTCCAGGCAGGCATTCACCAAACGGTTCACCTCATCATTGACATACGGACTGGTCTTGAACTTCCGGTATTTATCCGACCGTTCATCCGTAAAATCATGCTTGAAAGTAAGCTGTTTGGCATCGGAAGTGATGTATTGATACGAATTGACAGGCAAATAAGGCTGCCATACCAGGTTATCGATTCTGAAATCGATGGCTTCACGGTCATTATACGTAGTCACCCACTGAGGGAAATTTCCATAATAAGTACTACCACACCATTTACCCGTCGTTTCATTCAGCCAAAAAGCTCCTTTAGCCGCATGTCCGGCGGCAAGAACAGCCATTTCACGTGTCGGAGCAATGGAATAGACTTCAGCAGTACCCTGGGTAGCTACCATCAGCTCATCAGAAACCGTAGATACCAGCAGGTTCTTGGGCGACGTCGATTCAGACGTATAGATACCCATGAAATCCTTGTCGTCGACACTCTTGACTACACACAGCGAACTTCGATCCATCCAACGGTTCCCTACCACACCATTCTGATACGGTGTAGTCCCGGTATAGATGGCAGCCATGGCAGAAGAACGGTCGACATTGATAAAGTCGTATTCAGCATTGAAATAGACACGCCCTTCTTTCATCAACCGCTTGAATCCACGCTCTCCATACATGGCCGAGAAAGCCTCGATATAATCGGTCCACAACTGATCGATGGTAAGACCAACAACCAGCTTCGGAACCGGCGATACGGACTGAGCCTGTAAACCGGTAATGACGAAAACGGTCAATAAAGATGTAAGTATGCGTTCTTTCATTCTGTTCTTTTCCTACTAACTAAAACATGACTGGCAGCATTCACCAGTAAACTGAGCGCCAAAGGTAATACTGTTAAATTAAATTTTTGGCCACAAAGCGGAAATAAGACTATAAAAATTGTTAAATACACCAAATTCACCCCGTGATAGAGGTCTTTTTTACGCCGGATGGCACGATAGACCATGATTGGTAGATAAATCAACGGAACCGGATTGAACAGCATCAGCATCCAATTGGAATCCACCGTAGGATGGACCGAGAAAAAGAACAAGAAGGCTATGACACACCCGGCAATTCCCTGTATACCATATAATACGATATCCCATCCCCAATAGATACGCCTGTTCCTGTACTGCAACCAGGCGATGCAGACATTCAATGCCAGAAACAAGGAAGCGCATGCAAACGGAGACAAAGGAAAAGAAGATTCGACAGGCTCCGGTTCTACGTCAACAATCTTGGTTTCCGAAGCCACCAACGGACGGCGACTGCCATCGGCCGATACAATATAAGCCTGCGACGCAAATTCCTTCATGTAGAACGGAGCAAACATCTGCTGCCGGATACCGATCGGAGCATCGGCCTCCGCTCCCAGGCATAAATCAATGCCGAACTCATCCCACGGAAAGCCATCGGTATAATGATGAACAATTTCACGGAAAGAAGAGGCAGGAACCTGTTCTGGATATACGACAGTACCGGCGACAGCTTTTTCAATCTGGTCACGGGCCCGTGTCGTACAGTTGTCGTAAAAATAATTATACCGGTATATCCGGTTCTGGGGAAGATAATTTTCACGCAAGAGGTCATACAACTTTTGCTTTTCAGCCTCTGTCAGATTCAGTACCTGCTGGTAGACTGACGACCCCCGCATGGCATATTCTGCCTGAAAATATATATAAGGTGTAATCCCCAACTGGTAATCTGTCTCACCTTTCACAAAACGATATACAAAATTAGGTGTCCGGAAACTGAACATACCATAATTGAATACATAATCCTCATTCCGGGTAAAATTCTGGTAACGGATAGCCGTGTGACCGAACAATTCATAGATTTCCTGACCCGGAGCGCAAGTCAACAGACTGAACTGAATGCTATCCGCCTGCTGCGCACGAAGCGGAGACAGCCCGATCAGAAAACATAGCAACAACAAAAACCTCATTTTCTCAACTATTATTACTTCTACGCTATATTTTGTTGCAAAAATACGCCGAATAATTCATACCAAACCAAAATAAATCATTATTTTTATGGGCAATCTGTTTATTTTTACGTTACTTTGCAGACAAATCAAACGAATGTAACGTGAATTTAGTAATAGATATAGGAAACACGGTTGCAAAACTCGCTGTGTTCGACGGCAATCAGATCATTGAAGTATTGAGAGGGTCCAATCACAGTCTGGATTGTCTGCAGTTGCTGTATCATAAGTATCCTATAGAAAAAGGAATCATCGCATCGGTCATTACCCTCAGTAAGACCATACGCAGACAACTGAAGGAGACACCGTTTCCAATGATTGAAATGAATTACCAGACACCTGTACCTGTCCGGAACCTGTACCGTAGTCCACAAACATTAGGGATGGACCGGCTGGCAGCCGTGGTAGGAGCTTCCGACCAGCAACCGGGGAAAGACTTGCTGGTCATTGATGCAGGAACCGCGCTGACCTACGAGTTCGTAGACGCGGAGGGGAACTACCACGGAGGAAATATTTCTCCGGGAATCTACACCCGCTTCAAGGCATTAAGCGCCTATTGCGACAAGCTGCCTTTGATAGAAAAGGATGGAGATCGGCCAGAATTCGGTTACAATACAGAAACGGCCATCCGTTCAGGAGTCATCAAAGGAATGGAACTGGAAATAGAAGGATACATCACCTATATGCGAAAGAAATATCCCGGTCTTTTGGTTTTTTTAACTGGAGGAGATAAATTTTCTTTTGATACAAACTTAAAAAGTATCATATTTGCAGATAGATTTTTAGTCTTGAAAGGTTTAAACAGAATACTGAATTATAATGTCAAGTAATAAAGCACTTTTTAGCGCATTGTTCATTATGGGAGCGGTTGCAGCAAATGCACAATCGAGCACAAACTCCCCCTACACACGATATGGTTTGGGAGAATTGTCCGACCAGGCATTTGCACACAATGCAGCCATGGGTGGAATAGGATATGCGTTGAGATCCAGTGAACAGATAAACGTAATGAACCCGGCTTCTTACAGTGCAGTAGATTCCCTGTCGTTCATGTTTGATATCGGTATGGGGCTAAAAAGTTCAAACTATCAGGAGAACGGTTATAAGACCAATGCCAAAAACGCCAGCTTTGATTATTTGGCCATGCAGTTCAGATTACACCCGAGAGTCGGCTTTGCCGTAGGGTTTACTCCTTACTCGAATGTAGGTTATAAATTCAGTAGAACTTCAGATATTGAAAACAGCGACGATGTGACGCTGACCAATACATTCTACGGTGACGGAGGATTACAGCAGATTTTTGGAGGTATAGGCTTCAAGATTCTGGACAACTTGTCGATAGGAGCAAACGTAGGATACCTCTACGGAGAAATCGACTACCAGACCCTGGCAACGCTCAGTAACGGAGGAGACCAGACCACGACATACAACAACATCAGTATCAACAGCTATATCGCAAACTTCGGTCTGCAGTATACGCAGAAACTGAGTAAAACCGATAAGGTAACCTTAGGACTTGTATACGGTCTGGGACATGATTTGAAGTCAACAGAAACAAAAGGTATCCAAGTGACTGACGGTTCCAGCTATTCGGAACTGACCGAAGAAACCATCAAAGATTCGTATGGAATTCCAAGTACCTTTGGAGCCGGATTGACTTGGCAACATAAACAAAACCTGACCGTAGGAGCAGATTATACATTGCAACAGTTCGAGAATGTGAAATACGACAACTCGACGGATTTCTACAAGAACAGAACTCGGATTGGAGCAGGAATTGAATACATGCCCAGCCTGTATGGACGGAACTATCTGTCACGTATCAGATATCGGGCAGGAGCCTATTATTCCTCCTCTTACATGAAACTGCCAGAATACGACGGGCCGAAGGAATGGGGAGTAAGTGCGGGATTTGGATTACCGTTGCATCTGTTCCAACGCAACACGGTACTCAGTATTACCGGACAGTATGTACGGGTGCTACCCTCTGTAAAAGGAATGTTGTCAGAAAACCGCTTTGTACTGAAGTTGGGCCTGACCTTCAATGAACACTGGTTCATGAAGTGGAGAGTTAATTAACCTTTGACGACGAAATGAAGAACAACTAAATTTATATACGATGAAGATGAAGATGTTTACAATGCTGTGTGCGCTTACATTAGGAGCAACAGCGACTTTTGCTCAGAAAGGAGTAGAAGACGGTTCTAGATTTGGACACGGAGAAGACAGTGTTCGTTGTTTGAAGAATATCAGTATCTATACTGAGTATGTCAAGACAGACAACTTTAAAGATGCATATCAGCCATGGAAAGCTGTATTTACCGAAGCTCCTACAGCGCAGGTAAGTACATATACCAATGGTGCAAAAATCTTGCGTGCCTTGATTGCCGCTTCAAAAGATGCAGCTCAGCAGAAAGTATATATGGACGAGCTGATGGCTGTTTATGACCAGCGTATCAAATACTTGGATCAGCTGAATACTTTGGTTAAGAAACCTACTACCAAAGGTTCTATCCTGGGTCTGCAGGTGCATGATTACTTGAACTATTGTGGCAAGATTGACGTGAACAAAGCATACGCCATGAGTAAGGAAGCTATCGATAGCGAAAAAGAAAATTCAGAATACTATGCATTGCAGGAATTCATGGATATCTCTTCTCGTAAGCTGAAAGCTGACGAAACTCACAAGGAACAGTTCATTCAGGATTACCTGACTGCAGCCAATTATGCTGATGCAGCCTACAAAGCAGCTACCTCAGAAAAAGACAAACAGCTGTTGAAACTGGCTAAAGACAATGTAGACGCTTACTTCATCAACAGTGGTGCAGCAAGCTGCGAAAACCTGCAGGCTATCTACGGTCCGAAAGTTGAACAGAACAAGACTAACCTGGACTATCTGAAACAGGTAATCAATGTCATGCAGTTATTGAAATGTACAGAAGAAGAAGCTTACTTCGTAGCTTCTGAAGCTGCTCATGCCATCGAACCGACTGCCGCTACAGCTGTAGGTTGCGGTTACATGTACTTCAAGAAAGGCGATATAGACAAGAGTATCAGCTATTTTGACCAGGCAATCGAACTGGAACAGGATCCTGAAAAGAAGGCAGACAACTGCTACAGTGCAGCTGCAATCCTCTTCAGCAAGAAACAGTTGAGCCGTGCAAAACAATACGCAAACAAAGCGTTGTCTTACAACCCGAACTACGGTGAAGCTTACATCCTGATTGCCCAGATGTATGCATCAAGCCCGAACTGGAACAACGAACCTGCACTGAACAAATGTACATACTTTGCCGTTATCGACAAGTTGCAGCGTGCTAAAAGTGTAGACCCAAGCGTAGCTGAAAAAGCAAATGAGTTGATCAGAACCTATGCTGCCCACACTCCGAAAGATGAAGACTTGTTCTTCTTAGGTTTGAAGAAAGGTACTTCTGTAACAATCGGTGGATGGATTGGCGAAACTACAACCATCAGATAATTATGTCCGATAAACGAAAACGAACTATATATCAATCAATCATAAGCATAACAGTTGCCGTCTGGGCAACTGTTATGTTTCTTTTTTTACCTGCCTGCGGAAGCAAGGAAAAACCGATGGCAGCAGCCGTCGACAAAAAAGATTCATTACCCGATATGAAAACGACAGGAGTAACGACGTTGATTTCAGACTCGGGAACCATCCGATACAAGATTATCACAGAAGAGTGGCTGATTTATAATCAAAGAAACCCACCATTCTGGGCCTTCGAAAAAGGAATCTATCTGGAAAAATTCGACAGTGTCTTCCACGTAGACGCCAGTATCAAAGCGGATACTGCATATTATTACGAACCTAAGAAGTTATGGGAACTGAGAGGCAACGTACATATCCAGAATCAGCAAGGCGACAAATTCGACACAGAACTCTTGTTTTGGGACCAGACCAAAGAGAAAATTTATTCAGACAAATATATACGTATCGAACAGATTGATAAGATCCTGACCGGTTACGGCTTTGAGTCGAACCAGCAACTGACAGCTTATCAGATATTCAATAACACCGGAATCTTCACCGTAGAAGATCAAACGGCGGCAGATTCCACTAAAACACAGAATTAGCGTAGAAAATTCAGTACCAACATGGGACTCATCATACCATTACTTATTTCAATGGCGTTTTCCGCTTTCTTCTCAGGAATGGAAATCGCCTTTGTCTCGTCCAGCAAGTTACGGTTCGAAATGGAAAAGGGGAACGATATGACTACCCGGATTTTATCCGTTTTCTATCATAACCCCAATAATTTCATCTCCACCATGCTGGTAGGAAACAACATTGCACTGGTTATTTACGGTATCTTCATGGCACAGATTATCCAGGACCATCTCCTGGCAGGAATCATCTCCAACGAAGCAAGCCTGGTCATTATCCAGACAATCATCTCCACACTCATCATCTTGGTGACAGGAGAATTCCTCCCGAAGATGCTGTTTAAAATCAATCCGAACGTAACACTCCGTCTGTTTGCCATACCGACTTACATCTGCTACGTAGTACTTTACCCCATCAGCCGGTTTGCCTCCACACTTTCGGCAGGCCTCCTTTATCTGACAGGGACACGCATCAATAAAGAAGATACCGACAAGGCATTTACTAAAGTAGATTTAGACTATTTCATCCAAAGCAGCATCGAAGAGTCCGGCAACCAAAAAGAAATCGACACCGAAGTAAAGATATTCCAGAATGCGTTGGATTTTTCTACCATCAAAATCAGGGACTGCATGATTCCACGTACAGAAATTATCGCAGTAGACCAGGAAGCCAGTCTGGAGGAACTGAAAGAAACCTTTATAGAAAACGGAGTCAGCAAAATCATCGTATACAAAGATGACATTGACAATATCATCGGGTATATCCATTCTTCTGAAATGTTTAAGGGTATCAACGATTGGAGAAAAAATATCCGGACGATTCCTATCGTACCGGAAACAATGAGCGCACATAAACTGATGAAACTTTTCATGCAGCAAAAACGCTCTTTGGCCATCGTGGTAGATGAATTCGGAGGAACTGCCGGTATTGTAGCCTTAGAGGACCTTGTCGAAGAAATCCTGGGTGACATAGAAGACGAACATGACACCAACTCTACCATTGCCAAAGCCATCGGAGAAAATGAATATATTCTATCAGGCCGACTGGAAATTGAAAAAGCCAACGAGGAATTCGGTCTGAATCTACCTGAAAAAGACGACTATCAGACTATCGGAGGATTGATTCTTCATGAATACCAAAGCTTCCCGAAAGTTCATGAAATTATTACAGTGGGGAACTTCCAATTCAAAATAATTAAGGTTACTGCCACTAAAATTGAACTTGTGAAGCTGAAAGTACAGAAATAATCGTTTTTTTTAACCCAAAAATAGCGACGAAAAAGCATTTTTTGTATCTTCGTGCGCTAATTATGAAGAGATAAAAAAACAATAAACAAAAAATAATCACATCTAAATGGCAACTTTACAAACAATTCGAAGCAAAGGACCTTTATTGGTCATTGTAATCGGTCTTGCCCTTTTTGCCTTTATTGCAGGTGATGCCTGGAAAATCCTCCAGCCTCATCAGGGAAAACAAGACGTTGGAGAGGTGAATGGAAAAGAACTTTCCGCACAGGATTTTCAGAAAATGGTAGATGAATACAGCGAAGTCATCAAAATGACTAACGGACTGAATTCGTTGACAGATGAACAACTTACCAACATCAAAGACCAGGTATGGCAGTCTTACGTCAACAACCAGTTGATTGCTGCAGAAGCAGAAAAACTGGGTCTGACTGTAACAGACGCAGAAATCAAGGCTATCATCGACCAAGGTACACACCCGTTGCTGATGCAGACTCCTTTCCGCAACCCGCAAACAGGTGCTTTCGACAAGGATATGCTGAAAAAGTTCCTGGTAGACTATGCTAACCTGAACAACTCTCAAATGCCGGCACAGTATGTAGAATACTATCAGAAAATGGGTAATCTGTGGAATTTCATCGAAAAGACACTGAGAGAATCTACTTTGGCAGAAAAATATCAGAATCTGATTTCCAAATCTCTGATTTCGAATCCTGTATCTGCAGAAGATGCATTTAAGGGACGTACCGAGCAAAGCGATTTGTTAGTAGCTGGCGTACCTTATACAGCTATCAGCGACTCTACAATCCAGGTCAGCGATGCAGAAGTCAAGGATTTGTACAACCAGAAAAAAGAACAGTTCAAACAGCTGGTAGAAACTCGTGATATCCGTTACATCGACATTAAAGTCGTACCTTCAGACGCCGATAGAAAAGCCGTTCAGGAAGAGGTAACAGAATACAGCAACCAGTTGGCAAACACTACTGCTGATTATGCCGCTTTCGTACGCACCACTGGTTCAGCTGTATCATATTCAGATGTTCCGGTCAGCAAAAACGTATTACCGAGCGATGTAGCTGCCCGTCTGGATTCTACAGCCATCAATGAAATTTATGGTCCGTATTACAATCAGGCAGACGACTCTTACAATGCGTTCAAGATTATCGCTAAAGTAACTGCCCCAGATTCTATCCAGTTCCGTCAGATTCAGGTCTATGCTGAAGACGAAGCCAAGACCAAGACTTTGGCTGACAGTATCTACACTGCGCTGAAAGACGGAGCCGATTTCGCGGAACTGGCCAAGAAGTACGGTCAGACCGGTGAAGCAACCTGGGTAAGTGCCAGAAGCTGGGAAGGAGCAGAACTGGATGCTGAAAACAGTAAGTTCATCAATGCCTTGATTGACCAACCGGTTAAGGACATTACCAACCTGCAGATTGGACAGGCGAACCTGATTCTGCAAGTAATGGACAAGAAGGCTAACCAGAACAAATACAAAGTAGCTATCGTGAAACGTCCGGTAGAGTTCAGCAAGGAAACTTACAACGATGCCTACAACAAGTTCAGCCAGTTTGTTGCACAGAACACTACCATCGCAGATATGGAAAAGAACGCTGAAGAAAATGGATACTCCTTGATTCCGCGTACCGATTTCTCCAGTGCAGAACATTATGTAGGTGGTGTAAAATCTACCCGCGAAGCTTTAAAATGGGTATTCGCCGCTAAACCAGGAGAAGTTTCTCCGTTGTACGAATGCGGTGAAAACGACCACCTGATGGTTGTAGCACTCGACAAGATTCATCAGGCAGGATATCGTGACATCAATTCTGTAGCAGACATGCTCCGTACAGAAATCCGTCGCGACAAGAAAGCTGAACAGCTGATGACACAGATGAAGGGATTCAACTCTCTGGCACAGGTGAAAGCAATGAACGGTGCTGTCAGTGATACCGTAAAACATGTAACTTTCTCTGCACCTGCTTACATTTCTGTAGCTAGAGCCAGCGAACCGGTTATCGGTGCCTACGCTGCCAAGACTGCAGTCAATCAGGTAAGTGCTCCGATTAAGGGTAATGCAGGAGTTTACATGATTCAGGTTCTTCAAAAAGACAAGACCGCTGAAACATACGATGCTAAAAAAGAAGAAACAACATTATCGAATATGGCCGCACGCATGAGCAGCCAGTTCATCAATGATTTGTATCAGAGAGCCAATGTCGTAGACGAACGCTATCTGTTCTTCTAATCATTAAGCGACACCTGTTTATCTGAACAGATTATATAGCAATGTTTAGTCAGGCCGTCTTGAAAGCTTATGCCATCAAGACGGCCTGACTTCATTAATAGCTGCCCAAGTTGATATTCCATATCTGATATATACCACAAAAACATACAATATGAAAAAGATATTTAACCTTAAACTATTTGTCATAATCTGCTGTTTAAGTCTATTCAACAGTTGTACAGAAGAAAAAGCAGAGAACGGAAGAATAACAACCGATGAACAATACCATGCCAATATTTTCGCCGGAACATCATTAGAAACTTTTTATTATTGGAACAAGGATATATCAAACGATCTGCTAAGACTGAATCCGGAAACAAACACAGACCCCATCACAACTGTCAATGAAATCCGTTACCATGAAGGAGATACAGAAATAGACAGATGGACCATGCTGACTGATGACTTTGAAAGTTTCAACAGCAGCCTGGAAGGTGTCTATACTACATATGGTTATCAACCTATAACTTATCTGCTGGATGAAAGTACAGGGCAATGTGTTTCGGCCGTGGCTTATGTATATCAAAACAGTCCTGCAGAAAAAGCAGGCTTAAAGAGAGGTGACATCATCTATGAAATTGACGGAAAGCCATTGACTGTAAACAATTATACAGACTTATTCTATTCTTCTCAAATCACACTTTCACTAGCTGCTTACGATGCAACAATCAACACAATTGTGCCAACAGAACAGACGGTTACAATGCAAGCTGTTGAAATGTATGAAAATCCTATTTTATGTTACAAAACCATTGATTTAGATAACGGGAATAAAATTGGCTATCTGGCCTATAGCAGTTTCGATTTAAATTCAATACCCGAACTGATTGAGATCTGCAAAGATTTTAAGGCAAAAGGAGTCAAGAAGCTTGTATTAGATTTACGTTATAATGGTGGCGGTTATGTTATCACAGAAAATGTACTGGCCTCTATGTTTGCCCCACAAGACGTAGTTGACTCCAAAGCAATATTTGAAAAAGAAGACTACAATGAGCTACTGACCGCATCCGGGTGGAGCAGTGTCACCCGTTTTACCACTACCTTCAATTATGAATCGGTAGGGCTAAACGTCAGCACTGAGGGAGCAAATATCGGTTTAGAACACATTTATGCCCTCATAGGCCCTAATACAGCCTCAGCTTCCGAAGCTTTGATAGGAGGCCTGATGCCATATATGCCTATCACACTGATAGGTGAACAATCGCATGGCAAATATTGTACAGGTATACCTCTATCCAGCAAAGAACTTTATGATATGATGGAAGAAGTTACTCCAACTGCAATCAAGAACTGGGGAATTTATGTCATGATAAGCATCTACATGAACAGCGAAAATGAAACCCCTTGTATGCCTAACGGACTGACACCAGATATTAAAGCCACTGACGACCCCATGCAGCCCGTACAACTGGGAGATGAAAATGAGGCATTGCTCCGTGTCGCATTGGAAAAAGAAGGGAAACAATATCCCGAAACAAATGCACTTTCACGAAGCATAATACCTTGGCAAAAGGTGAAAGGACAGCCGCAAAAAGCGAACTTCGGCAAACGCATTCTTTTACCTGCCGCCGACAGACCTATAACTTTCAAGAAATAAAGCTGAAATAGCCGAAAAAGCCTGTACGTACACCTCATCCTTTATACGTACAGGCTTTTCCTATCTCCCTTCCCCATTTTCCACTTCGACATAAGCCTGATAACGGGTTTCAGATACTACTGGAGTAAGCGAAAGGTATCCCTGAAGAATACGGCCCTCATCAGAAACCGACAAGGGAGATTCGGCCATAAGCCTGTGATGTTTCTCGATAGCTTCCCCATCAGCCTGAAAATGTTCGACCACGTATTTTCCTGAAGAAGAAGGAGCCACATAACGGTCGAAAAACAACCGCGATACGACTCCCATATTCATCCGGAGATTGATTTCTACACAAGGATGTATCACATATTTTCCAGCTTCATGACAAATCATCATATCTACGCCCAGATAACCGGTATAATCCCCTCCCAATAAAGCACGAAGACAAGAAAGCAAGCGTCCCTTCACCGCGTGCAATGTCTCCCAAGGAACATACTCGGACAAACGCTTTTCTATCACTGAATCCGGCAATAGCAGATTCAATTTATAATTTCCATGGGAATCCGTTTCAAACAGGGAATATCCCGCAAAAGAGACACCGGCAATCCCGTCAGCATAAAATTCCATGGCGAAATCGCAGACCTTCTGATACAAGGGTTCTCCCATGATTCCTCCTTGCGTCCGGATGATACGGGCCACCCAACCTTCTACATTCTCACTCCAGCTGTCCGGAGATATGCGGAGAAGTCCTCTCCCACTCCCCGACCAGGGCGATTTCAAGATCGTCTCGCCGGCATCTTCCATGAAATTCCTGACGTCGTCTATCGTCAGGCATTCTACAGCCTTCCCGCAAATGCCATCCATGTCACCGAATTGTTTCAGGACTTCTACACAACGCTGTCTTCCGGAAAGAAAACGTATCCGCCTCAGTTCCGTCTCATCCGGACAACGCTCTGCAGGCACCCCTTCGCTCCGCAAGCGATTCACCAAAGCAGGGTCCCATCCCCACGGGGAAATAGACGTTCCTTCCCAGGTCGTCGCGGTCACACCCTCAGGATGTACCCCCATCGAGATACATTCCGCCAGAAAAGAAGCAGAAAGACACTCGTCGGCCACCTTCACCCCACTCCCCTTCTCGGCATACCACAAGGGCAGGTAAGACAAATCCTGTCCCATTCGGATTATTTCGCGGGGAGGACGATAATAAGGTGTAAAATTAGCCAAAGCCATGTCATGCTCCGGGTTAAACAAATAAAGCCAGCCATTCATACAGATTGAGCTTTCAGATGAGACACAAAGTTACATGAAAAATTTAAATTTTGACAACTCCAGTTTGCAATATCATGAAGTATTCTTATCTTTGCAGGGTAGAAACAGAAATTCATGGAAGCCTTTTATAGAACACACAGCTACTTGGTAGAGCATACCAGCGCCCCGGTACGCCGCGATTTGATGGACGAAATAGACTGGAATGCCAGACTAATCGGAATCAAAGGGACACGTGGAGTGGGAAAAACCACATTCCTGCTACAATATGCCAAAGAAAAATTCGGATTAGACCGTTCCTGCCTGTTCATCAACATGAATAATTTCTATTTCTCAGAAGTCAGCCTGGTAGAATTTGCCGGAGAATTCGTAAAACGAGGAGGAAAGGTACTTCTCATCGACCAGGTATTCAAGTTACAAGACTGGAGCAAGGCGCTCCGTACCTGCTACGAGAAATACCCGAATCTGAAAATCATCTTTTCCGGGTCTTCCGTCATGCGTCTGAAAGAAGAAAACCCAGAGCTGAACGGCATCGTACAGTCCTACAACCTGCGAGGCTTCTCTTTCCGCGAGTTTCTGAACCTACAGACCGGCAACCATTTCACCCCTTATACCCTGGAAGATATCCTGCAGAACCACGAACACATCGCGAAGACGATTCTTCCACACATCAACCCGCTCAACTACCTGCAAGACTATATTCACCATGGTTTCTACCCGTTTTTCCTCGAAAAGCGGAACTTCTCAGAGAACCTGCTGAAAACCATGAACATGATGATCGAGGTTGATATCCTTTTAATCAAACAAATTGAGCTGAAATATCTTTCAAAGATAAAAAAATTACTATATTTGTTGGCGGTTGACGGCCCCGGAGCTCCTAACGTAAGTCAGCTGGCGACCGAGATACAGACATCACGTGCCACCGTAATGAACTACATCAAATACCTGGCAGATGCAAGGCTTATCAATATGGTATATCCCAAGGGAGAAATGTTCCCGAAGAAACCGGCCAAGATAATGATGCACAACACCAACCTGATGTACAGTATCTATCCGGTCAAGGTCGAAGAGCAGGACGTGCTGGAGACCTTTTTCGTCAATACCTTGTGGAAAGACCACAAAGTGAACAAAGGCGACAAAGGGACCTCTTTCCTGGTGGACGAGAAACTGCACTTCCGGATTTGCAGTGAACACAGCAAGGTGAAAAGCAATCCGAATGTATATTATGCCATGCACAAAATGGAAATGGGACACGGAAACCAGATACCTTTATGGCTGTTCGGTTTCCTGTATTGATACGAAAAAGATAACAGATTCTAATTTTATATTACCTAACATAATTGAGTAATTGTATGACTAAACAAAAAAAATTCATCACTTGTGATGGTAACCAAGCTGCAGCACATATTTCTTATATGTTCTCGGAAGTTGCAGCTATCTACCCCATCACCCCGTCATCTACTATGGCTGAATATGTAGACGAATGGGCTGCCGCAGGTCGTAAGAACATCTTCGGCGAAACAGTTCTGGTTCAGGAAATGCAGTCTGAAGGTGGTGCTGCCGGTGCAGTACACGGTTCTCTTCAGGCTGGTGCTTTGACAACTACTTACACTGCTTCTCAGGGTCTTCTGCTGATGATTCCTAACATGTATAAGATTGCCGGTGAATTCTTGCCTTGCGTATTCCACGTATCAGCACGTACATTGGCTTCTCATGCTTTGTGTATCTTCGGCGACCACCAGGATGTCATGTCTACCCGTCAGACTGGTTTCGCGATGTTGTGCGAAGGTTCTGTACAGGAAGTTATGGATTTGGCCGGTGTGGCTCACTTGTCAACAATCAAGTCTCGTGTTCCGTTCGTAAACTTCTTCGACGGTTTCCGTACTTCTCACGAAATCCAGAAGATCGAAATGCTGGAAAACGAAGACCTCGCTCCGCTGGTAGACCAGAAAGCTTTGGCTGAATTCCGCGAACGTGCATTAAGCCCGAACAAACCGGTTGCACGCGGTATGGCTGAAAACCCTGACCACTTCTTCCAGCACAGAGAATCTTGCAATCCGTTCTATGAAGCAGTTCCTGCTATCGTAGAAGATTATATGAATGAAATCAACAAAATCACCGGACGTCACTACGGTCTGTTCAACTACTACGGTGCCGAAGATGCAGAACGCGTCATCATCGCAATGGGTTCAGTAACAGAAGCTGCCCGCGAAGCTATCGACCACCTGGTTGCTAACGGCGAAAAGGTAGGTTTGGTTTCTGTACACCTGTACCGTCCGTTCTCTGCTAAGCACTTCCTGGCTGCCGTGCCTAAGACTGCTAAGCGTATCGCCGTACTCGACCGTACCAAAGAACCGGGCGCTAACGGCGAACCGTTGTACTTGGATGTAAAAGACTGCTTCTACGGAACAGAAAACGCTCCGTTGATTGTAGGTGGACGTTACGGTCTGGGTTCTAAGGATACTACTCCGGCTCAGATTCTGGCCGTATATGAAAACCTGGCATTGCCGACTCCGAAAGACCACTTCACTATCGGTATCGTAGACGATGTAACATTCACTTCTCTGCCTCAGAAAGAAGAAATCGCTTTGGGCGGCGAAGGCATGTTCGAAGCTAAATTCTACGGTCTGGGTGCCGACGGTACTGTAGGTGCCAACAAGAATTCAGTGAAGATTATCGGTGACAACACCAACAAATATTGCCAGGCTTACTTCTCTTACGACTCTAAGAAATCAGGTGGTTTCACTTGTTCTCACCTGCGTTTCGGTGATCATCCGATCCGCTCTACTTACCTGGTAACTACTCCAAACTTCGTAGCTTGCCACGTACAGGCTTACCTGCACATGTACGATGTAACCCGTGGTCTGCGTAAGAACGGTACATTCTTGCTGAACACTATCTGGGAAGGCGAAGAACTGGCTAAGAACCTGCCGAACAAGGTTAAGAAATATTTCGCAGAAAACAACATCACTGTATACTACATCAACGCTACTAAGATTGCTCAGGAAATCGGTTTGGGCAACCGTACCAACACCATCCTCCAGTCTGCATTCTTCCGTATCACAGGCGTTATCCCTGTTGACCTGGCTGTAGAACAGATGAAGAAGTTCATCGTGAAGTCTTACGGTAAGAAGGGTGAAGACGTAGTTAACAAGAACTATGCTGCCGTTGACCGTGGTGGTGAATACAAACAGCTGACTGTTGACCCGGCTTGGGCTAACCTGGAAGTGGAAGGCGCTGCTGCCAACAACGATCCTGCATTCATCAACGAAGTAGTTCGTCCGATCAATGCACAGGACGGCGACTTGCTGCCGGTATCAGCATTCAAGGGTATCGAAGACGGTACATGGCATCAGGGAACAGCTAAATACGAAAAACGTGGTGTAGCTGCTTTCGTTCCGGAATGGAATCCTGAAACTTGTATCCAGTGTAACAAGTGTGCTTACGTTTGTCCTCACGCTGCTATCCGTCCGTTCGTACTGGATGCCAACGAACAGGCTGGTGCTAACTTCCCGACATTGAAGGCTGTAGGTAAGCAGTTCGACGGTATGACATTCCGCGTACAGGTAGACGTTCTCGACTGTCTGGGTTGCGGTAACTGTGCCGATGTATGTCCGGGCAACCCGAAGAAGGGTGGCAAGGCTTTGACTATGAAGCCGCTTGAAACTCAGATGAGCGAAGCTGCCAACTGGGCTTACTGCGCTGAAAACGTGAAGACAAAACAACACCTGGTAGATACCAAGGCTAACGTGAAGAACTCTCAGTTCGCTACTCCGTTGTTCGAGTTCTCTGGAGCTTGCTCTGGTTGTGGTGAAACTCCGTACGTAAAACTGATTTCTCAGTTGTTCGGTGACCGTGAAATGATTGCCAACGCTACCGGATGTTCTTCTATCTACTCTGGTTCTGTTCCTTCAACTCCGTATACAACCAACGAAAAGGGTCAGGGTCCGGCTTGGGCTAACTCATTGTTCGAAGACTTCTGCGAATTCGGTCTGGGTATGGAATTAGCCAACAAGAAATTGCGTAACCGTCTGGAAGACGCCATGAAGACAGCTATCGCTGCCGAAGGTACTCCGGCTGAATACAAGGAAGCATTCCAGGAATGGATTGACGGCCGCAACGATGCAGACAAGAGCAAAGCTGCCGCTGAAAAGATTATTCCGTTGGTAGAAGCTGCAAAAGACAAGTGTGCCGCTTGCGCTACTATCGCCGAATTCAAAGACTATCTGGTAAAACGCTCTCAGTGGATTATCGGTGGTGACGGTGCTTCTTACGATATCGGTTACGGAGGTCTTGACCATGTAATCGCTTCTGGCGAAGATGTAAACATCCTGGTATTGGATACTGAAGTTTACTCTAACACCGGTGGTCAGTCTTCTAAGGCTACTCCGCTGGGTGCCATCGCTAAATTTGCCGCTTCAGGTAAACGTGTACGTAAGAAAGACCTGGGTATGATTGCTACTACTTACGGTTATGTATACGTTGCTCAGATTGCTATGGGTGCCGACCAGGCTCAGACACTGAAGGCTATCCGCGAAGCTGAAGCTTATCCTGGACCGTCATTGGTTATCGCTTACGCTCCGTGTATCAACCACGGTCTGAAAGCCGGTATGGGTAAATCTCAGGCTGAAGAAGCGAAGGCTGTTGAATGTGGTTACTGGCACTTGTGGCGCTTCAACCCGGCTCTGGAAGAAGAAGGTAAGAATCCGTTCTCACTCGATTCTAAAGAACCGAACTGGGAAGGCTTCCAGGATTATCTGAAGGGTGAAGTTCGTTTCGCATCTGTAATGAAACAGTATCCGGCAGAAGCTGCCGACCTGTTCGCTGCTTGCGAAGACATGGCTAAGAAACGTTACGCTTCTTACAAGCGTATGGCTGCCATGGACTGGTCTAACGAAGAATAATCCATTCCTCGCATAAACTTAGAAGAGGACATTCCAAACGGGGTGTCCTCTTTTTTATTTGCCCGGGAATCCCTATCTTTGGCCCGAAAAAACGAAACATAACCCTTAATCCCTACCACATGAAATACTTGATTGTATCCGATATACACGGAGTGCTTTCCACGCTGGAACAAGTGCTGGACTTTTATCAGAAGAACCGATGTGACATGCTTTGCATCCTGGGCGATGTCCTCAATTACGGTCCCCGTCACGAAGTACCCGAAGGAATCAACGCGAAGGGGGTTGCCCAACGCCTGAACGGCATGGCCGACCAGATAGTGGCCGTCCGCGGAAATTGCGACTCGGAAGTAGACCAGATGATGCTGGATTTCCCGGTCCTGTCCGATTACCTGCAACTGGTAGACAACGGGAAACGGCTCTTTCTGACCCATGGACACATCTATAATGAACAGCATTTCCCGAAAGGCCATCACGATTTCTTCTTCTACGGACACACCCATCTCTGGGAACTGGAACAGACGGAGCAGACCGTGGTCTGCAATACGGGTTCCATCACGTTGCCCAAAGGAGGAAACGAACCGACCTTTGCCGTCTACGAAGACGGAAGTGTAACCGTCTACCGGCTGGACGGGACTCCCCTCAAACACCTGAGCCAGTCTTTCTGAAGCCCCAGATGCAGAAAATCCCTCCCGCTACTTCCATGCAGCAGGAGGGATTTCCGTTCATGTTCCGTTCCCGGTCAGGATACACCCGGAATCACAACTGATAGAATTTCTCCATCATCTCTTTCTTGTATTTCTTTGAAATCATTAATTCCTCGCCGAGATTGAAAGGCGGATACATGATACACTGGTTCTCTTTCACCATCACCAGATAGTTCATATTGATAATATAAGACTGATGAATCTGGACGAAGGAATTGTCGAACTCGCAGAGCTGATCGGCGGTAGTATTCCGTTTGAGCGGCAGGAACGAGCCGTTGGACAAGGCTACTTCCCAGATTTTCCGCGAAGAGACGTAACGGAAATAACCGATTTCAGACGGACGCACAAAACGCAAGTCTCCGGTCGGAGTGAACAGCATGAAAGGTTTGTCTTCATCCAATACCATCCGTGGTGCGGACACTTCACTTGTGTCGCCCTCATCCAGCAACAGACGTTTCATCACTACTTCCATCTCATTGACATCAATCGGTTTCAACAAAAAATCGAAAGCCCTACTACGCAACGCATCTATCAGGTATTTATTGTAAGCCGTATAGAATACAATCTTCATCTGCCAGTCAACGGTTCCCCTCAAACGGGTGGCCACATCCATCCCCATCATATCGGGAAGTTCCACATCCAGGAACAACAGCTCCGGTTTTGCCTTCTGAACCAGCTTGAGACCGGCAGCACCTGTTCGGGCCACTCCCACGACCGACACCCCCTCGTATTTCTTGAGCAGAAAACAAAGGTTGTCTATTGCACTTTCTTCGTCATCGATGATGACAACTTTCATCTTGGTTTCCATAGCTGTTATCTAAGTTGATAAGAATAATTCAACGGAATTGTAAAGCGGATTCTACATCCTTGTTCCCCATTCTCCAGCGATACATTCTCCACGGTCAGCACAATCGGCTGCTTGTTGCAGGCATTCAGCATCTGAATGGTTTGTGTGATTACCTTCAATCCGGTGCCTGTCCCTTTGAAAGCGCTGTTCCGCCGGTAGCCTCCTCCATTGTCACAGACAATCACTTCCAGCTCATTGTTCTTCATCGCCTTCACTTCCACCCATAGTTTCTTTGCCCCTTCCTTGGCCCGCAAGGCATGCTTGATGGCGTTCTCCACCGGAATCTGAATCAGCATGGAAGGAATCCGGACATGAGGCAGGGAAAGGGCATCGTCTATCCGCCGGATGTACTCGAACTGCTCCATCCCCTCGCTCTCAAGGGCTACATAGGTATCGACAAAATCAAGTTCTTCGGCCAACGAGACCGCTTCCTTATCGGTCAGTTCCAGGTTCCAACGAATCAGTTTGGCCAGGTTCATCAGCTTGTTATGCTGGGCAACACCTTGTGTACTTGCCAGTTCCCGGTTCAGCACATTGAAGATGAAATGAGGGGAAATCCGGTTACGGGCGTTCTCCAGACGAAGCGCCGCTATCGCACGTTGCAGGTTCCACTGCTCACGGTCGCTCTTCCGCTTCCTGTAAATCACCACCAGGGCAGATACGGCCAATACCAGCAACAGCCCCGAAGCCAAGCCATAGGTTACCTGATGCAGGCGGAGCACTTCATTCTCCTGTTGTTGTATCAGCAGCTCCTTCTTCATCAAGGTACTGTCCTGCTTATACTTCAAAGCGATTTCTTCGGCCCGCATCCGGATACGTTCACTCCGGATGGAGTCATCTATCTTCTCGTTCTCTGCCTGATACCGGTAAGCGGTCCGGAAATCTCCCTTTTCGGCAAAATAATGTTCCAGGTAGCGGTTCCGGATGTGCAGCATGTTAGGTTCGATGTATTCCGGAACAACGGCTTGCTTCAGGTATCGGGTAGCCAAGTCCACCTTTCCCTGCTTCAGGGCCAGTTCAATCAGTTGGGTATCGATATAATAAAGAGCCGATACATTTCCGGTGCGATGGAAATAATCGTAACAGAGTTTCAGATAATAGGTAGCCGAATCTGTCTGATTCATCAGCATGAACACCTCACCCAGATTGACCATGGTCAGGTTCCGTTCGAACTCCAACTCCGGATATTGTGACACCAACGCCAGCGAACGTCTGAAGTAAGTGAGAGCGGTCTGATAATCATCACGGAAATAATAAGAATTTCCGCGGTTATTCAGGTAGATATGCTTTTCGTAAGGACGCATCCGGTCAAAATACTGGTACGCCAGGTCGTAATAGTAATCACAATCCTTGAAATTCCGGAGTTCCATCTCCACCTGGGCCAACCCATAATAAGCCGGGAAGCGGGTATAGTCGGGCAACCGGAGTGAATCCATCACCGACAAGCTGCGCCTGTACCAGAAAGCCCCCCAGTCGTAACGGCCGTCACGCACATACGCGTCGGCCAGGTTCAGGCAGATATCCGGCATAATCCGGGCATTCCCCGATTTCTGCACGTAATAGTAGGATTTCTCGAAAGCCCAAATCATGGAATCTATCTGCGCTTTCCGCCCGTAGATGTTTCCCCGCATGTTAAAGAAGTCCGCCCAGATAGAGAAGACCCGCTTATCCTCCGCAAACCGGTTTCCGAAACGCTCCACCTGCTTCAGCATCACGATGGAAGTGTCAAAGCGGCCTTCATAAAAGGCTATCTTCGATTTCAACAACAAGCAGCGGTAATACCAGAAGCTGTCGGTAGTAACCTGCAGCATGCTGTCTACCTTCCGTACAACGTCACTGGAAGTATCGCCCATCGACGCGGACAAATCGAACAGAAAGGAATCCATGTCTTCTTCCGGCCTGTTCGTCTGAATCCGGTTGCAGGAAAAGATGCCACCCAAACACCCTCCCATCACACACATCGCAACAATATATAGTAATGCCTTTAGCTTCATTCTTCATTTGATTATCCTACAAAAGTAAACAAGTAGAAAATAGAAACAAAAAATATTTAATCTTTTGTTAACCAACTAGAAAAAAGTTTTACCTTTGGACTAATGAAATTTTAAACAACAACTATCATGAAAACATTGTCGAATGATAAAATCACGCTACAGATTTCTGAATCAGGAGCTGAATTGACCAGCATTGTAGCCAATGGAAACGAATACTTGTGGCAGGCCGACCCGAAATTCTGGCAACGCCACTCGCCGGTATTATTCCCTATCGTAGGAAGAGTCTGGAACAACCATTATACCCACAAAGGAAAAACCTACGAACTGGGACAACACGGATTTGCCCGCGACATGGATTTCCAGCTGAGCTATGAAGAAGAAAACGCCGTAGTCTACTCCCTGGAAAGCAACGAAGAGACACTGGCCAAATATCCTTTCCCGTTCGTTCTGGAAATCGGCTATCGGTTAAAGGAGAACCACATTGAAGTCATCTGGAACGTACAGAATACAGGGGAAAAGGAAATGCATTTCCAGATTGGTGCCCATCCGGCATTCTATTACAGAGACTTCAATGTATTGGACGAAGTACATGCCTATGTCGGCATAGGTCCCGACGCGAAAGGACTGCAATACATCAGCCCGGTGGAAAAAGGATGCGTATCTCCGGCCCGGCATACCCTCAGCACCCAGGACGGCCTGATGGAGATAGGACGTGAGACCTTCGCCTGCGACACTTACATCTTCGATAACAGCCAGGTGAACCATCTGGTACTCTGCGACAAGGATAAGAAACCTTACCTGAGCATGCAGTTCTCCACACCGCTGGTGGCTATCTGGTCGCCCAGCGCCGTGCACCCGGATGTTCCGTTCATCTGCCTGGAGCCCTGGTACGGACGATGCGACCAGGTAGGCTATGACGGCGAATTCAAAGACCGGGAATGGATGCAACACCTGAAACCGGGCAAGAGCTTTACCGGCGGATATACCATCACCCTGGAAGATATCTGATGATAGAGAACCATTCCGAAAAATACAGCGGACGAAGATTCCGGAAGTTTCAAATCTACCGGGTCTTCGTCCGCGCTTTTTGGAAAGCAAGAAGAAAGGCATGGCAGTTTCACAACTACCATGCCTGAAATGAGAAAGTTTATGTTTGTAAAAATGAGTGCTTCTTCTGAGTCGTTAGAAAATCACACCCAAGCGGAAACCCAAGTTATGTAAACCTTTTATCTCGCCTGTAAGTGTCTGTACATGATTGGTGGCATAGCTGTAGTAACCGGCTATGTGAAGTCCCCAATGCTGTCCGGTAGGATGGATGCGTACACCGAATTCCGGAGAAACGTAATAGCCCCAGCTGTCATGCTGTACACCGCCCGTACCGAAATAAGTGGTATACTGGGCATACATGGCACCTGTCTTCACGCCCAGGTAAGGTTTGGCTATCGAATTGTTCACCAACGGAAAAGCGGCAGAAAGACCGAAAGGAAGCTGGAAAGCCGAACGCTGCTGGTCGGTAGTCAGGGCCTCGGTCGAAGAGAGCGACAGGGTTTCGCGGCCTACGTATTTATGGTTGGTATGATAGGACATGAAGCCGCCCAGCCCTACGTTCGGATGTACATCGTACAGCACCTCGAAGTTCATACCCCAACCGCTCATCTTTTCGGTGAAATCGTTTGACAACGGAGAGTTCACCTGCCAGTCTACTATCGCATGGAATTTATTCATATCCACCTGAGCCGAGCTCTGTGTTACACCGGCAACCAACAAGCCTACCGCTACAGCAGCTTGTCTGAATAATCTATTCAATTTTTTCATGACTGTTACTTCTTATTAGTTATTTGCACTGATATAAGATGACTGCTCGAAAGCCTGGTCTACCGCATCGAGCAACAAATCGAGGTTATAATCGCTGTTTCCGTACTTGTATCCGGAAGCATTGGCGTACCAGATTACCGGTAGCTTGTTGGACGATTGAAGGCTGTTGGTCGGGTTAGTCAGGTTTAGCAGCTCCATCACCAGAGCATTCGTGTTGTACGAATACGTCAACGGGTACGGATAATACCAGCCACCCCAGTAGCTACCCCAGTAGGCACAGTTCCACCAGTTGCCCGGATAGTTTCCGGTAATCACTTCGGTCTGTTGCGCCAGGTAAGAAACCTGTACACCCAAGTCGGCATCCGACTTGAACTGAGGGTCTGCGATACGTACGTATCCACGCTCGTTCAGGTTGTTGGCCACTTCCTGGATGATAGCCTGGGCATTTTCGTCACTCCAGTACGTCTTGTTTTTCGAAGAGTTCAGCAGCAGGATACTGTCCGGCAGGTAATAAGTCTGGAACGAATCGAATGCGGCATTCTTGTCATAGTCCGTATAGACCACGAGTTGGGAACTCAAGTCATCCAGATTGGGATCCTTTTCACAAGACACCATTCCCAGTGCCAAGCATAGAAGAAAAAACAGTTTTTTCATAATCGAATTACTTTTAAGATATAGTTTAGAATGTTGAACCTTGGAAAACCGTACTCTGAGAAGAAGGAACCAATTGTCCGTTCAGAGTCAGCTGATTGGAGTTGAAGTTCGGATTTACGGTAACCGAAGCCTGATTGCTTCCGCTATAGAGCGTAATGTTTACGGCAGCCGATATGGCAGCACCTATCACATTCATCGCCACATAGACATTGCCCGACTTGTCTGTCGTCACCTGATAACCGGATACGGAACCCTGCACCGTAATGCCTCCCAAGCCGTTCGGACCGGCGGCCGGAATATTGAAGGCAATCTGGACAACCGCCTGGTCATCGTTTACAGACACGAAATTGGTATTGGAAGATACAAAGGCTGTCTGCCCGTACTTGAAGACAACCTGATTGGCCTCCAGCGTAAATGCCTTGTTGTTGATAGCCTGAAAAGCCTGGCTGAACTGCAGGCTGTCCTGACGCTCTTCCTGTGCCCTGCGCTCCTCACGCCGCTGCTCACGCAACAATTTCTTCTGATCCTGTTGATCCTGGGCATGGATGTGCCCGAGAGCCACCCATAGAGCTAACACCACAAATGATACAATTTTTTTCATAATCTAAAAATTTAGTTTAGTTTCGTACTATAAACAAACCTAATTGGCGTTTTACTTAAGAGATACCTCATAAAAAAGACTAATAGATGTTATTCCTATCGATTATTTCCGTATATTTAAGGGGAAAAATTGATAGAAATCTTAAATCGCCCTGTATTATGAACAACGTGACCGATATTACCATCTTGATTGCAGTCATTGCATTGGCCTTATGGCCCATTACCCTGTTTGCACTACGGATTATCCATGAACGGAAGAAGAAACTGGAACACATCGAACGGATGAGCCGCAACGAACTGGATGACATCTCCACCCAGGACCTGGTCATCAGCACCCTGAAGAAAATAGGTTGCCAGCCTTCCATCAATCAGGAAGGGAACGTCACCTTCAAGTATCAGGGAGACGATTTCTACATCGCCGCCGAAGAGGACAGCCGCTTCATCATGATCTGGAACCCGTGGTGGGGCTCCATCTCGGCCGACAACGAAGCCTTCCCGTATCTGAAGGAATTCATCAACCTGGTGAACGTGAACTCGCTGGTCACTACCGTGTACATGGCCGATGAGGACGAGAAGACCGTCGGTATCCATTCCCGTTGCCATACCTATTTCTCACCCAACGAAGGCGAACTGGAGGAACACCTGAAACTATTGCTCGATTCCTTCTTCGACACCCACAATGCCATCAAGGAAAACATGAACCAGCTCGGTTCGGCCGCCGCCGAAGCGGAAGAGAAGAAAGACCGGGTGAAAGTGAAGGGATTCGCGGCGTACAAGGAAAATACCACACCGCTAGAATCGCAAAAGGAATAAAAATCAGCTAATCAACTCATTGTACATCCGTTATTACAAACGGACGTCTTACCTAAAACGAACTCGTATTTACATCAAAACGTCCGTTTGTATTGACTTGAACAAACGGACGTTTTTTACATGGGTATATCCAATCATGCCGTCCGCCACTCCGATATCGTACCCGTCTCGGAAGAGAACACCGCACCTATCTTATAGAGCTTACGTCTGTCGGACGCGTATTCAAGGGCATAACCCTTCTCCTCAATCTGACGGAGTGCCTCCTCCGCGCTTCCGTCGAGCTTGAACTCGAAGATGTACACATATTCCGGAGTCTCCACGATGCAGTCCACCCGCCCGCGGCTCTGGACCTTCTCCGCATACACCGCATACACACTGATGAGGCGCATAATCAGGTAGAACGTGTAGTGGAAATAGCGTTCACGTTCACGCTCGTTCTCCTTGCGGCGCATCGTGTACGGGATGCTGGCCAGGAAAGAGGTAAGGCCTGCGCGGAAGTCATCAAGCCGACCCTCCTCCAGCTGGAAGGCGGCATCCTTCGTCCAGGAATCCACGCTCTCACTCCCCTTGAAATACTTGGTGGCAACCAGTGAAAGGAAACCGTCCTTCACCTCATTGTTCGGATAGTCAAGCAGGAACAGGTTACGGCGCAGATCAAAATCCTTTATTGTCAGATAACCGCTCTGATAGATCATCGGCAGAGGCTGCTCCACATCGGCCTTGTAGTCGATGAACTCCTTGGGAGCATAATACTTGCCCGTTATCTCGTCCATATTCTCGTCAGTATGCGAAAGTAGACGGATCAGATAAGTCGGCGTACCGCTCTTGAACCAGTAGTCACTGATTCGTTGCGCGTCAAAGGCATTCAGAAGGCTGAACGGGTTATAGACATCGGTCATGAAATCGCTGAAATGATAGCCGTCATACTGGGCCTTAAGCATCGCACGCATCTCGTCGTAAGAGCACCGGTATACTTTGGACATCGACTCTATCGGATCACGGAAAGTAGCGTCAAGCTCCTCCTGGGAGATGCCGCAGAGTGTCTCGTACTTGCCGTGCATACTGATATCCTTAGGCTGGTTGAAACCGCTGAACACGCTCACCTGAGAGAACTTGGTCACACCCGTCAGGAACACGAACTGAAGATGCTCGTCGGCACTCTTGAACACCGAATAGAAACCCTTGAGGATATTCCGGTGCTCCTCTTCCAGGTTCTTGTTCACGTCAAGCACATCCAATATCGGCTTGTCATATTCGTCGACAAGAACTACGGCGCGACGGCCGCTCTGTTCATGAGCCGCTCGAAGCACCTTGACAAAGCGGTTCCCGATGTCCGAACCGATTTCACCTGAATCCAGTGAATATATTTTTTCCCAATCGGAAACATAACTTCTTATGCGGTTTTCCAGCATCCCCTGTCTGGTATAATCAGAACCGTTGAAATCCATGTGGAATACTGGATAGACCTTCCACTCCTTCTCCAAGGCCTCTATCTTCAACCCCTTGAAAAGCTCTTTACGGCCCAGGAAATAGTTCTTCAACGTGGACACAAGAAGGCTCTTGCCGAAACGGCGCGGACGGCTCAGGAAATAGATTGCCCCCTCCTTTGCCAGGGAGTACACCATGTCCGTCTTGTCGACATACACGTAACCGTCCTCTATCAGCCGGTCGAAACTCTGGATTCCTATCGGATACTTCATATAGAAAATCATTATAGACTATCACCACCAAAGATACGAAATGGCGACAGTATAGACAAATGAAAAACGGATTTTTCTCTTCCAACGGGACAGTCAGGACATCCAGCGGAAAAAGGCCACTTCACCCTTTCAGTAAAGTAGCCTCCCTAAAAACGGTTCTCCGATTCTAAAACAGCATGGCTGCTTATTCTTTCCGCATACTGAACTCGCAACCGCAATACTGCTGGTTATAGAAATCATATTCCTTGATGATGGCGATGCGGCGTTCGCTCAAGCCGCCTTTCCGCCAGTTCTGGTCCCACCAGGTCACATCGGGGAAAGCCTCGACGGCGAAACGTCCGGCCTCGTTGATCTGGTCCAGACTCTTCCAGCGTGAAGAAGCCAGGGTCGTGGTGATGACCGTAAAGCCGTGTTCGTGGGCATAACGGGCGGTATCGCGCAGACGGAGTTTGAAACATTTCAGGCAACGCCCTCCCCGTTCGGGTTCCTGCTCCAGTCCCTGCACCGCACATCGCCACGCTTCGTGGTCGTAATCGGCATCCACGATGTCCAGCCCCAACGAGGTGGCATAACGCGTACACTCGTCCTTACGGATCAGGTACTCTTCCAGCGGATAAATGTTCGGGTTGCAATAATAGATGGTGGGACGGATGCCGTGCTGCATCAGACATTCGATGATGGCCGACGAACAGGGGGCACAACAGGTATGCAGCAGCACCTTATCGGCACCGCCCGGCACTTCCAGTTCAAACTTCTTCTTTTTCATCACGCTTCCTCTCCTTCGCTGAACAAAGGTACCAGCAAATCCGGTACACGCACGCCTTTCCGCTTGATGTCTTCCAGGCAATTCCGACCCTTTTCGCTGAGTACAAAATACATCTGCCGCTTGTCCTGTTCGCCCAGGCTACGGATAACCAGTTCCTTCGCCTCGATGGAACGGAGCACCTTCGAGGCATGCGAAGGAGTCATCCCCGTCCGTTCGACGATGACGCTGGCCGTCACCGTCTCCTGTCCGATGCTGCACAACGCCATCGCCTCGTTCAGTGTCACCTGGTAATTGGCTATCAGGTCGGCTTCCAAATCAGAGAGAGCCTTGAACAGCTCTCTCATCCTGCATATACATTGAATTTTTTCCATAATCAAATAAAGAGATTCACGTTGGCCTCTTCGGCACGGCTCATGTAGGTGGCTACACCGCCTACGGTGACTTCATCCAGCAACTCTTCTTTCTTGATGCCCATGACGTCCATCGACATCTGACAGGCGATGAATTCCACACCGTTGTCCAGGGCTTGCTGACGCAAGGATTCCAACGAATCCACGCCTTTGCGTTTCATGAGGTAACGCATCATCTTGCTGCCGATGCCGCCCATGTTCATTTTCGAGAGCTTCAGCTTCAACGAGCTGGAAGGAAGCATCTTGCCGAACATCCAACCGAAGAAGTCCTTCTCCACCTTCGGCTTCTGTACCTTCTTGATGGCGTTCAGTCCCCAGAACGTGAAAAAGACAGTCACCTTCTGTCCGGTAGCCGCCGCGCCGTTTGCCAGCACAAAAGTAGCCAAAGTTTTGTCAAGGTCATCACTGAAAAGGATGAAAGTTTTTCCTTTCTCTACGGGAGCCTGCTGATGGGCCGCTACCGAACAGGCGGTAGCCTTCTCTATTTCAACCCGATAGACTCCGTTTTCCGAACGGCTTCCTATCCAGCGGTGTCCGGTTGTCCGGCACCAGGCTTCCGCGTCGCGGGGGAATCCGGCATCGGTCGCCCGGATTTCCAGGTGCTCGCCGGCCTGTAGTTCCTCCATGCTCTTCTTCAGCTTCAGGATAGGACCCGGACACTGGATTCCGCAAGCGTCCACCTTCACTACCCGGGCAGCCACCGGCTCTTCGCAGGTACAGGTTTCTTTTCGGGGAACAGGCGCGCACGACCAGCCCGAAGAAACAACCGGCTTGACGGCCGACAGATACGTCTTCAGTCCGCCGATGAGGTTGCGTACATCGGCATATCCGTTCGCTTTCAGGATGTTCGAAGCCAGATAGCCCCTCAATCCTACTCCACAGAACAGGAAGACCGGCTTGTCCTTCGGAATCTCGCTCATGCGTTCACGCATATCGTCCAGCGGAATATTGACCGCTCCTTCGAGGCTACCCAGGGCAAACTCATCCGGCGTACGGACATCCACCAGAGTCACTTCCGACAAATCCGCCTCCCGGAGTTCCCGCCAATAGAGCGGAGTCATCTTGCCGCTCAGGATATTACCGGCTACATATCCGGTAATGGCTACCGGGTCCTTGGCCGAAGCGAACGGAGGCGCGTATGCATGCTCCAGCTCCATCAAATCGTATACGGAATCTCCCCGCTTGATGGTCAGGGCGTATTCGTCGATACGCTTGTCTATCCCCTTGTACCCCACAATCTGGGCTCCGTAGAGCTTGCCGTCCTTGGGCGAGAAAGTAATCTTGATGTCCATCTGTAAGGCACCGGGATAATATCCGGCATGCGAACCGGCATGAATCGTCGCCGAGAGGTATGGGATTTCCATCTGTTTCAAGCGCTTGGCGGGGAGTCCCGTAGCGGCTACCGTCAAATCGAAGACCTTGGCGATGGATGTGCCGATGGCTCCTTCGTACCTCACCTTGTTCCCGAAGACCAGGTTATCGGCCACGATGCGTCCCTGCCGGTTGGCCGGACCGGCCAGATAATTCAGCCACGGTTTGCCCGTCAACGGATGCGGATATTCGATGGCATCGCCTACGGCGTAGATGGAGGCGTCGGAAGTCTGAAGGTATTCGTTCACCTTGATTCCCCGCATCTCGCCCAACTCGATTCCGGCTTCTACGGCCAGTTTCGTTTCCGGACGCACGCCGATGGAAAGAATCACCAGGTCCGCTTCCAGACGGATACCGGACTGGAACTTCACGGTCACCCCTTCTGCCGACGGTTCAAAAGCCTCCACACCCTGCTTCAGGTAGAGTTTTACCCCCTTCTGCAACAGGTGTTCGTGCACCAGCGCCGCCATGGAGAAATCAATCGGCCCCATCACCTGGTCGGCCATTTCTACCACCGCCACCTCGGCTCCGGCATGATGCAGGTTCTCGGCCATCTCCAGACCGATGAAACCGCCTCCTACGATGACGGCCCGACGTACGGTATGGCTGTTCAGGTATTGCTTGATACGGTCTGTATCGTAGACGTTGCGCAGGGTAAAGATAGCCGGGAGGTCGATACCGGGCAAGGGAGGACGCACCGGCGAAGCTCCCGGAGAGAGCAACAGCTTGTCGTAAGACTCACGGTACTCTTTCCCGTCGGCGGTACGGACACTCACTTCCTTCTTCGCACGGTCGATGGCTATCACTTCCGAACGGGTACGCACATCGATGTTGAACCGACGGCCGAACACCTCCGGCGTCTGTACGAACAACCGCTCACGGTCTTCTATCACACCGCCTATATAATAAGGTAGGCCACAATTGGCATACGAAATGTATTCTCCCCGCTCAAAAAGAACGATGCTTGCTTCTTCTGTATTTCTACGGATACGGGCAGCAGCCGTTGCACCTCCGGCTACTCCACCTATTACGACATATTTCATCACACTAAAGTTGTTTTAAATTATTTCTACTGGAAAATTTTTACAAAGGAATTATTTTATTTCCTTATAACAAAATTTCCAGTGGAAAATTTCTTCCCTTTAGTGCTTTTTAAGGAATTGGCCGCTCTTTTGCCCTCAGGCGGTCACGGCCGTACCGGCATCGAACAGGCGTTTCAGGTTTCCGGCCTCGCCTACCACCCAAAGCACATCGTCCTTCAGCAACGATGCCTGTACATCCGGCGTATGCAGGTTGCCGTCATGACCGGACTCCACGCCCACTACCAGGCAATGGTACACATTCCGGATGCCGCAATCGATGATTGATCGGCCGACAAACGGAGAATCTGCCGTCAAGGCGAATTGTTTCAGATACATTTCCCGCTTCTCGAAATCCTCTTCCTCGCGTCCGTCGGAAACCTTATCTGCCTGGGCCGCGAATTCAGCCAGTTGCTCGTCGGTACCGATTACCTGCAAGGTATCTCCCGGATAAATCCGGTTGTCACCACCCGGAATATTGATGCGGTGGGCTCCGCGGATAATGGAGGCCACGTAGACTCCGTATTTCCGGCTGAAATCCAGTTCGCGCAAGGTACAACCGGACCACAACGATTCGGCGGCTACCACCAAATCCGACAAGTGCAAGTCACGGTCGAGCAGGTTGCCGGCATATTCCGGCTGCTTTTCGCCCAGATATTCCTTGTGCATGTCCTTCGAACGCAGATTCTGCACGAAGGTACGTTCCAGCGCAATGGATTGCTTCTTCAGGAAACGGGAGAATATCATGAAGATAATCAGCAACAAGGCGATACCGACTCCCAGAGCGGCCGAGGCACGGAACAGGTAATTGATGA
Organism: Phocaeicola barnesiae DSM 18169 = JCM 13652; assembly: GCF_000374585.1. Taxonomy (GTDB): domain Bacteria; phylum Bacteroidota; class Bacteroidia; order Bacteroidales; family Bacteroidaceae; genus Phocaeicola; species Phocaeicola barnesiae. Next base: position 228,527 of record NZ_KB894643.1, read on the forward strand.
GGTACATGATGAACATGCTCGCTATCACGACACGGAGCAGAATCAGCGAGATGAGCGGGGCGTGGTTGAAACGGCTGTCCGCCCACAACGCCTTGAACTCGATGGAGCGGTTCTTCTTCATAATCAGCGCGCGCAGGAACGGGGCAAGCAGCAGGGTAGTCATCACCGCACCGATGATCCGTCCCCACAGATCTCCCATGGCCGCCTTCAGCAACGGAAGGATGAAATGCAGGGAAAAGGCGGTCACCGCAATGGAAAGCACCACATAGATTACAATGATACGGACAATGGCCACCAGCAGCTTCCGCCAATAGTTGGTTACGTTGGCGTTCTGCGCGCCGGAAGAGGAAGTATAGCGGGTTATCAGATTCTTCCAGCGAACCGGAAGAAGCCGGTCCACCAGCTGATAGGCCGGTCCCGACAGACGAATCATATAAGGTGTCAGGAACGTCGTGATGACGGATACGGCCACCACAACGGGATAAAGGAAGTCGCTGGTCACCTTCAGGCTGACTCCCAACGAGGCGATGATGAAAGCGAACTCACCGATTTGGGTCAGACTGAACCCGCATTGCATGGCAATCTTCAGCGGCTGACCGGAAAGCAGCACACCTCCGGTTCCCAGAATGGTCTGTCCCAGCAGGATGGCTATCACAATGGCCACAATAGGCCCCCAATACTTGACAATCATGGCCGGGTCTACCATCATACCGACCGATACGAAGAAGATGGCTCCGAACAGGTCCTTCACCGGATTCACCAGTTTCTCGATACGCTCCGAATCGATGGTTTCCGAAAGAATGGACCCCATAATGAACGCGCCGAAAGCCGGCGAGAAACCTACCTGGGCCGCCAGCACCACCATCCCGAAACAGAAGGCCAACGAAACGATGAGCAATGTCTCGTCACTCATCATCTTCCGCACCCGTTTCAGGAACAGCGGAATGAGGTAAATGCCTACCACAAACCACAATACCAGGAAGAATATCAGCTTCAGGATGCTGGAAATCATCTCTTCGCTCTCGAAATTCTGGCTCACCGCTATGGTAGACAGCATCACCATCAGGACAATGGCCAGAATATCCTCCAGTATCAGAATACTGAGGACAAGCCCCGCAAAGCGTTGCTGCCGGAGCCCCATGTCATCGAAGGCCTTGTAGATGATGGTAGTGGAAGACATGGCCAGCATACCGCCCAGGTAGAGACAGTCCATCTGTTTCCACCCGAAACACCAGCCCACGAAAACGCCCACCACAATCATGCTGAGAATGATGGCACAGGCCGAAATCACCGCCGACCCGCCTACCTTCATCAGTTTCTTGAAGCTGAATTCCAACCCCAAGGCAAACAACAGGAAGATGACACCGATGTCCGACCAGGTCTGGATATTGGAGGTATCGGTGACCGACGGAGTAATCTCAAAATGAGGGCTGGCCATGAAACCGGCAACGATATACCCCAACACCAACGGTTGCTTCAGTTTCTTGAAGATGAGTGTCATAACACCGGCACAAATCAGAATCAGTGCCAAATCACTGATAAGCGGAGCTAAATGTGACATTTTTCCTTGTGTTTGAATTACCGTGCAAAAGTAAAACAATAATATAACATGTGCGACGGATTATCAGAAAAAAGGTACACCAATCTTTTCGCTGATACAAGGAATAAGAGAACCGGTCGGCAAATCTGATAATTGTAAGTATTGTAATATGTTCGAAAAAACCCGTAGGGACGCACGGCCCGTGCGTCCGGAATACCGTTTGACATATCCACGAACTTTAAGACTACCCCAACGAATCGGAATATTCAATGTATCTTCATCGGTCGAAGAAGAAAAGGGCGCACGTCCTGTGCGCCCCTGTATGGCTTGCCCGTCATGCACCCACGACGAACCGTTTATTTGCGGAACGGCGGTTTCACCACCTGGGCCTTCAACCGGCGCCCCCGGTTATCCAGGTAGATTTCCGTACCAGGCTTGGAGAAATCAACGGCCACATATCCCATTCCGATACCGATTTTGCGGACAGGCGACATGGTTCCGGAAGTCACATGCCCGATGACCTTTCCTTCCGCATCGGTCAAGGAATAGCCGTGACGCGGGATTCCCCGGTCTATCATCTCGAAACCGACCAGCTTGCGGGTGACTCCTTCGGCCTTCTGTTTTTCCAGGGCAGCCCGGTTGGTGAAGTTCTTCCCCTCCACGAATTTGGTAATCCATCCCAGTCCGGCCTCCAGCGGCGAAGTCGTATCGTCGATGTCGTTTCCATACAGGCAGAATCCCATTTCCAGACGGAGGGTATCACGGGCACCCAGACCGACAGGCTTGATACCGAATTCCGCTCCGGCTTCGAAAATGGCGTCCCATATCTTCAAGGCATCCTGCGGATAGAAATACAATTCGAAACCACCCGCACCTGTATACCCCGTATTCGAAATGATGACCTCCGGAATACCGGCAAATTCACCTACCTGGAAAGCATAATAAGGTATCTCGGAAAGGTTGACCGGAGTCAGCTTCTGCAAGGTAGCCAGGGCTTTCGGTCCCTGAACGGCCAGCTGACCGATATGGTCGGAAGAATTTTCCAGTTCGGCGCCTACCTGATTGTGGGCAACACACCAATTCCAGTCCTTTTCGATGTTGGCGGCATTCACCACCAGCATGTATTTGTCCTGTCCGTAATCATAGACCAGCAAATCGTCAACGATACCGCCCGTTTCATTCGGGAAACAGGTATACTGTACTTTACCGGGCACCAGCACGGCCGCGTTGTTGGAAGTCACCTGCTGGATGAATTCGAGGGCATGGGGACCTTTTACCCAGAATTCTCCCATGTGGGAGACATCGAAGACACCGACCGCATGGCACACCGTCAGGTGTTCATCCAGGATACCGGAGTATTCTATCGGCATGTTATAGCCGGCAAATTCATGCATTTTGGCACCGAGAGCGATATGTTTCTCGGTAAAGGGGGTTGTTTTCATACTTATCAGGTTTAAAGTTCATTTTTCATGATTGCTTTTTTCTTTTGATGTCAAAAAGGAAAAGCTGACAAAGAAAAAACACCGACTTCCGTTTTGAGGCGGCTGCAAAGCGTCCTCCGGCGGAAGCGCAGGATGCCGTTTCTCCGCTGTCTCGCCTCAAAACCAAGGTCGGAATATAATTGATAGCCTTATTACCAATAGCTAGGTTTCCAACTTTTAATTTTTAATTTTTAACTTTTAACTAAAACTCAGCAATACCGTTTGGCGGTCAACTGGGCGATTTTCACCACTACCATCATGGCCTTTTCGATGGAAGGTATCGGAACGAACTCATAGCGTCCGTGGAAGTTCAGTCCGCCGGCAAAGATGTTCGGACAAGGCAGCCCCTTAAACGACAACTGGGCACCGTCCGTACCGCCACGGATAGCCTTCACCTTCGGTTCTACCCCGGCTTCCTGCATGGCGGCAAACGCGATGTCGATGATGTGCATCAACGGTTCCACCTGCTGGCGCATGTTGTAATACTGGTCTTTCAATTCTACGGTCACGATGGCTTCGCCGTACTTTTCGTTCATCTGCTCGGCGCATGACAGCATCAGCTGCTTGCGTTCCTCGAATTTCTGGCGGTCGTGGTCACGGATGATGTAAGACAATTGTGTCTGCTCCACTTCACCTTCCATACCGATGAGGTGGAAGAAACCTTCGTATCCTTCGGTAGTGGCCGGAGTTTCGTCGGCCGGAAGCAGGCGGGCATATTCATTGGCCACCAGCAAGGAATTGATCATCTTGTTTTTGGCATATCCCGGATGTACATTGCGTCCTTTCACATGCACCTTGGCCGAAGCTGCGTTGAAGTTCTCGAACTCCAGTTCACCCACTTCACCACCGTCCATGGTATAGGCCCACTTGGCACCGAACTGTTCTACGTTGAACTTATGGGCACCCAGACCGATTTCTTCATCCGGATTGAAACCGATACGGATTCTTCCGTGCGGAATCTCGGGATGCGCTTTCAGGTAGGCCACGGCACCGATAATTTCGGCGATACCCGCCTTGTCATCGGCTCCCAGCAGGGTATGTCCGTCCGTTACAATCAGATCCTCGCCTACGTGGTCCAGCAATTCCGGGAACTGTTTCGGAGAAAGGACAATCCCTTCTTCGGCACACAACGGAATGTCCTTCCCGTCGTATTTCTCAACAATCCGCGGCTTCACATTCTCACCGCTCATGTCCGGACTGGTATCCATGTGGGCTATGAAACCGATGGTAGGTACTTCCCACTCTACATTGGAAGGCAAGGTGGCAAACAGATAGCCGTGTTCGTCCAGGGTTATCTCTTCCAGCCCCAAAGCCTCCAGTTCCGTTTTCAGATATTGTGCAAACACCATCTGTTTGGGCGTACTCGGAGTAACCTCTGTCGACTCGTCAGATTGTGTATCAAAACTCACATACTTTAAAAAGCGTTCAATTACTGTCATAATCCTCTTTCTGAATTTAATGATTTCTTACATGTAAAAGTAGCAAAAGGGTTACAAACAGCCAAACAGATTATCATTTTTTCGTATAACAAAAGGTTGATTTACGTTCCCGCCTCGCCAGCCCGGATATAATCCTTGAGGGCCTCCACATATTCCTCGAAGGCTTCCTGCCCCCGGGAGGTGATGCGAAAGGTTGTCCGTTGGTTCCGCCCGGCATTGACACGCTTCATGGTGATATACCCTGCCGTCAGCAACTTATCCAACTGCACGGACAGGTTGCCCGCAGTCGATGCCGTCTTCTCTTTCAAGTACACGAAATCGGCTTCCGCCACCGACATGAGGATGGACATCACGGCCAACCTCAACTGGGAGTGCAACAACGGATTCAGCGGACGGAACATAGGCATACACCCTGTTTTTCATCATTTGACCGAAGTAACCGGATTCTTGATGCGATGTCTCACCTGCCACTGCATGGCACACCCGGCCAACACCAGGCCAATCAGACAAAACAGGATGAAAGAAAGGATTCCATACCCTATTGAACCGTTCATCGAAGTCACATACAGGTAAGCCATGGAACAGCCTCCTATCAGGCAGGAAGACGCGTAACGCAACTTCAACAGTACCTCCAGTATGATGACAAGTCCGACAAACAAAGAGGCAAGATATATCAGAAACACCACGTTGTAATTCCCTTCGTTTGAAAAGAGATAGACTCCCGAGAGCAGAGCCGGAAACAGCCACATATACATCCAAGCCGCATGAAACATCTCATCGAGGAAGGTCTTGACCCGCTTTTCCCGGTACCGGAGAGCTATCAACCAAGCCGATACCGGCATCAGAAACGTAAACCACATCACTTGGGAATCGGCCAAATACCTCCTTGCTACCAGCATGCCGATACAAATCAAGACCAAAGCTACCCCCGTCATCCACAAAATATCGCTGTTTTTACAGCTCAAACGGGCACGGTTTTCGGACATTATCCGGGTTATCAGTTCCAGACTTTCGTTCTGATTCAGTGTTTTTTCTTCCATAGTACGTCTGCTAAAAGTTTACATCATAAACTCCAAGAAGGAAAATAAAAGGAAATTTCTCCTTTGCCCGCCAACATTTCCAAAGGGTACCTGTCCTTCATCCCCCTCTTCGTTTTTTCGGATGAAAGCCTTCCACTCTTCTTTCCAGCCGCATCCCCGCCATGCGTCTTTCCAAAGAGAAAAATCAGACTTACATCCTGAAAAGCAAGAGGTTATCATCTCCTTTCCAATATGATGCAAATATAATAAAAAAGTTTATATCGCAAACTAAAAAGGCAAATCCAATCGTTTCAACTACGACCATTCTGTTCTGAATCTTACAATGAAAAGATAACAGCCTGTTTCTCAGGGCCAAAACCACACATCGCTAAAATGTGAAAAATCATTAACAAGTGGAGAATATTTTCTCCTCTCCCCTTACGCATGACAAAAAATAATTAATGATTATCCGTATATTGTCCGTTAAATTTTAACATTCAGACTGTAAATATACCATGTGAAATATTTTTATATATCGTTGAAATTCAGTATATTTATACCATGAAACATTAAAACCTACCATTATGAATCTTCTGAATTTCATGAGTAATTTCGCAGATGAGGAATCCTGTGTGACCTATCTGAAAGAACAACGGGAACGCCGCGGAGTCGTATGCAAGCATTGCGGTTGCACCGAACACCGTTGGGATGCTCACAAACGTTGTTTCGAGTGTCGGAACTGCCACAGCCGTCAGTCCTTACGTTCAGGTACTGTCATGCAGAACAGCAAACTTCCGTTCCGCTACTGGATTGCCACCATGTTCCTGCTGATTAGCACCAAGAAATCCTTTTCCACAGAGGAAATCCGTCGTCAGCTGGGGCATAAACGATACCAGCCTGTCTGGGAGATGGTCTGCAAGCTTCGTGACGTCATGGGTAAACGTGACGCACAGTACTCCCTGGACGGACAGGTCGAGCTTGACGACGGCTTCTTTACCACGGAACGTCCCGAAGAGGAGAAGGATACCCCCTTAAAAAGGGGACGTGGCAGTCAGAAGAAGTCCAAAGTGGTGGTCATGGTGGAAAGTGCCCCTTCGCAGAGACATCCCAGGAAAGGAAAGCCTTCCAAAGTGGTAGGACATCTGAAGATGCAGGTCATTCCAGACCTGAAAACACAGACAGTTACCGATGTTGCGAAGAAACACCTTGAACCGTCCGTCGAACTGACCACTGATGATTCCACCTCCTACCATAAGCTCGGAGAACATGTACAGAAACACCAGACGGTGATTTCGGACAAGAAGAACGTGGAGAAGATACTGCCGTGGGTACATATCGCCATCAGCAATGCCAAGAGATTGCTTCTGGATATGCACCACAGGATCAAGCATGAGTATCTACAGTATTACCTCAACGAATTCTGCTACAAGTTCAACAGAAGGTATTTCGGAGAGAAGCTCTTCGACAGGGTCGTCTTGGCTGCCATCAGCTACAACACCGATTTCAAGTCAAGAACATACAGACGGACAACATGCGGATAATCATAAATAATTTTTATTTTTAACATATTTCCACTCGTAAACGACACCTGATTTTTGGTATTATAGATAACATCCCTTATCTTTGTAATACAAAATTTTTTCCGACGGTTTTAAAAACAGCCGGAACAGATTAAAAAATACAGAACGTACCCCCCCCCCGCAAAAAACCTGAACACATGAGCGTTAACCGAACAACTGAACTGACTGACCGACTAAACCCGAAACGAAACATGCACTTCATACCGCCGAAGTTCTGACCCCTCTTCCGGCTGTTCCAACTGTACGCCCTGGCAGAAACCCGCACCTTCCACGGCCGGCAGCGAGCGACATTTCCGGAAAAACATACCCAAGCAACTGGTTTTTAACACTCCAAACAGGAGTAAAGAACGGAAATCTTGAGGGACAACAGAAAAACTTTCGTACCTTTGCAGACGTTTTTAAGGAGATGAATCCTTAACCCATTATGAAACAGACATTCATGAGAAAAATTATTTTATCATTCCTCATGTGTTTAACCGTGCTGGCCGGTTTCTCACAGACTGACAAGACAACACTTGATACGGCTTCTGTCGCCGAACGCCCGCTCACCAAGAAAGAGCTTCACAAGCAGAAAGTTGCCAAGCGTAATTTTCACTACAACATCCTGGGAGGCCCCAGCTATTCGCCGGACTTCGGCGTACTGATAGGCGGTAGTGCCCTGATGACTTTCCGGATGGACCCGAAGGACACCACCATGATGCGTTCGGTAGTACCGGCTTCCATGGCTTTCATGTTTTCGGGAGGGCTGAACGTGGTAGTGAAACCTCAGCTGTTCTTCAGAAACGACAAGTTCCGTATCTTCGGACAATTCACTTACAAGAACACCCAAGAGAACTATTACGGCGTAGGCTATGAGACCAACAAGGACTATGTGCGGAGCGAAACGACCAGCCAGTACCAATACAGCGGCATACAGGTCAATCCCTGGTTCCTGTTCCGTCTGGGTGAAAGCAACTTCTTCTTAGGCCCCCAAGTAGACTTGAACTACGACAAGATGAAAGACGTGGCCGAAGGGATTACCAAAGACCCTTACTACATCGCCGCCGGAGGAACAGAAAACGGCTACAGCAACTTCAGTTCCGGAGTGGGATTCCTGCTGAGCTACGACACCCGGGACATTCCGGCCAACCCGTACAAGGGGCTTTACCTGGATTTCCGCGGGCTGATGTACCAGAAATGGCTGGGCGGTGACAACAACTTCTACAGACTGGAACTGGACTACCGCCAATTCAAGACCGTAGGGAAACGGAAAGTCCTCGCCTGGACCATCCAGAGCAAGAATGTATTCGGAGACAACATCCCGTTGAACAAATACGTCCTGAGCGGAACACCGTTCGACCTGCGCGGCTATTACATGGGACAATACCGCGACAAGACCTCGCACATGGCCCTGGTGGAATACCGGCAGATGTTCAACAACAGCCGTGACACGTGGTTCAAACGGGTTATCTCTCACCTGGGCTACGTAGCATGGGGAGGCGTGGGATTCATGGGTCCCGACCCGGTACACATCGAAGGTGTATTGCCGAATGCCGGTCTCGGTCTGCGCATCGAAGTACAACCCCGTATGAACGTCCGCCTGGACTTCGGCCGGAATTTCATCAACAAGCAGAACCTGTTCTACCTGAATATGACAGAGGCTTTCTGATACACCGACCAGAAAGCCCCTCCCCAATTTATATCTGAAATCCTTTGCCCGGACCAACCCAAGCAAAGGATTTTATTTTGCCTATCAGAAACAGCTGGAACCGTCGAAGCAATGGGTGCAGACCTTGCACTTCGGCAGACCGATGGCCTCGACCAGTGTCTCCAGGGTATTGAACTTCAACGAAGTCAGACCGAACTGCTTGCGGATACGTTCCACCAGTTCCTTGTATTCCGGAGAATCAGTCGTAGCGTATTTATCCAGCTTGGCGTTCGCGTCGCCTTCTATCTCCTGGATGATGCGGCGGGTGATGAGTTCCATATCGCTCTTCGAGGAGGTGAAACCGATGAACGGACAACCGTAAATCAGCGGCGGACAAGCGATACGCATGTGTACCTCCTTCACGCCATACTCATAAAGCACCTTCACATTGTCGCGCAACTGGGTTCCACGTACGATGGAGTCATCGCAGAACAACAGACGTTTGCCTTCCAGCATGGCCCGGTTCGGAATCAGCTTCATCTTAGCCACCAGCGAGCGCATGCTCTGGTCGCTCGGTGTGAAGCTACGGGGCCAGGTCGGTGTATACTTGGCGATGGCACGGTGATAAGGCACCCCTTTCCCCTCGGCATACCCCAATGCCATTCCTACGCCGGAATCCGGAATACCGCAGGCGCAATCCACTTCCGACTCATCGGTCTGTCCCATCTTGTATCCCGAAGCGAAACGCACCTCTTCCACGTTCTTGCCTTCGTAACAGGAGGCAGGGAAACCGTAATACACCCACAGGAATGAACAGATCTGCATCTTGTCGTTCGGCTTGCGGAGCTGTTCCAGTCCGTCGGCACGCATCCGGATGATTTCTCCCGGACCTACGAAACGGTCAATCTTATAGTCCAGGTTCGGGAAGCTGCTCGATTCGCTGGTAGCCGCGTAGGCCCCGTCCTTCTTACCGATGACAATCGGCGTACGTCCCCACTGGTCGCGCGCCACGATGATGCCGTCTTCGGTCAGAATCAGCATGGAGCAAGAACCTTTAATTTTCTTGAACACGTGCTCGATACCTTCCACAAAAGTCTTTCCCTGGATAATCAGCAAAGCGATGAGTTCCGTCTGATTGGTCTTCCCCATGCTCATTTCCGAGAAGTGCATGTTGGCTTCGAGCAGCTCCTGCACCAGTTCCTCCCGGTTGTTGATTTTAGCGACTGTAACAATGGCGAAATGCCCCAAATGAGAATTGATCAAGATAGGCTGAGGGTCCGTATCGCTGATGACGCCGATACCGGCCTTTCCTTTGAATTTCTTCAACTCCGGTTCAAACTTGGTCCGGAAATAAGAGCTTTCCAGGCTGTGAATCGTACGCGCAAAGCCTTCGCCTTCGGCGTATGTAGCCATACCGGCACGCTTGGTACCTAAATGAGAATTATAGTCTGTCCCGTAAAATAAATCGGTCACACATTCAGTCTGAGAGACTGTTCCGAAAAATCCTCCCATAGTGTTTGTTTAGTAGTTCAAAATTGAAAATTTTTGCAAAAGTACGAAAATGGAAGAATATACGCAAACACGGAGCGTTAAGACAAAAAAAAAGGAAATCTCTTTTCGAAGACTTCCTTTGCTGAGCCTCTTGTCGGATTCGAACCAACGACCCCGAGATTACAAATCACGTGCTCTGGCCAACTGAGCTAAAGAGGCAAACGAGTAAGCAGTTTTTCTGAATCCACAGACGCTTACTCCCGTCTGTTTCTTCGAGCCTCTTGTCGGATTCGAACCAACGACCCCGAGATTACAAATCACGTGCTCTGGCCAACTGAGCTAAAGAGGCGGGTGGGTAAGCTGACCATATCGCGCCGCTACAACCAACTACCTTTGCTGCGATCAAGCCCTGGAGGATTCGAAGGGAGCTGGCCGTATGGGACTTACCCGTGTCTTTTGCTTCCGAGATACCAAACTTGCGCTTGTTTCTCGATTGCGGGTGCAAAGGTAGACATTTCTTTTGAATCTGCAATACCTTCCGCAAAAAAAATGCTGTTTTTTCACCGGAAACACGTTTTTTTCGGGTTTTTCATTCCTACAACGAGCGAAAAAACGTACTTTTGCATGCATAAATTAAACCACCGCACATGACACAGAACCAACCAATCAGTCTGCAACAGACCGCCATGTATTTCGGAACCCTCATGGGAATATTCTGGATTATCAAGTTCACTTTCCTCCCGTTAGGATTCACCATCCCGCTCCTGCAACTCCTGTTCGTGTTGCTCACCTTCTTTGTTCCGATACTGGGATACCTGTATGCGCGCAAGTTCCGCAACCGCTATTGCGGAGGAAGCATCACGTTCTCGCGCGCGTTCGCCTTTACGGTACTGATGTACCTGTTTGCAGCCCTGCTGGCCGCCGTGGCGCATTACATCTATTTCCGCTACATCGACAACGGATTCCTGATAGACAGCTACATCGGCCAGCTGGAAGCCATGAAACCCGCCGCTACGGAAGAGCTGAGGGAAAGCATCGACCAGTTCATCGAGGGGTTCAGCCTGATTTCTTCGCTTTCCCCCATCCAGCTGACCTTCCAGCTGATTTCGCAGAACTTCCTGTACGGGACACTGCTGGCACTGCCTACCGCCCTGCTGGTGATGCGGAGAAAGCGCCAATGATTTTGACTTTGATTTTTTTATTAGCATTATGGATATATCTGTTGTAATACCTTTATATAATGAGGAAGAATCCCTGCCGGAACTCTACGCATGGATTGAACGAGTGATGAATGCCAACGGCTTCAGCTATGAAGTGATTTTCGTGAACGACGGAAGTACCGACGGCTCCTGGAACGTCATCGAGGAACTGAGCCGGAAACACGAACAGGTGAAAGGCATCAAGTTCCGCCGCAACTACGGGAAATCGCCGGCACTCTATTGCGGATTCGAGAAGGCACAGGGCGATGTGGTCATCACCATGGACGCCGACCTGCAGGACAGCCCCGACGAGATTCCGGAACTGTACCGGATGATTACCCAAGACGGATACGACCTGGTTTCCGGATGGAAGCAGAAACGCTACGACCCGCTTTCGAAGACCATCCCGACCAAACTCTTCAACGCCACGGCACGTGCCGTATCGGGCATCCATAACCTGCACGACTTCAATTGCGGGCTGAAAGCCTACCGCCGCGATGTGGTGAAGAACATCGAGGTGTACGGTGAGATGCACCGGTACATCCCCTACCTGGCCAAGAACGCCGGATTCACCCGGATAGCCGAGAAGGTGGTACACCACCAGGCACGCAAGTACGGAAAGACCAAATTCGGCCTGAACCGCTTCGTGAACGGTTACCTGGATCTGCTGAGCCTCTGGTTCCTGTCCACCTTCGGCGTAAAACCGATGCACATCTTCGGTTTCCTGGGCTCCATCATGTTCATCCTCGGATTCATTTCGGTCATCGTCGTAGGTGCCACCAAGCTCTATGACATGTATTGCGGCAATCCCTACCGCCTGGTTACGGAAAACCCGTACTTCTACCTGGCGCTGACCACCATGATTATCGGAACCCAGCTTTTCCTGGCAGGCTTCCTGGGCGAACTGATTGCCCGCAACTCCAGCGAGCGTAACAAATACCAAATCGAGAAAGAACTGTAATACGTATGAAGAAACTACCGGTTATCGTATGCATCCTGCTGGCCTTCCTCTGCATCCCGGCCTGTGAGGTAGAGGAATGTCCACCCAACGCCCTGTCGTTTGCCAAGTTCCAGCTGGTGAACCAGTACGGACAAGCCATCAGCTACCTGGATACCCTCAGCGTCATCGGACAAATCAAGGCCGATGTGACCCGCTACGACACATTGGCCGACGGTACCCTGAAGGAAGTCGTCGTACACGATTCCCTCATCAGTGACACCCTTGTCAACCGGGAGACCAATGTGAGTACCCTCAGCATCCCGTTGAGCTACGACGACGAAACCATCATCACCCTCGTATACAACAACACGTACAAGGACCAGTTCACCATCCATCACCGGAACATCCCTTACTTCATGAACCTGGATTGCGGAACCATGATGTTCTACGAGGTGACCGGCGTCACTGCCGACCAGATACGCATGATGGACTCCATCGTCATCACTAACCCGAATATCGACAACAATGAGAAAGAGAATTTCAAACTATATTTTACCGCTGCTACTGAGTAGTCTGCTGCTCGTGCCGGTAGCGGGACGGAGTCAGACCAAATTCGAGAAGGTGACCATCATCCAGGAAAAGGAAAAGGTTCCGTTCTACCAGGGGACAGCCATCGGAGTGGAGGTCGCTGGTCCCATCAGCCACCTGCTGGGAAGCGACATCCTCAATTCGGAAGTCCAGGTGCAGAGCAACCTGAAGAACATGTTTTTCCCGACGGTAGAAATCGGCTACGGAAAAACGGACTCCTTCAACGAAGACACCGAACTGTCCTACAAGACCTCGGCCCCGTACTTCCGGGTAGGTCTGGACATCAACGCCCTGTACAAGAAACCCCACCTGCCGGGCTGGCTGCTGGTAGGTATCCGCTACGGATTCACCTCGTTCACCTACGACGTGAAAGGCCCTGCCATGCAGGACCCGAACTACGGAGGCCTCGTTACCGTCCCCTTCGACTATCCGGGACAGAAGAGCAAGGCCGGATGGGTGGAAATCGTCTGCGGCATGAAGGCCAGAATCTACAAAGGGTTCTGCATGGGCTGGAGTGTGCGCTACAAGAGACGGCTCAGCATCACCGCCAATGAGAATGCCGAGGCCTGGTACGTCCCCGGATTCGGAAAGAACGGCGAGACCAGCTTCAACTTTACGTACAACCTCATCTATAACCTGCCGTTCTAACCCATGAGTGCATTCGAAATCTGGTTATTGGCCGTCAGTCTGGCCATCGATTGCTTCACCGTGTCCGTCACCAGCGGTATCATCCTCCACCGGATACGATGGGGTACTTTCCTGAAGATGGGTTTCTTCTTCGGTCTTTTCCAAGCTATGATGCCGTTCATCGGATGGCTGGGAGCCAGCCGTTTCAGCAAGCTGATAGAATCTTACGACCATTGGATAGCTTTCGGCCTGCTGGCCTTTTTAGGGATTCGGATGATCCGCGAACATTTCAAGAACGAAGAAGAAAGCAGCTTCGACCCTACCCGCCTGAAGGTGATTCTCACCCTGGCCGTGGCCACCAGTATCGATGCTCTGGCCGTGGGTATCTCATTCGCCTTTACCGGTTACCGGAGCCTGGATTCGCTGGCTTTCCCGCTTACCGCCATCGGTATCGCCTCGTTCGTGATTTCCATCATCGGAAGCCTTATCGGGGTATTCTGCGGTAAAAGATTTCACCTGCGGATGGAACTCTTCGGCGGACTGGTCCTTATCGGCATCGGTGTGAAGATACTGATAGAGCATTTATTTACAAACGTTTAATTCTAATTTGTATATGGCAAACAAACAACTCAGATGGCAGCTCCCGTTCCTCGTGGTACTGATTGTAGGTACCGTACTGATTCTGCGGAAACAGGCGCCCTACCAGACCGACCAGGGGTTCGTGTTCGGAACCATCTACAAGATTACGTACCAGTCGGAAGAAAACCTGAAAGATGAAATCGAAGCGGAACTGAAGAAGGTGGACAACTCGCTTTCTCCGTTCAACAAGGCTTCGGTCATCACCCACATCAACGAAAATACAGACCTGACCGCCGATTCGCTCTTTACGGAGGTCTTCCTGCTGGCCAAACAGATTTCCCAAGAGACTCACGGCGCCTTCGACATCACGGTAGCTCCGCTGGTGAACGCCTGGGGATTCGGTTTCAAGAACGCGGCACAGGTGGATTCCATCATGATAGACAGCCTGCATCAGTTTGTCGGCATCGACAAGGTAGAGCTGATAGACGGCAAGGTTGTCAAGAAAGACCCGCGTCTGATGCTGGATTGCAGCGCTATCGCCAAAGGCTATGGAGTGGATTGTGTGGCCCGTCTGCTGGATAGCAAGGGCATCCGCAACTACATGATTGACATCGGCGGAGAACTGGTGATGAAGGGTGAGAATCCGAAGATGGAGACCTGGAGCATCGGCGTGAACAAGCCGATAGACGATTCCTTGTCGGTGAACCAGGAAATTCAAACCGTACTGAAACTGACCAACGTGGGACTGGCCACTTCGGGCAACTACCGGAACTTCTATTACAAGGGAGGCAAGAAATATGCCCACACCATCGACCCGCGCACCGGTTATCCCATCCAGCACAACATCCTTTCGGCTACCGTGGTAGCTCCGGATTGTGCCACCGCCGACGCCTACGCCACCTCGTTCATGGTATTGGGTCTGGATTCGGCCAAACAAATCTGCAACGCTCATCCGGAACTGGACGCGTATTTCATCTATACTACCGATAAGGGAAATACGGAAATCTATTACACCACCGGCATGAAGCAATACCTGCAACAACACTAACCGTTTCTCCGGTCAGTAAAACGTCCGTTCGTTTTCATCAGAACGTCCGTTCGTTTCAACCCAAAGGAACGTTCGTTTTCATCAAAATGTCCGTTTGTTTTCGCTCGAACAAACGGACATTTTTTTGTCTCCGGAACTTGAAATGATGTCAGGACGCACGGACCGTGCGTCCCTACTTATGGTCATCACTTATTAATGCGAGCTTCCGATGTAAAGGAAAATCATACCGAGCAGGACGAGCACCAGGTCGATAGCTTTGCTCGTGAGGTTCTTCTCGCGGAAAATCATGGCACCGAAAAGGAAAGAAACCAACACGCTGCTCCGGCGCACCATCGACACGATGGAAATCATGGAACCGTCCAGGCTCAAGGCATAGAAATACACGAAATCGGCCGCCGAGAGGAACACGGAAATCAGGATGATGCACCAGTCCCAATGGAAGGGAGTCGTGGTTTTCCGTTTAGGCCACCAGAGGAACATCAGCACTCCGCCCATGAGGAAGAGCTGATACACGTTGTACCAGGCCTGCACCACCATGTTATCGAACCGTCCCATCAGGTACTTGTCATACAGCCCGCTGACGGCTCCCAGCAGGGCAGCCAGCACAATGAACCAAATCCACCGGTTGTGCTGGAAATCAATGCCCTCCTTCTTACCCGAACGGCTCAGCAGGAAAAACGAAACGATGGCCAGCAATACACCAATCCACTGGTACAGGTTCAGGCGTTCGCCGAATATCAGCAAGGCTCCC
Source organism: Phocaeicola barnesiae DSM 18169 = JCM 13652 (assembly GCF_000374585.1). Lineage (GTDB taxonomy): Bacteria > Bacteroidota > Bacteroidia > Bacteroidales > Bacteroidaceae > Phocaeicola > Phocaeicola barnesiae. The sequence continues at coordinate 244,436 of NZ_KB894643.1, forward strand.
ACCAAGGTCATGACCGGACGGGTAGCATTGATGGGGCCTACGATGGTGAGCGGCAGGTGCTTCATACCGAAATATCCGAAGGTCCACGAAGAAAGGACAATGACCGACTTCAGAAGAATGTACCGGTGTACCTCCCACCCGGCATCGGGCACGAAGAAGATGGTCTGTTGCAACCACTCCGGACGGAAATGGGAAATGAGGATGAACGGTAGGAATATCAGACTGGAAAAGAGGGTGTTCAGTCCCAGTACGGGAAGTACGGCATTGCCTGCCAACGATTTTTTCTTGAATACGTCATAGAAGCCCAGCAGCGCCGCCGAGCAGAAAGCCAAAAGTAACCACATAGTCTCATTAATTTTCAGCCTGCAAAGTTAGGGAATTCAGCCGTGCCGCACAAACATATCTCGCGGAACCTTGTCACATTTTTTCCGGAAAGGCCACTCGGAGGAAATCAGCGGGACGGAACGGGCGGAAACGAAATGCGGAAGCGGGTCAGACCGTCGGAATAGGTACGGAGGGAGAAGGTGCATCCGTGCTTGGTGAGTACTTCGCGGATGAAAATCAGGCCGATGCCCTGCCCGTTCGGTTTCGTGGAGAAGAAGGGGCTGAAAAGCTTGGCTTCCACCTCGCGGCTGATACCCTTGCCGGAATCGGCTATCTCCAGTGTGACCGGTGAAGCGGTGGTACGGATGTAGATGTCGCCACACTCGCCGATGCTTTCCGCCGCGTTCTTGATGATGTTCACCAGTACCTGCTCGAACAGGACGGTATCTATCCGCACCGTAGGATTCTCGGGACAAAGCTCGTTATGGAAAGTAATCCGACGGTCCCGACACACCGTCTCCATGAACATCCGGCAGGCGGTCACCCTGTCGTTCAGGCGCACCTGTTCCAGACTGGGTTCCGGTATCTTCACCACATTGGCGAAGTTGGTGATGAAGCGGCTCATGCCGTAGCAACGCTCCACGCACACCTTCATCACTTCCTGGATGTCTTCCGTATCGTCCATCTCCTTCAGGGCCTCGCCTACCGTCTCCAGCGTCGATGTGATGCCGGCGGTGGTATTGTTCACCTCGTGGGCTATCATGCGGATGACCTTCTCGTACGCCTTCTTCTCGGCCTTCACCACTTCGGTGGTGAGACTTTCTATCAGGACAAACGGATGGGCGAATCCCCGGTCGATGAACGAGAGCCGCGAGCAACGGTAAATCATGGCATCGCTCAGGCGGATGGTTTCGACGGTATCCCTGGGCAGACGGGCTATCTCACCGGCCAACGGGGCATCCAGGTCCTGGAAACTTTTGCCTGCCAATTCATCGGCCGCCATATAGCCCAGAAACCGTAAGGCCGCCGCGTTCAGCATGGAAATCTTTCCGTCGAAATCCAGGATGACCACCCCCATGGGAGAAACATTGATAAGCAAGTCGAGGAAATGGTTCTGTTCCCGAAGCCTCAACCGTTCGTTCTTCAACTGGTCCATCATGCGGTTGAACATATCGACGATGCGGTCCGCCTCGGCCTGTCTGACCGGAGCCAGACGGCTGCTGAAATCCTGTTCGCGGAGCAAGTCCATCCCGTTGGCGATGCTGTTGAGCGGCTGGACCACTTTCCGGTAGAAATAGACCAGCACGATGAGGCTGACGGTAACGACCGCTTCGCCCACATACACCAAGGTTCCTTTCTCCTTCAAGACGAAGAAAAACAGGATACCCCAAGCGCCCAGCAACAACAGGGCCAGCAGAAAGAACAAGGTTTTCAGTTTCATCGGTCGTTCGGATTAGTCGTTGAACGAAATGCCGTATTTCTCCAGACGCCGGTATAGAGCCGCCCGGCTGATTCCCAACGAAAGGGCTACCTGGGAAAGGTTGTTCCCGTGAGCCTCAAGCGCCTGCAGGATGGTACGTTTCTCCAGTTCCTCCAGCGTGAGGCCCTGTAAACTTTCCGTAGCAGACACGCCGGGAGCGGACGGATGATACTGGGCCTTGAAATCGTCGGCCGTGAGTTGCGGCTTGCCGCATACCAGCAACGTGCGCTCCACCAGGTTCTTCAGTTCGCGGATATTTCCCGGATAAGGCAGGCGGCTCAGGAACTCCAAGGCATCGGCGGTCAGTTCTACCGGAGAAAGCCCGTCGGCCCGGCAACGGCTTTCGGCAAAATGACGTGCCAGCAGGGGGATGTCCTCCCGCCGTTCGCGCAAGGCCGGCAGATGCACCGTAATGAGGTTGATGCGATAGAAAAGGTCCTCGCGGAAGGTATGTTCGCGCACCATCTGCTCCAGGTCGGCGTTCGTGGCGCAGACCACCCGCACATCCACTTTCCGCGGACGGCTTTCGCCCAACGGCTCGAAGGTCTGTTCCTGCAACACACGGAGCAGCTTCACCTGGCACGACAAGTCCAGCTCGCCGATTTCATCGAGGAAGATAGTCCCCTTATCCGCCAGCTCGAAACGTCCCTTGCGGTCGGTCACGGCATCGGTGAACGCTCCTTTCTTATGTCCGAACATCTCGCTCTCGAACAAGGTCTGCGAGATACCGCCCAGGTTGACCTTCACGAACGGCTTGTTCCGGCGGGGGCTGTTCAGGTGGACGGCTTCGGCTATCAGTTCCTTTCCCGTACCGCTCTCGCCCGTGACCAGTACCGACGCTCCGGTACGTGCCACCCGTTTCACCGTGGCCAGTACGTCCAGCAACGCCTTGCTCTTGCCGATGATGCGGCTCCGGTCGAACCCGTCATCGTCAGTCACCGGCGCATCGGCCGTCTTGTCCTTGGCCGTGAGCTCCAGGGCGGTCTCGATGCGTTGCATCAGGGCCGCGTTGTTCCAGGGCTTCGTAATGAAATCGAAGGCTCCGGCCTGCATCCCCTGCACCGCCAACGGAATACTCCCCCACGCCGTCATGAGAATGACCGGCACATCCGGACAAAAGAGCTTGACCTGCCTGAGGAGCACCAGCCCCTCTTCGCCGTTCGTGGAAAGGCTGAAGTTCATATCCATCAGAATCAGTTGCGGCGTAACGGAACGGACCGTCTCGATGGCTTCCTTCGGACCGGAAACCGCCTGAACATCGTACTTCGCCCGCTTGAGCATGAAGCTGAGCGAAGAACGGATTGCACTATCATCATCAATTATCAGTATCATAACCCTGCAAAAGTAAACATAATTCCTCGAATCCGGAGATTCATTGTCTGACAATCTTCTCAAAATCGGCATCGATTCCCGTACCGGAAGCAAAGTCCCAAAGCGTCAGGCTCCGCAACTGGTAGTAGTAATACCAGTAGTAGAAAAGCTCGTTGATGTGCTTGCGGCGTGCCTCATCCTTCTGAGTCTGAGAGTCGTTCAGGTCGAGTGTGGAAATCTTTCCGATGAGGAAGGTCTCTACGTTGGTATGGTACCGCTTCCGGGCGATGCGATCGGCCTCATCGGCCAGGTGAAGCTGGGTCTGCTGGTTGTTGAACTGCTCCACCAGGATAAAGATGTTCTGGTTGAAGTTCATGGATTCCTGACGCAACTTGCTCTCGGTCACTTCGCGGTTGCTCTGCGCCACCTTCACCTGTCCGCGGCGCTTGCCCCAGTCCAGAATCGGAATCTTGAACCCGACCTCTACCACCTGGTTGTCCTTCAGGCGGCGGTAGGCGCTATCAAAGCGGTTGTCCGTACCGGTGAAGCCCACCTGGGCGAAGAGGGTGATTTCGCGCATGTTCCCCTTGGCCTTCGCCACCTCGTAATCGGCCTCCAACTGGCGGCGACGGATGTTATGGGCAAAGGAGTTGTTGGCCAACGCCTTCTGGAGGACATCGTCGTAGTCGAGCCGTACATCGGGCACCGAATCGGGTACCACCGGTTCCAGTTCCTCGTCTTCGCTGAGTGCCAAAAAAGAACGGAGGGTAAACATGCTGCTCTTCAGGGAGCTCTCGTTCGAAGTCAGGGTAGAACGGGCATCGAGCACATTCAGTTCCAGTTGCAACAAATCGTTCTCGCTGATTTGTCCCATGCGGCGTTTCGCCTTCGCCACTTCGTAAAGTTTCTCGGCATTGGCCAGGTTCTGACGGGCGATGGCCACATTCTCGCGTGCCAGCAGGAGGTTGAAGAAATGATTGATGGTGGTCATGGTCACCTCTTCGGTCGCACTCAGGAAAGCCGCCTTCGCCTCGGCATAACGCACCGGTTCGATGCGACGGTTCCACTTGATATTATTCACGCCGAAAATAGGCTGGTTCAAGGTCAGGGCCACCGGAACGGACATGAAACGGTTCCCCACCGTTCCGTCCAACTGACGGAGGAAATCGAGCGAGGTATTCAGAGACAAGGTACCTCCCGTAAACCAGATGTTCTGGTCGATGGAGAGCTGGCCGTTCATCTGCAGGTAGTTGTTCCGCACGAAGGTGTACGAACCGTCGTCCTGCTGATAGGAATTGTAACTCTTGTTATAGGAAGGCAGGGTAGCCGCAAAATTCACTTCCGGCAACAGGTCGGCCCGGAAGGTACGGTATTCCCAATAAGCGGTCTTCAACTCGTTCAATGCCACGGCGGCATCCACACTCTGTACCCGGGCCAAGGTAATGGCTTCGTCCAGCGAAATGGTGCGTTGCCGCGCCGGAGCATCGGTTGCTCCGGCCGCAAGCACGGTGTTAAGAGAGAGTAAAGAACAAAGAAATAAAATCGTTCGTTTCATATTTCCAGGGATAATAGGGTTCAACAAAAATCATTCATCGTGCAAGGCTTCGGCGGGCTGCACCTGCATGGCACGGCGGGCGGGGTACCAGATGCCCAGGACAATCATCAGGGCCATGAGCAGGAGCACCACCCCGAAACAGCCACCGAAACGGGCCGCCGAGACATCGACCAGTGTATGTACCGTCAGGTCGGCCCATTGGATATTCAGGGCAATCAGCAGCGTCGGTATCACCGCCATCAACAGGAGAACAAGTCCTTCGAGCAAGAAATACCGCATCACCTGCCTCCGGCTGCTTCCCAAGGCCATGCGGAGAGCCACCTCGCACCGACGTTTGCGGGTGCGATACCAGAAGGTGGCGAACACACACAGGAAGACATTGAACAGAAAGAATGCGGCTACAGTATAGACCGTATTGAGGTAATTCACCGTGCCTTTCTGAATGTCATAAGCCTCTTTCATATCTCCATACAAGCGGATGTTGTCCAGGTAGAAGATGCCCCGGTCGAACACCGGCTGCATGTCACGCCGGAAACGTTCGGCAAAACCGGCCACCTGATCGGGCGAAACCCGTAGTGCCACGTGTTGCCAGAACAAGGCCTTGTCGGCAGGCAGGTAGATGAAAGGCTCGTAGCGCTCATAGTCGCCCAGCTTGTGGCGAGGCAGGACGGCCGATACCCGATAGTTGGTCACCGGATGCTTCGTGTTCAGCCAATAGGGATTGAAACAGGTCCTGCCCACGGCATCGGCCGCATGAGGCAACTGGAACAGAGAATCCACCAAGTCTACACTCATCAGTGTGGGGACGGGATTCTCGGCCGACGACCAATGTTCCTCGTCCAACTGCCCGGCCAACGGATTCAGGCGGAACACCTTGAAGTAGGAAGAGGTCACGTATCTGATGTAACAATTTACCACATGCGTAGAATCGGTATGCGGCGCATATCCTTCGGACATCACCTCATCCGTATAAGGAACACTCCCGTAATAGGCGCAAACTTCTTCCACGCCGGGATAATCCTTTATCAGGTTATACAGGTAAGTGAAATCTTCTCCTGCCCGCCGGTTGTCGGCATCGTTGATAAAATCCATCGGTTTGGTACCCATCGTCAGGTCGAACACACACGAGGTATCATATCCCTTGGGTTGCCAGGCTGCCCCTTCGTAATTGTACACCACATCGACCCCATACCACAACAATACGGTTACGATACACAATTCAGTCCAAAGCCAGGCGTTGGTACGCCGCTGGTTCCATATCTGATTGAAAATCTGTTTCCACATAGCTTATTCTCCTCCTGTCAATGTATATGAGATACTCCGGTGTACGGCTATCCAGGCGGGCAACAATACGGACAAGGCATTGAACACCAGACAGGCCGCCAGTACCGTCAAGAACAACGTCGGACGTAACAACAGGTCGCTACCCAACACGATACCTTCCAGTTCCACACCACCAGTACCGAACAACCACGTACCGCCTGCCACTACCAACACACACGACAACGCATAACCCAGTACACCGCCCATCAAGGTGGTACACAGGCTCTCGGCAAACAACCGTCCGATGATGTCGGCATTGGAGGCCCCATACGCCTTGCGGATGGCTATCTCGCCCAACCGGCTCTGCATCTGGGCATGGACCAGTCCTGATATGCCTACGGCGGGCACTACCAGCAGAATCACCAGCAACAATCCATAAACCAGCCCCGCATGGATGCTTCCATCGCGGAAGAAGGTGTACTCCGTATGCGTATACAGACGCGGATCCTGAAGGATATACTCCAACCCCTGTTTGTTGAGCTGTTCCATCCGGCGGTTCACCTCGGCACGTACTTCATCCGGTGACGCATCTGACGACAAGTGAAGGACGGTATAGTGAAATCCTATCAAACCGCCGGTGCTGGTAGAAGGGTCCATATTTTCTTCGTAGATCAACGTAAACGGTTCCCATACATCGGCGTAGGCCGTCTGGAATATGGAGCTGACATTACGTACCACACCTACGACACGGACCTCCTGGAAATCCAGCAGGAATTGCTTGCCTACCGCCTCGGCGGTTCCTCCGAACAACTCTCCTGCCAGTTTTTCACTGATGACGACGAACCGGCGTACCACACCGTCATCGCGGTTGCGGACGCTCCGCCATTCGTCATCGGCCTTCTCGAGAGCGGCCCGCCCGGCATCGTACTCAGCCTGGGTGAACGGACGTCCCGCCAGAAAATCGTAACGGAAAAATTCAAACCAGTTGGCCGCTACGGGACGAATCAATACCGAATGACGGTCGGACGAGGCAGGCAAGGCACACACCGCCTTGCGGAGTCCTCCGTGGAAGGTCAGTTCATCCACCCCCGGCAGGTCATCAAAGAAAGCATGGAAAGCCGTCGGTCCCAATCCCCGATACCCCCACATGTTGGTACCGTCGGGACGCATACACTGGGTACCGTAATTATAAAGCACCCGGCTACGACGTGTTTCCGGCGCTACATCGGCCGTACGGAAATCGTAAACCATTACCACCACCATCACAAAGGCCATGGTAACCGCCGTTCCTACTACACACACCGCCGTATAGAAACGGTGCTGGTTCAGCTGGTTCAAGAGTAACCGTAAGTTATGTCCAAAAGAATACTTCATACCCGAGTCATTTTAAAGATTCCACATTCCTATCATTCATCGTGCAAGGCTTCGGCGGGCTGCACCTTCATGGCGCGGCGGGCGGGGTACCAGATGCCCAGAACAATCATCAGGGCCATGAGTACTGCCGTCACCGACAGAGCTATACAGAAGCGAAGCGTATCGAAAGGCAGGCACGAGACATCCACCAAGTCGGCGATACCGATATTCAACGCAATGAGCGAAGCGGGTATCATCGCCACGACGAACAGGAGCAACCCTTCGGCTATCAGGCGAATGAACACGCCCTGACGGGTACTCCCCAACGCCATGCGGAGGGCGACTTCCTGACGGCGGTGCTGCGTGCGGAACCAGAAAGTGCCGACAACGCCCAGGAAGATATTCAGCAGCAGAAAACCCAGGATGCAAAGCTGGGTCTTGACTTCGTTCACATCTTCCAGTTCTTCAATCGTACGCAACTGATGGAAAGGCAATACATTTAAAATATACACATTGCCTATGCGGTAAAGCCGGTCGGCATCATTCATCAGTCCTTCAACGAAATCATGGTCGGCTTCCGGCTTTACGCGCACGCTCAATTGCAAATACGCCGGATTCTCGAATTCAATCATGACCTCGCGCGAAAGGTCGGTAGCGATGAAAGGCCCTCCCCACTGGTCGGAAGTCTGGAAATGGCTCCAGCGCATAGGTTCGGCGATACCGGCTACCCGCCTCCGGAAATCATTATCGGGTTCCCCCAAAGGTAACTGACGTCCCAATAACGGAGTGGCGTCGGGCAGATGGAGTTCCTCGTAATCGGCCGCTACATTACGTGAGAGGATGAGGGTACCCGAATTCAAGACAGAAGCCAGCGAATCGGGACTCGTGGTATAGACCGTCTGTCCGTCCGCCCCCTGTACGGCTACGCCCTGTATGCGGAACAGCCGCATGAAGTCGGGTTGCACCCAACGATGCATGGCATGGACAGGTACCGTGTCTACACACACCGTAAGACCATTACTACCGTCTCCATAAGGAATACTGTTCTGAGAGATGGCTACTTCCTCTACACCGGGACGATGACGCAGGCGTTCGGCTATCTCCAGCATATCATCCATATCGTTTTCCGGTGTACGGCCGGCTTCATAAAGAGCCGAGTTAGGCGTCAGCCGATTCAACATCAGGCAATAGCAATGATTTGTATCGAAGCCCATCGGTGCAAAATAGACACGTGCCGTTACACAACACCAGTCTACGATGTACCACAATACCACAAAGACTACCAGCAACTCCAGCGCCAGGAAAAAGTTGCTTCGCCATTCATTTCTTAATTGTCGGAATATCGTTCTCATAAAGTGTCTTATTCTCTGTTTTTCACAAATTATCCGCAAGTGCCCGTTACTTGCTTACATTTTTCCGTTTATCGCTTCTACGATGTTCATCCGCGAAGCCCTCCAGGCCGGAATTCCCGCACTGAGCAGGTTCATCAGCAGGCAGAAGGCAAAGGCTACCAGAAATATCCACGGGCTCAGCAAGGCACCTGCCGTCAAGGTAGTCTCTCCGGAATAATAGGCATTGATGGAGTTACCGAACAGGAAACCGTTCAATACGAACGTGACCGCATAACTCAACAACAATCCCAGCAAACCCGCCAGACAAGTCAACATCAGATTCTCGACGAACACCTGTCGTAACAATTCGTTGGCCGTAGCTCCAAAAGCTTTCCGCACCCCGATTTCCGCCATCCGCCGACGCATCCGCGAGAGCGTCATGCTGCTCAGGTTGATGGCGGGCACGATGAGGAGAACCAGAATGACGACGAGATAACGGAGAACAACTCCCTGCACATCGGGAACCTGCGACCACGAACGGTAAAGGTGGGTGAATTGGGTATCCGGTTGGCCCCGGTAAAACACTTCCACACCATCTTGCATATCGTTGTATTTTTGTCTCAAACGTTCACATTCCTCACGGATAGCCGGGAAATCATCGGCACTACGGGCCAGGATAACGGCCCGCATCTGCCCCATCAGGTTGTACCCCCATGTACTGGCCTCTGCATCGCCTGCCGTGTAAGGTATCCACACCTGGGCGTAGGCATCCGTAGCCAGCATGGAGACATCGGCCACCACGCCGCACACCTGGAAATCCACGTGGTTCAGCTCCAAGTGTTGCCCCGTCACATCCGTACGTCCGAACAGCCGGCGGGCTACAGAAGCGGCGATGACGGCCCGTGGCAATCCGCTCTGTACATCGGCTCCGGTAAAAGGTTTCCCGTCGAGGAAACGGAATCGGAATATGTGCCAGAAAGCCTCATCGGTTTCTACTTTATCGATAGTCATCTTGGCTCCGGCTGGTAACGAAGCCCGCACCTTACCGGGTTGTGACACCAAGGTAACGGCCTCGGCGGTAGTCAATGCCTTGAAGCACTCGCGCCCTGTCTGTACCGACATGCGTGAATTGGCAGAGCTTCCGCTGGTATCGCCCTTGGCCCGGTAGGACATGTTGGGCACATAAAGCGAACGGCTACGGTTCACTTCCGGTTCGCAATCGGCGATACGTGCCCGCAAGGTAATGACAATGACCATAATCATACAGATGGACAAGGCCGTACCCAGTACGGAAATCCAGCTGATGACGGGATTCTCACGCAGGTGCCAGAGGGCTTGTTTGAAATATTGTGTAAACATACTGTTCTTTTTTCGGTTAAATCATTCATCGTGCAAGGCTTCGGCGGGCTGCACCTTCATGGCGCGGCGGGCGGGAATACCAATACCGATGCCTATCATCAGGGCTATCAGGACAAACGTGGCGGAAGCACAAAGCAACAGGCGGTTCCATTCCAGCGTCGTTCCGTTATGCCAGGCATTCAATTCATTCTGAGCAAGTACGATGTCGATAATGATGGCTGGTACCGTCACAAGGATGAGAAGGAACAAGCCTTCGGCCATGAGCCGGCGGAAAACATCGCCATTGGTAGCTCCCAGTGCCTTATGCAAGGCTATTTCGGAATGCCGTTGCTGGGTACGGAACCAGAAGGTGCCCAGCAGGCCCAGGAAGATGTTGAGCAGGAGGAAGCCCATGCCTACGATGTAGTTACGCAATTCGTTGGCGTAGGATTGCTGGTAATTCCGGCGGATATCCACAAAACTACGTATATCGCTGATGTAGAGGTTTCCTACCCGGAACTGTTTTTCACTATCAGCCTTCAGATTCTCAATGAAATTCTTGTCATGTTCGGCACGGACACGGACACAAAGTTCGTTGTCCGCATTGATCCATCCTTCGCCTATCAAATTCAAGTTATACAACATCGAGTAGCAGAAACGTCCCTGCTCGTAATCGCTATAACGGACATTCTGCAAGGCAGCTCCCAAACGGTATTCCGTACTATCATCGGGACTACTCCAATTGAAACGGAATGCCTTTTTACCCACCAGCGAAGTCATGGATATCTGATAGTGATGATATAGGTTGTCCGATGCCAGAAAATCACCCCGTTCCAAAAGTTCCGCCAATTGCTCGGACGTTTCTCCCCGGGTTCCCTTGTATTGGAATACACGGCAAAAGTCAGGAGTTGCCAAACGGCGAATAGTCCAGCCAGGAGCATGAAGGGTATCATACATCACATCCAGTCCCGAATTGCTGCCGTTGTAAGGATAGGAGTTCTGAGAAAGACTGACCGCCTCCACTTCCGGACGATGGCGCAGACGCTCCACCAATTCACGTACCTCATCACTTTGCTTGTGCGTATCGCTATAAGGTGTGAAATCGGGACTCTTATCGGTAAGTACCCCCATTTCTATCAGGTAACAATGCTCGGTATTGAATCCGCGCGGTTCCATATATGTCGCAATGCGGCTATAAAGCAGGTCGATGATGTACCACATCACCACACTCACTACCAGCAACTCAAGCGCCAACCACAGGTTACTATGCCACTCATTGCGTATTTGTGTAAATAATTTCTTTTCCATATTCGATATTTTAGTCGACTCTCTATTCTATTCATTTAATGATTCTTTCCTCCTATCGCTTCTACAATATTCATCCTTGACGCACGCCAGGCAGGAATACCGGTACTCAGCAGATTCAGAATAAAGCAAAAAAGCAAAGCCCAACCGAAGGTAGAAGCATGTATCAGAATGGACGCATCCACGGTCGGAGGATTGAGAGTCATGCTATATTGCTGGGCAAAAATCAATTCATTGCCCCAATAAGCGAAAAGGAAACTCATCAGCAAGCCCAAAATACCGGCCAGCAAGGTAATGACCAGATTTTCCCCCAATATCTGTCCCAGAAGCTCCATACGGGTACATCCGAAAGCACGGCGTACTCCGATTTCACTGATGCGCCGACGCAAACGGCTCTGGGTCATGCTACTCAGATTGATGGCCGGAACAATAAGCAGGATAAGAAAAATGATGAAGCGGTTACGGCGTTCAACTTTTACATCGGGCTCCCAATTGGCACCGGTGGCAAGTACATTCTTTTCCTGGTCGTAAGGCCGGTTACGGTTGATGAATTTCCACCCGTCCTCACCTATCAGCTTGTTGTATTCGTCCAACCGACGGTTCGCCTCCTCGCGGATGGCCGGGAAATCACTACGGTCACGTGCCAACATGGTACAACTGACAAATCCCATCAAATCCTCGTTCCAGGTATTGTTTATCTGGTCGGTCGATGTATAGGGAATCCATACTTGACCATAAGCGGTCTCGGCTAACGTAGAGACATCTTTCACCACCCCGCACACCCGATAAGGCGCATGAGCCAACAGGAACTCCTTTCCTGTTACTTGGGTAGTCTTGAACAAGTGCCGTGCCACACTTTCGGTGATGACCGCTACAGGCTGGCCGGCATCGAAGGTAGCCTGATCATAAGGTTTTCCATCGATAAAGACAAAATCGAAGACCGTCCAGAACTGATTATCGGTCTCTCGTACATCCACCGAAATGGCAGGTTGTCCCGGTAAGCTGACCGGACGGGATTTTGAAAATACAGAATAAATGGTTACCGCTTCGGGAGTGGTCATTTTACCATAGACTTCACGGGCGGTCCGTACACTCAGCGGACCGTTACTGGTACTCTCTCCCCAAGCCTCATTCGTAATACTTCCCCACTTCACATGCAGGAAGCGGTCACGGTTGCTCTCGGGTGAGAAAGGAGCTACCTTCACCTGCTGCATCATCACCACCAGCATGATGAGGAAAATGGAAAGTGCCGTACCCGCTACCGTCACCGCACTGATGAGGGGTTGTTGGCGGAGTTGCGCCCATGCCTGTTGAAAATATTGTCTGATCATCATTCGTGTCATGTTTTATTCAGTTCACATATTATCCCACCTGACGTCCGTCGAAGAAACGTACCGTACGCGAAGTCTGTCGGGCCTGTTCTTCGTTGTGAGTTACCATCACGATGGTGCGTCCGTCTTCCTGATTGAGCTGATGCAACAACTCCATGACTTCGGCACCCATCTTGGAATCCAAGTTACCGGTCGGTTCGTCGGCCAGAATGATTTCCGGATTTCCAATGATGGCACGGGCGATGGCTACACGCTGGCACTGACCACCGGAGAGCTGGGTCGGCATGTGACGCATACGATGGCTCAATCCTACTTTCTTCAGCACTTCTTCGGCCAGGTGACGGCGTTCCTTCGCCGATACATTCCGGTACAGGAGCGGAAGTTCCACATTGTCTATCACATTCAAGGAATTAATCAAGTGGAACGACTGGAAGACAAATCCCAGGTTCTTGTTACGGAAGGCAGCCAGTTCCTTGTCCTTCATGCCTTCTACCAGCGTTCCGGCTATCCGGATGGTTCCACTTGTCGGCGCGTCCAGTAATCCCATGATGTTCAGCAAGGTTGATTTTCCACATCCGGAAGGCCCCATGATACTGAGGAATTCCCCCTTTTCCACATTCAGGTTCACGTTCTCCAGTGCCTGAGTCTCTATTTCATTGGTACGGTAAATCTTGTTGATTCCAGTCAATTCAATCATATTCATAGTCTAATCGTTATTAAGTGATACAAATTCTTGTTTTTCTATTTTCAATATCTGATAGTCAAAAGTCGTGCCAAAAACAATTTTCATTGATTATCTGCATTTTAGCAAAATCAAGGGTGTCCGTTTCCGAACACCCTGTCCGCTTTTATCGTACGGTTTCATTCATCGCGCAAAGCATCCGTGGGCGAAATGGCGCTTATCTTCCGGGCAGGAATGTAGATACCTACCAGCACCACTACCAATAGAATCAGGTAAATGATGAACGAAACGATGAAGAAGTGCAGACCGAAGTTATGCACCCAATAAGAACCGGTCGTTTCCATGCCTGTCTGCCCTTGGGCCAATCCTTCACTGATAGCATATTGCAAATAAAACAGACAGCCTACCAGAGTAGAAACTGTAGTCAGCACAATGCCTTCACCCAATAAGAAACGAACAATTGCTCCCCGAGTAGCACCGTAAGATAACATAATACCAACTTCTTCACGACGATTGCGAGTCTGCACCCAAAAGGTCCCGGACACACCCAGGCACAAATTGATAAGGAAGAACACCGCCATCGCCACGTTTCGTTGGTAAAGTGTCATCGTTCCCGTTTTATACTCGCGGTTGGTTATCAATTGCTGATAAGACTCCACCTTTTGTGCATACAAATTACCCGCACGCAGTTCACGCACCATCCACGGATGAAACCGGTGCAAGAACCGATCCATACTAACCCCTTCTTCCAGCCGAACCAATATTTTTACATCACTGGGAAAATAACTCAAGTCAATGGAATTCATCGGAACAAAAGCCACAGGTATGGGTTGCCAGTCACTATACATGCGGAAAGTACCTGTAGTACCTACTACATCCGTATACAGTGTGTCTTGGCTATGAATTTGCCAAAAGCGGCATCCCTGAGGATTGTCTGTATGAAAGAATGTTTCCAACGTATTTTCCGAAAGGACCAAATCACCATCCTTGTAAGGATAATCTGAAAGTTCTTCCAATGTCATTCCCTTGCCCGGACGAAAGCCATACGTTTCGAAAAACTGTGTGTGAGGTAAAAACTCAATGTAACGCATCCGGCAAGGAATGGTATCTTCCACAGGCATCCGTGTCATAACTCCTTGTCCTTGTGAATTAGGATACAGCCACCCTAAAAGAGGAGTTGCATGTTTTACCTCGGGATAGTTACGCACTCTCTGTACCAGATTGTCGTAAGCCCTTATCAGCGAAGCCGAATCTGTGGCCTGTCTGTCAAAACCGGGAGCATTGGGGCGAAATACATTCAGCGATACCAAACAGAGACGATCGGCATCATATCCCAAAGGAATCATCCGGTCATGCGTCACAACCACTACCGGGTCAAATATCGCCCAAGACACAATGCACACAACAATCAATTCAGCCAGTAGCCAACCGTTGCGATGCCGACGGAACCATAGCATTTTAAGAATAAGTTTAAACATAGTTTTATCTTTTCTCATAAAGTGAATATACAATCGGATTACGTAGAGACAACCATACCGGTATGAGGGCCGAAAGTATGTTCAGTATCAAACAGAAGAGTAAAGTTATCAAGAAAACGGAAGGTGCAAACAGCATTTCACCCGATACATAAACATCAGTACCATCAGGCACCAACCATGCATAACGATCGAATACACGGAACACCCATTCCCGACAACCATATAAAGCAATCCAAGCTACTACCATACCCAGTACTCCCCCAACCAAAGTCAACAGGAAATTCTCCCAAAGCACTTGCGAGAGCAACTTGCTTCTTCTCCCTCCAAAAGCCTTGCGAACCCCCATTTCAGGCAAACGGCTCTCCATTCGGCTAGCGATTAATCCGCTCAAGTTCAATGCAGGCACCAGCAATAAAGTCAACAAGATGAATAATAGATAGCGGACAGCTCTCCACCAGTCGCCCTCTCCTCCACCGACCGACATCATCAAAGATGCACGTAAATGGGAAACCGGATCCTTCTCAATGTTCATCTTCAGGCCATCGACCTCGTGCAACAAATTCTGCTTCCGTACAATTTCATGAACTTCTTCACACAAGGCCTCACCCTGCTTTCCGTCTTCCACCCATACCGTTACTTGGAAAGGGCCACAATAAGGGACTTCTGAATATGCCGGATCACGATATCCATCCACCGTACTATAAGGCACATACAGGTCTGCGTACGAACGGTTTGTCAGGTGGCTGGCACCACGAACCACTCCACAAACTTGATAAGTTTCGTAATCCAGCAGAAACTGACATCCGATAACTCCGTTCTCCTTTCCAAACAAACGACGGGCCAACTTGTCTGTTATAACAGCCTTGCGCATACCACTTTCCAGATCGGACTGAGTAAAAGGTTGCCCATCGAAGAAAGAAAACGCATAAATCCGAAAATAAGCCGGATCGGTTTCTACAATCTGCACCGGAAAATCCCCGCTACGATCGGAAGGCTGAATGTACTTCACAGCTCCGAAAGTAGAAGCACTCACCTCACGGGCATTCTTCAACGGATAAAACCACTCCTGCAACGCCCTATACGAGTAAGCAAAGCTCCACGACTGAAAGCGACCGTCCTTGTTCCGCTCGAAAGATGTTCCCGACAAGTAATACGTATTCCCCCGGTTTTCCTCGGGATACACCGGTGCCAGCTTCACATAGTAAACTACCGCTACAATTACCGTCATAGCAATAGCCAGTCCCGTACCGGTAATGTAAAGCGTACTGAAGAGGCGGTTCTGCCTCATCAATGCAAAGGCTTGTTTGAAATAAATCTTTATCATTTGTATTCTTTCATTATAGAGACGAGAAAAGCGCTCAACACTGGAATATCATGCTTCTGTCAACATATCCCACGCTATCATTCATCGCGCAAGGCATCGGCAGGCAATGTCCGGGCTGCCCGGCGTACCGGAATATAAGTACCGATAAGGGCAATAAGCAACAGTATCAGATAACTGATTATCAAGACAACCATAAAATGGAAACCGAAGCGGTTTTGCCCGTATGCCGGATTTGGTACAAAATAACGGTTCATTTCCACTGCATATAGTCCGTTGGCTTGCGCATGATAGAGTAGTAATGGGATTACCAGTATGAAAGCTAATGTAAGCAACAACCAAGCCTCGATAAGGAATTGTCGCACAATACACCTTTGCGAAGCTCCCATACTACGCATCACACCTATCTCTTCCCTACGGGCATTGCTACGAATCCAGAAGGTGCCCACCATGCCCAAGAAGATACAAAGCAGAGCGAAACCAGTCAAGGCGTATTGCAGGCGGAGCTTGTTTGTAACACCGCTTTCCATCGCATAGGCCTCGCTCAAGGCCGAAAACTCCTTCAAACTATCAAAATAGAAGTTACCGACGGAAAGCTGAGGTCCCACTTCCTGCTGGAAACGTTTCTTGAAAGCTGAAGCATCCACACCCGGCTTCAAACGGATAACAAAAGGATACATCCATGCCATGTAAGGACTTCCGTGTATATCATCATACATGTGGACAATGAGCGGATAAGGCTGTTCGTAATCACGGTGCTTGAAGTCACGGAATACACCTGCCACTTCTGAAGGTTCATCGTCCTCATAAACTTTTTTCCCAACTGCATCTGCCGTACCGAATAGACGTAGGGCTAACAGTTCAGAGATGAAGACTTTTCCTTGAGTCTGTTCGGGTAACCGGATATCACCCCCCGTACGGGCATCCTTCATGCCGTAGGTACGGAGCAGATTACTGCCATCCAGTGTTATAAAATTGTACCACTGGGCATGTACGTAGCCTTCTCTTTTATGTAAAGAGGCGGTATCGGCAAAAACTTGTGTTCCGCTCCACGAATTGCTGTTAGGAAAACTTTGGTTAGCGGAAATAGTCCAGCTATCCACCTCTGGCTGCTCACGCACTATACGGGCGATACGATGGTAAGCCACCAGATTCATAGAGTCGGAAGCCATATCGGGATTGAAGTTCCCGTTCGTCGCGTCGTACATGCCGATGTTCACCACATAAAGTCCTTCGGGATTATAGCCACGGTCGATAGCATGGTTGGCGGTCAATACATAAATTGGATCGATAACTGTCCACAAGAAAAAACTGACAACCAGCAATTCAAGAAATATCCATCCGTTCTGACGACGCTGGTTCCAAAGTTGATGTAAAATAGTTCGTATCATGACATTCTATCTTTTCGAGTTCAACGATTCCATGATGGGGTGCCTCAACGCATACAAAGCGGGTACAAGTGCCGATACCACATTGAGCACTACGCACACGGCCAAGGCAATGCCGAATACCGCAGGATTGAACAACATCTCTACCGTGAACGAAGTGGAAAGGGAAGTATCGTTAATGTTCTTGTCGAATAGTGTCAGAATCCAATCGCTGGCCGTCCATACAATCAAATATGAGAACACCAATCCCACCAGTCCACCCAACAAGGTCAACAAGAGATTCTCGCAAAGCACCTGCTCCAACAACCGGCGACGCGTAGCCCCGTATGCCTTGCGGATGCCCAACTCTGAAATACGGCTATCCATCCGCGATGAAATCATACCACTCAGGTTCAACGCCGGAATGAAAAGCAAAGCCAGCAAGATATAAAGAAAGTCTTTTGCCAGCTCCATGGTATCCGGTACCTTCTCCAATTCCTGACGGAAGGTACTGAGCCAATACCTGTCCGGTTGCCCCATCAGGTCGTATTCATAGTCTTTGTCCTGCTGGGAATATCGGCGGAACACATCCTGTACCTCACTACGCACTGTTTCAACATTCGCCTCATCATCTACCAACAGGTAAGCGTACACATTACCCAATAACCCCATACTACCCAATTCTTTCTGGATGTGTTGCGCATTGAGCAAGGGTAGCCAAAGGTCGCCTACCGTTTCGGGAGTGGCATTGGATACATCCTGCACCACACCACACACCCGATAATCACGCCCATTGAAACTGAAATGACGCCCCGTCACTCCTTCGACCGTAGCAAACAGGCGTCTGGCCAGTGATTCGTTAAGGACGGCTACCGGTGACTTGGCTTCAACATCTTCCTGTGTAAAAGGGTGGCCTTCGATGAAACGGAAAGAAAAGAGTTTCCAGAAGTCTTCGTTGGCAAAACGGGGAACTGCCTTGAAAGGTTTTACACCAGTAGCAGACACCTGATAATTTTCCCAAGAATCAAACATACTACCGGCTACCAACTCCACATGGGGCAGGTCTACAAGCATTTCATCAATCACATAATAAGCCATACCACCGTTGATAGTCCAGTTTTCGGGCTTTCCCTTCGGATAACGTTTTATAGGCTTGACAACCAGCGTCCGGTCCCGGTTATACTCCGGATAGACCGGGCCGAACTTCACATAAAAGATGATGAACAACGTCATCACCAGGGCGATGGACAGGCCTGTGCCCACCACGTATATACTAGTAAAAAGTTTGTGTTGTCTGACAAGCGTCCAGGCTTGTCTGAAATAGTTCAAAATCATAAACCGACCTTTAGATGCTTCGTATTCACGCTACCTATCCCGCTACGCTCCACGTGTGCCCTATCAGCCTTTCCGCTCAATGTTACACTACCAATCCCTTCTACGGAGGCATCCAGGTCCGCGCAATCTACGTGCAACTCGGCATTTCCCACTCCCGAAAGCGATACCGTCAGGTCATCGCAGGTCAAATCTTTCACTTCCAGACTTCCGACTCCTTCCACCTTGAAATCCACATCACCCAGTTTCATCGGTTCCTTGCAATAGAAGGTACCTACCCCACTGAAACGGACTTCCTCCAACATAGGAGCCGACAGGTAAATCTTCACTCCCTGCTTCTGGTTCCGGGCAGAAACTTTGGATTTCCGATTTTTGTTGTCGATATACAGACACCCTCCCTTCACTTCAGCGATCAGGTTATCTACCTCTTCCTGCTTTCCTTCTACCGTCATCGAACACTTGTCCGATTGCACAAAGAAGATTTGAGCCACCGAATTGAATTCGATGGAGGAGAAATTCCCTACTTTCCAATTCTTTTTGACGGTTTCACCGGTTCCGGCCATAGCTTCGATGACACAAAAAACACTTACCATCAACCATCCCATCACTTTCTTCAAAAAATTAGTCTTCATTGTCGTATTTATTTTTTAAGTTTCAACTTGTTCTTGTTCTTATACTGGCTCATGTCGCTCACCACTACCCGGTCGCCCGGCTGGAGTCCGGAAACCACTTCCACGTATTCGAAATTGGAATCGCCCAACTGGACTTTCCGCTTCACCAGTTCGTTCGAACCGTCCAGTACGAAGAGCTCATAATCGCCACGACCTACGTAATAGCTGGCATTGGCTATGCGCAATACATCTTCCTTGACGGCATTCATCACATAGACATCGGTCTTCAAACCCGAACGGAGACGGCGGTTGCTATCATCCACCAGTTGTACGGTAAAGGAAATGACTCCGTTCTTCGACAACGGTGTCACGCTGCTCACCTGACCTTCCAGCTTCTCGCTACCAATCTTGACGATGGCCTTTCCACCGGCGGCTACACGGTCGCCATACGTATCGGCTATCTCGCCTTCTACCTTAAAGTGGCTCAAATCGGAAATGACGGCTATCTGCGAACCTTCGGTCACCTGCGCGCCAATCTGGTTGTTGATGTACGTCAGGATGGCCTTACGGGGCGAGCGTACCTGCGCATCGTCCAAGGTTCGTTTGGTCTCCGCCAATCCCTTGAGGAAGATTTCATATTCCAGCTGCTTGACTTTCAAATCGGCGGCTTTTACTTTCCGCTCGTTGGCCAGCTGCTGGTGCAATTGTTCCAGTTCCAGCTTTCCGGTCTTGAAGTTCAGTTCCGCCTGATGTACCCGGTCCGTGGTACCGGAGCCCAGGCTATCCAGGTAACGTTCGTTCCGGAGTTCCACTTCCATACGGTTCACCTTCATCTCGGCCACCTTCACCTGCATCTCCAGGTCACTCAGGTACGTATTGTTGTTCACCTTCAACTGCTCCAACTGGTACCGTTTCATCTGCTCCTCGTCCAACTGCTTCTTGTATTCGGTCTCGGCACTCTGCAAATCCAGTTTCAGAATGGGGGTGCCTACATCCACACTATCGCCCCCTTTCTTATAGACTTCCAAGATACGGGTGTTAATGGGCGAGTTGATGATTTCCTCGAAAGCCGGAACCACTTTTCCCGATGCACTGACACTCACCTCGATGGTGCCCTGACTCACTTCCGAAAAGACGAGGTCTTTCTCTTTCACACTGCTCCGCATCAATGAAATCAGTACGATGAGAAGCACTACGCATCCTCCCCCGATACCTCCATATTTGATAATCCGCTTGTTGCGTTCCTTGGTACGCACTTCTTTAGGTATTTCCCTATCCATAACTATCTGTTTATATAAATGACTTTTTACACATTTCCCGAGCAAGATACGTGCCAAAACCGCAACTAACTGATTCACAAGGAAAGTTAAAAAATCAGAGTGTCCGATTCCGAACACTCTGTACGGTTTTGGAATACATACCCTCTCATTTCCGGACACAAGAGCGGAAATCCAGGCGGACACGAAAACATCCATTCTTCCAGACTGGAAATCCATCAATTACAAGTGTTTTCATTGGGTTTCATCACAAAAAAATGTATCTTTGCAAAAAGAAGGAAGAAACATGAGCAACAAGGATTTGACTTGCGGACACTTCGTGAATCCGTTTACCGACATCGGCTTCAAGATTATTTTCGGCCAACCAGCCAGTAAGGAACTACTCATCACGTTACTGAACGAGCTGTTGGCCGGTGAGCACCAAATAGAGAACCTGACCTTCCTGGACAAGGAGAATCACTCCGACAACCTGGACGACGCGGGTATCATCTACGACCTTTATTGCCTGACAACGACAGGCGAATACATCATCGTGGAAATGCAGAACCGTTTCCATAGCAATTTCCTGGACCGGACCTTATTCTACATGTGTCGTGCCATCGGAAGACAGGTGGAGAACATACGCGAGAAACGAAAGAAAGAACGGGAACTCCGCACCGAAAATCCTGCCCCGGAAGAGGAAGACGACTTCATGTTGAACGAAGCGAAAGCGGACTACTACGGAGCGAGATACAAGCTCTCTACGGTGTACGGCATCTTCCTGATGAACTTCCGTGAACCGGAACTGGAAGCCAAGTTCCGTACGGATACCGTGATAGCCGACCGGGAAAGTGGTAAACAAGTCAATCCGCATTTCCGGCAAATCTTTCTTCAGTTCCCTTATTTCACGAAGGAACTCAACGATTGTGAAACTCTGTATGACAAACTGATTTATACCCTGAAGAATATGCAACACTGGAACCGAATGCCCGAAGCATTGAAAGAACAGGTTTTCAACCGACTGGAAGAACTGGCTGCCGTAGCCAACCTTTCCCTGGAAGACCGCATTGCCTACGACAAGGCACTGGACCGTTACCGGGTAAGCCGCATAGTGGAAGAAGATGCCCGTGAAGCCGGATGGAAGCAAGGACTAAAGGAAGGAAGAGCTGAAGGGCTAGAGGAAGGGCGAGCGAAAGGGTTAGAGGAAGGAAGAGCTGAAGGACGGGCTGAAGGACATGCAGAAGGTCGTGTTGAAGGTCGTGCAGAAGGTCGTGCAGAAGAAAGAAAATCCATTGCACGTAACCTGAAGTCTTTGCACTTCACTACCGAACAGATAATGCAGGCCACCGGTCTGAGCGAAGCGGAAATAGAAGCTTTATAAACAACGGTGTGTTGCTGGCAGAAGACATGGAACTTTCCGGAATCTGTCTTAACTTACCAACCTACTAAAAACAAAATGTGATGTATTCGGGCGGGCAACCCCCGCCCCTACCCTAAACGTGGAATCCAATCCTTAATCAACCACTATTTCCCGGTAACATACCGGTAAACGATTTCCGATACATCGGCAATAAGCTGTTCCGTTTTTTCCATACTTTCCCAGGAATCCTTCACGAACACGACCAAGGTATACCGTCGCCCGTCCGGTAGAAAAACCATCCCAGCATCGTTGATTCCGATAAGGGCACCTGCGGCATTCTTGTCTCCCGTTCCCGTCTTATGGGCAATCTGCGCCCCGTTACTTTCCAACGGCTTGGGTAAACGGTTCAGTCCGGTACGACAGGTCATTAGAATCTGCCGAATCAACGGCTGGAACTCTCCCATCTCCAAATCAGTCGTAAAAAGTATTTCCAACAACCGGGCCATCTCAAGCGGAGAACTCCAATTATCGTAGCATTTGTCCAAATCCCGGTGCATCTCATCTTCCGTACTCGAAATCGCAAACTCCTTCAAGCCCAACGAACGGATGTAACGGTCCGTTCCGGCGGTTCCTCCGGTATGCGCAAACAAGATATCACAGGCATTGTTATCGCTCCATTGCAACGTGTATTCCAACAACTCCCGTACCGATAACGACACATTTCCGTCGGGATACTTGTCGCGTAACGGGCTGTATGTATCCGGTTTCAAATCTTCTTTTCCAATTGCGATGCGGCTCTCCGAAGTTCTCCCCCGCTCATGCAGATACTTTCCTACGGCCATCGCCTGATGGAGTTTATACACACTCATCAACGGATAAGGCACCTCATTAAACAAAGTCAGCGTGTCTTTCCCATCCACCACAAGAGCAACCCCCACCTGCGCCCGGCAATTCTTTATCCGATTTGCCAGTTCCTGCCTCAACGAGGCATCCGGTTGCGCCCATGCCCAAACGGATATGCCCCACAATATACCTGTCAAAAACAATCTACCGATATACCTTGTCTTTATCATCTGTATTCCCATAAGTCCTGAATTTTATCAACCGCAAACACCACTTTTCATCCCTTGAAAAAACGAACGTTCATTCGAAGCAAAACGAACGTTTGTCTTGTGTGATACGAACGTTCGTTTCACACAAAATGTCCGTTTGTTTTTCCGAGACCTAGCACTTTACAAAAATAACCGTTTTTTCGCATGAAAAGACAATTGTCCGGAAAATAATGAAAAGACAGAATCCGCACAAACGATAAACGGGAAATAGCCGATAACGCGCCAGGACCACCTTTACCGTGAAGTTTTTTCCCTAAAACAACCTGAGAAAGACTTTTTTTTCGGATATTTGCAAAGAATGTATTGCCGGAAGAACCGAAAATACAGGCCGGCAAGCAGTTATCTGAAAATAACTCTATCACTAAACAATACTAAAACTATGAAAGTAAAATCATTCTTGGCTGTTGCGGCAGCCTGCGTACTGGGCATGTCTTCATGCTCGGACGAATCAACGACTAAAATTCCTGTATACGGTTGGCAAGGGGAAGGCGGAGACGCTACAGAAGCCTCCATCCAGGCAGATTTCAAGAAATGGAAAGAGCACGGACTGGACGGTATGTGCTACAATGCCGGCGGATTCAACGTCGAAAAGCATACCCGTGCCGCCAAAATCGCCCATGCAAACGGACTGGAATACCATGCCTGGATTCCATCGATGCTGAAAGGCGATGCAGACTCTACCTGGTATGCCGTAAACCGGAAAGGCGAATCGGCCTACAACGTACAGGCCTACGTTCCTTATTACAAATGCATGTGTCCGAACAACCCGGATGTCATCAACTATCTGGTGACTGAATACGGAAAGATTGCCGATATTCCGGAAGTGGACTTCATCCATCTGGACTACATCCGCTACGTAGATGTGATTCTGGCCCGCGGCCTGTGGGAAAAATACGGTCTGGTGATGAACGAAGAATATCCTACCGCCGACTATTGCTATTGCGACAAGTGTGTAGCCGATTTCAAGGCTGCGACCGGTATCGACATCAAGAGTGTAGAAGACCCGTCTACCTGTGAAGAATGGAAACAGTTCCGTTACAACGTCATCACCAGCCTGGTGAACAAGATTGCCGAAACAGTACATGCCAAAGGTAAGAAAGTCAGCGCAGCGGTCTTCCCGGGACCGGAATCGTATGCCAAGAAACTGGTACGCCAGGAATGGAACAAATGGAACATCGACGCGTTCTTCCCGATGAACTACAACGACTTCTACCTGGAACCGGCTTCCTGGGTAGGCAAAATCACCCAGGAAGAAGTCAACTCCGTAAACGGAAAGATTCCGGTATACAGCGGTCTGTTCATCTGTCACGACTGGCAGAACAAGGCCAATATCAAAGACCCGGAAGGACACGGACTGATTCCTTCTGAAATCATGGAAGCTGTACGCGGGTCCATCGAAGCGGGTGCGGCCGGTGTCGCCCTGTTCACTCCATCGAACATGACCGACGAACATTGGGCAGAATTCGATAAGGCCATCCACATGAAACGGTAAGCCGTATCTTACTTTAAACAAAAGATAACGGGTGGAACTCTGGTTGTACGATTATGCCAGGAGTTTCACCCGTTATGTATTTCCTGGGCCTGAAGTTGCACATCTCATAAACTCTCTCTACCTTTGATACCACGAAACAAAGGCAACAAAGATGAACGAGCAGGTATTACAGAAACTGAAGGTACTGGCGGAATCGGCCAAATACGACGTATCTTGCGCTTCCAGCGGAACCGTCCGGCGCAACTCCAAAGGAGGAGTGGGAAACACCGTCGGCGGATGGGGCATCTGCCATAGCTTCGCCGAAGACGGACGATGCATCTCCCTGCTGAAAATCATGCTCACCAACTACTGCATCTACGATTGCGCCTACTGCATCAACCGCATCAGCAACGACATTCCCCGGGCTACCCTTTCTGTAAGCGAACTGGTGGACCTGACCATGGAATTTTACCGGCGTAACTACATCGAAGGGCTTTTTCTCAGCTCGGGCGTAGTACGCAACCCCGACTATACCATGGAACGTCTGGTACGTGTGGCCAAGGATTTACGCGAGGTACATCGCTTCAACGGCTATATCCATCTGAAAAGTATTCCGGGAGCCAGCGAGGAACTGGTCCGTCAGGCCGGACTCTATGCCGACCGTCTGAGCGTCAACCTGGAAATCCCTACCGAAGAAAACCTGAAACGGCTGGCTCCGGAGAAAGACCACCAAAGCGTGTACCTGCCCATGAAATACATCCAGCAAGGGGTACTGGAGAGCAACGAGGAACGGAAGAAATACCGGAAAGCGCCCCGTTTCGCCCCGGCCGGACAAAGCACGCAGATGATAGTCGGTGCCACCTCCGAGACCGACCGTGACATTCTCCGGGTTTCCTCTAGCCTCTACGAACGTCCTACCATGAAGCGTGTCTATTATTCCGGCTACATTTCCGTGAATACTTACGACAAGCGCCTCCCTGCCTTGAAACAACCGCCACTGGTCCGCGAGAACCGCTTGTATCAGGCCGACTGGCTGCTCCGTTTCTATGAATTCAAGGTCGATGAACTGGTGGACGACCGTACCCCGGACCTGGATTTGGAAATTGACCCGAAACTGGCCTGGGCTCTGCGTCACCCGGAATTTTTCCCGGTCAATATCCAGACGGCCGATTACGAAAGCCTGTTGCGTGTACCGGGTATCGGAGTACGTTCGGCCAAACTCATCGTCACCTCCCGCCGCTTTTCACGCGTAGGCTTCTATGAACTGAAAAAGATGGGAGCGGTCATGAAGAAAGCCAAGTACTTCATCACCTGCAACGAATTGCCAGACAAGACGATTCTGGAACTGGGTCCTACACAAGTACGCAAGCTCCTCCTTCCCCATCCGGCCAAGAAAAAAGACGATTTACAACTGAGTTTCGACTTCGGAGACTCGTTTACGACCCACGAAAAGCCATGATTATTTTCCGATACGACCAAAGCTTCGAGGGATTGCTGACCGCCCTCTTCGATGCCTATAGCCGGAAACAGTTTCCGGACTTGCTACAGGCAGAAGAGCTTCCTCTCCCCCTGTTCTACGACGAGGTACATACCGTCATCACCGATACTGAAAAGGCGGAAAGGGTGTGGAAAGCCTTGCAGAAGAAATTGTCCCGTTTCGCCTTGTCCGGACTGACACGATGCTGGCTTTCCGAACTTCCCGAAACGCCCATGCTGCTATTCCGTTATCTGAGAAAAGTAGTCGATACGCCTCGCTCCATCGAAACCAATTTCACCGACCCTGACATCCTGGCTATGGCCAAACTGAGCAAAAAGGTGAGCGATGAACGGACTCGGGTCCTGCAATTCATGCGTTTCCAGAAGACGGCCGAAGGCATCTATTTCGGAGTCATGGAACCGCTCTACAACGTTTATCCGCTCACCATCGGTCATTTCCGCGACCGTTTTGCCGACCAGCGCTGGCTGATTTACGACGGCAAACGGAAATACGGCTATTATTACGACGGGAAGGAAGTGAACGAAATCACCTTCGCCGACCCTCACCAGCAACATCTGTTGACCGGAAAACTGGAAGACAGCCTCCTCGATAAAGACGAAAAACTTTTCCAGCAGTTGTGGAAAAGCTATTTCAAATCTATCTGCATCAAGGAACGGCTCAATCCGGTAAAACACCGGAAAGACATGCCGGTCCGCTATTGGAAATACCTGACCGAAAAGGGATAATCCTATTCATCCAGGTTAAAAAGAGCCTCCGGATAACCGATATCTACCAGAAACAAGGCATTCCCCGGAACAGAAGTTCCCGCACTACAGCGGTTCTTTTCTTCGATGACCTCTCGGAAACCCTCCACCGAAAGTTTTCCGCGCCCCACTTCTACCAGCGTACCAACCACCGCCCGTACCATGTTCCGCAGGAAACGGTCGGCCTGAATGGTAAACACCCATTCGTCAGGACCCGTCTGCTCCCAATGTGCCTGCATGATTCTGCAATTGTTGGTCTTGACATCTGTATGCAGCTTGCTGAAACTGGTAAAATCGATGTAATCGAACAGTGTTTTCGCCGCCTCATTCATTGTTTCGAAATCCAACGGCTGGAAAATCCGCCACGAATACGCCCGGCTGAACGGGTCTTTCCGGGTTGTGATGTAATACTTGTATGTCCGGTAAGTCGCGTCAAAGCGGGCATGTGCGTCCGGACGTACCTCCCTCACCCGGTACACCGAAATGTCCGGCGGCAGAATCCGGTTCAACTTATCAGTCACAACATCTGCATCCAACGGCCGGTGAGAATCGAAATGCGCTACCATCAGCCGGGCATGTACCCCCGCATCGGTTCGACCGGCCCCGGTCACTTCCAAGGTCTCATCCCGTAGAAAAGTCTTCAGACCGCGTGTCAGCGTTTCCTGCACACTGTCACCGTTCGGCTGTATCTGCCATCCGTGATAATTCGTGCCGTCATAGGCCAGATAAATGAAATATCGATGCATAAACTCAACGGGCGGTAATGTGGAAACATCCTTGCTTCAACTCATATTTTACGTAGCAACGGTCGGCCTTACGCAAATCACGCAATACCTCCGACAACACCAGCTTCAAGGTATCGGCATTCACATCCTGCATGGGACGGCCATCCGGGTCTTCCACCTTGGCAAAACGTTTCCAGCTCAAATCGAACGTCGTACCGTAGAAATGACAGGAGTTCAACGAAGCGTTTCCGTTGGTGCGGCGTAACCGTTTCACATCTTCCTTGGTACGGGTTACCGAAGTGACGATTACCTTGTTCGGATTCAACCCCTTGTTCTCCAATGAATCCAGGAAGTTCACTCCGATAGTATCGAGCAAGGCACTGGCCTGTGGAATCAAATAAGGAATGGAGTGCGTCAGTGAATCGACATCATACCGTTCACAAGGAACGATGTGAATCAGACGTTCTCCCAGTCCGACCGCTTCTTCACGGCTACCGATGGGACGGATACCGATTTTCTTGGCAGTAGCCAGCTGTACAGCATTCAAATCGCCGAACGAACGTTTATAACTGATGACTCCCCGGATATTGTGTGGATTGTTCATTTTCATAGACATGTCTTTTGCCTCTTCTTTACACCCCAGACAGATGAGGCTTCCCATCAAGAAGACCAGACCATAAATACCCAATAATCTTTTCATATTTCTCTTTCAATTCATGTTTAGCCGTGCAAAGATAGAGAATAAATCAATAAGTAAAAATTAATAAGTAAAAACGAGGGAATGAATACGCTTATCCTTTGAAAGGACCTCCCTATCAACCGATACCCATCATGCTTCCCTCCCAATCCCCGACCAAGAGCGTCCAACCGCTAGCACCAGGCACCTGAACGCCTCCCCAAAACCGATATTATAACTTCAGGTTATAGTACATAAAAAAATGTGAATAGGTTGAAGTTGATAAATGTCGTACCTTTGCCGGCGAAAAAGAAATTACAAACTTAATCAAAGATAAAAGATATGTTCAAGAAAGGAAACAGAGCCAATACCTTGCATGGTATTCTATTGATTGCCTTATTCTCGTTTGCGGCGTTCTACATCGCAGAAATTCCTTTTGTAAAAGGATTATCCTTCAGCCCGCTTATCGTCGGAATCATTCTCGGTATGCTATATGCCAACAGCTTACGGAACAAACTTCCGGAAACATGGGTACCGGGTATCAAGTTCTGTACCAAACAGATTCTGCGCGCCGGTATCGTACTGTACGGCTTCCGTCTGACTCTGACCCAAGTAGCTGCCGTAGGACTTCCGGCCGTAGTAATCGATACCATCATCGTAGCCGGTACCATTTTCCTGGGAATCTTCTTGGGAAAACTGCTGAAAATGGATAGTGACACTTCTTTGATGACTTCAACGGGTAGCGCCATCTGTGGGGCAGCCGCCGTACTGGGTGCTGAACCTGTGGTACGTTGTGAAGGACACAAGACAGCCATTGCGGTTTCTACCGTAGTTATCTTCGGAACCATCTCCATGTTCCTTTACCCCATCATGTACCGTTCGGGCATGCTGAGCGCATTGGGTGATACCGGCGTTGCCATCTATACCGGAAGTACCCTACACGAAGTGGCACATGTAGCCGGTGCCGGTAATGCCATGGACCCGACCGATGCCCTGGGAATCGCCGGAACAGCTACCATCACGAAAATGATTCGTGTCATGATGCTGGCTCCCGTACTGGTTATCATGAGTTTCGCTTTGGCGGGCCGCAAGAAAGCAACTCCGGATGCCAACAATGGAAAAAGTAAAATTACAATTCCTTGGTTTGCCTTCGGTTTCATCGGTATCATCTGTCTGAATTCGTTGCTGCAAGCCACTTTAGGAGTAGAAAGCGTAAAGGAAATCCCGTTAAACGGTGCTATCGAATACATCGATACATTCATGCTGACCATGGCCATGACAGCGCTGGGTACCGATACCAGCATCGACAAGTTCAAACAGGCAGGCGCCAAACCGTTTGTCTTGGCCGGACTGCTGTATATCTGGCTGGTTGTAGGCGGATACCTGCTGACTAAATACCTCGTTCCGATGCTCGGATAACTTCGCTCGGCTCAAAATCAAACGCAATAAATTTGTTCGTATCAAGGACAAAAAGCTGTCTTCCCATTCGGGAGGGCAGCTTTTTTTTTAATCTATATCCGACGAATTATCAGGATAACAGACTCTCAAGAAGTCTGACAATATCTTATTCCTGTTTATCGAAGTAATCGAGTGTCCAACTGTCCATCCATTCAATCACCGGTGTTCCTTCTTTGAATTGAACAGGCAACCAGATATAACGTGCATCACTCGGATGTTTCGGACGCCAGATATCAGCCATAAACATGTACGCATCCTTCTTGCCTGGGATGTTAAGTACATAAGTACTTTGTCCACCGAAAGTAATTTCTGATTTTGGTCCCACACAAGGATTCGGATGCTGAGTCCACGGTCCCCAAATACTTGGAGCAGAAAACATACGGGCTTCGTTAGGATCCCATCCCGTACAACCGGAAGTAATTAACCAATACGTTCCATCTTTCTTGAAGATGGCAGGAGCTTCGTTATGTCCACACGGAGCAATACGGGCGTACTTACCGGTATGGCTCAAATAATCGTCACTCAGTTCCGCAACGTGCAATGTCAGGTTATCCTCCGAAGAGAAGATATGATAAGCCTTACCGTCATCATCTACAAATAGCTGCATATCTCTGGCCATCTGACCTCCTTCCAGATCACGTTTTACAAATAGTCCCTTCGCTATGGCCTCTCTCCATTCCGGAGTCCACCATTCTTTAAAGTTCTCAAGATTAAGCGTATCAAATACCGCTTTCTGCTCTTCAGTCATATCGAAAGGAAGCTTACCGGCATTCGGACGAAGCGAACCGATATACTGAAACGGACCTACCGGGGAATCACTAACAGCACAAGCGGATCTTGCGGCCGAATAACCTTTTCCCTTCAGCTCAAGATGAAACCACATCACAAACTTCTTTGTCTTTTCATTATAAATGACTTTCGGACGCTCCATGATACAACCCTGAATGATGTCACTGGTTGTATCGTTCATCTCGACAGGAAGAACAACACCTTCATTTTTCCAATCCGTCAGATTCCTCGAAGAATAACACATGATACCTACCATGGCTGCACTGGTAGAATCACATTTGTTTTCGCCATACCAATAATAAGTATCATCGTAAACAAGCATTCCACCACCATGAGCATTCACATGGACTCCTTTATCATCGAGCCATAATTCACCCGATCTGATCGGTTTCATCGGTTCCGTCTGAGCGCAGGATACCAATAACAAAACACCGAATAAACAACCTAAAAATGTCTTTTTCATAGTTTCTTCTTATTTTCCGGCAAAAGAAGTATTTTTTTTTAACACAAGCAGCAAAAACAACCACTTTTTTAAAAGAAAAGAATCTTTTTCTATCCGCACCTTTGCACCATCACATTTTGCTCGTCTGACCGAAAACGTCTACCTTTGTATAGAAATCCAACAACCATATCATGATACAACAGACATCCTTTACATTACGCCCACGCTCCCGCGGTTTTCACCTGATTACAGACGAAGTCATCAGCAAATTACCGGAATTACCCAAGACTGGTTTGTTGAACCTGTTCATCCAACATACCAGCGCCGCACTTTCCATCAACGAGAACTGCGACCCGGATGTACGAAGTGACCTGGAAAAGATATTCAATAACCTGGTACGCGAACGGGAATCGTGGTACAACCATACATTGGAAGGTTGGGACGACATGCCGGCCCATGCCAAATCGACCCTGGTGGGTGCCAGTCTTTCCATTCCCATCACAGACGGTTCTTTGAATCTGGGTACGTGGCAAGGTATTTACCTGTGTGAATTCCGTAACCATGGCGGTGGCAGAAGAATTATCGCCACAATAATAGGATGATTTTTTAATGAATTGTCCCCCGATAAAGCTAAGGAAGAAGACAGCCGTCAGGCATAAGATGTACGAAGAGAATCAGCATCATTTCTTTTCGTACTTCCGCCGGTAAAGCATGGGAGCCATCTTCATCTGCTTCTTAAAGAACTTGCTGAAAGAAGCCTGGTCAGAAAAATGCAACTCTTCGGCAATCTGTCCCACCGGGATACGTTCATCCTCCAGTATCAGCATGGCCTGATGCACAATTTCGTTGCAGATTACCTCATGAGGTGTCTTTCCGATTTTCTCTTTGACCACCCGTGTCAGGTGTTTGGTAGAAATACACAAGGACTCGGCATAGAAATCGACGGTATGCTCCGAAGAAAAATACCTGGAAACCAATTTCAGGAATCCCAACGTAATGAAATCATATTTGTTGATATGCGGAGTAAAACGATCTGTGTCTTCACGATGAGACAACATGATGTTTCCCAGCTCCAGACTGAAACTCTTGAAATACAACTGTGCCAACTCCTGACGGTAGAAATGTTTCATATCAGACAGGCATTCCCGAAGCAACAGAAGCTGATGTTCCAGTGTACCACACTCCTTTTCTGACAATTCCTGAACAGGGATATTCAACCGTTCCAACAGGTATCCCTGAGGGCCCGGACGCAGATTCTTCAAAGATTCACTGGCAAACTCAAATGTAATAAATACTCCCCAAGCCTGTAAATCAGGGCTGAATTGCTCCATCTGGATAGAAACCGTTTCCATAACATCCAGAAAAGCGTATGCCCGTACTTCATAGTTCCTGCCTGCAATCTGCAGCGACAAACTTCCGTGGCAGACCAACATGAACAGGCGGCTTCCTCCCAACGTACGTCCCTCCAGTCGTCCGAAATCGGAAGGAGACACCAGCAGGATTCCTCCCTTCAAATAACAGGTAGGCGGAAATAAAGGCATCAATTCTTTCTGTGTCATCCGTATGCAATTTTCATTTACCGGCAACCAATATAAAGAATCCTGTCTTCCGCAAACAAATCTTTGCGCTAAATAGACATAGGGTTTACTAATAAGTTCTAATACTGGGTGATATGGACAAATGATTGTACCTTTTGTCCAAACAGTACGCCTCTCTAGCCCTCTATTTTTACCTCAGAATCTCAAATTAAACGAACTATGAAGGTAAAAAGTATTCTCGGAATCGGCCTCTGCTGCCTTGCATTGTCTGCCTGTCAGCAAAGCCGGAAACCACAAGAAGAAGGTGGAAAGTATCCGCTTCTGACGCTGACACCGGAAGACAGGCAGCTCTCTGTAAAATATTCCGCGGTGATAGAAGGAAAGCAGGACGTAGAAGTGCGTCCGCAAGTATCAGGTACCATTACGCAAGTGCTGGTAGAAGAAGGTGCCCACGTACATAAAGGGCAGGTACTGTTCATTATTGATCAGGTACCTTATCGGGCTGCCCTGCAGAAAGCCCGGGCTGCCGTGGCGACCGCAGAAGCCAACGAAGCGACGGCCAAACAGACACTCGACGGAAAAATGTCGCTTTACGAAGATAAAGTCATCTCGGATTTCGAATTGCGGACGGCACAGAACGAATACAAGAGTGCCCAGGCAGCCTTGTTACAGGCTCAGGCGGAACTTACTGACGCACAAAACAACCTGTCGTATACCGAAGTGAAAAGTCCGGTAGACGGTTATGCCGGTATGACCTCCTACCGTATCGGCGCCCTGGTAAGTGCCTCGATGACCGACCCGCTTATCCGAGTTTCGGACAATTCGGAAATGTATGCCTATTTTTCCCTAAGCGAGAAACAGGTACTCACCCTGACAGCCCAATACGGTTCATTGGACCAGGCGCTCGCTTCCTTTCCCGAAGTTTCGTTGGAACTGAACGACGGAAGTACATACGCCCAGAAAGGAAAAGTAGATGTCATCAGTGGCATCATCGACAAGACAACCGGAACTGTCAGCCTGCGGGCAATATTCAGCAATCCGGACAAACGGCTGATGAGTGGCGGTTCAGCCAATATCATCGTTCCGTATGACCGGACACAATGCATTGTTATCCCGCAAGGAGGAACGTATGAAATCCAGAACCGTATCTTTGCCTTCAAGGTGATAGACGGAAAAGCAGTCTCCACGCCTATCGAAGTGTTCGAAATCAATAACGGTACCGAATACATCGTCGAAAAAGGCTTGCAGGCAGGCGATGTCATCGTATCCGAAGGTGCCGGTCTACTCAAAGACGGAACCATAGTCAGCACTCCACAAGACGAACAGGCACCAACCGATAAGAAGAAGGAGGCATAACCATGAAACTACAACATTTCATTGACCGACCGATTCTGTCTATCGTCATATCCGTCGTTATTCTGGTGGCAGGCCTCATCGGACTGTATGCCCTATCGGTAGAACAGTATCCGGACATCGCACCGCCTACCATCCGAGTTTCCACGACCTATAGCGGCGCCAATGCCGAAGCGGTTCAGAAAAGTGTCATCGTGCCACTGGAAGAAGCCATCAACGGAGTAGAGAACATGACTTACATGACTTCTACCGCCAGCAACACGGGTAGCGCCGAAATTACGGTCTATTTCAAACAAGGAAGTGACCCGGACATGGCGGCTGTAAACGTACAGAACAAGGTTTCTACAGCCACTTCTCTTTTGCCGGCCGAAGTGACCAAAGTAGGTGTCACCACCATGAAACGCCAAAGCAGTATGCTGAAAATTTTCGGGCTTTACAGTCCGAACGGTACCTACGACAGGAACTTCCTGACCAACTACCTGAGCATCAACGTCAAGCCACAGATACAACGTATATCGGGAGTAGGCGAAGTAAATGTCATGGGAGGTGACTATGCCATGCGTATCTGGTTGAAACCGGACGTAATGGCCCAATACGAACTGGAGCCGAGCGATGTAGAAGCCGCCCTTTCCAGCCAGAATATAGAAGCTTCTACCGGCTCCATCGGTGAAGATTCGAAAAATGTGTACCAATATACCTTGAAATACCGCGGACGTCTGGAAAAGGAACAGGAGTTCGAAGAAATCGTCATCCGGGCCTACGATGACGGACGCGTATTGAAACTGAAAGACATCGCCACCGTGGAACTGGGTGCCCAAAGCTATTCCTATACCGGAACGGTGAACGGTGCACCGGGAACTACCTGTATGATTAACCAGACCGCCGGAACCAATGCCAACGAAATCATTACAGAAATAGACAAGTACTTGGATGAACTGAAAGAAACCCTGCCGGAAGACATGGAAATCGTGGAACTGATGAGTACCAAAAATTTCCTCGACGCTTCTATCGATGAAGTCATCAAAACCCTGCTGGAAGCCATCGTGCTGGTCGTACTCGTGGTATACGTGTTTCTGCAGAATCCACGTTCCACCCTCATCCCGACCATCAGTATCTTCGTATCGCTTATCGGTACGTTTGCCGCGCTGTACATCGCCGGATTCAGCATCAACCTGCTGACCCTGTTCGCCCTGGTACTGGCCATCGGTACCATTGTAGACGATGCCATCATCGTAGTAGAAGCGGTCCAGGTACGTTTCGACGAAGGCTACCGGTCGCCTTACAAGGCTTCCGTAGATGCCATGACAGGTATCTCCTCGGCCATCGTCACTTCTACCCTGGTCTTCATGGCGGTATTCGTACCCGTATCATTTATGGGAGGAACCTCGGGCGTCTTCTATACCCAGTTCGGTATTACCATGGCGGTAGCGGTCGGTATTTCGGCCACCAACGCCTTGACCCTTTCCCCGGCCCTCTGTGCCCTGATTCTACGACCCAACGAAATCCTGACAGACGGCAAGAAACCGGAATTCTCCACCCGTTTCCGTCTGGCTTTCGATTCTGCCTTCAAGCGGATAGTCCTGAAATACAAGAGCGGTGTCAAGTTCTTCATCAAACGGAAATGGCTGGCATGGACCTCTTTCGCCGCAGCCGTCGGATTACTTTTCTATTTCATGGGAACAACCAAGACCAGTCTGGTACCTTCGGAAGATACCGGTTCCATCTTCATCAGTCTGGATGCTCCTGCCGGCAGTACATTGGCCGAAACCGAAAGCATCATGAACGAAGTGGAAGACGAACTAAAGGAAATACCACAGATAGAAAACTTCAACAAAGTAGCCGGATTCGGAATGGGTTCGGGCAGCGGTGCCTCGCACGGTATGTTCATCGTCAAACTGAAACACTGGGACGAACGGCAGGACAAAAACAGCAGTGTAGATGCCATCTCGCAGGAAATCTACCGCCGTACCGCCCACATCAAGAACTGCAACCTCTTCGTATTCTCTCCACCGATGATTTCCGGTTACGGAACCGGTAACAGTTTCGAACTCTACCTTCAGGACCGCTCCGGAAAAGGAATCGACGCGCTTAGCCAGGTAACCGACACCTTCCTGGTGGCACTGAACAAACGTCCTGAAATCCAGATGGCCTATACCTCCTTCAGCGCCAACTTCCCTCAATACCGGGTGGATGTAGATGAAGCACAGTGCCAACGAGCCGGAACGACAACCGAAGCGGTACTGTCCGTTCTTTCAGGTTACTATGGAAGCCTCTATGTTTCCAACTTCAACCGCTTCACCAAACTGTACCGTGTCATCATCCAGGCTCCGTCCGACGAACGAAAAAGCATGCAGTCGCTCGACAACGTCTTTGTAAAGACTTCGGGCGGTATGGCCCCTGTCAGTCAGTTCGTCAAACTGACCAAGACTTACGGTGCGGAATCGTTGACCCGCTTCAACATGTTCTCGTCCATCAACGTACAGGGAATGCCTGCCAGCGGTTACAGTTCGGGCGATGTCATCAATGCCGTAAAGGAAGTAGCCGCACAGACCCTGCCTACCGGCTACGGCTACGAGTTCTCCGGCATGACCCGTGAAGAAGAACAGATGGCCAACTCGCACGACACAATCATCATCTACGGCGTATGTATCTTGTTCATCTACCTGATATTGTGCGCGCTGTACGAGAGTCTGTTCATCCCGATGGCGGTTATCCTATCCGTCCCGTTCGGACTGATGGGAAGCTTCCTCTTCGCACGCATGTGGGGCATAGAGAACAATATCTACTTGCAGACAGGACTTATCATGCTAATCGGACTGTTGTCGAAAACCGCTATCCTGCTGACCGAATATGCCACCGAACGGCGTAAGGAAGGCATGTCGCTCACCCAAGCCGCCATTTCCGCCGCCGGTGTCCGTCTCCGTCCGATTCTGATGACCGCCCTGACCATGATATTCGGTCTGCTCCCGCTGATGTTCGCATCGGGTGTAGGTGCCAACGGCAACACCTCCCTCGGCGTAGGCGCGGTAGGCGGTATGCTGATCGGTACCATCGTCCTGCTGTTTGTAACCCCCGCCTTCTTCATCACCTTCCAATACATTGAAGAGCGGGTTATGGGTAAACGTAAAGAAGACAGAAAACTATGAGAAAGATAACCTGCATAACCATCATTTGTATAAATATGGTACTGCTGAGCAGTTGCCACATTTATCGGAATTACCAGCGTCCGGACAATCTGCCTACCGACAGCCTGTTCCGGGATGCCGACAATCAGCCTGTCACAGATTCCCTTTCCCTGGGGGATCTGCCCTGACAGGAAATTTTCCAAGATACCTTGTTGCAGCAGTACATCCGGTACGGCCTGGAGCATAACACCGATATGCAGACGGCACTGCTACGGGTAGACCAGGCAAAAGCCCAACTGACCGCTGCCAAGCTCTCTTTCCTGCCCTCGCTGACCCTCTCTCCGCAAGGTACCTTGACCAGCACGGCCGGAAGCAAAACCGTAAAGACGTATGAACTACCGGTACAGGCCAGCTGGGAAATCGACCTGTTCGGCAACCTGCGGAATGCCAAGAAAGGTACACAGGCTACCCTGCTGCAACAGCAAGCCTACCAGCAGGCTGTCCGTTCGGAACTGATAGCCGGTATCGCCAATACCTATTATTCCCTGCTGATGCTGGACGAACAGGTGGCCATCAGCCAGTCTACCCTGGAAGTCTGGAAAGAGCAGGTACGAACCATGGAAGCCCGGATGAAAGTGGGTGAAGAAACCGAGAATGCCGTCACCCAAGCCCGTGCCAGCCTGTATGAACTGGAAGCCACCCACAACGACCTGCTCCGCCAGCAACGGGAAACCGAAAATTCCCTCTGCACCTTGCTGGGGATGACTTCGCGCAGTCTGGAACATGGAACACTGGACAAACAAATATTTCCGGAAACACTTCCTACAGGCATCCCTGTCCGTCTGCTTTCCCGCCGACCGGACATCGTACAGGCCGAAATGACCCTGGCCAATGCCTATTACACTACGAACCAGGCACGCTCGGCTTTCTATCCGAACCTGAACCTGAGCGGTAGCGCAGGCTGGACCAATGCCCTCGGACAGGCAGTCACCAATCCGGGGGACTGGATTCTCTCGGCAGTCGCCTCACTGACCCAACCGCTTTTCAACCGCGGAAAACTGATTTCCAACCTGCGCGTATCGAAAGACGAAGAACAGATTGCCTTGCTGAACTACAGACAGACATTGCTGGATGCCGGACAGGAAGTGAACGATGCCCTCTATGCCACCGAATCGGCCGGAAGGAGTCTGGAAAGTCACCGGAAGCAATGCCGGGAACTGGAACGTACGGTACAGACATCCGAAGCCCTGTACCAAACCGGCAACGCCACCTACCTGGAACTGCTTACCGCCCGTCAATCGCTACTGAATGCCCGGCTGAATGTAGTAACCGACAGTTTCACACAGTGCCAGGCGGTCATCAATCTGTATCAGGCACTGGGAGGAGGAGCCGAATAGTCCATACGGATGCCGACAGAAAAATTCAAATAAATGCAATATAACCAACTTAATAGCCTTGAAGTATGAAAAAAATTACATTGTTAATGCTTTCCCTGTTCCTCTATGTAACAGGCCAAGCGCAGACGGTAGAAAAGAGAATTTATACACAGGCAGAGCAACAAGCTGCCCAGGAACGGGAAGAACAGAAGCGGACAGAAGAAGTACAGGATTCTATCCTGTTCGTAGAAGCCGTAAAAAGTCTGGAAAAACTGGACTTCGTAGTCGAAGCGGACAAATTGATATTCAAGCACGGCGAGACGGCCTATGTCACCTCGAACACCAATTTCTTTTCACTTTCGGACGACCAGGCCGTCGTTCAAATCGCCCCGTTCAACAGCGGGGGGCCGAACGGTGTAGGAGGCATTACGCTGGAAGGCCGCGCTTCGAACATCAAGATGAAAACAGACAAGAAGGGAAACATCAGCTTTTCCATGAGCGTTATAGGCAATGGTATCTCTGCCAATGTTTCCCTGTCCTTGCCACAAGGCAGCCATCGGGCTACCGTAACCGTCAACCCGAATTTCAGTTCAAACCGGATAACCTTCAGCGGTTATCTGGTACCTAAAGAGTGTTCCACTGTATTTCAAGGAACTTCATTCTAATATACTTTATCATTATCATTACTGAGCAGAGGTCAGCCTCCATCCGACGGATAGCCTGAAACGATCCCGGTGGAGCTGACCTTTTTTACTCATTCCGCAACAAAAACAGCAAATCTTTTCATCGGCCCGAAAATACTTCGTATATTTGCGCCCGCTATGGCAAAGTATCTGTTTCTTTTATACATCGCACTGGGAATATATCTGCTATCCGGATACAGTTCCGATACCCATAACACTCAGCAGTACGATACCTCCTGTACTACTGAACAATATTATGGGAATGAAACAGTCTACCGTAAATCCGAATCCCAATCCGGGAAAAAAGAAATCAATAAAGAAAAGTACCACCTTGCCAAGACAGGAATAGGTCGCACAGAATCCATCTGTTCATGGCGTACTTGCTGCCCATCCAAGATTCTGAAATTCCATCCCACCCCTTCCGTATTGGCCCGTACAGCCAGACTCCTGAAAATACTTCTTCCCGAAGATAAAGAAACCTTCTTTTCTCCCCCGATTCTATCCAACCGCTATCCCAGCGAATATTACATTTTCTGCTTAAAACGTATTCTGATTTAGCATACCGATTGTTATACAACAAGACGGTAGGGCATCTTATACCCGTATCTTGCCTGTTTCCGCCATGAGAGACTTGTTCCTGTATCTGTCTGTCCTGAAAGAGAAAGGAACCCCTGTTTTAATTATGCTAATTATCAGTTTACATGGATTTTATATTCGATTTTATTCTACACATCGACCAATACCTGATCGGTATTGTACAGACTTATCATACCTGGGCTTATATCCTGCTGTTTCTTATCATTTTCTGTGAAACAGGACTCGTAGTGACACCGTTCCTTCCGGGAGACTCCTTGCTTTTTGTCTCCGGAGCCATCGCTGCCCTTCCGGGCACTCCCCTGGAGGTCAACCTGTTGGCTTTGATTCTATTCATAGCTGCCGTAGCAGGAGATTCCTGCAACTACATGCTCGGACATCTTTTCGGGAAGAAACTCTTCAACGGAAGAAACACCGGCATCTTCAAACAGAAACACCTGGACAAGACTCATGAGTTCTATCGGAAATACGGAGGAAAGACCATCATCATTGCCCGATTCGTACCTATCGTCCGCACTTTCGCCCCGTTTGTGGCCGGCATGGGTAAGATGCACTACACTTATTTCATGATATACAACCTGATAGGCGGTGCATTATGGGTAGCCTCATTCTGTTACGCCGGATATTTCTTCGGCGACCTTCCATTCGTACAGCAGAATCTGAAACTGCTGATAGTAGCCATTGTGGTCATCTCCATCCTACCGGCTGTCATCGAAGTAGTACGGGCCAAATGGAAACTCCGTCAACAGACAGTCTGAACTGTCATCCGATACTCAATCAAATAACCAGGACTTAAAATAGTTTATTGCATACATCTTATGAAAAATTCTTTTTTTAGCCGATTTACACCACAAGAACCCAAGTTCTTCCCGATGTTGAAACACTTGTCTGAAATCCTGATGGTCTCTGCCGACCTGCTGGTAGAAAGTCTGGAACACAACAGTCCGAAAGAA
Source organism: Phocaeicola barnesiae DSM 18169 = JCM 13652 (assembly GCF_000374585.1). Lineage (GTDB taxonomy): Bacteria > Bacteroidota > Bacteroidia > Bacteroidales > Bacteroidaceae > Phocaeicola > Phocaeicola barnesiae. The sequence continues at coordinate 284,970 of NZ_KB894643.1, forward strand.
CGGAACGAATATTACAAACGCATCAAGGACATCGAACGGGAAGGCGACAAACAGACGCATCTGATTTTCGATGAACTGGGAAAAACATTCATCACCCCGTTCGACCGCGAAGATATCCACGACCTGGCTTCTACCATCGACGATGTCATCGACGGCATCAACAGTTCGGCCAAGCGTATCACCATCTACAACCCGCGTCCCATTTCAGACAGCGGAAAGGAACTGAGCCGACTCATCCGGCAGGAGGCACAATACATCGCGAAAGCCATGGACGAACTGGAAACTTTCCGTAAAAAGCCTACCGCGTTGCGTGAATATTGCGTGAAGCTGCACGACATCGAGAACCAGGCAGACGATGTGTACGAGTTGTTTGTAAAGAAACTTTTCGAAGAAGAAAAAGACTGCATCGAACTGATTAAAATCAAGGAAATCATGCAGGAACTGGAAAAAACGACCGACGCCGCCGAACGCGTAGGAAAGATTTTGAGAAACCTGATTGTAAAATATGCATAAAGGGAAACAAGCCACATGGAAATACTTATCCTGATTATAGCGCTGGCCTTGATATTCGACTACATCAACGGGTTCCACGATGCAGCCAATTCAATCGCCACCATCGTTTCTACCAAAGTCCTGACACCATTTCAGGCAGTGATATGGGCGGCCTGCTTCAATTTCGTGGCTTTCTTCATTGCCAAATGTATCATCGGTGGATTCGGTATCGCCAATACGGTATCAAAAACAGTCGTGGAAGACTACATTACCCTACCCATCATTCTGGCCGGGGTCATTGCCGCCATTGTCTGGAACCTGTTCACATGGTGGAAGGGAATTCCTTCGTCTTCTTCGCACACCCTTATCGGAGGATTCGCCGGAGCCGCCATCATGGCCAACGGATTCCAGGCTATCCAGCTGAATATCATCCTGAAGATTGCGGCCTTCATTTTCCTGGCCCCGATTATCGGTATGGTCATCGCCTTCGGATTTACCCTGCTGGTATTGTACATCTGCCGGCGTGCCCACCCACATACGGCCGAAGTATGGTTCAAGAAACTCCAGCTCATTTCTTCGGCCATGTTCAGCATCGGACACGGTCTGAACGATTCACAGAAAGTAATGGGTATCATTGCGGCGGCCATGATAGCCGCCCACTCGGAAGGTATCGGTATGGGAATCCACAGCATCAACGACTTGCCCGACTGGGTAGCCTTCGCCTGCTTTACCGCGATTTCATTGGGAACCATGTCCGGAGGATGGAAAATCGTGAAGACCATGGGTACCCGCATCACCAAAGTAACCCCGCTGGAAGGTGTGATAGCCGAAACTGCCGGTGCCTTTACCCTGTATCTGACGGAATACCTGAAGATTCCGGTCAGCACCACTCATACCATAACAGGAGCCATCATCGGTGTAGGAGCTACCAAACGGCTCTCGGCGGTACGCTGGGGGGTAACCAGAAGCCTGATGACGGCCTGGGTACTGACCATTCCGGTAAGTGCCTTGCTGGCTGCAGCCATCTACCAGATTATCAACTTATTCTGATTTCCGTTAGAAGTCATCAAAAACGTCCGTTCGTCTTGATGAAAACGAACGGACGTTTCAAACAGTTCGTGCTCGTGTTTTACCTGAAACGAACGTTTGTTTTTTCTTGATTTTACAAGCCGACGAAATAACCCTTCAAGGCTTCCACGTATTCAGCCATCGCTTCCCGCCCTGCCGATGTAATCCGACAGACCGTACGCGGCTTCTTTCCGACAAAACTTTTTTCGACGGAAACATATCCGGCTTCGCTCAGCTTGTCCAACTGGACACTCAGATTTCCGGCTGTTGCCTGAGTCTTTTCTTTCAGGTAGACAAACTCCGCCTCTTCTACTGTAAGCAGCAGAGACATGATGGACAAACGAAGCTGGGAATGCAGCAAAGGATTCAGTTCTTTCAGCATGAATGTTTCGCTTTTTTATTCAGAATATGCCCCGGTATCACCATCATGATGATGAAAGACAACCCGAAGTACAGGTACCAGTCCACCGTAGCCGGTTCGTGGAAGGTATACTGCATCAACATGTAAACAGCAAAGGCAAATCCCACCAACGGGGCATACATGACACTCCGCTCCTTGATAATGATTCCTGTAATGGAAGTACCGATTCCTCCATACAACAGAGACAATGGCAGCATCAATGAAAAATCACCATAACCGTGTGCCGCCGAAACCACGCCCATCATCAGGACCGTTATCAGAAACAGCCAACCGATAATCCACCAGACTTTTGCCAGTACCGTATCGGTATAAGTCACCACCGATTCCTGTTTCAGATCCTTCCGTCGTCTGGCTTCCATGAATCCCCAGAACACGAACATCAGGAACCAGCCGTATGCCCACGTATCATTCTGCGTAAAAAAGACCAGCATAAAAAGCAATATAGACAAGGCCGCCGTAAAATAACCGAAACAAAGGAAAGTATTTCCGGCACCCACCTTCAGACCCTCGCGTGTGGAACTTATCATCCGACTGATCAGTTCCAGACTCTCTCTTTCAGACAATTTGTTTTCTTCCATAAGGCATCGAATTAAAGGTTAGAACAAATAAGTTTATTTTATAAACCACAAACTTTCAAGAAAAGGGAGATGCGCGCTTACCTCCCCTCCTTTTCACAAAGATAGAGAAGTTTATTTTATAAACCAAATAAAAAGAGAACTAATTTTGCAAGAAAAAAGGGCAACCGGTCATCGGCTGCCCTTTCTCATGGTATCATCTTTCCAATCCATCATCAGAATTCCGAAGTGAAGTGGAATTTAATGTGCTTGAAATCCATCTGAGCCATCTGCAGCACATAACCGCTGTCGGCCAGGAAAACATCACGGCCGTCACGGTCTTTTGCCATGTACTGATACTTACGTTTCTTGAAAGCTTCCAGTTCTTCCGGGTCGTCGCTCTCTATCCAACATGCCTTGTAGAGGCTGACCGGTTCCCAACGGCACTTCGCGTTGTATTCGTTTTCCAGACGATACTGGATAACCTCAAACTGCAGCTGACCTACCGTACCGATAATCTTCCGGCCGTTGAACTGGTTGACAAACAACTGGGCCACACCTTCGTCCATCAGCTGGTCGATACCCTTGTTCAGCTGCTTGGTCTTCATCGGGTCTGCATTTTCGATGTATTTGAACATTTCCGGCGAGAAGCTCGGCAGTCCCTTGAAATGCAGCATTTCTCCTTCGGTCAGCGTATCACCGATTTTAAAGGTTCCGTTGTCCGGCAGACCGATGATATCGCCGGCCCAAGCCTCATCCACCGTAGTCTTCCGCTGTGCCATGAACTGCGTAGGCGAAGAAAAACGCATCGTCTTGTTGTGACGTACGTGCAGATACGGTGTATTACGGGTAAATTTACCGGAGCAGACCTTACAGAAAGCTACACACGAACGGTGGTTCGGGTCGATATTGGCAGTAATCTTGAATACGAAACCGGTAAATTTCGGTTCATCCGGCTGTACGGTACGTTCTTCTGCCTGTACCGGACGCGGACTGGGAGCAATTTCCACAAAAGTATCCAGCAATTCCTGCACACCGAAATTATTCAACGCAGAGCCGAAGAATACCGGAGCCAATTCTCCCTTCAAGTAATCTTCCACATTGAATTCCGGATAAACTCCGTCAATCAGTTCCAGCTCGCTGCGTAATTTGTCGGCCAGCGGCGAACCGATGTGCTTGTCCAGTTCTTCGGTATGGATATCCACTTCCACTTTCTCTGTCACCACCTGTTTGGACGGCTGGAACAGATTCAGCTTCTGTTCATAGATATTGTATACCCCTTTGAAACGCGGACCGCTTTCTATCGGCCATGTCAACGGGCGTACATTGATAACCAGTTCCTCCTCCAGCTCGTCCAGCAAATCGAACGGGTCTTTTGCTTCGCGGTCCATCTTGTTCACGAAGATGATAACCGGTGTATTCCGCATACGGCACACTTCCATCAGCTTCCGTGTCTGGGTTTCCACACCCTTCGCACCGTCCACCACGATGATGACACTGTCTACAGCCGTCAGCGTACGGTACGTATCTTCCGCAAAGTCCTGGTGACCCGGAGTATCAAGGATATTGATTTTATAATCATGGTAATCAAACTCCATCACGGAAGTAGTGACCGAAATACCACGCTGCTTTTCGATATCCATCCAGTCGGAAGTCGCAGTCTTCTTGATTTTATTCGATTTCACCGCTCCGGCCACCTGAATCTGTCCACCGAAGAGCAACAGCTTTTCGGTCAACGAAGTCTTACCGGCATCCGGGTGAGCGATAATCGCAAACGTTCGTCTTCTTTCTATTTCTGCGTTCATTTTATCTGTTTAATGATTGTTTTTCTTATTCCAGTTCCAAATCTCCCTGCTTATCCTTGATGTAATAACCGGCAAGTATCGCCAACAGGTCACCGATGGTCTTCATCGCCTTCTGTGTTTCTTCGGAAACTTCCTTCTTCTGCAGTTTCAGCATCCATACTCCATACATGGCATCGAAACAGGTTTCCAGTTCAGGTACATCCTTATCGGCGCCTTTCGCCCGCAGTTCTACAATCAACGGGAGAGCCTTGTAATAGGCTGCACTGTAATACGGGAATTTAGGAGAGCGCAACAACCGCAGGTGCAGGTCTGTCAGCCATACGATAATGTTCTTGTTGATCTGCAGGTGCCCCTTCTCCATCACCCCTTCATCGTGCATCATGTTCACCAGGTCTTCGTACCAACGGTACAAATCACGTTTCTGCTCTTCCGAAACCGGATACGGATCGATAATCCGTTCCTTGATTTTGGCCATATCGAACTGATTGGCACGGATCGAATCTTCCACCTGCCACATATACAGCAGGTATTCTGCGATATTCTGTTGTTTTAACTGTTGAGAAATATACATATCAGGACAACGATTTTCCAAACAAGGTCATGATAATCCCTACCACCGACGCGATGATGACCACCACACCGATAATCCGGTTCAACATCCAGATACCCCGCACATTGAAACGGGTACGTACCTTATTGACAAAATAAGTGATACCGAACCACCAGGCCAGTGCCCCCAGAATGATGGCCAGGAAACCTACCAGCTGGAAACCTATCGGGCTACCGGGCATCACAAACGAAAAACGGGCAAACAGACCGATGAACAGGAAGATTATCAACGGATTGGAGAAGGTTACAAAGAAAGCCGTGATGAAATTATGCAGATAAGTACCCTTACGGGCGGAAACCGGACGCAACGCCTTGACCGGATTGCTGCGGAACGTATAGATACCGAAAGCAAGCAGCATGATACTGCCCACCACCTGCAGGAACATCTGATGCTTCACAATCAGTTCATCCATGAAACTCATACCATAACCTGTAATCAAGGCATAACAGATGTCACTCAACGCGGCCCCCAGCCCGGTCACAAAACCGAACCAGCGCCCCTTGTTCAAGGTCCGTTGAATACACAGTACACCCACAGGGCCCAACGGAGCAGACACGACTACCCCGATAATAAACCCCTTTATCAACAAATCCAGTATGGTAACCTGTTCTATCCAATTCATACTGCAAAGATGAGACTTTTTTGTGAAAGTACCTATATTTCATTCTTATTTTCTTTCTTACAAACGGGGTTTTATGTAACTTTGCACAACAAACAAAGCTTATTCAACACACACTTGAAATACTATCTATAACAAATACAAGAAGAACTATGATTCTATTTTTCAGAACCCCTGCAAACAGTGTGATAGCCACAGCCTGCAACAAAGAGTTGAGCGCTGAAGATGTCAAGAAATTGTGCTGGCTTTACAGTGAAGCCACTGTAGAGACCGAAGACAATCTGAAAGGTTGTTTCATCGGTCCGCGCCGCGAGATGATTACCCCGTGGAGTACCAATGCGGTGGAAATCACTCAGAATATGGGTTTAAGCGGAATCCGCCGTATCGAAGAATATTTTCCGGTAAAAGATGAAAATGCGGAATATGACCCCATGCTCCAACGCATGTACAAAGGATTGGACCAGCAGATATTCGATGTAAACATCAAACCGCAACCGATCATCTACATCGAAAACCTGGAAGAATACAACGAACAGGAAGGCCTGGCGCTGTCACGCGAAGAAATGGATTACCTGCTGAAAGTAGAAAAAGACCTGGGACGTAAACTGACCGACTCAGAAGTATTCGGTTTCGCCCAAATCAACTCGGAACACTGCCGTCATAAAATCTTCGGTGGAACATTCATCATCGACGGAAAGGAAATGGAATCTTCCCTCTTCCAGATGATCAAGAAGACTACCCAGGAAAACCCGAACAAGATCATCTCGGCCTACAAGGACAATGTGGCCTTTGCCGAAGGTCCTGTGGTAGAGCAGTTCGCTCCGCAGAACCATGCCACTTCCGATTATTTCATTATCAAAGATATCAAGACTGTCATCTCCCTGAAAGCGGAAACCCACAACTTCCCGACTACCGTAGAACCGTTCAACGGAGCGTCTACCGGTACCGGCGGTGAAATCCGCGACCGTATGGGTGGAGGTAAAGGTTCCTGGCCGATTGCCGGTACCGCAGTCTACATGACTTCTTACCCACGTACCGACGAAGGACGCGAATGGGAAGATATCCTGCCTGTACGCAAATGGCTGTACCAGACTCCGGAACAGATCCTGATCAAGGCTTCAAACGGTGCATCCGACTTCGGTAACAAATTCGGCCAGCCGCTTATCTGCGGTTCTGTCCTGACCTTCGAGCATCAGGAAAACGGTGAAAAATATGCGTACGACAAAGTCATCATGCTGGCAGGAGGTGTAGGTTACGGAACTCAGCGTGACTGCCTGAAAGGAACTCCGACAGCCGGAAACGAAGTCGTTGTGATGGGTGGTGACAACTACCGCATCGGCCTGGGCGGCGGTTCTGTTTCTTCTGTAGAAACCGGACGTTATTCTTCCGGTATCGAGCTGAATGCCGTACAGCGTGCCAATGCAGAAATGCAGAAACGTGCCTACAATGTAGTACGCGCCCTCTGCGAAGAAGATACAAACCCGATTGTTTCTATCCACGACCACGGCTCAGCCGGACACGTGAACTGTCTGTCGGAACTGGTAGAAGACTGCGGTGGACTGATTCATATGGACAAGCTGCCTATCGGTGACGAAACCTTGTCGGCCAAGGAAATCATCGCCAACGAATCGCAGGAACGTATGGGTCTGCTTATCGACGAGAAATCCATCGAACACGTGAAACAGATTGCCGAACGTGAACGTGCTCCGATGTACGTGGTAGGTGAAACTACCGGCGACCATCGCTTTGCCTTCGAACAGGCTGACGGCGTACGTCCGTTCGACCTGGCAGTCGACCAGATGTTCGGTTCTTCTCCGAAGACCTACATGGTAGACAAGACCGTAGAACGCCACTACGAAAACGTGTCATACGATGTAACGAAACTGAATGACTATATAAATAATGTATTACAGCTGGAAGCTGTGGCTTGTAAAGACTGGTTGACCAACAAGGTAGACCGTTCTGTAACTGGTAAGATTGCCCGTCAGCAGTGTCAGGGTGAGTTGCAACTGCCGTTGAGCGACTGTGGTGTGGTAGCCCTCGATTACCGTGGTGAAAAAGGTATCGCTACAGCTTTGGGACACGCTCCCCAAGCTGCCTTGGCTAATCCGGCAGCCGGTTCAGTATTGGCCGTTTCAGAAGCGTTGACCAATCTGGTATGGGCTCCGCTGGCCGAAGGTATGGACAGTATTTCCCTGTCTGCCAACTGGATGTGGCCATGCCGTTCACAGGAAGGCGAAGACGCACGTCTGTATACTGCCGTAAAAGCCCTTTCTGATTTCTGCTGTGCACTGCAAATCAATGTACCTACCGGTAAAGATTCCTTGTCCATGACTCAGAAATACCCGAACGGTGAAAAGATTATCAGCCCGGGAACCGTCATCGTATCTGCAGGCGGTGAAGTTTCTGACGTGAAGAAAGTAATCTCACCAGTGATGGTCAACAAGGAAAAATCTACTTTCTACCACATCGATTTCAGTTTCGACCAACTCCGTCTGGGAGGTTCTGCTTTTGCCCAGTCATTGAACAAGATTGGCGACGATGTACCTACCGTACAGAATCCGGAATATTTCCGCGATGCTTTCCTGGCCATCCAGGAACTCATCAACAAGGGACTGATTCTGGCCGGACACGATATTTCTGCCGGCGGTCTGATTACGACACTGCTGGAAATGTGCTTCGCCAATATGGATGGCGGTATGGAAATCAGCCTCGACAAGTTTACAGACCATGACATCGTAAAAGTGCTGTTTGCCGAAAATCCGGGTGTTGTCATCCAAGTAGCCGACAAACACAAATCTGAAGTGAAGAAGATTCTCGAAGATGCCGGTGTAGGTTACATCAAGTTGGGTAAACCGACCGAAGAACGTCACATTCTGGTAACCAAAGACGATGCCACCTACCAGTTCGGTATCGACTATCTGCGCGATGTATGGTATTCCACTTCGTACCTGCTGGACCGCAAGCAGAGCATGAACGGCTGTGCCAAGAAACGTTTCGAAAACTACAAGCAACAGCCGCTGGAACTGGTATTCGACAAATCATTTACCGGCAAACTGTCGCAGTTCGGCCTCAACCCGGACCGTCGCACTCCGAGCGGTATCAAGGCAGCCATCATCCGCGAGAAGGGAACAAACGGTGAACGCGAAATGGCCTACATGCTGTACCTGGCCGGCTTCGACGTAAAAGACGTAACCATGACCGACCTGGTAAGCGGACGCGAAACACTGGAAGACATCAACATGGTAGTATACTGTGGCGGTTTCTCCAACTCCGACGTACTGGGCTCAGCCAAGGGATGGGCAGGTACCTTCCTCTTCAACCCTAAAGCCAAAGCCGCTCTTGATAACTTCTATGCCCGTAAGGATACCTTGTCACTGGGTGTCTGCAACGGTTGCCAGCTGATGATGGAACTGGGGCTGATTACTCCGGAAGACAAGAAGCAGGGCAAGATGCTGCATAACGATTCACACAAGTTCGAATCAGCCTTCCTGGGCGTAACCGTACCGATGAACCGCAGTGTCATGTTCGGTTCACTGAGCGGTTCCAAACTGGGTATCTGGGTAGCTCACGGCGAAGGTAAGTTCTCATTGCCTTATCCGGAAGACCATTATAACGTAGTTCTGAAATATTCATACGATGAATATCCGGGTAACCCGAACGGTTCAGACTACAGCATTGCCGGTATTGCTTCGCAAGACGGACGCCACCTGGCCATGATGCCACATCTGGAACGTGCCTGCTTCCCATGGGAAAATGCCTATTACCCGGCAGACCGTGTGAAAGAAGATCAGATTACCCCATGGATGGAAGCCTTCGTCAACGCGCGTAAATGGGTAGAAACCCATATGCAGAAATAATTTTCGGCCTTACCGACCGGAGTTTAACTGAATAAATTCTCTAAGGGTTTTCCCCCTGTTACCAGCGGGGGAAACCCTTTTTTATGAGACTCTATTTTTAGTAGAAATTATATGATACGGAAATTGTCTTTATACATATCCAGTCTGCTTCTCTTTTTACTGGCCGCCTTACCTGTATCTGCTCAAATCTATAAATATATCGGTACCTCAGAAGGCCTCAGCAGCCGTCGTGTACTGGCTATCAACAAAGATAGCCGCGGATACATGTGGATTCTGACTCACCAGGGCATGGACCGTTTTGACGGAAAGAATTTCACACCTTATGAACTACGGAAAGACAACAAGGCAATCAGTTTTTTTCCGGATATGAACCGTATCACCAACAGTTCGAACCACGACTTATGGGTGTATGGAAAAGACGGTTACGTATTCCAGTACGATGAACTGCAGGACACCTTCAAGCTCGATTTCGATTTCTATGCCCAATTCCCGAATCTGAAACAATCCCCCATCACGGCTACCTACTTCGATAGCCATGACCGGATATGGTTCTGCTGCGGAAACCGCATCGTGCGTTTCTATACCGATACGCAACGGTTCGAAACCGTCTACGAGAAAGTCCTCAACGAAATAACCAGCATCACCGAAGGAGAATCTTCCATCTTCTATTTTTCTACCATTTCGGACATCTACCAGGTACAGTTCTATCCGGACAAGCCCAGTCAGGTCAAACGGATTTACCAGGACCCCAAACTCCGGTTCAGTTACCTCTATTATCATCCGCAGACCCGGCAGCTCCTCATCAATACCGTACAGAACAGCCTGTTTGCCTATCAAGTGGACAAGGGTATTGTGCTGAATCTGGGAAATTCACTGAAAGACGAAGGTATCAATGTCATCAAGCCCTATCCCTCGCCCGGCAGACAGAAAGTACTGATAGCCACCGATGCCGACGGTGTCTATACCCTCGACATGCAGACCTACCGCATGGAACACCTGCTGCAAGAAGATTACGAAAGTCCGAACAAGATGAACGGAAGCATCATCAAGGACCTGTATGTAGACGAGAAACACCAGATATGGAACGTCACATACCCGACAGGTATCACCATCTATTCGGAACTGTATCCGGCCTACACACAGCTACGGCGCTCTCCGGACCGTTCCAATTCACTGATAGACAACCGAGTGAATGCCATCCTTGAAGATTCTGAAGGCGATATCTGGTTTGCCACCAGCAACGGTATCAGCTGCTATTCCACAGGACGTGACCTCTGGACCAACTACATTACCGCCGACAGCAAAGATACTCCCAACGACAACCGCATCTTCATCTCCTTGTGCGAAACGACACCGGGAATCATCATGGTAGGCGGATATATGTCCGGCATCTACCGCATCAACAAGAAGACCCATCAAGTGACCTTCACGCCACAGATGGCGGATTCCCCACGCATGATGCCCGACAAATACATCCGCAGCCTGTATAAAGACAAAGACGGCATGTTCTGGATGGGAGGAGCGTACAGTTTCCGGAAATACGATGCGGAAACCGGGCAGTCTGAAATATACAATGCCCCCTACCCCATAACAAACATCACTACCTATGACGAAAAACGAATGTGGATAGGCACGACTCAAGGACTCTACGTATTCGATAAGATATCCAGACAACTGACCGCCTATGCCGACGACAACCGCATGGGGGGAATCAATACCATTTACCAGACTCCCGACGGCAGATATACCTATCTGGGTACCTATTCGGAAGGATTGTTTGTCATTGATAACCGTACTAACCAGATAGAAAACTACAATACCCAAAACAGCGGACTGACATCCAACAACATCTACAGCATCGTACCGAACCGGTACGGAGATATCTTCATGGGTACCGCCAGCTGTCTGAGCCAGCTGTATGTGAAAAAGAAAGAAATCATCAACTGGACCAAGGAACAGGGATTCCTATCGAACAGTTTTACCCAGGACGCGGCCATCCGTACACGTTCCGGGAAACTCATTTTAGGCAGTAACGAAGGAGCTTTCATTCTGCCGGACAGCTTGAATTTACCCGATAAATTCACCAGTCAGATGGTCTTCAGTAACCTGACCATCAACTACCAGTCGGTACATCCCGGAGAAAAAGGTTCTCCGTTGACCCGCCTCATCAACGAAACGCAGGAACTGACGCTGGACTACGACCAGAATTCCTTCTCCATGCAGGTTTCTTCCATCAATTACGACAATCCTTCTAATATCCACTACAGCTGGAAACTGGAAGGATTCTTCGATACCTGGTCACAACCTTCGGCCAACGGCACCATCCGTTATACCAACCTCTCACCAGGCACTTATACATTGAAGGTACGTGCCATCCTGATGGATACCCACCAGGTATTTCAGGAACGCGAACTGGAAATAACAGTCCTTCCACCTTTCTGGTTATCCTATTGGGCTTTCACACTCTATATTCTGTTGACGGTAGGAGCTGTCTACCTGTATACCCGTTACCAGATGATTCGGAAAGACCGGCGTATTTCACAAGAGAAGATTAATTTTTTTGTGCATACCGCTCATGACATACGTACCCCGCTTACCCTCATCAAGGCACCGTTGGCCGAAATTCAAAAGAGCGAACAACTGACTCCGGAAGGAATGCAGAACCTGACACTGGCCCTTCAAAGCACAGACAATCTCTCGAACCTGGCAAACAACCTGATGAACTTCCAAAAGGAAGAACTGTACAGTTCGAAAGTACTGGTTACCCGTACTCACCTGAACGAATACCTGAGCAAATATCTCCAACAGTTCCAGCAGTATGCCGAGCGGAAAGGGGTGTCTTTGCATTTCAAACCAGCCTCCCGGGAGTTGGAAGTCTGGATAGATCAGAACAAGATAGATTCCATCCTGCGTAATCTTCTGTCCAATGCCTTGAAATATACACTACAAGGAGGAACAGTCACTGTAGAAGTCGGTGAGTATAAAGGAAACTGGACACTCTCCATCAGCGATACCGGTATCGGTATTCCACAGAAGGACCAGAAGAAACTCTTCAAGTACCTTTTCCGAGGAGCAAACGCCACCAACCAGCTCATTACCGGGAGCGGTATCGGTATGCTTCTCACTTATCGGCTCATCCGGAACCATGAAGGGAAAATCTCTTTCCACAGCACAGAAAATGTAGGTACCAGTTTTCTGATCAGTTTCCCGATACGGAGCAGCCGGTACCAATATGAACCGGAACATACCCTTTCTCCCGATGAGACTAATGAAATAACAGCATCTGTTCTCAATGCAAGTACAGCACAGGAATCCGGAAAAGAAAAGGAAGCCACACAGTCAGACAATCGGAAAGACTGTCCTACGATACTCATTGTAGAAGACAATATAGCCCTACAGAAATTCCTCTGTCAGAGCCTTTCTGCACATTACCATACAATGGGGGCCGAGAACGGAATTGTCGCTTTGGAAAAGATAAAGACACAAATGCCGGATTTGATAATTTCGGATGTCATGATGCCAGGAATGGACGGATATGAACTGTGTAACCGTATAAAGACTCAGCTGGACACCAGCCACATTCCCTTTATTCTGCTGACAGCTTTGGGTGACCAGTCGCATATCCTGAGCGGATTGGAAACCAAAGCGGATTTGTATGTGGTCAAGCCGTTTGATTTGGTAGTATTGAAGGCATACATCGAAAGCCTGTTACAGAACCGCGAACTGTTACGACGACAGTACCGCCAGCAAGTAACCAAACTACCGGAAGAACCTGTTGAAGTACAACTTCCTACCAGTCTGGACGATGAATTCATGCAGCGGGTAACCCAGATTATCAAGGAAGAACTGGGCAACGATCTGACGGTAGATGTACTATGCAGCCGGATGAATATGAGCCGAACCAGTTTCTACAACAAGCTGAAAGCACTGACAGGCATCGCGCCGAACGATTTCATCCGTAACATCCGGATGCAGGAAGCGGCCCTGCTGCTGAAAACCCGGAAATACACCGTGGCCGAGGTTTCGGACCGGATGGGATTTGCCGATCCGAAATACTTTACGGACACCTTCAAGAAATTCTACGGCATGCCGCCCAGTACCTATATGAAACAAGAAAACAACGTATAAATACACATGACGAATTTTTATCTGAAATCTTTTCTCATCTTTTTCCGCATCGGAGTATTTACCATCGGAGGCGGATACGCCATGGTTCCCATCATCGAAGCGGAACTGGTAGACAAACGTAAATGGATCAGTAAAGAGGATTTTCTGGACCTGCTGGCCCTGGCACAGACAGTACCCGGAATCTTTGCGGTCAACATATCCATTTTCATCGGTTATAAACTCCGGAAATTCTGGGGAGCGTTCTGGATGGCGCTCGGAACAATTCTGCCTTCGTTCCTCATCATCCTGGCCATCGCCTTGTTCTTCCGGCAATTCCAGCATTACGAACCGGTAGAACGGGTCTTCAAAGGCATCCGTCCTGCTGTAGTGGCCCTGATTGCGGCACCTACCTTCAAGATGGCCAAATCGGCCCAGATCAGCCGTTACAACATCTGGATTCCGGTCGTTTCGGCCCTGCTTATCTGGCTCATCGGCTTCTCGCCCATCTACGTCATCATTCTGAGCGGTGTGGGAGGATACTTCTACGGCCGTTACAAGTCCAAAAAACTTTCTAAAGACAAAGGAGGAAACAACGCATGATATTTCTACAGCTTTTCTATACATTCTTTAAAATCGGCCTGTTCGGCTTCGGAGGCGGTTATGCCATGCTATCCATGATTCAAGGCGAAGTGGTAACCCGTTATGAATGGCTCAGTTCGTCGGAGTTTACAGACATCATCGCCATCAGTCAGATGACCCCGGGACCTATCGGCATCAATTCGGCTACCTATGTAGGCTATACCGCCCTGGTCAATGCCGGTTACTCACACGCCATCGGCATCTTAGGCTCGGCGCTGGCCACTTTCTCGGTGGTACTGCCTTCCTTCATTCTGATGATAGCCATCAGTAAATTCTTCCTGAAATACCAGAAACATCCCGCTGTAGCCGCCGTATTCTCCGGTTTGCGTCCGGGAGTGGTGGGTCTGCTGGCCGCCGCTGCCCTGGTCCTGATGAACGGCGAGAATTTCGGTACGGATACCTACCAGATTGTCGTCAGCATCCTGCTGTTTGCCGCTACTTTTGTGGCTTCACACCGGTTTAAGGTAAACCCTATCCTGCTGATTGTGCTTTGTGGAGTGGCCGGATTTTTCCTGTACTGATTTCAAAAAAAAGCCGGAGGTCAGTAAAACTGATACCGAGTACAGAATAACAAAACATCCTTTTTCAGGTTAACTTTTAACTTAAAAGAAACGAACTCATGTTCTGATGAAAACAAACTCACGTTTCCATCAGAACATGAGTTCGTTTTTATCAGAACGTCCAGACGTTTTCTTGCGTTAACACTTTCATCGTTGAAATCAACAAAAATAGAATCTCCCAAGCATCAACCGGTTCTTCTCCTAAAAAATATTCTTTTCTGTTTTTGTCTGAAAAATAATTCCTATCTTTGTCGCAGTTTTGTTCCGACCAGGTTCCGATGCGGACCTGCGGATGAAAAGGGAATCGGGTGAAAGTCCCGGACAGTCCCGCTGCTGTAAGCTCCCTGAAGAGCCGTTTCCATCCCCTCTTGCCACTGCCCGGAAATCGTTGACGGGTGGGAAGGCGGAAACGACCGGAGTAAGTCAGAAGACCTGCAAAACGAAAGTCATGCTTGCATCCTCGAGGAAAGGATGGCAAGACCATGCAGCAATGCTAGTTTTTTTCTACATGATTGAACCGAAACAACTGACCCGCATCGGCAGCTGGAAAATTGTACTGACTGCCGCCGTGCTGTGCGGCTATCTGCCTGTCCATGCACAGGTAAACCAGCCGGACAGCATTACAGGACGTGTACACGACATCCCCAACGTGACCATCGAGGCACGGAGGGCGCCCAACCGTGTCTCGTCGAACGCGCCTGTGCAGACCCTCAGCCGGAGTACCATCGAAGATTTGGGCATTCAGGATATAGCCGATGCCGTGCGCCGTTTTGCCGGTACGGAAGTGAAGGACTATGGAGGCACCGGCGGACTGAAAACGGTCTCGGTACGGAACATGGGTGCTGCCCATACCGCCATCAGCTACGACGGGATAGCCGTCAGCAACTGCCAGGCCGGTCAGATAGACATCGGACGCTTCTCATTGGACAACGTGGAATCGCTGTCGCTCAGTGTGGGCCAGAGCGATGACCTGCTGCAGTCTGCCCGGATGTACGCCTCGGCCGGAGTACTGAACATCGAGACCGAGCGCCCCCGCCTGAACGACGGAAAGAACTGGCAACTGAAAGCCCAACTGAAAGGCGGTTCCTTCGGTTATGTAAACCCTTACCTACGCTACAGCCACCGGCTCGGAAAACGGACCATCGCCTCCATCGACGCCGACTACCTCCGCTCGGACGGACAATACCCGTTCATCCTGCAGAACGGAAAATATACCTCCGAAGAGAAGCGCTATAACTCCGAGGTGGACTCCTGGCATACGGAGGCCAACCTGTTCCACGAATTCGGCGAGAACAGCCGGCTGGACGTGAAAGGCTACTATTACCAGTCGGACCGCGGACTGCCGGGTGCCGTCATTCTTTACAACCCCAACTCGCAGGAACATCTGTGGGACAAGAACGGATTCATCCAGGCCCGCCTCCGCCACCGCATTTCAGACCGATGGGCGTTCCAGGGACAGGCCAAATACAACTATTCCTGGAACAAATACCAGGATAAAGGCGCACAGTACGAAGGAGGCGTATCGACCGACCGCTATACCCAACACGAATATTACGCTTCAGGAACAGTCCTCTACCAGCCGCTGACCGGACTCTCCGTCTCGCTGGCACAGGATGTGGCAGTCAATACCCTGAGCAGTACCTTGCCGGACTGTCCCTTCCCCACCCGCTTCACCTCGCTGACGGCGCTGCAGGTACAATACCGCTACCGGCGCTTCAAGTTCGGCACGACGTGGGTGAACACCTGGATAACCGAACACGTGAAGGAAGGCGAACGGCCCGACGACCTGAAGAAAATATCGCCCACCGTATCGCTCAGCTGGCAGCCGTGGGAAAGCCAGCCGCTGTACCTGCGGGCCATGTACAAGAATACTTTCCGCACGCCGACGTTCAACGACCTGTACTATTACCGGATGGGAAACCGTTCGTTACGCCCGGAGAAGGCGACCGAGTATAACCTGGGCATCACCTGGAGCCTGCAACCACACTCCCGCTTCGAGTACCTGTCTGTCACGGCAGACGGCTATTTCAACCGGGTGACCGACAAGATTGTGGCCTTCCCTTCCACCTATGTCTGGAAAATGGCCAACTACGGCAAGGCTCACATCACCGGACTGGACGTGACCCTGGCTACCCGGATAGCTGTCTGGAAAGGCATCGCCCTGAACCTGAACGGGAACTATACCTGGCAGAAGGCCATCGACCTGACCAATCCGGATTCGAAAAGCTACAAGGACCAGCTCCCTTATACCCCGGAACACAACGGAAGCGCTTCGGCCAGTCTGGAGACTCCCTGGGTGACAGTGGGCTACAGCCTCATCGGGGTAGGAAAACGCTATTACCTGTCGCAGAATATTCCGGAAAACGAAATAGACGGATATGTAGAACAGACCCTGTCGGTTTCGCGCACCTTCCGTTTCCGGACATTCCAGATGCGCCTGCAGGCAGACGCGGTAAACTTCACCGACGAACAGTATGACATCATCAAGTTCTACCCCATGCCCGGACGGTCGTGGAAACTGACAGCGAACTTTATTTTTTAACAACCATAAAAACAAAAGACATGAAGATCAGAAAATTACTCTTCTCAACCCTGTGCATGCTGGCATTGGGAACCGCTTTTACCGCATGTAGTGACAACGATGACCCGAACAACGACTTCCACGACGAAGGCTCGAAAGTGACACTGCCTCACCACCGTGCCTTCATCCTGAACGAAGGAACCATGGGAGCCAACAACGCCAACATCTCACTCTATGCGCCGAACAAGGACTGCGATTTCATCAACGACCTGTTCTTCCAGCAGAACAACGCCCGCCTGGGAGATACCGGACAGTCCATGATTGAATACAACGACTACCTGTATGTCATCGTAGCCAACTCGAAATACATCGCCCGCCTGAATACAGCCGGTGTAGAACTGGACCGTCACGCTTTCAACGAATCGGAAGGTGACCCGCGCTACATGGCAGCCGAAGACGGATACATCTATCTGACCCAATACGGAGGCAAGGTATCGAAACTGGATGCCGAGACACTGGACGTAGTGGCTACCTTCGAAGGTGGCAGTAACCTGGAAGGAATCGCCGAATGCAACGGAAAACTGTATGTAGCCAACTCTTACTCGAAGACCGATGCAGGCTACCAGTATCACAACGAAGTGTTCGTCATCAACCCGCAGACCATGCAGCTGGAAAAGACACTGACCGTAACCGTCAACCCGAACCAGCTGGTGGAAGAAAACGACAAGGTGTTCCTGATTTCGTTCGGCGACTACGGAGCTGTAGGCTACACTGCCCAGATGATTGACCCGAGCAACAACGATGCCGTAACCGTACTGGCTACCGCTACCAGCATGACAGCCGGAAACGGAAACGTATACTTCGTAAACTCGGAAACCGACTATTCTCACTGGCCGGAAACCAGCACTACCAACACTTTCTTCTCTTACAACATCGCTACTTCTACACTGAACCAGACCTCTTTCCTGAAGGATGCGCCGGCTGAACTGGCTACTTCCAGCATCTACTCGATGGACGTAGACGATGAAGACGGAAACATCTACATCGGTGTTACCTTCTACTCAAACAGCAACGGTACCATCTACCGATTCCAGCAGGACGGTACCTTTGTAGAAAAATTCGATTGCGGCGGTCAGAACCCGAAGAAGATGGTGTTTGTAGACTAAGGAAAAGATACCTGTCATGAAACAATTCTTACTATCTGCCCATATAGTAATCTCAGTCTTACTTCTCTCTGCCTGCGGCGGAGGAAGTAAGACTTCTTCGCTTTCTGACGGCGGCGATACGCTCCGGCTGAAATATGCCGAGAACCTCTGCCTGACGACCTACCCCGACTATACGGTAGCTACCTTACAGGATCCCTGGCACAAGCCTAACATCCTGCATACCTATATCCTGGTAGACAAGGAGAAACCTACCCCCACACATCTGCCCGAAGGGACCGTGGTGAAAGTACCCCTGGAGCGGAGCATGGTCTACTCGTCTGTACACTGTAACCTGTTCAAGCAACTGGAAAGCCTGGATGCCGTAGCCGGCGTATGCGGACTACAGTACATCAAAGTACCCGAAATACAGGAAGGCTGCCGGAACGGAAGCGTGACCGACTGCGGTAACAGCATGAACCCGGACATCGAAAAGATTATCGACATACACCCCGATGCCATCCTCCTTTCTCCCTTCGAGAACAGCGGAGGCTACGGACGCATCGAGAAACTCAACGTACCCATCATCGAATGTGCCGACTACATGGAAACCTCTCCCCTGGGCAGAGCCGAATGGATGTACTTCTACGGACTCCTGACCGGACGGAAAGCCCAAGCCGACTCCCTGTTCCGAAAAGTGGAGCAGTCCTATCTGGACATTAAAAGAAAAGCAGCCGCCACCCAGACCCGCCCTACCGTTCTGAGCGACCTGAAATACGGCTCGGTATGGTACATAGCCGGAGGGAAAAGTACGACCGGTCAACTCTATGCGGATGCCGGAGCACGCTACGTCTTCGCCTCCCTGCCCAACAGCGGTTCCGTTCCCCTGTCCTTCGAAGCCGTATTCGACCAGGGACAAGATGCCGACTACTGGCTCATCAAGTACAACCAGGCCACCGACAAGACTTACCGTGAACTGGCTTCGGACTACGCGCCGTATGCCAACTTCGCCGCATACCGGAACAAACGTATCTACGGATGCAACACCAACCGCATCGCCTATTACGAAGAACTGCCTTTCCGGCCGGACCTGCTGCTGAAAGACATTGTAAAAATCTTCCATCCGGAAGTCTTTCCGGCCGATACGTTGAAATATTTCACTAACTTAGCCGACTGAAAAAACGAAACGACCAGTGAGACACCACGGATTTACATACGAAATCATACTGATACTGCTGATTATCGGACTGATAGCGGCAAACCTGCTCATCGGATCCGTCCACATTCCGGCAGGAGCCGTATGGGACATTCTGTGCGGCAACGAAGTGGAAAAGGCCAGCTGGACCTTCATCGTCCGGGAGTCACGCTTTCCGCAAACCCTT
This sequence comes from Phocaeicola barnesiae DSM 18169 = JCM 13652, assembly GCF_000374585.1. Classification (GTDB taxonomy): domain Bacteria; phylum Bacteroidota; class Bacteroidia; order Bacteroidales; family Bacteroidaceae; genus Phocaeicola; species Phocaeicola barnesiae. The sequence continues at coordinate 304,750 of NZ_KB894643.1, forward strand.
ACCGCCCTGCTCTGCGGTGCCGCCTTGTCCGCCTCGGGACTGATGCTGCAGACCGTATTCAACAATCCCCTGGCCGATTCGTCCATCCTGGGTATCAGCTCCGGCTCCAGCGTAGGGGTGGCCCTTGTCATGCTGGCAGGCGGAGGAAGCATTGCTGCCGGTACATTCACCCTGTCGGGGTTCGTTACGGTCATGCTGGGAGCCTTTGCCGGCGCCATCGCCGTAATGGGCCTTATCCTGTTCCTGTCTACCCTCATCAGAAACAGCATCATGCTTCTGATAGCCGGCATCATGATAGGCTATATCGCCTCTTCCCTCATTTCGCTGCTGAATTTCTTCGCGACCGAAGAGGGGGTACACTCCTTCATGATCTGGGGGTTGGGAAACTTCGGAGGCGTCTCCCTCAGCCAGCTTCCCGCCTTCTCCCTGCTGACCCTGACGGGACTGGCGATGTCCGTATTGCTCATCAAACCCCTGAACGCCCTGCTGCTGGGTCCACGCTATGCCGAGAACCTGGGCATCAACATCCGCCGCATCCGGAACCTGCTCCTGCTGGCAACCGGCCTCCTGACAGCCGTGACCACCGCCTTCTGCGGTCCCGTATCATTCATCGGCCTGGCTGTGCCCCACCTGGCCCGCCTGCTGCTGGGCACCTCCAACCACAACCGCCTGATGCCGGTTACCCTGCTGACAGGCGCCGCACTGGCCCTGCTGTGCAACCTGCTGTGCATCCTGCCCGGAAGCTGGGGAGTCATCCCGCTGAATGCCGTCACCCCGATACTGGGCGCGCCGGTCATCATCTATGTCATCATCAACCAACGTAAGATACAATATTTCAACTGACCCATGGACATCTCGCGCATCCTTCTGCAAGCTACCGACGCCACCATAGGCTACCGCACCGGAAAACATACCTGCTCCGTACACAGCCACCTGAACTTCACACTCCACAAAGGTGAACTGACCTGCCTGCTGGGCGCGAACGGAGCCGGTAAATCGACCCTGCTGCGTACCCTTGCAGCTGCACAGCCGCTGCTGGAAGGACACATCACGCTGAACGGAAAAGACCTGTCCTCGCTTTCGGAACGGGAACGCTCGCGGAACATCGGTGTCGTACTCACCGACAAGACACAGGCCGGCGGACTGACGGTATACGAACTGGTGGCCCTGGGCCGACAACCCCACACGGGCTTTTTCGGCCGCCTTCATCCGCACGACAAGGAAATCATCGGCCATGCCCTGGAAGCTGTCGGCATCGGCCACAAAGCGCGGACCTATACCGCCGAGCTCTCCGACGGAGAACGGCAGAAAGTCATGATAGCCAAGGCACTGGTACAGGAATGTCCGCTGATTCTGCTGGATGAACCCACGGCTTTTCTGGACGTAGTGAGCCGCATTGAAATCATGCACCTGCTCCACCGGCTGGCCCAGGAAGAAGACAAGGCCATCCTGCTGTCTACCCACGACATCGAACAGGCCCTGGTACTGGCCGACCGACTCTGGCTGCTCACCGATACGGACGGACTGCGTTGCGGCACTACCGAAGACCTCATCCTGAGCCACGCCATGGATTCGCTCTTCCCGAACGCTTCGGACATCCGGTTCGACCTGATGCACGGCATCTACTCGCCTACCGTTGAAGGGAAACGACACATCTGCCTGGAAACCGATGACGAAGTACTGCGGCACTGGACCCAGAACGCCTTGAACCGCAACGGTTTCCTCTGCCTTTCGGCTGCCGACGCTCCGGAAACGGCTGCCCTCCCCCGGCTTCATGCGGTATCTGCCCGTCATTTCGAAATCCGGACGAAAGGAGGAACGCGTACCTGTACCTCGTTCGAAGAATTGCTGGAAGCCGTACAAACAACTGGCGGAAGCCGGGACTGACCCGCCACGGCTTCAAAAAAAGGGCTATATCCCCGTTTTTCCTTCCAAACAGACAGAGAAGTGTCTGCTTTTTTCGCTACATTTGCGACTCATTAAACATCAACATTACATAATCTATGATTTTTACAGCAGAAAACATCCTTCTGATAGGCTCTGTCCTTATCTTCTCCAGTATTCTTATCAGTAAAACCGGCTACCGATTCGGAATCCCTACCTTGCTTCTGTTCTTGCTGGTAGGTATGTTTTTCGGCAGTGACGGGTTGGGTCTCCAGTTCAACAGTGCCGAAGATGCCCAGTTCATCGGTATGATGGCGCTGAGTATCATCCTGTTCTCCGGCGGTATGGACACCAAGTATCAAGATATCAAACCGGTACTGACACCCGGTATCATCCTTTCTACGGTAGGAGTCCTGCTCACGACCCTGCTGACCGGTAGTTTCATCTTCCTTTTGTCCGAATGGAACCGTACCAACATCGAACTGACCCTGATGGCTTCCCTGCTGCTGGCCGCCACCATGTCGTCTACCGATTCGGCCTCGGTCTTCAGCCTGCTGCGCTCGCAGAAAATGAACCTGAAGGAAAACCTTCGCCCCATGCTGGAACTGGAAAGCGGAAGTAACGACCCGATGGCCTATATGCTGACCATCGTCCTGATACAGATTATCACCAGCGGCAGCGAACTGAGTCTGGCCCTGCTGGGCAAAGACCTGCTGGTACAATTCCTCATCGGCGGCAGTGTGGGTTATGCCTTCGGCCGCTTCGCCGTATGGCTGGTGAACCGCATCGGCCTGTCCAACAGTTCGCTGTACCCCATCCTGCTGCTGAGTCTGGTCTTCGCCACCTTCACCATCACCGACTTGCTGAAAGGCAACGGCTACCTGGCGGTCTACATCGCCGGAGTCATTGTGGGAAACGCCCGCCTGGTATACCGCAAGGAAATCAATACCTTCATGAACGGTCTGACCTGGCTTTTCCAGATTATCATGTTCCTCACCCTGGGACTGCTGGTCAATCCGCACGAGATGCTGGACGTAGCCGTAGTAGCCCTACTCATCGGCCTGTTCATGATTTTCATTGCCCGGCCGGTCAGCGTATTCGCCTGCCTGCTGCCCTTCCGACACATCTCTAACAAGGCCCGGGTCTTCATCTCCTGGGTAGGTCTGCGTGGTGCCGTACCCATCATCTTCGCCACTTATCCGGTCATTGCCCACATAGAAGGCTCCCAGCAACTCTTCAATACGGTGTTCTTCATCACCCTCCTGTCACTGGTGGTACAGGGAATGAGCATTTCTTCCGTCGCACGCTGGCTGCATCTGGACCTGCCGGAAGAGAAGGAAGGAAATGAATTCGGCGTGGAACTGCCGGATGAAATCGACTCCAAGCTGAACGACATTACCCTGACCGACGAAATGCTGACCCACGGCAACCGACTGAAAGACATGAACATCCCGAAAGGAACACTGGTGATGCTGGTGAAACGGGGCAACGAATTCATCATCCCGAACGGACAGGTGGAACTGCAGACCGGCGACAAACTGCTCTTCATCTCTGAAAACAAGGACAACAAACAAGCCTAACGCCATGAAACGCATCGGACTCTTATCGGACACCCACGGATACTGGGACGAACGGTACCTGAAATACTTTGAAGACTGCGACGAAATCTGGCATGCAGGCGATATCGGCTCGGAGGAAGTGGCAGACAGACTGGAAGCCTTCCGCCCGCTACGTGCCGTCTACGGAAACATAGACGGTCAGAACCTGCGGCTGCGTTTTCCGGAAATCAACCGCTTCACCCTCGAAGGCTCCGATGTACTCATCAAGCACATCGGAGGCTATCCCGGCAAATACGACCCTTCGGTACGTTCCCTGCTCCAGGAACAGCCTCCCGCCCTGTTCATCAGCGGGCACTCACACATCCTGAAAGTCAAGTTCGACCCCCGGCTGAACCTGCTGCACATCAATCCGGGTGCTGCCGGAAAATACGGCTTCCACCAGGTACGGACGCTGGTACGCTTCTGCATCGAACAAGGTACTTTCCAGAATCTGGAAGTGATAGAACTGCATGATTCCTAACGTAAAAACTTGGCACTTTCAAAAAACTTTCCGAAATTTGCACGATTAAAAATTTTTCATCTTATATGAGAACCTATCTTGTGACCGGAGCTGCCGGCTTTATCGGCTCCAACTTTTTGAAATACATGTTGTCGAAATACGACGATATCCGGATAGTGGTCTTGGATGCACTGACCTATGCAGGAAATCTGGGTACCATTGCCGATGATATCGACAACGAACGGTGTATCTTTATCCGAGGCAATATCTGCGACCACAACCTGGCCGACCGGCTGTTTGCCGACTACAGATTCGACTACATTGTCAACTTCGCCGCCGAAAGTCATGTAGACCGGAGCATCGAGAATCCCCAGCTTTTCCTGCAGACCAATATTCTGGGAACCCAAAACCTGCTGGATGCTGCCCGCCGTGCGTGGGTAACTGGAAAAAACGAGAAAGGTTATCCTACCTGGCGCAAGAACGTACGCTTCCATCAGGTATCTACCGACGAAGTATACGGTTCACTGGGAGCGGAAGGATTTTTCACCGAAGAGACTCCTCTGTGTCCGCACAGTCCGTACAGTGCTTCGAAAGCCAGCGCAGACATGATTGTGATGGCCTATCACGATACATACCAGATGCCGGTCACCATCACCCGCTGCTCGAACAACTACGGTCCCTATCATTTCCCGGAGAAACTGATACCGCTCATCATCAAGAATATCCTGGAAGGAAAACGCCTGCCGGTATACGGCGACGGTAGCAACGTACGCGACTGGCTGTACGTAGAGGACCACTGCAAGGCCATCGACCTGGTGCTTCACAAAGGACAGGACGGAGGTATCTACAACGTAGGCGGACACAACGAGAAACAGAACATCGAAATCGTGAAGCTGACCATCGCCACCATCCGTCGGCTGATGGAAGAAGAACCGGAATACCGCAAGGTACTGAAGAAAAAGGAACTGGACGAACAGGGACAGATCCGCATCGACTGGATAAACGATTCGTTGATTACTTTCGTGAAAGACCGTCTGGGACACGACCAACGCTATGCCATCGACCCGACTAAAATCAAGGAAGAGCTGGGTTGGTATCCGGAAACCTGTTTCGAAGAAGGTATCGTCAAAACCATCCAATGGTACCTGAACAATCAGGAATGGGTAAAGACCGTTACCAGCGGCGAATACCAGAACTACTACGAAAACATGTACAAGAACCGGTAAATCACCATAAACATAAAAAGAGACTGCGGTGTGATATACTCCCTTAAAAAGGGAAGTATCGCACCGCAGTCTTCTTTTTAGCTGCCTGAACAGAATCGGGTCAGAACTGGAAATAGATGAAAGGCTGGATGTCACTGCTCTTCACCTGCATGACCAGATATACCAGCAGAATCAGAACCAATGCCTGACCGACCAGCGGCAGACGTATCATTCCCCGGCTGCAAGCCTCCTGCCAACGGTCTGGACAGGCGTGCAGCAGATATCCGACTCCCATAAGCAGGAAGACCTTCCAGTAACCCGTAAACAACTGTCCGGCCAATTCCGGATGAAATGCTGTAAAAATCTGGCGAATCATGGTGGCCGACCCTTCGAATGTGGTATTCCGGAAGAAAATCCAACAGAAACATACGAAGTGGAAAGTCAGTACCACGGCAAAGAAACGTTTCCATCCCGTACTCCGGTAATTCTTGGCACGCCCCAACAGGCTACGCACATATTTATGGACAGCCAGAGCCACTCCATGAAGACCTCCCCAAACAATAAAGTTCCACGAAGCTCCATGCCAGAGCCCTCCCAACAACATGGTCAGGAACAAATTGAGGTAGGTACGGATTTTCCCTTTCCGGTTTCCTCCCAACGAAATATACAGGTAATCGCGTAACCAGGTGGACAAAGAGATATGCCACCGGTGCCAGAAATCGGTCACACTGTCTGCCTTATAAGGAGAATTGAAGTTGATGGGGAAACGGAATCCCAACAACAAGGCTATACCGATGGCCATATCGCTGTAGCCGGAAAAATCGCAGTATATCTGCAGCGCATACCCATAGACACCGAACAGATTCTCCAATCCGGAATACAGTCCGGGATTATCGAAAATACGTTCCACAAAATTCACACTGATGTAATCGGAAATCACCGCTTTCTTGAACAAGCCGCTTACGATAAAGAAGACTCCCTGACCGAACATCTCGGGCGAGACATACAACGGTTGCCGGATTTGCGGAATAAAATCGCGCGCCCGGACAATGGGACCCGCCACCAACTGAGGGAAAAAAGATACATAGAACACATAATCCAGCAGGTTGGACAGAGGCTTCAAGCCCTTCCGATAGACATCGATGGTATAACTCAACGACTGGAAAGTGAAGAACGAAATACCCACAGGCAGGAAAATATCCAACGGATGGTATGTTCCGTGCCAGAGCGGTGCCAACATCTCATAAAAGAAATTGGTATACTTGAAGTAACAGAGCAGTCCCAGATTGATACAAAGGCTGCAGCAGACGATCAGCTTGCGCTTCCAGGAGGTTTCCGTCCGGTACATCCAACGGGCCAGCAGAAAATCGGACACCGTAACGATGCCCAGCAGGAAAAAATAGAACCCGCTGCTCTTATAATAGAAATAATAGGAAAACAACGAAACGAACAGCAGCCTGGCCGTCGTTTTACGCTGCAGAAGCAGGTAAATCAGGCTGAATCCGAGGAACAGCCAAAGAAAAAGCCCACTGCTGAAAATCATCGGCTGCTGAGGATCGTAAGTCAATACGTCCGTCAGTTTCTTCCAATCAATTTCGAGATCCGGTAAATTGAGTTGCCACATAATTGTTATATGCTTTAATCAGTGCTTCGTGTAACAATAATCCCTGAACAGTATATCCCTGTCGGGTAAAATGAATCCGGTCTTTCTGGTAATAATTGCCGGCTACCCAGTTCAGACAAGCCCGTTGCTTTCCTCCTACGATGTCATACATGTCCCAAATGGCCATCCGGTGGTCACGGGCATAATTCTGTTCGGTAGCGACCACCTGAGGAGTCTGGGTATTGATGACCCTTCCCCTTCGACCTTGACGCTTATAAGCCCCCGGAGGAGTGGTCAGCAGAATAGCCGATTCGGGGCACGATTCCTTCAGGGCATCCAGCAAAGTTCTCATGTGTTGCTGATGCTGGGCTGCCACATAACGGGGAGCATGAGCTTCATTGGTTCCGAAAGACACAATAATCAAATCAGGATGCAATGCTGCTATCTCGTGTATGCGTTCAGGCGTATAAAACGTACCGTATGTCGCGCCGTTCACTCCCAGCATGTGATACACGATTCCCCGCTCGCCCGTCTCTTCCGCCAAACCGGACGACTGGTAGGTCACTTCCTCGTCCACTACCGCTTCGCTTCCGAACTCCTCCTCCAATTTCTTCCGGACAACGTATGGCAACACATGCCCACGGACGTGCGAATCGCCGATATGTACAATACGTACCGGCCCTTCCATACGCATCAACTTATTCCAAAAAGGGTCAAGCGTATGCTCCGGGTCCTCGATTTCATTCTTCCGGGTCTCCCGGAACACGACGGGCATCGAAGGTTCACAGTCTATCAACCCCATCATACGGACCATTGCCTGCTCACTGAATACCGGACCGGAATTCCTGTCCGGCAACACCTTCTCAGGAAGAGCATCCTGTGCCTGAAGCATGACCGCCATTCCCCAGAAAAGTATTCCAAATATCCATCGGCTACTGCATCTCATACGCTTTCCGTTTTTCATACTGTTCCTTTCCATATACGAACGTTTCAAACAACAAGTTGGCGAAATACTTACCTCCACGGAAGTTGATGTGCGTGTAGTCGTAATTTGCCAAAGCCGGCTTCCGGTTGACCAGTTCCGCCATACTTCCTTCTCCTCCCATCGCCTCGAACAGGTTCCAGAAGGCTACATGTGTCTGGGCAGCCAAGGCTTTCTGGAAACGGATAAGGTTCTTCACGCCTGGCATCGTACGCAATTCGCCGGTCTCGGTCCGGTAATCCCGATCGCCTACCCCCACTATCAGGATAGAAGCCTGAGGGAACTCCCTTTTCAGATAATTCACCACCTTTTCCATAGCCGTCTGGTAGTAGGCATAGTTCACTCCCTGTTCCGAAGCCACATTCAATCCATATTGCAGGACAATCAAATCATACGTACGCAAACGCTCATACTGCTGCAAAATTGCGGAAGGAATGTGTATCAGTTGCTGTCCGTTACTGCCGCGTGTACTGAAATTGTCGAGCACGATTCCGCTGGCCGGATCCATTGTGGCGGCATAGAAAGTCGCAGTAGCCGCAGAATCCAGCTGCTCCACTTTCCAGGAGACGCTTTTGATATTTCCGGTTACCGATACAGACTGCATCAGGCTATCGCCTCCCAACGCAAAATGCCGGGCCTCCCCTCCATTGACAGAAGCGGACAGACGGATGGAATCATTGGTCCGGAAATAAATCGTAGAGATATTGCAGGAATCAGCGTATTCCCCCTGTTTTCTTCCCCTCAACGTGACAGAAGCTCCGGGGCGAGGAATAAAATAATGGTTCGAGATGTCCTGTCGTTTCCGGTCGAAAAAGACCGAATCGGTAATGGCATGGCTGCTCCAACCGCTGAAGGAATGGACAACCGTCGGACGATAACCGGATAAATTGGAAGCTACTGGGATATACCCTACCCCGCTTCCACCAAATTTCTGCTGAAGCAAAGTACGTAAGTCTCCCGTCATGATGTCCGCTTCGATGAACGAATCGCCGAAATAAGCGATACGTACCGGACGCCCCAACGAAGAGCGGTTAATCAAAGCCTCGTAAAAGGATTTCATTCCCCGCATGGTAGAATCAGAAAAATCTTCGATACAAGTCATACCGGATTTACACGTATCTATAAAAGTCGGCTTCACCGGTTCCGGTAAGACCGATGTATCCGAATCGGCCGATACCGGAGATGCCTCCAAACGGATATCAGCCAACAGGTCCACACGCCGTAACGGTTTACCTCCCAGCTCGATACGGGGCAACCAATGCAGGGCCCCCAAACCCAATACCAGCAATAAAGTCAATAGGAATGTTGCAGCAACTCTATTCTTCATACAGAATTCTCATAAAGACGGCTGCAAAGATAGTGAAAGGTGAGTGGAGAGGCAAACGAATAACAGAGTTTTTCAGGTTTGACAATCCTGAACCGCCTCCAGTCTTATGAAAAGAAAGGGAAAGTTGGAAGCAGCAAAAGAGCCGTCAGTTTACGCGCTTTTCACGGACTGTCTGTAAAAAATGATCCACCATCCGGGCTCCCTTTTCGGTAGTGATTCCCCGCATGTGCAGAATCGTAATTTCGCTGTAAATTTCATCCAGCGGATAGTTCTCTGCCAAATCCGAATACACCAGAACATCCAACTGCATCGACATGGCCTTACTGATGATATCAAAGTTAATGTCTTCGCGGAAAATGCCCTGATTCACTCCCTGGCGGAAATGTTCGGCCGCTGCCTTATCCGAATCTCGCTGCTCCTGCCGGAAAAACTCCAGAATTTCCGGATACTTCCTCAAATCGCGGAAGAACACCGGATTCATCTCACACAATTCACTGGATTTTTTTTCATAAAAGGCAAAGATTACCTCCAAGGCATTTTCAGCCTTGGAAGCAATCTTCGCCATATAATCATGCATCTCGTTCCGCTGAAAGCGCATGACTTCCAGCAAGAGCTGCCTTTTATCCTGAAAAAGCTCATAAAGCGTCCGCTTCGAAATGGAAAGTGATGCCGCTATATCGTCCATGTGGACATTGCGGATTCCCAGACTAAAAAAAGCTTTTACAGCCTGTTGCAACACCTCATTCCGAAGTTCCGATCGATCTTTCTTTACACGCTTTACCGCCATTCCATTCGTTTATCAGTGAATAAGCCCCAATTTGGATGAAGCTACAAACTCAATAATATGGTCAATCTCTTTGCTGCCAGGTACCTGTTCCTTGATTCGGAGCAGAGCATCGTGCTGAGATGTATTGGCCTTATAAAGGATGCGGTAAGCCTGAGCGATATGCTTGATCAGTGTCTCAGGAAAACCGGCATGTTCCAACACCACAGTATTGATACTGTAGAATTCAATCGGTTCGTGTGCCGCTACGATAAACGGAGGGATATCCTTGATGAAGCGGCAACCGCCCTGCACCAAAGAATAGGCTCCCAAACGGGTTTTTCCCTGCATCAAGACATTGGATGTCAAGATAGCATGGTCTTCGATAATACAGTTACCGGAAATCTGAGAACCGTTACCGATGATACAACGGTTTCCAACCGTAACGTCGTGTGAGATACGGGAACCGGTCATAATGAAATTATCGTTACCGATGCGGGTTTCATTTCCAGCAAAAGTACCCCGGATAATGACAGCATTCTCGCGGATAACATTGTTGTTTCCTATACGGGCAATAGTATCGTCACCCGTATAGTTGAAATCCTGCGGAGTAGCAGCCACCACGGCTCCTTGATACACTGTATTTCCATTACCCATGCGTGTACCGCTCATCAGGCTGGCATAAGGCATGATGACATTATCGTCGCCTATCTCGACGTTCTTGTCGATATAGGCAAACGGATGGATTGTTACATTGTTACCGATCTTTGCAGAGGGGTCAACATAAGCCAAAGGACTAATCATAAGCTTTCTTGTATTTAAATTTAAGGTTATTACTCTCTGCCACCTCCTAAAGCACTGTACAGACTCACCACAGCCTGAATGCGTTGGAAATTATCGGAAACTTCCGTCAGCTGAGCACTCAACAGATTCTGTTGGGCAGTCAAGATTTCCAGATAAGTAGCTTCACCGCTTTGAAACAAAGCCTTGGTATAGGTTACAGCCTTATCCAACTGTTCTACCTGTCCACGGTCCTCTATCAGTTTTCTGTTCTGGGTATCGAACAGATACAGTGCATCACTGACTTCCTTTCCGGCTTCCAGAATAGTCTGCTGATAATTCATCTGTGCAATCTTCTCTTCAGCTTTCGACACTTTCAGATTAGCAACCAATTTACCATTGTTGAAAATCGGCTGTGCCAACGAAGCCAATGCCTGTAACATGAACTCTCCCGGATTCGCTACAGAAATTCCCGATCCGTTGGTCCATCCAGCCATACCAGTAATATTCAATCCTGGATAGAAAGCTGCACGAGCCTGATTCGTAGTATAATAAGCACTGGCAAGAGTCATTTCTGCAACTTTCACATCCGGACGGTTGGAAAGCAACTGCATCGGTACACCTGCAGCCAGTTCTTCCGGCATTACCTGTTCTGCCAATGTTCCACGTTCAATGGTCTGAGGAGCTTTTGCCAACAAGACAGCCAAAGCATTTTCTGTTTCACGCACCTGACGTTTCAAATCCATCAGAGAAGCCTCTACCTGATGGCTGGCAGCACGCATCTGAGCAACTCCAGCTTCATTGGTCATACCCGCAATCTTCATGGCTTCCATAGCGCGTACATTTTCTTTATAGATAGCTGCTGTCTCGGTAGTAATTTCTACCTGACGGTCAAGCATCAATAAAGAATAATAAGTATTGGCTATACCACAAATAATCTGTGAACGTACAGCCTGCTGAGCATACTGGCTCTGTTGATAAGCTGTTTTCTGACCGCGCTTGGAATTCAAGATTTTGCCAAACAGATCAATTTCCCAACTTGCTACCACAGGAAGCTGATAAGCTTTTACATAATTTCCACCATCCATCGAAGTAGTAGTCCCCTGCGGAGACAAATTAATGGAAGGCAGATAAGAAAGTTTGGCAGAAGTCAACATTACTTTAGCTTCTTCTACACGAAGAGCAGCAGCCTGAACATCTACATTATTGGCCAAACCCTCCTCAATCAAGGCCTGCAACTTCGCATCACGGAAAATTTCCCGCCATGGCAGGTTGCCCATATTCGTTGTATCGGCAGCCAACGTATCGGTTGCCGAAGCCGGATCACGATAGATACCCTCAGCGGTAATCTCATCCGGACGATCGTATGCTTTGTAGATGTGGCAGCTACTCAAGGTAGCAGCTGCACACATCATGACAATCAGTTGTTTCTTCATTACTTCTTATTGTTTTTCAGTGAATACTGTTCAATTTCGGATTCCACTTCACTTTCATCCATGCTATCCCATTCCATCGGTTTGATCTTCTCCTGTAACCACTGGAAGACAACGAACAGAACCGGAACAATGAGGATCTGGAAAATCATACCGATTAACATACCACCGATGGCCGAAGCACCCAGGGTACGGTTACCGTGAGCACCTACACCCATAGCCAGCATCAACGGAATCAAACCGACAATCATTGCCAAAGAAGTCATCAAAATAGGTCGCAGACGGGCTGCAGCACCCAAGACAGCTGCCCATGAGATACTCATACCTTGCTTACGACGGTCAAGCGCAAACTCAACAATCAAAATGGCATTCTTAGCCAACAGACCCATCAACATAATCAAGGCAATCTGCATATAGATGTCGTTTGACATAGAACCCAGAATCATCTTCAAGGCCGGAATGCTTCCCAAAGCCGCAAACCCGTTGACAAATACGAAACTACCCATCAAACCGAACGGAACGGATAACAATACCGCCAGCGGCAGAATGTAACTTTCATACTGTGCACTCAACAGCAAGTATACGAATACGAAACACAGGATAAAGATAATACCTGTAGAACTACCACTGGTAGAAGCCTCTTCACGAGCCATACCTCCCAATTCATAACCAAAACCGGTAGGCAAATTTGATTTTGCAACTTCAGCAATAGCCTGCAATGCCTGACCGGAAGTGTAACCGGAAGCAGGAGCCACCATCACCTTCATGGAAGTATACAGGTTGAAACGGCTGATGATATCCGGACCGTATACCTTCTTCAAGGTAACGAACTGGGTAATCGGCGCCATTTCATTACCGTTACGGATCTTGATGCTGTTCAATGCCTCCATGTTCTTGGTAGCATCCGGTTCAGCCTGAACCATTACACGGTACATCTTACCGAAACGGTTAAAGTTAGAAGCATACAGACCTCCGAAATAACCCTGCATGGTTGTCAGGATGTCACTCGGACTGATACCTGCCTTCTTACAAGCAGCCGCATCGATATCCAACTGATACTGCGGGAAGCTCGGGTTGAAGGTTGTCTGTGCACGGCTGATTTCCGGACGTTTCTCCAATTCTGCCGTATACGCATTCACCACATCGAAGAAATGGTTCAAATCACCACCAGTCTTATCCTGCATGTTCAATTCGATATCACTTGATATAGAATAACCCGGAATCATCGGAGGAGCAAAGAACAGTACCTGTGCATCTTTGATGACTTTCTGCGCACGCATAAACAACGTCGCAACGACCATGTCCGAATTCTGAGTCATAGAACGTTCTTCCCAGTCTTTCAACTTAATGATGACAGAACCGTAAGAAGGTCCCTGACCACCGATGAAACCGAATCCGGAAATAATGGTACGTGACTCTACAGCCGGATCAGCAGCCACCAGACTGTCAACCTTATTGAGGACTTCCATGGCACGTTCCTGTGAAGTACCGGGAGGAAGTGTAACCGCACCCATAATGGTACCTGTATCTTCATTAGGCACCATACCGGTCGGAGTGACATTCATGAAGAATACCAGCAAAGCAATAGAACCGGCTACCAGTCCCATGGACAACCATTTCTTATGTATGAAGAATACTACACGTTTCTTATAGCTCTTCAGCAAGCTGTCATATGCCGCATTGAATGACGTATGGAAACGATCAACCAATGACATCTTCTTGCTGGCATGTTCTCCCAATGAATGAGGTTTCAAGAAAATTGCACACAAAGCCGGAGACAAAGTCAACGCGTTCAATGCAGAGAAACCGATAGAAATAGCCATGGTCAAACCGAACTGACGATAGAAGGTACCGGCTGTACCACCCATGAAACTTACCGGAATAAACACGGACATCATAACCAATGTAATGGAAACGATGGCACCGCCCAATTCACTCATGGCATCGATAGAAGCTTCACGTGAAGATTTATATCCCTGGTCCAACTTCGCATGGACACCCTCGACGACCACAATGGCATCGTCCACCACAATGGCAATGGCAAGCACCATAGCCGAAAGTGTCAACAGGTTCACGCTGAAGCCGATGAGCTTCAAGACGAAGAAAGTAGCGATCAAGGCTACCGGGATAGCAATAGCCGGAATCAAGGTAGAACGCATATCCTGCAAGAAGATATATACTACGATGAACACCAGGATAAAGGCCTCAATTAAAGTCTTGATAACTTCGTGGATAGAAGCATACAAGAAGTCGTTGGCATTCTGTGCCACATTGATACGCAAACCGGTAGGAAGTGTTTCCTGAGCCTTGTCAAGTACTGCCTGCAGGTTATTGATGGTTTCAGTCGCATTGGTACCGGCCATCTGATAAACGATACAGGTTACCGCCTTGTGACCGTTTACCGTATTGTTGAAGGTATAGGCCAGACGACCCAACTCGATGTTTGCCACATCTCCCAAGCGGAGTACTTCACCGTTCGGCAACGCCTTGACTACGATGTTCTCGAATTCTTCAATCTGCTGCAGACGTCCCTTGTAACGGATGGTATACTGATATGTCTGGTTTCCACGTTCACCGAACTGTCCGGGAGCGGCTTCCAGGTTCTGTTCGGCCAATACTCCGGAAATGTCGCTCGGAATCAACTTGTACTGCGCCATTACATCCGGCTTCAACCAGATACGCATAGAGTAGTCCTGACCCATCACACTGGCATCACCCACACCCTTTACACGCTGGATTTCAGGAATCAGGTTGATTTTCGCGTAGTTTTCAATGAACTCGATGTTGTATTTGTCTTCTTCATCGTACAGAGAGAAAATCAACAGCATGGAGTTCTGACGTTTCTGGGTAGTCACACCGACCTTGGTTACTTCGGCAGGCAACAGACCCTGAGCCATTGACACACGGTTCTGCACGTTCACCGCCGCCATATCCGGGTCAGTACCCTGGTTGAAGTAAATACTGATATCACCGGAACCGTTGTTCGAAGCGGTAGAAGTAATATACATCATGTTTTCTACACCGTTAATCTGGTCTTCCAGCGGTGCGATAACGGAATTCAATACGGTCTGCGCATTCGCACCCGTATAAGTGGCTCTTACCGATACGGTAGGAGGCGCAATGTCCGGGTACTGTGTAACAGGCAGGGTAGCCAGACCGATTACACCCAGTATCACCAACAGGATGGAAATTACTGTGGAGAGTACCGGACGGTTAATAAATTTATCTAGTTTCATTCTATACCTTTATATTATATATAACGATAATGATTCCTCACGATTGCTCATTAATTGAAAGCCGTAGCAAAATTACCTTCCTTCTGGTCCTTCAATGCCTGCTGATACTTGGCTTCCTTCTCAGCTGTAGTAATCGGGGTAATCTTCTGTCCGTCCTTCAAGGTCTGTACACCTTCCACAACAATCTTGTCGCCAGCTTTCAATCCGCCTGTCACGATATAGTTCTTACCGTCGTTCAGGTTTGAAATCTGGATTTCCGTATGCTTCAAGGTATTGTCTGCCTGAAGTACATAAACGAACTTTTTGTCCTGGATTTCCTGGGTAGCCGACTGAGGAACCAGCATGATACCTTCCATGGTATAAGGGAATACCACATTAGCCATACCACCACTACGAAGAATGTTCTGCTTGTTCGGGAAGATAGCACGCATGGATACAGAACCGGTAGTCTGGTCGATGACACCACTCACGGCATCAATCTTACCGGTTTCGCTATACATCGTACCGTCTGCCAGCTGCAACTGTACAGGAGGCATCTTCTCCAACTGTTCCTTCAGCGAACCGCCGGCTCTTGTCAAATCCAGCAACTGCTTTTCGGTCATAGAGAAATAAACATACATGTCGCCGATTTCAGAAACAGTAGTCAAAGGTTCTGCGCTGGAAGCGCTGACCAATGCACCTACACGGTACGGGAACGTACCGATTACACCGTCCGACGGACTGGTTACCGTACAGAAGCCCAGGTTCTGCTTAGCGGCAGCATAAGCGGCCTCGGCCTGTGCCAGACTAGCCTTGGCAGACAACAGGTTGTTCTGAGCTGTCTGATATTCGAAATCACTGATAATCTTCTGTTCGTGCAACATCTTCTTGTTCGCCTCGGTAGATGTAACGGTTTCCAGATTAGCCTTGGCGGAAGCTACAGAAGCCTTAGCCTGATCGTATGCAGCCTTATATTGAGTCGGATCAATTTGGAACAGAGCCTGACCTTTACGGACTGTAGCACCTTCGTCTACACAAAGCTTTACGATAAATCCGGATACCTGAGGACGGATTTCGATATCCTGTAAACCCTTGATTGTAGCAGGATAATGCTCATTCTGATTGCTTGATGTCACCGTCACTTCCTGTACGGCGAACTGGTCATCACCCATCTTAGCACCGCTCTGGCCTCCACCACAAGCAGTCAATACCGAAAGGCCTAACGCACAAAAGGCTACCCGGCTAGAAGAGAATCTTCTGTTTTTTTTCACATTCATGTTCATATCAATTAAATAGTTGTTTCTTTTCACATCTTCTCACATTCTATAGTCTCCAACCCGCAAGAACGCCATCTGCATGAATGAAAACTTTTTAAGGTAGTATAGTTTTTAAACCGGTTGCAAATATAGTAAAAATAACTTAGCAACAGACTGTTTTAACGAACAATAACCCTCCCCCAAGTGTTGTATAAAAATATCCCAGTTTATCCGAACAATCGGCTATCAGCCGATAGCCCGGCAGCCGGTTTCTACGATAATCTATAGTTTTTCATACAAAAAAGCTTGCAATTAGCATTTTATTTCTACATTTGCGCAACACTTCTTAATGAACAATTTAAAATAGAATAGGAAATGGCAAAAATTACGAAAGAAGCTGCCTTACTATATCATTCGCAAGGCAAACCGGGAAAGATAGAAGTCGTTCCCACCAAACCTTACCAGACCCAACGGGATCTGTCGTTGGCCTACTCTCCGGGAGTAGCCGAACCATGTCTGGAAATACAGAAAAGCCCTGAAACAGCCTATGACTATACAGCCAAAGGCAACCTGGTAGCCGTTATCTCCAACGGTACCGCCGTATTGGGATTAGGCGACATCGGCGCCATGAGCGGAAAGCCTGTCATGGAAGGTAAAGGACTGCTGTTCAAGATTTATGCCGGTATCGATGTATTCGACATCGAAGTCAACGAAAAAGACCCGGACAAGTTCATCGAAGCCGTAAAAGCCATCGCACCTACTTTCGGAGGTATCAACCTGGAAGACATCAAGGCACCCGAATGTTTCAAGATAGAACAGCGCCTGAAAGAGGAACTGGATATTCCGGTCATGCACGACGACCAGCACGGTACGGCCATCATTTCGAGCGCCGGACTGCTGAATGCTCTCGAAGTAGCCGGAAAGAAGATTGAAGACGTGAAAATTGTTGTCAACGGTGCCGGTGCTTCTGCCGTATCATGTACGAAACTGTACGTCTCACTGGGCGCCCGCCTGGAAAACATCGTCATGCTGGACAGCAAGGGTGTCATCTCGAAAGAACGTACCGACCTGAACGAACAGAAACGCTTCTTTGCTACCGACCGCACAGACATCCACACCCTGGCAGAAGCCATCAAGGGTGCCGACGTATTCCTGGGACTTTCCAAAGGTAACGTCCTGTCACAGGATATGATCCGCAGCATGGCCGACCATCCGATTGTATTCGCCCTGGCCAACCCGACTCCGGAAATCTCTTACGAAGACGCCATGGCTTCCCGCCCCGACGTACTGATGGCAACCGGACGTTCCGACTATCCGAACCAGATAAACAATGTCATCGGATTCCCTTACATCTTCCGTGGAGCTCTCGATACCCGTGCCACAGCCATCAACGAAGACATGAAACTGGCTGCCGTACGCGCCATTGCCGGACTGGCCAAGAAACCAGTACCCGACATCGTGAACGAAGCTTACCACGTCAACAACCTGACTTTCGGTCCGGAATACTTCATCCCGAAACCGGTAGACCCGCGTCTGATTACCGAAGTATCTATGGCAGTAGCCAAAGCGGCCATGGATTCAGGAGTGGCACGTAAACAGATCAGCGACTGGGAAGGTTACAAGAACCACCTGCGCGAGCTGATGGGACAGGAAAACAAACTGACCCGCCAACTGTACGAAACCGCACGCCGCGACCCGCAACGGGTAGTCTTTGCCGAAGGCATCCACCCCAACATGCTGAAGGCAGCCGTAGAAGCCAAATCGGAAGGCATCTGTCACCCGATTCTGCTGGGCAACGAAGAACGTATCACGAAACTGGCGAAGGAACTTGACCTGAACCTGGAAGGTATCGAAATCGTCAACCTGCGTCACGACCGTGAAGCCGACCGCCGCGAACGTTACGCACGCATCCTGTGCGAGAAACGTGCCCGCCAGGGAGCCAACTTCCAGGAAGCCAACGATAAGATGTTCGAACGCAACTATTTCGGTATGATGATGGTAGAGACCGGCGAAGCAGATGCTTTCGTAACTGGTCTGTACACCAAATATTCCAACACCATCAAGGTAGCCAAGGAAGTCATCGGTATCCAGCCGGGATACAAGCATTTCGGAACCATGCATATCTTGAATTCCAAACATGGAACCTTCTTCATTGCCGATACACTGATAAACCGCCATCCGGACACCGAGACTCTGATTGACATTGCCAAACTCTCGGCCAAAGCTGTACGCTTCTTTAATCAGGAACCGGTTATGGCCATGCTTTCTTACTCGAACTTCGGTTCAGATACTGAAGGAAGTCCGGCCAAGGTGCACGAAGCCATTGCAACCTTGCAGGAAGAATATCCGGATTTGGCCATCGATGGAGAAATGCAAGTGAAATTCGCATTGAACAATCAGTTACGTGATGAAAAATATCCGTTTACACGTCTGAAAGGAAAAGAAGTAAACACCTTGGTATTCCCGAACCTGAGCTCTGCCAATGCTACTTACCAGCTCATCCAGAACATGAGTGAAACGGAAGTCATCGGCCCGATTCAGATGGGATTGAACAAACCGATTCATTTCACCGACATCGAAAGCTCTGTACGTGACATCGTGAACATTACCGCCATCGCTTGTATCGATGCCATTGTAGCCAAGAAGATAAACCATCAGTAATCCACTTTTTATGGAATAATATAACTCAGCAGAGATTCGGAAACAAGGCCAGTACGGCCCGATTCCGGATCTCTGCTTTTTTATAACCGTTTTCAAACCCCATGAAACCTATGAAAAAACCGCTTTCCCGTTCCCAATGTGTCGTCCTTACACTCCTGTGGGCCAGCATCTGTGCCCTGGTGTTCACCACCGCCGCACGCATAGACGGCCCGCTGATTGTTTCCATCCTGATTTCCGGTGCCCTGGTGTTCATTCCGGTAATACGTTCTGTCAAATCCTGGAAAAACAGATAAACTTTTTCCAATAAAAAAGCGCTTTACATAAAAAAAAGACATGCTTTATTCATTTTTTCTATTTTTTTGTTGGATGTTTAAGATATAATACATACATTTGCCATCGTAAAGAAAATGAAAAACATTAATCAATAAAAGAGATACTAAAATGAATGCAGCTAAAGTACTGGAAGATCTGAAAAGAAGATTTCCGAATGAACCTGAATACCATCAGGCAGTAGAAGAAGTGTTGGGTACAATCGAAGAAGAATACAACAAACACCCTGAATTCGACAAAGTAAACCTGATTGAACGTCTTTGCATTCCGGAACGTGTATACCAGTTCCGTGTGACTTGGGTAGACGACAAAGGCAACGTACAGACCAACATGGGTTACCGTGTACAACATAACAACGCTATCGGCCCGTACAAAGGCGGTATCCGTTTCCACAGCTCAGTAAACCTGGGTATCCTGAAGTTCCTGGCTTTCGAACAGACATTCAAGAACGCGCTGACTACGCTTCCGATGGGTGGTGGTAAAGGTGGATCAGACTTCTCTCCACGTGGCAAGTCAAACGCTGAAGTCATGCGTTTCTGCCAGGCCTTCATGCTGGAATTGTGGCGCCACATCGGTCCTGAAACAGATGTACCTGCCGGCGATATAGGTGTAGGTGGCCGTGAAGTAGGTTTCATGTTCGGTATGTACAAGAAGCTGACCCGCGAATTCTCTGGTGTATTGACAGGTAAAGGACGCGAATTCGGTGGTTCACTGATTCGTCCGGAAGCTACCGGTTACGGTAACATCTACTTCCTGCAGGAAATGCTGAAGACCCGTAACATCGACATCACCGGAAAGACTTGTCTGGTATCCGGTTCAGGTAACGTGGCTCAGTATACCGTAGAAAAACTGATTCAGTTGGGCGCCAAGGTTGTAACTATGTCCGACTCTGACGGTTACATCTACGATCCGGACGGTATCGACCGCGAAAAACTGGATTACATCATGGAACTGAAAAACCTGTACCGTGGACGTATCCGCGAATATGCTGAAAAATATGGTTGCAAGTATGTAGCAGGAGCTCGTCCTTGGAACGAAAAGGCCGATATCGCTCTGCCGTCAGCAACTCAGAACGAAATCAACGGTGACGATGCCAAGGCTTTGATTGCCAACGGTGTATTCGCTGTATCAGAAGGTGCGAACATGCCTTCTACTCCAGAAGCTATCCGCGTATTCCAGGAAGCTAAGATTCTGTATGCTCCGGGTAAGGCTGCCAATGCAGGTGGTGTATCAGTATCTGGTCTGGAAATGACCCAGAACTCTATCAAACTGAGCTGGAGCCAGGAAGAAGTGGACGAAAAGCTGAAGAGCATCATGAAGAACATCCACGAGTCTTGTGTAAAATACGGTACAGAACCAGACGGTTACATCAACTACGTGAAGGGTGCCAACGTGGCCGGCTTCATGAAAGTAGCCAATGCCATGATGGCTCAGGGTATTATCTGATAAATTTCACCCCTATTATAGGTACGTTTGTCTAACAAACGTAAGCCTGATTCCGTTGTGAAACAGAATCAGGCTTTTTCTTTGTCAGACATCCGGTACAGTGCCCCCAAAACGAACGTTCGTCCTGATAGAAACATGCTCGCGTTTCCATGAAAACATCCGGTCGTTTTAAGGAAAACAAACGGACGTATTGTCCCATACGTCCGGACGTTTTCCACATACGAAGAAAAAAGGCATGTACCCTCCAAAGATACACGCCTTTCCATATCATTATCCCTAACTTGAAAACTTCTTATATCTCGTCCGGCCAGGGGCAAGCCTTTCCGGTAGCCTTGAAACTCGGACGTTGTCCGCCTGCCTTCCTCAGATACTCTCCCAGTTCCTTGGATAGTTTTTTCACGATATCCGGATGTTGGGCCGCTACATCATTCGTTTCACCGATGTCCCCCGGTATATTGAACAGCTCTTTCTTTCCGGTTTCATAATAATAGACCAACTTCCAGTCATCCTTCCGGATAGCACAGTTCAGGTTGATACCCGGACCGTCATTCCCCCAGATATTCGGGAAGTTCCATACCAGGGCACGTCCCTTCGAGGTATCTCCGGTCTGTTTCAGCATCGGCATGAAGCTGATACCGTCTATCGGTGCAACCGTCTGATAATCCTTCACTCCGGCCATTTCCAGAATCGTCGGATAGAAATCTTCGATAATCAGATACTTATCGCAACGGGTATCGGGCTGTACCTCACCCGGCCATTTCACAATCATCGGCTCACGGATTCCTCCTTCGTACATCGAACCCTTACCACTTCTCAAAGGCGCATTCTGAGTATGAGGGGTTCCGTCACGCCATCCGGGTTCAGCCGCCAGACCACCGTTGTCACTCATGAAAATCACGATAGTATTGTCCGCCTCACCGTTCTTTTCGAGCCAGTCCATCAAATCGCCCAGACTCTTGTCCATTCCCTCTATCAGAGACGCGTAAGCCGCTTCTTTGTCAGTCAACCCCTTACGGACATATTTCGGGAAGAAACGCATGTCCTTGTCTATCGGAATATGAATGGCATAGTGTGCCATATAAAGATAAAACGGCTGGTTGTATTTCTTGGCCTTGTCGAGTGCCTTGATGGCTTCCTGAGTCAAAGCTTCGGTTACGAAGGTACCGGTTCCCCAATAGTCCTCCAGACCCGGAATCGACATCAGTGAGTAAGGTTTACCATCCTTGGTATGCCCGTAATTCACTTCACTCAGGTAAGAAGCCAAACCTCCGGCAGCATGTCCGGCTATGTTAACTTCAAACCCCCAGTGTATAGGGTTCTCTCCCGGAGTATCGATAGCACCGAAATGAGCTTTACCGCAATGGATGGTATGATAACCGCTCCGGCGCAACAATTCTACGAAAGAAGTCCCCACATAGGTATTGTTCGTACCGGGCACCTGCGAGACCCCGTTGTAGTTCCAGTCCGGCAATTGCACGGTTTCGCTCGTCCGGTCGGTCATCTTGTTTTTTTCCAGTGTCCAGTTGGTAACCCGATGACGTACGTTGTTCGCTCCGGTAATCAGACTACACCGGGTAGCCGAGCTCAACGGACAGGCATACGCCTGAGTAAACATCATCCCTTGTTTGGCCAGACGCTCCATATTAGGAGTCTCATAAACACTGTTATAATAGGTTTTTTCGGTCCAGAATGGCAAGGAGGTATCCTGCCATCCCATATCATCTACCATGAAAAGAATAATATTCGGACGCTTATCCGTACTTTCAGGTGCCTGTTGAGCAGACAAAGGACTCACCGTTCCGGCAAGTGCAGCCAATGTCAAAGAATATAATACAGGTTTGTTCATATCTTTACAATTTAATGATTTTCAATAAATACTGAAATTACAGATTTCCGGTTGGCCAACCGATTCCGTAACCTTCAGACGGAAAGCCGAAGCTTTCACAGGACCTATCTTCTCAATCCGTTTATGTCCGACCGATTCGCCTTTGGCTACCTGAATCCATCGTCCGTCCACCTTCGCCTCGATTTCATAATGCCGGATGCGTTCTCCCTTTGTAATATCCTCCTGCAATATGCAATACGTGACTTCCGGATTATTCTTTACCGACAAAGTAAGTTGTCTTGCCGTTCCGGATGTCTGTGCCAACGGATTCCCCCAACGGCGGTCAATCTCCTGTCCCCACTCTTCCAGCCGTTTGCAATCGCCTGCCGGAAGCAGTCCCGAGGGGTCCGGAGTCAGACCGACAATCAAGGTAGCATTCCTCCCGACTGATTTCTCGTACATATCCATCAGAGTCTCCAACGAACAGATGTTATTTTCGTCGTCCGGTTCCCAAAACCATTCATGCCGGCCGTTTGCGCCCCGAAGCGGTGTATCAGCCATAGCCGGAACCCAATAAGCTCCTGTAACATCACCATGCTTCAACCGTTCTATATAAGCCTGCGCATCTTCCGTATCCTTACTATGGCTGAACGGAGTAGCAAAAGTAGACCAACAAGGATACCCTACCGTACCACTTTCCGAACCTCCCCAACGGAAATCGGCCCGCTCTACATTGTGATAGAACAGACATTCCGGCTGATACTTTGTCACAATAGGTTCCACATCAGGTCCCAGCCCTTTCGGGTCATCGGCACCCCCATCAAACCAAATCAGGAACAAGTCTCCATAACGCGAACAAAGTTCCTCCACCATCTTTTCACAATAACGCTTATACCATTGCTGGCGGTTGGCGGCAAATTCTCCTCCACCGGCAACCTGGAAATTATGGATTCCCAACAGAGAATTCCAACGGATACCGACATAAATACCCGGTTGGACTCCGTATTTCCGGCAGGAATTCACAAAATCACGGACTATGTCACCTTTTCCGTCACGCCATTTCACTGCTTTCAGACAATAAGGATTCACATCACTTTGCCAAAGTCCGAAGCCCGTTTCATGCGTAGCGGTCAATACGGCGAACTTACATCCGGCAGATTTAGCAGCCCGAATCCACTGGTCGGTATCCAGACTATCGGGCGAGAATATGTTGTAATCTTCAATCGGTTGAATCCGATTGTTACCTTGTCCATAACGGACTCCATCGAACACATGCAGGTCATAATGGAAAACAGCCCCCATCTCGGCTTCATGCCATTTAAGCTGATGCGGAGCAGGAACCGGAAGGCTCTGTGCGTAACCGGCCGTTACGCACAGCATCCATCCCAGTAAAAAGTTGAAAATCTTTCTGTTTATCATATTTTATAAAAATTCATCTGTCATTCAGCACCTTCATAGCCAGGGTTCTGAGCCAGATTCGGATTCGCTTCGCGTTGTCTCTGCGGAATCGGGTAAAGCACATGATACGGTTTGGCATTCTTTCCACGTTCAATGGCATTTGAGATGAATTTGCCATGACGAATCAAATCTTCACGTCTCAAACCTTCAGAGAAGAATTCACGTCCTCGTTCAGCCAAGATAAAATCACGCAGACTCTCCTTTGTCGGATAATCGCCTAATACAATGTCGGCCACCTTGGCACGCTGACGCACCTGGTTAATCAGACTGATACTTTCAGCATTCGGTCCGTTCAGTTCATTCAAGGCTTCTGCCCTGCACAGAAGAATGTCGGCATAACGGATATAAACAATATCGTTTCCGTTGTTTTCACCCGAAGCATTCGGGTCCGGCCAGTACTTGAAGCTACGTACGTCGTCCAGTGCATTGCCGTTTGCATCACGAAGCAGTTCCACTTCCTCACCGTTCTGATCCGTATAATGAGTTATCAGTACTTCCGTACGTGCGTCTCCCGCTTCAAAGGTATCATAAAAAGCGGTATAAGTACGGAATTGAGCACCAAAATTTATCCAATTTGTTTGAATCGGGTAGTTGGGAGGGAAAGCATGAGGCATATAATTGTTATGATATCCAGCCTGAGCAATACACGGAGCACGGTAAATGTACTCTTTATTGTCCTCACCTTCTACAGAAAACATCTTCTTATAATCCGCATACAGCGAATAATAATTCAAGTCAATCACTTTCTGAGCTGTAGCTGCCGCTTTTTCCCAATCCTTCTCATGCATGTAAAGTTTAGTCAGAACAGACAGGGCAGCACCCTTTGTAGCCTTACCGATAGGATTTTCTTCTACAGGAAGATACTCTGCCGCAAAGGTCAAATCGTCTACCAGATACTTTACGAACTCTTCCTGCGAAGCACGGGGAGTAGATTTACCGATTTCCTCAATTTCATCGGGAGTGGCATTCTTCGGGATCTCGATAATCGGAGTCGGTCCGAACAGATTCAGCAGATAATAATAAGAGACAGCACGGATGAAACGGGCCTCTCCCTGAGCCGATTTCAGATTCTCTTCCGAAATACCGGTCAATCCGTCAGTAACATTCAATACGGAATTGGCGCTTGCCACCGCTTCATACATCTTTCCCCAGAAAGAATTCAGGAAAGAATTGTCTACCGCCCAACTGAAGTTGATGAACGGATAAGCGTCGCGTTCCAGTCCACCTCCGGTTTCGAATGCAATATCGGTAGGAAACTCGTTCATCAAAAAAGTATA
Source organism: Phocaeicola barnesiae DSM 18169 = JCM 13652 (assembly GCF_000374585.1). GTDB lineage: Bacteria > Bacteroidota > Bacteroidia > Bacteroidales > Bacteroidaceae > Phocaeicola > Phocaeicola barnesiae. The sequence goes on from NZ_KB894643.1 coordinate 330,253, forward strand.
GTTACGACTGTTATATTCAATGATGCGTGAACGGGCATAAGCACCTGTCAACAGAGCATCCAGCCCGGACTGGTCCTGCAACATACCGTCAGGATCATATTCTGTATAGATTTCTTCTTTCAAAAAGTCTGTGCAACCTGTAAAGCCGACCATCAGACAAGCCAGCGCCGACAAACGGATATAATTTGAAAATTTCATGATATTCTGTTTTTAAAATGTAATATTTACTCCCACTCTCACGGTACGTGCCAACGGATAGCTGTTATAGTTCACCTTAGATACCGATTCACTTCCCTGTGCGCTTGCATCGGGGTCAAATCCGTCATAACTGGTAAAGGTAGCTACGTTATCGATAGCGCCGTAAACCTGTAAAGATTGGATAACGTTATTCTTCTTGATAGGTACATCGTAATTGATGTTGATGTTCTTGATACGGACAAACGATGCGTCGCATACGGTCATCGAGTTGATGGAATACTGTCCACCGTAGTTGGAAGGATTGACACCACTCGGATACTGGTTGCTCGGGTTGGTTTCTGTCCAACGGTTCAAGTAATACTTGGCGATACGGTTACGGTATTCGTTTGTCGGATAAAGAGATTCCAACACATTGGCATCCAGCGTACTGATACCGAATGTACCTTGCAGGAACACACTCAGTGACAAGCGTTTGTAACGAAGCGTATTCGTAAATCCGAATGTTGTGCTTGGAAAAGGTTTACCCAAGATGACACGGTCGTCCGAACTGATGACATTGTCGCCGTTCTGGTCTTTGAACTTCAAGTCGCCCGGATTGGCACTCGGCTGGGCTGAATGAGCGATATCATCATTCTTCTGGAAAATACCTTCCACCTCATATCCATAGAAAGAATAAATCGGGTCGCCTACACGTGTGATTTCATAACCGGAAACAAAACTACCGATACTACCTGTAATCAGTTCCGGCATGAAGTCCGGCAATTCCATTACTTCATTCTTCAACAGAGAAAGGTTCAATGAAGATTCCCATCCCCAGTTCCGGTTATCGATGTTCACCGTATTCAATGTCAGATCAATACCGGAGTTACGCACCTTACCGGCGTTCACCTTCACACTACTGAAACCGATAGCCGATGGCAACGGCTTGTCGAACAGCTGGTCTTTCGTATCACGCATATAGAAATCCAACGATCCTGTAATCCGGTTATTGAAGAAACCGAAATCGATACCTACGTTGGTTTCGGCAGTAGTCTCCCACTTCAGGTCGGCATTCGGCAGACGAGCCTCAACGACACCTTGCGACAACGAATTTCCGAATACGGCAGAACCACCGGCAATCAAAGTCTGGATAGTCTGGTAGTTACTGATACCCTGATTACCCAACTGACCATAACCTACACGGAGTTTCAGATCGCTCACCTTATCAAAACGTTTCATGAACGGCTCTTCTGAAATACGCCATGCCAATGCAACAGAAGGGAAGAATGCGTATTTATGTTCATCGGAGAAACGGGAAGTACCATCGTAACGGAACGAAGCGGTAAGCAGGTAGCGGTTCTTGTAGTCATAGTTGATACGTCCCAGAAAACCGTTCAGACGATTACGTTCTTTGAACGAGTATACATCATCACCGTTCAGGTTATCACCGCCGTGCATGTTGTTGGCACCGGTAATGTCAGAAAGGAAACCCTTGGCCGTACCATTAATGTATTCAGACATGAATTGCTCGAAAGTTGCACCAGCCAGAACGGTCAGGTTATGGGTATCATTGAAATTCTTCTTGTACGACAACAGGAATTCGGCCAGCCATTGGGTACTTTCACCGCTTTTCTTTTCGGCCGTACCACCCGTAGCCAGACCATTCATGGTATCGCGGCCACGGTAAGTCTGGGTAGAATAAGAATCAATGGTAGCTCCCAAACGGATAGTGGCAACCAAATCCTTCAACGGTTCAATTTCGGTAGTGAATGTACCGTATGCATTGTTACGGTGTTCTTCAGGAGATACTCCATACAACAAGGCCAACGGATTATCCAAGGCAATGTAGCTGTTCTGGTAATAACGGCCTGTTTCCGGATCCTTACCTACCGGAAGAGTCGGGTCGAATTGCAGAGCCGAGTTGATAGGACCTGCATTTTCATTGGTACCCTGCATGTTTTCATAGATGGAATTTCCATCCTTGCGGGTAAAGTTCATGTTTGCCTTGAAACGCAGGAAAGACTTCGGAGAGAAATTCATGTTTGCTCTTACATTGTATTTCTTCAGATTAGAAGTCTTCACAACTCCCTGCTGGTCGAAATAATTCAAGCCCAAATAATAGTCACTCTTTTCACCACCACCAGAGATAGCCAGCTGGTAAGTTTGTACCGGAGCGCCCTTGCGGAAAATTTCATCCTGCCAGTTAGTTCCTTCGCCTACCGCCGCAATCTGAGCATCAGTATAAATAGGACCATCCGAGCTGCCGGAAGCTATGCGCAATGCATTCAGTGTTTCCATATATTCCTGTCCGTTCAGCATTTCTATTTGTTTCGCTACAGACTGGAAACCGACTTCAGCGCCAAAACGTACTGAAATTTCCCCTTTCTTACCACTCTTGGTTGTAATCAATACGACACCGTTTGCCGCACGCGTACCATAAATGGCAGCTGCCGAAGCATCCTTCAGTACTTCAATGGATTTGATATCACTCGGATTGATAGACGAAGGGTCTACTCCCGGAAGTCCATCGACTACTACCAATGCCGCATTACTACTATTGATAGAACCTGCACCACGAATCTGAATCTTGGTAGACGCACCTGGTGCCGAACTGGTCTGGCTGACGTTTACACCGGCTGCCTTACCGTTAATCATCTGAAAAGCGTTGGTGTTGACCCCTTCGGTAAATTTACCTTCGCCTACAGAAACTACTGAACCAGTGATGTCCTGTTTCTTCTGTGTACCATAACCTACTACAACCACTTCATCCAGCACTTCATTATCTTCCATCAGGACTATATTGAACTGCTTTTTCACACCGTCCATAACGATGTCCTGAGATTTGTATCCTACATAAGAAACAGAAATGACTTCTCCCTTAGATACACGGTCCAGTACAAAACGGCCGTCCAAATCAGTAATCACACCATTCGATGTATTCTGCACTACAACACTGGCTCCGATAATAGGCTCACCCGACTTATGGTCGGTCACACTTCCGGAGACCTTGAATTGCTGGGCAAAGACAAAACTCACCGACAGCAAAAAAAAGAAAATTGAAAATAATCTTTTCATCAGTTAGATTTTTAAGTTAAACAAGTAGATTTTTTCGTTACCCAAAAGTACCGAATCTGACTCACAGAAGGCATACATGTTCTTTTCAGTTTTCATGCATATTTAATTCAATCTGCCTCAAACCCCGTTGAAAACGGTTTTTTCTATTGTTTTTTTGAAAAAATAGTCGTTGCTTTGTATAAAATCCAAACCTCTCTATGAAAAGACACATTACTTCATTATATTATATCCTGGCAGGTATACTCTGCTGGATAATCCCTTTACAAGCCTACTCTTTTTTTAACGAGGACTTCCGTATCCTGACCATCCAGAACGGACTGGCCGACAACAAGGTGAATTGCATTTTCCGTGATGCGGACGGTTTCATGTGGTTCGGAACAGATTTCGGCTTCAGCATCTATAATGGAAGCAGTTTCAAGAATTTTACAATCACAGATTCCAACAATCACATCGAGTCTATCCATCAGCTTACTCCACAATGCATCGGAATTCTGACCGAAGAAGAACTTTATGCCTTCAATCTGGAACAGGAAGAGTTTATACCGATTGAGAATATCGAACCGCATACACGGATAAGCGGGATTCATTCCACCAATGACAATACCTGCTGGTTACTGACCGATAAAGCCTTGTTTCACGGACGTCTTCATATCCAGAAAACAGCCGAAGGAAAAATCAAGTCACTCCGGTTCGAAACTTTCAAACGGAAAAAACTACAAGACATTACCACAGGAAGCGTAACCTGCTACAGCTTTTATCCAGAATTGTCGTCCCTGTACCTGACAGACAACAAGGCTCATCTCATCCGGTATAACCTACAAACCGACCGGATTGATAAACAGATATCCATTCCAGAACTGCCCGGAAGCGTAACCCAATTGTTCAAACAAGGAAAATACCTGTGGATAAGTACCATCTCGAAAGGAGTGATACGCTATAATGAACAAGCAGAACAACTGGAACACTTCACTTACGACACTCCGAATCCAGACCTGCATATTTCGCATACGGATATCTATGCCATTGTGCCCATCGGTAACCAGCGGCTATTGCTTCCTACATGGAACGGCTATACCCTTCTCACCTCTGAAGACGGAACCTTTGACACTCCTCAAATCAGTATCTTCAACAATGCGAGCCTGACCAACCAACACATAGAGCCACGTATGATCTGTGCGTATTGCGATGCAAACAATATCTTATGGATGGGTACTTATGGAGGAGGAGTACTCGTTTCGGACCTACGCCAGCAAGCCGTCCATCAGTTCCGCCAGAACCGACACAATGAAATCAATGGAATCACTACAGACAACAAAGGATACCTTTGGATGACTACTTACCACAAGGGATTGATGAAAAGCAAGGCTCCCATCTCTTCCTCAATACCAGACTTCGACTATCTGGATAACCCTGTAGAAAACAATCATACCACAGCACTCTGCATTTATAAAGATACTACCCGTCAGGAAATATGGGTAGGCAGACAGGACGGACAAATCACCATTCAACCACTAAACGGCCATCCAAGCCGGAACATCATACTCTTACCGGATGGAAAGGAAAGCAAGGCAGCTATCTGGCGTATTCTGAAAGACAAGAAAGGAAACTTCTGGATTGGGACAGACCGTTCTCTGTTGTGTTACCACCCGGAAAATCAGGAATGCCACCGGCTTTCTGTTGCCAATGAACCGTCAAAAAACCTGGTAGTAAGAAGCCTGATAGAAGATTACGACGGAAATATCTGGTTAGGTACAGAATATAACGGATTGGGAAAAGTAACCGGAGACCGTATCCAGCTAGGTTATGGTACTTCCTATAAGCTCCAGAATGCTTCCGTACGCTCCCTGCTGGTCACTTCCGATGGAGAATTATACATCGGTTCTACCACCGGACTGGCCATCATGAACCTCAAAAACGAAACCATAACCGATTTCTTTACCACCCGTAACGGACTGGTCAATAATTTTATCGGATGTTTGCTACAGGACCGGAACGGACACATCTGGGTAGGCTCTAATTCCTGCATATCACGTTATAGCCGGAAACAGAAACTGTTCTATCATTATTTCCTCTCGGGAAGCAATAGCTCAGTCTATGCCTACAACCAATACCTGTTCTGGGGAAATAACCGAAACCTGACCTATTTCTGTCCGGAAAAGATAGACCACATACAAACGGGCGAACCGGTTGCCATACACACCTTGGAAATCGGGAATAAAGCGGTAGAAATAGGCGAACGTATTAACGGACAAACCATATTGACGAAAAACCTGTACCATACACGTACACTCAGACTCAACCACGACAACCGCAACTTTTCACTCGGATTCAACAGCTTATCGTATACAAACCAGTATCAGAAAGTACGTTACCGCCTTTATCCTTATCAGCACGAATGGATAGTGACCGACAACCAACAGAAGGTTTCATATACCAACCTGCAACCGGACACTTATTCCTTTCAGATACAGAACATGTATCCTAACGAACAGGTAGGCCCTCTGACAGAACTGGAAATCACCATATTACCACATTGGAGCGAAACATGGTGGTTCCGGCTTATTATCGGAGCCATGATACTGATACTGATTTTCAGAATGGTCCGCTATTTCAAGTTGAGACAGGCACGTTTCAAACGCGTCATGGAGCTGAAACACGAAGTCCTTGCAGCCCATCTGGAACGGGACAAAGAAAAACAGATTCGTATGGAACGTGAAAACTTCTTTACAAATACCGCCCATGAACTCCGTACTCCTCTGACTCTGATTCTTTCTCCTCTACAGGAAATACTCGGCAAAATCAATCCACAAGATGAATTGTACCAGAAATTAAGTCTGATTTACCGGAACGGTACATCCCTCCATACCCTGGTCGACCAGCTATTATATGTACAGAAGATTGAAGCAGGAATGGTAAAACTTCGCCTCTCAAAAGCCGATATCAACATATTGGCCAAAGAAACCTGCCAGACTTTCCAGGAATTGGCTGCCAGCAAAGAAATCCAGCTGACCATGGATATACCTCAGCAACCGTATATACTCTGGATAGATACGGAAAAGATAGTTTCCGCCCTTCGGAATCTGGTATCAAACTCATTAAAATATATAGAGAAACAAGGGAAAGTAAGTATGCATATCCGGCAAGTAGAAATAGACAATACTCCTTTTTGCCGTATCGAAGTAACCGACAACGGAGTTGGTATTCCCGAAGAACTTCAGGAACATATCTTCGACTCCTTCATTACCGGACCGAACACCCCACAATTCTCCAGCAAGACAGGAATCGGCCTGCACATTGTCAAGCACACCATGGAACTCCATCACGGTACGGTCACCTTCCAAAGCAAACCGGGAGAAGGTTCTACATTTACCCTGCTCATTCCGGAAGGAAAGGCACATTTCCAGGCCGACAAATCCATTTATTTGCCGGAAGAAACCCCTGTCCGGACATCGTATCCGGAAAATCAGGGGCAGGAATACACATCCGGAAAAGTTCAGGTTGCCCAACCTGCCGCCAAACAAAGCCTGCTCATCATCGAAGACAATACAGACATGCGCTCTTTCATCTCCAGCATCTTCGAAAAGGATTTCAAAATATTCGAAGCATGCAACGGAGAAGAAGGTATACAGCTGGCCAAAGAACACATGCCGGCTCTCATCATCTGCGACCTGATGATGCCTGTCAAAGACGGTATCTCCTGTAGCCGTGAAATCAAGGAAAATCCGCAGACCACCCATATTCCCATCATCATCCTGACCGCCAAGGCCGAAGATACCGATATACTGGAAGCTACACAAACAGGCGTAGACGATTATGTCATGAAACCCTTCAACCCGGAAATTCTGGCCACGAAGGTAAAAAACCTGATTACCCAACGGGAACGGTTGAAACGCATCTACACCAAATCACTGATGTTGAACAACCGCTCTTCGTCAGACGAAACATCAGAAACAGATACGTTTGTCCGACAAGTCATCCACGTGATAGAAACCAACCTATCGGACGAAAGTTTCAATGTAAAGAAATTGGCCGATGAACTACACATGAGCCAGCCTACCCTTTACCGGAAACTGAAGCAAGTCACTCCACTGAGTGCCATCGACATGATTCGTAGTATCCGTATGAGTAAGGCCGCCACCCTGATTCTGGAGCATAACTATTCTATACAGGAAATAGCGGAAATGGTCGGTTATAGCGACACACGAACTTTGCGAAAACATTTCACGGAACAATTCGGTACTTCACCGTCCCAGTTCGTCGAGAAGGAAGAAGTCCGGAAACTCCATAAAGACTCCCCCGTCCCTCCAGCGAGTTGAGCCACAAGCTAACGAATCCGGCCTGTAAAGCGAATATTTGCTCCGACTTTACGGGCCGGAAAACACAACACAGAGAATTCCAGACGATTCGGAACAATGATTCCATAAAAAAGGAGACCGTAATACCAAATTAAATCCGTACCTTTGCCGGCTGGAAAACAACCTTTAATACAGATTGCTATGATGGAAACGATGTACCATACATTACTTTATGCCATGCCGGTTCTGGCGGTCATAGTCTTTATCGCACTTTTCTTTGTCAAAGCGGGATATGGCATCTTCCAGAGCCGACAATGGGGAATCAGTCTTCCCAACAAAGTGGGATGGGTCCTCATGGAGTGTCCCGCATTTCTGATGATGCTCTTCTTCTGGCTCCAGTCGCCCGCCCGCTCGTCTTCGGTGCTGCTGAGCTTCTTCCTCCTGTTCGAACTGCATTACTTCCAGCGTTCGTTCATCTTCCCCATGCTGATGAAAGGAAAAAGCCGGATGCCGATAGCCATCACCGCCATGGGAGTGCTGTTCAACGTCATCAATACCTTCCTGATAGGGTATGACCTGTTCTACCTCCATGCCTCTACATATACGGAAGCGTGGTTCACCACTCCTTCCTTCATCGGCGGATGCCTCTTGTTCTTCGGCGGCATGGGTATCAACCTGCATGCCGACCACATTATCCGTAATCTCCGTCCGGCAGGAGACACCCGTCATTACCTGCCCCAGAAAGGAATCTATCACTATGTCACTTCAGGGAACTATTTCGGCGAACTGGTGGAATGGACAGGATTTGCCCTCCTTACCCAGTCTACCGCCGCCTGGATTTTCGTACTCTGGACCTTCGCCAACCTGGCTCCGCGCGCTTATGCCATCCGGAACCGCTACCGCGAAGAATTCGGAAGAGAAGCCGTAGGCAGCCGCAAATGCCTGATTCCCTATATTTTCTAACACCCCGATTATCATGAAAGAATCTATTCTGTTCACCCCCGGAAAAATCGGTCCGCTGACACTCCGGAACCGGACTATCCGTTCGGCCGCCTTCGAGAGTATGTGTCCCGGCAACAAACCGTCCAAAGAATTGTTGGATTATCACCACTCCGTAGCCGCCGGAGGTATCGGCATGACTACCGTAGCCTACGCCGCCGTAACCCGTAGCGGCCTTTCGTTCGACCGCCAGCTCTGGATGCGTCCGGAAATCGTACCGGAACTCCGCGAGCTGACCGATGCCGTCCACCGCGAAGGAGCGGCCGTCAGCATCCAGTTGGGACATTGCGGAAACATGTCGCACAAGGCCATTTGCGGTGAGACTCCCGTAGGAGCCAGCACCGGCTTCAACCTTTACTCTCCCACCTTCGTCCGCGGATTGCGGAAGGATGAACTCGCTCCGATGGCACGTGCCTACGGCGATTCGGTCCGTCTGGCCCGCGAAGCCGGTTTCGATGCCGTAGAAATCCATGCCGGACACGGCTACCTCATCAGCCAGTTCCTCTCTCCTTACACCAATCACCGGAAAGACGAATTCGGCGGAAGTCTGGAAAACCGCATGCGGTTCATGGACATGGTGATGGACGAAGTGATGAAAGCGGCCGGAAACGACATGGCCGTACTGGTCAAGATGAACATGCGCGACGGATTCAAGGGAGGAATGGACATCGACGAAAGCCTCCAGGTGGCCAAACGGTTGGTGGACGACGGCGCCCAGGCCCTGGTACTCAGCGGAGGATTCGTAAGCAAAGCCCCGATGTACGTCATGCGGGGAACCATGCCTATCAAGACCATGACCCACTACATGACCTGCTGGTGGCTGAAATGGGGCGTACGCATGGCCGGAAGAATGATGATACCGACCATCCCCTTCAAGGAAGCCTATTTCCTGGAAGACGCCCTCCGCTTCCGCAAGGAGATTACCCAAATCCCGCTGGTTTACGTAGGCGGACTGGTGGCACGCGAGAAGATAGACGAAGTATTGAACGACGGATTCGAGTTTGTGCAGATGGGACGTGCCCTGCTGAACGAGCCGGGCTTCGTCAACCGGATGAAAGCGGAAGGCATGGCCCGGTGCAATTGCAAGCATAGCAACTATTGCATCGCCCGCATGTATACCCTGGATATGGCCTGCCACCAGCACCTGAAAGAGACATTACCGGCATCGCTACAGAAAGAAATTGACCAGCTGGAAAAGGAGGCCGACCGATGAAAAAGACCGCCATCATTACCGGTGCCGACGGAGGCATGGGTACGGAAATCACCCGTGCCGTCGCCATGGCCGGCTACCATGTCATCATGTTGTGCTACACGGCATTCCGCGGCGAAGAACGAAGAAGCCAACTGATACTGGATACGAAGAACGAAGACATCGAAGTCATGCAGGTAGACCTCTCCTCGATGGACAACATCGTGGAAGTGGCCCAACGGATATCCGCCAAGGAAACCAGCGTCGACCTGCTGATGAACAATGCCGGTACCATGCGCACCCACTTCAGCCAGACCGAAGACGGATTCGAATATACCGTAGCGGTGAACTACCTGGCTCCTTTCCTGCTGACCCACCGCCTGCTTCCGCTCATGCACGCCGGCACACGGATTGTCAACATGGTATCGTGCACCTATGCCATCGGAAAAATCGGTCCGCACTTCTTCACCCACGGAAAGGAAGGAAGTTTCTGGCGCATTCCCATCTATAGCAACACCAAACTGGCCCTCTGGCTATTCACGTGCAGGCTGGCCAGAAAGCTGAAAGACAAGGGAATCACCGTCAACGCAGCCGATCCGGGCATCGTGTCGACCAACATCATCAGCATGGACATGTGGTTCGACCCCCTGACCGATGTCCTGTTCCGTCCCTTCATCCGTACCCCCCGGCAAGGAGCCGATACGGCCATCCGCCTGTTGCTGGAACCCGACCTGGAGGGAGTGACCGGACAAATGTTTGCAAGCGGCAAACCACGGAAGCTGAAGGAAAAGTACCTGAACCATCCGCAGGAAGAAAGCGTATGGACCGATACGGAAAAACTTCTGCAACCTTTCCTGACTACCGTAAAGAAAGAACCGGACCGGAACGAATAACCCCGGCTACCGATATTCCCACAAGCCCTCGTCCCATCCCTGACACAAACCGATGGAACGAGGGCTTTTTCCGTTATCTCCGCCACTCGGACAAAAGCCCGGAACCTTCCGGTCCAAAATACTTAATTTTTGGTCTATTCTTCATCATCACTCGTCAAGTGAATTTCGAACCGCTCGAAAAATGACGGATTATGAAATAAAAACAGGTAAAAAAACTAGTCTATATTTCATTTTTCTTATTTTTGTAAAATCAAATTCTTAATGAAGTTCACCTATGGATAAAGAACTGCCGAAAATAGACTTGCCGGAAGACTGGTTGGCCGGAACAGACATCAACAAAGAGCTGCTTGGACTGTATACCAATTTTCCGGTCAGGTTGAAATGCGAAGTTTTTGTACTTTGTATCGAAGGGACGGTAGAAGCCACACTGAACCTGAACAAAATCCAGGTATATCCGCATAGTCTGGTAACGCTGCCACCTGGAAGCATCTTCCAGGTCAACAGCATCGAAGGAGAGCTGAAGATTTACATCCTCGGATTCTCCTCGCAATACATCGAAGAGAACCAGCATTCCCACTTTTTGCTTGATACCATGTACCATACCTTGGGAAAACCCGTCTGTTCGCTGAACGAGAAAGGAGTGCAAATAGCGGAAAGTTATTTCAAGCTGATGATTGACCTTTACGAGAACCTGCCCGATAAGGCCAAAAAGGAAGTAGCCTTCAACCTCTATTCTGACATACACAAAGGGATTTCCCTGCTGTATCAAAGCATCAGCAACGAACGGGCCAACTTGTCGAAAAGCGAAATGATTTGCCGGAACTTCGGCCAGCTGGTCATCCAGCACTACCAGAACAACCGCAACGTATCCTGGTACGCCGAAAAACTCGGTATCTCGCACGCCCACCTCTGCACCATCGTGAAGCAGATTACCGGACATACGTGCGTGGAAATCATCGCGTCGATGGTCATCATGGATGCCAAATCGCAATTGAAGTCGACGAACCTCTCCATCCAGGAGATTTCCGATTCACTCAATTTCGCCAACATGTCGTTCTTCGGCAAATACTTCAAACGGAACGTAGGAATGAGTCCGTTGGAATACAGGAACAAGGGATAACCCCAGCTAGAGTCATTCACTTAAACAGATACACACACATGAATTACAAGCCTTTATTATACGCTTTTCTGCTCGGTAGCGCATCCGTTTCCTGCATCCGCGAAGAGGCGCCCAATGCCGAAGCGGACATTACGGGTTGCACCTTGCCGGGCAACGTCCTGATACAGGACTCCATCGATGTCGATGTATCGTACGATGAGTCCCTGAATGCCTACCCCATCTACGTGCAGGTAAAGAAAGGAACAGACTGCTCGCAACTGGCTCCTACATTTACACTCACACCGGGAGCCACCATCGAGCCCGCGAGCGGAAGTGTACAGGACTTCACTTCGCCCGTACGCTACACGGTCACTTCCGAAGACGGACAATGGCACCGCACCTATTCCATCAGTATCGAAGAGGAAAAGGTGAAGGAAATCCCTACCACCTTCCATTTCGAGGACACACGGACAGAGAACGGCTATTATGTGTTCTATGAGACGAGCGGAACCCAGGAACTGACCTGGGCGAGCGGAAACGGAGGGTTCCGCCTGGCAATAAACGATGCCGAACCGTCCGAATACCCTACGACACTGGAAGAAAAAGGCTTCTCGGGGAAATGTGCCAAACTGGTAACCCGGACCACCGGAAGCCTGGGAGCCATGGTAGGCATGCCTATCGCCGCCGGAAACCTTTTCATCGGGAAATTCAACCTCAGCAACGCGCTCAGCAACTCATTGAAAGCAACGCAACTAGGTGTGGAATTCTACCACAAGCCGCTGAAGCTGAAAGGGTATTATAAATATACCCCGGGGAACCAGTTCTATGAAAACGGAGGGTATACCAACCGGAAAGACCAGTTCGACATCTACGCCATCTTTTACGAGAACAAGGACGAGAACGGCCAATCGGTCATGCTGGATGGCACTTTGCCGCTGGCAAACTTCGTACACCCCAACCTGGTAGCACTGGCCCAATACAAAGATACGCAGGTACTCAACTCCTGGCAACCTTTCGAAATGACCTTCGATTATGACCGCTACGGGAAAAGCGTAGACTTGGACCGGTTGAATGCCGGAGACTATAACATTTCCATCGTCATCTCCTCCAGTAAAGACGGGGCCACCTTCGAGGGAGCACCCGGAAGTACACTTTGGATAGACGAAATGAGCATCATTTATGAATAACCCCGACGAATGCCTATGAAAAAGAAATGGATAACCTGTATGCTGCTGGCTATGGCCGCCGCAGGCGTACAGGCACAGAACCCCAAAGAAATACTGAGACAGACCCGAGAGAACGGTTGGGAATTCGACTTGAAAGCCGGTATCAACATCGGCGGATTCTCTCCCCTGCCGCTTCCGGTAGAAATCCGGAGCATAGACAGCTATAACCCGACACTGGCCGTACAACTGGGAGTAGATATCACCAAATGGATAGACAGCTCACGGACGTGGGGAGTCAGCACCGGATTACGCTTCGAGAACAAGAACATGACCACACGGGCCACCGTCAAGAACTATGGCATGGAAATCATTGGCGGAGACGGCAACCGGATGAAAGGAAACTGGACGGGAGGAGTACGCACCAAGGTACAGAACACTTACCTGACCCTACCGGTACTGGCCAGCTGGAAAGCATCACCACGCTGGAGTCTGCATGCCGGTCCATACTTCTCGTACCTGCTGGACGGAACTTTCTCCGGAGATGTCTATGACGGATACCTCCGCGAAGGAAACCCGACCGGCGATAAAATCAACTTTACCAACGGAGCTGTGGCAACCTACGACTTCAGCGAACATGAACGTAAGTTCCAATGGGGAATACAGGTAGGAGCCGACTGGAAAGCATTCAGCCACCTGAAGGTATATACCCATCTCACCTGGGGATTGAACGACCTGTTCGAAAAAGATTTCCAGACCATAACCTTCGCCATGTATCCCATCTATCTGAATCTGGGATTCGGCTATACATTCTGAAACTTCCCCCCCCCTTCCAAGACTAACTTATCTAAAAAACAATAGCGCCACTACGGAACACTATCCGTAAGTGGCGCCTGGGTTTGCATATCAGCCTCCGGAAAATATCACATCCTCCGAAAGGCTTTCTTCAAGGAATATATAGGCTTTTACTTCTGGAAGTTCACTCCCACTTCCATGTTGGTTGTACCTGCAATGACATCAGGCAACTGTTCCAGAACCGGACCTACCATGCCAGCCATCGCTCCCATCGTAGGATCGTTGGCTACCATATCCATTATCTGCTGGAGGAAAGCCTCATCCTGGAACATCGGAGCCAATGCCTCCAGCAACGGAAGCAAAACATCTGTTCCCAGATAAACCTTCATGTTATTGTCTTCGATGACATACTTCATCGGAACTCCCTGTGAAAGCATCGGAAGAACAACAGGCATCAGGTTTGCCAGAATATCACTGGTAGTAGAACGGCTCAAACGTGAGTTCTGGATATTGGCCATAATCTGAGACGGATTCAGGTAAAGCTGCAAACTCCCGGCATTGGCGGTATATTGAGCCATGTTCAACGGAGATGTTGCCCACTCGGCATCGGTCATGTTCTTCTTGTACTCGGCCGTAATGTTACCGTCGGCATTGAAAGTTACCGAATGGAACACCTGAGTCAAGGCGCCGTTTACACTCTGATCGCCCAGCAAAGGCAAACGCAATGCCATTTCTACAATGGTAGAGACAGGCAAAGCATATCCCGGCATAATAGTAATATCCTTCGAAGATTCCCAAACAAAATGAATAGGAATACTCTGATAAGTAACATCATCGAAAGGAACCACCGTCCAGGTTGTATTGGTCAAATCATTGGCCGGCATTGTTACATTCAGATTCAGAGTCAAGCCTCCTTCGCTGGCAGAACCATCGTAAGCAATCGTACAACCGTCCTGTTCCGTAGTTCCTTCGAAAGAAACTTCATCACCCGAAACGGTGAGGTCAACCGTCAGATTGGTGGTCGTCTGACCCGGAATCACACCCGGAGCAGCCAAAGTAGCCGAAGCATTTTCCCGGCTGTTCATCAGACCAGTAAAGGAAGAAAGGTCCAGCACACCAGAAATGGTCAGCGTAGCCTTCGAACCGTCATTGGCATCGGGAGCAAACACTACCTGTTTTCCCAAAACCGGCTGACCGCTATAAGTCAATACCAGTCCACTGGCATCTGTGTAGGTAGTCTGAGCTATCGGACATATTACGACTTCATCCGTAGTGGGGTCGTCGTCATCGCTACAAGAGGTAAAGAAACCTCCGCAAGCCAAACCTGCCATCAGGCAGAATAATAATCTTTTCTTCATAAATCTAGAAATGTTTAGTTATACGCATTAGCTATCAGCCGCAAAATAAGGCCTTATTTTTCAAACAGCCAAGGTCTATTTTTAGGCTTTATGGCTTATTCTTTAGAATACAAAGCGTAAAACTACCAATAAGCGCATCAAATATAGTCTTTTTTTTAATAGCAAACGGAATAGAAACAAAAATTTTACCACATGACGGCAAAAAAAATTTTATATCCGATAAAAAAAATCCTATAACTGACCCGAAAAAAAGAAAATTGCAAGATTCTCAGGAAATAACTACCCTGAAACCTTTCACTATCTCTCCAAAACCAGAATGAGGCTCGGAAGAGTCAAACTTGAAAAACTTTGTTTTTCGTTTGCCTCTCCACTCGCCTTTCACTATCTTTGTCGCTTCGCAAGCAAATGACTTACAGAAAAAACAGAAAACAATTATTTCTAAAAACCAATCATAACGACAATGAAAAAACTGAAAGTACTCGCACTGGCACTCATGTGTGCCGTCTTCTCGCCCTCCAAGGCCGATGAAGGAATGTGGCTGCTCCAGCTCATGCAGGAACAGAACCTGGCCGACCGGATGAAGGCACAGGGTCTGAAAATGGACATCGCAGACATCTATAATCCGGAAAAACTGACCCTGAAAGATGCCGTAGGTATCTTCGGAGGCGGATGTACCGGAGAAATCATCTCGCCGAACGGACTAATTCTGACCAACCACCATTGCGGTTACGATGCCATCCAGCAACACAGCTCGGTAGAACACGATTACCTAACCGACGGTTTCTGGGCTAAAAACTACGAAGAAGAACTCCCGACTCCGGGATTGAAGTTCCGCTTTGTAGAACGCATCATCGATGTAACCGACCGTGTGAACGAAGATATCCGCAAGGGTAAGATTGAAGAGGCCGCTTCTTTCGGCGCTCCTTATATAAAAAAGGTGGCCGACGAAACATTGAAGAAGAGTGACCTGAAGAAGGCACCGGGCATCAGCGCCATGGCCCTGCCGTTCTACGAAGGAAACCGTTTCTATGTGTTCTTCATCAAGACCTATACCGACGTGCGTATGGTAGCCGCTCCCCCTTCATCACTGGGTAAGTTCGGTGGCGAAACCGACAACTGGATGTGGCCGCGTCATACCTGCGACTTCTCCATGTTCCGTATCTACGCCGACAAGGACGGAAATCCGGCCGACTATAGCAAGGACAATGTACCTCTCCAGGTGAAGAAGTTCCTGCCTATCTCATTGAAAGGACTCCAGGAAGGCGATTACGCCATGATTATGGGATTCCCGGGAAGCACCAGCCGATACCTGACTGAAAGCGAAGTGAAACTCCGCATGGATGCCGTCAACACCCCGCGTATCGAAGTGCGTGAAGCCCGCCAGGGTGTGCTGAGCAAGGAAATGGCTGCCAGCGACAAGGTACGTATCCAGTATGCCAGCAAGTATGCCAGCTCTTCCAACTACTGGAAGAACTCCATCGGTATGAACAAGGCTATCGTCGACAACAAGGTATTGGAAACCAAGGCCGAACAGGAAGAACGTTTCCTGAACTTCGCGAAAGCGAAACAACATGCCGACTATCAGGGTGTAGTCCAGCAGATCAATGACTATGTAGCCCGCGTCATGCCGTTGCAGACTCAGTCTACTTACTTCAGCGAAGTATTCCGTGGCATCGAGTTCGAATCGGCCCACAAGGCATTCGCCGACCTGAAGGAAGCTCTCCAGAAAAACAAGAAGAAAGACATCGAAAAAGCCATCGAGACCTTGAAGGAACGCTTTGCCGAAGTACACAACAAGGATTACGACCACGAAGTGGACCGCAAGGTAGCTACTGTCCTCCTGCCGCTGTATGCCGAAAAGGTTCCTGCCGAAGCCTTGCCTGACTTCTACCAGACCATCAAGGAAAAATTCAACGGCGACTACAACGCCTACATCAAGGCCTTGTATGAAAATACCATCTTCGCCAACGAAAAGAACTTCAACGACTTCATTGCCAACCCGACCGTAGAAGCCATCGACAACGACCTGATGGTACAGTACTCTGCCGCCAAGGCAAAGACCGCCAAGGCTTTAGCCGACAAGCTGGACGAAGCAAGAGGTGACATCAACCTGCTGCACAAGACTTACGTACGCGGATTGTGCGAAATGTATGCGCCGACTCCCAAGGCTCCGGATGCCAACTTCACCATCCGTCTGACCTACGGTAACGTGAAGTCATACGACCCGAAAGACGGTGTACATTATAAATATTATACCACACTGAAAGGTGTCATGGAAAAAGAAGACCCGAACAACCCGGAATTTGTGGTTCCGGCCAAGCTGAAGGAATTGTACCAGGCCAAGAACTACGGCCGTTACGCCCTGCCGAACGGTGAAATGCCGACCTGCTTCCTGACTACCAACGACATCACAGGCGGTAACTCCGGTTCTCCGGTAATGAACGGCAACGGCGAGCTCATCGGTTGTGCCTTCGACGGTAACTGGGAATCATTGAGCGGCGACATCAACTTCGACAACAACCTGCAACGTTGTATCGCCGTAGATATCCGCTACGTCCTGTTCATCGTCGAGAAATTCGGCGGTTGCAAGAACCTTATCGACGAAATGAACATCATCGAATAATTGGAAATCCGCTTTTCCGTAAACGCATCTTACAGGCCTCTGTCGGGATTCCGGCAGGGGCCTGTTTGTTTCCGTCCGTTTTTTTGCTAATTTTGCAGACATCAGGCAAGAAATCAATCCAAAAACCTAAGTATATGATGAAGAAAACCCTTTTGACAACCCTATTTGCCACATGCGCCCTCACCGGATTCGCCGACGAAGGCATGTGGATGCTGACCGACCTGAAGAAGCAGAACGCCGCGGTCATGCAGGACATGGGCCTCGACCTGAGCATAGACGATGTGTATAGCCCCGAAGGCATCAGCCTGAAGGACGCGGTGGTACACTTCGGAGGCGGATGTACCGGCGAGGTCATCTCGGCCGAAGGGCTGGTGCTGACCAACCACCATTGCGGCTACGGCTATATCCAGCAGCACAGCTCGGTGGAACACGATTACCTGACCGACGGTTTCTGGGCCATGACCCGCGACGAGGAACTCCCGTGCGAAGGCCTGACCATCACCTACATCGACCGGATTCTGGACGTGACCGACTACGTGCAGGAACAGCTCAAGAAAGACAAGGACCCCGAAGGCCTGAACTACCTCTCTCCTTCCTACCTGGAGAAAGTGGCCGCCAGCTTCGCCAAGAAAGAGAAAATCAAGACCGACGAGTTCCATGTACTCGAACTGAAACCTTTCTACGGAGCCAACAAATATTACCTCTTCGTGAAGACCGTCTACAAGGACATCCGCATGGTAGGAGCACCTCCTTCATCCATCGGCAAGTTCGGCGCCGATACCGACAACTGGATGTGGCCCCGTCATTGCGGCGACTTCTCGATGTTCCGTATCTATGCCGCTCCCGACGGGAAACCGGCCAACTATAGCGCGCTCAACACACCGTTGAAGGTGAAACGCCACATCCCCATCAACCTGAACGGGGTGAAGGAAGGCGATTTCACGTTCGTCATGGGATTCCCCGGACGCAACTGGCGGTACATGATCAGTGACGAAGTGGAAGAACGGATGCAGACCACCAACTTCATGCGCGATACCGTGCGCGGTGTCCGCCTGAAAGTGATGGGCGAAGAAATGGCCAAGGACGCCAAGACCCGCATCCAGTATGCCGCCAAATACGCCTCATCGGCCAACTACTGGAAGAACGCCATCGGCATGAACGAGGGACTTGTCCGTCTGAAAGTACTCGACAAGAAGAAGGCACAGCAGGAAGCCTTGCTGGCCTACGGCAAGGAAACCGGTAACAATGCCTATCAGCAGGCTTACGAAACCATCCGCTCCATCGTGGCCAAACGCCGGGATGCCGTCTACCACCAGCAGGCTATCTACGAAGCCCTGATGCTGGGTACCGAGTTCTCGAAAATTCCGGATACCGAGAGCTTGCTCGAAGCTCTGAAGAGCGGCAAGAAAAAGGAGGTAGCAGAAGCGGTTACCGGGCTGAAGGAAGCCGGAACGAAGTATTTCAACAAGGACTATAGCTCGGCCGTCGACCGGAAGGTTTCGAAAGCCCTGCTGGCCGTTTATGCCCGTCTGATTCCATCGGCCCAACGCATCCGTATTTTCCAGACCATCGACCGGGAATTCGGTGGAGATACCGACGCCTTCATCGACGCTTGTTTCGACCGCTCCATCTTCCGCAACGCCGAGGCGCTGGAAGCCTTCCTGAACAATCCGACCGCCGAAGCACTGGAAAAAGACTTGATGGTGCAATATGCGAAATCCGTAGAAGAAGGTTACAAGGCTACCGGCGACGCCATGAAAGCCGAAACCGATGCCTACAACCTGGCACACAAGACCTGGGTAGCCGGCATGTTGGCCTTGAAGCAGAAGAACGGTGAACCCATCTATCCGGACGCCAACTCTACCCTGCGCCTCACCTACGGGAAAATCGGTTCCTACGAACCGGTGGACGGCAAGGAATACTTGTATTACACCACCCTGAAAGGGGTCATGGAAAAGGAAGACCCGGAAAATCCGGAGTTCGTAGTACCTGCCAAGCTGAAGGAATTGTATGAGAAAAAGGATTTCGGACCGTATGCCATGCCCGACGGACGGATGCCGGTCTGCTTCGCTACCGGAACCGACAACACCGGCGGTAATTCCGGCTCACCGGTCTTCAACGGCAAAGGCGAGCTCATCGGTACCGGATTCGACCGCAACTACGAAGGGCTGACCGGCGACATCGCCTACAATCCCCAGTTGCAACGTGCGGCCTGTGTAGATATCCGTTACATCCTCTTCGTCATCGACAAGTACGCGGGAGCCAAGCACCTGATTGACGAAATGACAATCATCCGCTAAACCTCCGATTACCGGATAAAAACAACAAGAGGGTGTGTCAAAACTAAAATGACTACTCCTCAAAGTTACAGATTGTAACTATAATATTTAAAAGGGTCGTATCAAACTCTGTATAGAGTAATGATACGGCCCTTTCTTTAGTCTTTTAGGATGCTCAAATTTCAAATTATAAGTTCACATTTTCAAAAAATGAGTTTTGACACACCCTCTTTTTTTCGGATATATCCTATACAATGAACCGTCCGCTATACTATCGCTTCTGCTCCTTCGCCTCTTCCTGAGGTATGCGGAAAGCCGTATAAAGTTCCAGCACGGCGGCGATGGTCAACCCCACAATCCATTCGTTACGGTGCCACACCAGCATGGCTACCCCCGTAAGTACCAGTATCAAGGCACCCATCAGCTGCTGGCGGCGCAGACGCCGGATGACGAAACTGGACCCCTTATAACCCGACACCACCTGCGTATAGGCAAACATCACCGCCCCCACCAGGTAGATATACGGAGCATACACCAGCTTTCCGAACTGGAGAACCAGTCCCACAAACAAGAGGACGGCACCGGCCATCGCCAGTACATTCACGGTCTTTGTACTCATTTCTTCAAATCTTCTTCAAAAATATAGATATCTTCATTCTCCTGCTTCATCAGATATTTCTCGCGGGCCACCTTCTCCAGCTCTTTCGGGTTGGAGGTAATTTCCTTCAGCGTCTTGCTATCTTCCTCATACTGTTTCCGGTAGCGTTCAATCTCCTTGTTCAGTTCATGAATCTCACGACGGTTCTGGAAACGATGAATCAGGCTGTTATCGTCTATCACACCGATAACAAGCAGAAACACACCAAGAGTAACCAGGTATTTATGGCGGCGGATATACAGCCACACTTTCGCAATTTTTCTCATAACACCAGCAGCATTTTATCGGGGCAAAGATAGTGAAAGGTGAGTGCAATACAAAAAAGAAGCTTGTTTATTTTTTTATTGCCGAACCGCATCCTATCTTATCATTTCCAACCCAATCTGTCTCGTATGTTGTTACTTACCGTTTCAAACCGATCAGTCAGACGAAGCCATTCAGGAACATCTTTATTCATCCATCCCATAACCACAATCATCTCTTTATGAATTTCCTCTACACGATTCAGATTCCAACAAATGGATTCATTATGAAACACCCTGTTTCGGAATGTACGGAACGTATTCAAAGGAGCTGAAACATTTTTCCTTTGCCGATCTTTTTTGGGCATAAAGGAGAAAACTTTTTCGAAGAAAGATTTGTCATATCCCATATTTTTCATATTTTTGCATTACAGTCCCGAGCGTTCCTCTCCCAGCTTTCAGTTACTGGTGATGAATCCGGGTTTTTTTATGTCCTGTCGCAAAGGTACTACAATTCTATCGGTTCAATACTTTTCCCTTATCTTTTCTTCTCCATCAGGTCATCAAATTCAACCACTCCCCCGGACAAGAAAAACAAAATTTCCCCTCAAGTCCCCCGAGGTAAGGCAGATTTTATGTACATTTGCATGGAATCCTAAAATCAGAAAGCCGTTTATGGAGAATTACATCGTATCGGCGCGGAAATACCGCCCGGCAACGTTTGATACGGTAGTGGGCCAACGTGCCTTGACCACCACCCTGAAGAATGCCATCGCTACCAACAAGCTGGCTCACGCCTACCTGTTCTGCGGTCCACGCGGTGTGGGAAAGACTACCTGTGCCCGTATCTTCGCCAAGACCATCAATTGCCTGCACCCGAAAGAAAACGGAGAGGCCTGCAACGAATGCGAATCCTGCCAGGCGTTCAACGAACAACGCTCCTACAACATCCACGAACTGGACGCGGCTTCCAACAACTCGGTAGAAGATATCCGCCAGCTTATCGAACAGGTACGTATACCGCCCCAGATAGGCAAGTACAAGGTGTACATCATCGACGAGGTGCACATGCTTTCCACATCGGCCTTCAACGCGTTCCTGAAAACCCTCGAAGAGCCGCCCCAGCATGCCATCTTCATCCTGGCTACCACCGAGAAACACAAGATTCTGCCCACCATCCTGAGCCGTTGCCAGATATACGACTTCAGCCGCATCAGCATCAATGACATGGTGGAGCACCTGGAACACGTGGCGGCGCAGGAAGGCATCGAAGCCGAACCCGAAGCCCTGAACGTCATCGCTCAGAAGGCCGACGGAGGTATGCGTGACGCCCTCTCCATCTTCGACCAGGTAGTGAGCTTCACCAACGGACACATCACCTACCAGGGCGTCATCAATAACCTGAATGTACTGGATTACGAATATTATTTCCGCCTGACCGATTGTTTCCTGCAGAACAAGGTTCAGGACTGCCTCCTTATCTTCAACGAAGTCCTGCACAAGGGATTCGACGGCAACCATTTCATCACCGGACTCAGTTCGCACTTCCGCGACCTGCTGGTAAGTCGGGACCCGTCTACCCTCTGCCTGCTGGAAGTAGGTGCCTCCATCCGCGAACGCTACCAGACACAGGCGCGACAATGTACCCCGACCTTCCTTTACAAGGCCATGAAACTCTGTAACGATTGCGACCTGAACTACCGGGTAAGCAAAAACAAACGCCTGCTCATCGAGCTGACACTGATTCAGCTGGCCCAACTGACCGCCGACGATGACCCCGTGGGGGGGCAAGGCCCTAGCAAGCAGTTAAAACCCACCTTCACGAACCAGCCGGCCGCTCCGGCCCAGCCGACGGCTCCCACTACCGGCACTACTCAAGTGCAGGAAAGTGCTCCGGCCTATACACCCCAGCCGCAACCGGCCGCTCCACAGGCTTCGGCATCCCAGACAGCTCCCGCTCCGGGAAACCGCCCCGCGGTACACGCCAATCCCCTGCCTCAGACACAGGGAGAAAAGAAGATTCCGGTGGTGAAAGCAGGCTCCTATAGCGTATCCATCCGTCGTCCTCAGAAGCAGGAAACGGCTCCACAACCCGTGCAACAAGCCCAGACTACGGCCGCCAGCACGACGTGGGAAGACCATATCTTCAACGAAAAGGACCTGAATTATTATTGGAGAGAGTTTGCCGCCCGCCTGCCCAAGGAAGAAGCGGCGAATGCCGGACGTATGATGAACATGCAGCCTCATCTGCTAAAAGACCAGCGCACGTTCGAAGTCGTGGTAGATAACGAGATGGTACAGAAATACATGGAGCAACTGGCGCCTCAGATTGTCGGCCACCTCTGCCAGCAGCTACACAACCGTACCATCCGCATGACGGTACGCGTGAGCCAGGAGAACGAGAATGTCCGTGCCTATAGCCATGTAGAACGCTTCAAGATGATGAGCCAGAAGAATCCGAAGCTCCTGAAGCTGAAAGAGACATTCGGGCTGGAACTGAACTGACATTCCTTTCAGTTCCAACCCGTTCCAGGAAGGGGAATCAGATAGTCAAGTCGTGGTTGCGCAGGCGGTATTCGGCCAGTTCCTCGTACTTGGTACCCGGACGCCCGTAGTTGCAATACGGATAGATGGAGATACCTCCACGTGGCGTGAAGATACCCGTCACTTCGATGTATTTCGGGTCCATCAGCTTAATCAGGTCCTTCATGATGATGTTCACGCAATCTTCGTGGAAATCGCCGTGGTTACGGAAGCTGAACAGGTAGAGCTTGAGACTCTTGCTTTCTACCATCTTCACATCCGGCAGGTAACTGATGCGGATTTCCGCGAAATCGGGCTGGCCGGTGATGGGGCACAGGCTCGTGAATTCCGGGCAGTTGAAACGTACCCAGTAGTCGTTCTCCGGATGCTTGTTTACGAAAGCTTCCAGCACTTCGGGGGCATAGTCCTGCTTGTAGGCGGTGGTCTTTCCCAGTATCGTCAATTCGTCTTTTCTTTCCATATATTTCTTTTTACTTTTATTTTTGAATGTATTTACTTTTTCTTTTTGATGGCAAAAAGAAAAAGATAACAAAAAGAAAAACCACCGGCTTCCGTTTGGAGGCGGCTACGAACCGTTTCCCGTCGGAAGCGCAGGAACTCGCTTCGCTCAGACAGCCTGCGCTTCTGGTCGCCGGGCTCCGTTTCTCCGCTTTTTCGCCTCAAAACTAAGGCCGGAATTATTCGGGAAGCCAAAGGGTGAGAGTATGTCCGCTTGCGGTTTTCGGGCGGGCTGCCCCCGCCTCTACAGACTATACCCATACAATCTAACGGAATCAAGTGTTTCACTTACGTACAAAACCTGAACCGGATTCGCTTGTGGTTTCCGGGCGGATGCCCCCTACGGATAATCCCCATACAATTCGAGGGTAATAAGTGTTTATTCCACGTCGGCTTCCTTCAGGCTTTCCAGGGTCTTTTCCTTCGATGCCAGATACTTTTCCAGTCCCTCACGGCGTAATTTGCAGGCCGGGCAATGTCCGCATCCGTCGCCCTGCACTCCGTTGTAGCAGGTCAGCGTATCGCGACGCACGATGTCCAGCACCCCCAGCTCGTCGGCCAACGCCCAGGTCTGCGCCTTGTCAATCCACATCAGCGGCGTATGGATGACGAACTGCTCGTCCATGGCCAGATTCAGGGTCACGTTCAATGACTTGATGAACGAGTCGCGGCAATCCGGATAACCGCTGAAATCGGTTTGCGACACCCCGGTCACCATGTGCGCGATGCCCCGCTCGCGGGCATATACCGCGGCGATGCTCAGGAAGAAAAGGTTACGTCCCGGCACGAAAGTATTCGGGAACGAACCGTCCGGCTTCTCCTCGTCCATGTGGATGGAAGTGTCCGTCAACGAGTTGCTTCCCAGTCTTCCGATGAACGAAACGTCCATCACATCGAAATGTACTTCCGCCTTGCGGGCGATTTCACGGGCCAGTTCCACTTCCTTCACGTGTTTCTGCCCATACACGAAACTCAAGGCATAGACCTCTTTGAAATGCTTTTTCGCCCAGTAAAGGCAAGTGGTGGAATCCTGTCCGCCACTGAATACGACCAATGCCGCCTGATTGTTCATCATCATCATCAAATCTCCTTTATTTTCAATACATTGTAAGAAATATGCTCGTCGTACACGTCACTCTCGTCCACGCGCTTGATGTAGTTCACCACCCGGATAGTCACCGGCAGGATGACAATCTCGTAGGCGGTCTTCAGCACCACCTGCACCACCATCATCTTCATCAGCTCATTCACGGGCATCAGTCCGCCGAAAGCCAGCGGGAAAAAGATAAGTGAATCGGCGCTCTCGCCCGCCACGGTAGAAAGGATGGCACGGGCCGAGAAATGGCGTCCTTGCGAAGCCACCTTCATGCGGCTCATCACGTATGCGTTGATGAACGACCCCACCAGGAAAGCCGTCAGACTGGCGGCGGCGATACGGGGTGCCATGCCGAACACGAAGTCGAACGCCTCCTCGCCTTCCCAGAACGGCGCGGCAGGTATCGCGATGGCTATCTGTCCGAGGGCCACCACGAAGAAATTCATCAGGAAGCCCATCCAGATGATGAGTCGGGCCTTGCGGAAGCCCCACACTTCGGCAATGCAATCGTTGATAATGTAAGATACGGGGAAAACAATCAGTCCGGCGGTCACGGCTATCGGGCCGAGTTGGACCACTTTGGTCTCTAACAGATTGGCTGCCACCAGGCAGACGCAAAACACGATACCCAAGACCATGAAAGGTACCGATACGAGGTTTTCTTTCTTCATCGCTCCTGTTTTTTACGTGGTGTTCTAGAATACACGGCCGCTATTCACGGCATCGCATGTGAATGTTCTCTTGAAATCGGGCGCAAAGATACGAATAAATTTCAGATTACCGAAATCAAAAGCAAACAGAAAAGCAGACGAACGGATTTTCCATCCTCCTGTAGGGGCGTTGTTTGCCACCCGAATACATAATACGATGGTTCACAGAGGGGGGAATACAGAATCTAAAGGAAACTGATTGACCGAACTTCCCACCGCTATCAAAGCGCGGCGGCAATTTTACGCAATTCCGACAACCTGTC
This sequence comes from Phocaeicola barnesiae DSM 18169 = JCM 13652, assembly GCF_000374585.1. Lineage (GTDB taxonomy): Bacteria > Bacteroidota > Bacteroidia > Bacteroidales > Bacteroidaceae > Phocaeicola > Phocaeicola barnesiae. The sequence goes on from NZ_KB894643.1 coordinate 356,209, forward strand.
CATAAAGGTCTTGTCTTTGCGGATACTCCTCAGATTATATTCCGTCTGAAGCGCCAAAAGCGGCTCCGCATCAATGCCTAGAACTGCCTCGAACAACAGGGCTGTCTTTTCCGTAAGCGGACGATGTCCGTTCAGGATTTCGTTCAAAGCCGAGTAAGATACCCCCATCTGTTGGGCAAGCTTCTGTTGCGTGATACCTCTGTATTCGATTTCATCCTTCAGTATCGAACCGGGATGCGTGGCAAATGTCGGTTCAATATTATTCGCGATCATCTTAGGGTCAACTCCCGGTAATTCTACCATAACCAATTATTTATAATGATTTGACAAATCTATCACATAAAAATACAAATAATTCCGGTCCTTCACAAAAAAAGTGAAGGAAATATGTGATAAGCCGAAAGACACAATTCCCTTACAAAACTCCCCCAAACACCCCACTTCACGACCGAAAAACACCGTATATACGGTTATTTTCGACTGAAAATCCCCATAAAAATACACGGATTCTTCCCGAAAAACGCATTTTTCTACCTTCTGAAAACCATACTGAATCCATGCATTTCTGACAAATCATGAAGCCATCGTTTCAGATTGACAGCAGTATTTCAGTTGCCGGAACGGTGAAAAAACAGCAATAAAATCTCCCTCCAAACAAGGAATACAATCAGTACTTACAATAACCGATATACTGTCTGAAAGAACCGCTGTACATTTGCGGTAGAAAAATCCTTGGGAAGGGATTAAAAAAAATCCGCGTCAGGTTCAAAAAACATTCCGGGGCAGAAGGTCTGGAACCTGCAGGACAAACGAAAACGGGGCGGCCGTTTGTCCGTTATCGGAGAATCGGCTATATTTGTGCCACAAAGGGTATGAAACTATGGCAAAGAACAATCTGCTGAGCGAACAGCTGAACTACAACGGAGCGAGCGAGACACCTACCCACCTGCATCTGTGCAGCTACAACGCGGCGCTGGTGGAGAAGAGCACGACGGACTCCTTCGACGAACTGAAACAATCGCTGGTGGGCGACCGCGTAAACTGGGTGCAAGTGTACGGACTACAGAACGCCGCCACCATCCGGCAGGTATGCGAGCATTTCGACATCGATTTCCTGACCACACAGGACATCCTGAATGCCAACCACCTGACCAAGATAGAAGAGCATGACCGTTACAACGTGATCATCCTCAAACTGCTTTCGCGGGAGAAAGACGGAGCGTATACGCCCCAGCAACTGGGCATCGTACAGGGAGACAGTTTCCTGATAACCTTCACCGAACGCGAAACCGATTTCTTCAACGAAATCCTATCGGCCCTTGACAAGAATGTACTGAAGATACGGAACCGGCAGACGGACTACCTGCTGAGCGTCATCCTGAACAGCGCCATGGCCGGCTTCATGTCCATCCTCACCACGATGGAGGACGAGCTGGAAGACCTGGAAGAACGGTTTCTCTCGCCGGACTCCTATGACGCCCCGGGCATCGAGGAGATACAGGCCCACCGACGGAACCACCGCCTCATCCGGAAATGTATCCTGCCCCTGAAGGAACAGATAAACAAGCTCTTCCATACCGAGAACACACTCCTGCACAAGAACAACCGCCCGTTCTTCAACGATGTGAACGACCACCTGCAATTCGCCCTGCAGGCGCTGGAAGGTTGCCGCGACACCATCAGCGCCCTGATAGACCTCTACATCTCCAGCAACGACCGGCGCATGAACAGCATCATGAAACAGCTCACCGTGGTGTCTACCATCTTCATCCCGCTTACCTTCCTGGCCGGCATCTGGGGAATGAATTTCAGCTTCATGCCCGAACTGAATTGGAAATATGGTTATCTTTGCGCCTGGATACTGATGATTGCGCTGGCCGTCGGTATCTATTATTACTTCAAGCACAAGAAATGGTATTAAAAACCTCTGCCCGTTATGAGAAAGAAAGAACTGTACGAGAAAGTCATCGCCTACTTCGGCCAGGCAATGCCGGTAGCCGAAACCGAACTACACTATAGCAACCCCTTCGAACTGCTGATAGCCGTCATCCTGAGCGCCCAGTGTACGGACAAGCGGGTGAATCTGATCACCCCTCCCCTGTTCCGCGATTTCCCTACTCCCGAAGCGCTGGCGGCCAGTACGCCGGAAGTGATTTTCGAATACATCCGTAGCGTGAGCTACCCGAACAATAAGGCGAAACACCTGGTGGGGATGGCGCAGATGCTGGTGAGGGATTTCCACAGCGAGGTGCCCGATACGCTGGAGGAACTGGTGAAGCTGCCGGGGGTGGGACGGAAAACCGCCAACGTCATCCAGAGCGTGGTGTTCAACAAGGCGGCCATGGCCGTAGACACCCACGTCTTCCGGGTGAGCCACCGCATCGGACTGGTACCGATGAGCTGCACCACACCGCTCGCCACCGAAAAGTACCTGATGAAGTATTTACCCAAGGAAATCGTGCCTACCGCCCACCACTGGCTCATCCTGCACGGACGCTACGTCTGCACCGCCCGGAACCCGAAATGCGCGCAATGCGGACTGAACGGCTTGTGCAAGGAATCGCTCAAGGCCGTACCGGGAAAAATGTAGCGATACACAAGCCCTTCCTGCCCATAAAATACCGCCTGTCCCAAGTAGGGACGCACGGCTCGTGCGTCCGGAAAACCGTTTATCTACATAAATCAGACGGCTCTTAAACGACCAACCGGATTAAAACGTCACCGATTAGGAGAGTCGGAAAAGGAAGCGGACGCACAGACCGTGCGTCCCTACATATTTGTAAGGATTATCTGTAAATTCAATACCACCCTGAGAACCGGAAGACCGCGACAATCAGAGAGTGACGCAGAGGCCGTCGTAAGCCAGATGGATTCCTTCGGGAAGCATGGCGTCCACCTCGGCATGAAGCCCCATCTGATGGCTCATGTGAATGAACCAGGTCTGCCGCGCGCCGATACGGGCGGCCTGCTCCAAGGCTTCGGAAAGGCTCTGATGCGTCCAGTGAGGTTCGATACGCAAAGCATTCATCACCAGACAATCCAGCCCCTTCAACACCTCGTAGGATGACTCCGGCATGGTGAGCATATCCGTTATCCACGCCATCCGGCCGATACGGAAGCCCAGGATGGGCAGCTTGCCGTGCATCACCCGGAACGGCACCACCTCGACGGTATTCCCGCCCAGGCTGCTTACTGTAAACGGCACACCGTCCTGAACGGTTTCCAACGGAATATGAGGGACACCCGGATACAGGTGTTCGGTAAAGCAATAAGGGATGCGTGTACGCAGGCGATCGGCCGTATACCCTTCGGCATACACGGGGACATCGCGGAACTGGCAATACGGACGCAAATCGTCCAGACCGCCTACGTGGTCGTAATGCTCGTGTGAGACCAGTACGGCATCGATGGGCTTGAAATCGTTCAGACGAATCATCTGCTCGCGGAAATCCGGACCGCAATCAATCAGAATCCGCACCCCGTCCACTTCGACCAGCCCCGAACAACGCAGACGGTTGTCGCGCGGATCCCTGCTCGTACAGACCGGACAGGTACATCCCACCTGAGGGACTCCGGTGGAGGTTCCGCTACCTAATATCGTAATCTTCATGATGAATATCTCCTTCGTGTTAGATGTAATTCACTTCGGGATGGATGTCGATACCGAACGTCTCGCGCACCGAACGTACCACCTCGGCGGCCAGACGCATGACTTCCTCGCCGGTGGCGCCCCCCAGATTGACCAGAACCAACGCCTGTTTCTCGTGCACGGCGGCACGTCCAAGCGCCTTACCTTTCCAGCCGCAACGGTCTATCATCCAGCCTGCCGGAATCTTCACCCGGTCTTCATCCACCGGATAATGAGGCATGTCGGGATATTCCGCCAGCAAGCGTTCGAACTGGGCACGCGGCACGATGGGGTTCATAAAGAAGCTTCCGGCATTGCCCAGCACCTTCGGGTCGGGAAGCTTCGATTCGCGGATGGCGGTCACCACCTCGCGCACCGACGCCAGCGTCACTCCGCACCCGCGGCGCTCCAGTTCGGCACGGATATTCCCGTAATCCAGGTGGAAAACAGGGCACTTGCCCAGCCGATAAGTCACGTAAGTAACGATGTATTTCCCTTTCAGCTCCTGCTTGAAAACGCTGGAGCGGTAAGCATACCGGCATTCGGCATTCGTGAAGCACCGCTTCTGTCCGGTAGCGACCTCGATGGTCTCTACGTCCACAATCAGGTCCTTCACCTCTACGCCGTAGGCACCGATGTTCTGCACCGCCGAAGCCCCCACTTCGCCCGGAATGAGCGACAGGTTCTCGGCCCCGTACCAGCCGTGCGCCACGGTATAGGCCACAAAATCGTCCCACACCTCGCCGGCTCCCACACGGATTTCCACCGAGTCGTCCGTCTCGTCCACGGTCTCCATGCCCCGGATGCCGGAGTGCAGGATGAGTCCGTCGTAATCACCTTTAAACAAGAGGTTGCTTCCGCCGCCGATATGGAGGAAAGGATGCAACGCCTCCTTCGTGTCATTCAGAAAGCCGCACAACTCTTCTTCCGAAGCGTATTCCACGAAACGGGCCGCCTTCACGTCCATTCCGAAGGTATTGTGCGCCAACAGGGGATAATGGGTATATGTCTTCATAAAAGGAATATCAATCGCTCAAATCTTCAAATTTCATCAGTTTCCAGATACCGTTCCGGCGCTCGAAATAGAGCGTGTTGCTGAACCCGTTGCCGAATCCCTTGAACTCGACCACTTTCGTATCGATGTTGAGTTCTTCCTTCTGCCCGTAATGTACGTTCGTGAGTTTTCCGGGCATCATCGGCGGACGGAAAGCGAACCATTGTCCCGGTTCGAGGGTGGTCTCCAGAATCTGGAACTCATCTTCCGGGTCGGCGGTCACAAATCCCAGCGGCTCGGCCAGACGTTCGCCCTGGAAGATGGAATCGGAAGAGAAGCGTTCGTAGAACTGCATGAAATCCTCTTCCCCGTCCGTCTCGTGCGCCAGCTTTTGCAGGTTGATGGCCTCGAGGAACCAGGACTGTCCCTTGCGCTGGAAATAATACCTCCGTATCAGGCTTTTCCTCAGGTCAATCATATCTACCTGCACACTCTGCATACTGGTATCTTTCTCCAGTTCCATGTCTTCTTCCTTATCGAACAGCACCGTATAGGCCGGTTCACGGCTGAACAGATAGTCGTGGGTCCATTCGTCTTTCGGCACACGCACAATCTTGTCGCCCTTATACGTAGATACAGGGAAAAGGATGCGGGAAAGCTGGAACTTGGCATCGGAAGCAAAATTATAGAAGAAATCGGCAAAGCTTTCATCGGCCGAAGGAGGAATCACATCCTCTATCACCAACGAAGTATCGGCCTGCACCGAATCCGATTTCAGGGAATCAATCTGTCCAGTCAATGTCTCGAAGGGGTCTATCTGCTTTTTTCCTCCTTTACAGGAAATCATGAGCAACAACAGACAACATCCAAAGATTAGTTTTTTCATTGCATTCATCGAAAAATCGGATGCAAAATTATCCTTTTTTTCAATCCCTTCTCACTTTTAGCAAGAGAAATCTCATTTATTGGACGAAAAAACAGGATTATTTCGGTGAAAATCCTTAACTTTGCCCTCACGAAAAATAATAACCGAAGAAATATGTTAGCAAAAATAGAAGAATTACTTCAGGAAGTGGGAGCCATGACGGCCGCCAACGCGGAAGAGCTGGAAGCCCTCCGCATCAAGTACCTGAGTAAAAAAGGAGCTATCAACGCGTTGATGGCGGATTTCCGCAACGTACCCGCCGAACAGAAGAAGGAAGTGGGTATGAAACTGAACGAACTGAAGAACCTTGCGCAGGAACGTATCAACGCCCTGAAGGAAACGTTCGAGAACCAGGATAACGGAGCGGCCGAACTGGACCTGACCCGTACTGCATACCCCATCGAACTGGGTACCCGTCATCCGTTGTCTATCGTCCGCAACGAAATCATCGACATCTTCAGCCGTCTGGGATTCACCATCGCCGAAGGACCGGAAGTGGAAGACGACTGGCACGTGTTCTCGTCCATGAACTTCCCCGAAGACCATCCGGCACGCGACATGCAGGATACCTTCTTCATCGAAAGCCACCCGGACATCCTGCTCCGTACACATACTTCATCGGTACAGAGCCGTGTGATGGAAGTGTCACAGCCTCCTATCCGCGTCATCTGCCCGGGACGTGTATACCGTAACGAAGCCATCAGCTACCGCGCGCACTGCTTCTTCCACCAGGTGGAAGGCCTGTATGTCGACAAGAACGTATCGTTCACCGACCTGAAACAGGTGCTGCTCCAGTTCGCTCAGGAAATGTTCGGTCCGGAGACCAAGATCCGTCTGCGTCCGTCTTATTTCCCGTTCACCGAGCCGAGCGCCGAAATGGACATCAGCTGCGACATCTGCGGCGGCGAAGGTTGCCCGTTCTGCAAATACACCGGATGGGTGGAAATCCTGGGTTGCGGTATGGTAGACCCTGCCGTACTGGAAGCCAACGGCATCGACAGCAAAATCTATACCGGATATGCCTTCGGTATGGGTGTAGAACGTATCACCAACCTGAAATACAAGGTGAAAGACCTGCGTATGTTCTCAGAGAATGATACCCGTTTCCTGGAAGAGTTCGAAGCGGCCAACTAGGAAACCCCAACATATTCGGCATTTATATGCACTTAATAAAATACGCTAAGAGAATCATTCCGGCCGAGCGAGGTCGGGATGATTCATTTTTTATCAGGCTATGAAGAAGGACAAACTTGTTACTCCCAGCTATTGCTTTATCCTGGCGGCCAACTTCCTGCTCTATTTCGGATTCTGGCTGCTCACCCCCGTACTTCCGTTCTATCTACTTGAAGAATTCCAGGTATCGAACACCACCATCGGCGTGGTACTGAGCTGCTATACCATCGCGGCCCTCTGTATCCGTCCGTTCTCGGGCTACCTGCTGGACACGTTCTCCCGCAAGCCTTTGTACCTGTTCGCCTATTTCATCTTCACCCTGGTCTTTGCCGGCTACATGGTGGCCGGACTGCTTACCCTGTTCATCCTGCTCCGCATCGTCCACGGCATTTCGTTCGGAATGGTGACGGTGGGAGGAAACACGGTAGCCATCGACATCATGCCTTCTTCCCGACGCGGCGAAGGACTGGGATATTACGGATTGTCGAACAACATCGCCATGTCCATCGGACCGATGTTCGGCCTGTTCCTGCATAGCGCCGGGGTATCCTACATCACCATCTTCTCTTACTCACTGGCTTCGTGTATCCTGGGATTCCTGGCTGCCTGCCTGGTGAAGACCAGCTATCGCCCGCCCGTAAAGCGGGAACCCATCTCGCTGGACCGCTTCATCCTGCTGAAAGGGATTCCGGCCGGCATCTGCCTGCTGCTTATGTCCATCCCCTACGGGATGACCACCAACTACGTGGCCATGTACGCCAAGCAGATCGGACTGACGGCCGAAACCGGCTTCTTCTTCACCCTCATGGCCATAGGAATGGCCATCAGCCGGTTGTTCAGCGGTAAACTGGTAGATAAGGGAATGGTGACCGGAGTGATTCAGGCCGGTCTGTACCTGGTGTGCCTCTGCTATTTCAGCCTTACCGCGTGCGGATGGCTGGTAGACTGGAACGTGACTTTCACCACCGTGCTGTTCTTTGCCATCTCCCTGCTATTGGGAATCGGGTTCGGTACCATGTTTCCGGCCTACAACACGCTCTTCGTCAATCTGGCACCGAACAACCAGCGCGGAACAGCTACCAGCACGTACCTGACCTCGTGGGACCTGGGTATCGGAATCGGGATGCTCACCGGAGGCTACATCGCCGAGATCGCCTCGTTCCGCATCTCCTACCTGTTCGGCGCGGCGCTGACCGTCATTTCCCTGTTCTACTTCCAGTTCAAGGCCGGTCCGGACTACAACAAGTACAAGTTGAGATGACCCGTCACTCCCGGTAGGTCAGGACAAAGATGTGAGAGAAACGTCCGTCCACTTCCGTCACCTGCACGGAAAGGATGAAGGGGTCGAACATCTCGGCCCATTCATTGATGAACGGCGGCAGATAAGGCTTGAAGAATTCTTTGTTGCGGACCACCTCCTGCATGTCGGCCACCATGATGTACGAGGCCGAAGGCGAGAGATTGGCGATACACTGATTGAAGAGGGTGTCTCCCTGAGCCACCGAAGCCCGGTTGATGCAGGAATCGATACGTGCGGTTCCCGAAAGGATGAGCAGGCTGTCCTTCGCTACCTGCGGTATACCGCCCAGACGTTCGGCCATGACAGGCATACAGGCTTCGGGAGCGGCCATGGAACCATTCAGGTAGATGACTTCGCTGTTCATGTGGAGGTCGAACTCGCTCCAGCAATAATCCCGTTTGCCCGTCAACAAGGGCACCGAGGCCGTCCGTCCGTAGAAGGTCATGAAACGGGAAGACTTGTTGTGACGCAACGACGCCAATACCGTATCCCGGCTCAGGGAACGCTTGTCCAGTTGCGCGTCGATGACCTGCTCTATCAGCCGCTTCTCATGGCTGGCTACCAGAAAACCTTTCCCTCCGTATAGCGACAGGAAATCCTCGGCATCCAACGGATATACCTGGATTTCCTTTCCCCGGTAGATTTCCTTCTTCGGGGTGAACCGGTCACCGTATTTCTCGCGGAGCACTTCCTTGAACAGGTCCTTCCCCTCCTTGCTCATCCGGAAATAAGCGACCATGTCGCGCGGATTGCCCGGAAAATGGAAACTGAGCATCAGCTGGTTGACCTGGTTGCTCAACCCGTGTGCCGCATGAGAAGTATATTGGGTAAGTTCATAAAAGATGGTCTCTATCAGGTTAGACTGATGCAAGGTATCGAATTGGGCCGCGTAGGCCATCCGCGGAAGCTCACTGATGAAGAAATCCACATTGTCCGTCTCCAGCAGGCCACGTGAGTCGGCAGGAACCAACTCCAGCAGGTCCACGGTCTGGGTCTTGTCGGCCAACTTCAATTGGACAAAGCTATATACGCCTACTCCTACACAAAACAACAAGGTAGAAAGAATTACGGCAAATTTGGCGACGGTACGTAGTTTCATGCTCCCTCCTATTCCTTTTCTACAAAGATATTAAAAATCTTTTAAAAAGTACAAATAAAACCGAAGAATAAAAGCGGAAGGACACAAAAAAACTCCTGAAGAATCAGGAGTTTGATAGGGTGACTAGTGGGACTCGAACCCACGACATTCAGAACCACAATCTGACGCTCTAACCAACTGAACTATAGTCACCATGTTGGTAATCTAAAAAATACTTCATCAAGAAAAGAGAGGGTGACTAGTGGGACTCGAACCCACGACATTCAGAACCACAATCTGACGCTCTAACCAACTGAACTATAGTCACCATGTTGGCTTTCCTTTCAAAAGCGTTGCAAAGGTAGGACTTTTTTCTGAATCTACAAGACTTTCGCCGAAAAAACTTCAAAAAAAGTATTCTTTTATTCCTTTCGTCTCCCGCTCCATCAACGAACGTACCTGCCGGGCGAAGCGGGACATCCGTTCTTTCTCGTTCACATTCAGCAGATTATCAGCTATATTCAACGGATACAGCTCGTAACCGGGTTTCCGGGACAGAACCGGCCGGGAAGTCCACACGAACGCATAGCCGCAATCGGCCAGACGGGTCCTCCCCTCCACCCGCCGGAGAGTGAGCGAAACCATCATCCCTCCGTCCGTACCGGTAGGGTGCATGTTCGACACGAAATTCCCCAACGAATAGGCCACCAGGTGACGCCCCGGAGTCACCGAATCGGTCAGGACTTCGAGCGGTTGCACCACATGGGGATGCGAACCGATGACGTGGTCCACCCCCAGCCCTATCATCCACCGGGCCAACTCCCGCTCCTGCCGGCGGGGGAGCGACTGGTATTCAATTCCCCAATGCATACAGGCGATGATGACATCGGGTTTCATCCTCCGGGCTTTCAGAATATCCTCCCGAATCTGGGCGCGGTCAATCCCGTTCACGTAGTTGGGCGGCGTGACCGGAATCCCGTTCGTGCCGTACGTATAGTTCAGCAGGACAATCCGGAAGCCCTTCACCGTAACCAGCAACGGATAACGCCGGGAACGTTCCTCCACCTCCCTGTATGTGCCGGCATGAGGAATCTCCAGCGAATCCAGCATCCGGACGGTCCGCTCCAGCCCCTTACGTCCCCTGTCGAGGCAATGGTTGTTGGCCGTAAGCAGCACATCAAAACCCACCCGCTTCAATTCGTACAGGAACTCGTCGGGCGCGCTGAACGCCGGATACCCCCGGTAAGGCTTCCCGCCGAGCGTCACCTCCAGATTCCCCACCAGCAAGTCCGCCCGGTCGAACTCCGGACGTACCTGCCTGAAATAAGAGGTATAGTCGTAAGTGCCGTCCGGACGCTTCGCCGCGTCCATCTGAGCCTGATGCTGCATCAGGTCGCCCACGAACAGGAGTCGGATGGAATCGGCCGTCTGGGCACGAAAAAGGGTTGCCGAAAGCCAACAGGCCATCAGCAACCCTATCCGTTTCAGGGAAAAAGCATTCATCCTTTATCCGTAAATGGCCTTCTTACCGGCCAGTAAAGTATTCTTCATCAAGGATACAATCGTCATCGGGCCTACTCCACCCGGTACCGGGGTTATGAAGGAACATTTCGGAGCCACTTCGTCGAACTTCACATCGCCGGTCAGCTTGAAGCCGGACTTACGGGTAGCATCCGGTACACGGGTCGTACCTACGTCAATCACGACGGCCCCTTCCTTCACCATATCGGCCTTCACAAAGTTCGGTTGTCCCAGCGCCGCGATGATGATGTCGGCCTCACGGCATTCCTCCACCAGGTTCTTGCTCCGGCTATGGCAGACCGTCACGGTAGCGTCGCCCGGATAAGCCTTCTGCATCATGAGCATCGCCATGGGTTTGCCCACGATGTTGCTACGTCCCAGCACGACACATTTCTTTCCCTGGGTCTCAATCTGATAACGCTTCAGCAATTCCAGAATTCCGTTCGGAGTAGCCGACACATAACAAGGCAAGCCGATGGCCATCCGACCTACGTTGATGGGATGGAAACCGTCCACATCCTTGCGGTAATCGATGGTCTCGATGACCTTCTGCTCGGAAATGTGCTTCGGGAGCGGCAGCTGGACGATGAATCCGTCTACATCGTCATCCTGATTCAGTTCACGCACCTTGGCCAGCAGTTCCTCTTCCGTCACATCCGCCTCGTAACGGATGAGCGTCGACTTGAAACCGCAAACCTCGCAAGCCTTCACCTTATTGGCCACATAGGTCTCGCTTCCTCCATCGTGTCCGACCAGAATCGCCGCCAGATGAGGACGCTTGCCTCCTTTCGCTACAATCTCAGCCACTTCGGCCGCTATTTCCTGCTTCACCTGTTCGGAAATAGCCTTTCCATCTATCAATGTCATATCTTCTGATTTTTTATGAGTGTAACAAAGATAAGAGATTCTGCGGCCCGTCAGGTTTCTTCCTTACAGGTTTAAGCTAAATTAACAGAGCTTCGGGCGAAGTACCTTCCTCCCAAACGTCCGTTCGTTCTCCTGTAAACGTCCGTTCGTTTTCCTGTAAACGTCCGTTCGTTTTCCTGTAAACGTCCGTTCGTTTTCCTGTAAACGTCCGTTCGTTTTCCTGTAAACGTCCGCAGGTCTTCGTGAAAACGTCCGTTCGTTTTTCGCCGCATGTCCGTCCGTTCCCGCCGGAGGGATTCCGAAGCCGGCAAAACACCGGCTTCCACGCGGACAGATTCGGCGAAAGATAGGAAATTCCCCTGTTTTTATGGGTTTTATATCGAATAATCTGCATCTTTTGGACGGGAAGGAAGGAGAGAAACAAAAAATTCTATTACCTTTGCAGGAAGTTTGGTTATGAAGACTACAAGATTCAACATACTATATCCTATCATCGGGGCCTTTCTTCTGGCCTTGTTCTTCCAGGCTCCCGCATCTGCCGGGAACGACAACCGTTTTACGCTGGTCATCGACGCCGGACACGGAGGTCATGACCCGGGTGCCATCGGCAGAAACGTCAAGGAGAAGAACATCAACCTGAAAGTAGCCCTGAAACTGGGCAGGCTGGTAGAACAGAACCTGCCGGATGTGCGGGTGGTCTATACGCGCGACCGCGATGTATTCATCCCGTTACACCGGAGAGCTGAAATAGCCAACAACGTCAAAGCCGACCTGTTCGTATCCATCCATACCAACTCGCTGGCTTCACGGAACAGCCGGGTAAGCGGCGCGGAAACCTACACCCTCGGTCTGCACCGTACACAAGAGAACCTGGAAGTCGCCCAAAAGGAAAACTCAGTGATTCTGATTGAAGATGACTACAAGCAGCAATACGCCGGATTCAACCCGAACTCGGCCGAAAGCTACATCATCTTCGAATTCCTGCAGGACAAGTACATGGCCCAGAGTGTCAGCCTGGCCCAACTGGTACAACGCCAGTTCCGGAACAACGGCCGGCAGGACAAGGGGGTACACCAGGCCGGATTCCTGGTATTGCGCGAAACCTCGATGCCCAGCATCCTGGTGGAACTGGGATACATCACCAATCCGACCGAAGCCTCTTTCCTGATTTCGGAAAACGGAAGCGCCACCATGGCACGGAGCATCTATACGGCTATCGCCAACTACCGGAACCAGCAAAGGAACGTCCGCTCCGGCGGCAACCGGGAAACGACGCCGGTGACCAACATTCCGGCAGACGAAACAGACTCCGCTTCGCGGGAAGCGATACCCGAAGCACCGGCCGCCCCAGCCGACACACGCGCCCCGCAAGCAAACGGCTCCGAGGTGCAACCGGCCAGACACGCGTCGAAACAGGAAGCTTCGCGCCCGGTATTCAAGATTCAGATTACCACCTCGTCGCGGGTACTTCCGAAAGGAAGCAGGCAACTGAAAGGGCTGACTCCGGTATCTTATTATAAGGAGAACGGGCTGGTGAAATACACCTACGGCGAAGATACCGACTACAACCGGATTCTCCGCCTGAAACGTACCAAAGTGGATGCCAAATTCAAGGACGCGTTCATCATCGCCTTCAAGGACGGACAGAAGATGAACATCAACGAAGCCATCCGCGAATTCAAACGGAACAGAAGAAAATAAATAGAAACTACAAATAACAAAATGAGAAAAGAAGTAAAAATAGGTTTGGCCGGTATCGGTGCATTGCTGGTACTTTTCTTCGGTATCAACTACCTGAAAGGCGTAAACATGTTAAAGCCTGAAAGTTACTACTACGTAGAGTTTACAGACATCAACGGACTGGCCAACTCAAGTCCGGTTTTTGCCAACGGACTGAAGGTCGGTCTGGTAAGAGACATCCAATACAATTACCAGAAACCCGGCCATGTGGTGGTAGGCATCGACATGGACGAAAAGATGCGTATTCCGAAAGGAAGTTACGCAGACCTGGTGACCGAAATGCTGGGTACCGTAAAAATCAACCTGGTACTGGATTTCAACAGTACGACCTATTATGCCGCAGGCGATACCATCCAGGGACGCGCCAATCCGGGTATCATGGGAGTAGCCGAAAAGGAACTCCTGCCGAAAGTGGAACAGATGATGCCGAAACTGGACTCCATCCTGAGCTCACTCAACCAGCTGCTGGCCGACCCGGCTCTGAAGAATACCCTGCATAACGCCGAACAGCTGACCGCCTCGCTGAACGCGACCAGCAAGCAGCTGAACACCCTGATGTCGAAAGACGTTCCGGCACTGACCGGCAACATCACCACCATCACCGAAGACTTGAAACAAATCAGCGGCAACCTGAAGAATATTGATTACGCATCTACATTCATCAAAGTGGATTCTACCCTTCAGAACGTACGCCTGCTTACCGACAAGCTCAACCGGAAAGACAACTCGCTGGGTCTGCTGCTCAACGACTCGTCATTGTATAACAACCTGAGCGCTACGGCCGGCAATGCCGCCAGTCTGCTGGAAGACCTGCAGGCACATCCGAAACGTTACGTACACTTCTCACTCTTCGGAAAGAAAGACAAATAAGCGCTATATAGAAATAGTCTAAATAACAAAAGCTATCCGGACTTCCGGATAGCTTAAAAACAAACGCTTGATAATCAATAGATAAAACTAAAAGCGCACACGGATAAAAGGCAAGAAAACCAACGATTAAAATATTGATGTACAATACGTTGAAAAGTGCAAGATATCCTGTTTGAAGGTCCAACTACACTATTTTGTAAACAGTTAATTATCAATATCTTAAACAAAAGGTAAAAAAAGCAAGCAAAAACAGATTTGTTTTTCTAAAATATCCTTACGAAATTTGCAAAGTAGAAGTTTTTGCAGTTAAAAATAACAACGCACGTATGATTGAAAACAACCAGGCTGTAGCAGTGTGGAATCGTTGTCTCTCGTTCATTAAAGACAACGTGAACACGACAGCATACAATACATGGTTTGAGCCTATCGTACCACTCAAGTACGAGAACAAGGCACTTACGATTGGGGTCCCAAGTCCTTTCTTCTATGAATACCTGGAAGAAAAGTACGTGGGATTGCTTCGTGCGGCCTTGTATAAAGAAATCGGTGAAGGGACAGAGCTGATGTACTCCATCCTGACGGATAAGACAAACCATATCACCATGAATATTGAAGGGACAAAACGGTCGACCGCTTTGCCCCAGCAGCCTATACATAATGCCAACAAGGCACCTAACCCGCTACAAGCAGCCGTACCTCAGGATTTGGACCCGCATCTGAATCCGAACTACAACTTCGAGAACTTCATCAAGGGAAACAGCAACGAATTTTCACGCACGGTAGCCGAAACGGTCGCACAGAACCCGGCCCGTACGTTTAACCCGTTGTTTCTATACGGCCCTTCAGGCGTGGGGAAAACCCACCTGATCAATGCCATCGGTACACGTATCAAGGAACTTTATCCGGAGAAACGTGTATTGTACGTATCTGCACACCTTTTCCAGGTGCAGTACACAGACTCCGTGCGTACCAACCATTTCAACGACTTCATCAGCTTCTACCAGACCATCGATGTACTGATTATCGATGATATTCAGGAATTTGCCGGGGTGACGAAGACCCAGAATACTTTCTTCCACATCTTCAACCACCTGCATCAGAACGGCAAGCAGCTCATCCTGACCTCCGACCGCGCTCCGGTCATGCTACAGGGTATGGAGGAACGTCTGCTCACCCGTTTCAAATGGGGACTGGTGGCCGAGCTGGAAAAGCCGGATATCGAACTGAGAAAGAATATCCTGCGGAACAAGATCAAGAAGGACGGACTGGTCATTCCGGAATCGGTTATCTGCTACATTGCCGAGAACGTGAACGAAAGCGTGCGTGAATTGGAAGGTATCGTGAACTCCCTGTTGGCTCAATCCATTCTGTTCAAGCGCGAAATCGACCTGGAACTGGCTCAACGCATCGTGAAGAAAGCGGTGAAATGCGCGGAAGTCAAACCGATTACCGTAAACGACATCATCGAAAAGGTATGCAGCCACTACAAGATCGATACGTCCGCCATCCACACCAAGACCCGCAAGCGCGAAGTGGTACAGGTAAGACAGGTAGCCATGTATCTGGCCAAGAAGCATACCGATACTTCTTCGTCGAAAATCGGCCAGCTCATCGGAAACAAAGACCATGCTACCGTACTCCATGCCTGCAAGATGGTGAAAGACCAGGTAGAGGTAGACAAGGCCTTCAAGAACGAAATCGAAGAAATCGAAGCGACCCTTCGGACCAAATAACGGAAATGTTCCGTAAGCAAAAAGCCCGGACTGAAACACGCGTTGTTCAGTCCGGGCTTTTTACTATTGTTCCGGCCTCAGTCCAGGAATCCCTGTTGGCGCAAAGTCTCCAGCAAGACCTTCGAAATCTCTTCGTTTGCGGCCTTCGTATAGCGGTAGTCGGTGAATACCTGAGCCAGATTCTCCGTACGATTCACCTCCACGAAATGCCGGTTCTCGGGCATGGCCTCCTTCTCCGCATAAATCCGGTCGATATCCTGTTCTCCGTATGCCCGATAAGTCTCCTGGTGAATCAAGCCCTCGATGGGAAGTCTCTCCGGTTGGGCCGGACATTCATCGGGATAACCTACGGTAATGGTCGCAATCGGTACAACCAGCTTCGGCAATTCCAAAGCCTCGATCAGACCGCCGGCAGAATATAGGGTGGTACCCAGGTAGCAGGTGCCCAATCCGGCTGCCTCGGCCAGTGTACAGAAATTCTGGGTAACCAGAAGCGTATCGCTTGCCGCGTTCAGGAACGAAAGGAAATTATCGTATCCGGGATTGGCGTTCCGCTGGCGACACCACTGGCAGAAGCGGTTGAAATCGGCGCAGAAGGTAAGCACGACCGGCGCCGAAGTCACCATCGGCTGGTTGAAATGAAACGGAGCAATCCGTTCCTTGCGTGCCGAATCACGGGTTACAATGACACTATAGAGCTGCATGTTCCCCATTGTGGGCGCACGGAAAGCCTCTTCCAGCAACTCATTCAACAACGAATCGGGGATGTCCTGACTCGTATACTTACGTATGGTACGTCTGTTTTTAATTGATTCCATTTTCACTCGATTTATTTCCTTACAAACTTACATAAATCTCAGCTAATTTCATACCCTTGGAACGAAAAAACATACCTCCGGCCCCGTCCTGTCCGAAGCGGCTACAAACAGGCACTTCCATTTCCTCCGGATGCTCCGGAACAGGCAGAAGAAGACATCATTCTGACAGGCTATAACATAAACTTTGAATTATGCAAGTTTTCAGTTTTGGAAAACTTTTAATTAACATTGTAAAAATAGTATGTTGTATATCAGCATTTTAAATTTGCTTTTTGGAAAAGTTTAAATAGTCCATGTAAGTTCCGGAGATTTTATTTTGTGAATTGAAAAAACATCTATAGCTTTGTACCGTCGTAGTTATTGAAAGCACAACTTCTACACTTTTGCTTTAATCGACAAACCAATTATCAATATATCAACCGTGGAAAAAAAGACGTATAGCTACGACGAAGCCTTCAACGCTTCGTTGCAGTATTTCAATGGAGACGAATTGGCTGCACGAGTGTGGGTCAATAAATACGCCGTAAAAGATTCGTTCGGGAATATCTACGAGAAATCGCCGGAAGATATGCACTGGCGCATCGCCAATGAAGTGGCACATATCGAAGCCAAATACCCTAACGGACTCAAGGCGGAAGAATTGTTCAACTTGTTCGACCATTTCAAATACATCATCCCTCAGGGAAGTCCGATGACCGGTATCGGCAATGACTTCCAGGTAGCTTCCTTGTCCAATTGCTTCGTAATCGGTCTGGACGGTTCGGCCGACTCCTACGGTGCCATCATCCGCATCGACGAAGAACAGGTGCAACTGATGAAACGACGCGGAGGTGTGGGTCACGACCTGTCACACATCCGTCCGAAAGGTTCTCCGGTAAAGAACTCTGCCTTGACCTCTACCGGTCTGGTTCCTTTCATGGAACGTTATTCGAACTCTACCCGCGAAGTGGCACAGGACGGACGCCGTGGAGCACTTATGCTGACCGTATCCATCAAACATCCGGACTCGGAATCCTTCATCGACGCCAAGATGACGGAAGGCAAGGTGACGGGTGCCAATGTTTCGGTAAAGCTGGACGACGCCTTCATGCAGGCCGCCGTAGACAACCAGACTTATACCCAACAATTCCCGATTGATTCCGACCATCCCGCGGTTACGAAAGAAATCAATGCCGCCGCCTTGTGGAAGAAGATTGTCCACAATGCCTGGAAATCGGCCGAACCGGGCGTACTTTTCTGGGACACCATCCTTCGCGAATCGGTGCCCGATTGCTACGCCGACCTGGGATTCCGTACGGTTTCTACCAACCCGTGCGGCGAAATTCCACTTTGTCCGTATGACTCCTGCCGTCTGCTGGCCATCAACCTTTACTCGTATGTAGTCAATCCGTTCACTCCGGAAGCCTATTTCGATTTCGATCTGTTCAAGAAGCACGTCGCATTGGCTCAGCGCATCATGGACGACATCATCGACCTGGAGCTGGAGAAGATCGAGAAAATCATGGAAAAGATTGACAGCGACCCGGAAAGCATCGAAGTCAAAGGTGCCGAACGCCACTTGTGGGAAAAGATTTACCGCAAGTCGGGTATGGGACGCCGTACCGGAGTAGGTATCACCGGAGAAGGTGACATGCTGGCCGCCATGGGATTACGCTACGGAACCGAAGAAGCCAGCGATTTCTCTGAAAAGGTACACAAGACCATCGCACTGGCGGCCTACCGCTCCTCCATCAACATGGCCAAGGAACGCGGTGCCTTCGAAATCTACGATACCAAACGCGAAAAGAACAACCCGTTCATCAACCGCCTGAAAGAAGCCGACCCGGAACTGTACGAGGAAATGGTGAAATACGGACGCCGGAACATCGCCTGTCTGACCATCGCTCCGACCGGTACCACCAGCCTGATGACACAGACTACTTCGGGTATCGAACCTGTCTTCATGCCGGTATACAAACGCCGCCGGAAAGTCAACCCGAACGATACCAACGTCCACATAGATTTCATCGACGAAACAGGTGATGCTTTCGAAGAATACATTGTCTTCCATCACAAGTTCCTGACCTGGATGAAAATCAACGGATACGATCCGGACAAGCGCTATACCCAGGAAGAAATAGACGAACTGGTGGCCAAATCACCTTATTACAAAGCTACGTCGAACGATGTCGACTGGCTGATGAAAGTGAAGATGCAGGGACGCATCCAGAAATGGGTGGACCATTCCATCAGCGTCACCATCAACCTGCCGAACAATGTCGACGAAGAACTGGTGAACCGCCTCTACGTGGAAGCCTGGCGTTCCGGATGTAAAGGATGTACCGTTTACCGCGACGGTTCACGTGCCGGCGTGCTCCTCTCTACCAAGAAGAAAGAAGAAAAGAAGGCCGATACGGCTGCCGTAGACAAGTTGCTCAAACGTCCGCAAGTGGTGGAAGTACGTCCGAAAGTACTGGAAGCCGATGTAGTACGTTTCCAGAACAACAAGGAGAAATGGGTGGCCTTCGTGGGTCTGCTCGACGGACGTCCCTACGAAATCTTTACCGGTCTGCAGGACGACGAAGAAGGTATCCTGTTGCCGAGATCAGTCACTCACGGACGTATCATCAAGAACTACGACGAGGACGGCGTAAAACACTACGACTTCCAGTTCGAGAACAAGCGAGGCTACAAGATGACCATCGAAGGCCTGTCCGAGAAATTCAATAAGGAATACTGGAACTACGCGAAACTGATTTCAGGCGTCCTCCGCTGGCAGATGCCGATTGACCAGGTCATCAAACTGGTAGGTTCCCTGCAATTGGATAGCGAGAACATCAACACCTGGAAGAACGGTGTGGAACGTGCCTTGAAGAAATATGTTCAGGACGGTACCGAAGCCAAAGGCGTGAAATGTCCGAATTGCGGCAACGAAACCTTGGTTTACCAGGAAGGTTGCCTCATCTGCAAGACCTGCGGTTCTTCACGTTGCGGATAAACCATCATCAGCACTATCACTTCCCGATAATAACAGAGGCTGTCTGTTTCCTTCATGGATTACAGACAGCCTCAACTTTTATATCCTGTTCCGGCATGAAGCATGCCGGGAAGAAACATCTCCGGAAAGCGATATCAATACCACGTAACCGAACTACCCGTATTACTACGCTGATCCCACTTCAGGGCATCCGTCAGCATACTGGAGTTGGCACGGATAGAGAAGTTGTACGAGGTGAACGGACCGAATACCAGACCACAACTCATGTTGAAGCAATGCAGGTCACGCGTAATGTTCAGCGTCGTCATTGACATCTCCTTCGTCGTAAAATCATAACCGGTAGAATAGTTCATGTTCCAACGGCTACCAATCTTGAAGTTACCCGAAACATTCAACGAATGGGTCAACGAATACGGATAACGCATTGTCTTGATGTTAATGTCTTTCGTCCGGTCTTCACGGATACTGTAGCTATAACTCAAGCTGATGCTCCACGGGAACTTGAAGGCCAGGTAACCATCCGCATCCGTCGCCGCACTTTCCGTCTTACGCATACCGGAATTATTGGTTTCCTCTTCCTTCTGCTCTGCATTCTCCGCATTGTCATCGTCCTCGGACTCTTCTTTCTTCTTATCGTCTTCTCCCTTATCTTCCGACTTGCCGAACAGCTTCTTGAACGTATCGTTATTCAGGGTATACGAGAAAGAACCGCTATATCCCTGGAAACGGCCGAAACGTCCGTACGACCATTCGGTACGATCACCTACCACCACATTACCCTGGTCATCGAACTGATAGGCGTACGTAGCAAACGAAGCGTTCATATTGAAGGTATACGATTTGGTCAGTTTCAGACGCACGTTCATACTCAAGTCACTCCACTTCTTGTTTGCCATATCGTAAGAAAGCGAAGCACCCAACTGGTCAATCAGACTGATTTTCCGATAGCCCGTTGTATCCTTATCCGACTTCATCTTCATCTCCAGGTTATTATCCACCGAGAAACTGATGTTCTGGGACATCGTCTTTCCAGGAACTCCGTAACTCATTCCTTCAAATGGAGAATACTCTACGGTACGTACCTCACCGTCTTCATCCGTATACGTATACGTATCGTAATATCCGTAACGCGAAGCTCCGAAATTCGGGGTATACGTGTAACTTACCGAAGGAGAGAACACGTGACGTATCTGGATTTCCTTACTCTTCATGAACAACGGCTTGTACATACCATAAAGCTTGGTATTCATCTGCAAAGCCAGGTTATAGTCGTACAACCGGTAGAAACCGCTAACGGTATCCCGTTTCACATGGTCTGTAGAAGCCGGACTCGGGTCGTAGCTTCGGGTAATCTTGTTCAGGTACCACCGCTCGGTATAGTTGAACGACGGAACCAGATTGATGTATTTGAACAAGGTAAAGGTAGCCGTCACCGGAATCTTATGCTGCATACCGTTCACCCACTGACGCATCGGGGTCTTAAAAAGCAGATTGTCCTTCGTATCTACCTTATTCGTCATACTTCCGGTATATTGCAACGAAATCTTCTCGTACCAGCGCTCGTTACCCGCCGCCTTTTTCCGTTTGAACGGATAGATACGGTTCAACGCGATGTTGACATCCGGAAGGGTCATCGTTACCGAGGAGTCGCGCGTATTCTGCGTAATGTTGAACGTACTGGAGATATTCAGACCGATTTCCGGAAAGTTACGTGAGTAGCTCACACTGGAAGCCTTGGTATTCTGCGAATATTGTTGCGGATTGTAAAGACTGCTCAGGTTCGACTGGTCGTAACTACTGGTGGCGAAGTTCACACTGGCCGAGAAGGTGCTGTTCGGATTGGCCTTCGCGTCCTGACGGTGGCTCCACTGAATCTTGAAGTCCTTCGATACCGCATAGTCCGGCATCCCCTTGTCACCGGTCTTCGTCACCAGGTAACTGGCATTGAATGTACCGCTATACTTGTAACGCTTGTTATAATTGGAAGCCGCCGAAAGTCCCCACGAACCTTTCGTAAAGATTTCGCCCAGCACTTTCAGGTCCATCCGGTCGCTGATGGCAAAATAATAACCACCGTCACGCAGGTAGAAACCACGGTTCATTTCATCACCGTAGGTCGGCATGATGAAACCGGAAGAATAGCTGCTGTTGAACGGGAAGAAACCGAAAGGCACGGCAATGGGAAGAGGCACATCCTCTACCACCAGCTGGGCCGGACCGAATACTACATTCTTCTTCGGGCGCACCTTCGCCATCGATAGTTTCAGGTAAAAATGCGGATGCTCATGGTCGTCGCACGTGGTATATTTTCCGTGACGCATGTAAATCTCGTCGTTCGGACCCTTCTTGGCCTCCTCACTGGTCACATACCCTTCACCCTGCTGAGTGATAATGCTATTGATGAAACCTTTCTTCGTCTTGAAGTTATAGCGCATGATTTCAGATTCGTACGGCGTTTCGCCATCCTTGAAGACCGGCGTTCCGGTTGCCACCCCTGTAGAATCCTCCACACCGCGGGCAAATACCGTACTGCTATCCATATTCATGGTAATGACGGCCGAAGTCAACTCGATATTCTGGTAATTGACCTTTCCGTTTCCATACAGGTGGGCAAATCCTCCACGGGTAAACACGATGGAGTCACTCGCCTCGTATACCACCGGGGCATCCAACGGGTCTTTTTTCTTTGCCGTATCACTCCCCACCGTATCCAATGCAAGCGAATCTACCAATAACGAATCTCCCTGTATAGAATCCGAGACTGACAGGCTGGAAGGTGTACGTCCTCTCTTTCCCTTAACACGCTGTGCCTCTGCATAGAAAGAAAAAGAACATCCTAAAATAAACAAAGCCGTCAGCAGATATGTTATTCTTTTAAACGATGTCATCATCAAATATTTACGCAATGTGCGTACAAAAGTACACAATCTCACTCAAATAAACATAAAAGCCCGGCTTTTTAATGTATTTTTAGGACTACAAAAAGAGTCTGCACCAGTTATCGAAGCGGTCCAGACCCTCTTTTCCGTACTTCTGGATGCTTTTCCGTGCCTTTTCCACACTCTTTTCACGGTCCAGATGGGTTTTGGAGAAGAATTTGTCGGCAAAACAGATGAGTTGCTCTTCCAGGCTGACCGGCACAAGTTCCCTGTGCGGTACCGGAAGCCCCTGGCTGATGATGCTCTGTAGTGTCAGACCGGCTCCCGTATGCCGTTCACACACCAGCGCATGCTTCGGGAAGCCTTCCTCACGCATCAGGTCAGCTCCCAGGTATCCGTGACAGATATACGGATAATGTCCCATGCAATAGATTTTATCGGCATCGGTCTTGAAGATACCGATGTCGTGAAGCATGGCCGCCTCTTCAATAAAGGGTATATCGAGCTCGAGTTCCGGATGTTTCCGAGCCATAGCCAAAGCCTTATCGGCTACCGAACGGCTATGAGTTACCAGAATATGTTTCAGTTCATTATCCAACGGATAATACTTGTCTATGATTGCATACGGATTCATATACTTTTCCTTTTTTTACTTTTTATCACTACGGATGTAAGCGTATTTTTAGCTATCGTGATAACAAAGATATAAAAAATAATCGGAAAAATACCAACGGAATTCTTCCGGTTCAAAACTTACGGGAACAGATTCAAAAACATCCGCATCCGATTCAAAAAAATTCCCGAACGCTTGCCGTCATCCGGAAATCGTCTATCTTTGTCTACCAGAACGTTATAAAAGGACAAAGCACTATGAAACATCTCTGTACATACCTCCTCGCATGGATATGGATTTTCGGGCTGGCCGTTACGACCGCCTACGGAGAAGACCTGCGCACCGGAGCCGACCGGACGGAAGCCTATCTCCCGCTTCTGAAGGGGAAACGGATTACCCTGGTAGTGAACCAGACCTCGCGGATAGGAGAAACACACCTGCTGGACACACTTTGCGCCCTGGGCATACGCCCCGTACAGATACTGGCCCCGGAGCACGGATTCCGAGGGACGGCCGATGCGGGCGAAACGGTCCGGAACGGGAAAGATGCCCGTACCGGTGTACCCATCTATTCCCTGTACGGGAAGAACAAGAAGCCTCAACCGGAACAATTGCAACGGACGGACTGGGTGGTGTTCGACATCCAGGATGTGGGCGCCCGCTTCTATACCTACATCAGCACATTATATTATGTGATGCAGGCCTGCGCCGAGCAACACAAGCCCCTCCTCCTGCTGGACCGCCCCAACCCGTGCGACTACATCGACGGACCGGTGCTGAAAAACGGCTACAAGAGCTTTGTGGGCATGTTCCCCATTCCGGTATTGCACGGATGTACCATCGGAGAACTGGCCCGGATGATGAACGGAGAAGGCTGGCTGGGAAACGGACTGCGGTGTGAGCTGACCGTCGTTCCGGTAAGCGGATGGCAACACGGCCAACCGTATTCGCTCCCGGTAAAACCCTCGCCCAACCTACCGAACGACCAGGCCATTGCCCTCTATCCTTCCCTGTGTCCCTTCGAAGGAACTCCTGTCAGCGTGGGAAGAGGGACGGCAAACCCCTTCCAGGTTGTCGGAAGCCCCGTTACACGGGATTTCCCCTACTCGTTCGTACCGAAGCCGACGGCCGGATCTGACAAGAATCCGCTACAGAACGGAAAGACCTGCTACGGACTCGACCTGCGCCAGACGACTCCCCCCGCCGGATTCTCGTTGGAGTACGTCCTCCGATTCTACCAGGCCTACCGGAAAGCCGGGCAAGGTGACAAATTCTTCAGCCGTTCCCGTTTCTTCGACCTGCTGATGGGAACCGACCAGGTACGTCTGGACATCCTGAAAGGAAAAGACGAAACCGGAATCCGCTCCGCCTGGCAGGCCGACCTGGACAAGTACCGGACCTTGCGGAAGAAATACCTGCTCTATCCGGAACCGGCTTCTTCCGTTTCCGGCCAATAACCCATAAAAAAAGGTGGGACACACTCACCGAGAGCACTTCCCACCTACACAAACAAACTCAAACTCCACCTGGTTATTTACCACCGTAACCAGGATTCTGTTCCAGAAGATTATTTGCCCCTATGATGCTATAATGAATCGGGAACCGATTCAGATACTGATTATTAGTCGCTTTGTGGTCCCACCAGTCTTCGGTTACATAGGCACCCCAGCGAACCAGGTCTGTACGACGGCGTCCTTCGCCCAGGAATTCGAGTTTCCATTCCTTCAGCATACGGTACTTGTCGAGGTTGGCGGCGGTTACAGGGTCCGGATCAACGCCATCGGCAAAGTTACGCTTACGTACGGCATTGATCAAATCGGCAGCCCCTTGCTTGTCGCCGGCACGCATCTTGCACTCAGCCAGGGTATAATAGATTTCACTCAAGCGAATCACAGGAATATCGGGATTGTACATCTCCTTATACTCGTCGGCATTCGGTCTCGGACTCCGCTTCATCAGACGTACGCCGGAATCCTCTTCGCCCGTAGCGATGGTAGAAGGCAACTCATCCACACTCGCATATTCCTTTCCGACCTTGGTAAAACAAGCTATCTGGTCACGGATGACAAGCGGCTGACCGATATAGTCTCTCGCTCCGACACAGACCCAATCCGGATGATCAGGATTGACCAGCTTGCCTACGACAAACATGCCACGGTACTTTCCACCTTCCTCATAAACATATTGCTGCTTACGGACATCCTTATCGTCGTAACCTTCATAGTTATTACTCAAGTTGAAGTGATACAGGTTCCCTTTCGGGTCACGGCTAGGAATCAGACAACTTCCGTTGTCCGCATCGGAATCCTTCAGGCCACCCAGGAAGCCCTTGTAATTGTAAGGCATGGAAGGTTTCCAATAACATCCGTCGGTCTCCAGCTTGGCATTCTCACTGGGGAGTGTCCAGATGATTTCGGGACAGGTTTCATTCCGGAAACCGAAGATGTCGGTCCAGTCGGTTGCCAATGCATAATTTCCGTACTTTCCATCGATGATATCCTGGCAAATCTGGGCGGCCTCCTCATACATCGGTTTCCCGATATAGGCCTCCGCATTGAAATAAAGCTTGGCCTTCAGAGCGGCGGCTACGGCCTGATGGACCGTGTTGGTCTCCATGGCTCCCAGTTCCGTCTTCACGGGTAATTCCGGAAGCGACTCGGTCAGCAACGAATCGATGAAATTGAATGTCTCCACATCGGTAGACCGAGGCAGGACCTCACTTTGGGTAGTCGTATAGAGCGGAACTCCCCCGAAGAAATCCAGCCCGTCCAAGTAAAAGGAAGCGACCAGTGTATTCATCTGGCTCAACATGGACTCTTTGGTTCCAGGCTCAAAACCCAAGGATTCGAAGTCAATCTTCTGCAAATCCTCCAGCGCGTCCCAGGACAATGCGATTCCCATCGAGAAATTCGTCCATCCATTCGCAATGCTGGTCATGTCTTCGGTATACTCATGGTGATGAAACTTCTGATAGACCGCCCCGTCGTACCAGTCGCTGCCCCGGGTCGGGACACAGAACTCATCCGTACCGAGTTCCTGCAACTCCCACCGGGCCCTGTCTTGGGCAATCCACCATCGCCAATGGGTGAAAGGTCTGTTAAACCGTTCCCAAACCGCCTCCTGCGAAGAGTAGAACGTTTCGGGCACTACTTGAGAATAAAACGTCGGCTCTACATTACAGGAAGTTCCCATCGTCAAAAAGAACAGACTTCCTACAATTCCTGATTTTATAGTAAATGCTTTCATAGCTATGTATCTTAACTTTGTTCAGTCAATATCATTTTAACCATCATACTCAGAAAGAGATTTGCAATCCCAATGTATATGTTCTTACCAACGGGTAAAGTCCGTCGAAACGTTCCGTACCCTTATCCCAGCCGGCAATATCGACCTCAGGGTTCACGCCGCTATACTTGGTGAACATACCCACA
Organism: Phocaeicola barnesiae DSM 18169 = JCM 13652; assembly: GCF_000374585.1. Lineage (GTDB taxonomy): Bacteria > Bacteroidota > Bacteroidia > Bacteroidales > Bacteroidaceae > Phocaeicola > Phocaeicola barnesiae. Next base: position 382,756 of record NZ_KB894643.1, read on the forward strand.
TTTCCTACCGTAGCATAGATACGGAGCTTGTCGAGCCATTTGGAATACTCTTTCAACGAGAGTGAATATCCCAAAGAAATGGCATCAATCTTCAGGAAAGTACCATCTTCCAGGTAATAGTCGCATATCTGTTTCTCACCCCGGATGTGGTTGAACTTTCCATAGGCTTCCTTCAGCACATTACACTCGTCGATTCCCTGGATACCGAAATACATGTTGATCATGTTGTACACATCGAACTTAATCCAGCTACGCATATTGATACTCAAGTCAAAGTTCTTGTACATGAATGAGTTATTCCATCCCAGCATAATCTTTGGCACGTAATTGCCGATGTATTGCTTGTCCGCTTCGGTCTTCTCGGCGGCAGGAATCACCTCTCCTTCCTTGTTGTACAACAAGAAATTACCGTCATCGTCAAATCCGGCAAACTTCCAGAGGTAGAAAGAACCGATGGTAGAACCTTCCTCCATTCTGGCGGCATCGCCCGGTGTACCCGGAGCCGGGAATGAGTTTCCATTGTAGTAAGTATTGTTTCCCCATAACGTAAGAATCTTACCGGTGTTATGAGCCAGATTCACCTTGGAAGTCCACACGAAGTCTTTGTTCCGGATGATATCACCCCCTATTTCGAATTCCCAACCTTTACTTTCCATGGCTCCGATGTTCTGCCATTGCGTTCCTTGGGTAAATGGAGGTTGAGGTACCTTCACCTCATAGATCATGTTATCAATCTTGCGGCGATAGTAGTCGAACTTACCGTAAAGACGGTTGTCGAAGAAGGAGAAATCCAATCCGATGTTCCATTCCTTTTTCTCTTCCCATCCCAGGTTTTCGTTGATATTCTGCGTCTTACCATAAGAATAGGCCCAGGTTCCGTTAGGCAGCATCCAGTAAGCATCCGAACCCAAGACATTGGCCATGAAAGAGGAGCTGAAATCATTGTTACCTGTCACACCATAACCGAAGCGGAGTTTCAGGTCGTTTACCCAATCGGCTTTCTCCATGAACTTTTCGTTGGAAATACGCCATCCACCGGACAACGCCCAGAAATTTCCCCACCGGTTCTGAGCCGAGAATTTTGACGAACCTTCATGACGGATGGTTGCCGTCACCATATATTTGTCGTTATAGGAATAGTTCGCACGGGCATATAGCGCAAACAAGCGTTCCGTGATGTTCTTTCCGGAACCCATTCCGGCTTTACCGTCACTCAGGTACGAACCTTTGCCGATATCCCAGAAACGGATTCCTTCTACATCGAAATTGTAGTTTTCGGCATAAAAGTTTTCACCGTTGTTTTCAAAGTAAGAATAACCTGCTACGGCATTCAGGCTATGTCCTCCTTCCAGCTCCTTCACGTATGTGGCGTAACCTTCCGAAGTCAGGTTCTCGGTCTTACTGAACTCCAGTTTAGCCCATCCGGTACGGCTGTTGTTCACTTCATCCAGGTGATACCGGGAACGGAACTGGTGAAGCTCCCACTGACGGCTCTCATAACCGATGGTCTGCGTGTACGACAGGCCAGGTATGGCCTTGACATTCAATTTCAAGGAAACTTCCGGTTTGAACCACTTGTCAAGTCCTTCGTAATCGTACAAGGCCGAATTGGCCAACACGTTGTAATCCAAGGTCTCGCCCGTCCATACATTGTATCCGCTCTCGCTATCCGGATCGTAAGGAGAACGAGTCGGGTTGTTTCTCAAAGCCTGCTGGAAATTAGGCCAGTTGTTATTTCTCCATGCCTGACGGTAATCCACGTTCGGCCGGATTTCGAGCCATCCGTCAAACAATTTGAAATTCGCGTTGATTCGCCCTCCGTAATCCTGTCGGGAATCATCAATGGCGATACCTTCGTTCTTCTGATAAAAGAAGGAAGTGAAGATCTGGGCATTTTCCGTTCCCAACTCCAGCGTCAGGTTGTGTTTCTGAGAGAAATTGTTGTCATTGATCAACTCTTCCCACCAATCCACATCATCTCCATAATCGATTCCGACGTTATGAGCCCTGTATTCATCGGCGCTCAGCATTTCCGGTTTTCCGTAATCCTGCTTCTTGGAGAGTTCTGTACTATAAGTCAATTTGGCTTTCCCGTTCGTATTCGATCCACTCTTGGTCGTAATCAGGATAACTCCCGAAGCGGCCCGTGTTCCGTAAATGGCTCCGGCAGAGGCATCCTTCAGGACATCAATCGATTTCACATCGTCCAGATTGATGGAACGGATATCACCCCCCGGAAAACCATCGATGACAATCAAGGGCGAACGTCCGGCATTGATAGAAGTCATACCACGCAACTGGATAGTCGTTCCGGCATTCGCGCTACCGTTGTTCTGCAACAACAATCCACTGATCTTACCCTGCAGGGAGGTCGTAATATCGGCTCCTCCAACCCCTTTCATCATATCATTTGCGGAAAGAGAAGTCACGGCACTGGTCACCTGTTTCTTCTCCATGGTTCCGTATCCTACCACAACCACCTCATCCAAGGTTTCCGAATCTTCGGACAAGGTGACGCGGATGAGATTCTGGCCTTTTACCGGCACCTCTTTCGTCTTATAGCCGATAAATGATATTTCCAGAACGGCATTGGCCGGTACATCCTGCAAGACGACCCGTCCGTCAATATCTGTTACATTCCCGTTTGTTGTTCCCTTTACCAATACATTGGCTCCAATCAGTTCTCCCGCATTGTCAGATACGACTACCGTCACCTTCTGATGCTGCTGGGCCATTGATTTTTCATTCAAATCACGATGGGAGGCCGATAAATCTTTAGCTTGCAAGTTAACCGTTGTAATCCCCAATAACCCCGAGACAAGCAATACCGTCACTTGCCTGAACGAAGTACAACGCATGCCTAAGTTATGTTTCTTTCCAGATATCATAATCAAAATATTGTAGAATAAACAAAAATTAAAGGATTGATTCTCAATAGTAGTTGTTAATATTCTGCCTTAATGAAAGGGGCATCCAGCAGATAATCGATGCTCTCTCTCACACTCTTCAGTACGTCATCCGTACTATATGATTCTATCTCGGCTACAATGTCTTTTACACCTGCCACATCCGCATTCCGGAAAATCGCGTCGTAACCAACCATACCGCTTTGTCCGATTTCCCGATGGTCTTTCAGATGCAACATTCTGAAACGTCCCGGATACTTGTGAAAATAATCGACCGGACTATTCTGTCCTCTTACCACCCAATATACGTCCATTTCGAAAAATACATATTCAGGGTCTGTGTGTTGCAACAGATAATCCATCATCACCTCACGGTTTTCCACTTTCTGGAATTCATGGGCATGGTTATGATAACCGAATTGTAATCCGGCTGCCTTGCAACGTTTACCTATCTCGTTGAAATACTTGCAATAAAGATCCAGGTCCTTCACCGTTTTGGGAACTTCCAGATAAGGGAATACGATGTATTTCATGCCAGCTTCCTTGTGGTCGGCTATACACTGGTTCCACCAGGCCAATGCCTCAGACAAATCGCCGGTCTGCAATTCATGGGCATTCAGCGCACGGCTACAATGCGAAGACAATACCTTCATTCCGGCATTTTCCACATCGTGCTTGAAATCGGACGGTTTACGTCCATAGAATTTACCTTCGCCGTAATAAGCTGCCTCTACCGAAGTATACCCCATATCAGCCAGACTTTTCAATGTCTTGAGATACACATCAGAAGCTTTGCCGTCTTTATTGACATCATTAATCAGACTCCGTACGGAATAAAGCTGGATTGTTATTTCTTTTTTGGCCTCTTTTTCCGGATGAGCCATAACGAACTGGAATGGAATCAAGAACAGGATTCCAAGCATCCAAAAATAACATTGTCTTTTCATAGATAAGATTAGGAATTAAGCAGTTCCGGGCTCAAAACAGCCTTAGCCCGGAACTTGCATCAACTTTTAATTTAATATATAATGAAAACTAGTCGAGTATCTTGATACGGATGTTTCTGAACCAGACATCATCGCCATGGTCTTGAAGTCCGATAAATCCTTCATGGTTTTCGCCACCGCAATTATTCAGCAATTCAAAAGCCAACGGCCATTTATCTTCACTGAACTTACTTTCCTGCAACATCTTGGTCCATTGAGGAGTCCACAAGTGATATTCTACGACGTTTTCTCCGTTCTGTCCATGAACTACGGTACCTTTATAAACCATGATTTTAGCCTGGTTCCATTCGCCATAAGGCTTCTGGTTCTGAGGAACGGCCGGAATCATGTCATACAAAGAAGCAGACTGGCGGTTGTTGTCCTTACCCAATTTCGCATCCGGATGGTTGGCATTATCCAATACCTGATATTCAGGAGCGGAGATATAAATCGGTTCCAGCACTTCGTTTCCGTCCTTGTCTTTCGAAGTGACTTCCTGTGCCAGATACAAGATACCGGAGTTACCGCCCTTCGAAATCTTCCATTCCAGTTGCAATTCAAAGTTCTTGAACTTATGTCCGAAAATCAAATCGCCACCATCGTTGTTCTGTGCTTCACCGCCACCTGAACCATTGAATTTGATGCAACCGTCTTCGATGACCCAACGTGAAGGAACCCTGTCCTTACCATAACCACGCCAGCCGTTGAATGTCTTTCCGTCGAAGATTGTAATGTAACCATCCTTGTCAATCGGAAATGCCAGACTATCTGTTTCAGGCGCCTTCAACGATTTGGAATAAGACAACATAGTGGTAGTAGGAGCGGTAGCTGTAGTTGCCGTTTCTTCCGCTACCTGATTATCGGCCTTTTTCTGGCCGCCACAAGCCGCCAAAGTACAACTCAAGGCCAATACGCCCAAGGTATAATTCATTTTTTTCATGTGAACAAATATTTAAAGTTATTGATAATCATTCTGTTGATATTCCGGATAATCATCTAGGCATATCCGGCAATGCCCAACCTGCACGGTAATGATGCTTGATCAATTCGGCGGCAAATTCCTGCGCGTTGATAGGCTCTGTCCATGTCTTGTTGAACGACGGATGTCCGTTATGAATGGTAAAGCCGTCCTTGATACAAGTCTTCAGCGTTTCGTTTTCACCGATATTGGTGAAGCGCATGTTTTCGCCGTCCCATTCCAATGTCTTGTTCAGGCCCTGTAGACGGACTGCCAATACACCCATTACGACCATTTCATTCAATGGACCAGCTTCGGAGAAATCAGACTTAACCGGAACACGGTATTCCGGATCTTCCTTACATGCACGTACCCAATCCATTTCGTGAGAAGTAGTCACACGACGGCAAACCTTCGGTGCATTAGGCACTCTTCCGGAAAGCAAGAACGGATTTTCTCCATAGCAGCTACAAACCAGCGTATCCTTGGTTCCATGGAAAATAGTCAGACCACCGTTTGCCGGCATCAACGGCTTTCCTTCCGGGAATCCTTTCGGACGTTCAGGCAACAGACCACCGTCGTACCAGTGTACTTCCACTTCGGGCATGGAAACTTTCGGCATGTTCTCGCGGGCAGGGAAAATCATTTTTACATGCTGTGCCTGAGGAGCACATGCATTCAGCAACAGGGTAGAACTTGCTTCCACTTTGGTAGGATAACCCAGTTTCAAGGCCTTGAAAGGCTGATGCAGGATATGACAAGCCATATCTCCCAAAGCTCCAGTACCGTAATCCCACCATCCACGCCAGTTCCAAGGATGATAAATCGAATTATAAGGATTCAGTTTGGCCGGACCGGTAAAGAGGTCCCAGTTCAATGTCTTCGGAATACGTTCTTCTTTTTCCGGTTCATTCAAGCCCTGCGGCCAGATAGGACGGTCTGTCGCACATTCCACTTTTACGACATCACCGATTTCACCGTTCCAAATCCATTCGCAAACCAGATCTGTTCCCTCGCCGGATGCTCCCTGGTTTCCCATCTGGGTAACTACACCGGTCGATTTCGCCAATTTAGTCAGCAAACGTGACTCATATACCGAATGGGTCAACGGCTTCTGGCAATAGACATGTTTCCCCATTGTCATCGCATCTGCGGTGATGATGGCATGGGTATGGTCGGCCGTAGCAATCATGACACCGTCAATGGATTTTCCCATTTCATCCAGCATCTTGCGATAGTCCCAATATTTTTTCGCATTGGGGAACTCATCGAATACGCCTTTTGCATAATTCCAGTCCACATCGCATAATGCAACCAGATTTTCAGTGTCTTTCACGGCATTAATATTGCTATGTCCGATACCTCCGACACCGATAGCAGCAATATTCATCTTATCGGACGGTGAGATGTGTCCGAAACTCTTACCCAAGATAGAACTAGGAGCGATTGTGAAAGAAGCCAACGTGGCAGCTCCTGTCTTCAAAAATTCTCTTCGAGATACTTTTACCATAAGATTCAATTTAAAGTTAATACTATCAATATTTTTATTTAAAGTGTTTTAAAAGCCCATAGCCGTTTGTCATCGTCCTTCTCCGTTGGCGGATTTCCTCCAGTGTGGCATTGTCACCGATAGCGGGTAAGGCATGCATCGTAGCGTCCTGCAGGAATTTCCAAGCATATCCGGACGCAATTGCCGAATCACGCATCGGAGGTAAATCCGGCGAAAGCTTCCCTTCAAGAATACGCCGGGCAAACAAGTCGCACAACACATCGATATTCTTCCCGCCATAAGGTCTTTCTATCCGCTCGGTGCGGGTAACTCCATGTAATTCCACTACAGCCGTCTTGAAATCATGAGTCATTCTGGCTATCCCCTTAGTACCTATCAAGTCAGTATATGAATTGTGTGTCTGGTCTTTCGCCAACTGCCCATATACGAATCCCTGTGTAATATCGAATACGATTCCGCTCTGGAATGTACCATGACACTGGAGCCACCACGGGTCTTTATAGCTCCACATTCTCATCCCCTGCGCATGCCAGGTCTCATATTCGCATCCGGCATACCAGCGGGCAATATCGACATAATGCATTCCACAATCATGGAAAGCAGGTCCTTCGTATTCGTGCCCTTCACCGGGAGCCAATCCCGGAGTCATGTGGCAGATACGGATAATGGCCAGTTCACCAATCTCACCGGACTCGACAAACTGCTTCAACACATGATGATACCAGGCATTACGCAAATACAGATTGACCGTAGCGATGATGGAACTATTCTCCACCAGTTTTACCGCTTGCCACTCCCGTTCGATGGAGTCGGCTATCGGTTTCTCGGCTATCACATGCTTATCGTAACGGACCGCCTTTTCAATCTGAGACAGACGCTGGTCCGCCAACGTGAACAGTCCGACGGCCTGGACAGATTCGTCTTCGAAAATGACCTGCTCGTCTGCTACAATCCGTGTGCCTTCCGGAGCCAGACCCTCCGCTTCTTTTCTGACTTCAGGATTCACATCGCAGATGTATGCAATGTTCCATTTCTCACTTTTCTTCATTTCATCCAGGTAGAATCTGCCCATTCTACCCAATCCGATGATTCCTATTTTTATCTGTGAATCTTTCATAACCTTTTAGATATTAAAATTTTTAAAGGCTTATTCCTCCGGCACATCATCCGCCTTTACCAGCCATGCACTCATTTCCCACAACATATAGATAGGAATAAAGACAGCCATTAGCGTGAACGGATCCGAAGACGGAGTAATCACCGCGGCTACCGTCAGAAGGATGACAATGGCATACCTCCGGTACTTCTTGAAAAACGTACGGGTCAGTAACCCTAATTTAGAGAACAAAGCAGCCAGCAAAGGCAATTCAAACATGATACCCATCATAAAGACCAGCATCAAAAAGTTATTCATGTATGAATCCAATGTCAACTGATTGGTAATGAACGAACTCAGTTCGTACGTATACAGGAACCGCAACGTCAGAGGAAATACAACAGAATATCCTACCACACATCCCAAAAAGAACATAAATGTACCAAAGACAAATGCCCATCTTATCTTGATACGTTCATTATCATACAAAGCCGGACAAATGAATTTCCAGATTTCATAAATCATATAAGGAAAAATAATCAGCAGGGATGTCCAGAAAGACAAAGACATGTGAATGAAAAACTGGGATGCCAGCTTGATGTTGATAACCTCCACCTGGAAAGGCTTCTCCAAAAAATCAGGGACCAACGAAGTATATGAATTCAATTTCGCCAGAAACCGATATAAGAAGAAGTCTTCTCTGGACGGAGCCAGCACCACCTGATTGAACAGAGAAGGTATAAACATAAAACTGGTCAACACTCCTATGGCCCATGCGATAAGAATCCGTATCAATGTCCACCTCAGCACTTCCAAATGCTCCCAGAGTGGCATTTCCATATGATCTACTACATCACGCATACCGGTTATTTCTTTTCAGGAAGTGAAGTTTCGTTGTTCAAATCAGTATCCAGACCTTTGTTGATATCCTTTTCGATACCGTTCATTCCATCCTTGAACGTCTTGATTCCTTTCCCCAAACCGTGCATCAGTTCCGGAATCTTCTTTCCACCGAATAAGAGTAAAGCGATAAAAGCAATCAACAGGATTTCAGAGGTTCCTACAGAACCCAAAAATAAAAGTGTACCCATAACAGCAATAGATTTAAAAATTAGTATTCAAAATTGAAGGTCGTCATTGAAACCTTGTGCTGCAAATATAAAGGAAGGGAAAAGGGCCGTGTAAAATGAAATATTTTTTGTAGTATCCGAAAAATTCTAAAGAAACGATTTCCAGGAAGTTACAGGTATTCTCCTGCAATAATTTATAGAGAAGACTTGGAGATGGCACCCGTTCCAAACCTAAAGGAAAAAATGATACAATACATCCAAAGACACTTCCAATGCCCCCAATGGCATCTACACTTTCAAACTGGAAGCATTTTACAGAATGCTGTTTATCAGTCCATTAAAATTATATTCAGAAAAAACACTCTACACAAATAGAGTAAAAATCAAATTATTTATAATTTCGTACGATTAAATCTAGTTTTTGTGATGGCTTATGAAACGCACTGCTTTTTTCATCTTATTCGCATGCTGCTGGGTCTCGATTTTCTCCCAAACCCCCGACACCGGCACTCTGCTCCGACAATTGTCGGATTCATTGAACTATTGTATCAAACACAGACAAGAATATATAAATAAGAAGGAAACCCGCATAAGAACCATCAAACACCGGTTGACAAACAAGCCACAAGACGACTGGCAACGATACGAAATATACGACCAGCTCTCCAAAGAATATCAGAAATTCAATGTCGATTCGGCAATCCATTATGCGGAGAAGAAACTAGAATTATCAACTCTCCATCACAAGTCTACGGAACTCACCAGGTCTAAAATAGACCTTTCATTGCTTTGTTCCATGAGAGGCAGGTATCTGGAAGCTGAAAAAATCCTGCAAAGCATCAACAGCAGTTCACTGGACAAGAATCTCCGCGCCGAATACTATAGCGCCTACCACCAGTTCTGGGAGTATTATTCCATTTCCTCCCGAGACAACGCCTACGCTAAAAAACAATTTGCACTGTATGATGACTCACTCATCCATGTCATGGATCACTCCAGCATATCCTATAAGATATTACAGGCAAATATTGCAGGAAACAAAAAACAATACCTTGAAGCCGAAAAGAAATTCAAAGAGCTGTTGGCCGATGAAGAAATTGGAAGTGCCCATTATGCCATGATAACCTGTGGGCTTGCCTTCAATTACATGACCCTGAACCAGCCGGATCAGGCTCAAATTTATTTCACCTTATCGGCCATTACAGATTTACGCAATGCCACCAGAGAAAACATGTCATTACAGATTCTGGCGATGATGGAGTTTCAGAACAAGAATCTGGAACTGGCCTCCACCTATGCGCAAATAGCCGTAGAAGATGCCGTAGCTTCAGGCATCCATTTCCGTACTTCGCAGATTTATCAATTCTATACAGACCTGAATGCCCAGTACAAACAAGAAGAAACCAAACAGAAAGCCAAATTGCGAACGAGTCTGATTGTCATCAGCTGTATCTCCTTCTGCTTGATTCTACTGGCTATTTATATTGTTCTACAGATACGGAGAATCTCCCGCATCAAGGAAACGCTTTCTCAGAGCAACGAACAGTTGAGGGAATTAAACAACCGGCTGAACCTGATGAATGAAGAACTGAACCACAAAAACGAAGAGTTGCATGAGATTGGAAACATCAAAGAAAAATACATTGCCCAGTTCTTCGATTTATGTTCCAGTTACATCAGTAAAATGGAGAACTACCAGAACCAACTCTATAAACTGGCCATCAATCACCACTATGAAATGCTGGTCAAACGATTGAAGTCGACCAGCCAGATTGATGAAGAGCTGGAAGCTCTCTATAAACATTTCGACAGTATTTTCTTAAGTTTGTATCCTACCTTCATAGAGGAGTTCAATGCGTTGCTGAGCGAAAACGAGAAAATCACACTTAAATCAGAACACCTGTTGAACAAGGAGCTACGCATCTATGCGTTACTCCGGCTAGGATTGGTCGATAGCAATAAGATGGCAAGTTTTCTGCGGTGCTCCATCAGTACCATCTACAACTATCGTACAAAGATGAGAAACAAATCCAGAATCGAAAGGGATGATTTTGAAAATCAAGTCATGCAAATAGGAAAAGCAGACACCCACAAATAAAAAAAAGCGAAGCAGGACTTGCTTCGCCTTTCTATTGAAACATATCGCTTCACTTATTTCTTTTTCATCTTCTGCATCATACCGGCCATTTTGCTGCCCGTCACCATCTTCATCATCTTACGAGTCTGGTCGAACTGCTTCAGCAGGCGGTTCACTTCCTGAATGCTGGTACCACTACCTTTGGCGATACGGGTACGGCGGCTTCCGTTCAGAATTTCCGGATGCGTACGTTCCTGCGGAGTCATGGAGTAGATGATGGCCTCGATACTCTTGAACGCATTGTCGTCGATATCGATATCCTTGATAGCCTTTCCTACGCCCGGAATCATGGAAGCCAGTTCCTTCAGGTTACCCATCTTCTTGATCTGATGAATCTGGGTCAGGAAATCGTTGAAATCGAACTGGTTCTTCTGGATTTTCTTCTGCAGACGTTTGGCTTCTTCTTCATCGTATTGTTCCTGGGCACGTTCTACCAATGAAACGATATCACCCATACCCAAGATACGGTCGGCCATACGTGCCGGATGGAACTGGTCAACAGCATCCAGCTTCTCGCCGGTACCCACGAACTTGATAGGCTTGTTCACCACGGTACGGATAGACAAGGCGGCACCACCACGGGTATCACCATCCAACTTGGTCAGTACGACACCGTTGAAATCCAGACGTTCGTTGAACTCACGGGCGGTATTCACGGCATCCTGACCGGTCATGGCATCTACAACAAACAATGTTTCATCCGGATTGATGGCGTTCTTGATGGCCTCGATTTCATTCATCATCTGCTCATCGATGGCCAGACGACCGGCGGTATCGACAATCACCAGGTCATATCCTTTTGCCTTGGCTTCCTGGATGGCATGCAGAGCAATCTGAACAGGATCCTTACTATCCAGCTCACAATAAACAGGTACCTCCACCTGCTGACCCAACACCTTCAGCTGTTCGATAGCGGCCGGACGGTATACGTCACAAGCTACCAGCAACGGCTTGCGGTTCTTCTTGGTCTTGAGCATACGGGCCAGCTTACCGGAGAACGTAGTCTTACCGGAACCCTGCAGACCGGACATCAGGATAACGGCCGGACGGTTCTTCAACTCGATTTCGGCGGTATCGCCACCCATCAGCTTGGTCAATTCATCGTGTACAATCTTCACCATCAACTGGCTCGGCTTCACCGCCGTAAGTACGTTCTGTCCCAAGGCCTTCTCCTTTACCGTATCTGTAAAGCTTTTAGCAACTTTATAGTTCACATCGGCATCCAACAGGGCACGACGCACATCTTTCAAGGTCTCCGCAACATTGATTTCGGTAATCTTACCTTCACCTTTCAATATCTTGAACGACCGTTCTAGTCTTTCACTTAAATTATCGAACATATATTTTCAGTTTTTATTATCAGCTGTTTACCGCGCAACAAGCGCATTTTGAATCAAGGTGCAAAATTACAAAAAATTCCTTTCGCTCAAATCTTTTTATTCTGCCATTTTGCTTTTTTCAGATAAACAAGGCTGAGCCCCAGCATCAGAACGTAATAAACCAACTCGGTCGTGAAACAGATTTCCACCGGAGCACGGAGTACCATCCCCACCCCTATGACATAAAGCGCATAGAACACCTGAACCACAATTTCCAGTACCAGAGCAGCCTGAGTATTTCCCGTACCCGAGATACCGTTGAAATAAACAAAGGCAAACGAAGCCAACAACATGGCTCCACATATCACATAAAGCGAAGGTACCGCCTCGGTCACCAAGGTCGCATCTCCGGTATAGACCGAAAGGACCAGCCGCCGGAATACCACACAAAGCACCACACAGACCACCATAATCAGGAAAGACATCCGCGCTATCTTATGCAGGAGTTGCAGGACATGGGAGGTTCCTCCTGCCCCAATCAGATTACTTACCAGAGAATTGGCTGTCGTAGAAAGAGATTGTACCGGAATAAGCATGACCACATACACACTCCGCACAATGTTGGCAATGGCCAGTTCCCGTTGCCCCAGACGTTCCAATGCCAGAAAGAAAACAAACCAGATAGCCATTGCCAGAAAATATTGTACCATCGTGAATGCCGAAATCCGCAAGATACGGAACACCAGCTCCATATCCAACCGTCCGAAATGATTCAACCCATATTTTTTCCGGTCTACCTTATAATAAGTATATAACAGGTAGAAAAGCAAAGAGGAGGCCTCCGCAATGACAGAAGCCAATGCCGCTCCCCGTACCCCCATTTCCGGAAATCCCCATTCACCGAACACCAGGACATAATCCAGGAAAACATTGACCACTGCCATCACTACGGCACTCCAGGTCAAGACTTTCGTCTGCGTAATGCCGATATACAACGCCCGGAACATCACATTCAGGAAAGCGAACAGGAACCCCCAGATGCGCCAGGTAAAAAACTCATACGTCGCTTCAAAGACAGCATCCGATGAAATCAACACCCGAATCAACGGGCGGGCAGATACATACATCAACACCAGCAATGCCGCCGCCATCATCAGACTGAAAACAGAACCTTGCCACATGATAGGCCCCACATTCCGGTAGTTCTGCTCCCCGTTTCGCCGGGCTATCAGAATCTGAGAACCGATACTGAACCCGAAAGCCACGGTATAGATACAGATATAAAGCAGGCCACCCATCGCCGAAGCGCCTAAGGCCACCTCACCGACATGACCTAGAAAAGCCGTATCGGTTACATTGATTACATTCTGTGCCAACAGACCCAACAGAATGGGATAAGTCACTTGCCAGATTTCTTTCCGCGAATACATCATAAAGCATTGTTTTCAGGTTCCAAAGATAAGAAAATCCAGCGAAAAGCCTACTGAAAGTCTCAAAGAAGAATATCCGTTGCCTACGCAATCCGGTTATCTCAAAGAGAGCCTTAAACACATTGTTTCACTTGAAATTATTCCATTTAAAAGCATCCACTCGAAAATAATTGCACAAACCGTTGCTTGATGTGCTATTAAACATTAATTTTGCGGCCATTAACGCTAATTTATGTTTCTAATGAAAAAAAATCTATTGATTGGTGCAGCGTCACTAATCGTTTCAATTCCAACCTTTGCCGGAGATTATTTGACCAATACCAACCAGAATGCCGCTTTCCTGCGTATGATAGCCCGTGGAGCTTCCATCGATGTAGACGGTGTCTATAGCAACCCGGCCGGTCTGGCCTTCCTGCCTGAAGACGGATTTCATCTGTCACTTACCGGACAAAGCGCCTACCAGACCCGCGAAATCCTAGCCACTTCCCCACTCTGGACTTTGGACGGAAATACAACCGAACGTTATTATAAAGGTACTGCCTCTGCCCCCATCATCCCGAGTTTCCATGGAGCCTACAAGAAAGACAAATGGGTCATTTCTGCTTCGTTCGCCATCACCGGAGGAGGTGGAAAGGCCTCGTTCGACAACGGACTTCCGATGTTCGATGCACTAGCTATCGGAGGTATCTATACCAATGCCCAGTTGACAGGCCTGGTAGGAAAACCCGTAACTCCGGATATGTATGAAATCAATAGTGCCATGGACGGTAAGCAATACATTTACGGTGTACAGCTAGGCGTAAGTTACCGTTTCAACAACTGGTTAAGTGCCTTTATAGGAGGACGTATGAACTACGTAAAAAGCGGATATGAAGGTTATCTGAAAGCTCAGATGAAAGAAGAATTCGGAGGAATGGCTTTAACTAATCTTGAACTGGATTGCGACCAAAGCGGATGGGGACTGACGCCTATCATCGGCCTGGATGCGAAACTGGGACGTTGGAACCTGGCGGCCAAGTACGAATTCCAGACCAATCTGAACATCGAAAACAAAACCAACAAACTGGAAGTACCGGTCGGCACTCCGGAAGCGGTCATCAAACCCTACGCCGACGGTGAACAGACTCCGAGCGACATTCCGGCTTTCCTGAGCGTGGCCGCCGGTTACGAAATCCTGCCTACCCTGCGTGCCTCGGTAGAATACCACTTCTTCGACGACAAACGGGCAGGTATGCTCAACGACCGTCAGAAGACTTTGAAGCACGGTACCCACGAATACCTGGCCGGTATCGAATGGGATGTCATCAAATACCTGACCATCAGTGGTGGTTTCCAGAAAACCAATTACGGACTGAGTGACGACTTCCAGACCGATACCAGCTTCTATTGCAGTTCCTACTCCCTGGGATTCGGAGCCAGAGCTCGTCTGAATGATGCCCTGAGCCTGGACATCGCCTATTTCTGGACTACCTACGACGACTATACCAAGACATCTGCCAACTACAACGGAACCGGTATGCCGGGTACCGATGTCTATAGCCGTACCAACAAGGTCTTCGGCTTGAGTCTGAACTATCATTTCTAAATAATTTATCTGATAAATTGTCGGCCATCTGTCTTTTTTCACCATAGACAGATGGCCTTTTTTTGCTTCCGGTCACTGATATTCAGATAAAATAACACATCACACGAAAATAATTTCTTCAAAGTCACGCCTGTTACATTTTTTTCTTAACTTTGCAGTGCTATCAAATATCCGATTAAAAACACTTTAATAAAAATATTGAGATTATGATGACAATTGACAAATTCAACTTTGCCGGTAAGAAGGCAATCGTTCGTGTAGACTTCAATGTTCCTTTGAACGAAGAAGGCAAAATTACAGATGATACTCGTATCCGTGGTGCTCTGCCTACTTTGAAAAAAATCTTGGCAGACGGTGGTGCATTGATTATCATGTCACACATGGGTAAGCCAAAAGGTAAAGTAAACGCTAAATATTCTTTGAGCCAGATTGTTGACGCTGTTGCTGCTGCTCTGGGTACTCCGGTTAAGTTTGCTCCGGACTGCGCCAAAGCTCAGGAAGCTGCTGCTGCCTTGAAACCGGGTGAAGTTCTGTTGCTGGAAAACCTCCGTTTCTATCCGGAAGAAGAAGGCAAACCGGTAGGTATCGAAAAAGAAGATCCTGCTTACGAAGATGCAAAGAAAGCAATGAAGGCTTCTCAGAAAGAATTTGCCAAAACATTGGCTTCATACGCTGACTGCTACGTAATGGATGCATTCGGTACCGCTCACCGTAAACACGCTTCTACAGCTGTTATCGCTGACTACTTCGACGCTGACCACAAGATGTTGGGTTACCTGATGGAAAAAGAAGTACAGGCTGTTGACAACGTATTGAAAGACATCAAACGTCCGTTCACTGCTATCATGGGTGGTTCTAAAGTATCTACTAAGATCGGTATCATCGAAAACCTGATGGATAAGGTTGATAACCTGATTCTGTGTGGTGGTATGGCATTCACATTCGCTAAAGCTCAGGGCGGTAAAATCGGTAACTCACTGGTAGAAGATGACAAACTTCAGTTGGCTCTTGACATCATCGCTAAAGCTAAAGCTAAAGGTGTAAACCTGGTATTGGGTTGCGACTGCGTTGCTGCTGACAAGTTCGCTAACGATGCCAACACTCAGGTTTGCGACGACAAGAACATTCCTGACGGATGGATGGGTCTGGATGCAGGTCCTAAGACTCAAGAAGAATTCAAGGCTGCCATCAAGGGTGCCAAGACTATCCTGTGGAACGGTCCTGCCGGTGTATTCGAATTCGACAACTTCGCAGGTGGTTCTAAAGCAATCGCTGAAGCAATCGCTGAAGCTACTAAAGAAGGTGCCTTCTCTCTGATCGGTGGTGGTGATTCTGTAGCTTGTATCAACAAGTTCGGTATGGCTGACCAGGTATCTTACATCTCTACAGGTGGTGGTGCTTTGCTGGAAGCTATCGAAGGAAAGATCCTGCCGGGTATCGCAGCTATCCGTGGCGACAAATAAGCATGAACAAATCATTCATAGCATAAATGAAAAAGGAGGCGAATGCCTCCTTTTTTATTTTATCCGCTCCTGCCACCATCTGTTACTCATCGATAAAAAGCGATTTACACGTTGGATAAATACATTAAATTATTATCTTTGTGAAAATACAACTTATTCCTTACACTTATGAACGGCAGAGACCTGAAAGACAGATACATCAACCCTTATACCGACTTCGGTTTCAAGAAGCTTTTCGGTACGGAAATAAATAAGGAACTCCTTATCAGTTTCATCAATAGCCTGTTGCACGGGAAAGAGGTCATCACAAACCTGACTTACCTCAATACTGAACACCTGGGCACCAGCGAAGCTGACCGCAAAGCGGTGTTCGATGTCTATTGCGAAAACGAGAAGGGTGAAAAGATATTGGTGGAAATGCAACGTGGCCTGCAACAATATTTCAAGGACCGCAGCATCTATTACGCCACCTTCCCTATCCGTGAACAGGCTCAGCGCGGAGACTGGGACTACCAGTTGAAAGGTATCTACATCATCGGTATTCTGAACTTCACTTTCGACGAGAAGGATGACAACTATTTTCACCACGAAGTCCAACTACTGGATAACCATACCAAAGAAGTCTTCTACGACAAACTGACCTTCATCTACCTGGAAATGCCCAAATTCAACAAAACCGAAGACGAACTTCATACTATGTTCGAGAAATGGCTCTTCGTCCTCCGGAACCTGTCACGCCTGATGGAGCGCCCCAAGGCCTTGCAGGAACGTGTCTTTACCCGTCTTTTCGAAGCCGCTGAAATCGCCAAGTTCACGAAAGTGGAATACGAAGCCTACGAGGACAGCCTGAAGGCTTACCGTGATTGGAAAAATATGATTGATACGGCCATGATGATTGCCAAGAAAGAAGGTCATGAAGAAGGTCGTCAAGAAGGACGAGAAATCGGTCGGAAAGAAGGTCGGAAAGAAGGTTTGAAAGAAGGTCGGGAAGAAGGTCTGAAAGAAGGTCTGAAAGAGAAAGCCATCGAAACTGCACGGCGGATGAAAACCAAAGGCTACCCTATCGAAGAAATCATGCTCCTCACCGACTTGTCGGAAGAAGAGATAACCCAGCTACTATAATTGATAATCAACTGACCACCCCATGAGGATGCACCGCGCACCCTCATGGAGCATGATTAGTCATAAGACCAAATGGGTAATTTTTCGACGAGTAGACTCGTATTATACCGACTTTTATGGGAACTGTCCAAGATTTTGTGTAAATGGAAACAGGATTCAGCTGTAAGTTTGTCCTTATAGGCTCATTCTCTGTATAATTAAAAATGTCAAGTTCTAAATCAAAAATTCATCTTACATAAGAAGAAATTTGACGAACCCTTCTGATTCATATTTCAACTCCACCAGCAAACTATTCCGATACTTCTTTTACTACCAGAGTATGGTTATGGGCATCCTTCCATTCTGCCAGAAGGGCATACAGTTCCTTGTAATTAGACGGAGTCTGCAACTGACGGCCTACTCGAATCGTGCGGATTACTTTCACACCATCCTGCATCACCTCGTAATTGAATGAAACTTTTCCACAGGCATTGCTGACCTCCTTATCGGCACGTCCGGTCCATTTCATCCCTTCAGGCAGATGAACAAATGTTTCCAGCGTACAATCCACCGTTCTCGGCAAAAGAATATTTTCAGGAATTGACGTATTGGCGGCATACGCATAAAGCGTGCGGACCGGTGCCGGGTCTGGCAGAGTAACCACCCCCCATCCTTCTGCAGGCTGCCGCCACTTTTTCTCGTCCACCTTCAGCGTATCGATCTGTCGCACCTCTTTGGCACCCAGATAAGCTTCCATAATCAGCGGTTTACCTTCCAGGTTGGTCAGTGTCAGGAAGGGTTGCAGACAAGCTTCTTGAGTGCCTGTCAGTGCAACCTTCTCGGGCATCAGTTTACTTTGAGCTACCAGCGATACGATGGTAGCCAACCCCTGATTATCCATTGTCGACGGATGCAAAGCACAAACGGCTACTTCCGCTTCCAGTCCAGCCGCCTGCTGCAAGGTGACATCCAGATTCACCAGTTCTGCCAGCGTTCCGTATGCCGAACGAATGACTTCCGATGCGGGACGTAACCGATAACCGGCCTCCTGCAAAGATACACCGCAATAACCTAAGCGATACAATCGGGTCATGTATGCAAAAATACAAAGTCACTCAGATTCGGTGAAGAAATCCATGTTTTCCATGTCTGAAACATACATTTCTGATTCGCGGAATGTATGTCCACTGCATGGAAAACATACGTTCTACATCCGATGAATCCAATCCTCAAGAGAACATATCCATCTTCACAGCATGCATCTACAAAAAAAATGAGCCTTCCACTTCACCAAGCAGAAGACTCATTCATATCAAATTTAAAAATGTGCCCCATCACATTACCATACGGTAAGATACAAGGAAACAGGAATCATCAGAATTATTTTTTCTTCAATTCATTGGTGAATGAATACGGGAAGTCCGCATCGTTCACCCCACGCTGCATGTTCGGACGGTCTGTCATTTCACATTCCATACGTCCACCGTTCCGCAAGGTCTCGAAATCGATGTAATTCTTTGTACTTTCCTGACCGTTGATTTGAAGCTTGTTCAGGTAAATGTTGGTATCCGAGTTGGCCGGAGCTTCAATAACCATCGATTTACCGTTCTCGAAATGCAGAGTGGCTTTCTTGAAGAGCGGAGCGCCCAACACATACTGGTCGGATGCCGGACAAACCGGATAGAAGCCCATGGCAGAGAATACATACCAGGCAGATGTCTGTCCGTTATCCTCGTCACCGCAATAGCCGTCCGGAGTCGGAGTGTACATCCGGTTCATTACCTGACGGAGCCAGTACTGGGCCTTCCACGGCTGACCGGCATAGTTATACAGGTAAATCATGTGCTGGATAGGCTGGTTGCCGTGCGCATAGTTACCCATGTTCATCACCGTCATTTCACGGATTTCATGGATCACGAAACCGTAATAACTGTCATCGAACAAAGGTGGTACATTAAAGACAGAATCCATCATCTGTACGAAAATCTCCTTACCACCCATCAAGTCGATAAGTCCTTGCGGGTCGTGGAAGACAGACCAGGTATAATGCCAGCTGTTACCTTCTGTAAAGGCATCGCCCCACTTCAGCGGAGAGAAAGGTTTCATAAACGTACCGTCCTCGTTCTTTCCGCGCATCAGCTTGGTCTCAGGGTCGAACAGGTTCTTGTAGTTCATGGCACGCTTCGCAAACAGATTGATTTCCTTCTTCGGACGGTCCAGTTTCTTGGCCAGCTGATACAGACACCAGTCATCGTATGCATATTCCAGGGTACGTGCCGCATTTTCGTTGATTTTCACATCGTAAGGTACATAACCCAACTTGTTGTAATATTCATAACCCAGACGACCGGAAGAACTAACCGTAGGATGAACACCGTTTACGGCAGCCATCAGACCTTCCCACATGGTCTTGGTGTCGTCTACACAGACTCCTTTCAGATAAGCATCGGCCAATACAGAAGCTGTATTGTTACCCACCATACATCCGCGATGACCGGGACTTGACCATTCCGGATAGAAACCGCTTTCACGGTAAGCATTCAGGAAGCTTTCCTGCATTTCCTTATTTACTGACGGATAGAACAGATTCAATAACGGGAACAGACAACGGAATGTGTCCCATACACCGGTACCGGTATAGTAATATCCCGGCAATACCTGACCATTGTTCGGACTGTAGTGAACCACCTGACCGTTCGCGTCGATTTCATAGAATTTATGAGGGAACAGCAAAGAACGGTACAGACAGGTATAAAATACACGGTACTGATCCAATGTTCCTCCCTCGACTTCGATACGGCTCAGCACATCGTTCCAGGTATCCTTACCTTTCTGTGCCAATGTTTCCAGATTGTCATTACCCAACTCTTTCAGATTCAGTTCTGCCTGTTCCAGACTGATGAATGAAGAAGCTACACGGGCATGTACCTTTTCACCCTTGGCTGTCTTGAAACCGATAACGGCACCGGTATGGTTGCCAGTCTGTTCCAATACCTTTTCGTGTAAGGTAGAATCAGAAAAAGTTGCCTGATAAGTGAACGGTTTATCAAACACTACCACGAAATAGTTCTTATAGTTGTCGGGCACACCACCGCTATTCTTGGTAGAATAACCTACAATTTTGTTTTCCTGAGGGATAACCGTGATGGAAGACCCCTTGTCGAACGCATCGATGACCACATAAGAATCTTCTGTTTCAGGGAAAGTGAAACGGAACATGGCCGCACGGTCTGTAGGAACCATTTCGGTCACTATATCATAATCGGCCAGATATACCTTATAATAATACGGATGTGCTTCCTCTCCTTTATGAGAGAACCAGCTGGCACGTTTGTTCTCATCAAATTCCGGTTTTCCTACTACCGGCATCAACGAGAACTGCCCGAAATCGTTAATCCACGGACTCGGCTGGTGAGTCTGTTTGAACCCACGGATTTTGGTAGCCGTGTACATATACTGCCAGCCATCGCCCATCTTACCTGTCTGGGGAGTCCAGAAATTCATTCCCCACGGCATAGCTATGACCGGATACGTATTTCCTGTCGACAACTCGAAAGTCGACTCGGTACCCATCATCGGATTGACGTACTGGGTGTAATCCTTTGCTGCCTTCACCCAAAGAGCCAAAGACAGCAAACATGCTAACATGAATAATTTTTTCATAGCGCCTATTGTTTATTTAATTGAATTCCATTCAGTCGGCTGGTCGGTCATTTCGAAAACCAAGGTACCGCCTTGCACCAGTTCCTGGTGTGTAAAGAAAGGTTTCTCCAAAGCTTTTCCGTTCAGTAGAGCCGATTTCACATACTTGTTCTTCAAAGAATTGTTCTTAGCCTGAATCCGGAAGTCCTTCCCATTCGGCAGATGAATCGTCACCTCATCGAAGAGCGGACGCCCGATGGAATAAACCGGATTACCCGGACATACCTGATAGAATCCCATAGCATTCAAGATATACCAGGAAGACATCTGTCCGCAATCTTCATTTCCGGAAAGCCCATTCGGGTCATTGAAATAGAGTGTCTGCAACACCTTATCCACCAGTTCCTGAGTCTTCGACGGATAGCCCGCATAATTATAGAAATGGGTGATATGATGACTCGGCTCATTCCCATGCGCATACTGTCCGATTAATCCGGAAATGTCGGCAGAAACTTCTTCGCCTTCCAGTTTGGCATCGGTAGTAAAGAGCTCATCCAGTTTACGCACAAACTCTTCACGTCCGCCTACCAGTTCCATCAACCCTTCCGGATCGTGCGGAACGAACCAGCTCCATTGCCAGGCATTCCCTTCGCAATAGTCATCATTCCGGTGATTGGAAGCGTTCGGATTGAACGGTTCACGCCACTTCCGCTGTGAATCGAGTCCGCGCATGAACCCGGTCTGCTTGTCATAATAAGTCTGATAACCTTTGGCAAAATTCTGATACTTCTGATAATTGGCAGAATCGCCCAACTCTTTAGCCAGAACAGCGATACACCAGTCATCGTAAGCATACTCCAATGCCTTGGCCACTGCTTCGTTATCCTTGTCGCAAGGTACATAACCGATGGCATTCTTGTAATAACGGGCCTTTGGCATGACATACGGAATCATCCAGTCCGGACATTTGATACCGGTTGTATCGTATTCGGCAGCCCGAAGCGAAGCCTTGTAAGCTTTCTGCACATCGAAATTCCGGTAACCTTTGGTATAGGCATCCGCAATCAGCGAAACGGCATGATAACCAATCATCGTTCCCGTATAATTGGAAGCCATATCCCACTTCGGGAAAATACCTCCCTCTTCACTCTTCTTAATCAACGAACGGATAAAGGCCTCATTCAGCTCCGGACGAATAATGGAAAGCAACGGATGAACGGCACGGAAGGTATCCCACAACGAGAAGATGGTATAATACTCCTCTCCCGGCTCTACCTGATGAACCTGATGGTCCATCCCGAAGTAACGGCCGTCTACGTCTGTAAATACCGTCGGTGCAATCATGGCATGGTACATACCGGTATAGAAGATGGTCCGATGGTCATCCAAGGTTGTCTTCACATCAATGGCAGCCAGTTCCTTATTCCAAGCCTCATGAGCCGCCTGCCGTACCTTATCAAAATTCCAGTCAGGAATTTCGGTTTCCACATTGGCCTTTGCACCTGCCGCGTCTACAGAAGACAGACCAACTTTTACCAACACCTGTTCATCGGCTTGGGTACGGTCAAAACGGAGCAAGGCCTTCATCTGCGGCAAGAGCTCTCCTCCCTTGTCCAATGCAGCCGAATCCGTCACCAACGTATGGGTCGTGAAAGGTTTCGAGAACTGCATATAGAAATAAATCGGCTGGTCGAATGCCCAGTAGATGGTCCGCTTATGGCCTTGGATGGTAGAATCGTTCAGGATTTCAATCACCATATCCCGGTTTATCTGACGCTGGAGACTATAATCCAAATCGAGGATAAAACCGGCTTCGGTACTTTCCGGGAAGGTATAACGATGAATAGCGGCACGAGTAGTCGAGGTCAGTTCCGCCTGTACCTGATAACGGTCCAGAAATACGGAATAATATCCCGGCACAGCCACTTCCTTTTCGTGTGAGAAAGCAGAACAATAGGCCATCTGCTGACTGGCCGAACCAGTCGGTTCATAACGTTGCTCTCCTACCGTCGGCATCAACAGGACATCGCCGTAATCGCAACACCCTGTACCGCTCAAACGGTTATGAGAAAAACCATTGATAGTCGAATCGTTATAATAATAACCGGAACAGGAATCCCAATCATAGAGACGGGTATCCGGACCAGGTTGTACCATACCCCGCGGAACAACCGGTCCCGGGAAAGTATGTCCGTGTCCGCCGGTTCCGATGAACGGGTCCACATAAACGGTGTAATCCACCGTAGTCTGTTCGGCCGGTGCACAGGCAGCCAACCAGCCTCCTGCTACCAAAAGAACAGAAAAGTAGCGAACTGCCCAATTTTTATAGTGTTTGAATGTCTTCTTCATAACTGTTTTTCCAGAGAATCAATTTATTTTTTCGGTTGAGGACCCATTTCAAATTCAACGGTCGCACCATCCATAATCTGCTGGTGAGTCAGGTAGGTCTTGTCGTAGACCTGTCCGTTCACCTTGACAGACTGTACATAGATATTCTGTTTGTTTACATTCGGAGCCAGGACGGTAAAGGTCTTTCCGTTATTGAGATGCAGTTTCAGTTCCGGGAAGAGCGGTGTACCCATTTCATACTGACCGCTTACCGGGTCTACCGGATAAAATCCCATCGCACTGAAGACATACCATGCCGACATCTGTCCGCAGTCTTCGTTACCACAGATACCACCCGGTTCGTTCAGGTAAAGTTCCTGCATTACCTTGGCGACATACTGTTGTGTCTTCCACGGACTGCGTGTCAGGTTATACAGATAAATTACATGATGACTAGGTTCATTACCGTGTGCATACTGACCAATCATTCCGGTACTGAATATCGGAAGTTCTTCATCGGATGCCGGATGATGCGTAAACATGCTGTCCAGTTTCTCTTCAAACTTGTCTTGTCCCCCCAGCAATTCCATCAGACCTTTCGGGTCCTGCTGTACAGACCAGAGGTAATGCCAGGCATTGCTTTCGCAGATATATTCCGTATAATCGTCCGGATTGAAATCGGGGATGAATTTTCCTTTATCATCTTTCGGCTGCATGAATCCGGTTTCCGGATTGAAGAGCTTCCGGTAATTCTGAGAACGGTCATAAAAACGTTTGGCAATATCTGTCTTTCCCATCTTTTCGGCCATACGGGCAATACAATAATCATCGTAAGCATATTCCAAAGATTTGGACATCGACCAGTTTTCTTCGCCTTTGATGGCAGAGTTATAAGGTATGTAACCGTATTTCTTATAGAGACCTACTCCACGGTAACTATCCATATCAGCTGACGCTACACAAGCTTCCAATGCCTTTTCAGCGTCGAAATCACCGATACCTTTCAAATAAGCATCTACAATTACCGGTACTGCATGATAACCAATCATCATTTCGGTTTCCGCTCCCCACAACGGCCACAACGGTAAACGTCCGTGTTGCTCATAAAAGGCCAGGAACGTCTTAATCATGTCATTGGTACGTTCCGGTTCGGTATAAGTAAACAACGGGTGAGAAGCACGATAGGTATCCCACAAAGAAAAAGTACTGTAATTCACCCATCCGTTTGTCTGATGAATCTGTTTATCGGCACCCCGATAAAAGCCGTCTACATCGCTGAAGATAGTCGGAGCTATCATACTGTGATACAAAGCCGTATAGAATTTCACCTTGTCATCGGCATCATTGCCCTGTACTTCAATCTTACCTAACTGTTTGTTCCATTCAGCCTTGGCTTCGGTCACATAACGGTCGAAATCATTGTGCGGAGCTTCCGCCTGCAGATTCTTGGCTGCTCCTTCGGTACTGACACCGGATAAAGCTGTTGCCAACACTAGCTGCTCGCCAGCCTGCGTATCGAAATTGAACTGAGCCACGTATGCCATACCGATTTTCTGGCCTTTCAGCTTCACTTCCGTACTGTCCATCTGAACAGATTTGAACGGTTTGGAGAAACGGGTACGGAAATAGACATGCTGGTCTCTCGCCCATCCTTCAGAGAAACGATAGCCTTCGATGGTACAAGAGTCTACTACCTGAACGGAAGAACAATTGGTAAAATCCCAATTCAATGCCCGTTTCAGGTTCAAGATAACAGCAGCCTGTGCTTTCGGGAAAGTATAACGTTGGATACCGCATCGTTCCGTAGCGGTCAACTCTACATTGATATCATAATCCTGCAATTTCACCTGATAATAACCGGCACTGGCTTTTTCTTCTGCGTGAGAGAATTTGGAATAAATGCCCAACCCACTCTCCTTGTCTTCTTTGTAAGGCAATGTTACAGGCATAAAAGGAATATCATATAAATCGCCTGCGCCAGTTCCAGAAAGATGTGTATGACTGAAGCTGGCAATCGTACTGTCCGGATAATAATATCCGGAAATCCGGTTCCATCCACCCAGTCCATTGTCTGGGCTCAATTGCACCATACCGAAAGGAGCCTGTGCCCCCGGGTAAGTATTTCCCGTAAAATCCGTACCGATAAAAGGATTAACCATTGCCGCATAATCTACAGGCTCGGTAGTCTGTTTCACTGTGGTAGTACATGCGGCAAAAATCCCCATCAAGAAGAAAGACGAAACGATGTGTCCTTTCATAATAAAAGATAAATTAAAATTTTAGATGTTTGGAAACAAAGATAGGAAAACTGACAAATACCGCCAAACATCGTATAAAGAATTGTCAGTAAATAGCTGTTTATTTACAAATTAAATATAAAAATCCAAGATAGAAATAATCATATTTTACTATTTTAGATTCTAATGATACGAAACTTAGCTACATAAAAAAAGATGTCCCAACATTTTTTGCTAGGACATCTTTTCTATCAAATTTATTTATCTGCTACATCACCATCCTGGATTCTGTTTCAAATTCGGTGCTTTACCGATTTCGTCTGTAGGAATAGGAGACAAGTAATGTTTCGGATCTTCAAAAACAGGAGTCGGACTCTGACCGGCATAACGTTTTTCGTAAATAGTCAAAGCACCATCTTCGTTAACACCCACAGTTTCCTTCAGTGCTTGTATTTCTTCCTCTGAATATCCGGCACCTTCAATGATAATACCCAAACGAGGAGCAGTTAACAAATTACCGCAAGCCCAACGACGGATATCGTCATAGCGTACACCTTCCGCGAACATTTCAATCCGACGTTCACGACGGATTTCACGAATCAGCTTAGGATTGCTTCCCTGCACATTAGGATATGCAGCGGCAATAACCGGATCATCAAATCCGACATTCAGTGTGAGCGGATGATTGAATCCTACACGTGCACGAAGTTTGTTGATAGTCTCATCCAAATCAGTCTGAGTAATGGTTCCCAATTCGGCAGCAGCTTCTGCACGGATCAGCATGATTTCACCCAAACGGAACACAGGAGCATCTTCTGTTCCCTGATAGTGAGAAGCACTGTACTCTGCCGCATTATAAAATTTTACAATCGGATAACCGGTAGAGCATCTGCTCGGATTACCAGTAGCAGTAACAGAAGCAATATTAGGAGCCTTGCCATCCATATAATAACAATGATCTGTATCCGTTACATCTGGAGTTGCTGTAGTCTGCAACATACGCGGATCACGGTTGGCCAACTCGGCAATCAATGTTGTATGTTTCGTATGTCCTTCGCAATTACACAGAGAAATAGGAAGGCCTGTAGTAGCACACAAATAAGAATCTGCACAGTTCTTACTCATACCAAGTGGAGTTTCACCTACAAAAATCTGACGGGTAAGATTGTTACCTTTATCAATTCCCGGATCGTATGCTTTTGACAAAATAACTTCCGGATTGTTAGCCTGGTCTGCCAGACAGAACAGTTCATGATAAGCCGTACCTGGCTTACTTCCCTGATACAAGGAATAACCGTATTCAGCTTTCATCAATTCACAAGCAGCACTGTATGCTTCCTGCAAGAATTTCTCAGGATTCTCGATGCCGTGATATTTACGCCAAGTACCTTCAAACAGACACATACGTGCTTTCAAGGCCAATGCTGCATCTTTACTAATCAATGTAACATCTGTCTTTTTAGGCAACCATTCAATAGCCTGATTGATATCACGAAGCATATTGTCCATTACCAATACACGAGAATCACGGGCCTTGTACATTTCTTCATCCCCAGGATTCATCACATTCTCAAACCAAGGTACATCGCCATAAGCCTTAACCTTGTTAAAATAATCCAGTGTCTTGAAGAAAAGAATCATTCCGGCATATTTATGCTTTACTTCATCACTTTCCGGAGATTGTTCATAATTAGCTAGAAAATCATTGCATGCACGGATATTCTCCCATTTCCACTGAGTATCGCTGGCACTTGAAGGAACCGTAGCCAAACCAAAGCTGGTAGTATTACGTTCCCATGGTAAAACATCATCACCTGTAAAATCATCACCCAGCATACCCCAGTCATAACTCTTAGGGGCTCCATATCCAACAATCAATTTCGGATAGAAATCGTTACAGTATTGCTCCAGTGCAGTAGCATTGGCTGTAGTAAAGAACTGGTCCTTACCGATGGCATCCAATGGTTCTCTGTCCAAGAAATCACAACTAGCCAATGCCATCGTAAACAGACATCCTGTCAATATAGTTATTTTCTTCATAATCGTAAATCTTTTTAGAATGTTAAGTTGATACCGAATGAATAAGAACGGCAGAACGGATAACTCTTCATATCTGAATTCAATGTTCCGACCATACCATCTGACGATTTCTGATAAGTATTACCAGTCATATCCGGATCTACATATTTATACAAACCTGTAGCTTCCCACAAGTTCTGTCCACTGAAGAAGACCTTCAACTGAGAAATACCGACAGGTTCCAGCCATTTCTTCGGAAGTGTATATCCGATAGTCAAATCACGCAGACGGATATAAGATGCATTCTGCAGATACTTTGTCTGAGTCTGTCTACTGCGACTACTCCATGTCGGAACCGGATAATAAGCGTTAGGATTACTTTCTGACCAAGAATTATCAACATGGTAATCATTGATAGCGCTGTTCCATACACCGCTGAATCCCCAGAAAACTTCATTGCTAAGCCACAAATCACGTTTCAAGACACCTTCAAACAAGGCACGTACATCAAAGTTCTTCCAACTCAAACCCAGATTGATATTGAAACGATAACGAGGAGTCTGGTTACCGATTACTGTCAAGTCGCCATGATTATCCAATGTATTGATAGGTCCCTTATTGCTATCACCTGTATTTACAACACCATCACCATTCAGGTCAGCATAACGGATATCACCCGGAATCCAAGTATTTGAAATATAAGCCTGACGTTTAGCCTGTTCTGCGGCCTCAGCCTCTGTCATAATGAAACCATCTGTAGTATATCCCCAGATTTCACCCAAACGCTTGCCCTCATACAAATCATTCAAAGTTCCTGTCGGATTATCATATTTAGTAATAGTAGAATAACTATCTGAAAGACCGATTCCAACATTATACTTCAATGGACTACCGGCAACATCGGCAATCTGATCATTCCAATTGATTGTCAACTCCCATCCATTGGTACGCATACTGGCCAAATTCTCCTTACCACCACTTGTACCCATTGTATTAGGATAAGCTTTTGACACGACCATATCTGTCGTATAACGTACATAGTAATCGAAAGATGCAGTCAAACGGTTATTCAATAATCCCAAATCAAGACCGAAGTTAGCGGTTGTAACCTTTTCCCATGTTACATTATTGTAGGCCAATGTAGCCGGCGTAATACCTGTAGGTATACTACCAGACAGAATATAGTTCAAGTTCTCACTACCAACAGTTCCAATATAATCGAAGTTACCGTTAGTTACCTGATTACCCAACGAACCGATTGAAGCACGAATTTTCACATTCTGGAACAAATCACGTGCAGGATCAAAGAATTTCTCTTCAGAAAGTCTCCATCCTAATGATGCTGACGGGAAGAATCCCCACTGACTACCCGATGCATATTTGGAAGAACCGTCATAACGTCCATTCAACTCTACCAGATATTTGCCTTTATAATCATAATTCAAACGGAAGAATGCACCTTGAACAGCCCAAACAGTAGCTGCCTCACTCAATGTTTCCTTATCTTTAGCCATATCGATAATCGGGAAATCATTCATATACAGGTTGGCAGCTACACCATACATATTGCTGGTATTCTTACGTTCCTGGTTATAACCGGCCATTACTGAGAATGAGTGATCCTTTATCTGAGCTTTGTATTCAGCCCACACGTTCAAGGCTTCGTATGTATCATCATATTTCCGCAATCCAGCCTTATTCGTAGGCATCTTAGCTGTTTGGGAGCCATCCGGATTCAACTGATAAATTGTCTTCAAGTGTTCACGCTGCGTACGGAAGTAACGGTTTCCTGTATAATCTCCCTTGATAGAAAGACCTTTTATCGGAGTAAGGTTGAACGAACCGGTATACCAGATATCATCGTAATTATTGGTAATACGGCCTGCTTCTGCCAAGATACCAGCATAGTTGTAGTTAAAATTACTACCTTCCATAGCCGCAAAATGTTCACCATCCGGTAAATAGATAGGAATAAATGGGAATGAACGATACACTTCATAATACGGTGAACTACCCATATAAGCCTGTGTATTAGGTTCATCTGATTCACTACGATTATATTTAGCACGGAAACCGATTTCCAACCAATCTGTCACCTGAGTCGTGAAGTTGAACGACATGTTGATACGTTTATAAGTATCTGTACCAAATGCTAACAAACCGTCCTGACCCTTATAACCGATAGAACCATAATAGGTATTCTTCTCAGTACCTCCCTGAATACTTGCATTATGCTGTTGCATGAATGCAGCACTCTTATAGAATTCATCGAACCAATCGGTATTTCCGGCATAAGCCCACTGGCCTTTGGCTGTAAATTCTCCTGTTTCATCCAAGAAAGCTGACGGACGGCTCGGATCCTGACAATATGCATGAACAGCATCCACCAAAGCCTGACTGAAATACCCGCTACCATTCGTATTCGTATTAGCCAACTGTACAGCATCAATCCATTTATCAGAAGAAATACCATCCGGGAGACGTGACGGAGCAGACCATGAGAAGTTATTGTTATAATTTATGGTTACTTTCTGTCCTTTACTACCTTTCTTTGTCGTGATAAGAACCACACCAAAGGCTGCACGAGCACCATATACAGCTGCCGATGAAGCATCCTTTAACACAGAAACACTTTCAATGTCTTGAGGATTCAACAAAGAAATGTCATTGGTTTCTACTCCATCTACCAGAATCAATGCAGAACCACCATTCAAAGAAGTGATACCACGCACGTTGAAAGTAGCCGTTGCATTCGGGTTACCACTCGGCATGGTAATGTTCAAGTTAGGAATAGCACCTTGCAGACCTTGTGCCAAATTTGCAATCGGTCGATCTTCCAACATGTCTCCTTCGGTCATGGCAACAGCACCAGTCAAGTTAACCTTCTTCTGAGTACCATAACCAACAACAACGACTTCTTCCAAAGCCTGTGAATCATCTTGCAAAGTGATATTAATAGGTGAACCATTCCAAGCAATTTCCTGTGTTTTGTATCCCACAAAAGAAATTTGAATAATATCTCCCTTCTTTACACCTGACAAAGAGAAATCACCATCCAAGCCCGTGATTGTACCGTTGGTAGTACCTTTCACTACAACCGAAGCACCGATAACAGTTTCACCCGTAGCATCCTTTACAACACCTGTACAAGTTGACTGTTGTTGCATACCTCTGGTTGCATCAACCTCAGGTACAGCTACTGCATAGGCAGCTCCTGTAGAAGAAACACCTGCCAGAGCCAACAACATACTGACTGATTTGATTCGTTTTAACATAGTTTGATATTTTAAGTTAGAGATTCAGTCATACCAGATAAGGAATAAGTCATAGAAAACTTAAATTTCCCCTTCCTTTTATATTAAAAATGCAAATTTTTCTCATTTTTTATTTTTGCATGAAACAAAGATATGTATTTTTTTGATTTGTGCACACGTATTTATTCTTTTTCTGATAAAACGACCACAAGAAAATAATTTTTTTCAATAAATTATATAGAAAAGAAAATAGCAATTGGAAATCTTATCTTCTCAACTCGATTCTTTTTATTATCGCAAAAAGGTCGATACCTTATAAAGATTAATAAGATACCGACCTTTTACTATCTTTTTAATTTAATCAAATCATCATTAACCTGTCATTCATTCCACTTCAAAACTTCCTTTCAAAGGTAAATTGTCTGAGGCAGATCCTACCATAACATTAAACTTACCTGGTTCTACTACAAAGTTCATGTTCCGATCATAAATAGACAGGTCCTTTGCTGTCAGTTCGAATGTAACTTCGCGGCTTTCGCCTTTCTTTAGTTCAATACGCTGGAAACCTTTCAAACGAACAGGAGGAGTAACCACAGAACTTACTTCATCGTTGATATACAGCTGAGCAATTTCCGTTCCATCGCAGTTACCAGTATTCGTTACCGTACAGGTCACTTTCTGAAGTACGTTTTTACCGTCACCTGGAGTCAGTTTCAGATTACTATAGGCAAAAGTAGTATAGCTCAATCCATAACCGAACGCATACAACGGAGTACCCGGACCATCCATGTAATCACGCTGAACTCCCTGTGAATAATGAATCGGAAGCTGACCAACATTGCGTGGAACAGACATCGGCAAACGACCACTTGGATTATAGTCACCAAACAACACATCTGCAATACCATTACCACCCTGTTCCCCAGGATACCAGGCCATCAACAAAGCATCGCCGACTTCGGAAGCCAGATTCATCAATAATGGACGACCGGCAATATAAACAATCACCAACGGTTTACCAGTAGCAGCCAAAGCCTTGATCAGTTTTTCCTGGTCACCTAAAAGGTTCAAGGTTGAACGGTCGAAACCTTCTCCACATTCCATATCTGAAACCACTTCGTTCCCGTCAGAAGAAACAGTAGCTGCACCTGTTTCAATGTATTTCGTTTTGAAATCCCGGGCACTGGATCCTCCTACAGCTACCACCACCACATCTGCTTTTCTAGCAGCTTCTACGGCAGCCTGAATATCACTGGTTGTAGTATCACGGATAGCACAACCTTTTTCATAGTAGACCGTAGCATTCGGTAAGCGTTCACGCATTGCATCAAGCAGAGTCACTACTTTGGAACGCTCCTGAGGAGCTGTATAATCGCCCAAATAATTATAGATGACATCTGCATTCGGCCCGATAACCGCTACACTTTTCAGTTCTTTACTCAACGGAAGTACTCCTGTATTCTTCAGTAGCACTGTTCCTTCTCGAGCAACCTCACGAGCTACCTGCTTATGTTCTTCTGAGTTTACAATCATCTTGGCCTGCTCCGGAGAGACATATGGATTTTCAAACAAGCCCATCTTAAACTTCAGACGCAAAACATTCGAAACGGCACGATCTATATAAGATTCTTTCACCTTACCGTTCTTCACAGCCTCAACCAATTTACTATAAGCACTGGCACCCAAATCCATATCTGTTCCAGCTTCAATTGCTTGGATAGCCGCATCCTGTACAGTTGCTGCCACATGATGTGTACCTGCAATACCATCAATACTTACCAAATCCGAATAAACAAATCCATCAAACCCCCAACGTTTACGCAAAATTGTATCCAGCAGATAAGGATTTCCGGTACAAGGCACACCGTCAATCGAATTATAAGAAGTCATTACCGTAGCCGCCTTTCCTACTTCAACAGCACGCTGGAATCCAGGAAGATATTCATCCAATAAAGCACGCAGACTGATATCTGCCGGATTACCGTTATGTCCACCTCTAGGTACACCGTATGCTGCCATGTGCTTCAAAGTAGCATAGACATGACGGCCGTCTTTTGCATCTGTACCCTGCATTCCTTGCACAAAAGCCGTACCCAGAATACCGGTCAGATAAAGATCCTCTCCGAAGGTTTCTTCTACACGCGACCATCTCGGTTCACGGGCTATATCCAAGACCGGACCGTATCCCACGTTTGCTCCCTGCAAACGAGCTTCCAAACCGATAACTTCACCCATCCGACGAATCAAATCTTCGTTCCAAGTAGAAGCCTGACCAATAGAAGTCGGGAAAGTGGTAGCACCTATCGCCATGTGGCCATGCGGACATTCCTCAGCAAAAAGTACCGGAATACCCAGACGGGTATTCTCCACTGCATATTTCTGCATGGCATTCAAAGCCTTTGCCGCCAGTTCCGGATTCAATCCGGTCTCCAACGTCTTCTGTGTCCAAGGATCTGCACGCAGTACAGCCCAATAGGAACCGATAGGAGCTTTGTCCATCTGCTGTTTATACTTTTCGGATATAGTCACACTGTTCTTTCCGGTCTTGGTATACATTTCCCAACCTAAAGGACAGCAAATCTGACCAACCTTTTCTTCCAGGGTCATCCGCCCTACCAAATCCTTTACACGATCCTCAATGGGTGCATCAGCCTGCTTGTACAAAGGCTTCTGTGCCTGAAGGGGTGCCAACCCCAACATCCAGCAAGCAGCCACCATCCATAAAGTATGTTTTTTCATAAAGTAGAAGATTTATTTGTTTTTCAATTCAAAACGGAATGCCAATGGCCCGTCTTCCAACCCTTTCGGGAGCGTAACGGTTACCAGGTCACCTTCCGTACGATATTTTACTTTCTTTCCATTGGCCAACAAGACCATTTTACCTTTCGGCAGATTACCTTTCCAGGTAATAGTCTCCGGTAATGTTTCACCATCGGCGGGCGTATAGATTGCATATAGCGTCTTTCCATCTTTATTGGCGGTGAACCAAGTCTTACCATCGTTATAGACCGGAGTAATACGCGTATTATAAATAGCCTCGCCATTTTTCCGTAACCATTCACCGACTTTATGTAAACGTTCCACTACCGGCTGCTCGATAATACCATCTGGTGTAGGACCTACTCCCAGCAGGAAACAACCTCCTTTAGCCACAATTTCAGACAAGAGAGCTATAACCTTCTCCGGAGATTTATACGGAGCATTCGGCACCCATCCCCAGTCATTGCTCAGAGTAATACAGCTTTCCCACGGATAATTCAACTGAGTTTCCGGTATTCCACGTTCCGGAGTCTGATAGTTTTCATTCTTTCCACGTATACTGCGGTCTACCGCAATCAGTCCCGGATGTGTCTGACGGGCTTTTTCCAGAATGCGGTCCAGATTCACATCATCACCGGTCACCCAACCGCCATCCAGCCAAAGGATATCAAAACTTCCATAATCAGTCATCAGTTCATTCAACTGATTCTCCGTAAACTGCTGGTAATTCTTCCACCAATCCGGATGCTGTTCGATTTTATAATTCTGCCGGCGGTTCGGGGTAGCATAATACGGATTCCAGAACCATTCACAATGCCAGTCCGGTTTTGAGAAATAACATCCCATCATGAATCCTTTCTTACGGAAAGCGTCGAACACGTGATATGCCACATTTTTCCGTGGATTGTCTTTAAATGCTCCGTTAGCGATAGAGAAATCTGTATATTTCGAATCGAACATACAGAAACCATCGTGATGCTTCGTAGTGAAAATCATGTATTTCATACCGGCATCCTGCATGACATCTGCCCATTGTTCCGGATTGAAATTCACCGGATTGAATTTATCCTTCAAACCGAAGTACCATTTCTTGTAATCCTCATAAGTCATGGTTGTATCTCTCGGAATCCAATCCACATCTTCCGAGCAGATAGACCATGATTCCACAATACCTGGAACGGAGTATAATCCCCAATGGAACAATACACCGAATTTCTGATCCTGCCATTTATCCAGTTTATCCAATACCTGCTGGTCGGTAGGCCAGACATAATCGGTTGCTTTCGACTGTTCATGAACAAATCCCTGTACCTGCTGGGCTTGCATAGGAGTTACAGCCCCTACTCCCAGCATACAAGACAAAATCAATTGTTTGATACCTTTCATAATATAGCGGTTATTAGATTATTTCTTAACTGTGAAACGGAAAGCCAACGGTTCATTAGCCAATCCTTTCGGAAGTGTCACTTTTACTTTGTTACCGTCACATTGGTAACGTACCGATACGTTCTTGTTCAACAGTTTCATAGTACCGGTCGGGATATTTCCTTCCCACTCAATGGCAGCCGGCATTTCCTCGCCATCCTTCACTGTATAAACGGCATAGAGGGTCTTACCATCCTTATCAGCCGTAAACCAGGTATTTCCATCATTATAATCCGGAGTGATGCGGGTATTATAAATAGCCTGTCCGTTCTTCTTCAACCATTTACCTACCTGACGCAAACAAGTCTCAACTTCGGGTTGAATCAATCCTTGCGGTGTAGGGCCAACTCCCAGCAACAGACATCCACCTTTTGCTGTAATCTCTGCCAACAAGGCAAGTACTTCATTCGGAGACTTGAATTTGACATCGGGTACCCATCCCCAGCTATGTGACAAGGTGATACAACTTTCCCATGGGTGATCCAACTGTTTTTCCGGAATGCTCCGCTCCGGAGTCTGATAGTTTTCATTCTTGCCTTTGATGGTACGGTCTACCGAAATCAGTCCTTCATGTCCATGTGTCCGTGCATGAGCCAATACCTCATCCAGTCTTACTTCATCACCGGTTACCCAACCGCCATCCAACCATAGGATATCAAATTTTCCATAATTGGAAGTCAGTTCCATCAACTGATTGTAAGTAAAGTCCTGATAGTTCTTCCACCAATCCGGATGACGTTCACGTTTGTAGTTCTGCATACGGCCAGCCGTATCATAATACGGATGCCAGAACCATTTACAATGCCAGTCCGGTTTCGAGAAATAACATCCGATCATAAACTCCTTCTGACGGAATGCATCAAATACATAACGGGCCACATCTTTCTTCGGATTGTTTGCAAAAGGTCCTTTAGCAATAGAAAAGTCTGTATATTTAGAATCGAACATACAGAATCCGTCGTGATGTTTTGTGGTGAAAATCATATACTTCATACCGGCAGCCTGCATGATATCAGCCCATTGATCCGGATTGAAATCAGTCGGATTGAACTTTTCACTGAATCCCCAGTACCAACGCTTATAATCGTAATATGAATCTATCGGACGGGTAATCCAATCTTCCGAACACAGAGGCCATGACTCACAAATGCCTGGAACGGAGTATAATCCCCAATGAAACAATACACCGAATTTCAAATCCTGCCACTGGTCCAGTTTTTTAAGTACTGCAGCATCTGTCGGCCATTCATAACCGTCTGACTGCTCATGCACAAAACTGTTTGCATCGTCCTGGGCATAAGCACCCAACGATAAAGCCAACCCCATCAGGCAGGCTGCAAATTGTTTAAACTTTCTCATATTCCTGTTTTTTTATGGTATTATTCTGGTTTCTGTTCCAACCAAGTCAAATCGAACTGATAATGCAACCGACTGCTCACAATATGAATGGTAGAATCGGGAGCCTGCACACCGGCCATATAGCCACGTGGCTCGGCATGTGTGGCATCCATCATGAAATTACCCGTCCATGCTCCTCCGTTCAAGAAACGACATTTTCCATCGGTCAAAAGTTTTCTGACCGGCCAAGTCTTGCCTTCATCGTAGGAAACCGCTGCATAAAGACCGTAGCCACGGAATGTAGTGCCGTCAGCCCGTTGAAAAATCATCCCTCTATCCTTTTCCGGGGTACGCTGCGGATGATCAGTAAATGATACCAATAAAAGCGGCCCTTCGCGCAGACGTAACAACACCAGACGTTGTCCACCATCAATCGGCGGGAAAGGAGAAGCCGCATAGGTCCACGTCTTTCCTCCATCCGATGAAATGCTCATCGGCATGTGCCTGGTACCGTCTGCAGCAACAATCGTATTGCCACGTCCCAGCGCCATCCAACGTCCGTCCTTCAACTCCACCACTCCGGCATGTATACCGGCAATGGTACTTCCTGTTGTTCCTTCAGCAAACTCTGGTTTCGGAGCTCCATTCCACGGGTCTGCCCACGTCTTTCCTCCATCTTTACTCACCAGCACAGCTGCACCATCATTTCCTTCCGGTCCGGCATCACAAGCCTGTACCATCCACCCTTTCGATGTTCGGATAGTTCCGGAAATCACCTGATGACGTTTGGTATGTTCAGGCGCTATAATCCGAGGAGCGGTCCACGTATATCCGTTATCACGACTTGTCCGCATCACAACCATCAGATTTTGCCAGTCACCGGCAGCTTCTACACCATTGAAATGATACAGTGTCCCCTTTCCATCATTGAATACTGAACTACCGGTCATGTTCCGGTCAGGAACTTTGAAAAACATCGTTGCAGGTTCCCATGCGGATGCTCCTGCCTTCAGACGCGATTGCAGTACCACCATTTCCCGACCGTTCTCTTGATTGGCAGAGAACCAGACTGCCAGCATATCACCGTTATCGCACCATGTAATAGACGGCTGATGATTATGCCGATAAAAAGGAACACCAGGAAGCACCGGTTCAATGACAAAAGGAATCGGTTCACGGAAAAAACCTTTTCGGTCCTTAACCGGGAAAGAAAGTTCAGACTGAACCACCCGGAAACCTGTCAATGAATGCTTGTCATCAGGAAGCATGGCCATTCGGTTCGCACTCCGCAAATACTGGACAGGCGTATGATGACTTCCACCACGGGTTACACGATACATTCCGGTATCAGGTCCATTCGGGTCTGTCTGATTATCAGCTGTATAAGGTGCATACCAGTCCAGACACCATTCTTCTACATTGCCGTGCATGTCATAAAGCCCAAAAGCATTCGGTGGAGTCTGTCCCACTTTTAAAGAAACAGGTTTATAATTTCTTGCTATCACCTGATTCCGGCACGTGGATTCCGGCAGATAATCGCCTGTATAATAATCGGTATAGGTACCTGCCCTACATGCATATTCCCATTCCGCTTCGGTAGGCAGACGGTAGGGCTTCCCTTCTTTTTCACTCAGCCAATTACAGAAATCCACCGCATCCTGATAAGTGACATTCACTACCGCCTCATCGTCTCCCGTAGAAATACCATCCTTTCCCCGCAATGCACGGTGTTCCGGGCGGAACAGTTCAAACTGCGCATTGGTTACTTCTGTCTTTCCCATCCTGAAGGCCTGTGAAATAGTAACCCGATGTACCGGTGCCTCGTCGAAATCCTCCCCTTCACCGATACTGCCCATATAGAAAGTACCCGCAGGAATTTCTACAGTTTCAACCAATGACTGTGCGTATGAAAAGCCGGGACATACACCTAACATTCCCATAACCAACCAGATGCTTGTTTGTATATTTTTCATAGCCGATTTTAATTATCAGAAAGATTTATTAGACAAATATACGCATATTAATGAAACAACTTAAATTTGAAGTTAAAAATGCGTTCAATTATTAAATACTTGTGGATTTTTTTAGAAAAAAGTAAGAGAATGACATAACAGTTATCCTCAAAATTCATGGGACCTTACAAGGTAACTATCATTGCATAATGCACAAACCTAGGGAATAATCCTGTCCGGCGACAAATAAAAAACGGTACATACCCTGTTCAGGCAGGTATGTACCGAAATGATATCATTACAGATCCAGATTAAAGATACTATCTCAGCAGAAGCATCATTTCTCCTTGACCGGAAGTCCTAGACAATAGTCCAGAACCACCAGCACATCGTGGGTTTCCTTCATATCAATATCATTCTCTTTCACAAAAGCATTGATTTCGTCTTTATATGCAGGAAATACCTTGAGTACTTGCTTCAAAGTCTTTAGTCTTACCAATTTGTTCTCCTTATTAATATAATAGGTATTATCACTTTTCCGGCGATAGACATCGGTGCTTCCCAATTTCTGCTGTTTATAGGGTGTATACATTTCCGTACCACTCAATCCGAAATTACTCATCTGCAGATTATGGACACTGCCTTGAGTTACTGCTCCAAGTGCTCCTTTGGAACCGACATTCACATCTTTCAATAGCCAATCGACAAACACCACTCCATTATTCAAGAATACAACTTCATAAAGTCCTTTATCTGCCGGGATAAATCGTCTATCACCTACAAATACTGTATCGATAGTAGAAGCATTGGTCACTTCCATCAAGTCCTCTCCTTGTTTAAAAAGCATCGTCTTGTTTGAAGCGTCATAATTCAATGAGACAACAGTTTGTGACCCGTTCCGAAACTTTATCTGAGCTTCTGTAAAATCATCGAGCAGAAAAATTCTTTTAAACTGCTGGGCAGAAACAGTAAACAGAGTACATAGGTACAGTATAGTCAAGCATGTGAAGTATTTCATAGTTGCATGATTTGATAAATAAGAAAAAGGGGAGGAAGAAAACCTTCCTCCCCTCCATATCTCAGAGTTAATCAATTAAATACCGATTAACGTCCTGCACCCCACTGAGGAGCACCGTTGTCTTGCCACAGGCGTTCAGAAGCAAGAACTGTATTATACAAACCTGATGAAGTCACTGTCAGACCCTGTTCAGCGTATGCAGCTCTCTTCACATCACCTGACAAGTCATCGTCTGTGATAGCACCTGTCGGGAAACGACGTGGAATGCTGGTAGCCGGAACTTCAGAGTACTGTGCACGCGGCAGAATAGTTGAATTATAGCTCGGATAACCGGAACGACGGGCAGTTACATAAACTTCATTCGGATAGAGAGTGAAGTGAATCATTTCCTGCAAGTAAATCTTTTCCAACTTTTCCTGAGCTGTACCTGTAAATGCATACGCATCATGGCTCATCATTTCGTCTATTTCACCGTCTTTCAGGTCAATGGCACCTTCGTTCGGATCATAGCCGAATGAACCCTGAACAGTACTGTAGTAAGTAACCTGGTTGGCTTCAGCCAATGCGTCGTATGACTGAACAGAGAATGACAGAGCTCTGTCATAGTGAGTCTTAGCCTTATTTTCATCACCGTTCAGCATAGCGAATTCGGCCAAATACAAGTTCACTTCAGCTGCACTCAGATACATACCGTACCAAGGACGGTCATTAGTGGTATAAGTATAGGTATCATCCGGCAAAGTAGCGGTAGAAACTTCAGAAGCAGAAGTATACTGACGACCGATAATCATCATCTGGTTCAGAGTTGAATATACAGTATAACCTGTCGCATTACCACCGTCTGAATTGTGCAGATACAATTCCTTATCAGCATTCGGATATGATGACGGGAAGAACCATTTGTATTTACCGGTATTGTCTGTACTAGCCATCCATGCTTCGGTGATTCCATGATAACGTACCCAAGGTTCACCCGGACCTCCCCAACGTACGAAGTCTTTCTTGCCATCGGCTCCAACTTCGTAAACCACATCTTTTTCGATAAAGTCAGGAATTGCCAGACCTGCATCGTAATATCCCTGTACGATCTTGGAGTTCCAGTAATTCTTCTTGTAGAAGAAACGTACACGCGGGTCTCTGTTGTCAACCATGAAATTGATGACTGATTCAGTACCGGCACATCCTGTAAATCCGTTACTCCAGTGATAGATACGGTCATTTACATAACCTTGGTCACCTGTCAGGCGTACATCACCTTTATGGAATCTTACGTCTTCATCCAAAGAATTCAGATAACCGCAAGAAGCGCTTTCCACTTCAGAAGCAATCTGTTTTGCCTTTGCTTCATTTTGAGACAGCAGACGGACAGCGATACGCAGTTTCAACGAGTTGGCAAATTTAGCCCATTTAGCTTTATCGCCACCATAAACCACATCCTGGTCAGCCTTCATGACAGCTTCACTACTGGTAAATGTAGAAATGCTGCTATTCAACTGTTCCAACCACAAGTTATAAAGACTTTCAACGCTGTCGAAACCTGGAGTCAACGAGCCACCGTATGCAGCATTACATGCTTCTACGTAAGGAATGGCTCCATACATATCGGTTGCGAAAATACCCATATAGATACTCATGATATTGGCTGCCGACATATACACATCGTTGAGGGCTTTGTCTTCATCACTCAACTTTTCGTATTCAGCTTCCATAGCACGCAATACACGCAGTACACTGATATACTGTCTTGCCTGGTCGCCATCGATAGTCAATGTCAGGATACTTTCAGAAGCACCACTGGTAGAAAGACCCATACCGGCCCAAGCATATTTCATCGGAGCATTGTAGTAATACTCCAGGTAAGGTTGCGGATCGAAACGGTTAACAGCTTCTGCGAACAAGAAAGAGATATTACCTGTGGTCACAGCAGATGGATCCTGGTTCATCTCCGAGAAATCGTCACGGCATCCTGTTGTCATCAGGGCAGATCCGAAAGCAAGAGCTGCCAATAATAATTTATGTGATTTCATATTCATTAAATTTTCCAATAGTTAGAATGATGCATTAATAGTAAACGTATAACTTGCAGTGTACGGACTTACTGAACGAATCATGAACTGACCGGACTGAGTACCACGCATAGATTCAGGATTGAAGTTGTTCGGCAGTGAGTTCAGCAGATAACCCAAGTTACGTCCTGCTACAGTCAAGTTAATGCTGGAAGCACCGATCTTACTTGCGATGCTGTTCGGCATACGATAGCTCAATGAAACTTCACGCAAAGCGATGTAGTTCAATTCATGGAACCAGTCGTTGTTTTTCCATACAGCTGCACGGCCCCAAGAGTTATTCCAATAGTTCCAAGAAGAAGCGTGCTGCGGATCTACAATCTTACGGTCAACCAAATCGGCATACAATTCACCACCTTCAGCAATGGTATATGGACCGTTCGGAGTGTCGATAGTCTGTCCACCCGGCATGATAGCTTCCGGGATGATACCATCGGTATATTCCTTTCCGTCCCAGATAGAAGTAAAGGTAATACCTCCGTGTTCAGGATCCGTACCGTTCAATGAAGATTCCAAGAAGCCGTATGCTGTACCATAGTGAGAACCATAGATAGCTACCATACCGCCGAAGCGCATATCCATAGAAGCACGTAACGTCCAGTTCTTGTAACGCAAGCTGGTATTTACAGAACCCAAGAAATCCGGCTGGATAGAACCTACAGTCTGTACAACACCTGAACGGCTATAGTATACAGAGTGACGAGTGTTATAAGAAGCAAGTTCCAGAATAGGAAGACCTGTCTTTTCATCGTAGTTTGGAACAGCATCTGATTTCAACAAACCGTATTCACCACCTACTTCGGCTACTGATGCTATACGGTAGTTACCGTAAGCAGCGTCACCTACCAAAGTAATGTAGTTGGCTACGTTCGGGTGAAGTTCTACAATCTTAGATGTATTCTTCGTATAAGTGAAGTTCAAATCCCAAGTCCAGTCTTTCGTTTCAATCGGAGTTGTATTCAAAGCCAATTCCACACCCTGGTTCTGGATGTTACCGGCATTGATCAACTGATAAGACAAACCTGATTCACTCGGAACACTGATCTTCATGATCTGGTTCTTGGTATTTTCCTTATAGTAAGTAGCATCGATACCGATACGGTTGCTCAAGAAACGGAAGTCAACACCAATTTCCCAAGAACTCTTACGTTCAGGCTTCAAGTCTGTAGAATAGTAAGTATCCGGAACCTGCAGACCTACGGTATTGTCGATACCATACAGGTTATAGGCTGTATTGATGGTATACGCATCCGTATCGTTACCTACCTGTGCCCATGATGCACGAACCTTTGCGAATGAGAACCATTCCGGCATCTTGCCACGGAATGTTTCATGAATCAACCAAGATCCGGAAATAGACGGATAGAAGTATGAGTAGTTACCGTGCTGGTCGGCATAAACCAATGAAGAAGACCAGTCGTTACGTCCGGTTACATCCACGAACACCTGATCTTTCCAGCTGACAGCCAGCTGTCCGGCTACAGACAGAATAGTCTTTGTTCCAGAGATAGTTCCTGTAGAAGTCAAAGCGTTCTTAGAGTTACCGATAAAGAACTGACCCGGTACAACCAGACCACCGTTTGTCTGCATCTGCAATTCCTGCTGGAAGTTATGATAATATTCACCACGGAGGAAACCGCTGATGTTGAAATCCTTCACAGCCTTGTTCCAAGACAAGTTGGCATTCAAGTTAGTCTGTTCTTTAGAATACTGACCTAACTTGTACATACCACCTTCATTGGCATAACCGCTACCTAATTCTTTGGATTCGTTACGTTTGTAGTAGTAGTTATAGTTAGCTTCAGCAGTAAACTTCAACCAGCTGTTCAAATCAGCAGTCAAACGAATGTTCGGACGTACAGAAGTTTCTTTCTGGGTATATTCGTTTTCGTATACAGACCACCAAACTGATTTACCCGGGGCATTACCGTATTCATCGTTGTATGC
The DNA here is from genome assembly GCF_000374585.1 of Phocaeicola barnesiae DSM 18169 = JCM 13652. GTDB lineage: Bacteria > Bacteroidota > Bacteroidia > Bacteroidales > Bacteroidaceae > Phocaeicola > Phocaeicola barnesiae. Next base: position 426,303 of record NZ_KB894643.1, read on the forward strand.
GTTATCAGCCAGACCTCCGTGTGAACCTTTGTAACGGGTTCTCCAATAACGGGTATCATATAGACGACTGAAAGTACCGTCGATGAATCTTTCACCAAAGTTGGTTTCACCACCCTGCTTCGGAGTTGAATTAGCAAAAGAGATGCCTGCTTCAATTTCTACATCTTTGGATATTTTGTGAGAAGCTTTTGCCAAAAAAGAGATACGTTCGAACGAGTTGTTCGGAGTATTACCATCGGCATGTTTATAAGACAAAGAAGTATAGAATGAAGAGGTATCATTAGATCCCTGGATAGAGATGTTAGTATTGGTATTGAAACCGTTGTCATAAGCGTCCGTAAAGTTATCTTCATACGGAGAATAAGGAACCGTAGTATAATCATAGAATTCGATATCACGTCCATCGAATTTCGGTCCCCAAGAGAGTCCTACATTAGGAGTCAAAGATGGCATACCATTCGAATTCAAATAGAATGAATCGGTATCCTGCATATTACCAGATGATTTATAATCTGAATATCCGGCCATGTAACCATCACCACGAACATTCTGGAACGTCGGTCCACCATAAACGTGATCAATACCAAATGTTTGGGTAACATTGATACCCAAACCTTTCTTTCCTTTACCACTCTTGGTAGTAATAACAACAGCACCGTTCAAACCACGGGAACCGTAAAGTGCGGTTGCGGCAGCACCTTTCAATACAGATACAGATTCAAAGTCGTCCGGGTTCAAGTTCTTCAACTCATTACCCCAGTCGGTATCACTGGTACTCCAGTCTGCATCACCCACCTTAACCGCATTGTCCAGAATCACACCGTCCACAACGTAGATAGGCTGGTTGTTTGTACCCAATGTGGAAGCACCACGGATCAAAATTTTAGATGAACCGAAAAGGCCACCATCACCTGCTGAGATATCTACACCTGCAACTTTACCTTGCAGAGCTGAAACGGGGTTCACCACGTTGGTGTTCAAATCTTCACCCTTCATTTCTGTTACTGCATAACCCAACGCCTTGGTTGCACGTTTCATACCCAAAGCAGTAACTACGACTTCTTCCAGTGTCTGAGTGTCATCTTTCAATGTTACATTGAGAGGCTGTCCATTAAAAGGAACCTCCATTGTCTGATAACCCACGAAAGAAATCTGAATGATGTCCCCTTTCTTTACACCAGACAAAGAAAAATCACCATCCAGACCTGTAATCGTACCGTTAGTAGTACCTTTCACTACAACCGATGCGCCAATGACGGTTTCCCCGGTTGCATCCTTCACAACTCCAGTACATGTTGATTCTTGCTGTACACTCTTAGTAGCGTCCACTTCAGGTACAGCTACTGCATACGCTGCTCCTGTAGAAGAAACTCCCGCCAGAGCCAACAACATACTGACTGACTTGATTCGTTTTAACATAGTTTGATATTTTAAGTTAGAGATTCAATAGCATTCGTTCTATTTCATCAAATTTATTACAAACATCTATAAATGAACCTTTTACCTGGTCCCTTCCATTCCATAAAAACCTGTAGACACCTTTTTATATTTATTTAAAAAACAGATGTAAGCAGATAAACTTTTTCTTATTTCTCTTCTATATTTTTCATATAAATCTTTTATTCTACTTTTTGAATTTATTTATTTTTCTTATGAAGAGAAGTATTCAGTGCAAATATATGAAATAAATCCATATTACAGCAAAAAAAAGCAAAAAAATAACCTTTCAAGACTACATAGGGAGATTCAGTAAATACAACAAAATTGGCCAACTAATTCATACACAAAGTATTGCGAATTAGTTGGCTTTTTTGTATCTTTAGATATTCCCCCGAAAATAAGGTTTAGCAGCCAAAACGGGGGAAATATCCCAACAAAGAGATTCTCCGACAGGTACCTGGTGGAACATCTCAACGGCAACATACACTATCAGATGTTCTGCGGAGTCATGATAGACCCTAATCACAAAACCGCAAAAAACGAACGGACAAATTGTCCAATACGTCCGTTCATTTTATGTAAAACGAACGTTCATTTTATCTGAAACGTCCGTTCATTTTATGTAAAATGTCCGTTCATTTTATCTGAAACGAACAATCGTTTTTCAAGCTGCCATAAACTTTTGAAAATAGCAGATTTTTTGTTTACCGCCTATTCAGATTCCAATTCTTTTTCGATTTCTTCAACCGTAGGCAAACTTCCCCGAAAGTCTTTCGGCAAGGCTTGCCCTAATTCATAATCAGAAATTCCGATTGGTTTCTGAATATCACGCAAGGCATATTCTGCTTTGATACGGTCTTTGCTCTTACAAAGGAGTAATCCAATGGTTCGATTATCGCCCTCCCGACAAAGAATATCATCTACGGCAGAGCAGTAAAAATTCAATTTACCGATATATTCTGGCATGAACTCTGTATCTTTCAATTCGATTACCAAGTAGCGGTGCAGAAAGGCGTTATACATCAATATGTCAATATAATAATCATCGCCAGACACCTCTATATGATACTGTCGTCCCATGAAAGCAAAACCTGCCCCCATTTCTACAAGGAATTTCTCCACATGCTTCACCAAGCCGATTTCTACATCGCGCTCATTGTATTGGTCTGTAAAAGTCAGCATATCAAATATATATGGGTCTTTGAGCATTGATTTCACATCATTTGCCTCCGGAACAGGCAGGGTTTCCGTGAAATTGTTAGCCAACGCTCCGTGCTTGCTGTAATCATCAAGTTTGATGGCTTCTTGCAGATAGCGCTTTGACCAATGGGATGTGATACTCTGCACCATGTACCAATAACGGGCACGAATATCCTTAACTTGTTGCATAATAATCAAGTTGTGCGTCCAATCCAGATGTTTGATGGGAAGAGTAAAGTTATACTTCCCCAATTGCGCAACCGGTGGTTGCGCAATTGAAGTAGCATCCCCTTTTATCATCGTAAGTTCCTGATTATACTCGTTGAAGAACTGCATCATACACTGCATATTGCGGACTGAAAATCCTTTTATCTCGGAATAATCGTTCTTCAAATCCCCTGCCAGCCGTTGCAAGGTTTTCTTGCCCCATCCGTCTGCATCCTGGCTTTGCTGCAACATGCCACCAATATCCCAATACATCCTAAGCATTTCTTCATTGGCTGCATAAATCGCCCGTTGTTGGGCTATCAGTACCCGTTGCTTGATTTTGCGAAGCAATGTCGCATAGCCACGAAAGTTATCTGACAATTTATCAATTGTTTGTTTATCTGTATTTTTAACCATAACCACCAATGTTATATTCACAAAGTTACGTTTTTTATTCGATTGTACATGAAATTCATACAATATCAGTTATGATAAAGCTACTTTCAATATAATCTAAGATACTCTTGACACTGTATTTCCATAGCAGCTTGACGGCTTTGAAGAGGTTGTTCTTCTGTGGCATTCTGATGCAGGTTACAAAAGACTTGCGCAAAAATGTATTTTTCGGTTACTTTCAAATACAGAAAATCGCCATAACTTCTCCACTTAAGGAGAAAGTTATGACGATTCAATATCAGAAAATGTTGTATCGCTTGTCAGAACTGGAACAAAGCTGTCAGAACAATGCGGTGATTGTCTACCTGATGTGTATCAATGACCTTTCCTTTCGCATCGTTACTTCCATACCAGGCCGCTATCCAAGAATATTCAGCTCCGAACTTCCAGTTCGGCAGATTATAAGTCAGCTCGGCAGTAGCCGTAGTCAACTGGTCGATATTCGTTCCCGTGCCAATCAATCCGGAAACATTTTCCTTGGCCCCCAAGTTCTTCAAATAACCGCCAAAGATACCTCCCCGCCATTTCCGTCCGTACATCACATTCAACCAGGTATGAGAAACCCTCAACGGAGTATACTCCTGCTCCCCGGTCCGTGCATCAGTAGCTGTGATTCCATAACCACCTACAGTACTGGTTTGGGTCAAATTGGAGCCTAAAACACTCTTGGCTGCCACCAGCCACAAATCATGCGTATACTTGACATGTGCTTCGGCCGAAACGCCGGTGACACGTTCGTTCACCTCATAAGTCTTATCATTGTAAACAGACTGTGTACGGGGTGTCATAGACGACAAGTGCGCTCCTACACCGGCTATCAGCCCCGTTGCCTTATAATCCAATCCCACATAGAACTCAGGTACCAGACTGTTCTTCAGGAAGCTCTGGCTTTTTGTAGTACCGGTTGCACCCGGAATATCCGAAGAAGGACCTACGGACAAGTATTGTGACTGTCCGATAGCAGCGGCTGTCAGCCCGAAATGCTTCGTATTGAATTTATAACGGATTTGAGGTGCCCGGCTGAAGGGCTGATACGGAGCACCCATGTTCAGGTTCAAGATATCGGGGGCCACATCACCGTACAGCGGATGCCAAGTCTGACCTACCAGCAAAGCTGAACCGTTCCAAGCCAGGTTGAAATAGGCGTGGCGGATTCGCACCGTAGAATAAGAAGTACCGGAACCACGGAAATCGGCTTCCACTTTAGCCGAAGTCTTTATCTTTCCCAGCATCGGTCCTTTTACATCCACCCCTAAACGGGTATACAAGACATAGAAACCGTTGTTTGCCTTGCCGTTCAAATCGTTACCATCCGCATCAGGATTCACATCTTTCGGATACATGTAAAACAATCCGTCCACTGTTTCAGAATTCGAACGGCTATTATAGAACACATCGGTACGGACCTGACCATAAAACGTGTAGTCGAATCCTTTCTTCTGAGCCATTGCGCCTGCCGACATGCCAACCAGAGCTGCCAGCACGAAAAATCTTTTCTTCATATATATTTATACATCAATTAAAATCAAACGAGGGAACGTCCGACCTCTCACAAACAGAAAATCCAACAATCCCTTCATTCCAAGATTGTTGGATAATCTCCGGAGAATCTAATCCGGATTTTAGAGTTTCTTTTCCTTACGGAACCAGCTGATAAACCAGACGAGAGCTATCAGCACACAAATTCCTCCACCGATATAGGAAACTGTTTCTGAAAGCCCGAATCCCTCCGGAGCAATCAACAAATAGGTCGTACATACACAGGTCATGAACAATGCCGGTATAAATGTCACCCAATAATTCTTCTTTGCACGTACCAGGAATACGGTTATCGCCCACAACGTAAAGACTGACAAAGCCTGGTTACACCAAGCGAAATAACGCCAGATAATCTTGAAGCCTTCCGCATCGCTCATACTGTATATCAAGATGAAAACAGTCACCAGGAATATAGGAATACAAATCAGCAGACGTTTGGAGATGCTTTGCTGCTCAACGTGGAAGAAGTCTGCCACAATCAGACGGGCTGAACGGAGTGCCGTATCACCGCTGGTAATCGGAGCTGCCACAATACCCAGAATAGCCAGAACACCTCCAAAAGTACCTAACCAGTCTTTTGAAATATTTGTCGCAACTGCAGCTCCGGAATATGCGATACCGGTAGCCTGATCCACAATTCCGTTTTCATGGAAGAAGTAGGTAGCGGCAGCTGCCCAGATCAATGCTACGATACCTTCGGTTACCATTGCTCCATAAAAAATCGGGCGGCAATGTTTTTCATTCGTGATACAGCGTGCCATCAGCGGAGACTGGGTAGCATGGAAGCCGCTGATAGCTCCACAGGCGATGGAAATGAACATCATCGGGAAAATAGGATTCTTCTCGTACTTGGTACCGAACCCGTTCCACATCTCAGGCAAATCAGGGCTCTTCACGTAAAGCATCACCAGGATACCGACCGCCATAAAAATCAAGGCAAAAGCAAACAACGGATAGATACGGCCGATAATCTTATCAATCGGCAACATAGTAGCCAGCACATAATAAATAAAGATGACTACAATCCAGAAGTACATGTCAAGGCTCTTCGGAGTCATTCCTGCCAGCAGTTCGGCCGGACCAGATACGAACACAGCACCTACCAGCACCATAAGCAGTACAGTAAACGCACAGGCGATGTTCTTGGTTCTTACTCCCAGATACCGACCGATGATTTCGGGCAAGCTCTCTCCATTATTACGGATAGAGATACATCCGGAAAGGAAATCGTGTACAGCACCGGCAAAAATCGTTCCCAACACAATCCACAGGTAAGAAGCGGTACCGAACTGTGCTCCCATGATTGCTCCGAAAATAGGTCCAAGACCTGCTATGTTCAAGAACTGAATCATGAAAATTTTCCACGTCGGCAAAGGGATAAAATCTACTCCATCCGTCATGGTCACGGCAGGAGTTTTACGTGAAGAATCTGGAAGAAACAAAGAATTTATATATCGCCCATATACCCAATACCCCACCAACAACAGAAGTAATGCAATTGTAAAAGTTACCATAAATCTTAAAAAATCGATAATCTGCCGCAAAAGTAATAATTTCATCCATCACTCAGCATCTTTTTCCTTAAAAATCATGATATCAGGCAAACAATTGGCCTTCTATCCGCTCTGATTACTAAATTGTATGAATAAGCATACCGTTCGTTTGCCATCTCTGATTTTTATCCTACTTTTGCGGACAAAAACTAGATGATGTACAGAAAAATACTTTGCTGGCTGATAGGAATAACGATTTTTCTTCCTTTGGCAGCACAACCCAAATATGAAATCCGGGCATCGTGGGTCACTACTTTGGGAGGAATGGACTGGCCCCGACATAAAGCCAACTCCCCGGAAGGCATCAAACGGCAGAAGGAAGAGCTCTGCCAACTGCTGGATCAGCTCAAAGAAGCCAATTTCAATACCGTTTTATTCCAGACACGTCTGCGCGGGGATGTCATTTATCCTTCCGCATACGAACCTTTTGCCGAATCCATTACCGGATTTACCGGAAGGGTACCGGCTTATGACCCGTTGGCTTTTGCCGTAGAAGAATGTCATAAGCGGGGAATGGAAATCCATGCCTGGTTCGTGTCCATCCCCATCGGAAATGACAGGCAGATGCGGCTGCACGGGAAGAATGCCGTAGCCAAAAAGCATCCTTCCTTTTGCAAACACATCAACTCTTCCTGGTATCTGGATCCGGGAAACCCCGAAACCGCCAATTACCTGGCAGGAATCGTACGCGAAATCGTCACCAATTACGACATCGACGGAATTCATTTCGACTACATCCGTTACCCGGACCAGGCCATGAAATTTCCGGATCAGGACACCTACCGGAAATACGGTAATAAACAACCTATTAAGGACTGGCGGAGGGACAACATCACCCGAATCGTCAAGACCTGCTACCAAACCGTCAAATCACTGAAACCGTGGGTAAAAGTCAGCAGTTCCCCTATAGGTAAATACAACGATACCCAACGATATACCTCAAAAGGATGGAACGCATACGCCATTGTCTGCCAGGATGCACAGCGATGGTTGAAAGAAGGCATTCATGACGCCCTGTTTCCGATGATGTATTTCCAGGGAAACAATTTCTATCCGTTCGCCCTCGACTGGCTGGAAAACAAGAATAACCGATGGGTCGTACCCGGTCTGGGAATCTATTTCCTCCATCCGGACGAACAGGACTGGAAACTGGACGAGATAGTCCGGCAGCTTTATTTCATCCGCAATGTCAAACTGGACGGACAGGCTTATTTCCGGAACCATTTTTTACTGGACAATACAAAAGGCCTGCTGGACGAACTGAAAGAACGGTTCTACCTGTATCCGGCTGTTGTCCCCGCCATGACCTGGCAAGACAGCATCCCGCCTTCTACTCCAACTCACCCATCGTTCCAGATAGACGGAAAATCACTCCATTTGGGTTGGACAGCATCGGAGGACAATGACAAACGCACGTATGTAACCTACCGTATCTATGCATCCAACCAATACCCCGTTGATATCCAGAAAGCCGAGAACCTGGTGGCTAACGGAGTCCGGAAGACCGAATTTCTTTTCCAGCCGGAAGTACCGTGGCACCAGCGGGCCTATTGGGCAGTTACCGCTGTTGACCGTTACGGCAATGAAAGTGAAGCATTGGAATTAAACCAGCCTAAGCTCGTAGATTTTCTGCTCATCAACGATGAACTCCCTGAAATTCCCGAAGGGTGCACCTTAATCATATCAGATGCCACCGGACAGGAAGTACTGCGGACTACACAGCCGGCACCCGATTGGAAAGATTCACTCAAAAAAGGTTTTTACCGGTTGACCCTCCTCCGTCCAAACGGCAGCAGCGAACTGATAGGTACCCTGGTACAATGAAGCTTTTATTGACAAAAGATGATGGAAATGAATAAAATTATCGCTAATTTTGCATAACAAACAGAAATACATCAAAATCCATTTATATCATGAGTAACCAACGATACATGATGCGTGGCGTTTCAGCATCGAAAGAAGATGTACATAACGCAATCAAGAACATTGACAAAGGTATTTTCCCGAAAGCATTCTGCAAGATTATCCCGGATATTCTGGGTGGAGACCCGGAATATTGCAACATTATGCATGCAGACGGTGCCGGAACCAAATCTTCTCTGGCTTACCTGTATTGGAAAGAAACTGGCGACCTCTCTGTATGGAAGGGCATCGCTCAGGATGCACTGATTATGAACATCGACGACCTGCTCTGTGTGGGTGCTGTAGACAACATCCTGGTATCATCGACCATCGGACGTAACAAGCTGCTGGTTCCGGGTGAAGTGATTTCTGCCATCATCAACGGTACAGACGAACTGTTGGCCGAACTCCGCGAAATGGGTGTAGGAGTCTATGCTACCGGAGGCGAAACTGCCGATGTAGGCGACCTGGTACGTACCATTATCGTAGACAGTACCGTGACTTGCCGTATGAAACGTTCGGATGTAATCGACAATGCCAACATCCGTCCGGGTGACGTCATCGTCGGATTGGCTTCTTACGGTCAGGCTACTTATGAAAAAGAATATAACGGCGGTATGGGAAGCAACGGTCTGACCAGTGCCCGTCACGACGTGTTCGCCAAATACCTGGCCGAAAAATATCCGGAAAGCTACGATAAGGCTGTACCTGAAGAACTGGTATACAGCGGTCAGCTGAAGCTGACTGACGCCGTAGAAGGCTCTCCGCTGGATGCCGGTAAGCTGGTGCTCTCTCCTACCCGTACCTATGCGCCGGTTGTCAAGAAACTGCTGGATGCCCTGCGCCCACAGATTCACGGTATGGTTCACTGCTCAGGAGGTGCACAGACGAAAGTACTGCACTTCGTAGGCGATAACTGCCGTGTCATCAAGGATAACCTCTTCCCGGTTCCTCCTTTGTTTCGCACCATCAAGGAACAGAGCGGTACCGACTGGGACGAAATGTACAAGGTATTCAACATGGGACACCGTCTGGAAGTCTACCTGTCACCGGAACATGCAGAACAGGTCATCGAAATCAGCAAATCGTTCAACATCGACGCTCAGATTATCGGACGCATCGAAGAAAGCGACCACAAGGAACTGATTATCCGCAGCGAGTTCGGAGAATTCAGCTATTAATCGGAATATATCAATGGCAGAAAACAATACCATTTTAGAAAAACTGGAAGGACTGGTATCACGCTTCGAGGAAGTATCTACCCTGATTACGGACCCGAACGTGATAGCCGACCAGAAACGATATGTCAAACTGACGAAGGAATACAAGGAACTGGGCGACATCATGGCCGCCCGGAAGGAATACCTGCAATGCCTCAACGGACTGGAGGAAGCCAAAATGATGATGGCCGAGAACGATCCGGAAATGAAGGAAATGGCCCGCGAAGAAGCTGCTGCCTGCGAGGCACGCATACCCGAACTGGAAGAAGAAATCAAGCTGTTGCTGGTTCCTGCCGACCCGCAGGACGACCGGAACGCCATTCTGGAAATCCGTGGCGGTACGGGAGGTGACGAAGCTGCCATCTTTGCCGGCGACCTGTTCCGTATGTATTCCAAATACTGCGAATCGAAAGGCTGGAAACTGGAGGTATCGAGTGCCAATGAAGGAGCCGCAGGAGGTTTCAAGGAAATCATCTGTTCCGTTACCGGAGACAAGGTATACGGAACCTTGAAATACGAATCGGGAGTCCACCGGGTACAACGGGTACCTGCCACTGAAACCCAAGGACGCGTACATACTTCGGCAGCATCCGTAGCGGTATTGCCCGAAGCGGAACCGTTCGATGTGGAAATCAATGAAGGTGAAATCAAATGGGATACCTTCCGAAGCGGCGGTGCCGGAGGCCAGAACGTGAACAAAGTGGAATCGGGAGTCCGCCTGCGTTACAACTGGAAAAACCCGAATACCGGTATCGTGGAAGAAATCCTTATCGAATGTACCGAGACCCGTGACCAGCCGAAGAACAAGGAACGCGCCCTCAGCCGTCTGCGTACTTTCATCTACGACAAGGAACACCAGAAGTACATTGACGATATCGCTTCCAAGCGCAAGACCATGGTCAGCACGGGTGACCGTTCGGCCAAAATCCGTACATACAATTATCCGCAGGGACGTATCACCGACCACCGCATCAATTATACCATTTATAATCTGGCGGCTTTCATGGACGGAGACATCCAGGACTGCATCGACCACCTGACCGTTGCAGAAAACGCGGAACGCCTGAAAGAAAGTGAATTATAACAACTGTCGACAGATTGCACAAAAAGGGATAATTTCACCAACTTAAAAACCGAAGAACTCAAGAACTTAAACGTTTAGGGATTATGAACAAACAAACATTATTCGAAAACATCAAGAAGAAACAGTCTTTCCTGTGTGTAGGACTGGATACGGATATCAAAAAGATTCCGGAACACCTGCTGAAAGAAGAAGACCCGATTTTCGCCTTCAACAAAGCGATTATCGATGCAACAGCTCCCTACTGTATCGCCTATAAACCGAATCTGGCTTTCTATGAAAGCATGGGCGTAAAAGGATGGATTTCTTTTGAAAAGACTATCCAATACCTGAATGAAAATTATCCGGACCAATTCATTATAGCTGATGCCAAACGTGGTGATATCGGTAATACATCGGCTATGTATGCCCGTACTTTCTTCGAAGAAATCAACCTGGATGCGGTTACGGTAGCACCTTACATGGGTGAAGACAGTGTAACACCTTTCCTGACTTACGAAGGCAAATGGGTAATTCTGCTGGCACTGACTTCCAACAAGGGCTCACACGATTTCCAGCTTACTACCGATACAGAAGGCGAGCGCCTGTTTGAAAAAGTATTGCGCAAATCACAGGAATGGGGCAACGACCAGAACATGATGTACGTAGTAGGTGCCACCCAAGGACGCATGTTCGAGGATATCCGTAAAATCGTTCCGAATCATTTCCTGCTGGTTCCGGGTATCGGCGCACAAGGAGGCTCTCTGGAAGAAGTCTGCAAATATGGTATGAATAAGGAATGTGGCCTGATAGTCAACTCCAGCCGTGCCATCATCTATGCAGACAAGACAGAAAACTTCGCTACCGTTGCCGGGCAGGAAGCTCAGAAAGTACAGCAGCAAATGGCCGAACAGTTGAAAGCTATCTTATAAAAAATCTGTCCTGACCGGTTGGTCATGACTTCATCATACGCCCGAAGAAAGTCTGTTCTTTCCTTATATACCCTTAAGGAAAAGACGGACTTCTTCGGGCTTTTCTATCCAATATTCAATCTGTTTTGTCCTGATTCTCTGAAAAAATGGGATAAAAATGCCCTTTTCAGCAAAACAGCCTACAAATATTTTACTATTTGTTCTGTTATCTAAAAAAAAAAACCGTAATTTGCATAATTGATAGGATTGAATAAAGATAATCCTCCTATCCACCAAGGAAACAAAGAACTGAAAAAAAGAAGAATTAAAATTGTAAATATGGAGTTCTCAGCGAAACAAATTGCAGAATACGTCCAAGGAACTATTGTAGGAGATGAAAACGCTACCGTACATACCTTCGCTAAAATCGAAGAGGGTATTCCCGGTGCACTTTCATTTCTCTCAAATCCCAAATACATACATTATATATATACTACCCAATCTTCCATCGTACTGGTAAATAAGGATTTCGAACCGGAACAGGAAGTGAGTGCAACACTCATCAAGGTAGAAAATGCCTATGAAAGTCTGGCCAAACTTATGACACTTTATGAAATGTACCAGCCTAAAAAAGTAGGTATCAGTTCTTTGGCATCCATTGCTGAAACAGCCCAAATAGGAAAAAATGTCTACATCGGCCCCTACGCCTGCATCGAAGAAGGAGCCGTAATAGGTGACAACTGCTATATCCACCCACATGTTACCGTAGGAGTAAATGTGAAGGTGGGAGCAAACACTATCCTCTATCCACACGTTACTGTTTATCATGACTGCCGCATCGGAAACAACTGTGTCCTTCATGCGGGAGCCGTCATCGGTGCTGACGGATTCGGTTTTGCCCCTTCACCCGAAGGATATGAAAAGATACCCCAGATTGGCATCACTATCCTGGAAGACAATGTGGAAGTGGGAGCCAATACCTGTATTGACCGCGCAACCATGGGAGCAACAATCATCCATAAAGGCGTAAAACTGGACAATCTGGTTCAATTGGCACATAACGTAGAAGTAGGTAGCCATACCGTAATGGCTTCACAAGGAGGTGTAGCCGGTTCTGCCAAAATCGGTGAATGGTGTATGTTCGGTGGACAAGTAGGCGTAGCCGGACACATCAAAGTCGGCGACCATGTAACTGTAGGGGCTCAGTCTGGTATCCCAGGCAACGTAAAATCGAATACAACCCTCATGGGATATCCAGCCATCGACCCGAAACAATTTGCCCGCTCAGCCGCTATCTATAAGAAATTACCGGATATGTACGCTGAACTTGGACGCCTGCAGAAAGAAATTGAAGAATTAAAAAAACAACTTAACGCATAAAACCCATGTTGAAACAACAGACCTTAAAAGGCAGCTTTTCATTGAACGGAAAAGGACTCCATACAGGAGTCAAACTGACCGTTACATTCAATCCTGCCCCAGAGCATCACGGGTATAAGATACAGCGCATTGATTTGGACGACCAGCCTATCATCGACGCTGTAGCAGAAAATGTAGTTGACACAACCCGAGGAACCGTTCTTGCCAAGAACGGAGTAAAAGTTAGCACAGTAGAACATGCACTTGCGGCACTTTATGCTGCGGGCATCGACAACTGCCTCATCCAGGTAAACGGACCTGAATTTCCGATTCTAGACGGTAGTGCCAAAGCATATGTAGAATGCATCAAGCGTGTAGGCATTGCGGACCAGGCTGCTCCGAAAGATTACTACATCATCAAATCCAAAATAGAATTCCGGGATGAGACTACGGGATCTTCCATCATTGTTTTACCGGATGAACAATTCAGCATCAATACACTGATTTCATACGATTCCAGCATTTTGAACAATCAATATGCTACTTTGGAGAATATGGAACAGTTCCCTACCGAAATCGCTTCTGCACGTACATTCGTATTCGTCCGCGAAATAGAACCGTTATTGAATGCTGGACTGATAAAAGGAGGTGACTTGGACAACGCTATTGTCATTTATGAAAGACAGATGACTCAGGAAAACTTTGACAAACTGGCAGATGTCATGGGAGTTCCTCATATGGATGCAACCCACATAGGTTACATCAACCACATTCCATTAGTATGGCCAAATGAACCAGCTCGCCATAAATTACTGGACATTATCGGTGACCTCGCTTTAATAGGTAAACCGATCAAAGGGCGTATCATCGCTACCCGTCCGGGACATACCATCAACAACAAATTTGCCCGCCAGTTACGCAAAGAAATCCGCCTGCATGAAATCCAGGCACCCATTTATAACTGCAACGAAGAACCGTTGATGGATGTCAACCGTATCCGTGAACTTTTACCTCACCGCTATCCGTTCCAATTGGTAGATAAGGTCATCGCCATGGGTGCCAACTACATTGTCGGCGTAAAGAACGTTACTTCCAACGAACCTTTCTTCCAGGGACATTTCCCACAGGAACCGGTTATGCCTGGTGTCTTGCAGATTGAGGCTATGGCTCAAGTAGGAGGATTGCTGGTATTGAACTCACTGGAAGAACCTGAAAGATATTCCACTTATTTCCTGAAAATAGACAATGTGAAGTTCCGCCATAAAGTAGTACCGGGAGATACACTGTTGTTCCGGGTTGAACTGATGGCTCCTATCCGTAGAGGAATTTCCACCATGAAAGGTTACGTATTCGTAGGCGAAAAGATTGTTTGCGAAGCTGAATTCATGGCACAAATCGTAAAAAATAAATAAACAGAAAAATGATCAGTCCATTAGCATATATACATCCGGAAGCTATAATCGGCGAAAACGTAGAGGTAGGTCCGTTTGTCTTTATCGACAAAAATGTTGTTATCGGCGACAATAACGTGATTATGCCCAATGCAAATATCCTTTACGGCTCTCGTATCGGTAACGGAAACCGTATCTTTCCGGGAGCTGTCATCGGTGCTATTCCTCAGGATTTGAAATTCAGAGGAGAAGAAACGACCGCAGAAATAGGAGACAACAATACCATCCGTGAAAACGTAACTATCAACCGGGGAACAGCAGCTAAAGGAAAAACGATAGTCGGCAGCAACAACCTGCTGATGGAAGGTGTACATGTAGCTCATGATGCTCTCATCGGAAGCGGATGTATCATCGGTAACTCTACCAAAATGGCCGGTGAAATCGTTATCGACGACAATGCCATCGTAAGTGCAGCTGTACTGATGCACCAATTCTGCCACGTAGGAAGCTACGTCATGATTCAAGGTGGATGCCGTTTCAGCAAAGACATTCCTCCTTACATCATTGCCGGTAGAGACCCGATTGCCTACTGTGGTATCAATATTGTAGGGCTCCGCCGTCGTGGATTCACCAACGAACAGATTGAAAGCATCCATAATGCCTACCGCATCATCTATAACAGTGGTAAGAACGTTACAGAAGCCATCGCACAGATCAAAGAAGAAATGCCGATGACACCGGAAATAACATATATCGTATCTTTTGTTGAAAATTCACAACGAGGCATTATCCGTTAAATAAAAAAATATATCTTTGCTTCATCAATTGAAACAATAAAAAGTAAATTACAATGGTATATAAATTTAGAATCATATCAGATGAAGTCGATGATTTCCTGAGAGAAATCAAAATTGACTCCGAAGCTTCATTCTACGATTTGCATGAAGCTATCCTGAAATGTACCGGATATAAAGATGACCAGATGACTTCTTTCTTCATCTGTGATGAGGACTGGGAAAAAGAAACAGAAATCACTCTGGAAGACATGGGAAACGGAAGTTCTGAAGAAGATACATATGTAATGAAAGATACCCACCTCAGCGAACTGCTAGAAGACGAAAAGCAGAAACTGATTTATGTATTCGACCCGCTGGCTGAACGTGTATTCTTTATTGAACTATCCGAAATCATCACAGGAAAAGAATTACAGAAAGCCACTTGTACACGAAAAGAAGGTAATCCACCTCAGCAGATTATCGACTTCGATGAACAGATGAATACCAATGCTGCCATCGATCTGGATGAAAACTTCTATGGCGATCAGGATTTCGATATGGATGATTTCGATCCCGAAGGCTATGAAGTAGGAGAAGGTGGCAATCCTTACGATGACGAAAGATATTAAACAAATATTTAAGCTGAACAGAGACTATTATATCCCATAATGGATACAGAGGCAATCATCCGAACCAATCAGGCAGACATGCCTACGCTTATTGTCCTCATTGGCCCTACGGGAGTCGGAAAGACAGAACTCAGCCTGAAAATTGCTGAAAAATACCACACCCCCATACTTTCTTCCGACTCCCGTCAGCTTTATGCCGATTTGAAAATTGGAACAGCTGCACCTACCCCTGACCAACTAGCCCGTGTACCTCACTATTTTGTAGGTACATTGAAACTCACTGACTATTACAGTGCGGCACAATACGAAGCAGAAGTATTGAAGAAACTGGAGGAACTATTCCCTACCCATCCGGTAGTTCTGATGACCGGAGGATCCATGATGTATGTAGATGCGGTCTGCAAAGGTATCGATGACATACCTACTGTAGATAAAGATACACGAGAGCTGATGATGCATCGTTATGAAACAGAAGGATTGGAACAGTTATGTGCAGAACTGAAGCTTCTGGATCCGGAATACTATCAGCAAGTAGACCTCAAAAATCCGAAGCGCGTAATTCATGCCCTCGAAATCTGTTACATGACAGGCAAGACCTACACATCTTTCCGTACCCGTACTACCAAAGAACGACCGTTCCATATACTGAAAATCGGGCTCAAAAGAGAACGTGAAGAACTTTATGAACGGATAAACCGACGGGTAGACTTCATGATGGAAGAAGGACTGCTGGAAGAAGCACGCAAAGTTTATCCTTACCGCCAACTGAATGCACTGAATACAGTAGGTTACAAAGAGTTATTCAACTATTTCGATGGAGAATGGGACTTGGCTTTTGCCATTGAGAAAATCAAGCAGAATTCCCGAATCTACTCGCGGAAACAGATGACTTGGTTCAAACGGGATACAGACATTACCTGGTTCCATCCGGACCAACATGACGAAATACTGGATTTTATAGAAAGACAGTTATCCCATCGGATACAATAAAGGCGACAGACATAATACAGACTGCCGCCTTTGTTTTTTACCTTCAACCGATATTTATTCCTTTCCGGTTTCCGTCGATGAAACACTACCCTCCTGATTTGGCAACAAGTATTCTTTCCGGAACATATCCAGGAAAAGCAAGAACAGCGAAACCATCAGCGGACCAAAAATAATTCCCATAAAACCGAATATAGGCAAACCTGCCACTACACCGAAAATCGTAATTAACGGATGGATATTCGCCATCTTCTTCTGTAACATGAAACGAATGAGGTTATCGCATTGCGAAATGACAATACCACCATATCCCAGCAGAATCAAGGCACTTACCCAATTACCGGTCAACAGGAAATAAATGGAGATAGGTACCCATACCAAAGCCGTTCCTACCAAAGGGATAATGGAAGCAAAGGCTGTCAGCATCGCACTGAAGACCGGATTCGGCGCATCGCATAACCAATACCCACCCAAGGATATGATTCCCTGAATAGCAGCCAGCAAAGGAATGCCGATGGCATTGGAACGGACAATCACCTGAATCTTATCGAGTACCTCCTTCTTATCCTTCTCCTTGAAAGGAAGGATCGTAGAAATGTATTCTTCCAAGGATTTCCCTTCATACAGCAAAAAGAAAAGCAACATGATAGCCACGCACAGGTTGACAAAAAAGTCACTGACTCCAGACATCACTTGCTGACCGAAACTGGATAAATGACTTACCATGAATGAAACACTGTTTTCCGAGAATACATCGAATCCAGTACGGTCCTTGACTATCTGTGCTGCCTGTTTAGCCGGTGCAACCAGGCTCTTGGCATCCAGATGCAGACCGGAAAGTTGGTCTATTAATACCCAAACCAGAAAAGACAAAGGTATCAGGAAAAACAAAGTTGTAGTAATGGTCACTAACCATACTGCCGGTGCGGGCTTCATTTTAGCCTTCAAGCGATAGGTCCAGTTACGCACCAGAAGAAAAAGCGTAAAACCGCCTAAAATACCATTCATGAACGGTTGTGCCTGTTGAAACAGCAATATACCTAACCCTACTATCAGCAGAATCAGTGAATATTTCCAGTATTGTTCCTTCATAATCTATCTATTGATGAATCTAAATCTATTAATGAAAAAGATCAGAGAAATGTTTTCTTTGCTTCATTTTTGCCTGCCACAAAATACTGAACAGGAAACGTTGAGGAATTACCTGAACCGATGTCTGGCGCAGATTCTCCTGACGGTCGGCTACAAAGTCTGGTCGCATCTGCCGGAATTCCCTCCGGGCCCGTATCACCGCCTGTGCATTCTTCCAATCAGCCTTCAACAAAAACGCCAACGCCGCCAGTAAGTCCAGACAGGCTCGTACCCGCATAACTGTTGCCAGTTCACTTTCAGGAAGGTTCTTATACAACATCAGCAGATTATTCCGGAAATTCAAGAATGTCTTGCGCGGATTTTCTTTCTTGAGCGTAGCTCCTCCCACATGATACACCTTACTGAACGGCAAGCAAACCAATTCATATCCCCGGCTACGCATCCGCCAGCAAAGATCTATTTCTTCCATGTGCGCAAAGAAACGTCCGTCCAAACCACCTACCTTCCGGTAGACATCCAGCCGGACCATCAGAGCCGCTCCAGTAGCCCAGAAAACCGGAAGCACAGTATCATACTGCCCCTTGTCCATCTCTACTTCTTCAAAAATACGTCCACGACAGAACGGATAACCGTAACGGTCAATAAATCCTCCGGAGGCACCCGCATACTCAAAATGGTCACGTACTCTGTAACTGAGCAACTTCGGCTGACAAGCTGCCACTTCCGGATGTTCATCCATGTAAGTTACCATCGGTTCCAACCAGCCCTCAGACACTTCAACATCGCTGTTCAGCAAAACAACATATTCAGCCTCCACCTGCTGTAAGGCCTGGTTATATCCTTCCGCGAACCCGTAATTCTTATCCAACCGAATCAGACGTACAGAAGGAAATTCTTTCGAAACAACCTCACAGGAAGCATCAGTCGAAGCATTATCAGCTACACAGACTTCTCCATAACGCTCGGGAACGCTAGCCACAACCGAAGGAAGAAACCTGCGAAGCATTTCTTCTCCGTTCCAATTCAATATGACTACCGAAACCTTCATCCCAACACTTCTCCTTTCAGTGCCGTACCGTCTTCATTGAAATCACCCAGACGTACATGGACCAGGTGGTTGTCAAGCGTCATATCGTACGGTAATTCCACCCGGATATAATTGGCAGTAAAGCCATGCATCGGAGAACCGGTCTTCGATTTTTCCATCAGCACATCCGCTTCCTGACCGATATGCCGGGCATAGAAAGCTTTGGTCTTTTCATCCGAGAGAGACAGCAAGCACTGGCTACGACGATGTTTCTCTTCGGCCGGAACCACATAATCAATCTTCAATGCCTGTGTTCCGGGACGTTCCGAATAGCTGAACACATGCAGCTGGGTAACATCCAATCCTTGAATAAAAGAATAAGCCTGCTCGAAATACTCGGGTGTTTCGCCACGGGTACCAACTATGACATCTACCCCGATAAAGGCATCCGGTATCAGTTCCTTAATCCGATGGACCTTCGAAGCAAACAAAGACGTATCATACCGGCGACGCATCAGTTTCAAGACTTCGTCACAACCAGACTGTAAAGGTATATGGAAATGCGGCATGAACGCACGAGACTGGGCTACATAGGCAATAATCTCGTCGGTCAATAAGTTCGGCTCAATGGAAGAGATGCGGTAACGTTCGATACCTTCCACCTGATCAAGCGCCTTCACCAGTTCGAAGAAAGTTTCTCCGGTAGATTTTCCGAAATCCCCGATGTTCACACCGGTCAAGACTATTTCTTTACCACCTTCGGCAGCCACCTGCCGGGCCTGTTCCACCAAATCGGCGATTCTTCCGTTCCGACTGCGCCCCCTTGCAAAAGGAATTGTACAGTAAGAACAAAAATAGTCACACCCATCCTGCACCTTCAGGAAATACCGGGTACGGTCACCTCGTGAACACGAAGGAGAAAACGTCCGAATATCTTTCGTAGCCGTTGTGATGGCTTCACCGTGAGCATGTTTCTCCAGGTTCCCCAAATACTTCATCAAGTCACCCTTCTGTTCCGCTCCCAGTACCAAGTCCACTCCTTCGATATCGGCCACCTGTTCCGGTTTCAGCTGAGCGTAGCATCCCGTCACTACAACAAAAGCACCCGGATGCTCCTTTGTCAACCGATGAATAGCCTGTCTGCACTTCTTATCAGCCACTTCCGTTACCGAACACGTATTGACGATGCAGATGTCTGCCCGCTCACCTTTCCGGGCAGTACGCACGCCTGCTTCTTTCAGGGTTTTCCCGATGGAAGAAGTCTCAGCAAAGTTCAGCTTACATCCTAACGTATAATAAACAGCCTTTTTATCTTGAAAAACAGTTGTATCAATCATACCTATTTAATCTATAAAATATCTCCTGCAAAGGTACACAATATTTCGTGATTTTAAGGTATCCGCCCCTCAATTAGCACAAACAGTATCTTTGCGTCACAGACCATGATTTTGCAGTTCTGCTAATCGAATGCTCAAAAAAATATGTTTTACAGCATATTGAAAATCAACCAATTAAAGAAAAAAGTGTATTTTCCCTCAAAAAAATCGAAGAAAAGAGAACAACGTATCATAAAAGTCTATATCTTTGCAGCGTTTTAAGAAACAAACATAAGTATTACAGATTTAAAAAGCAAAGAAAATGAAAAAATTAGTATTTTTGTTCGTAGCATTCGCTGCTGTATCTTTCGCATCTTGCGGTAACAAAGCAGCTAACACTGAAGTAAGCACTGAAACTGATTCTGTAGCAGTTGTAGAAGAAGCTGCTCCGGTTGTTGACTCTGCAGCAGTAGTTGCTGACACTGTAGCAACTGATTCAGTTGCAACAGCTGAATAATCTGATTGAACAATTAGAGAGAATTGAAAGTCTGTAAGCTCAGCCTACAGACTTTTTTTATGCCCACACTTTACCCACAACACGCCCTTCCTTCATTGAAGGAAACATTCACTTCCCCCGCTCACTCCCCCCAGCAAGCATTCAGCTCCTCCCACAATCAACCTGATATTTCAGAGCAGGTATAATCTTCTTATTCGCGTACATCCTGGCGCTGTCCTCATTAAAACCGCATCAGCGGACACACAAAAAAGAATCCCCGATCGGATTCCACATCCAACCGGGGACTTATCAAGTATCTACAGATAACAAAATTAAGCTTCTTCTGCAACTACTTCAAAAGGAATTTCTACAGATACTTCCTTGTGAAGTTTAACGATAGCTTTGTACTGACCAACTTCTTTAACCTGATCCTTAACAACGATGATCTTACGATCGATGTTATGACCCAATTTAGCCAATTCATCAGCAATCTGAATGTTACCTACTGAACCGTAGATAGAGCCTGTAGAGCTAACCTTTGTAGCAATCTTCAAAGATACACCTTTCAAAGATTCAGCAACTGCTTCAGCATCCTTTTTAATCTTTTCCAATTTGTGAGCACGCTGCTTCAATTCTTCAGCCAACATTTTCTTTGCAGCTGGAGAAGCGATAACTGCTTTGCCAGTCGGAATAAGATAGTTACGACCATAACCTGACTTAACGGTTACAATATCATTTTTGTAGCCCAAGTTAACTACGTCTTCTTTCAAGATAATTTCCATACTTATTCCTCCTTAAATTATTTCATCATATCAGTTACGAAAGGCAGCAAAGCCAAGTGACGAGCTCTCTTAACAGCCTGCGCAATACGACGCTGGAACTTCAATGAAGTACCTGTAATACGGCGCGGAAGGATTTTTCCCTGTTCGTTCAAGAATTTCTTCAGGAATTCAGGATCTTTGTAGTCGATATACTTAATACCACTCTTTTTGAAACGGCAGTATTTTTTCTTCTTAACGTCTACTGAAGGCGGAGTTAAATATCTGATTTCTGATTGTTGCTGTGCCATGATTAGTTTTCCTCTTTTTTAGTTGATTTAACATTTCTTCTCTTAGCAGCGTATTCTGCAGCGTATTTGTCCATCTTGAAAGTCAAGAAACGGATAACACGTTCGTCACGACGGTAGTTAACTTCCAATTTTGCGATTACCGACGGGTCTGCTTTAAACTCAATCAGCTGATAAAAACCAGTAGATTTCTTCTGGATAGGATAAGCCAGCTTCTTCAATCCCCAGTTTTCTTCGTTGATGATCTCTGCACCTTCCTGAGTCAGGATAGCTTTGAACTTTTCTACCGCTTCCTTCATCTGTACGTCAGACAAAACGGGAGTCAAAATGAAAACGGTTTCGTATTGATTCATACTTTGTTAATTAAATAATTAATAAATAAATTTCAATTGCGGCGCAAAGGTACATTTTTTTCTCTAACCTACAAACACTTATGCAGTCTTTTTTAATGAAAAGTGCAAAAAGCTCCGTCCAATTATGAAATATTAAGGAAACCAGGTAAACAAACCCAACCTCCAGTACTCCATTCTTACACTCAAATTCATGTAACCGAACGAATTAATCAACCGCAAACGGTACGCTTCTCGGCGCTCCCAGCCCCTTTTTCGGCAGAATACAAGTAAAAATAACGATTTCTTCTTACATATTGCCCAAAGAAATTGTATCTTTGCCTAGTTGTTTAAACAATAATTACATGATAGAACAGTTCAATTTCGACATACAGCTCATCTTCGCCATCCTGAACGGAAAAGTGTCGGCAGCCATCAACCGGAAACTGAGCCGGAATTTCCGGCAGAACGGTATGGACATCACTCCTGAACAATGGACCGTCCTGCTGTTCCTGTGGGAAAAGGACGGGGTCACCCAGCAAGAGCTGTGCAATGCTACATTCAAAGACAAGCCCAGTATGACCCGTCTGATAGATAACATGGAACGGCAGCATCTGGTCGTGAGGATTTCGGACAAGAAAGACCGCCGCACCAACCAGATTCACCTGACCCGTACCGGAAAAGAACTGGAAGAGAAGGCTCGGTTCATTGCCAACAAAACCCTCAAGGAAGCCTTACACGGACTGACATTGGAAGAATTGCGTGTCAGTCAGGAAGTTTTACGCAAAATATTCACAAATACCAAAGATTAAAGAAAAAACTCCTGTACAAGTGCCTGTTATTTGATTGAATTTCTATTTTTTTTCATCAAATAATTTCCGAGATAGAAGAATTATGCTTTAATTTGTAACCAAGAAATAATAAACCATAAAACGAAGACACACATGAAAAACTTTTTAAAGTATTTAGGAGTGATATTGGTAATCATCGGTGCAGTAGTCCTGATCGCATGCTACAGCACAGCCAATGTAAACGACAATGCCACACTGGGTCTTTCTTTGGTATTGGTAGTTGTCGGACTCATCGTTCATATTATCATGAACAAACGAATCACCGACTGATTTCCCATTCGTCAAAGGAATAAAAAAGCCTGGATAGCCAACAGCTTTCCAGGCTTTTTTAATGTATCATCTACATCCTTATTCATTGTCGGATGTAATCAGTTTATACCCCTTACCGTGGATATTGATGATTTCGATGGAATCATCCGCCTTCAGATGCTTACGCAGTTTTGTGATATACACATCCATGCTTCGTGCATTGAAATAATTATCATCTATCCAGATAGTCTTCAAGGCGAAGTCACGCTGAAGGATTTCGTTGGCATGTGCACACAGCAAGGCCAGCAGTTCAGATTCCTTGGTAGTCAGTTTGGTCTGTTTGTCACCGATAGACAGAATCTGCTTCTGGGTATCGAAGGTGAAACGGCCAATCTTGTAAACCGTACTTTCCTTGTTCCGTTTTCCACGTACCCGACGCAGAATAGCCTCGATACGCAGTGTCAGCTCTTCCATGCTGAACGGTTTTGTAATATAATCGTCACCACCCAGTTTGAAGCCTTCCAAGATATCTTCCTTCATCGTTTTTGCGGTAAGGAAAATGACCGGAATCTCAGCATTGGCCTGACGGATTTCGGAAACCAATGAGAATCCGTCCTTCTTAGGCATCATCACGTCAGTAACGACCAAATCATATTTATTTTTCAGAAAAGCCTTATAGCCGGCTTCACCATCCGGATACAACTCTGCAGAATATCCTTTAGCCTGCAAATATTCTCTCAACAGCATGCCAAGATTCTCATCGTCTTCGCACAGCAAGATTCGTAATTTTTCATCCATATTATTCTTCGTCTTTAAATAAAGGTAATACAATTATAAATTTAGTTCCTACATTGAGCTCACTCTCGGCACGGATAGTACCTTTATGATCCGCAATGATTTTCTTTACATAGGCCAGACCCAATCCGAATCCCTTCACATCGTGCAGGTTTCCGGTATGAACCCGGTAGAACTTATCAAATATCTTCTTCAGATTCTCCTTCTTGATACCGATACCGTTATCTTCGATAGAGATATGCAGCTTGTTCGCCTCGTTCCAGGTCCTGATCTTCAACCGAAGTTCTCCGTCCGGCTTCCGATACTTCACCGCGTTATCCAGCAGGTTGAAGATGACATTGGTAAAATGCATCTCGTCCACAAAGATTATCGGATCTTCCGCATTCAGTTCTGCATCCAGACTTCCATTGTACTTTTCCACTTTCAGCCGGAAAGTATTGATGACTCCATTGATCAGTTCATGAGCATCTATCTCCTTCTTCTTCAATGTCGCCTTCTGCCGTTCGAACATGGACATCTGAAGTACTTTCTCTACCTGGAAACGCAACCGTTTCGTCTCATCGTTGATGACTCCGGAAATATGTTTGAACATCATCGGCGATTTGGCTACAGCCGGATCGTTCAGCATCTGCGCAGCCAACGATATGGTTGAAATCGGCGTCTTGAACTCGTGCGTCATATTGTTGATGAAATCGTTCTTGATTTCAGTCAGCTTCTTTTGCCGGAAGATGATATAGATGGTGAAAATGAATGTCACCAGCAATACCAGCGTAAAGACGATGGAAGGTATCATGAACCGTACCGAACTGAAGATATACGAATCCAGTGTCGGGAAGAAGATGTTCACAAATCCCATCTTGGCCGGCGGGTCATTCTCGAACAACAGCCGCGAATAAATCTTTTCGCCATCGAACACATAATCCGAACAACGGTACACTTCTTTGCCGTCACGGTCGGTCACCGAGAAATGATACGGAATATCAATGCCGTTGTTCAAAAGTTCCGACTTCAGGAAATGATCCAGCTGTTTGAAGTTAATCCGTTCCTTCAACGGCTTGTCACTTGCCGTATAAAGAATGTTATAGACCACTTCATCCAGCAGTGCCCGCTGATAGACATAGCGTTCCTTCAGGATTTCCTGCAGACGGCGTGAAGTCTGCGGAATGTTCTTTCCGGTAGAGATTATCACCTTCGGCACATTGGCCGGACGGTTGGTAATGGTCTTCAACTCGAACGTAGAATACATGGTTCCATCCGGAGATGTCACCGTATACTGATGATGTTCCACCACATTGCCGGAGGATTCCTGGCGCTGTTGCTGCTGCAACTGCTCCGACAGACGTGCAGCCCGTTCCTGGGCAGCGACATCCTTCTCCAGGTATTTCTTGGTTTCTACCAGCTCCAGGTTGTGCACAGCCTGTACCAGACTACGGTTCACACTTTCTTCGAACTGTCCTCTGCGCATCTTGACCATCTCTTCAATGTAACTGACCTGCAGGTAAAGCAGGCTCAGGAAAGAGAGGCCCATAATAACACCTAAAATCCAAATAGTTGACTTTTTCATGAAGACAAAATTAACTACCTAAAGCATACCCTATACAACACTTAACATAATTTAGAGTCGCATTTCTTTATATTAACAGAATCTTAAAATTAACATCCTAAAAACGGTATTAACCTCAGAATCCGTATTGTCTACTATGCAAAAATAATCAAATTTTAAACTTAGAACAAGTTTCTCCCCCGTTTTGTTTAAGGTTCATTAAATAAAAAAGGTCGTATTTTTAAGAAATACGACCTTTTTACCTATAGAAATAACAAGTTAATTTTACATATCATCCTTATCCTGTTCTTCGAACTCTTTCATCAGCTTGTTCTGTACATCTGTCGGAACCAGTTCGTAGCTGGCAAACTTCATGATGAAGGATGCACGTCCACCTGTCAATGAACTCAATGAAGTAGAATAATTGGACATTTCTTTCAAAGGCACTTTGGCAGCAAGTTTTTCATATCCCTTTTCACTGCTCATACCCATAATCATACCACGGCGTCCCTGCATATCGCTCATCACATCACCCAGCTTGTCGCTCGGTACGAATACTTCTACGTCATAAATCGGTTCCAGAATCTTCGGACCGGCATTCTTGAAGGCTTCGCTGAACGCATGACGTCCGGCCAACATGAACGAAATTTCATTGGAATCTACCGGGTGCATCTTACCGTCGTATACAATGACACGTACATCGCGGGCATAAGAACCAGTCAACGGTCCCTGCTCCATACGGCTCATGATACCTTTCAGGATAGCCGGCATAAAGCGTGCATCGATGGCACCACCTACTACGCTGTTCACGAATACCAGCTTGCCGCCCCATTCCAAATCGATGGTTTCTGTACCTTTCACATTCATCTTGAATTCCTGACCGTTGAAACGGTAAACATCCGGCATCGGCATACCTTCGTAATAAGGCTCAACTATCAGGTGAACTTCACCGAACTGACCGGCACCACCCGACTGTTTCTTATGACGATAATCGGCACGTGCAGCTTTTGTGATGGTTTCACGATACGGAATCTTCGGTTCGAAGAACTGTACCTGCAGCTTTTCATTGTTTTCCAGACGCCATTTCAAGGTACGCAGATGGAATTCACCTTGTCCGTGAACCAGAATCTGCTTCAGTTCCTTCGACTGTTCAATCACCCATGTCGGATCTTCTTCACGCATACGGTTCAATACCGCCATCATCTTTTCTGTATCGGCTTCGTTCACCGGCTTGATGGCACGGGTATATTTCGGATTCGGATATTTGATGAAGTTGAAACGGTTTTCACAATCCTTGCCGTTCAGTGTATTTCCGGTCTTTACATCTTTCAGCTTCACGGTACAACCGATATCGCCGGCACGGAGTTCGTCTACCTTATCACGGGTAGCGCCTGCACAAACATACAGCTGGGCCATACGTTCCTTCGAGCCACGGTCTGCGTTACTCAGGTCGTCACCTTCTTTTACGACACCGCTCATCACCTTGAAGTACTGTACGTCACCGATGTGCGGCTCGACAGCGGTCTTGAAGAAATACAGTGAAGTAGGTCCGTTCGGATCGGGAGGAACAGGAACACCACGGGTATTGTGAACAACCGGCATCTCGTCAACGAACGGAACCACATTACCCAGGAATTCCATCAGACGGCGTACACCCATGTCTTTTCCGGCGCAAACGCAGAATACCGGGAACATACCACGCGCAGCCAATCCTTTACGGATACCTTCACGCATTTCGTCTTCGGTCAACGATTCCGATTCAAAGAATTTTTCCATCAAGGTCTCATCGTGTTCTGCAGCAGCTTCCACCAAAGTTTTGTGCCATTCCATGG
Source organism: Phocaeicola barnesiae DSM 18169 = JCM 13652 (assembly GCF_000374585.1). GTDB lineage: Bacteria > Bacteroidota > Bacteroidia > Bacteroidales > Bacteroidaceae > Phocaeicola > Phocaeicola barnesiae. Next base: position 453,529 of record NZ_KB894643.1, read on the forward strand.
CTTTTTCCATTTCTTCTGCAGGAATATCCTCGATTGTTGGAGCACCACCTTCCGGTCCCCATGAATATTTTTTCATTAAAAGTACATCGATCAACGAATTGAAGTCCGGACCAGTGGCCAACGGATACTGCACCGGAACTACTTTAGGACCGTAATTCTCTTTCAACTGCTCGAGTACATGGTCGAAGTCACATTTTTCGCTATCCAGCTGGTTCACCAGGAAAATAACCGGCTTACCCAATTTTTCTGTATAACGGAAATGATTCTGTGTACCTACTTCCGGACCATACTGACCGTTCAACAGCAGGATGGCTGTATCGGTTACGTTCAATGCGGTGATAGCTGCACCTACAAAGTCGTCACTACCCGGACAGTCGATGATATTCAGTTTCTTACCATTCCACTCTACATGATAAACGGTAGAGAAAACAGAGTAACCATACTCTTGCTCTACCGGAAAATAATCGCTGACTGTATTTTTTGCCGTAATTCTACCGCGACGTTTTATGATACCACTCTCATAGAGCAGCGCTTCTGTGAGGGTGGTCTTACCTGATCCGTCATTACCAAGGAGGGCAATGTTCTTGATTTCGTTAGTCTGATATACTTTCATGGTATTTCAAGATTTAATTAGTAACAGAAGGATATGCTTTTCATATCTCTTGTAAGTGAGGCGCAAATTAGAAATAAATGTGTAGAAAAACAACTTTTATCTTCGTGTTACTAAACTATGTTGTAAGGCATATCTCCTGCAATACCCGTCCGAATCCTCTGAAAGATACGTTCTAAGTCCCCGTCATGCTGGAGTTTTCATTAACATATCCATGCTCTTGCCATCGTGCTTTAAGCGCAAGAAAACGGACCAAACCGGCGGAATCCGAAGGAACGACAACTTTCCTCCGGCAGATGATTCTACTTTTGTCCGCAGGAAACCGATATCCCCCAACCGGAAAACATACAGTCGCCGGACAAAGAACGTATGGACCAGAAACGGAGAATATTCGGTTCCCAGACAAAGAACATAAACATTCACCGCCTAAACCTACAAACAGATGGAAGCAAAGTATGATTTTCTACAGGTTCCACAACCTAAAAGCACGGATGAACCTCCTGTACTTTATCCGAAACTGGTATCCAACGGTACCGTCACCTTCCGTGAACTGGCCGGACGGATTGCCGAATCGTCTACCTTCAAGGAAGGCACGATACTGGGAGTGCAGGAAGAACTGGAAAAATGGATGCTGTATTACCTGGCACACGGCTATCGGGTAGAGCTGGGGACTATCGGCACGGCAACAGCCACCTTGAAAGCTGACCGTACCGTATATAAGGAAGAAGGAATCCATGCCCAATCCATCCGCTTCGATAAAGTGAAGATACAGGTATCCAAGGGATTCAGCCGACGCTGTCAAGGAGACCTGGTACGGGCTCCCCTTGCCTTCAAGTTCGGAGCCAGTTCGTCAGAATTGAATGAAGAAGCACGTTTCGGACTTCTTCAACAGTACCTGAAAGAGCACACCTTCATCAGCCGGACAACTTACGGTGAACTGACCGGACTCCTGAAGACAAAAGCCTGGAGCGACTTGAACCGATGGGTGAAAGAAGGACGGCTTGTCACCCGGGGAAGAGCTCCACATAAAGTTTACCTGTTGGCTACCTGAACCGTCACTCATGGAACCGTATAAAATCCAAAAGGTCACTGCTTCTTCTCCTTACCCACCGGTCTGTCAAAACGAGCTCCACACTGCTTACAGACGTATTCCCAATGTTCCGTACCGGGGGAAGAAGCGGCCAACAGCGCCAACAGTCCCGCCAAGATGGCACGGACACGGTGCTTTTTCTTCAGCACAAATGTTATCTGGTCCGAATGACAGTAAGGACAACAATTCAACCGCTCCGGAATCATCTGATTCCGTTCCAGTAGCTCCAAGGCCCGCTCGCTGTCCCGTTCATCGATAAATATATCCACCGTAGAGGCTTCCCGGATATAACCGCGCATAACGTCGGAGGTATGCTCATTGTGTAATATAACCGGGATGCCTTCATTCTCCAAGGCTCCCTTGATAAGATTAGCCTGGAAAGAATCGTCACAGGCCATCAGACGTACCGTTTTCATGGCAATCAAATAAAAGGATTTACAAGTGACAAGATACAAAAAGAAAAACAATTTTACGGAATTTTCTTTCGGAATATGTACTTTTGACGCATCAAACCCAATATCATGGCTGGAATCTATCTACATATCCCCTTCTGCAAACGGAGATGCATCTATTGCGACTTCTATTCAACCACCCAAGGCGAAAAACGGGAGGCCTACATACGTACCCTGTGCAAGGAACTGGAACAACGGCAGGATTACCTGCAAGGCGAAACAGTGGAAACCATCTACCTGGGCGGTGGAACTCCCTCCCAGTTGGAAGAGAACGATTTCAAACGGATTTTCGACACCATCTACCGGATGTATCCGATAGCGGAATCCCCTGAAATCACCTTAGAGGCCAATCCGGATGACCTGACTCCGGAATACATCGGCATGCTACGTTCCTTTCCGTTCAACCGGCTGAGCATGGGCATCCAGACGTTCAGCGAAGTCATGCTGGAACGGCTGCACCGCCGACATACCGCCCGACAGGCCATCGAAGCGTTCGAAAATTGCCGGAAAGCCGGTTTCCAGAACATCAGTATCGACCTGATGTACGGTCTTCCCGGCGAGACTACCGAAAGTTGGGAGAACGATTTATCGCAAGCTGTCCGGCTGCATCCCGAACACATTTCCGCCTATCACCTGATTTATGAAGAAGGTACCGCACTCTGGAAACTGCGCGAAGAGCACCGGGTGAAAGAGGTGGACGAAGATTTAAGCGTGGATTTCTTCAACCGGCTGATGCAGCGGTTGAAAGAGAACGGTTACCAGCATTACGAAATCTCTAATTTCTGCCTACCGGACAAGTATTCCCGCCATAACTCAAGCTATTGGACCGGGAAAAAGTACCTGGGATGCGGACCTTCCGCACATTCCTATAACGGAACAAGCCGTCAATGGAATATCGCATCGCTGGACAATTATATCAAAGGTATTACGGAAGGGAGTCCGGTTTCGGAAATCGAAGAGCTTGACCTTTATACCCGCTACAACGACTTTGTCATCACCTCCATCCGCACCTGCTGGGGAATGCCGCTCGGACAACTGAAAGAAAAGTTCGGAGAAAAGCTGTACCGTTACTGCCTGCGGATGGCTCAACCGCATCTTCAGCAAGGCACCCTGGAAATAACCGAAGAAACGCTGAAACTGACCGAAAAGGGAATCTTCATTTCCGACGGCATCATGAGCGATATGCTTTGGGTGGATTAGGCTTCGCAAAAGAAGCCGGAAGGAGCTAAAAAAAGACGCCCTCTGAATCACCTCAGAAGACGTCTTCTCCTTTATTTAAAGCATCCGAAGAACGGATTATTTTGCCAGACTGTAAACGATATCCATAATCTGCTTACCCAGTTCATCGGCAGCTTCCATGGTAGAAGCTTCAGAATATACACGGATAATCGGTTCGGTATTACTCTTACGCAGATGTACCCACTTGTCAGGGAAATCTATCTTCACACCGTCGATATCATTGATTTCTTCGTTCTTGTACAGCTCTTTCACCTTTGCCAGAATAGCGTCTACATCGGTTTCCGGAGTCAGGTCTATACGGTTCTTGGCAATGAAATAGTTCGGATAAGTGGCACGCAGTTCGGAAACCTTCTTGCCTTCGTGTGCCAGATGGCTCAGGAACAAAGCGATACCTACCAGTGCATCACGACCGTAGTGTGATTCCGGATAGATGACTCCACCGTTTCCTTCACCACCGATGACGGCATGAGTTTCCTTCATCTTGGTTGTTACATTCACTTCACCTACGGCAGAAGCATTGTATTCCATACCGTATTTACGGGTTACATCGCGCAAGGCACGGGTAGAGCTCAGGTTTGATACCGTATTGCCCGGAGTATGTTTCAATACATAGTCGGCTACTGTCACCAAGGTATATTCTTCACCGTACATCGTACCGTCTTCGCAGATAATAGCCAAACGGTCAACATCCGGGTCAACGACGAAAGCCACATCGTTATTACCGGTTTTCATCAATCCCATGATGTCGCCCAAGTTCTTTTCCAAAGGTTCCGGATTATGCTGGAAATCGCCGGTAGGTTCAGCGTACAAGGTTTCTACATGCTGCACACCCAGCTGTTTCAATAATTCCGGAAGGACAATACCTCCCACTGAGTTTACGGTATCGAGTGCCACGCGGAAATTGGCTTTGCGGATAGCATCCACATCCACCAGTTTCAGTGCCAATACACTGTCAATGTGCTTCTGGTTGTAGGAATTATCTTCGGTATAATGACCGATATGGTCTACATCTGCATATTCGAAAGCTTCAGCCTCAGCGATACGCAACACTTCATTACCTTCGGCTGCATTCAGGAATTCACCATGCTCGTTCAGCAGTTTCAAGGCGTTCCACTGACGCGGATTATGGCTGGCAGTCAGAATGATACCGCCACAAGCGCCTTCCATTGTCACAGCCAACTCTGTGGTAGGAGTAGATGCCAGACCGATGTTCACAACATCGAAGCCCATTCCCATCAGGGTTCCACACACGACATTCTTCACCATTTCGCCTGAAATACGGGCATCACGACCTACTACAATTTTGTTACTCTTTACAGAAGTGGTCTTACGAATCAATGTAGCATAAGCCGAAGTGAACTTTACAATGTCCAACGGATTCAGTCCGTCACCTGCCGGTCCGCCGATAGTACCGCGAATTCCAGAAATAGATTTAATCAGTGTCATAATAATAAATTATCTTCCAAGGTTATAGGTTATTTCATAGAAACAAGGGTATACATATTGAGAAGCCATCATTGTACCTTGACTGTGAGGAACAATCAACTTCACACGAGATACTTTCGAAGCCTCCGTAGTACGGGAAATCTTCAGGAAAGGAATAGGTACCAGCCAACCTGAAGGAACGGCTGAACTTTCATAGTAAGAAGCCATCTTGGAACGGTCCATAAAAGTAGCGGAATAGGAATCTCCTGAAACATCCAGACGGAAAGTCTCCGGGTCGGTCTGGGCCGAAGGATAATCATTCCAATGCATATTTGCCAGCAGCGTATCGCCCGAAGCAAACAATTCGGTGCGGTCCTGTAAAGCAATCTCCATGAAACGGGAATGGATTTCGTAAGAACCGTCACCCAACTTCTCGCCTACTCCACGCTGGACGATGTTCATATAGACTCCATTGTCATCGAACAATACATACTGGTTCTCTTTAGTGACCGTATCTCTCAAAAATTCTTCTTCAGAAATGACTTCAATATCATTCTTCGCCAAAAAGGCATTGATTGCGTCAGCTTCTTCTTCTTTCAATTCGGCATAGGTTTTACCGTCATTACAACTCTGTAAAAAACAGCCGAATACAAAAGCTAGCATCAGGACTAGATGTAGTTTCTTCATTTTTCTAAAAATTAGTAGGAGCAAAAGTAATAAATCGGCCTTTATCTGCCCTCCTTTTTATTCTATTATTTATTTTAATAACTAATTTTTTACTAAAAGGTCTTCGTATTTCACCAAAGCCTGCTTGAAGAGTTCGATGGCTTCGGGCATTGTTCCATAAAATTCGCCACCGGAAGCATTCAGATGTCCACCGCCGTTAAAGAATTCAGCAGCGACCTTGTTGCAAGGGAAACTGCCGACAGAGCGTAACGAAACTTTAATCATCTTCTTCTCGGTATCTTCGCGCAAGAATACAGAGAAACAGATACCCTTCATCTGCAAAGGCATGTTGACAAACCCTTCGGTATCTCCTTTTACATACTGGAACCTTCCTTGTTCCTCCTTCGTCAGCCAGATGAGCGACGCATGGAACTGGGGAAAGACTTCCATCTTTTCATACAACACATAACCCATCAGCCGCAGACGTCCTTCGGAATACGTATTGAATACCTTCCGGTAGATTTCATCCTTATCAATTCCCTTCGAAAGCAATTCGCTGATGATAAAATATATTTCACGGTTGTTGGAATTGTATGTAAATCCTCCCGTATCGGTCATCATACCGGTATAGATACATTGGGCACCCTCATAGGTAATCTCATCGAAACATCCCATGCGACAAATCAGACGGAACACGAGTTCGGAAGTAGAAGAAATTTCCGGATGCGAAATAGTAACCCGACAGAAAGGTTCCGGATTCAGATGATGGTCAATCATCACTTTACGTCCGGCTGAAGCCGCCACAGCAGGACCAACGGCATCAATGCGCGACAAGGCATTGAAATCCAGACAACAGATGACATCGGCTTCGGCTATCAACTTATCAGCGAACTCACTGTATTTGTCATAACGGATAATATCTTTGGCACCGGGCATCCAACGCAGGAAATCCGGAAACGCATTCGGTACAATGACATGGACGGTTTTCTCCTCTTCATACAAGTAATGCATCAGTCCCAACGAAGAGCCTAACGCATCTCCATCAGGAGAGACATGGGTGACAATGACTATTTTTTCGGCACGCTCGAAATAGGTCTTCACCTTATCGATATTAGCCTGTTGAATGATTTTAGTTAACATAAATCGATGTAGATATTTTTGAAGCGACAAAAATACATTTTTTTTTCAATACTTGCGAACGATTCGATAAGAACCTTCAGCCGGCAATTCCGCAAACGGAATCTGATACCGCATACATTCCGCTTTCAGAGACTTTCGGTAAGAAGGGTTCAACGAACCATCGAATACAACCTGACGGATTTCAAACACCCGTGAAAGTCCCTCGACATTTCCACGGAACCCCCTGCAAATATAGGCATAATCGACAGCCAGCTTCTCAGCAGCCTGCTTCTTCCTCCAGGTGCTGTCCTTCAATACAGCCACCTTCAAAGCATCTAACCTGTAAAAACCATTCGCAGAAGACAAGACCTCCGCTTCGAATCGTTTCCGATGATAGACTTCGGAACGATACAGGTAGAAACTGTCGGAGAAAGGTCGGCCATAACGCCAGATACCTATCACCAGAAAGACATTAACTATCCCGAGACAAGTCATCAGCCGCAGTGCCGAACGACGATGCAGGTACGCATAGACTGCCCCCAGCAACAGAAACAGCAACAAGGCCTGAAAAGCAGAAAGATGAATAGCTGTCAGTTGGGAACCGTCCAAGGAACTGACAGACTCCATTATGACATTCAGCAATACAGTTGTCTGTGTCAATAACCAGATGACACCCGCCCCGACGACTGGAAGATTTCCTAAAAGGAAAGCCCCCAGTGTGGCACACAAGATGCAGCAGGCCAACGGGCTCACAACCAGATTGGCTAAAAGGAAATAAGTGGGGAAAGCACCGAAATAATACAGAATAAGCGGAAGCGTACCTAGTTGTGCGGCTAAAGATACCGATAAGGCATTCCATACGTAAGTACCTATCCGGTTACGAGGACTCCACCAGGAAGAAATGAGCGGATACAACAGCAGAATACTGTATACGGCCACAAAGGATAACTGGAAGCTGATATCGAACAGATACATAGGCTGATAGACAAGCATCAGAAAGGCGGTCAGGGTGACGGAAAGAAAGCCCGAGAAACGCTCTTCCGAGACCCACGAAGCCAACACATAAAGCGTAAACATCGTCACGGCACGTACCACAGAAGCGCTCAGTCCGGAAAGAAAAGCGAACATCCACAGACAAACGACCAGCAGAACAGAAGCAACATTCTTTCCATGCCTCCACCGCTTCAAGGGTGCCAACAATATCCAAAGGATACCTACTATCATCCCCACATGAAGTCCGGAAAGCGCCAGGACATGGCTGGTTCCCGCCGCACTGTAGACAGCTTTCAGTTCCTCGGTCAGTTCTCGTTTCTCGCCGACTGTCAATGCCGAAACAACTGCCAGCACATCGCCTTCCAACCCCCAGTTCCGATACTGCTCCAGCAGTCGCTCCCGCAACAACAAGGCACGTTGCTTCCACGTCAGCATGAACGCAGGTTGCAAGCGCTTCCAATGCCCTTCAAAAGCCAAAGCCGTACCACTGATTCCCTGTCGAAACAGGTATTTTCCATAATCAAATCCTGTCAGATTCATATCCGAAACAGGACGGGAAACGGTTGCGTGAAAGCAGATGCGGTCACCGCACTGCAACGATGTCCCTGCAGAATCGAGAATCCAATACAACAGGATTTTCCGCCTGACAGGCAACCACCTCTTCTCCCGTATACATGTATCTTCCGAAGCCTCCAACCGATGCGTTACTGTGACTTCAGCCCGAAAAGTTTTACCCTTCAGGTAAGGTACAGTTTGAACCACTCCTTCATAAACTTCCGCTTCCTGCGGCCATGGATAGTCAATACGGCTTTGTTGGTATAAGACGGAACAACCACCTAACAGAAAAAAGGAAAGAGTTGCCAGGTAACCGAACAGGCTCCTCCACCGGTAAACCGATGAACGGAAACAAACACAGGTCAGGACAACAGCTATTCCAAACAGCCCGAACGCCCACGGCCAAGACAAACGGTCCGACAGAAACCTGTCGAATAAAAAAATTCCGGCTGCCATCGAAAAAGCCAGCCGGAACAACGGATAAATAATATAAGAAGCGTTTTTCAGCAAACTGTTGTCAGATGTTTTTCAACTGGTGAACCATTTCTATCATATCAGGTGCCTTGAATACGGCATTTCCTGCTACCAGTACATCAGCACCTGCCTGCTTCAACAAGGGAGCTGTTTCCAGATTCACACCGCCATCCACTTCTATCAAAGCATGAGAATGAGTCCGTTCTATCAGTTCCCGAAGCTCAGACACTTTCTGAAGCGTATGAGGAATAAATTTCTGACCGCCGAAACCCGGATTGACCGACATCAATAAGACCAAATCCAGTTCTTCAATAATGTCTGCAAGCATACAGACCGGTGTAGCTGGATTTAACGTTACTCCCGCCTGCATTCCGGCAGCCTTAATCTGCTGAACAACCCGATGCAAATGCGTACAAGCCTCATAATGTACATTCATCAGCATCGTCCCCAACTCCTTCACTTCCGTAATGAACTTTTCAGGCTGAACAATCATCAGATGCACATCCAACGGTTTTTTCGATAACTTGGCCACATACTTCAAAACCGGAAAACCAAAAGAGATATTCGGTACGAACACCCCGTCCATGATATCGATATGAAGCCAATCGGCTTCACTCCGGTTTATCTTATCCAAATCATCCTGCAAATTAGCGAAATTGGCAGAAAGCAAAGAGGGAGATAACTTAATTTCCTTCATCTGTACATTAATTAGTATTTCAAAAGACAAAGTTACGTTTTTTTTCCACAATAACGATAGAAACAGTTCTGATTTTTCGGCTATCCATCTTGCTGTTCAACTTCATTTGGGAAGGGTAAAACGCAGACCTAACTGCAGATTGAAATTACAAGGGTGTTCTTTCCGGATGGTTTCTATGCCTGTACCATCATCGAAATAATAAGAAATCCCTGGCTCGACATACAGTCCCAACTGACGGGTCATATTGAACTGTCCACCGACTGCAGCATTGACCGACCATTGCAAATTCTTTACATCCAAGGAAGTATGTTCCTTCTTACGGTCAGAATTTCCGGTCACATACAAAGTTTCCAAACTACCTGAAACACATTTTTCCACCGCTCCTCCGGCAACCGCATATACCGTAACCCATCTGTTCTGCCAGAATGTATGCTTCACCTTCAACGGAATTCCTACGTAATGTAATTTTTGCTCTTCTTCGATGTATGACTGAGTTCCCGTATGAAGTTCGGAAGAAAGAAGTGTATAAGTCAAACCTGTTTCCACACTCCACCTATCAGAAAAGGAATAACTTAATGTAGCCCCAACCGTTACCGGCATCCGATGATGAACACGGGTTTCGGTAACCTGGTCACGGTTATGGAACAATACTTGAGTATAAGCCATGCTGTTATCACTAACTGAATTCATAGCCAAATCATCGTTCATCAACATACTGTTCCGGCTCATCAAAGTCGCAAGGCCTTGAAAATTATTTGAAGCCGAAGAAAAAGAATTACCCGTGGTTACTCCTATCTGCCAGCCATGCGAAGCAGAAGACTTGTCGGCAACCGCAAGTAAAGCATTTCGTTTCAACTGCTCACGGTCTGCCTTCCGTTGGATTTCACGGGCTTCTCTTGCGGTATTTTCATACTCTTCCTGACTCTCTTGAATTTCCTCGTTGTCAGTAGTCTGACCATCAGAAGGCACTACAGCGATATCTGTCTGCAACGGATGTTTTTCCTGTGCATCCAAGTCTGCCGAAACCAATGATGGAGCTACAGCAGCCAGCAAAGAGGTCACTCCTTGAGTAACCTGATGGACAGCAGGGAGTGTAGAAGATTCCTCCTCCACAACATCAGATACTTCCCCATCGTTAACCGACGGTTCTGAAGATGAGGTATCTGCTACCAACGAAGTTTGTCCCGTCGACTCCCCATTACCGGTCATCAGCATCCAAACAGCCGTCGATGACACGAGTACTACAGCCACAACGGCGGCAACAGCCTGCCAGCGTTTCCAGAGAGGAACCACTTTCGGCTGTAAAGCAGGCTGATTCAAATCCTTTTCAATCTCCTCCCACAAACCGGTCGGCAAAGGCTCTGAATAGTCTTCCAGCTGCTTACGCATTTGTCGTATCCATTTATCATCTTCTTTCATGCCTATAAACTCTTTCTATATTCTTTGATTTTTTTCAATAACAATGTTTTCGCCCGATAAAACTGAGAAGAAGACGTACGCTCGGTTATTCCTAAAAGCGTACCGATTTCCTTATGGCTTTTTTCTTCGAAGACATACAGATTGAACACTGTACGATAACCGTCAGGCAATTCACGGATAAGTCTCATCAGCACGGATTGAGGAATGTCTTCCGTCGATTCATCCTCCTCCCTGTCAGGAATTTCATCCATCAGCACTTCCTGCTGTACCTGTTGGTTCTTCTTGCGCAAAAAGCCTAAAGCCTCATTGACCATAATCCGTGACATCCAAGCTTTTAACGATCCGACTCCCTGATAATGAAACTGCTGAAAAGATTGGAAAATCCGTATAAATCCGTCATGTAATACATCTTGAGCGGACTCCCGGTCGCTGACATAACGGAGACAAATAGCCATAAGCTGCCCACCGTACTGTTCATACAGTTGCTTTCGTGCCAAAGCATCCGCCTTGGCACATCGTTGCGCTAATTCTTCTTCTGTCATAACCGTGCTTCGTGTTCGAACTATACATTCTATAAATGAAAAGTCCACAAAAATACTGCACATCGTACAAAATTTTCTTCTTCAGGAAGTTTTTAACAGACACAAATGCAGTATTTCCTCAGAAACTACATTTTCTAGACAAATAGAAAGAATGAACACATGATAAAAATTATCCGTAAAATAATGCTGGGAGGATTGATGGCAGGATACACACTGATGTCTGGCTGTATGGAGAAAGATTATTCCGATGATCTTTCAGCTTCCTTAGACGGAACCAACGCTTATTACCCGACTTTAGGTACGGTAGAAGATGTTGATCCAATCACCATCGCATCCGATACTTATGGCACTCTCATACCAACCAATCCTGAAGTCTTTGAAAAAAGCGGAGCGGACAGTATCGGGCAACGAGTATTTCTGAATGTTGTATTCCAATCGGACCCACATAATCCAATATCTACAGCACAGGAGGTCATTGTGCTCAACCTCTACAATATTCCGACACGGGCAGCCACCGATTTACGAGAAGCTGAAGATAATGATTTGAACCGATTCGGAAACGATCCGGTACAGATTACCGGAAGTTCCATCAGCAAAGAACACCTGAACATTGAATTTAATTTCAAAGGTTCTGGCAATAACAACATCCATGACTTCACGCTAATCCTACCTGAAGGAACCGAACTGGACAATCGGGGAATGCTTCTTGTTGAGTTACGCCACGACGCGAAATCGGATACACCGACAGGATGGTATTGGGGAGTCACATCCTTTACCTTGAAAAGCATTCCTGAATATCAACAAAACAACTTTCAGGGCTTTCTCATCAAATACAACAGCGGTGCTGACAGCCAAGCTGTATGGGAAGTCAAAAAGAGCAATTAGTTCCAATCTATTCTATCAACAAGTAGCAAGGCCAGTTTCTATTCCGCTGAATAGTGACTGGCCTTTTAAACTTTTACACATTGTCCGTCATCTGACACAGGTATCTTCCGTATGACGGTATCCACGCAAGAAATCGGCTACCCGCATCCGTTTCTTACCTGCCAGTTGCAAAGACAGAATATCTACATACCCATCGGTTGATGCAACCCGGAAATAGGTTTTCTTATCGGTCACTACAGTACCCGGCTGTAATGCATGTTCACAGAAAATCTTAGCGGATTCATAAATTTTCAGCATGACAGGTGAAGCCTCTCCCTGAGAAAGTTCCGTCCAAGCGGCCGGATAAGGAGACAGTCCCCGGATAAAGTCATAGACAGGTTTAACTCCTTTTGTCCAGTCGATACGACAAGTATCCTTGAATATTTTAGGAGCCGGACGGAGTTCATCCACCTTAGCCAGTTCCTCTTGTGGAGTAGTCTTCACATTACCTGCTAAAATGGCATCCACCGTCTTCACGACCAAATCACCGCCCAAGAGCATCAACCGGTCATATACGATTCCTACATTATCCGTATCGGCTATCGGCACCTTCACCTGATCGATGATTTCACCGGTATCGATTTCATGTTTCAGGAAAAATGTCGTGATTCCAGTCTCTGTATCACCGTTGATGACCGCCCAGTTGATAGGAGCAGCTCCCCGGTATTGGGGCAACAACGAAGCGTGCAGGTTGAAGGTTCCCAAACGAGGCATATTCCAGACAACTTCCGGAAGCATACGGAAAGCCACCACAATCTGAAGGTCGGCTTTCAATGCACGCAGTTCATCCAGAAAAGCCTCATCTTTCAGTTTCTCCGGTTGCAGGACTTTCAAACCTTGAGAAACAGCATATTCCTTAACGGGACTCGGTTGAAGGACACTTCCGTGGCGTCCCATCGGTTTATCGGGCATCGTAATAACACCCACTACCTGGTAACCGCCTTCCACCAATCGCTTCAAACTTTCTACAGCGAACTCGGGAGTTCCCATATACACGATACGTAAGTCTTTCTTGTCCATTCGTTGCTCTTTTTAATGTTACACTTATTCGGCAGAAAAATCCACCATTACCTGACGGTACGTATTCAGCATCTTCGATTTCGAAACAATGCCTTTGTATTTACGTTGTTCGTCAATCACCGGCAAATTCCAGGCGCCAGTCTTGTCGAATTTCTGCATCACCACCTCCATGGAGTCTGTGGTATTGATAATCGCTTTCGGTTCCTTCATGAACCGCTCTACGTAATATTTATGATATAACTCCTGACGGAACATTACATTCCGGACATCGTCCAGATTGACCATTCCCAGAAATTCCCCCTGTACACCGACAACGGGAAACAGGTTACGGGTGGAAAGTGAAATTGCTTTGACCATTCCTGCCAAGTCCATATCCGGACGAAGTTTCTGGAAATCAGTTTCAATAATACTCTCCACATTCATCAATGTCAGTACCGCCTTATCCTTGTGATGGGTAAGCAGTTCCCCTTTTTTGGCCAAACGCATGGAGTAAATACTATGTGGCTCGAATACGATAATCGTAAGGTATGCACTGACAGATACAATCATCAGCGGAAGGAACAGGTCATATCCACCGGTCAACTCTGCAATCAGGAAAATACCCGTCAACGGAGCATGCATAACTCCCGACATCAGCCCGGCCATTCCCATCAAGGCAAAATTCTTTTCCGGAATATAAGTGTTCCCGATATGAAACTCATTACATACGTAAGAGAAGACAAAGCCGGAGATACAACCCAAAAACAGACTCGGTGCAAAGATACCTCCACAACCGCCTCCACCGTTCGTAGCACTCGATGCAAATACCTTCAAGAGAATGATCAATATCAAATAGATGATAAGCAAACTGCCGTTTCCGTAGAAGAATGAATTGTTCATCACCGTATTCCAGTCCACACTCGACTTACCGTTCAGCAACAGGGTGATGGTATCGTAACCTTCACCGTACAATGGCGGGAACAAGAAAATCAGAATGCTCAGCATGGAAGCCCCTATCACAAACTTGACGTAAGGGTTAGAGTATCGGCGGAAGATATTTTCAATCCAATTCATCGAACGGGTGAAATACCACGCTATCAATCCACAGAATATCCCCAGTCCAATGGCATAAGGAATACGTTCCAAAGCAAACGGATAATCCAGATGAAACTGGAACATAGCTTCGGTTCCGGTCAGCACATAAGCCACAGAGGCAGCTGTCACACTCGAAATCAGCAACGGAAGTAACGAAGCCATTGTCAGGTCAATCATCAATACCTCCAAGGTGAAAACGAGTCCGGCAATCGGAGCTTTAAAGATGCCCGAAACGGCACCGGCTGCTCCACATCCTACCAGCAGCATCAGGGTCTTGTGGTCCATCCGGAACAGGGCTCCCAAATTGGAACCGATGGCAGAACCGGTCAACACAATCGGTGCTTCGGCTCCGACCGAACCACCACAACCGATGGTGATGGCAGATGCACACACCGACGACCATACATTGTGACGCTTGATACGGCTCTGTTTCCGGGAAATGGCATACAGAATCTTCGTCACACCATGACTGATGTCATCACGTACCACCTTTCGGATAAAAAGGCTTGTCAACAGAATACCCACCACCGGATATACCAAATATAATCCGTTGGCCCGGGTTGTATCGAAATTCTCTGTCAGAAACTCTTTGATATATTCCACTAAAAACTTCAGCACAAAAGCAGCCAGTGCCGTACATATTCCCACCAGGAAACTCAGTATCAGAATAAACTGCTTATCTTTGATATGTTTCTCTCTCCACACCAGGAAACGCTGAAGCCAACTGTATTTCTCTTCTTCTATCTGCATGGCTCAGTAATGGAGTTTAGTTTTGTTTGGATTTTATTCGCGGATAATCTTTACTTCTCCCCCTTTTCCTAATTTAATGATACTGGAAGGTTTGGGATGTCCTGTCTCTTCCCGACGGAAATCCACTACATAATCCACAGCCTGCTTGATTTCTTCCGAAATCTCACTATATACAGCCGGTGCAGGCTGACCACTGATATTGGCCGAAGTAGAAACGATGGCTTTCCGGAAACGGAAGCAAAGCTCCTTGGAAAATTCTTCGGAAGTAACACGGATACCTACACTGCCATCGGCAGCAATCAGATTCGGAGCCAGATTACGCGCTCCATCGTATATAATCGTCAACGGCTTGGTGGTCATTTCAATCAAATCCCAAGCCACAGAGGGTACATCCTGTACATAAAAATCCACCTTCACAGGGCTGTCTACCAATACCAGCATCGCTTTGCTGTCGGCACGTTTCTTGATTTCATACACCCGCTTCACAGCCTCTTCATTGGTTGCGTCACATCCTATTCCCCACACTGTATCAGTAGGATAAAGGATGACACCCCCTTTCTGCATGACCTCACAGGCCTTTTTAATCTCATCTTTCATCATAAAAATCGTCACAATTTTGTAAGATACGACAAAAGTACAAATGATTTTTAGGATGACCCAAAAAAGTTTCATTATTTTTGCACAAAAGCTATCTGTTTTATGACTGAACTCCGGAAAATTATCCATATTGACATGGATGCCTTCTACGCCTCAGTGGAGCAACGTGACCATCCTGAGCTGAAGGGGAAACCCGTTGCCGTAGGGCATGCCGAGAAACGGGGAGTAGTGGCCGCAGCCAGTTACGAGGCCCGGAAATTCGGAGTACGTTCGGCCATGCCCTCACAGAAAGCATTGAAACTTTGCCCTGACCTGATTTTTGTGGAAGGACGGATGGAAGTATACAAGGAAGTATCTGCCCAGGTACATGCCATTTTCCAGGAATACACTGACTTGATTGAGCCTATTTCTCTGGATGAGGCTTTTCTGGATGTCACAGAAAACAAGAAATCCATGGAACTGGCTGTCGATATAGCCAAAGAAATCAAACAACGCATCCGGACCGACCTCCATCTGATAGCCTCAGCCGGAGTTTCCTACAACAAATTCCTGGCTAAGGTAGCTTCAGACTACCGGAAACCGGATGGCCTATGTACCATCCATCCAGACCAGGCACAAGCCTTTATCGACCGTCTGCCTATCGAATCATTCTGGGGAGTAGGGCCGGTCACCGCCAAAAGAATGCATCAGTTGGGAATATACAACGGGGAAACCTTACGGCAATGCTCCATGGAAATGCTGACCCGACAATTCGGAAAAATCGGTTCTCTCTATTACGATTTTGCCCGTGGCATAGACAACCGTCCGGTAGAAGCCGTGCGCATCCGGAAATCCATAGGTTGCGAACACACACTGGAAAAAGACATCTCACTGTCTTCTTCTGTCATCATCGAGTTATACCATGTAGCCTGCGAACTGGTAGAGCGCCTGGCACGGAAACAGTTCAAGGGAACGACGCTTACCTTGAAGATAAAATTCGGCGACTTCACCCAAATAACACGTAGCCAAAGTATTTCCCGGCCACTGACCACCTTGAAGGAAATACTTCCCTTGGCCAAAAAGCTATTGAAAGACGTCGACTACACCCACCACCCCATCCGCCTGATAGGATTGTCTGTCTCAAACCCGAAAGATACAGACTCCCTCATCTTACCGAACTCACCGGAATGGGTACAACTGTCCTTCGATTTCCAAGAAGACTAAAAAAGCCTTCTGAAGAATTGCCACGGTAAACAACTTCTTCAGAAGGCCATCAATTGTCTTCGGGGACCTCCCCGATCAATCCGACAATTTTATTTATGGGTATGGACAATCTCTGTAGGAGCCAGTTCCGCATTCCGTTTCTCGGTCTGTGCCACTACGTTGCGTGCCAGCTCGATAAAGGCCATACCAGTCAGGCTGTTTTCATCAAGTGCGGCCGGCGTACCCTTATCACCGTTTTCACAAATACTCTGCACAATAGGAATCTGACCCAACAACGGTACATTCAACTCCTCTGCCAGACGTTTGGTACCCTCTTTTCCGAACAGGTAATACTTGTTCTCCGGCAATTCGGCCGGTGTAAACCAAGACATGTTCTCTACCAATCCCAGGATAGGCACATTCACCTTATCGTTCATATACATGTTGATACCTTTCCGTGCATCAGCCAGCGCAACTTCCTGTGGCGTACTGACAATCACCGCCCCGGTAATGGCCAATGTCTGCAGCAGCGTCAAGTGAATGTCGCTGGTTCCCGGAGGAGTATCAAGGATGAAATAATCCAGTTCACCCCATTTGGCATCACCTACCAGCTGTTTCAAAGCATTGCTGGCCATACCGCCACGCCACAAGGTAGCCTGGTCCGGGTCAACAAAGAAACCGATAGACAACAGTTCGATGCCATATTTTTCAATCGGAACAATCAAGTCACGACCCTCCACTTCTTCGGCATACGGACGGGCATCTTCCACCTGGAACATTTTCGGAACAGACGGACCGAAAATATCGGCATCCAGCAAACCAACCTTGTAGCCCAGCTTCGCCAAGGCTACAGCCAGATTGGCGGCTATCGTCGATTTACCTACCCCACCCTTACCGGAGGATACGGCAATCACATTCTTTACCTGCGGCAACAATTTTCCAGGCTCCGGACGTGCAGCCTGACGGCTTTCCGTAGCAATCGTCACTTCCACCTCTTTCGAAACATACGTATGGATAGCTGTTTCTGCCGCACGGATGACCGATTTCATGAACGGGTCGGTCGGCTTTTCAAAGATGATGGAGAAACTTACCTTCATACCATCGATACGAAGGTTGTCGGCAATCATTTCGGCTTCTACCAGATTCTTTCCGTTTCCCGGATAACGCACGGTTGCCAGTGCGTCAAGAATCAATTTCGGATATAATGTCATATCAACAATCGTTTGATTTATTTGCTTGTTTTCAGTCCGCTCCGTTTGCTGCGGTTATAACTCCGGTAATCATCGAGTTCGATTTCCACGTCGGGCTCCACCAGTTCACCTTCCTGCGGCAAACGGAACTTCAGGTATTTGATGTTCAGTCCACGGTCCAACCACTGCTGCTCGTAATAAGTACGGATACTCAAGATATCATCGTCCATGCCCGAATGATACAGGTCGTCCGTCATGAATTCTACCGGCAGATGATTGGCTTCCACCATACTTTTCGTATAGGTAAACATGAAGTTACTGTCCGTCTTCAGATGAATCAGCCCGTCGGGCACCAGGAACTTCCGGTAACGGTTCATGAAATAGGTTGAAGTCAACCGCTTCGTCGCCTTCTTCATCTGCGGGTCCGAGAAAGTCAGCCAGATTTCGTCCACTTCGCCCGGTGCGAAGAAACGGTCAATGATTTCGATGTTCGTACGCAGGAACGCAACATTCTTCAGCCCTTCGTTCAAGGCTTCGGTTGCACCGGTCCACATACGGGCCCCTTTGATGTCTACTCCGATGAAATTCTTGTCGGTATAACGACGGCCCAATCCTACCGTATATTCACCCCGTCCGCATCCCAACTCCAGCACAATCGGATTATCATTTCCAAAAAAATCCTGTTTCCAACGTCCCTTCATGTCGAACGGTACATCGTCTACTACCGAATACGGATATTCGAACACGTGCGGGTATTCCGCCATATCTGCAAATTTCGCTAACTTTCCTTTTCCCATGCTTGTTTTTATGGATTACTACGTGGCGGCAAAGTTAGCTGTTTTTTACGGAACAGGCAAAAGAAAACTTCTCCCGTTCCAATAAACAGAACGAGAGAAGCCTTCAGAAATTAATATTTTGATACCTTACTCTATTGCATCTGCCTGTTGTTCATCTGCAGTCAGGTTACGATAGATAACAGCTGAACATCCCAAAGAAACGACAACAATAGCCAATACAGCAACCAGCATCAACAACGCACCGATAAACGGAATCAAAGCAAAAATAAAACTCAAGATGTAAAAGGCCAGCATGATGATGAAGTTCACACCAAAGATGGTCCATTTATATCCGTAAGTCGCCTTATTACTTTGTACAAGAGCTTCACCCGGAGCAAGTCCTTTGTCAAGCAACAGATAGAAAGCCAAACTCCAGCCCAGAGCAATGATAAGTCCGGGAACAACCATAAAGAGTAATGCTGGAATAATAGACATGGACATCAACCCTATCAGCGTGAAATATTCACCCATATACTGACGATATTTACCATCAAAAATAAATGTAGGAGAGATAACCTTTCCTTTACTCAGTTCTACCGGAATAACCGTCATGGCAATGGTAGTGCCCACATTCAAATAAGGAATCCAGATGGTCACCAGCCACAATAAGGTAGCTACAAGGAGAGATACTACATTTTTCAAACCAATGCTAAGCCCTTCAGTCAGGACTCCGCCGACCGTGATTTTATTTCCCATAAGTTACAGATTTAAGGTTAACAATATAATAAAAGAAATTCACATTCTTCAGAATGAACGGAAAAAGTCGTCTACTGTTTCCCAACAGATACTTATGTTCCAATACAAAAAAGATTGTAAGTGTATATAAATCCACTTACAATCTTTCCATTTCAGTCTTATCAATCAAGCACAGTAACCCAGCCGTACGGGTCAGCCTCGTCACCATACTGGATAGCACGCAATTTGTTATACAGCTTTTCGCTGATCGGACCCGGTTTACCATCCTTGGCAATAACATACGATTTGTGGTTTTCCAAATCGTCAATCCGTTCAATCGGACTGATTACGGCAGCAGTACCGCAAGCACCGGCTTCTTCGAACGTAGCCAGTTCCTCTTCCGGAATCGGACGACGTTCTACCTTCATACCCATATCTTCGGCCAACTGCATCAGGCTCTTGTTGGTGATGGATGGCAAGATAGAAGTAGACAACGGTGTGATGTATGTATTGTTCTTGATACCGAAGAAGTTGGCAGCGCCACATTCGTCGATGTATTTCTTCTCTTTGGCATCCAGGTAGAATTCACTGGCATAACCAGCATCGTGAGCCATCTTGTTGGCACGCAGACTGGCAGCATAGTTTCCACCTACCTTATAAGTACCGGTTCCCAGCGGAGCCGCACGGTCAAACTGGCGGATGATGACATACGGATTGGTAGCGAAACCACCCTTGAAATAAGGACCTACCGGTGTTACAAAGACTACGAACAAATATTCGTTGGCCGGATGTACACCTACCTGTGCGCCTGTACCGATCAACAACGGACGGATATACAGCGATGCACCGCTTTCGTAGGGAGGAATGAAGCGTTCATTGGCCTTCACTACCTTAGTAACTGCTTCACGGAACAATTCTGTAGGGAATTTCGGCATCAAGATACCGTCACAAGTACTTTGCAGACGTTCTGCGTTGGCTTCCAGACGGAAGATACGGATTTTACCGTCCTTGCCACGGTAAGCCTTCAAACCTTCGAAAGCTTCCTGTCCGTAATGCAGACAAGTAGCTGCCATGTGGATATTCAGGGTTTCTTCTGAGCATAATTCCATTTCACCCCATTTTCCATCCCGATAATAACAACGTACATTGTAATCTGTCCGCATATAGCCGAATGACAGATTAGACCAATCAATTTCTTTCATATTGTATTGTGTTATGTTTATTTCCTAGTATTACAAGGGCAAAAGTACTGCTTTAATTTACAAAATCAAATTTTAACGCTTATTTTTTCCGATAATTATACGGAGAGCCCATACTTTTGTTGCAGATTTATTTTTCTTCCGGAGTCTTACCCTCCTCCAGTATCTTCTTGATTTCCTCATCGGCCTTATAAAGTTTCTCCCGGCAGAACTTGATGAGTTTCTGCGCTTCCTGAAGCTGACTTCCCAACTGGTCGATGTCGAGCTCATTACTTTCAATCCGTGATACGATCGCTTCCAGGCGTTTCATGGCCTCGGAATAGGTTTCTTTGGTTGCTGCCATATTCTTTATTCTTACCTTTAATTATAATACTTTACTTCGGAAGGTCCCCTTTGCCAGCCGGGTCTCCACTTCATCCCCCGCCTGTAGCTGGGCGATGTCGGTCACCGCCTTCCCGTCTTTCAGCGTAAGGCTGTACCCCCGCTTCAACAGCACTTCGGGCGAAGCCGCCTGTACACGTTGTTCCAGCAGTTGTAACCGATGCTGTTCCTGTTCCAACCTTCTCCCGGCCGCCGACATCAGCCGTTGCTCTACCTGTAGCCGGTACTGTTCACGTACCAGACGGGTCTGCCAGGCCATTTCCATCCGCTTGCCCAAACGTTCCTGCCTGAAGGTTTCACGTTGAAGCCTCATCTGAACCTGCGAAGGAATGCGCGACACACATCGTTCCAACCGTTCTTTCTCCCGGCGAATCCGGTCGGGCAGACTTTCCGCAAAGAACAGGGCCAACGCTTCCAGATGCTCCGCCGTCTGCCGCTGATGATTTATCAGGAACTCGGCAGCCGCCGTAGGAGTCTTCACCCGGGTATGCGATATCAAATCGAGAACCGTATCATCCCGTTCATGACCGATACCGGTAATTATCGGAAGAGGGAACTGGGCACAATGAGCGGCCAGGTCGTAAGTATCAAATCCCGAGAGGTCGGAAGTAGCCCCTCCCCCACGGATGATGACTACCGCATCCCAGTCGATACCGGAGGCATAAATCTTGTCAAGGGCAGCGATGATGGATATCTCCACCTGATCTCCCTGCATCACCGCCGGAAAAAGTTTCGGATAGAAGACAAATCCGAAAGCATTGTGTGCCAACTGGTTACAGAAATCGCCGTAACCGGCGGCCGTAGCCGAAGAAATGACGGCGATACGTTGAAGCAACTCCGGAAGTTCCAGCTCCTTGTTCATCGTCAGGATACCGTCGGCCTCCAACCGGCGGAGAATCTCTTTCCGCCGTCGCACCATATCCCCCAAGGTATACGAAGGGTCGATATCGACTACCGTCAAGGAATACCCGTAGAGTTCATGAAAATCGACGGTAACTTTTACCAGCACCTTGATGCCTGAGACGAAAGCCTGTCCGGTTTCACGTTCGAAATAAGGTTTCAGCAACTGATACACATTGCTCCAGATGATTCCCCGCGCCTTGGCCACCAAGGCATTGCTTTTGGTATCCTTCTGTACGAATTCCAGGTAGCAATGTCCCGAATAGTTGCTGCGCACATCGCTCAGTTCGGCCTGTACCCAATACTCATCGGGCAGACAAGTACGGATGCTCCGGCGCACCAACGCATTCAGTTCTACCAGCGACAGGGAACGGTTATTGGTTTCCATCTGCTTCAGGTTTGAGTGCCAGTGCCAGCTTATAGGCCTTCCAGACGTCCGGAATACCATATCCGTAGACATTATCCGGATAATCGGCCCGATCGCCCGAACGGCGGACCACATCAATCAATTGCTTCACGGTCAGCCACGGACAGGCCTGCCACAAACAGGTGACCAATCCGCAGAACGTAGGCGAAGCGAACGAAGTTCCGTTGGCATACGATACATTCCCGTCCTCACCAGACACGCTGGAACGTACCCCCACGGCCATGATATCCGGCTTCACCCGGCCGTCCGTCGTATTTCCTACCGAAGAAAAATCGGCATTCAGCCCGAACTGGTCGACCGCTCCCACCGTCAGCACATTGAAGGCATCGGCAGGCGGAGTAATCTTCTTCCAGCGGTCAATACCTGAGTTTCCGGCACTGCAGACCACCAGGATACCTTTGTCTGCCGCACGCGAAGCCGACGCCGACATCAGCGAAGTCTTTCCGTCCAAATCCCGGTAAGTATAGTTGCAAAGCGGGTCATCGAATTCATAATATCCCAACGACGTATTGACCACATCGACGCCCACACTATCGGCAAACTCGATGGCGGCCGCCCAGTAATCTTCCTCCACCGGCTGCTCTGTATCGTTGTCCTCGCTCCGCAAGAGCCAGTAAGCCGTCTCGGGAGCCGTACCGACCATCACATGAGGGGCATTGGCCGCCATACAGGAGAGCACCTTCAAGCCGTGATAATGTTCTCCGTAGATATCCGATTCCGGATTTACAAAGTCACGGATTCCACGCACCGCAACCGACTTGAAATATTTGATGACATCGGCATTGTAGAAACCGGCGTCGATGACGGCTATCTCCATCCCTTGACCACGGAATCCCGCCTGATGCAGGCTATCGCCGTGATGGATTTTCACCTGCTGTGCGCTGACACCGTAATAATCGTCCATTTTCTTCCACTCGTTCTTCACCTCTTTCTTCCGGTTTTCCGTACGCGGAAAAACCGTATCGGGCGAAACCCATACCCGCTTGACGGCACGCACAAAAGGCAGGTCCAGAAACGACTGAGCTATTCCTTCGCTGGGCACTCCCATCACTACGGTATTGTTCCATTTACTGGATGTTACCAGTTTTCCTCCCAACTGTACCAGGCGGGCAATGTATTCCTTGCAGACCGGCAAGTCGGTAGAATCGACACCCAATCCTTGTCTTTCACGTCTTTGCAAAGCCTTTTCGGACAGGAATTCCTCCGGGCGGTCCAATGAATAAACGGTAGGGTTCTTATCAGTCAGTTGTACCCTGAATTTGTAACTCTCCTGAGCCGGAACCAGCAACGTACAGGCCAGCATACCGAGCAACAGCACAATCTTTCTACACATGTTTCTTCTTTTCACAATGATTAAGCGGGTGCAAAGATACGATTTTTCGGCCGATAAAAGACGTTACGATACCGAATTTCAGCCGAATCACGTGACAGGCCACCGATGATTGGAACCGAACGGAAAACGAACGGACATCTGGTGCAAGACGAACGGACGTTTTACTCAAGACGAACGGACATCTTGCCTGAAACGAACGTTTGTTTTGACGGACACGTCTCCACGTTCGAAAAAAGCGGGGAAACACCCCTCTATCCCCAAGGACCAAGAAGACTTCGCGACCGGCAAAGCAAATGTTAAAACCTCCCTGCGCCACCCGTTTTCCGAAGAATTTTCGTATTTTAGAGACATCTTTTCCTACAGCTGATTGTCTAACTCTAAATATCGAAGCGTATGAGAAAGTATTTGGCAGAAATGATAGGCACCATGGTGCTTGTCTTGATGGGATGCGGTAGCGCCGTATTTGCCGGAAGCATGGCCGGAACGGTAGGCGCCGGAGTAGGAACCCTGGGAGTTGCCTTGGCTTTCGGACTATCCGTTGTGGCCATGGCCTATACTATTGGAAGCATTTCGGGATGCCACATCAACCCGGCCATCACCCTGGGGGTGTGGATGTCGGGACGGATGAGCAACAAGGATGCCTCGATGTACATGCTTTTCCAGGTGATAGGTGCCTTGCTAGGCTCATTCATCCTCGCCCTACTGGTTTCGACGGGCGGATTTGACGGTCCTACCACCACAGGGTCGAATACCTTCGACATGGGAGAAACCGCCCAGGCCTTCATTGCCGAAGCCGTCTTCACCTTCATCTTCGTCCTGGTAGTTCTGGGGGCCACCGACGAAAAGGGCGGTGCCGGAAACCTGGCAGGACTCGCCATCGGTCTGACACTGGTCCTGATTCACATCGTCTGCATCCCCATTACAGGCACTTCCGTCAATCCGGCCCGTAGCATCGGCCCGGCACTGGTAGAAGGCGGACAAGCCCTTTCACAGCTGTGGTTGTTCATTGTCGCTCCGTTCCTGGGAGCCGCCTGTAGCGCACTGGTCTGGAAATTCTTTACGGCCGGACGCAAGTGACGCGCCCAGCAAACCTTATTTCCGGGCGGAACCCCATCAGCAGCCTGCCGGGAATCCGCCCGGACCAGTATCCAAACCCTGTCAGCCGGAACAATTCTAAAACCAAACCTTAAATTTATACACGCTATGGACCAATTGCTATTCTGGGTTATACCCGTCGCTTCTATCCTGGCCCTCGGTTTTGCCTGGCACTTCCACCGCCAGATGATGAAAGAGAGCGAAGGAACTCCTCAAATGATGAAGATTGCCGCCGCCGTACGCAAAGGCGCCATGTCTTACCTGAAACAACAATACAAAATCGTCGGGATGGTCTTCCTCGGACTGGTAATCCTGTTCTCCATCATGGCCTACGGCTTCGATGTACAGAACCATTGGGTACCGGTAGCCTTCCTGACCGGCGGATTCTTCTCCGGACTTTCCGGATTCCTGGGCATGAAGACCGCTACCTATGCTTCTGCACGTACCGCCAATGCCGCACGCGCCTCGTTGAACAGCGGTCTGCGCATCGCTTTCCGTAGCGGAGCGGTCATGGGACTGGTAGTGGTCGGACTCGGATTGCTCGACATTTCCTTCTGGTACCTGTTGCTGAATGCCGTGATTCCGGCGGACACACTGACCCCGACCCACAAACTCTGCGTCATCACCACGACCATGCTGACCTTCGGTATGGGTGCCTCTACGCAAGCCCTGTTCGCCCGTGTCGGTGGAGGTATCTATACGAAAGCCGCCGATGTAGGAGCCGACCTGGTAGGTAAGGTAGAAGCCGGTATTCCGGAAGACGACCCGCGCAACCCTGCCACCATCGCCGACAATGTAGGCGATAACGTAGGCGATGTAGCCGGTATGGGTGCCGACCTGTACGAAAGCTATTGCGGTTCCATCCTGGCCACCGCCGCCCTCGGAGCCGCCGCTTTTATCCATAGCGGTGATACCCTCATGCAATACAAGGCGGTGATTGCCCCGATGCTGATTGCGGCCGTAGGTATCCTGCTCTCCATCATCGGAATCTTTGCCGTACGTACCAAGGAGAACGCCACCATGAAAGATTTGCTCGGAGCCCTGGGCTTCGGGACCAACCTCAGCTCGGTACTGATTGTCGTGGCTACCTTCTTCATTCTCTGGCTATTGAAGCTGGATAACTGGATGTGGATTTCCTGCTCGGTTGTCGTCGGTCTGCTGGTGGGTATCGTCATCGGACGTTCCACGGAATATTACACCTCCCAATCCTACAGGCCCACCCAAAAGCTGAGTGAAAGCGGAAAGACCGGTCCGGCCACCGTCATCATTTCCGGTATCGGTCTGGGAATGCTTTCCACCGCCATCCCGGTCATTGCCGTGGTAGTAGGTATCATCGCATCTTACCTGTTTGCCTCGGGCTTCGATTTCAGTAACGTAGGCCTCGGCCTTTACGGCATCGGCATCGCGGCGGTAGGTATGCTTTCTACCCTGGGTATCACTCTTGCCACCGACGCTTACGGTCCGATAGCCGACAACGCCGGCGGTAATGCCGAGATGTCGGGCCTGGGTGCCGAAGTGCGTAAACGTACCGATGCCCTCGATTCCTTGGGAAATACCACCGCCGCTACCGGCAAGGGATTCGCCATCGGCTCGGCCGCCCTGACCGGTTTGGCGTTGCTGGCTTCATACATCGAAGAAATCCGTATCGGTCTCACCCGCATCGGCACGACCGAAATCACGGTAGGCGGGACCTCCGTCCCCTTGCAGGACGCGACGTTCTTCGATTTCATGCACTACTATGACGTTACGCTGATGAATCCGAAGGTCTTGTCGGGCATGTTCATCGGCTCCATGATGGCCTTCCTGTTCTGCGGTCTGACCATGAATGCCGTAGGACGTGCCGCCGCCCACATGGTAGACGAGGTACGCCGCCAGTTCCGCGAAATCAAGGGAATCCTGACCGGCGAAACGGAACCCGATTACGCCCGTTGCGTAGCCATCTCCACCAAGGGTGCCCAACGTGAGATGGTGGTACCTTCGCTCATCGCCATCATCGCTCCTATCCTGACCGGCATCGTCTTCGGTGTACCCGGTGTATTGGGATTGCTGATAGGTGGCCTGAGTAGCGGTTTCGTGCTGGCTATCTTCATGGCCAACTCCGGCGGAGCGTGGGACAATGCCAAGAAGTACGTGGAAGAAGGCAACTTCGGCGGAAAAGGAAGTGACGTACACAAGGCGACCGTTGTAGGCGATACCGTGGGCGACCCGTTCAAAGACACCTCCGGCCCGAGCCTGAACATCCTCATCAAACTGATGAGCATGGTGGCCATCGTCATGGCCGGTCTGACCGTGGCCTGGAGCATCTTCTGATACCATATCTAAGTATCAGAAAACTTGTCATAACTATGAATTTAATCAGAAAACTCCAAAGGAAGAAAAGCTTAATC
This sequence comes from Phocaeicola barnesiae DSM 18169 = JCM 13652, assembly GCF_000374585.1. GTDB lineage: Bacteria > Bacteroidota > Bacteroidia > Bacteroidales > Bacteroidaceae > Phocaeicola > Phocaeicola barnesiae. The sequence continues at coordinate 480,780 of NZ_KB894643.1, forward strand.
TTCATGAAAATCGGCTGATTGATTACTTTCATCTATACTAAAGGAATCTTATCATTCTCCAATCGGATGTCTGATAAGATTCTTTTGTTTATTTCCCATATTCTAAACTTACCTAAGTATACCGTTCTGTTTCGTCTATCCCTATTCATTACAATGAACAAGACAAATCTCTGATAAAAGTTTATCATTATAAAAATAGATTTTGACGTTTCCCTAGTAACCGAATTTATTTAATCCACTTATACTCGTTTTTCATACTAATATCCCCGTATCAGACCCGAATAATCCATGATGCATATATATTGTATAATTATTAATACTTTTTTAGGTATTTTTGTTTTAAATAGATTAGTATATGTAATGTGCCTGATAACCTTTCAGGTTATCTATCCCGATAAATCATAGACATTTAAACTTTAAATTAAATTATAGCACTATGAAAGCAGTTAAGTATTTACCGTTATGGTTAGCAATGTTAATTGTAACATTATGTATGGCAAGTTGTAGTAATGATGATGACGAAGTGGATGACCAGGCTTTAAACGATTATTACATCGAAGTTGAAGTTTCTGGAGGGGGACTGGATTCTCAAGAAATTAATCTGATCGAATCAGAACTGAATACAACTTTATCAGATATAGGTTGGGAGAAATTAACTAAAGATGAAGCTATCTACTATTTTGACAAAGCTGTAAAGGCCATGCAATACGAGTTCTCTGAAGGTGTAACAGGATTTGCAGGAACTCTGCATATTACTTTCCATCTAAAAACCAGTAACGGGAAAACAGTAAAAAGTAGTACACTGAATATCACCAAAGATGGTTGTACAATCGATTAAGGCTTTTCTATAACTTAAGACAGGTCTATTTATCTGAAGAAAGATAAATAGACCTGTTTCTATATCAGGCTATTCCGAAGATGTTCTGAAAATTTTATCAGAGCAAATTGTTTTCATCTTTTCACATCGACTAGTTCTAAAAAAATATATACATTTTTGACAAGTTTTACATTACCTTTCCCCAATTTTACCGTATTTTCCGTACCTTTGCGGCGACTAAATTAGAGAGTTTTTTATATCAACCACTTAGCAATAAAAAGAGTTTTATGTCGCAAAATGGAAAAATCAACGAACTAGGGACTGAACGTATCGGAAAACTACTGACACAATACGCGGTTCCGGCCATCATCGCCATGACGGCCTCTTCCCTTTATAACATGGTAGACAGTATCTTTATCGGTCACGGCGTAGGACCGTTGGCTATCTCCGGACTGGCCGTCACTTTCCCGCTGATGAACCTGGCAGCCGCTTTCGGTTCGTTGGTAGGTGTAGGCGCGTCCACACTGATTTCAGTCAAGCTGGGACAAAAGGATTACGATACCGCTCACAAGATTCTAGGCAACGTAGTTTCACTGAACTTTCTCATCGGTATCGTGTTTACCATCATCACACTGGCCTTTCTCGACCCTATCTTGTATTTCTTCGGTGCCAGCGAAGCAACTCTTCCATACGCCCGCGACTACATGGTTACAATCTTGTTGGGCAACGTAGTCACCCACATGTATCTCGGACTCAACTCAGTACTCCGTTCGGCCGGACATCCGCAAAAAGCCATGCTGGCCACTATCTTCACGGTAGTCATCAATACGATACTCGACCCCATCTTCATCTACGGATTCGGTTGGGGAATCCGAGGAGCTGCCATCGCTACCATCCTGGCACAGATTCTGTCGCTCATCTGGTTGTTCAAGATATTCTGCAACAAGAAAGAAGTACTTCATCTGCATCGGGGTATTTACCGGCTGAAACGGGTCCTGGTGGAAAACATCATCGGCATCGGTCTGGCCCCTTTCTTCATGAACGTAGCGTCCTGCTTCATTGTCATCCTCATCAACAAGGGATTGAAGCTGTATGACGGCGATTTGGCCATCGGTGCCTTCGGTATCGTGAACCGTATCTCTTTCCTTTTCGTCATGATTGTCATGGGCTTGAACCAAGGCATGCAACCCATCGCCGGATACAACTTCGGAGCCAAGCAATACCACCGGGTGAACCAGGTCATGAAACTGACGGTCATCGCGGCCACCCTCATCACCACCACCGGATTCCTGGTCGGCGAGCTCATGCCCAAACTGGCCGTTTCCGCCTTCACCAACGATGAAACCCTGATCAACATCTCCGCCCAGGGACTTCGGATTGTCGTGATGTTCTTCCCCATCATCGGTTTCCAGATGGTCACCTCGAACTTCTTCCAGAGTATCGGAATGGCACGGAAGGCCATCATCCTGTCACTGAGCCGCCAAGTACTGATTCTGATTCCTTGCCTGATCATCCTTCCGATGCTCTGGGATGCCAAAGGAGTATGGCTCAGCATGCCTATCTCCGACGCGGCGGCCAGCATCATTGCGGCCATCATGCTCTACAAGCAGTTCCAGACCTTCAAGCGTCATGCCATCGAACAGGGCCTGACTATCGATAAGCAATAAATTCGGCAGAAAAAAGTTCCTACAACTGGGAACAATATAAAAAAATTGTATATTTGTCAAGGAGTAACAAAGGACAACGATATGAACGAGCACTATGTAATCAATCTTGGCCGCCAGTTAGGAAGCGGCGGAAAAGAAATCGGTGAAAAACTGGCAAAAGAATTAGGAATCGCTTTCTACGACAAGGAACTCATCAACCTGGCCTCCAAAGAAAGCGGCCTCTGCAAGGAATTTTTTGAAAAGGCGGACGAGAAAGCTTCCCAGAGCCTGCTGGGCGGTCTCTTCGGCTCGCGTTTCCCGTTCATTACGGAAGGTGCCTACCCATATAATTCTTACCTGAGCAACGACTCGTTGTTCAAGATACAGAGCGATGTCATCCGCCAGCTGGCCGAACAACAGTCCTGCCTCTTCGTAGGACGGTGCGCCGACTATATCCTGCGCGACCATCCCCGGTGCTGCAACGTCTTTGTTTCCGCTTCCCCCGAGGCCCGTATCGAACGCCTGATGCGCCTGCATCACATCACCGCCGAGAAAGCGGAAGAGCTGATGGAGAAAGCCGACAAGAAACGCTCCACCTATTACAACTACTACAGCTACAAGACCTGGGGAGCCGCCGCCACGTATCACTTGTGCATCGACTCATCGGTATTGGGCATCGAAGGAACAATCGACTTCATCAAGCAGTTTGTCAAATTGAAATTGCAGCTTCCCTGACAATTCCCGTTCCGACGGATTACCTTTCCGTCAGGACATTCCCCAAAGAATAAAGAAACACCGGCTCCAACCAGGAACCGGTGTTTTTCGGTAAATGGACCCGGACAATTCTTCCAGGCCCCATTATTCTTCGTCACTTATTCATTCATCAGATATTCCTTGAACGATGCAAAATCCTTGCTCATCGGAATACTCTGCTTGGTTCCGCGCATGAAAGCCTGAAGCTTTTCGGGTATTTCCACCTTACGGCCGATGATGCCTTCCACCGTCTGGAGGAACTTGGCCGGATGGGCAGTTTCCAGGAATACACCGACTTCGTCCGGAGCCAGTCCTTCGGCCAAAGCCCGGTAGCCGCAGGCACCGTGCGGGTCGAGCAGGTAACCGGTTTCATCGTATACCTGACGGACCGTTTCGCGGATCTGTTCATCGGTATAGGTGGCTCCGCTGATTTCAGCGGCAATGGCGTCATGGCTGCCCCCGTACAAATCGAGCACACGGGCGAAGTTGCTCGGGTCGCCCACATCCATGGCATTCGCGATGGTAGCGATGGAAGGACGCGGATTATACTGGCCGGTCTTCAGGTACTGGTAGAAGATATCGTTCCGGTTATTGGCCGCGATAAAACGCTTCACCGGCAATCCCATCCGTTTGCCGAACAGGCCGGCCGTAATGTTACCGAAGTTACCGCTCGGTACACAAACCACCAGGTTATCGGCCAGGTTCCGGCGCTTCATCTGGGCGTATGCATAGAAATAGTAGAAAGCCTGCGGCAGGAAACGGGCCACATTGATGGAGTTGGCCGAAGTCAATTGCATGTGGGCGTTCAACTCCTCGTCCATGAAGGCGTTCTTCACCAGCGCCTGGCAATCATCGAACGTGCCGTCCACTTCGATGGCGGTGATGTTCCGTCCCAATGTAGTGAACTGCTTTTCCTGAATCTCGCTCACCTTTCCTTTCGGATACAGGACATATACATGGATACCTTCCACACCCAGGAAACCGTTGGCTACGGCACTACCCGTATCGCCCGAAGTAGCCACCAGCACATTCACCTGCTTCTTTCCTTCCTTGCGGATGAAATACCCCAACAGACGGGCCATGAAACGTCCGCCTACATCCTTGAAGGCCAGGGTCGGTCCGTGGAACAGCTCCAGTGAATAGATGTTTTCCTTCACCTTTACGGCAGGGACATCGAAGCTCAACGTGTCGTATACAATCTGCTTCAGGGTATCGGCAGGCACGTCTTCGCCGAAGAAGGCATCCGCCACCCGGTAAGCGATTTCCTGGAAGGAAAGATGTTCTATCTCATCGTAAAAAGACTGGGGGAGCGGCTTTATCTGATAAGGCATGTAAAGGCCCTTGTCAGCCGCCAGACCTTTCACTACGGCTTCCTCCAGCGTAGCGTCGGAAGCCCGTTTGTTTGTGCTATAGTATTTCATATTCGTCAACTTAAAGATTCATAAACAGGTTCATAAACTCATCCTTCTCCATCATGCCGTAAGCGCCCTGTTGGCAGGATTCCTCGTCGTATGTCTGTACGGAATCCGGAACAATGCCAGGATAATAGATCAGGAACGGCACGGGAGTATTGGTATGTGTACGTAGCTCGCAAGGTGTCGGATGGTCCGGCAGGACAGCGATGGCCACCGGTTCCTCCCAGTCCTTCACGGCTTCATAAATGGGTCTCAGTGCCCGGCCGTCCAGGTATTCGATGGTCTTCAGCTTCAGGTCTACATCGCCTTCATGGCCGGCCTCGTCGCTTGCCTCGATGTGGAGGTATACGAAATCGTCGGTCTTCAAGGCATCGATGGCCGCCTGCGCCTTTCCTTCATAGTTGGTCGTATACAGGCCGGTAGCTCCTTCTACATCGATGCAACGCAAGCCCGCGTAGCGTCCGATACCTCGAATCAGGTCGACCGCCGTAATGACCGAGCCTTTCCGGATAGCCGGATACTTCTGTGAAAGCGGCTCCATCTTCGGACGATACCCCGGGCTCCACGGCCAGATGCTGTTGGCAGGGTCTTTTCCTTCGGCCATCCGCTTCAGGTTCAACGGGTGACCGGCCAGCAATTCCTGTGATTTCAGAATCAGACCGTTCAACAGGTCGGCCGTTTCCTGTGCCTCCGGACAGAGCGGTTTCACCAGGTTCGGCCGGAAGGGTTGCAACGGGATGTCGTGCGGAGGGACACAGGCCACGCGCTTGTCGCCTCCCTTTATCACCAACAGGTGGCGGTACTGGACACCGGTATAGAAATGAATCCGGTCGTTCCCCAGCTTTTCGTCCAGGAACTTGATCAGCACATCGGCTTCTTCGGTCGTGATGTGACCGGCCGAGTGGTTCTTCAGCGTCTCTCCTTCCACACAGATGATGTTACAACGCATAGCCATGTCACCCGGTTCCAGGTCGACACCGATGCTGGCGGCTTCCAGTACTCCCCGCCCCTCGTATACTTTCGGCAGGTCATATCCCATGACGGACATGTTGGCCACCTCGCTTCCCGGATGGAAGCCGTCGGCCACGGTCTTGAGCATACCGGTACGTCCCAGGCTGGCCAGCTTGTCCATATAAGGTGTATGTGCGTATTGCAGCAAAGTCTTGTTTCCCAAAGACGGTACTTTCCAGTCGGCCATACCGTCCCCCAAAATAATCAGATGTTTCATAATCCTAAATGTTAGCGATGCTCATGATGTCAGCGAACACACCGGCCGCGGTCACACCGGCACCGGCACCGTATCCCTGAATCAGCATCGGGTATTCGTTATATCGTTCAGTTGTCAGCAGAATTATATTGTTACTTCCTTCCAGGGTATAGAACGGATGGTCGTGCCCCACTTCCTGCAGGGAAACCGTTCCCTTGCCGTCTTCCAGCTTGGCCACGAAACGCCAGCGTTTGTCTTCGGCCTCCAGTTTCTGGCGTTGTTTCTCGAAATCGGCATCCAGTTGCGGAATCTTGGTCCAGAAATCGTCCAGGGTACCTTCGAAGAATTCATCCGGAATGAACAGGTGTTTCACCACGTCTTCCTGGTTCAGGCGGTAACCGGCTTCACGGGCCAGGATGACCAGTTTCCGGATGACGTCCTTTCCACTCAGATCGATGCGCGGGTCCGGCTCGGAATAGCCTTCCTCCTTGGCTCTGCGGATGGTTTCGCTCAACGGGACTTCCGCGCTCAAGGTATTGAAGATGTAATTCAACGTACCGCTCAGCACCGCTTCAATCTTCAGAATCTTATCACCGCTGTTTATCAGGTCGTTGATGGTATTGATGACCGGAAGTCCGGCACCTACGTTCGTCTCGAAGAGGAATTTCACTCCACGCTGGCGGGCTATCTGCTTCAGTTCCGCATAGATTTCATAATCCGAAGAGGCGGCTATCTTATTGGCGGCCACCACCGAAATGTTGTGCTTCAGGAAGTCCTTGTACAGGCCGGCGATTTCCGGGCTTGCGGTACAATCCACAAACACCGAATTGAAGATGTTCATACCGATGACCTCGTCGTGTAGCAACTGGGTGCACGACGGTACCCCCTTCTCGTCCAGTTCCTGGCGGAAGTTCGCCAAATCGATGCCCTGGCGGCAGAAGTACGCCTGATGTCCGTTGGCGATGCCTACGACTCTCAGCTTCAGTCCGCGTTCCTTCTTCAAGCGTTCCTGCTGGCCGTGAATCTGCTCCAACAGGCTATGGCCTACGGTTCCGATACCGCAGACGAAAAGATTCAGCACCTGATATTCCGAAAGAAAAAAGGAGTCGTGAATCACGTTCAGGGTCTTGCGGAGCGAAGCGCCGTCTACCACAAACGAGATGTTGGTCTCTGAAGCTCCCTGTGCGCATGCGATGACATTGATACCGTTCCGTCCCAACGTACCGAACAGCTTCCCGGCGATACCCGGCGTATGTTTCATGTTCTCGCCTACAATCGCTACGGTAGCCAGTCCGCCTTCCACCTTCATCGGGCTGATTTCACCCATTTCGATTTCCTTGGCGAATTCCTCGTTCAGCAGGGAGCATGCCAGTTCGGCCTCTCCGTTCCGTACACCGATGGAAATGGAGTTCTCGGAAGAAGCCTGCGAAACCAGGAACACGCTGATGCCGTTCTCGGCCAGCGCACGGAACAGACGGTGATCCACTCCGATGACACCCACCATGCCCAGACCGGTCATGGTAATCAGACACGTATCGTTGATGGACGAGATACCCTTGATGGCCTTCGAGAAATGGTCGGCCTCCTGCTTGATGATGGTTCCCGGAGCGTCCGGATTGAACGTATTCTTGATGAGAATCGGAATATTCTTGTGGCACACCGGATAGATAGTCGGCGGATAAACCACCTTCGCGCCGAAGTTACAGAGCTCCATCGCCTCCACGTAGCTCAATTCCGTTATCGGATAAGCCGTACTGATGACGCGCGGGTCGGCCGTCATGAAGCCGTCCACATCGGTCCAGATTTCAAGGATATCGGCTTCCAGCGCGGCCGCAATGATGGAAGCGGTATAATCGGAACCTCCCCGGCCCAGGTTCGTAATCTCACCGGTATTCTTGTCGCTGGAAATGAATCCGGGCACCACCGACACCTGCGGAAGTTCCCTGAAAGCTTCCTTCACCAGCTGGGTGGTCAGTTCCGAATCCAGGATATGTCTGTTATGTTTCTTTTCGGTCTTGATGAAAGTACGTGAGTCGAACCACTGGGCATTCTTGATCAGGGCGGTGACGATGATGGACGAAAGGCGTTCGCCGTAGCTTACGATGGTAGCGGAGGTCTTCGGCGACAAGTCACGAATCAGGTAGATGCCCTGGAAGATATCCTTCAGCTCGCTCAGGAGTTCGTTCACTTGGTCCAACAGGATTTCACGTTGTTTCCCGGCCGGTATCACCGTATAGACCATTTCGATGTGGCGATTGACGATTTCCTTCATTTCCTTTTCGTAAGCCGAATCGCCCGCCGTAGCCATCTTCGAGGTATTAATCAACTTGTCCGTAATTCCCCCCAATGCGGAAACGACCACAATCACCTTTTCATCAATTGCCTCAACAATCTTTTTCACACTCGACATGCTGTTGACGGAACCTACAGACGTTCCACCGAATTTCAATACTTTCATAGGTATACACAATTATTTTACACTTTCCGCTCCCCGGTGAGGAAGAAAAAGCCGGAAAAAAATCAGAATAAATAATAAGATAGAAATAAATGCTTACGTCCGTAAGCGTGTATCACGTAGAAACACCAATATACAATCCTTACCCCCGAGGGGTAGTCCCTGAGAAGAAAGAGGTGGCGGTCAAGAAACGCCCCATCCCCATGGTTGTGATATGGATGTTGAAAATTGTCATATTGTGTAATTTTATAGCGTGGCAAATATAAGAACATTTTTCTACAAACAAACTTATTTCCGCTATTTTTTTTCACCAAATAGCGAGAAATTGTAACATTCTTTCGTTCATGAAACATGAAGGTAAGAATTAGGGTCAGTAAAGACAATGGTTTATAAATGTAAATTTACCGCCAGCACCGGGCCCGGACACCCGGATTACCCCATCACCCACCTGGCGGCTCTCGGGAAAGCCCTGTAGCATCCCGCTACAAGGCCCCAGGCCACCGTGAATACCAGCAGGGCCGTGACAGGAACCCGTAACGGTACAGGCAAACCCAGATTGTCCACCACCAGATAACCGGTACCCACCAGGAAGTAGTGAATCAGGTAGATACCCAATCCGCACCGGGTCAGGTTGGCCAGGGCACGGACAAGGAAAGCCGATGTTATCTTCACCTTCTGTGCCAGAAGCCAGACCGCTACGGTCATCATCATCACATTGGGCGAGCAGTACAGGAAGAAAAGTTCTACCTGGCGTTCGGTGGCATCCGGCCGGGCGGTCATTTCGCGGAACCCGTCATAAGTGACGGCATAGCCGACGGCGAACAGGATGATGGAGAGGCCGACGGTCTTTCCCGCCGAGAGTCGGTTGCCGGTATCTTTCAGGTATGAACCCAGAAGCAGGTAGCCGCAGAAGCCGGAGAAATAATAGAGGATTCCGAAATCGTTCCAGGCACACGTGCCGCCGAGGTTCTCGGAGAGGAATTCCCGGCAATAAGGCAGGAATAGCGTAATGCACCACAAGCCCAGGAAAATCCGGATCTGTTTCTTCGAGGCCTGTTTCACCCAGGCAGAGAAGAACGGCAAGTACAGGTACAGGCCCAGCAACATGTAGATGTACCACAGGTGGACGGTGTACGTATGGAAGTTGAAGGGAATCATCCACAGGTTGTGCAGGCTATCGCCCAGGCTTTGCGAAGGGGATTCGCCGGCGTAGGCGAACATTCTGGTGAGGATGGAGCTGTCCAGCCCGACAAGGCCGGTCAGCCACGGGAAAATGGTGTACAGGAAAGACCAGACGACGAAGGGTACCAGTACGCGCATCATCCTTTTCTTGTAGAAGGGGCCAGTTTCCTCGCGCACGGGGAGCAGGAGCATACCGGTCAGCATGACAAACAGGGGGACGCACGGACGCAGGAACGCTCCGTAGATGCTTCCCCAGAAATTGTATTCCGGATTCGAGCGGGCTTCGGGTGAAACGTTGAAGGGGTCGGCGCAATGGATGCAGATAACCATCAGGATAGCAATCAGGCGAAGAAAATCCGCCCATACGATACGGTTCGTGTCTTTCATGTCTTTTGATTTCTTTGGGTGGGTTGAAAATACCTTGGTTTCCGGTTGCAAAAGAAGGCATTCCCGCCGATATTTCCAACAGTGTCCGGGTTTTTGTACGCGAAGTCTGGCCGGCGGAACAACTAAATCGGACGATGATGCCGGATTTTAACGGACAAGTTGTACTTTTGCAGGGTAACCTTAAAGAAAACTCTACATGAAAAGAATCGCATTACTGATCGGTTGTTGCCTGTTCGTCGGATGCCTGTGCGCTTCGCCGATAACGGGATTGCTGGAACGGATAGACCCGGGAGCCTCGTCCAGGTTCCGGATTGAGCTTCGGAAAGCGGAGCATGACTTCTTCGAGCTGGACCAGCAGGGTGACAAGGTCGTGGTCCGAGGAAACAATTACGTGAGTATCGCTACCGGCATCAACTGGTACCTGAAATATTATGCAGGCATCCATCTGTCCTGGAACAACATGCGGGCGGATTTGCCGGATGTCTTGCCGAAAATAACCCGCAAGGAACGCCACGAAACCACGCTTCCCTACCGGTATGACCTCAATTATTGCACCTTCTCCTATAGCATGGCTTTCTGGGACTGGGACCGCTGGGAACAGGAAATCGACTGGATGGCCTTGCACGGCATCAACCTGCCCCTGGCGATGGTCGGGACAGATGTGGTCTGGAGGAATGTCTTGCTGGATTTGGGCTATACCGAAAAGGAAGTCGGCGATTTCATTGCCGGGCCGGCTTTTCAGGCATGGTGGCTGATGAACAACCTGGAAGGATGGGGAGGACCGAATCCGGAAAGTTGGTATGCCCATCAGGAAAAGCTTCAGAAACGTATCCTGAAGCGGATGCGCGAGTACGGCATCCATCCCGTATTGCCGGGTTACTCGGGCATGGTACCGCACAACGCGAAGGAGAAACTGGGGCTGGATGTGGCCGACCCGGGCATCTGGTGCGGCTATAACCGTCCGGCTTTCCTGCAACCTACCGACCCGAACTTTGAACGTATCGCCCGTTTGTATTACAAGGAGCTGACCCGCCTGTACGGCAAGGCGGATTATTACAGCATGGACCCGTTCCACGAAGGGGGAAGTACCGCCGGCGTGGACCTGAATCTGGCTGGACAGGCCATCTGGAAGGCCATGAAGCGGGCCAATCCCCGTTCGGCCTGGGTGGTTCAGGCGTGGGGAGCCAATCCGCGGCCGGACATGATCAAGGACTTGCCGGCTGGCGATGTGGTGGTGCTCGACTTGTTTTCCGAGAGCCGTCCCCAGTGGGGCGACGCGTCCTCCACCTGGTACCGCAAAGAAGGTTTCGGACCGCACGACTGGCTGTATTGCATGTTGCTGAACTACGGGGGAAACGTCGGTCTGCATGGCAAGATGGCCCACGTCATCCATGAATTCTACAAGGCCAAAGAAAGCCCCTTCGGTGAAAGGCTGAAGGGGGTAGGCATGACGATGGAAGGTATCGAAAACAATCCCGTGATGTACGAACTCCTGTGCGAACTCCCTTGGCGTGCGGAACGGTTCTCCAAGGACGAGTGGCTGGCCGGCTACGTCAAGGCCCGTTACGGGAAATCGGACGAAAAGGTTCAGCAGGCCTGGCAGATGCTGAGCAATTCCATCTACAATTGTCCGGCATCGTCGGTGCAGCAGGGCACCCACGAATCGGTCTTCTGTGCCCGTCCTTCCTTCCATACCTATCAGGTCTCCAGTTGGTCGGAGATGTCGGATTATTACCGGCCGGAGGATGTCATCAAGGCCGCCGGGCTGATGCTGGAGCATGCCGAATCCTTCCGTGGAAACGATAATTTCGAATACGACCTGGTGGACATCGTGCGGCAGGCGGTGGCCGAGAAGGGCCGTCTGGTCTACCCGGTGGTCATCAGTGCCTTCCGCTCCGGCGACAGGGAGCTGTTCCGGGCGGCTTCTTCCAGTTTCCTCGATTTGATTTTGTGTCAGGACAGGTTGTTGGCCACCCGTCCGGAGTTCAAGGTCGGCCGCTGGATTGGCATGGCGCGCGCCCTCGGACAGACGGAGGTGGAGAAAGACCTATATGAGTGGAACGCCCGTGTACAGGTCACTACGTGGGGCAACCGCATAGCCGCCGATGAGGGCGGATTGCGCGACTATGCCCACAAGGAATGGAACGGACTGCTCCGCGATTTCTATTACCTGCGTTGGAAAACCTGGTTCGATGAACTGGCCGCCCGCCTGGAAGGAAAACCTTCCGCCGAAATCGATTTCTATGCGTTGGAGGAACCTTGGACATTACAGCATAACGCCTATCCGGCACAAGCGGAAGGCGACCCCATCGAGGTGGCCGGCGAGGTGTATCGGTCGATTGTGCGGTGAAGGGCTTCTTAATAAAATGTAAAATAAGATGCTTCGTTCATGCCACGTGTCAAAAGACAAGAAATTCTTTTATCTTTGTAATCGATACAAATTTTAAAAGTCAATTGTTATGAAGAAGAATTTTATTTTCCTGCTATTCTTCACTTTCTTTTCTTTGACAGGAATAGCGCAAGACAAGAGTTATCAGTTGTCCAGCCACATACTGGACATTCATACCGGAAAACCGGCTCCAGGGGTAACTATTAGTTTGAGCAGACAGGATACTTCGGGCCGATGGAGCGTGATAGAGGAGCGCAAGACCGATGAGAACGGACGGGTGAAAGATTTTCTGGAAGCTACTCCCGAAGGTCATCCGGGAATCTATAAGCTGACGTATCAGGTAGGACCTTATTTCGAAGCACAGGGACAGGACTCTTTCTATCCGTTCATCGAGGTCGTTTTTCAGATAAAGGACAATGCGCATTATCATGTTCCTATCACGCTCTCACCCTACGGTTATTCCACCTACCGGGGGAATTGATGGGGATGATTCTCCGGCAAGTATGCCTGCCGGGGCTTTGGGGTCTGTAAACTCCCTACAACGATAAAAAAAGCTAACCTCTTACTTCTCGGTAAGCGATTAGCTTTTTTTGCGTGCGCCTGATAGGACTCGAACCTACACGTCTCACGACACCAGATCCTAAGTCTGGCGCGGCTACCAATTACGCCACAGGCGCAGAAAGGAATTGTTTTCCTTTAGCGGGTACAAAGATAGGACAAGTTTTTGAAACCACCAAATATTGCGCTCAATTCTTTAAGGCTTCACTCAATTCTTCAAGATTTCACTCAAATCTTTAAGGCTTCGCTCAACTCTTCAAGATTTCGTTCAATTCTTTAAGGCTTCGCTCAATTCTTCAAGATTTCGCAAGCCTTTTCTATCATCGTGTCTTTACCCCGTTGCATGTCCTCGCTCGTCATATCCACCTTGATGTCCGGGTCGATGCCGAACTCCAGCTGGTTCATGTCCGTATCGTACATGGGGCTGGCCGAGAAACGGATGGACCAGCCGTTCGGAATTTCCGAGCTGAACGGGAGGCCCGAACCTCCTCCGGTCTTGTCGCCCACGATGGTGACCAGGGGAAGCTGGCGCATACAGTTCACGAAATCGTTCGTGGCGCTGAACGAGCGGCGATTGGTCAGCACCACCGCCTTCTTCTGCCACCGGATGCCCGTAGAAGACTCCAGGTAGACCGGAGCCGGGTCGGAGAAATCGTTGTGTCCGGGGCCGGTCTTGTGCGTCATGTAGCCCACCAGCACCTTTTCGTTCGTGAAGCGGCCGGCCAGCCGTTGGGCCGTAGTAAGGTTTCCGCCTCCGTTGTCGCGCACGTCGATGATCAGTCCGTCGCAGATGGCCAGCCGGTTCAGGGTCTGGTCCAGGTTCCCGTCGCCGATGCCGTTGGAGAAGCTGGAGCAATAGATGTAGCCGATGTTGTTTTCCAGTATCTGGTACGTCAGGCCGGAAGAGATGGTATAATCTTTTCCCAGGTAATTGCTCTGGATGCTGTCGCTGAAGTTGTGCGGGTAGCTGTCGAACCATTCCCGGTATTGCGAGGTGGCCATCGAGCTGCTCAGGTTCACGTGACCGTCACGAAGCTCGTTCACCATGTCCGAGAGGACCTCGAACAGGGCCTCCGACGACATGTCCGGAGCGATGCGTTTGGCGTACCGTTCGTGCACCTCGTCCCAGTCCAGGCCGTACACCTCCTGCTTGTAGTCCAGGAAACAGTATTGTTGGTCGATGATGCGCCACAACGATTCGAAGTTGGCTTCCGGGCTGTTGCCGGACACCTCTTCGCGGATGCAGGAAATGCCGCACAGGCCGCACATCAGGATAAGAAGAAAGAATTTCAATCGTTTCATAAGGCTTTAGAATGGAGTCTGTTTTTCGGGCATGCTGACCTGTCTTTTCTCCCGGAACAGGTACAGGTTCCGCACGAATCCGATGAGGAAATCGTGCGAATACAGGTGGCTTTTCAGATGATTGACCTTCGCCTGGCGGATGTCGCACAGGTAGCCGACGCGCAGGATGGCGCGCGAGACCGGAAAGTCCAGCGTCACCAGCTGCTGGAGTGAGGGCTGGTTATGCACCGAAGTGAATTTTACGTGTTGTCCACCGTTCTTCAGGACAAACAGCTCGTAATAAGACTCTCCGAACTCCGGCGAGAACATGGCTCCCAGCAACGGCAGATTGGCCTGGTAGCGTACGGTCATCGGATAGTTGCCCAGGTGGAACTTGTAGATGAGCATCCCCGAGGCGCCGATGTTTCCGTAGGCCTTGGCCTGAGCCGGGTTGTTGGAGTTGCGGCGGTTGTAGACCACGCCTCCGTTCAGGTCGATGTAGGGGCCCGCCAGCAGCTTCAGGTTTTCACGGAGAGCGAACTGATAGTGAAGGGCGTAGCTCCACGAAACCATGCCCGTGTACATCTCACCGTTCCGGGCCGGGTTCCGGGTCTTCGAGGCCATCACCTGCAGGAGGTGTTGGCCCGATACCTTCCCGTCCATCAGCCGGGTCATGCGCATCCCTTCGTGCATGAACCTCAGTTCGGGTCCCTTGTATTCCAGTGGGGTAAGATACGTCTCCAGCACGTTGTTGAATCCCGCGCCGAACAGGGTGCTCCGCAGGATGTACCGCCCTTCGGGGCTTTCCGTACCGGCTCCCGATGCGGGAACCGCCGAGGCGTACAGGCTGTCCTGCCGGGTCTGTGCGTGCAGGGACGTAACCAGTAGCAGCCATATAAGTAAAAGGGTATGTCGCATATCAGAACAGTTTCATTTGTCCGTCTTCTTCTTCCGGGTTTTCGGTTCCGTTGTCGGTCTCTTCGGTCACCTCCTCGGCTTCTTCGGCTACAGGCTCCGGCATCCGTACCGGTTCCAGTTCCTCTATCCGGTCCACCTGGAAGGTAGTCAGACGCTTTCCCTTCGCCTTGAAGCTCTTCACGCCGATGAAGTCACTCGCCTCGACGATGAGCGGCTCGCGGAAACTGTCGTGCCCGCCGAATACGACCTGCAGCCGGGCATATACCTGGCAGGAGAGCAGAATCAGCCGGTTGTGCTTGTTCTCGCCCAGATAATTCTGCCGCTTGGCGGAATTCTCGAACGTGAAGCGTTTCAGGTACGGATAGTTCTGCTGGTCGGCGTCGTACAGGGCGGCGGTCCAGACCTTGTCGGCATCGAACTTCTCGATAATCTGTATATCGGTGTCGTAGTGGTTGTTCAGGTCGAAGTCCGTGGTGTAGAACTCGCCGTTCTTGTGGACTATCAGGATGGTGTCGTCGCTCTGGAACTCGCCCAGGTACTGGCCCCGTCCGTCGTAGTTCAGGCGCAGCACATCGTGGTCGAACCACACCTTCCGTCCGCCCAGGGTAGAGCCTCCGCGTTGTTTCAGGCTGATTTTATGCACGTCGAATTTCGTCAGCAGGTTTCCCATGGACTGGCGTCCCTTGATGTTGATGGAGCTGAAGTCCTTCTCGAACACCAGCTTCTTGATGCGCGGGTTCGGTCGGAGGGTCACCTTGATGACTTCAGCCTCGCCGTTCGGGTTGGCGGTGAAGTACACGATTTTCGAGCCCGGGTTCCCCTGGGTCACGTCGTATTCCCGGTCGCGTATCATCGAGGTGACGTTGAAGCGCTTGATGTAATGGAAGCCTTCCTTCCCGTCGCGGTAGATGACGTTGTAGATGGTGCGTTTGTCGTTCTTCTTGAACACGTTCACGTACAGGATGTTCTTGCCCACGAACAGCTTGTCGTTGATGCGGACAATCTTGTACTTGCCGTCCTTGTAGAAGATGATGACATCGTCGATGTCCGAGCAGTTGCACACATACTCGTCCTTCTTCAGGCCCGTACCGATGAAACCCTCCTCGCGGTTGATGTACAGCTTCTCGTTGGCTTCGGCCACCTTTGTGGCCACGATGGTATCGAAGCTGCGTATCTCGGTCCGTCGGGGGAAGTTCTTTCCGTACTTCTCCTTCAGTTTCCTGTACCAGTCGATGGTATATTCCGTGATGTGGGCCAGGTGGTCGTCTATCTCGGCGATTTCCGCCTTCAGCCTGGCGATGAACTCGTCGGCCTTGTCCTTGTTGAACTTCAGGATGCGTGCCATCTTGATTTCCATCAGCTTCAGGATGTCCTCCTTCGTCACCTCGCGTACGAATTGCGGGTAGAAGGGAGTGAGCCGTTCGTCGATGTGCTCGCAGGCGGCATCCATGTTCTCGGCCTGTTCGAATTCCTTGTCCTTGTAGATGCGTTCTTCGATGAATATCTTCTCCAGCGAGGCGAAGTGCAGGGTCTCCAGGGCCTCGCCGCGCTGGATGTTCAGTTCCTGGCGGAGCAGCCCCAGGGTATTGTCGACCGACTTCTTCAGTACCGCGCTCACCGAGAGGAAATGCGGCTTCTTGTTGTCGATGACACAGCAGTTGGGCGAGATGTTCACCTCGCAATCCGTAAAGGCATAGAGGGCGTCCAGCGTCTTGTCCGACGAGGTTCCCGGTGCCAGATGCACCAGAATCTCCACTTTTCCGGCCGTGTTGTCGTCCACCTTCCGCACCTTGATTTTTCCCTTTTCGATGGCCTTCAGGATAGAGTCTATCAGCGAAGAAGTCGTTTTTCCGTAAGGTATTTCGCTGATGCAAAGCGTCTTGTTGTCAATCTTCGAAATCTTGGCACGCACCCGTACCACGCCGCCCCGTTCGCCGTCGTTGTAGCGTGACACGTCGATGGAGCCTCCGGTCTGGAAATCCGGATAGAGCTGGAACGGCTCGCCGTGCAGGTAAGCGATGGCGGCGTCGCACAGCTCGTTGAAGTTATGCGGCAGAATCTTCGAGGAGAGTCCCACGGCGATACCCTCCACTCCCTGTGCCAGCAGCAGCGGGAATTTCACCGGAAGCGTGACCGGTTCCTTGTTGCGGCCGTCGTAGGAAGCCTGCCATTCGGTGGTTTTCGGATTGAACACCACGTCGAGGGCGAATTTAGACAGACGGGCTTCGATGTAACGGGGAGCCGCCGCGCTGTCGCCCGTCAGGATGTTTCCCCAGTTCCCCTGGCAATCGATGAGCAGGTCCTTCTGTCCCAGCTGTACCAGCGCGTCGCCGATGGACGCGTCGCCGTGCGGGTGGAACTGCATGGTATGCCCCACGATGTTGGCCACCTTGTTGTAGCGTCCGTCGTCCAGCCGTTTCATGGAGTGCAGGATGCGTCGTTGTACCGGTTTCAGACCATCGTTGATGTGGGGCACGGCACGTTCCAGGATAACGTACGAAGCGTAGTCCAGAAACCAGTTCTGGTACATACCGCTCAGTTGGTGCTTCACCGCCTCGTCTTTCTGGTCGACCGGCTTATAGTCAGAATGTTCTTCTTTTTCAGGGATCGTATGTTCGTCTTTGTCAAATGTATCTTCGCTCATAGATAGGGTTTAAGTGGAAAAACAACAGGCAAAGATAAGAAAAATCTGCGTGAATCTATTTTTTTCAGAAATAAACCCGTATAAATACCTATTTTAAAAATGTCTTCGGCTTCTTGTGTCTTACATATTTTACTTATGTAAAATGAATAGAATTGGGCTGATAAGTCGTACCCCAAAAAACGAACGTTCGTTTCGAACAAAACATGAGCATGTTTTCATCCACACGTCCGTTCGTTTTTAAGCAAACGTCCGTTCGTTTTTGAGGCCCCCTCCGTTTCTTATCCTTGCCTTTTCATCTCGTTCAGCACAGGGATGGTGAGCGGGATGGCCAGCAGGAACGAGCAGAGGTCGGACACGGCTTGACACATCTCTACGCCCTGAAGCCCCAGGTAAACCGGGAGAATCAGGATGAGGGGAATGAAGAAAAGGCCCTGACGGGCAGAAGAAAGGATGACCGCACGTACCGGCTTGCGGATGGTCTGCAACATCATGTTGCACAGGATGACCCACACCCCCAAGGGAAGCGTGATGAGCTGCCACCGCAAGGCCCGTGTACCGGTCTCGATGACGTGGATGTCATCGCGGAACCACGACACGACTTCGGGCGCGTAGATGTAGCCCACGATGGAACAAATGGCCAGAAAGACCACGCCCAACTTGATGCAGAAAAAGAAGCCGGCACGTACCCGCTTGTAGAGCCTGGCACCGTAATTGAATCCGCACACCGGTTGGAACCCTTGTCCGAAACCGATGACGAACGAGTTGATGAACATGCAGATACGGGTGACGATGGACATGCCCGCGATGGCGGCGTCGCCGTAGGCCCCGGCCGATACGTTCAGCAGGATAGTGGCCACACTGGCCAGTCCCTGCCGGAGGATGGAAGGACTTCCGCCGTAGACGATTTCCTTCAGGAAAGCAGGCTTGGGGGTAAAGTTCCGGTAATGGATGCGGATGTTCTCTCCCTTGCGATCCATCAGAATCAGCACCAGGAAGCTGCATATCTGGCTGACAAGGGTAGACCAGGCGGCTCCGGCGATACCCATGTCGAAGACGAAAATCAGCAACGGGTCGAGCCCGATATTCAGTACGGCGCCTATGGTGATGCCGATCATGGCATATACGGCATTCCCCTGGAAACGCATCTGGTTGTTCAGTACCAGCGAAGAGGTCATGAACGGCGCTCCCAGCAGCACGATTCCCAGGTAGGATTCGGCGTAGGGGAGGATGGTTTCGGTAGACCCCAGCAACTGGCAGATGGGGGTCAGGAAGAGCAGCCCCAGTGTGGTGATGAATACGCCGCAGATAAAGGCGCAGAAGAATCCGGTAGAAGCCATCTTCTCGGCACTCTCGTAATCGCGGGCTCCCAGCCGCCGGGAAATGAAATTTCCGGATCCGTGTCCGAAGAAGAACCCGATGGCCTGGATGATGGCCATGACGGAGAAGGAAATACCTACGGCGGCCGTAGACTGGGTGTTGATCTGACCTACGAAATAGGTGTCGGCCATGACGTAGAACGAGGTGACGAGCATGCTGATGATGGTCGGTACCGCCAGCGAGCAGATGAGGCGGGGTACCGGCATGGTAGTCATAAGGGTGTATTTATCTGTGCCGGATTGGTTCATTACGTTGAAGATTAGTGGGATATTCAAAAATCGGCGTGAAATTACAGAAAATATTCCAATGCCGGGGGGAAGCGTTCCGAACTTTAATCAAATTTTACAGAAGGACCGGCACGGAAAGACGCCCGTCGCTCTCTTTTCAGGCACGATTTCGGAGAAATGCGGCGAATACATAAGATAAATTAATAGACCAATCGTTCTTTTTTAGGGATAAAGCTGTATCTTTGTGCCCTATTATAGAAGGTAGATAACAACAAAAAATCCAACAAATAACTAGAAAAATGGCACAAGAAGACGTTTTCAAGAAACTTGTTTCACACTGTAAAGAGTATGGTTTTGTATTCCCGTCAAGTGAAATCTATGACGGACTGGGTGCCGTATACGATTACGGACAGATGGGTGTGGAACTGAAAAACAATATCAAACAGTACTGGTGGCAGAGCATGGTGCTCCTGCACGAGAACATCGTAGGCATCGACTCGGCTATCTTCATGCACCCTACCATCTGGAAGGCTTCCGGACACGTAGACGCGTTCAACGACCCGTTGATTGACAACCGTGACTCGAAGAAACGCTACCGTGCCGACGTACTGATTGAAGACCAGATTGCCAAGTACGACGAAAAAATCAATAAGGAAGTAGCCAAGGCCGCCAAGAAATTCGGCGACGCCTTCGACGAGGTTCAGTTCCGTAGCACCAACGCCCGTGTACTGGAACACCAGGCTAAGCGTGACGCGTTGCACGAACGCTACTCGAAAGCCATGAACGCCGGTCCGGACCTGAACGAACTCCGTCAGATCATCCTGGACGAAGAAATTGTCTGCCCGATTTCGGGTACCAAGAACTGGACCGAAGTCCGTCAGTTCAACCTGATGTTCTCTACGGAAATGGGTTCTACTTCGGAAGGTTCCATGAAGGTATACCTCCGTCCGGAAACCGCTCAGGGTATCTTCGTGAACTACCTGAACGTACAGAAGACCGGCCGTATGAAGGTGCCTTTCGGTATCGCACAGATTGGTAAGGCGTTCCGTAACGAAATCGTGGCCCGCCAGTTCATCTTCCGCATGCGTGAGTTCGAACAGATGGAAATGCAGTTCTTCGTAAAACCGGGAACTGAACTCGAATGGTTCCAGAAATGGAAAGAAACCCGTCTGAAATGGCACAAGGCACTGGGCTTCGGTGACGACCATTACCGCTATCACGACCACGAGAAACTGGCTCACTACGCCAATGCCGCTACCGACATCGAGTTCCTGATGCCGTTCGGTTTCAAGGAAGTAGAAGGTATCCATAGCCGTACCAACTTCGACCTGAGCCAGCATGAGAAATATTCCGGCAAGAGCATCAAGTATTTCGATCCGGAAATCAACGAAAGCTACACTCCGTACGTCATCGAGACTTCTATTGGTGTAGACCGTATGTTCCTGAGCGTAATGAGCGCCGCCTACCATGAAGAGACACTGGAAAACGGCGAAACCCGCGTAGTGCTGAAACTTCCTGCTGCTCTGGCTCCGGTGAAACTGGCTATCATGCCGCTGGTGAAAAAAGACGGTCTGCCTGAAAAGGCCCGCGAAATCATGGACGACCTGAAGTTCCACTTCCATTGCCAGTACGATGAAAAGGATTCTATCGGTAAGCGTTACCGCCGTCAGGATGCCATCGGTACTCCGTACTGTATCACCATCGACCACCAGACCTTGGAAGACAACTGCGTAACCCTGCGTAACCGTGACACCATGGAACAGGAACGTGTGGCTATCTCAGAGTTGAATAACATCATTGCCGACAAGGTAAGCATTACCAGTCTGCTGAAAACATTGCAGTAATAATATATGAGTAAACAGATTCTTTGGCTGGTTGCCCTCCTGCTCACTTTCTCTGTCGGGTTCAGCTCCTGCGCGGAAGACACGCCCACGGCCGACCCGTATGAAAACTGGCAGGCACGCAACGAGCATTACATCGATTCGATAGCGGCCGTAGCTACTACCAACGCTTCCGGAAACTGGGAACGCGTGTTGAACTACAAGCTTCAGTCCCAGAATCAGGGGACTAGCCTAGGGGGAGACTTTGACGTGAACCAGTATGTCTATATGGAAGTGCTGGAACCGGCGGAGGAAGGCGGTATCGCTCCTCTGTTTACGGATAGCGTATCGGTCTATTACCGGAGAGAACTTATCAACGGTGAAGTCTTCGACCAAAGCTATACGGGCGACCTGGATACAGAGGTGCATGAACCGACGACGTTCGCCTTACAGGCTACAACGACCAACGGTCTGACCGACGGACTGATTGTCGGTTGGGTAACGGCTTTGCAACAAATGAAAGAAGGTATGCGGGTCCGTCTGTATATCCCGGCCAATTTGGGCTATGGCTCACAAAGCAAGACTTCCATTCCGGCATACTCTACGCTGATATTCGACCTGAAACTGGAGAAGGTGATTCACCCGATAGGACCTGACGACCGTAGCCGGGCGCTACAGGAAGAATAGAATTTTTCTTTGCGAAGCAAAATAAGCTGGCTCCGGATGCCGGTGAAAATCTTTCTACATCAGAGAGTTTCCACCGGTTCCGGAGTTTTTTTTGTGTCTGTTTTTCCCGATTCTTTTGTCGGTTTGTCCGATATGTCCTATCTTTGCGGAAATTAAAACGAAACGGAATTGGGACGTATCTTTCAGACATACTGCTTGTTGGTAGCCAGCATCCTGATGTTGGCCGTAGCGGTTTTTCCCCATCACCATCATGCGGAACGTCTGTGTCTGAAGTCTGATTGGTGTACCTGTACGTCCGATGCTTCCTGCGAGGGGCATTGTACACATTCCCCCAATACAGATAATCACGAGTGTACGATTTCGTGCGCCACCCATTTCGCATTCGGTCATCAGCAACTCTCGCGTTCCGATGTTTCTCCTGATTTTACCTTTTCTTTTCTGATTTATCCGATGTTGAGTCTGCTGGAATATTTTCAGACAGGCGTTATTCGAATCGGTAATTCTGATTCCATTTATATAGAAAAGCTGCACAGCCGTCAGTGGATGGCTGCATGGGGGCTTCGTGCGCCTCCTGTTTTCCTTCGCTCTTGAAAAACAACCAGGTTACGAATGCCGTCGGGCATCGGATGAAAGAAACCTGGTTGCAGGGTTAGTTCATTAATTTTGTCACGAAGGAAAACTTTTATTATCAACCATGAAGAAATTTTTTATAGGAGGAGCCTTGTTGCTGTTTATACTAGGCTCTTGTAACAGCCACGCCGGACACAATCACGACCATGAGGCAGAAGGTCACGACCACGAAGCGGAAGCACCGCACGGACACGATGAACATGAACACGGAAATGAACCGGCCGGACATTCCGATGAAATCAGCCTGCCGGCCGCCAAGGCGAAGGCCGCCGGGGTGGTGGCCGAAACGGTCAATCCGGCTCCGTTCCGCCAGGTGATTCCGGTGAGCGGACAGATTCTGGCGGCTCAGGGCGACGACGCTACGGTGGTGGCCACCGCTTCCGGAGTGGTATCTTTCGCACGGAAGCTGACGGAAGGGATGCAGGTAGGGAAAGGAACCGCCCTGGTTTATCTGACCGGCGAACACCTGCAGGAAGGCGACCCTGCCCGGAAAGCCGAAATCGCCTATCGTGCGGCCAAGGAAGAGTATGAACGTGCCGCCAAGCTGGTGGACCGCCAGATTGTATCGCAAAAGGAATTCAATGCCATCCGCGAAGCGTACGAGAACGCGCGGATAGCTTACGAGGCCCTGACACCCGGCGGCGCCGGCAAGGGAACGGCGGTGACCGCTCCGATGGGCGGATACCTGAAGAATTGCCTGGTGAAGGAGGGCGACTACGTGAGTGTGGGGCAACCGCTGATGAGTATCACCCAGAACCGCCGTCTCCAGCTGAAGGCAGAGGTGTCCGAACGCTATTACTCGGCGCTGAAGCAGGTAACTTCGGCCAACTTCAAGACCCCGTATGACAACCGGGTATACGAACTGGAACAACTGAAGGGCCGGTTGCTTTCTTACGGAAAGACCTCAGGCGACACTTCGTTCTACCTGCCGGTAGTCTTCGAATTCGATAATTGCGGCGACATGGTGCCGGGGTCTTTTGTAGAGGTCTATCTGCTGGGAACCCCACGTACCGGCGTCATCAGCCTGCCCTGGTCGGCCATTACCGAAGAGCAGGGGCTGAACTTCGTTTACCTGCAACTGGACGCCGATTGCTACCGGAAGCAGGAAGTGAAGCTGGGGGCTTCGGACGGTAGCCGTGTGGAGATCCTGTCCGGCCTGAAGGGAGGCGAGAAAGTCGTCACCCAGGGAGCCGTCCATGTGAAACTGGCTTCTGCCAGCAACGCTATCCCGGCGCATACCCATCAACATTAATCCACTTCTTTATTCTTTTGAGCTATGTTGAATAAAATCATACGATTCTCTTTGCAGAACCGTCTGCTTGTATTGGTAGCTTCGGTCCTGTTGTTGATAGGGGGAACCTATACCGCTTTCCATACGGAAGTGGACGTGTTTCCCGACTTGAATGCTCCTACGGTAGTGGTCATGACCGAGGCCAACGGTATGGCCGCCGAAGAAGTGGAGCAACTGGTGACTTTCCCCATCGAGACCGCGGTGAACGGAGCCACGCATGTGCGCAGGGTACGTTCTTCTTCCACCACGGGTTTCTCCGTCGTGTGGGTGGAATTCGATTGGGATACGGACATCTATCTGGCCCGTCAGATTGTATCCGAGAAATTGGCCACCGTAGGCGAAGACCTGCCGGACAATGTGGGGAATCCTACCCTGGGACCTCAATCGTCCATTCTGGGCGAGCTGCTGATTGTGGGCTTGACGGCCGACAGTACTTCCATGCTCGATTTGCGTACGTTGGCCGACTGGACCATCCGTCCGCGCCTGCTTTCTACCGGAGGTGTGGCACAGGTGGCTGTTCTGGGTGGCGACATCAAGGAATATCAGGTATTGCTGCATCCCGAACGCATGAAACATTACGGTGTGACGCTGGGCGAAGTGATGGAAGTTACCCGCAACATGAACCAGAACACCAACGGCGGGGTGATTTACGAATACGGCAACGAGTACATCGTGCGTGGCGTACTTTCCACCAACGATGTACGTGAAATGAGCCGGGCGGTCATCAAGCGGGTGAACGGGGTACCGGTGGTGCTGGAAGATGTAGCCGATGTGAAAATCGGCGCCCAGCAACCGAAGCTGGGACTGGCCTCGGAGAAGGGGAAACCGGCGGTGCTGGTCACCGTAACCAAACAACCCAATACGGGTACCATCGAGCTGACCGAACGCCTGGAAACGGCCCTGAAGGATTTGCAGAAGAACCTGCCGCCCGATGTGCACGTTTCTACCGATGTTTTCCGCCAGTCCCGCTTCATCGAAAGCTCCATCAGCAATGTACAGACCTCCCTGTACGAAGGGGCGCTCTTTGTGGTGATTGTACTGTTCCTCTTCCTGGCCAATACACGGACCACGCTCATCTCTCTGGTAACCCTGCCGCTCTCGCTTGTGGTGGCCATCCTGGTGCTTCACTACATGGGATTGAGCATCAATACCATGAGTCTGGGAGGTATGGCCATCGCCATCGGTTCGCTGGTAGACGATGCCATCGTCGATGTGGAGAATGTGTGGAAACACTTGCGCGAGAACCGCATGTTGCCGGAAGGTAGCCGAAAGCCCGTCCGTGAAGTGGTGTTCAACGCTTCGCGCGAGGTGCGTATGCCGATTCTGAATTCCACCTTGATTATTGTAGTCAGCTTCGTACCGTTGTTTTTCTTGAGCGGTATGGAAGGGCGTATGCTGGTTCCGCTGGGCATCGCCTTCATCGTTTCCCTGTTCGCCTCTACCGTAGTGGCCCTGACATTGACTCCGGTACTCTGTAGCTACCTGTTGGGACGGAACTACCGGAAAGAAGGTCTGCCGAAGGAGGCCTTCGTGGCCGTATGGCTGAAGAAGCATTACGAGAAGGCGTTGGGATGGGCCTTGTCGCACAAGCGTTGGGTATTGGGCAGTACCTTTGCCCTGTTTGTGGTGGCCGTAGGGTGTTTCTTCACCTTGGGACACAGCTTCCTGCCTTCGTTCAACGAGGGTTCGTTTACCATCAACATCAGCTCCCTGCCGGGCATTTCTCTGGAGGAATCCGATAAAATCGGGCGCCAGGCCGAAGAGCTGTTGCTTTCCATCCCCGAAATCCAGACCGTGGCCCGCAAGACAGGACGTGCGGAACTGGACGAGCATGCGCTGGGCGTGAATGTATCGGAAATTGAAGCGCCTTTCGAGTTGAAGGACCGCTCTCACGCCGAATTGCTGGCCGAGGTACGCCAGAAACTTTCGGTCATTACCGGAGCCAACATCGAAATCGGCCAGCCCATCAGCCACCGTATCGATGCCATGCTGAGCGGTACGCAGGCCAGTATCGCCATCAAGTTGTTCGGCGATGACCTGAACCGGATGTTCACCCTCGGAAACCAGATAAAGGACGCGATAGCCGATGTGGAAGGTATCGCCGACCTGAACGTGGAACAACAGATTGAACGTCCGGAGCTGAAGATTGTCCCGAAACGGGAAATGCTGGCCAAATACGGCATCTCCCTGCCGCAATTCAACGAGTTCGTGCAGGTGAACATGGCCGGCGAGGTGGTATCGCAGGTCTACGAACAAGGAAAGGCGTTCAATCTGGTGGTCCGTTCGAGCGAGGATAACCGGGGCTCGATGGACCGTATCAAGGACCTGATGATAGACGATGCCGAAGGGAACAAGGTGCCGTTGCTGAACGTAGCCGACGTGGTGTCCGCCATGGGACCGAACACGGTCAACCGGGAGAACGTGAAACGGAAGATTGTGATTTCGGCCAATACAAGCGGACGTGACCTGCGGAGCGTAGTCAACGACATCCAGGAACGTGTGGACCGCAACATCCAGTTGCCCGAAGGGTATCACGTGGAATACGGCGGGCAGTTCGAGAGCGAGCAGGCGGCCAGCAACACGTTGTTGCTCACGTCGCTGATGAGTATCGTGGTCATCTTCCTGTTGCTCTACATGCAATTCCATCACGTGGCCCAGAGCGGAGTCATTCTGCTGAACCTGCCGTTGGCCCTGATTGGAGGGGTCTTTGCCCTGCTGCTCACTTCGGGCGAGGTCAGCATACCGGCCATCATCGGATTCATCTCCCTGTTCGGTATCGCCACCCGTAACGGCATGCTGCTCATCAGCCACTACAACCTGTTGCGCGAAGAGCAGGGAATGGGAGTCCGCCAGAGCATCGTACAGGGTTCGCTCGACCGTCTGAACCCGATTCTGATGACGGCGCTTTCATCGGCGTTGGCCCTGATACCGCTGGCCTTGCGTGGAGACCTTCCGGGCAATGAAATCCAGAGCCCGATGGCGAAAGTCATCCTGGGAGGATTGTTGACCTCCACGTTCCTGAACGCTTTCGTCATCCCGATTGTTTATGAATGGATGCACCGGAAAGAGATAACCGATAACGAATTACCGAATAAAGCCTAACGTATGAAACGATACCTTATATGGGGGCTCGGACTGATGTGGTGCGCATCGTCCGTACAGGCCCAACAGATGGAAGAGATTCTGCAATCCGTCGCACAGAACAATGTGGAGCTACAGGCCCGCCAGCAGGAACTGGAGGCCGCCGGACTGGAAATCCGAATGCAGAACAGCCTGGAAGACCCGAGTGTGGAATACAGCCCGTTCTTCCGGAAGGGAGAAAGCGGGATGACGAGTTCCGAGCTGGTGGTGAAGCAGGGATTCGATTTTCCTACCGTGTATGCCGCCCGCGGAAAGGCCGGCAAGCTCCAGCGTTCGGCCCTGGAACGCCAGTGGGACGCGGCCCGTCAGGAGGTGTTGCTCCAGGCCAAGAACCTGTGTCTGGACCTGGTCCTGTACAACCAGACCCGTGAATTGCTGGAGGAGCGCAAGAAGAATGCCGACGAGCTGCTGGTATTGTTCGAGAAGCGCTTGCAGGAAGGCGACGCGAATATCCTGGAAGTGAACAAAATCAAGATGGAACGGATGAACGTGCAGACCGAAGTGGCCCAGAACATGGCGGCACACCGCACCGCCCTGCAACAATTGCTGGCATTGAACGGCAACCGTCCGTTGAATTTCTCGTCCGACCGTTATCCGCGGGTGGAGGCTCCGGCCGATTTCAATGCCTTGTACGATGAGGTGATGGCTTCGGATGCCCAGCTTCAGGCGGCGAACATGGAGGCTCAGGCGGCCGAGCAGGTATTGCAGGTGAACAAACAGAACTGGTTGCCGAAACTGGAGGTGGCCTACCGCCGGAATACGGACATGAGTGAAAGCAGCAACGGTTTCCTGATAGGAGGAAGCCTGCCGCTCTATTCGAGTCACCGGAAGCTGAAGATTGCCCGTGCCCAGGCACTCAGTGCCCGTCTGACGCTGGACGATGCCCGCTTGCAACGTGAAGCGGCCTTGCACGGACAATTCAATGAATTGTGTCGTCTGAAAGAAGCGATGGACGTCTATGATATTCCATTGATGCATGAGACACTCCGCATGCTGCACGACGCGGTGGTGGCAGGCCAGCTTTCCATCATCGAGTTTTATGTAGAAACGGAAAATGTCTACCAGAACCTGCAGGCATACATGAGCCTGGAGAACCAGTACCAAAAGTTGCTGGCCGAGGTGTACCGTTGCCGGTTGTAAGGATTCTTCGTTGGAGAGAATAAGAAACGTCCCGTTTGCGAGGTATAGTACCTTGCAGACGGGACGTTACGGTTATTTCAGGCCGTTCTTTTGAAGTAGTTCTTCGATTTCGTTGGCGCTGATGGAAGAGCGTTCCGATTTGTCGTAAATGTAGAGAAGATTGATTTCGGTTTCGTCTACGGCTATAATCACGTTGAAAGTAATAACCCTGGCTCCACCGCTCTTTCCTTTACCTTTAGAGGTGATTCGCATGCGTATTTTGCGCAGACCACCGCCTAAATCAGTGCCAAGATGAGGTGTTGTGAGAATATCTTTACCTAACGTCCGTATATCAGCCATTAAAGAGGGATAGCGCTTTCCTAATCGTTTCGCCTCTTTTTCAAATGTTTGCAGGGCCTTAATGCTGTACTTCATCTTCCCATTCTTTCATAAATTCTTCAAAAGGTTTTCCCCTTCCCGCTTTCATGTCTTTCAATCCCGCATCAATCCCTGCAAGAATTTCTTCCTTCGAGATATACTCCGTGTCATCGGCTTTCGTATCTTCTACCAGTTTTTCAGCTAGCCATTTCTTGTTGCGGTCGCTGAGTGAGAGTGACTGGATGTATTGCCACAGGCTTTCCATTTTTGCTGATGCTTTCATAAGTTTGTATCTCCTTTGTTTATAAATGGTATGCTACAAAGGCAAAGATAATATTCTATCTTGAAAAGATAAACATTTGGAGGGATATATCGGATTTTTCCGGTAGAATTTCCTTTTATCCTTCTCTCTGAATGACTTGTCAACCAATAACTTTTCCGGATTTTTTGTATGTTACTTTTTATTTGTACTTTTGTCCGTTGATAAAAAATAGCATATAGGCACATGAAAACATTCCGTTTATGCATCCTTTCTTTACCGGAAAGTAGAAACGGGAACAAGTTTTTTGTACTTTTGCGTGTCATATAAAAAAAGAGAGAGAAATGCCATTAAATTTACCCGATAAACTTCCTGCCATAGATTTGCTGAAGGAAGAGAATATTTTCGTCATCGACAATTCGAGGGCCAGTACACAGGATATCCGTCCGTTGAAGATTGTGATTCTGAACCTGATGCCCCTGAAAATCACGACGGAAACCGACTTGATTCGTCTGTTGTCCAACTCCCCGCTACAGATAGAGGTGAGTTTCATGAAGCTGAAGAGTCATACCTCCAAGAATACGCCCATCGAACACATGAAGGCGTTTTACCGTGATTTCGAATTGATGCGTAACGAGAAATACGATGGCATGATTATTACCGGCGCGCCCGTAGAACACCTGGAGTTCGAAGATGTGAACTACTGGGATGAAATTCAGGATATCTTCAACTGGACCCGTTCGCATGTCACTTCTACCTTCTACATCTGCTGGGCTGCTCAGGCCGGATTGTATCACCATTATGGTATTCCGAAATATCAGCTGGACAAGAAGATGTTCGGTATCTTCGAACATCATATCTGCGAAGGGTTCAAGCAACTGCCCATCTTCCGCGGATTCGACGATGTGTTCTTTGTGCCGCATAGCCGTCATACCGAAGTACGTCGGGAAGACATCGAGAAGCATCCGGAACTTCAGATTATTTCCGAGTCGGACGATTCGGGCGTACATATCGTGATGGCCCGGGGCGGACGTGAGTTCTACGTAACCGGACATTCCGAATATTCACCCTATACCCTCGATACGGAATATCGTCGGGACCTGGACAAAGGTCTGCCCATCGATATGCCCAAGAACTATTACCGCGACAATGACCCGGAAAAAGGGCCGTTGGTGCGTTGGCGGAGTGTAGCCAACCTGTTGTTCTCCAACTGGATGAACTATTACGTTTATCAGGAAACTCCTTATGACATCAATCTGATTAAATAATTCATGAAGAAACAACGTCCTATCGAATTGTTGGCTCCGGCCAAGAATCTGGAATGTGGCATCGAAGCTATCAACCACGGAGCCGATGCCGTGTATATCGGTGCCCCCCGCTTCGGCGCACGGGCCGCCGCCGGAAATTCCCTGGAGGATATCGCGGAACTGGTGAAGTATGCCCATCTGTACCGGGTACGGATTTATGTGACGGTCAACACCATTCTCCGTGACGAGGAGCTGAAGGAAACCGAAGCGATGATTTGGGATTTGTATCGGGTGGGGGTAGATGCCTTGATTGTGCAGGACATGGGTATCACCCGGTTGAACCTCCCCCCTATCCCACTCCACGCCAGCACGCAGATGGACAACCGGACTCCGGAGAAAGTGAAGTTTCTGGCCGAAGCCGGATTCCGTCAGGTGGTATTGGCCCGCGAACTCTCGCTCGACGAAATCGGCCGGATTCATCAGGCCTGCCCCGATACTCCCCTGGAAGTCTTCGTACACGGAGCGTTGTGCGTCAGCTATAGCGGACAATGCTATGTGAGTCAGGCCTGTTACGGACGGAGTGCCAACCGGGGGGAATGTGCCCAATTCTGCCGCCTGGGATTCGACCTGGTAGATGCCGACGGAAAGGTGATAGCCAAGAACAAGCACCTGCTCTCGCTCAAAGACATGAACCAGAGCGAGAACCTGGAAGCTCTCCTTGATGCGGGAGCTTCGTCGCTCAAGATAGAAGGACGGTTGAAAGAAGTATCGTACGTAAAGAATGTTACGGCGTATTACCGCCAGAAGCTGGATGCCATTCTGAAACGTCGCAAAGAATATGTACGGGCTTCATCGGGTACGGTGAAGCTGACGTTCAAGCCTCAGCCGGAAAAGAGTTTCAGCCGGGGATTCACGGATTATTTCCTGCACGGACGGAATCCGGGAATCTTTTCGTTCGATACCCCGAAATCGTTGGGGGAAGAGGTCGGAGTAGTCAAGGAAATCCGTGGAAATTACCTGACGGTGGCAGGAGTGAAACCCTTCAGCAACGGTGACGGACTCTGCTACCTGGATGAACAGGGACGCCTGCAGGGATTCCGGGTGAACCGGGTAGAGAACAACAAACTTTATCCGCAAGAGATGCCTCGCCTGAAGCCGAAGACCCGCCTGTACCGGAATTATGACCAGGAGTTCGAGAAGCTGATGCAGAAGAAATCGGCAGAACGGAAGATTTCGGTAGAGATGTGTCTGGAGGAGAACAACTTCGGGTTCACACTGACCCTGTCTGACGAGGACAAGAACCGGGTGAGTGTGACGCTGGCACGCGAAAAGGAACTGGCCCGGGTTCCGCAAGAAGATAA
Organism: Phocaeicola barnesiae DSM 18169 = JCM 13652; assembly: GCF_000374585.1. GTDB lineage: Bacteria > Bacteroidota > Bacteroidia > Bacteroidales > Bacteroidaceae > Phocaeicola > Phocaeicola barnesiae. Next base: position 511,969 of record NZ_KB894643.1, read on the forward strand.
CTTACGAAACCAGCTGGGAAAACTGGGAAATACGCCTTTCGAACTGGAGACGGTGGAACTCCGCTTGACGGACAACTGGTTCATCCCTTCGTCGGAACTTTCTGATTTACGCCGGCAGGCTGTCGAGAAATTACTGGAGGCCCGACGCATCACTTATCCGCAGGAACGTGCGCGCTGGATGGAAACACAACATGCGTTCCCGACCAAGGAACTGACCTATCTGGGAAATGTCATGAACCAGGAGGCCGAAGCTTTCTACCGGGAACATGGCGTGGAACGTATCGCTCCCGCCTTCGAGAAACAACAACCGGACGGTGCCGTCCTGATGTTCTGCAAACATTGCATCCGTTACAGCATGGGGTGGTGTCCGACTCATCATCGGGTCCGCTCTCCGTACCGGGAACCGTTTTTCCTGGTGAGCGGCGACGGACGACGTTTCCGCCTGCGCTTCGATTGTAAAGCCTGCCAGATGCGTGTGCTGGCCGAAGATTAAAAAGGAAAACTAAAAGAAAGGAATCTTATGTGGAAGTGGGGTAAATATCTGGTATGTCTGTTGTTGCTGGTAGTCGGGGTTACGTCCTGTTATTATCGGACCGCCTTGCCTACCCGTGTAGACGGAGAAGGAGAAGAGGGGGAAGAAGAAAGCTCCGTGGTCGATTTGCCGGAACGTCCGTATGCCCTGAACAGTAATTTCAAGGTGACGGCCGATACATTGTGGCTACATCAACTGCCTTTTACCGATTCGCTTCCGGTACTGAAGGACAATGAACTGGTGGTGGCGGAACTGGCGATACATGCAGACGACCCGACGGATTCGGTCTGGGTCAAGGTAGCCCGTGACCAGGAGACCATCGGCTGGTTACCCGAGCATCAGTTGCTGGAAAATATTGTACCCGTCGACCCGATTTCACAATGCATCCACCTGTTCAGCGATACGCATACCTTGTATTTCTTCCTGATTGTGGGTATCTTCTTCCTGACCTTCGCCTATCGGGCCATGAAACGGAAGAAGACCAAGCTGATCTGGTTGAACGACATCGACAGTATCTTCCCCATCATGCTTTCGTGGCTGCTGGCCTGTGCGGCCACGTTATACAATAGTATGCAATACTTTGTGCCGCAGACCTGGGAGCGCTACTATTATGACCCGTCCCTGAATCCCTTCGACCTACCTTTGATTTTGGGGTTGTTCGTATTGAGCGTATGGTGCATTTTCCTGATGGGAGTTGCCCTGCTGGATGACCTGTTCCATCAGACGACGTTCGAGGTGGCTTTCTTCTACCTTATCGGACTGGCATCGTGCTGCATCTTCCTCTATATCTTCTTTACCTATTTATGGATTTACGCGGCCTATGTGTGCCTGATAGCCTATACCTATTGTTGTTTCCGCTGGCTGAAACACTCCAACCGTTACCCGTATGCTTGCGGAGCCTGCGGAGCCAAGATGCGCGCCAAGGGAATCTGTCCGCATTGCGGGGCATTGAACGAATAGTCAAGGGGTATGTTATTTTTGTATAAAAATAGCAAGCGCGTAAAAAATCAAGGGACCAAAATTCTTTGATAAAATCACATTCGTCTTCATCGGCCGGATAGGGATTCCTGAAAAACGGACCGGCTTTTTATCCTAATCTTTAAACGAATAACAATACCGATAAATTCTTTTTTGTATGCTGATAACAGGATGAATGTGATGGATGAGGTAATAAATCTTTTCTAGATAGTTGTCGAGCGAGACCGTTCCCATCCGTGCATGGATGAAGACAAAAACAATTGAGCTGTTTGACGTGTTTGATAAAGGACATTAGTAACTTTTTTATAATTGAAGAGACTAGAACTAAACTAAGTTTAACTAAACCTTTTATTAACTTTTAAGACAGCTATGTTAAAGCGACTAAAATCAGCAAGTCTGTTGCTGACTCTAGCAAGTGTAGCTTCAGGTAGCGTCGTCCATGCGTCGACCGCTCTTGAACCTGAATTTGTAAGGAACGTACAGCAAGCCTCTACCTGTAAAGGTATTGTGAAAGATGGTCAAGGAGAAGTTATTATCGGTGCTTCTGTGGTGGTGAAGGGTACTATCAACGGTACCATTACAGATATTGACGGTGCCTTCGAACTAAAGAATGTGCAGAAAGGTGCTGTCATTCAGATATCGTTCGTAGGATACCAGACAACCGATGTAGTCTGGGAGGGAGCTCCTTTGGAAGTAACCTTGAAGGATGATACGGAAGTATTGGATGAAGTGGTAGTGGTAGGTTATGGCACACAGAAGAAAGCCAACGTAACCGGTGCTGTAAGTATGGTGGATTCGAAAGTATTGGAGTCACGTCCAGTACAGAATGTAGCTCAGGCATTGCAAGGACAGATTCCGGGGTTGACTATGAGTGTCGGAAACAGCGGAGGTTCCCTCGATGGAAGTATGGGAGTTTCTATCCGTGGTAACGGTACCATCGGTTCCGGTTCGAGCGGTAGCCCGTTAATCCTGATTGACGGCATCGAAGGAGATATGAATACGGTCAATCCGAATGATATTGCCAGTGTTTCGGTCTTGAAGGATGCCGCTTCAGCTTCCATTTACGGTGCCCGTGCAGCCTTTGGTGTTATCCTGATTACCACAAAGAACGGTTTGAGCGGTAAGACGCGTGTCAACTATTCCGGCAATGTCCGTTTCTCTACAGCCATCCAGTTGCCGGAGATGGTGAATTCCTTGGACTTTGCCAACTACTTCAATGATGCCTCTTCGAATGGCGGCGGGTCTCCTATCTTCGATGAGGACGCCCTTTCAAACATCCGGAAATACCTGAACGGTGAATTCACCGACCCATCCCAACCGGAATATTATGGTACTACGGTGAATCCTCAGAACAACCGTTACCGGAACTATAGCGGCTCTTTCGCCAATACCAACTGGTTCGATGAATTCTATGACAAGAATGTGCCGTCTCAGGAACATAACATCAGCATCAGCGGCGGTAATGAAAAAATCACTTATATTTTGAGCGGTAACTTGCTTGATCAGAAGGGACTCCTGAAGCACGGAACGGACAAATTCCATCGCTATACCCTGAACGGTAAGATTTCCGCCCAATTGGCCGACTGGGCAAAGATGAACTTCACCACCAAATGGACACGTGAAGACTTCAGCCGTCCGACGTATCTGACCGGTCTGTTCTTCCACAACATCGCCCGCCGCTGGCCAACCTGTTTCGTTACCGACCCTCATGGGCATTGGGCCGCCGATATGGAAATCATCCAGCTGGAAGAAGGCGGTGTCCAGACCAGGCAACAGAACTGGTATACCAACCAGCTCCAGTTCGTCTTCGAGCCTCTGAAAGACTGGCGAATTACCGTGGAGGGTAGTTTACGCCAATATGCGAACGACCAGCACTGGGCGGTTCTTCCGATTTATGGATACGATGCGGACAATGTTCCTTACCTGTTGTCGTGGAACGGTGGCGCCGCGGGATATTCCGAAGTACAGGACACCCGAGGCTCGGAAGATTATTTCTCGACCAATGTCTATACGGATTATGCGAAGACGATTGCCGGACATTATTTCAAACTCATGGGCGGTTTCAATACCGAGCTGTATAAGACCGGTTCGTTGACAGGTTTCGGTACGGATCTGATTACCCCTTCCGTTCCGCAATTGAGTGTCACTCAGGCCAACAAGAGAGCCGTCAACTCAGCGCAGGAACTGGCGATTGTGGGTTTCTTCGGACGTCTGAACTATAACTACAACGAGCGCTACCTGCTGGAAGCCAATCTCCGCTACGACGGCTCATCCCGATTTGTAGGGGACAAACGCTGGGCGCTTTTCCCGTCCTTCTCCGCCGGTTGGAACATCGCCCGTGAGCAATTCTTCCAGCCATTGAGCCGTACAATCGGAACATTGAAGCTGAGAGCTTCGTGGGGTCAGCTCGGTAACAACAATACCGATGCCTATTATCCGTTCTACCAGTCCATGCCTACAGGAGTGAACAATTCCAGCTGGTTGCTGAATGGAAACAAGCAGAATACGGCAGGACTTCCGGGAATCGTAAGTAGCCTGCTTACCTGGGAAACGATCGAGAGCTGGGACCTTGGTTTCGACTTCGGTATGTTCAATAACCGGCTTACCGGATCATTCAGCTATTACAACCGCCTGACGAAAAACATGGTGGCAGACGCTCCGAATCTACCGGGTATCTTGGGCGCTACTCCTCCGAAACTGAACAATGCCGACTTGAAGTCTTACGGATGGGAACTGGAACTGGCCTGGAGAGACCGTATCAACGAATTTGGATATGGAGTCCGTCTGACCTTGGATGATAACCAGGAGAAAATAACCCGCTATTACAATCCGACCGGTAACCTGAGTGCTTATTACGATGGGCGTATGCTGGGCGAAATCTGGGGATATACGACCGTAGGACTTGCTCAGACACAGGAAGAGATGGATGCCCACCTGGCAAACAACAAGCCGAACTGGGGCTCCGGATGGTCGGCCGGTGATGTCATGTATGCCGATTTGAACGGTGACGGAGTGGTGAATAACGGTTCGAATACACTCGAAGACCACGGTGATATCACGATTATCGGTAACAACACACCGCGCTATAAGTTCGGTATTACCCTGGATGGATCGTGGAAGGGGCTGGATTTCTCGGTCTTCCTGCAAGGTGTATTGAAACGCGACTTCTGGTTAAGCGGCCCGTACTTCTGGGGAGCCAGCGGTGGAATGTGGCAATCTACCTGCTTTACGGAACACCTGGACTATTGGAGACCGGACAATCCGGATGCCTACTACCCGAGGCCTAACTTCAGTTCTACCATGAACCAGCAGGTACAGACGGATTATCTGCAGAACGCTGCCTACATGCGTGTCAAGAATGTCCAGGTAGGTTATACGCTTCCGAAAGCATGGGTGACTAAAGCCGGTATGGAATCTGTCCGTGTCTATGTATCGGGTGATAACCTGATGACATTTACCGGAATCAGTAAAATCTTCGATCCGGAAACGCTGGGCGGTGACTGGGGTGCCGGAAAACTCTATCCGTTACAAAGAACAATCTCTGTGGGCTTGAATGTAAACTTCTAATAGTGTAAAACAATGAAAATCAATATAAAGCAATTGTGCCTCTACTCGTTGGTCGGTTTGGGTGGAGCAGGAATGACTTCGTGCAACGATTTCCTGGATCGTGAACCGATTACCAGCGTGACTCCGAACTCTTATTTTACGGTGGCCGATCAGATTGGTGCCTATGTCATCAATTACTACAACTCTTCTTTGGTGAATTCCCGAGGTGTCCCCTTGTACCACCAGCAGGCTTGGAACGAAGGTTTGGGTATCAACGATAACAATACCGATAACTTTGTGCAGGGAGCAGGTTCATTGTCCTATTTTGCCAATACCTGGCAGGTACCCAGCAACCAGAACCTGAAAAGTACATACAGTGTTATCCGTACCTGGAACTATCTGATCAATACCGTTGAACCGAAGATTGCGGAGGGTTCCATCCAAGGAACGACGGAAACCATCAACCAGTACTTGGGCGAGGCCTATTTCTTCCGTGCCATGGCCTATTTCAATGCCTTGGCTACTTTCGGTGACCTGCCGATTATCACGGAAGTACTTCCCGATGACGATGCGGTGTTGCAGGAACAGTCCATACGCTCTCCCCGAAACGAAGTAGCCCGTTTTATCCTGGAAGACCTCGACAAGGCAATTTCATTGCTCCAGGAAACCGGTTATGCCAACAATCAGCGTATCAACAAACAGGCGGCTCAGCTCTTCAAGTCGCGGGTGGCTCTGTATGAAGGTACGTTCGAAAAATACCATCAAGGTACGGGACGTGTACCGGGTGATGAGAATTGGCCGGGAAAGAACATGTCCTACAACCAAGGAAAGACATTCGACATCCATGCAGAAATTGATTTCTTCCTGGGTGAGGCGATGAGTGCAGCCAGTGCTGTAGCCGACAAGATTTCTCTGACCGATAACAACCACGTCATGAATCCGGAATACGGTCAGATTTATGGTTGGAATCCTTATTTCGAAATGTTCAGCCAGCCATCGTTGGCAAATGTTCCTGAAGTCCTGTTGTGGAAACAGTACAACAAGTCTCTGAGCATTACGCACGATGCGCCCAACCGTCTGCAGGTAGGCGACGACAGTGGTTTGATGCATAGTTTCATCACTGCTTTCTTGTGTAAGGACGGGCTTCCCATTTATGCCTCTCCCCTTTATAAGGGAGATGTCAGCATCGATGACGAGAAGACGGACCGTGACGAACGCTTGCGATTGTTTGTCTGGGGAGAAAGCGATGTACTCAAGTCGGATCCGGCTCAGGCGGAAGTTGCCCAAACAGGTAATGTCGTTCTGTTCGGGAAACCTTTGGTGACGAATGCGGAGCAGCAGAACCGTGACATTACCGGTTATCGCCAACGGAAGCATTATACGTATGATTATGCGCAGAAATCGAGCGATGAATTGCTCGGAACCAATGCTTGTCCGATATTCCGTGCAGCCGAAGCGTATCTGAACTATATGGAGGCATGTTATGAAAAGAACAGGTCATTGGACAACAAAGCCCAAGGCTATTGGAGAGCTTTACGTACACGTGCCGGAGTGGATGCGGATTTCAACAAGACCATCCATGCTACAGACATGAGTAAAGAAGCAGCGTTGGATGACTTGGGTGTCTGGTCTGGCAGCAACATGGTCGATGCTACGTTGTATAACATCCGCCGGGAACGCCGGTGTGAATTCCTCGGCGAAGGTATGCGTTGGGACGACCTGATTCGCTGGAGATCCTGGGACAGAGTGTTCACCAAACCTTTCGTTCCTAAGGGTATCAACTTGTGGGATGAGGCTTACAAGAACTATACGGAGAGCGGTGAAGAGATTGTGGCCGACGGTACCATCACCTCCAATGTTTCTCAGAAGAGCCAAGGCAAGTATCTGTTGCCCTACGCCATTTACAAGACGAACAATCAATTGTATGACGGTTATACGTGGCGGAAAGCCTTCTACCTGTCTCCTATCGGTGTAGAAGAGCTGCAGTTGGCCAGTGGCCTGTATCAGAATCCGTATTGGCCGACCGATGGAGGATTGTCGTTAGAATGAAATCAAGATAAATCGTAGTTATAAATTTAGGATGAGGGAGTGGAGTCCGCAAGGATTTCACTCCCTTATTCCTTTGTGATAAGATGATGCGGGGTGAATGGAGGAAACGTGCGTTTCTATCGAATCAAACGTACGTATATCCGGATTAATTCGTCCGTTCGTTTGAAGTAAAACATCCGTTTGTTTTTGTCCGTTTATCCGTTCGTTTTGAATGAAACGTCCGTTCGTTTTTGCATAGCCACCTTGTATCGTTCCAAAGGCCATCAAAAAACTCCATTTCCGTCACCCGTCAAGGATGGCAGAAATGGAGTCCGTATGAAATGAATGCGAGAATGCAGCTATCAGAACCGGCAACGAAGGTCGATACCGATTTGAAGCGGACGGCCGTATTGTGCGAAGCCGCGGTTCATGGTCTGGAAGTAGAAGGCTTCATACTTCTTATCCAATGCATTGTTTATCCAGAGCGCTACCTGACCGTTTCCCTTGTTGAAGTCGATGCGGCCGTTCAGCGTACCGTATAGAGCCTGGCTGGCATCGTTCTTTTCCGTCCAATAGATTCGTCCGGCCGCCTTGTAGTTGGCATTTACCGTGATGTTATCGAGGAAGGCTTCTGATTTCAAGGCAAAGATGTATTGTCCGCCTACCGTGAAGGTATGTTTCGGGACAAACGGTACATAATTCCCGTTGTAGTTCTCCGCATCGCTCAAGACATAATCCGTAAAGGTGGCATACGTATAACCATAGTTTCCGTTCAGGCTGAACGCATCGGTTATCTGGGTACGGAAAGCAGCTTCGGCACCGAGGCTCCGGCTTTTTCCGGCATTGACCGTGATGCGTCCCAATCCGCTGTTTACGAAACGTGAAATCTGCTGGTTGTGGGTGTCCATGTAGAAGGCCGCCACATCCAGTTGCAAGCGGTTATCGAACAAGGTCAGGTGAGAACCGATTTCGTAGTTCCAGGAATATTCCGGCTTGTAAAGCGTAGTGGCCTTTACATCGGTAGCGGTTTCGGTCGACATCTGTTGGAGGATTCCTACAATCTTGTCTTTGGTATCCTGCGGAATCATCGGAACATTGTTGACAACCGGGATAGTCGCGTTGGCCACATCCTTCATGATACTGGTCTGCATATCCTTTTGCAGGACATCCGAGAACATCTGGATGTTATATCCTCCCGAGCGGTATCCTTTGGATACGGTAGCATAGATGTTGTTCTGGGTATCGAAGTTATATTGCAGGGAGAACTTCGGAAGCAATTGCAGGTAGTCATGGCTGATTTCGCCGGTATATTCCTTGCTGGCCTGGTAATCGGCTTTCGGAACCATATCGACGGTGATGTTCATCGGAGTCAAGACACCGCTCAATCCGTAGGTATGGACAAAATCATATCCGGTATTGTATTTCAGCTTCAATTTCTCGTAATCCAGACGCAGACCGGCGGTGAACGATAACCCTTCCAGACCGAACAGGTCATTGAACGTAGACTGGTGGAAGATGGCTCCGTTCAGAATCGGAGTATCGAAATCGCCGCCTATGTAGAGTTCGTCTCCCTGAATCTCGTCACTGAAGGTCATGGTCATGTTCATGGCTCCCTGAGAGATGGTGGGCATGTATTGGTTACCGTAAGTATTGATGGTAGAATTCAACCAGGCAATACCGTCTTTACGGAAAGTAACCGGCCCTTTGGTGTGGAGCGCCTGATAGAATCCGCTTACTCCCGTTGTCCATTGCCAACGCTTACCCGGTTTCGACTTCAGAACCAGCTCCTCGCTGATGGTTTTGGCATTCTGCTTCTGCATCATGGTGTAAAGGTCCTGCGAAGTGAAATCCTGATCCAAATCCATCTGGTCATACAGGTACTGGAATCCGGTGACGCTGCTCAGGATGAAATTGTCTGCCTGGTGCTCGAAGTTCAAGCCGGCATTCAGCAGGTTACGCTTGTAACCGCATTCGTTGTTATAATCGATTTTACCCAGGTAATCGGCACGGTCTTCCGTCTTTCCATCGGTACGGCCTACATAAGTATACGGGTATCCGCCCTGGTTGGTATATTCATAATTGAGCGTAAAGTCCAGTTTACTGTTTTCGGTAGGCAGGTAGATAGCCCGGATACGTCCGCCGAATTCATCGTCCACATCGATTCTTTTGCCATTGAACTGGTTCTTGAAGAATCCGCCCTTGTGCTCATAGAAAGCTCCGGCAGAAAAGGCAAACTGGGAAGAGATGCGGTGATAATGCGTGACGGAAGCCTTGTAGTTATTGTAGGTAGCCGCTCCCAGACGCAAGTCCGTACCTTGGTAGCTGAAGGGGGATTTGGTAAAGATACGGATGAGACCTCCCATGGTATTACGTCCGTAGAGTGTCCCTTGAGGCCCACGCATCACGTCTATCCGTTCGATGTCCGAGTAGTTGAAATCGAAGGCAGACTTATCGATAAACGGAATGTTATCGACGTACAGCCCGACTGCCGGGGTATTGATGCGCGAACCGATACCCCGCACATACATGGAAGTAGTCAGTTTGGAACCATAATCCGGAATGAACAGGTTGGGTACCAGTCCGGAAAGCGATTTGACCGAAGTGACCGAGTTCTTTCTCAGGTCGTTCTGCGAAAAAGAGGTAGCCGATACGGCCTGTTGGCGCAAACGGTTGTTCTCTTTCGGAGTAGCGATGACCACTACCTCTTCGATGTCAATGACTTTGGTTGTATCTTTCGGAATCACATGTTCTGTATCAGCCGGAGAAGCAGCTGCGACGGTTGCGGCAACGGCTACCAGCGGAGTCAATACTGTACGTCTTTTCATCATTTTTTCTTTCAAGAATGTGTTTAAGTAATTCGGGTGCAAAGAAAAGGCAAAGCAGAAAAACGTACAATCCTAATTTATGAGGATTCTTGTGGAATTAAAAAAACGGTATGCAATAACCCTTTCCACCTTTCGAGAAGAAACGATGATTACATACCGTACTTTGGTGACTTATAAAGATTGATTATCAGATAGTTCCTTTACGAATGGCTTCCATGACATTGGCAGGCGGTCGCTGGGCCAGGAATTCCCGTTTCATGAAATCCATGTAAGGAGCCACATGGTCAAAGAACTGGTAGTAACCCTGACACAGATAATTGAGGCCAGGCTCTCCATCGGGTGTCGTACAGAAACGATTCTTGGGACATTCGCCGTTGCAGGCAAAACGATAGGTACATTCCTTGCATTGACGGGGCAATTTGTCTTGTTTATCCTGACCGAATTGCAATTGCCGGTCGCTATACATCATTTCTATCAGGGTGTTGGAGTAGATATTGCCCAACTTGTATTGTGGAAAGACAAAATGGTCGCAAGAATAAACATCGCCGTTGAATTCGATTACCCCCGCATGCCCACAGGTCTTGGCAAGGGTACAGATACCCGGTTGTTCGCCTACCCAGTTGGCCAATGTAGCGTCGAACAACTGGATATAGAATTCTCCGACATCGTTTCTTACCCACTCATCGAAGATGGTGCACAAGAAATTCCCCCATTGCTGAGGAGTGACGGAAAAGTCGGCCAAGGGCTCGGAACTGTTCCGCTCGTCGACAGAAGCCAGGTGCCGCCCGTCGGAATGCTGATGCAAACGCTCTACAATCGGAGTGAACTGGATGTATCTACAATCCAGTTGCTTGAAGAAATGATAAAAATCCAACGGATAATCGGCATTGAAATCATTGACTACCGCCATGGCATTCCACTCTACCCGATGTTTTTTCAACAGATTGATACCTTGCATCACTTTGACAAACGAAGGTTTGCCCTGTTTGTTCTTTCGGTATTCATCGTGAAACTCCTGAGGGCCGTCGATGGAAATGCCGACCAGCCAATGGTTGTCATGAAAGAATCGGCACCAATCATCGGTCAATAAAGTACCGTTAGTCTGGATGCAGTTATCGATGGTGCGCCCATGGGCATACTTACGTTGCAATTCCATTACCCGTTGATAGAAGGACAAGGGACGCATCAGCGTTTCACCTCCGTGCCACGTAAAGAGTACCTGCGGCATGGTTTGTGATTCGATGTATTCTTTGATGAATTTCTCGAGCAGAGCATCGCTCATGATGTGTTTCGGGTTCTCCTGATACAGATTACTCTTCTCCAGATAATAACAATATTTGCAAGCCAGGTTGCAAAGGGCTCCCACCGGTTTCGCCATCAGGTAAAGCGGTCGGGAAAAAGGGGTGATAGTTGCAGGCATCCTATTTTTGTCTTTGAACAGGTGATAATTACAATATCCCGATTCAGCATCAGTATCTAAACGGGTTTGCAATATTCGGCATTTTTATTGACATCTGCAAGGAAATGGCGGGAAAGCGTCCCGCGGTTGGGAAAACCGGTCTTCTCCGGGGTGTCGAAGCATAGCCTTCACACAAGGGGAAACCTACAGCACTCCTAAATCCGGTCGGCCTCTACATAGCCGTGCATGACGGCGTAGATGGCAAGCCCCGATACCGATTTGATACCTAGTTTTTCCGTAATGTTTTTACGGTGAGAAATAACGGTAGTCAGGCTGATATTGAGCTTGTCCGCTATTTCCTTGTTGATGAATCCTTTGGTAATGAGAATCAGGACTTCTATCTCACGGGGAGACAAATCATGCTCCTGCTGGGGCATGGGGGAAGTCGTCACCGGATGATGGGTCATCTCGTGTCCGTAGTTCCGTAGCTGCATGATGGACTTCACCAGTTTTTCTTGCGGCAGGCAGAAATTCAGCGTCGGAACGCCGCTCAAGGAAGGTTGTTCACCGGCGGCCAGTACAATGGTTTTCGGACGACGTTGCAGGAAGAAATTGCTATGTTCGAAATAGATTTGTGTCGAAACGAAATAATGGGCATACATGTCCGGTGTATCATCTATCAAGGCTTCGAAAGATGAAAATACGCGTATCACGGTTGCTGGAAGCAGTTCTTCCAGAATCAGACGCAACCCCAAAGCGGTCAGGGTATTGTTTTCTAGAATCGCTATCTCGGACATCATATACATCAATGGTTTGAGAAGTATATAACAAATTTCGGCTAGTTTTTGTTCAAATAGCCGGCAACCGCATCGGCACAACGTTCTCCGTCGATACCGGCCGAAACAATTCCTCCGGCATAACCGGCTCCTTCACCGCAAGGGAACAGGCCCTCTACCGTAACATGTTGCAAGGTTTCGTTGTCACGCACAATGCGTACCGGTGAAGAGGTACGGGTTTCCGTGGCAATCATAACGGCATCGTTGGTCAGGAAACCGTGTGAACTTTTCCCGAAGAGTTGAAAACCTTTACTGAGACGTTCGCTGATGAACTTCGGTAACCAGAAATGCAAGGGCGATGAAACCAGTCCCGGGCTATAAGACGAGTCGGGAAGGTCGTAACTCAGTTTCTTGCGGGTGAAATCCACCATCCGTTGGGCCGGAGCCGTCTGCCGCATGTTTCCCTGTTGCCAACAGATTTGTTCCAGCCGTTCCTGGAATTGCATCATGGCCAAGGTATGGATTTCGTTTTCACCGGTGCAGGCGGTACGGCGAATCAGTTCCTCGGTAGCCGCTTCGGCCGAATCGGGAAATACTTCGCACGCCTGTAATTGCAGGTCGGGATTCAATAAATCTTCCGGGCGGATTTCGACAACCATGCCCGAATTACTCCATTTGGTACCCCGGTTGCTGGGACTCATGCCGTTTACAACCAACTGATGCGGGCCGCTGGCTGCCGGAACAACGAATCCGCCGGGACACATACAGAAGCTATATACGCCACGACCTTCTACCTGCTGTACGAAGCTATACTCGGCGGCAGGCAGGTATTTACCCCGGCCGTTCTTATTGTGGTATTGAATCTGGTCAATCAGGTGAGACGAATGTTCCAGACGGACACCTACGGCCAGTCCTTTGGATTCCAGTTGCACTCCGTTGGCAAACAACCAGCGGTATACATCGCGGGCTGAATGTCCAGTAGCCAGGATAACCGGTCCATGGAATGTCTCGCCGGTATTGGTCTCGATACCGATTACCTTGTTCTTCTCGATAATCAACGCGTCCATGCGGGTCTTGAAACGCACCTCGCCTCCACATTGCAGAATGGTATTCCGCATGTTCTCGATGACTTTAGGAAGTTTGTCGGTACCGATATGCGGGTGTGCGTCTATCAGGATTGAGGTACTGGCCCCGTGCTGACAAAATACATTCAGAATCTTGTCTACGTTACCCCGTTTCTTGCTACGGGTATAAAGTTTTCCGTCGGAATAAGCTCCTGCACCTCCTTCGCCGAAACTATAATTCGATTCCGAATCTACTTTGTGTTCGCGGCTGATGCGGGCCAAGTCTTCCTTTCGCTCACGCACGTTCTTTCCCCGTTCGATGACAATGGGGCGTAATCCCAACTCAATGAGTCGTAGGGCGGCGAACAATCCTCCTGGACCTGCTCCAACGACAATCACGGCCGGCTTTCCTTCTACATTCGGATAGTCGGTCTTGACATATCTGTCTTCTGTCGGAAGTTCGTTGACGAAGACTTGAAGCTTGACATTGACAAAAATGGTCCGTTGACGGGCATCGATGCTCCGTTTCAATACACGGATGGCATAGATAGTACGGATGTCGAGTCCTTTTTCTTGACTGATGTAGCGCTTGAGCGCCTGTTCGCTGGCTGCCTGTTCGGGCAGAATCCGGAGTTGGTATTCGTGAATCATAAATTATGGAATTTCGGGGGACAAAGTTAGTGAATTTCTTTCAGCCGAACAACTGGCGGAAGGCTTCTTCTACTTTCCGGACCGGAACCAGTTCAATCCGGATTTTCTTCCGGTCGAGCCCCTGCAGATTGTGCTTGGGAATCAGCATCCGGGTAAATCCCAGTTTCTCGGCCTCGCTGATGCGTTGTTCGATGCGGTTGACGGGACGTATCTCGCCACTCAGACCCACTTCTCCCGCCATGCAGACACCGGTTTCTATTTCCGTATCCATGTTGCTGGACAAGATGGCACTGATGACAGCCAGGTCGATGGCCGGGTCGTTCACCTTCAGTCCTCCGGCAATGTTCAGGAAAACATCTTTCTGAGCCAGCTTGAATCCGACGCGCTTCTCAAGGACGGCCAGCAGCATGTTCATGCGTCGCAGGTCGAAACCGGTGGCCGAGCGTTGCGGCATACCATAGGCAGCTGTGCTGACCAGTGCCTGTACTTCTATCAGGAACGGACGGATACCTTCTACGGCTCCGGCAATGGCAATACCGCTCATACCTTCATGGTCTTGGGTGAGCAACAGCTCGGAAGGGTTACTTACCTGGCGGAGTCCGTCTTGCCGCATTTCGTAAATTCCCAGTTCGGCCGTGCTTCCGAAACGGTTCTTGATGCTACGCAGAATACGGTACATGTAATGCTGGTCGCCTTCAAACTGAAGGACGGTATCGACGATGTGTTCCAGCACTTTCGGCCCGGCAATGCTTCCTTCCTTATTGATGTGTCCGATAAGAATGACGGGGGTACCCGTTTCTTTGGCAAATTTCAGGATAGCTGCCGAACATTCGCGCACCTGCACGATGCTGCCCGGAGACGAATCGATGTTCTCGGTAGAGATGGTCTGGATGGAGTCGATGATGACCAGGTCCGGAACCGTATTCTTGATATTCGTGAAAATCTGTTCGAGCGAAGTCTCGCACGCAATCAGCACGTTACTTTCTTCCGGATGGGGGATACGGTCGGCACGTAGCTTCAGCTGCCGGGCACTTTCCTCCCCCGAGATATACAAAACTTTCTTATCGGTCAACCGGAGAACCGTCTGTAAAATAAGGGTCGATTTTCCGATTCCCGGTTCACCTCCTATCAGTGTCAAAGAACCTTGTACAAGTCCGCCTCCCAAAACGCGGTTCAGTTCATCGTCCTGCATATTCATCCGCTGCTCGTCCGACGAAACGATTTCTTTCAGGTATTGCGGTTTCGAACGGACAGACTCGATGCCGTGTGCCACATGTTTGGCCATCGGAGCTTCTTTGCGTACCACTTCTTCTACGAAGGTATTCCATTGTCCGCACGAAGGACATTTCCCTGACCATTTCGGGGATTCCTGTCCGCAATTGGTGCAGATATATATCGTCTTTTCTTTTGCCATATTGATGGAGTTTTTGATGACTACAAAGATAAAGAAGAAGTTCTTAAAATGAAGAAACCATCCGAATTTTGTTTCCCAGCATCCGAAATGCATTCCTACCTTCAAAAGATGTCAATTTAAAGTTGTTGCGGGTAACTGGGAATGTCCACTCCATGAGGCTTATCCCAATCTTCATTACAAATCAATCTGCTGAATTCGAACACTCCAGCTTAAAGCACCGACCGTAACTTCAACATATTCCCAAGTGGAACCGTTCAGAAAAAAAGTCAGGTGATAATCAGAGCAGCGGTCCAAAAATTCCTGCGGAGAATACCTAGATGACAAGACATGGGTACTCAAACGAGTCAGCATATCAGGTAAATTAATCTGAACCTGCTCCTTACCGGTAGCCTTGTCCCTGACCGAGAAAACAGCATCATCCCCTCCATGCTGATGATAACAAATACGGGAGGTCATAAAATCAGCATGTGCCATCAATCCTTCACCTGCCGCTTCGGAAGAACGGGTATCCACGGACGGCCTATCGTCCGAATTCCAAGTCTGGTAAGGCACATAGGCAACGGTTTCCTGCTCATTCCACGTATTGTCCCATAGTAAATGGGTATTCCTATCTTGAATCTTCATGTCATAATCAGCAATATCTATAGGTACGGTCTCGTCCAACTGCCGCAATGTCACATTCAAATGTTTCGTATTGCGTATCAACGAAATCGTATCGTAAGTGGCATGTGTACTGTATACCTGTATATCATTCAACTCAATGCCATGCCACAAGGTATCCAGCGGCAAACCTGCGTTAGGAACCTGAAGACCTTCGGAAGTAGCCTGACTATTCAGTTGGACTTCCAGATTCTGCATAGGATCACCGATGTTCATTTCACTCCGGATAAATTTCGCCTGCTGGCCAGACAACATTTCATCGTAAGAACGCTGACCTGCCAAAACGACCAACTTATACGCCCCCGGTTTCAGTTCAAGATGCATCGCATATTGCGGTAACTTGAGCGGTTCATGCCCCGGTGTATTCGATTCTTCTTGCTGAAGCACCAACCGGTTGTTTTCATCGAAGACGTAGACGGTGACAGATCCTACCTGCGCATGGAAGAAATCAGTCTGTTCCAAATTGTAGTCATACTTGAATGAAAGATACAATCCACTGGGACAATCCTCCCAATCCGTATCCATCAAGGAACACGAAGTCATCCAAATACCGGTCAGCAGCATTCCACATAGCTGTATTATAGCTTTAAAAGTTAGTTTCATCATATATTGTTCCTTTAGTAGTGATATCGAGTAATCGTTCCCGACCCTTTGGTATACAAAGGCGAAGAGGAATTTCCGCTACAGATGCGTACCGGAGATTCCTCTCACCCGTGGAATGCCAACTTATTTATTTATATTGCAAATCAATCGACTGTGTACGTACAGCCCAAGACATGACTTTGATACCAACAGAAATGTACTGTTCGTCAGTATCATCCCAGTTTGTATTACCAGATACCAACGGTACAACAGGAGCACCGATAAGTTTCACCGAATTGACGGTCAACTGATACCAGTTGTTCCGCAAGATACCGTAGCGGCCCAGATGTTCATTTTCGGTATATCCAGTCGAGGGATTCGGTGTCTGAGTATCAGTGAAATGTCTGATTTTGATGGCATAATAAGCGGCTCCATTCGTATATTTGTAGAGCGTACCCAATTGCGTATTCAGTTTTTCCAAATCACCGGAAGTAAATGTCAATGCTGTATTGTATTTACCGCTATCCGATGAAGACAACGTAATACCTGTCACTTGGCTCACCCCATTCATATCTGGAGCAGACAGGGTCAGACTGGCAACATCTCCTTCACCGAAGGTCTTACCGACATTCAGGCTCTGTTTGATTTTGGCGTTCAAGGTAGGCTCCGAAACCAAAGCACGGGCTACAAGATTCTCCAACGAATGTGTAGCACTTAATCCTTGTTCATACAACACCGTCTTATCATCATTCAACAGGTAAAAATCCTGTCCTCCATTAAATACAGCCTTTACGACCGCACGGGTAGTAGACTGGAGGGTCTGGTTAGCGGTATTGAATGTATTTTCCAAACAGTAATTCGAAGTACTCATACCATTGGATAAAGCAGGTGTAGTACCTTCTACAGTACTTAACCCCGTATCCGATGAGCCGGCTACATACGTAGAATAATTCGGGTCAGTTGCCCAATAAGTACGGTATAAGCCAGTGTTTACCGGTTGTGCACCTAAGAAACGGTAATCGGAACTGTTTGTATATCCCCACCAAGTATTATCTACCTGACGTACTAAATATGCACGCTTATTCGTATTGTCGAGCATCCATCCGCTAAGTGTATACGGAAGCGGATGATTCGTATCCGACAGGGTTCCTGATACCTGACCGTTCATCGTAACCTTGGCAACAGCCTTTTCCACAAATACCTGTGCCGATGAATGGATGGCTGCATCTTCCTTCGTCGGATAAATGGAAGAAGCATCAATCTTTGTCAAAGTCTGTACAGTTCCGCTCGGTACAGAACCGTTCGTGGCAAACAAAGGAGCGTTCGTCATCAGAAATCCATTAGCGGTCACCTGATTATCGACCAGTTTCAGCGAAAAATCCTTAAAAGTTCCACTGAAAGCCTCTTGTCCAAACATCACATCGTTACCGTTCAATGTAAACTGACCGTTTCTATTCAGAACCACCAATGCATAAACATCATTGTTCTCAGTATCCAGTTTATTAATCTTCTGGATAATCTGCGCCGTAGAAGACAACGCATCTGCTGCCGGTGTCTGTACATTCATGTTTAAAGCCAATTCATAAGCACCTATAAACGTAGCATCGGCTTCTGTCTCGTTACTGTTACCGGCCGCAAACAAGAGCAATGTAGCATCTTTCACAGCCCATTCGCTGACATCACCGTCATCAAAAGCTTCCGAACGGCTGGCTACCTGCGAAGGTAAATTGACAGAAAGATTTATATACCCAACCTTATTCGTTTCCCAATCCGTATGTTCTCCATTATCCGGTTCAATTACGTCTTTAGAACATGCACCAAGCATCAATCCCATCAGTAAGATGGAACACCATTTATTTGTCTTCATTGTTAATTAAAAAATTGTATTGGATTATTTAGTTTAAGTCTATAGTTCTGATTCATTGACCGAATCTGTTTCCACATATCGGTAATAGCATCGCTGTCCATCAGTTGACAGCACTTCTGAAAATAGTTTAGTATACCTTAAAACAGATATTGTATATTCAAAGCCAGTTTTGTTGGACCTACATAGTTTAAGGAAGAAGAACGTTCCAGTTCTCCGCATTTCAAGCATTTGTACTGGTCATATTCCACGTAATTGTATCCAAATCCTATAGCCGCTTCCAGATTCCAATGCCGTGATAATTTCCATTGGTAACCTGCTGAAATTCCACCTCCCACATACCAGCCTCTATAACGATTATCCCTTAAGCCTTTCCAGATACCCAAAGGTAGTCTCTTGTTTTCCACATTAAACTCACCCCCCATGGCATGTATACCTACAAACCAACCTTTCCACCGTTGGCGCAACCAATATCGGAATTCCGGTTGCAGACACCAATGAGTTGTACTCTTCACATCCGATTTCCAGGGATTAATTCCATAAAAGAGTTGGAAGGTCTGGTTTTCTATGACCGGTATCTCTATCCCGATATTCGGGGTTCCAGTCATCCACTACAAAGCGTTTGTCTTGACGGCCAGGTTCTGTGCGACTACAGATAGCAACGAAGCCCCGACAAACAGCAAGCTTAGCATAGTACGCCTGCTACAAACATTCAAATATCCTCCCATCTTCCTAAAAATAACATCGTGACAGTTCTATTTTAATCTCATTCTCATTTTTTCATTTACAATAAGCTGTAATTCATTCCCTTTATATATACAACAAATCAAGTCATAAAAAGATTGTGAAAGATGAGATTTTTCCTGAATATTTCTTACGTCTGCCCATCAGGTCCATGATACCTGTCCCATCGGATTCCCACTGAAATCCCCTTACCCCAATAACAGGTACCAGTGACACTATAAACCAATGAGGACAGGTTCATCACCGATAGTGAATAAATCTGTCCTCATCGAATCAGTATAAATTTCCTCTTCACAAGCCAACACAGGACGACATGCCATCCTAGGAGATGCCATCATAAGATACATACCGTACATCTGTTCCGTTTAAACCGAAGACAACTTAGCTGGCAACTGACGTTCCCTGATGAAAGTGCGGAGCTGTTCAATCAGATTTCCACAGCCGTCATTCATCTTCTCGTGGTCACTTCGATAAGCGATATCAACATCGCACGAAGGCACCTGTTCATCCTTGTTACGCTTACAGATATCACCGAACAAATGAATCTTATTCCAGGAAGCATACTCGATGAAACGTGTCAATAACTCTTTCTGCCATTTTTCCATCACCACAATGATGTCCACCCCACGTGAGACAATCTCCTTCAAATTATTTTCCAGACGACGTCCGCCCGGCGAACCCAAATCAGCCATATCCGCTGTTGCAACTTCTACATCATCCAAGGATGATTCATGCAATTTCTCCCTGAACAGATGTTCGGTAGAGAATAGCTTTCCCGCTCTTCCCAAACCAACAAACAGAATTTTCATAACCACTATCAGTTAAGGTTAATAATAGGATTGATTCCGAGAAGGGTGAAAAGAAAATACCCTTATGCCCAAAGAAATGAAATTTTATTGACAAAAACAAGCATAAATCAATTTTTATTCAATTTGATTATAATATTTTATTATAAATTCAAGTATTATTACAACAAAAAACCTTTCCAGCCGTCGCAAAACCAACAAACCGGAAAGGCTATACATAATTATACACGAATCGTTTATAACAAATGTATCTGTGCATTCTCAATGATGTCTGTCAAGATAGGTTTAACACCTCCAACAAAACATTCTACAGCAATAACCATTAGAATAAGGCCCATCAGACGCATCATCACGTTATTACCCGTTTCCCCAATAATCCTAACTAATCGGGTTGATAAACGCAAGATAATGTAAGTAAGCAAATAAACTACTGCTATTACAATCACCATCGTCAGTTTTAATGTCCAATTATCCGCATCATCCATCAGAATAATACCATTGGCAATGGCTCCAGGACCGCACAACATCGGAATGGAAAGCGGAGTAATGGAAATATCATTGGCATAAGTTTTTATTTCCTCATCCTTCAGTTTGGTATTGGTATACCGTGCCTGCAGCATGTCATAACCAATCTTCAGAATAATGATACCGGCAGCAATGCGGAAACCATTGGTAGAAATTCCAAAGAATTTGAAAAGGAACTGACCACAAAAAGTGAATGCCATCAAAATGATGAATGAAATGACTGTAGCACGTTTGACAATGTTCTTCCGGTCGTCATCACTCAGGCCATTTGTCATGGTCAGGAATACGGGCATTGTACCCAACGGATTCGTCAACGTAAAAAATGAAGTAAAGCACAAGAGTGCAAAGGGTAAAATAGTATCCATATCAAACTGAATTTTGTCTGGCAAAAATAAGAAATATACCTATACGAACATTCACTGAATAACAAAAAGAAAGAGAATACACAAAAAAAGCCCCGGACCTCCTTGCGGAATCCGGGGCCTCAAGACGGCGACTACCTACTCTCCCACTTGCGCAGTACCATCGGCGTGACGAAGCTTAACTTCTCTGTTCGGAATGGGAAGAGGTGGAACCTTCGTGCTATAGTCACCTGAATACCTTTCATATATCCCTGTAACATGATTCTCAAGCAACAGATACCTTTCTGCCTGTCCTGCAAGCGCCGGACGTATATGCCACCCATCCTCCGTGATACGGGGAAAGTCGACGGGCAATTAGTAA
>NZ_KB894644.1 GCF_000374585.1 Phocaeicola barnesiae DSM 18169 = JCM 13652
GACTTTGCTTTGTATCCTTATGCTGTTCATAATGGTTGATATGCTGTTTATTGCCTTGCTAGAGTCATTCTTTGCAAAAAACTCTTGGAGTTCACCGATAATATATCTATTTTTGTTCATGGCTAAAGGGTGCTATATCGTTTGTTTGGCGACATTAATATAGTGATAATCATCGAATTATCAAACTCTTTAGCCTTTTTTATTACATTATTTGAGTACTTGCGAAACTTGAATATACAATAAATATATGAGTAGAATAAAAATTAAAAATTTCGGTCCGATAAAAGAGCCAAAGTCCGTAAAGGACGAATGGATAGATATAAAAAAAGTAACTGTATTTACCGGCAATCAAGGTAGCGGTAAAAGTACAGTTGCCAAATTAATTTCCACCTTTACATGGATGGAGAAGGTTTTAACACGAGGTGATTTCAAAGAAAAAGAATTTACTACCACCAAGTTTAAGAATAAATATTGTGGCTACCATCGTATTTCAAATTACTTTATAAAGGAACGTACTGAGATTATCTATGAAGGAAATGCATACAAATTTACTTACACTAAACAAGGTGAATTTATCATTGAAAAAAGAACAGATACATTTAACAGATATGTACTTCCACAAATTATGTATGTACCAGCTGAGAGAAATTTCATCAGTATGGTTAATAGACCTAATTTGATTAAAGACTTGCCAGATGCTTTACTGGTCTTCTTAACGGAATACAACAATGCCAAGCAACGTATTAAAGGAGGTCTTGAACTTCCTATAAATAATGCACAACTTGAATACAACAAACAAAATGATATAGTATCTGTAAAAGGAGAAGGTTACAAAGTTAAGCTCATGGAGGCATCCAGTGGGTTCCAATCAATCGTACCGCTGTATTTGGTTTCCTTGCATTTATCAGAGTCTGTAAAAAGTCAGGCAAATAATGCTCAAAAAATGAGTAGCGATGAAGCGAAACGGTTTGAAGCAGAAGTTGCTAATATATGGAATATGCCAAACTTGACAGACGAACAACGAAGAATAGCCCTTTCAGCTGTATCAGCCAGATTCAACAAATCAGCATTCATAAATATAGTAGAAGAACCTGAGCAAAATCTTTATCCGGAGTCTCAATGGATGATTATGAAACACCTGTTAGCATTTAACAATTCATTGGATGCCAACAAGTTGATTGTTACTACACATAGTCCATATCTTATTAACGGTTTGACTATCGCTATCAAAGCAGGGCTACTATTGAAAGATCATTCGCTATCAGACGAAATACGGGAAAAGATAGATTCTGTTTTCCCTATTAAGTCAGCTATACAGCCTGATGAAATAGCTATTTATGAATTCAATGAGGTGGAAGGAACAGTAGAAATATTAGATACATATAATGGACTTCCTTCAGATGATAATTTTCTCAACAATATGTTGGAAAGGACTAACGAAGATTTTGCTAATTTATTGGAAATACAACAGGAGTTATGATAAATTTTTTCCCTAAAGAACATATTACTTCATCGAGTAAACGTAAATTTGGTATATGCGACCGTCCGGCTCCTGCTGCTGAAAAGGCTTATATTGCTGAGAAGCAGGGGCAGGACTGGATTGCGGCTGTAGATAATTATCCTCAAATAAAAGTAAATTTCGTACCAGTTGACCATTGTATTGAATTGCGCAGAGCGGATGGAAATATGGACAATCGCTGTGACGGCTTTCTGTTTTATAAAGATACAATCATATTTGTGGAATTGAAACAGAGGAAGCTCAAGGGTAGTCAATGGATAAAGGATGGCGAGCAGCAATTACGATCTACAATTGGTTATTTTGAGCAACAGAAGGAGGCACAGAATTTTTCCATAAAGAAAGCCTACATAGCCAATAGCGAGAAGCCATATTTTCGAACAGGGCAAGCCGCACGTATGGATCGTTTCTTTTCAGATACGAATTATATCTTACGAATAGAAAACAGAATACCAATAGAATAATCGGTAGATCTTGCAATGATTTTGTCAAAACATAGAAATTAGATGCAGAAATTACCGCTTCTATTTATATTGTTAGTAATATCACGGTTTGCAGTACTGTAAGGATTTAGAAACTAAAGTACATGAAAAAAATCATAACTCAATAAAAGTGTTGTAATCTTTCATTATAGTTTTGGCATGACGGAGAATATTCAATTCTAAAATATTTATTGGGGAGTTTGAAGTTGATTGCTTATGTGATATATACAAGAAAAAGAAAATAAGTCTCTCAGACAATGAAAGGCAGCATACTTGGGGGGCGTTCTTTATTTATAACGGGAACAGAAAAAAAAGGAAAATCCGTAACACGACAGGGAAAGGCTGTACGTGCTACGGATTTTCTCTTTTCATCTGACCGTATATCCGGTTATCTGCCGCTGAGGAGGTATTGCAGTTCGGGGTCGGACTGTATGCGCTGCAACTCGTCGGCGACAATCTGCCGGACCTCGGCACGGATACGGTTGTAGTTATCCTGGATCATCTCCTTCATGCGGTCGTTGCCGCCGGCATCGGTAAAGTCGGTGATGACGGGTATGGGCCGGTAAGCCTGTTCCTCACGCTTCACTTTCTCGGCATCGACCACAATCTCGCAATGGAAAATCTTCTGTTCGATGCGCTCGTCGTAGTTGTCGGCGACGGCTCCCACGAACATGCCCTGCGTGAGCGTGGAAATCTTGCTTGCCGGAATCAGGCTCTCCATCTGCGTATTGATGGAAGTGGACTTGTCCTCGCGGTTGATGGTGATACTCTGCCGCCTCTGGAGAATCTTGCCGAAACGCTCGGAAAGGGTCTTGGCGGTCTCGCCCACGACCTGACCAGAAAAGATGTTGCCGACGGTGTTCATGACTACGGCGGCCTCCTTGTCGCCGTAGTCACGCTTGAGCTGGGAAAAGTCCTGAAAACCCAGCAGGGTGGAAACCTTGTTGCTTCGGGCGGTGGCAATCAGGTTGTCCAGCCCCTTGAAGTAAATCGTGGGCAGCTCGTCGATGATGATGGAGGACTTGAGCCTGCCCTTCCTGTTGACGAGCTTGACGATGCGCGAGTTGTACAGCCCCAACGCCGCCCCGTAGATATTCTGGCGGTCGGGATTGTTGCCGACACAGAGAATCTTCGGCTCGTCGGGGTTGTTGATGTCAAGCGTGAACTCACTGTCGGACATGACCCAGTAGAGTTGCGGGGAAATCATGCGCGAGAGCGGAATCTTTGCCGAGGCTATCTGACCGGCAAGCTGTTCCATCGCCCCGCCCTGCCAGGCGTCCATGAACGGGGAAAGGTAGTTCTCCAGTTCGGGATAGCTGGTGAGAATCGGGAACAGGTCCTCGTAACGGCGGTTGAGCAGCTCGATGGCATGGGGAAAGGTGCAGTATTTCCCGTCCTGATAGATGCGGAGGAACCATATCACGGCGGCGAACAGGATAATCGGAGACTCGACAAAGAAGTCGCCCTGCTTCTGCACCCAGGTCTTGTTCAAATTGAGCATTATCGTATAGGCACTCTCGTAGGCATCGGTGATGTCCTCCATGAAATCCGGATGGATGGGATTGCAGCGGTGCGAGCGCCGCGGATCGTCGAAGTTGATGACGTAGAACTTCGGCCTGACCCTGTATGCGTCCATGTGGTTCAGCAGGTGGTTGTAGGCGATGGTGGAAAGGTCGCTGAACTTGAAGTCGTAGATGTACATGGCAAAGCCCTTCTCAATCTGCTGTTTGATGAAGCTGTTCACCACGGCATAGGATTTTCCGCTGCCCGGCGTACCCAGTACGATGGTGGCACGGAAGGGGTTTACCACATTGATATAGCCATTGTTCCACTTCTTCCTATAATAGAAACGTGTGGGCAGATTGACGGAATACCCGTTCTCCATGAGGCGGGTTTCCTGCATGAAGCTCTCGTTCTCGACATTGAACACGTCTTCCATGAAGTTTGTACGCAAAAGACGGCTCATCCATGTGCCCGCCATGAGCAGGCAGACATAGCCTGCCGCCATCGAAGCGGTGTAGAGACCCGCAACCGCCTCCACCGTAAGCGGCAGGGAGAGCACCCACCAGTTGCCGAAGAACAGCACCAGCCCCGCGGCAAGTACCGCCCAGATCCGGCGCCAGGTGATTTTCTCCTCCTTGACACCCTTCGTGCCGAGGCACGAGAGCGCGAGCAGAAGAAGGGCAAAGAGCTTCGTGTAGAGAATGTGATGGAACAGCCCGGCGGTACGGTCGAAGTTCATCAGTACCCGGTCCACGACACCTATGCCGATGCCCCATAGCCTTACGGCTTCGTAACAATACCAGTAGAGGTGGATGACCACCAGAATAATGTTACGGCACGGAGAAAATCCATGATTTTCGCCAGTGCCCTCAAATCGTCTTCCTGTTGTGACATAATCTGTTTCTGTTTTCAAGTGAATGACTGAATTATAATCCCTGTCCCTTGCGGCGTTTTTTTCGCTTGCGCCTGAGGTCGCGCTCGAAGGCGGCTTCCTCGGCCTGTGCGCCCGAAGCGTCGCCGCCGAGCAAGCCCAAGCCGGAGGAATACCCCTCGTCGTATTCCACGGCGGGACGGGTGTCGGGCTGCTGCCCGTCCACGGCGATGGTGAACGGTATGGGCGGAGTGCCGGCATACGGCAGGGTGAAATGCTCCTGCAGGGCATTGGCGGAAAACTCCCTGCCCAAGCGCGAGCCGTTGAGCACACAGCCCGTGCGGTGGTCAATGAAGGTCGCCCCGTAGATGCGCCCTTCGTCGGTATGGCGGAACACCACATCCACACCTTTCGCTTTGAGCAGGGCGACAAACTCCTCGCGGCGGTATGTCCGGGCAAGCACAGCAGCGACGGTCTTGCGGGTTATCTCCGCCAGACGTTTATCCCGAATTTGTCCTTTGGAAAATTCAAACCTGCGCTGTACGGCTTCGTAGCCGACAGACTTGCCGATGCGGGAAGCCTTGAAGGGAGTGCCGGTCCTGTTGCCGGCATCGCCGGTGGCGGACGGGTTGCTGAACGATAGCGAAAAATAGACCAGTCCGTGGTACTTGCGCCCGTTCACGATGCCGTGGGCTTCCTCCACGGTGACGTTGTAAAGCGAGAGAAGGGCACGGTATTCGCCCATCGTCTGGAACCTGTAGCCTGCCATGACCGCCTTGACGACATTCGATACCTGCCGCCTGACATCGCCCTGCGATGTGTCCACCGGGCGGAGCGGATTGTCGGTACGGTGCTGCCGGCGGTCTGCCGGGTGCAGTCCGTATTTCTTTTCCAGCTCGGAGGTGATGCGCCTGCTGCGGCGGTGGATGAAATCGCGGTTGAGCCGCCGTCCCTGCCCGTCCACATTGACGGAGACGATGTGCAGGTGGTGGCGGCTGATGTCCTCGTGCTTGAACACGAGGTAAGGCTGGTCGCCGTAGCCCAGCCTGTCGAGATACTCGCGTGCGAGCTGTTCCAGCTCCACGTCGGTCAGGCGGTCGTCGGGGTGCGGATTGAGCGAAATATGGATGACCTTATTCCGAGTGCGCACCTGCTCCGGCATGAAGCGCATGAAGTCCTGCTCGGCACGGGCTATGTCCACATGTCCGCTGCCGTCGTCAAAAATCCGGTTTACGGCAAGGAGCCTGCCTTCGCCTTCGTTCACCTTCTGCCCGTTGTAGGCAAGCGCACCGTACAGTGACGTGCCTACGGTAATTTTCGCTATCATGACTTTTCCTCCTTTTCCGACAGCTTCTGCCGGAACTCGCGAGACAGTTCCATGACCTGCTGCGTCAGGGCGGCCAGCTCCCCGGTACACTTCTCCAGACGGTAGAGCAATGCCATCGCCTTCTTCTCCGAAAAATGACAGCGCAGCTCCCTGACCACCTGGTTGTAGTTGTTGCCTACCATGCGGTACTGCGCATGGAAAGCGGAGAGCTTCGTACAGTAATCCAGCAGCGTCCTGTCCGTGACCAGTACCCGGAAGGGCTGCCTGAAAAAATGTGCCTTGAGAAACACCGCCCTTGCATATACGCCGGACTTCTCGTGCATGGAGAGGAACTTCAGCCATTCCTCATTGTCGAAACGCACCATCACGCAGTGCGACTTGCGGCTTTCCTTGGGATGCCGCCCCCATTTGGAGCCTTCCGCTCCGTTTCCTTTACCATTTCTGTTCATCTTACATAAGGATTTAGTGGTTTGTATAAAAATGTGCCGGACGGCAGCATCCGCAGACACGGCGCAGCCGGGAGACAGGCTTCCCGACTTCGGAGAGGAAGCCCCTCCCCGCATGGGGCAAGGTCGTTTCCGGGAGTAACCGGAAACCCTTTGAGTTACTCAAAGGACACCTTGCTATTAGCGGTTGCTAATAAGAATCCGTCCGCGACGGATTGGAAAGCCAACCTGCCATCACCCACGGGACAGGGTACCGGCCAACCGGTACCCCGGAGCTGCCCAAAAGAGAAAACGGAAGCCCGGCATACACCAGAGGCGTCAGTCTGCCGTCGTGGGTGCAAAGTTAGGGTGCGGGACAGAGCCGCGGAACCGCCGGAAAAAGCCACAGACTTCCACATCGGCGCCAAATGCTGCCACGAAGACCCGAAGTGATACAGATACGGGAAAATGCCCCTTCCTTTGCGGACAGGAAAACCGGCACGCCCACCAGCCGGCACGCCGCATTGTCCGCCACACTGCCAGTATGCCTGCCTGCCGGCACGCAGGCATACCGGCGGGAACACGGACAGGCAGACCGGGGAACCGGCACGCCGGCAATGGTACACACAGGCTGACGGGCATGGAGACAGCCCGGCGTGCGCAAGGGCCGGCATCCCTGCCGCCAAGCGGACACGCCAGTGCGGACGCAGGGACGCCTGCCGGGAAAACAAACTGAAGTATAACGTACAAAAAGACAAGGAAGCATGAAGAAAGAACCCCTGTTCATCGCCTTCTCCACCCAGAAGGGAGGAGCCGGCAAAACGACACTCACCGTGCTGATGGCGAGTTACCTGTATTATGTGAAGGGATACGACGTGGCAGTCGTGGACTGCGACTATCCCCAGTTCAGCCTGAAAGACATGCGCGAGCGTGACCTGAAGAACATCGAACGCAACCCGCACCTGCGCAGGGCTGCCTACGAGCAGTTCAAACGCCTGGGCAAACGTGCGTACCCGATAGTCGGGAGCCGTCCGGACCATGCGGTGGAAGCGGCAAGGCCGTTTGTGGAATCGGAGACACCGCCCGACTTTGTATTCTTCGACCTGACGGGTACGGTAAACAACATGGGACTGATAAAGACGGTGGCGACGATGGACTACATATTCTGTCCCATAGCCGCCGACCGCTTTATCATGGAAAGCTCGCTGAAATATGCGGGCATACTGAACGACACGCTGGTGACGACGGGAAAGTCGAACATAAAGGGCATCCGCCTGCTGTGGAACATGGTGGACCGGCGCGAGAAGACCGACCTGTACGACATCTACGAGAAGGTAATCGCCGGAATGGGGCTTGAGGTGCTGAAGACGAGCCTGCCGGACAGCAAGCGTTTCCGCAAGGAAGGTGCCGAGGAAGGCGACCGCCCGCTGTTCCGCTCGACGCTGCTGCCTCCGGACAGGACACTGGCAAAGGGCAGCGGCATAGACGCGCTGGCGGAAGAGATACTGGAAATAGTAAACCGCTGAACGGATGGCAAAGAAACTCGATGTCGATATTGATCCCGGCAAGTTTCTGGACTCGTTCCGTCCGGAGATGCCCGCGTCCGCCCCCGAGGTGGAGGACAAGGCAGAAGCAAATGCAGGCGGAAAACCCGCAGCAGAGAGGACAAAGGCTCCACAGAAGACCCCAAGGACCGGAAAGGGAAAGGAAGAGGAATATCTGGAACGCTTCCTGAACGCCCCGAAAATTCCGGTATGCTCCGGCAAGACAGCCTATATACGCAAGAGCTACCACGAGCGGATACAGCGCATCGTGCAGGTCATTGGCAAGAACGGGCTTACCCTGTCGGTCTATGTGGACCGCGTACTGGAAGAGCACTTCCGCGAGTATGAGGAAGTGATACGCAAGCTCTACAAAAAGAGCTATGAGGACATTTACTGATTATTCATCCAAAAAGAAAGGAAAAGACAATGGGAAGATTTTTCAAGACAAACAGGA
This sequence comes from Phocaeicola barnesiae DSM 18169 = JCM 13652, assembly GCF_000374585.1. Taxonomy (GTDB): domain Bacteria; phylum Bacteroidota; class Bacteroidia; order Bacteroidales; family Bacteroidaceae; genus Phocaeicola; species Phocaeicola barnesiae. The sequence continues at coordinate 8,123 of NZ_KB894644.1, forward strand.
AAAAGGAGACACACGGCAGGCTCACGCTCCCCGTGCGTGCCCTGACCGGTGACGGCAGCACCACTGGCGGACAGAGAGGGAACATACCGGAAGAACACCCGCAGACATCCGGGGACGGGACCGCCTCCCTGATGTGCCGGGAAAAACCGCAACCGCTTTAGCTTATGGCGACACTGCTGATAGTGCTGCTGATGGCCTTCAACATGTGGATGGTCATCTACCTGACCTGGGAACGCAGGACGGGAGACACAACCCGAGAGAAGAACGGAAAGGACGGCGGGAACAGGACGGCGGCTTCCGAGATCGTGGGCAGAAGCCGCTTCAGGATGCCGGAAACGAAGCCACAGACTGCCACACCTGCGCCAAATGCCGCCACGGAAATACGAAGCGAAGAGGTGGACGAGAAGGACGTTACCTTTGCCGACGAAGCACAGGAGGACGGCACGGACGCACACCGCCGCCGGATACCGGACGAGGAGCTGGACGAGGTGTTTACGGACAGACGGGTGTCGGACATAGCCGGATATGACGGGGACGAAGAGCCGGATGCGGAACCGGATACTGCCGAAGGGTTCACGTTTGAGGACATCGACCTCGCCGTACGCACGGCGAAGAAAGCGGACGCCACTGGAGATGAACGGCGCCATGCAGGAATGGTATTCTGCGAAATGAAGGGCAACGAGCTGTTTGCCCTGATAGAACGCAGCTCGGAGGCGACACGCAGGAGACTGGACGAACTGATGGACTACTATCTGGACTCGATACCTGCCCCACCTGCCGCATCAACGGCAAGTGCCGCACTGAGAAGGCCGCCTGCCATGCCGGAGAGATTCGAGGATTTCAATATCCGCGACTATGTATAACAATGCAAAAAAACGTAACGAAGATGCGAAAAAAGAAAATTGACTACGGCTGAATCATCGGCTTGCCACCGAATCCACTAAATCCAGAAGCCGGCTTTATCCGAAGCCGCAAAAATTAAAGAAAAGTATCAACCGCCGAAGGGAATATCCCGCCCGGAGGCATAAAAACAAGAAAAGATTATGACAGAAACATCGAAGAAAAAACAAATCATTCTGGCAGTCCTTCTGACGGCTGCAAACATTTCCGCCTTTGCACAGGGCAACGGCATGGCGGGCATCACGGAGGCAACCAATCTTGTGACCTCGTATTTCGACCCGGCGACAAAGCTCATCTATGCCATCGGTGCGGTAGTGGGACTCATAGGAGGCATCAAGGTCTATGGCAAGTTCTCGTCCGGTGATCCGGACACGAGCAAGACCGCCGCAAGCTGGTTCGGAGCCTGTATCTTCCTGATTGTAAGCGCAACCATCCTGCGCTCGTTCTTCCTCTAAACAGGCGTTTCCCATATATAATAAGATAAAAGGACAATGGCTGAATACCCGGTAAACAAGGGCATCGGTCGTCCGGTGGAGTTCAAGGGACTGAAGGCGCAGTACCTGTTCGTGTTTGCGGGCGGGCTGCTTGCCGCCTTCCTCCTGTTTGTCATCCTGTACATGGCGGGCGTGAGCCAGTGGGTCTGCATCGGCCTGGGAGTCACGGCGGCTTCCGCCGTGGTATGGCTCACGTTCCGGCTGAACGCAAAGTACGGCCAGCACGGACTGATGAAGCTGGGCGCTGCACGGATGCGCCCGCGCTACCTGCTCCACCGCAGACGGGTGTCCCATCTGTTGAGACGAAAAAGGAAAGGAAGGAAAGAATGAGAAACGTAATGAAAGCCACCACACTGGAGAGCCGGTTCCCGCTGCTGGCGGTGGAACACGGGTGCATCATCTCGAAGGATGCCGACATCACCGCAGCCTTCGAAGTGGAGCTGCCGGAGGTCTATACCGTAACGGCGGAAGAATACGAGAGTATCCATGCCACGTGGTGCAAGGCAATCAAGGTACTGCCCGACCACTCGGTACTGCACAAGCAGGACTGGTATATAAAGGAGCTGTACCGCCCCGACTGGGAGAAGGAAGGTACGGGCTTCCTGGCACGGAGCAACGGGATGCACTTCAACGAGCGCCCGTATCTGAGCCACAGGAGCTACCTGTTCCTGACCAAGACGACGAAGGAACGCATGAGGCGGCAGAGCAACTGGAGCACGCTGTGCCGCGGACATATCATCCCGAAGGAGATACAGGACAGGGAGACGGCGCTGAAGTTCATGGAGGCGGTGGAACATTCGCCCGCATCCTGAACGATTCGGGACACGTCCGCCTGCGCCGCCTGAGGGACGATGAGATTACGGGAACGGAAAAGGAAACGGGTATCATAGGCAGATACCTGGCACTGACGACGGAGGATACGGCGTGTCTGGAAGACATCGCCATGAGCGCGGAAGAGATGCGCATCGGCGACAAGCGCCTGTGCCTGCACACGCTGTCGGACACGGAAGACCTGCCGGCTGCGGTAGCCACGGACAGCCGTTACGAACGGCTCTCGACCGACCGCTCGGACTGCCGCCTGTCGTTTGCCGCCCCGCTGGGACTGCTGCTTCCCTGCAACCATATCTACAACCAGTATGTGTTTGTCGGCAACAGCGACGAGGAGCTGCGCCGCTTCGAGAAGTCGGCAAGGAACATGCAATCGCTCTCGCGCTACAGCCGCCAGAACGCCATCAACTGCGAGTGGATAGAGGAATATCTGAACGAAGCCCACTCACAGGGGCTGAAGTCCGTCCGTGCCCACTTCAACGTGATGGCGTGGAGCGACGACACGGAGGAGCTGAAACGGATAAGGAACGACGTGGGGAGCCAGCTGGCTTCGATGGGATGCGTGCCCCGCCACAACACGACGGACTGCCCGACGCTGTTCTGGGCGGGCATACCGGGCAATGCGGCGGACTTCCCGGCAGAGGAATCGTTCCACACGTTTGTCGAGCAGGCAGTATGCCTGTTCGCCGGAGAGACCAACTACCGGGACTCGCCCTCGGCTTTCGGCATCCGCATGGCAGACCGTATCAGCGGCAAGCCGCTGCATATCGACATATCCGACCTGCCGATGAAGCGCGGCATCACGACCAACCGCAACAAGTTCGTGCTGGGACCGAGCGGAAGCGGCAAGTCGTTCTTCATGAACCACTTGGTCAGACAGTATTACGAGCAGGGCACGCACGTGGTACTGGTGGACACGGGAAACTCCTATCAGGGACTGTGCGAGATGATACACCGCCGCACGCACGGAAAGGACGGCATCTACTTCACCTATACGGAGGAGAAGCCCATCTCGTTCAACCCGTTCTATACGGATGACGGGGTGTTCGACGTGGAGAAAAAGGACAGCATCAAGACGCTGCTGCTGACGCTGTGGAAAAGCGAGAACGAACCCGCCACGAAAACGGAATCGGCGGAGCTGGGAAGCGCGGTGAACGCCTATATCCAGCTGCTCGGCCGGGACAAGGGCATCGTGCCGTCGTTCAACTCGTTCTACGAATACATGCGGGACGTGTACCGCAAGGAAATGGAGGAACGCTACATCAAGGTGGAGAAGTCGGACTTCAACATCGACAATTTCCTGACCACCCTGAGGCAGTACTACCGGGGCGGACGCTACGACTTCCTGCTCAACTCGGCGGAGAACATCGACCTGCTGCACAAGCGGTTCGTGGTTTTCGAGATTGACTCGATAAAGGACAATGCCGAGCTGTTTCCGGTGGTGACCATCATCATCATGGAGGCGTTCATCAACAAGATGCGCCGGTTGAAAGGCGTAAGGAAACAGCTGATTGTGGAAGAGGCATGGAAAGCCCTTTCATCGGCAAACATGGCTGACTACCTGCGCTACATGTACAAGACGGTGAGAAAGTATTTCGGGGAGGCGATTGTGGTGACACAGGAAGTGGACGACATCATCAGCTCGCCCATCGTGAAGGAAAGCATCATCAACAACTCGGACTGCAAAATCCTGCTGGACCAGCGCAAGTACATGAACAAGTTCGACCAGATACAGTCGCTGCTGGGTCTGACGGAAAAGGAGAAGTCGCAGATACTCTCGATCAACCAGTCCAACGACCCGTCGAGGCGGTACAAGGAGGTGTGGATAGGACTTGGGGGCACGCATTCGGCGGTATATGCCACGGAGGTGTCGATGCAAGAGTATCTCGCCTATACGACGGAGGAGACGGAGAAGATGGAAGTACGCGAACTGGCGGAGAAACTGGGAGGCGACATGGAAGCTGCCATCCGTCAGGTGGCGGAGCGACGGCTGGAGGAACGGACGGGACAGTGAACCGGCAGGAAATATACAGTAAATGAAAAATAAAAAATGATTTATGAACCAACAGACTGACAACATGTACATTGATGACCGATACAGCGATGAAGCGCTGCGGAAACGGGAGGAAATCCGGGAGCATATCTCATGGTTCCGTGAGTTCCTGACATTCGGGACTTCGCTACCGGAACATATCAGAAGGCGATACGGACTGGAAGAGGACTACCAGCGGTACAAGAAACTGGAAATACAGGTTCACCGGATGCCTGCTGAACCGGACTGCAGGGGATATGGGAAGGAGCAGCGCATGAAAGAACTGTGCGAGGCAGGAAGAGCCAAGGGAAAAATCACTCTTGCGGTGGAAAAGGCTTACGAAAGCATCTGCCCCGCTCCGGCACGGGACTATCTGGAAGAAAAATATCAGGAACTGCTCTATCTGAGAGGTATGGTGTACCGGAAAGACTATGACGACCCGATGTGGTACAAGCCGGAAATCCTGAACAAATACGGCATTGACCACAAGGGACCGCGCGAAACGGTACTCAAGCAGGTGGAAAAGGCATACCGGGAACTGGATGCCCGATTCTGCCGGATGACGGGCAAGAAGCCGGATGCGGACGAACTGTTCGGCAAACCCGCAGTACGGCAGTCGGTACCTGCACAGAAGGAGGCGCCGGAGAATGGCGCAAGGGAAAACCGCATGTGCAGGCGTAAAGGCAGAAGACCGGGATTCTGACGGAAAAGGAAACCGGGCGGACTCCGGATACGGAAAAGACGAAAAGAAAAAAGGATTGAAAAAAATGAAAGAACGAAACTTAAAGAAGACAAGAAAATGAACATCAAACTGACAAAGACCGAAAGGCTGCTGCTGTGCGGCGGTCTGATAGGCATGGCATCGCTGATGCTGCAAGCCTGTGATATAATGGCAAAAGAAGACAGCGACACCCGTGACAGAATCTGCGGAAACTGGGAAAACGCGGAAGCCGGTCCCGACATACTGGTGTACAGGGAGGGAGAATCATATAAGGTGACACTGTTCAGACGCAAGGGCGTACGCCGCGTACTGAGACCGGAAACCTATCTGCTGCAGAGGGAGGAGAACGGCAACCTGTATATGAACACGGGGTTCCGCATTGACGTGGCATACAACGATGAGACGGATGTGCTGACATTTTCGCCGGGCGGTGACTATGTCCGGGTGAACACGGATGCAGGTGACGGCGAAAGGACAAAGGAGAAAGAGAATATGCAATAGCAATTTAACGAACCACTAAATCCAAAAAAAGAATGAGACAGAAACTGAAAATACCGCTGATTGCGGTCTGCCTGTGCCTTGCGGGGACAGGCGGGGCAAATGCCCAATGGGTGGTGTCCGACCCCGGAAACCTTGCGCAGAGCATCATCAACTCCGCCAAGGAGATGGTAGAGACAGCCGGGACGAAGGCAAACACCCTGAACGGCTTTCTGGAAACGAAGAAGGTGTTCGAGCAGGGAAAGGCGTATTATGACGCACTGAAATCAGTGCACGACGTGGTAAAGGGCGGCGCGAAGGTGGCGAAAAGCATCTCTCTGGTAATGGAAATATCGGAAATCTATGTGGACAACTACCAGAAGATGCTCTCGGACGAGAACTACACGCCGGAGGAGCTTGCCGCCATCTCGTCGGGCTATGCGATGCTGATAGACGAAAGCTCGGACGTGCTGCAGGACCTGAAGAATGTGGTGAACGTGACGGGCATGTCACTGACGGATGCGGAAAGGCTCGCCATCATAGACAATGCCTACCGCAGCCTGATGAACTACCGCAACCTCGTGCGCTACTACACGAACAAGACCATATCGGTGTCGTACCTGCGGGCGAGAAAAAAGAACGACATGGACCGGGTGATGGCACTCTACGGGAACTCCAACGAAAAATACTGGTAGCCTATGGGAGAGTTTGACAACCTGCACCAGATACTCCTCTCGCTGTATGAGGAGATGATGCCGCTCTGCTCGGACATGGCAGGAGTGGCAAAGGGGCTTGCCGGACTGGGCGCCCTGTTCTATGTGGCGGTGCGCGTGTGGCAGTCGCTCGCCCGTGCCGAGGCGATAGATGTGTACCCGCTGCTGCGGCCGTTTGCCATCGGACTGTGCATCCTCTTCTTCCCGACCATCGTGCTGGGAACGATGAACTCCGTTCTGGGAGTAATCGTACAGGGGACGCACTCGATACTGGAGGAACAGACCTTTGACATGGAGAAGTACAGGGAACAGAAAGACAAGCTGGAATATGAGGCGATGATGCGCAACCCGGAGACCGCCTATCTCGCCTCGGACGAGGAGTTCGACCGCCAGATAGACGAGCTGGGCTGGTCGCCGTCGGACATGATCACCATGACGGGCATGTACATGGACCGTGCGGCGTACAACATCAAGAAGAGCGTGCGTGACTGGTTCCGCGAACTGCTGGAGCTGATGTTCGCAGCTGCCGCCCTTGTCATCGACACGCTCAGGACGTTCTTCCTGGTGGTGCTGTCGATACTGGGACCCGTCGCCTTCGCCTTCTCGGTATGGGACGGATTCCACTCCACACTTTCGGCATGGTTCAGCCGCTACATACAGATTTACCTGTGGCTGCCCGTCTCCGACCTGTTCAGCACGATACTGGCGAAGATACAGATACTGATGCTCCAGAATGACATCGAGGCGATGCAGGCAGACCCGAACTTCTCGGTAGAGGCGAGCAACGGGGTGTACATCGTGTTCCTCGTTATCGGCATCGTGGGATACTTCACCATCCCGACGGTAGCCGGATGGATAATCCAGGCCGGTGGCGGAGTGGGCAGCTACAACAAGAACATCGGCACTGCGGGCGCCCTTGGCGGCAGTCTGGCGGGTGCGGCAGCCGGGAACGTGGCGGGACGCACGGGCAAGTTTATCAGAAAACAGGCCGGACGGCTGCTGAAAAGGTAACAGCCGGAGAACCGGAAAATGATTTAACAAACCATAAAAAACAGAAAGAATGGAGTTCAAGAGCCTGAATAACATAGAAACGAGTTTCCGGCAGATACGTCTGTTCGGAATCATCTACACGGCGGTATGTGCCGCCATCGTCCTCTGCTCGGTGGTATGCGCCTTCCGCTTCGCCGAAGCGCAGAGGCAGAAGATATACGTACTTGACGGGGGAAAGAGCCTGATGCTCGCCCTCTCGCAGGACCTGTCGCAGAACCGCCCGGCGGAAGCAAGGGAGCATGTGCGCCGCTTCCACGAGCTGTTCTTCACCCTCTCGCCGGAGAAAAGCGCAATCGAGCACAACGTGAAGCGTGCGCTGCTGCTGGCGGACAGAAGCGCGTACAACTACTACGCCGATTTTGCGGAAAAGGGATTCTACAACCGCATCATCGCGGGGAACATCAACCAGGTGCTCCAGGTGGACAGCGTGGTCTGCAATTTCGACCGCTACCCCTACGAGGCACGCACCTACGCAAGGCAGATGATCATCAGGGAAAGCAACGTGACGGAGCGCACGCTGGTAACGACCTGCCGGCTGCTCAACGCGAGCCGCTCGGACGACAATCCGAACGGGTTCACCATAGAGGGATTCACGATACTGGAGAACAAGGACATCAGAAGCATGGAGAGATAGGCGTATGGGAAAGATGAATATTCTGACGGGAAAATGCGCTGTCGTTCTCAGGGAAAAACTGCACAGGAGACTGGACGCACTGTCGCCGAAGGCAAGGCTGGCGACGATGGCAGTGATGTCCGCCGCCTTTGCCGCAGGCTGTCTGTACATGACCGCCACCGCCATTGCCGGCTTCGGAAAAGGAAACGGGACGATGGAGATACGGCACATGAAGAAACCGGAACTGCCGCAAAAAGCGGATTTGCAGGAAGCGTATGAACATTATCATAAAAACAGGATGTATGGAAAAGGAACAGAAAAGGAATGAGACAAAAGAGAAAAGACCGCTGACGGAAGAACAGCGCCAGCGGAGAAAGAAGATGTTGGTCTATCCGCTGATGGTGCTGACCTTTCTGGGGTGCATGTGGCTCATCTTTGCCCCCTCGCAGAAGGACGGCGGAAAGGAACGGCAGGGACTGGGATTCAACACGGACATGCCCCTGCCGGAAAACTCCGGAATCATCGGCGACAAGGCGAAGGCATACGAACAGCAGCAGCTGGAGAACAGGAAGAAGGAACGCCGGGGCATGGTGGGCGACCTGTCCGCATTCTGGAACGACAGGACGGAAGGAACGGACACGGCAGACGGAACGGACGACTGCCGCCTGGCACAACCGGAAACATCGCCGAAGACGGGCGGAAGCGGAATACAGACAGGCATCCGCTCCTCGGCTGCCGCCAACGAGCGGCTGAACACCTCGCTGGGTACGTTCTATGAGCCGCCGAAGGAGGACGCCGAGAAGAAGGAGCTCAGGCAGCGCATCGACGAACTGGAACGCATGGTCATGGAACAGGAGAAACAGCCCGCAAGGATGGAGGAACAGGTCGCCCTGCTGGAGAAGTCGTACGAGCTGGCGGCGAAGTACCAGAACGGAGGAAACAATGCCGGGCAGACCACACGGACCGATGGGACGGAAATGAGGGAAAGCAATGCCGGCGAAAAGAAAATGAAGGCGGAACCAGTGAGCGGCGTGCGCCCGTCAACGGTGTCCGCCCTGCCGCAGCCCCTGACAGATTCCGCCTTTATAGCGGACTACGGGGGCGAAAGGAACTACGGGTTCCACACTGCCATCGGCAGTACGGAGGCACCGGGAAAGAACACCATAGCAGCCTGCGTGCAGGGCGACCAGACGGTAACGGACGGACAGACGGTAAGGCTGCGGCTGCTGGAGCCGATGCGGGTGTCTGGACGGACAATACCAAGGAATACGACCCTTGTGGGGACGGCACGCCTGCAGGGTGAGCGTCTGGAGATAGGCATCGGCTCGCTGGAACATCAGGGAAACATCATCCCGGTGGAACTGGCGGTGTACGATAGCGACGGACAGGCGGGCATCTTTGTGCCCGGCTCGATGGAAACGGACGCGGCAAAGGAAATCGGGGCGAACATGGGCAGTTCGCTCGGCAGCAGCATCAACATCTCGACCGATGCGGGGGCGCAGCTCGCCTCCGATCTGGGAAAGGGAGTGATACAGGGAGTCTCGCAGTATATATCGAAGAGGATGCGCACGGTAAGGGTGCATCTGAAATCGGGATACAGGGTGTTGCTGTATCAGGAAAAATAGACAGCAAGAGACGAAAGGAAAAAGAACATTCAAATTTTATCAACCACTAAATCCAACGTAAAAATGAGTATCAGAAAAGTAATGATGATGTTTGCCCTTATGACGGGCATTGTCTGTGCAGGACACGCACAGGAAGTGAAAAACGACAGCACCGCCACCACGAAGGCGGAGGAGCTGAAACTGGTAAAGGACGTCTATCCGCAGACGGAGGAGGACGGCGACCTGTATCACGGACTGACCAGAAAACTGATGTTTGACCGCATGATACCGCCGCACGGTCTGGAGGTCACGTATGACAAGACGGTGCATATCCTGTTTCCCTCGGCAGTGCGCTATGTGGACTTGGGCTCGCCCAACCTCATAGCGGGCAAGGCTGACGGTGCGGAGAACGTCATCCGCGTGAAGGCGACGGTAAGGAACTTCCGCACGGAGACGAACATGAGCGTCATCACGGAGGACGGGTCCTACTATTCGTTCAACGTGAAATACGCCGACGAACCGCTGCTGCTCAACGTGGAGATGAAGGACTTCATCCATGACGGCAGCACGGTGAACCGCCCAAACAACGCGCAGGAAATCTATCTGAAGGAACTGGGAAGCGAAAGCCCCATGCTGGTGCATCTCATCATGAAGTCGCTGCACAAGGAGAACAAGCGCAAGGTGAAGCACATCGGCTGCAAGCGTTTCGGCATCCAGTATCTGCTGAAAGGGATATATGTCCACAACGACCTGCTGTACCTGCACACGGAGATAAAGAACCAGAGCAACGTGCCGTTTGACGTGGACTACATCACGTTCAAGATTGTGGACAAGAAGGTGGCGAAACGAACCGCCATCCAGGAACAGGTGCTGTTTCCGCTCCGCGCGTACAACTATGCGGTGCGTGTGGCCGGGAAAAAGTCCGAGCGCACGGTGTTCTGCCTGCAGAAGTTCACCATCCCCGACGGCAAGCAGCTGGTGGTGGAAATGAACGAGAAGAACGGCGGGCGTCACCAGACGTTCACCGTGGAGAACGAAGACCTGGTACAGGCTGAAACCATCAACGAACTGCGTGTACGATGAAAGGCAAGGCGGTGTTTTTAGCAATGCTTCTGTCCGTCCTTCTTGCAGGACGGGCGGAAGCCCAGCGATGCCTGCCGAAGATGCGGGGCATTGAGATGAAAGCCGGGATGACCGGGGCGGACGGCTACTGGCTGGGAGCTGCACTGTCAAGCTATGCAAGGGGCGGCAACAAATGGGTGTACGGAGCAGAATACCTGCAGACCAATCATCCGTACAGGAGCGTGAATGTTCCCGTGGTACAGTTCACGGCGGAAGGCGGTTTCTACTACAACTTCCTGTCGGATGTGAAAAAGACGGTGTTCTTCTACGCGGGGGCGTCAGCCCTTGCCGGATACGAGACGGTAAACTGGGGAGAAAGGACGCTGTATGACGGAGCAAGGCTGAACAACAGGGCCGGCTTCGTCTATGGCTGCGCCGCTACGCTGGACATGGAGCTGTATCTTGCGGACTTCATCGCACTGACGGCTTCGGTAAGGGAGCGTTTCCTATGGGGCGGCAGTACGGGTGTGTGCCGCACGGAGTACGGGATAGGTATAAAGTTCATTATCAACTGACGGCAATCATGAAAAGGGAAGCGATAAAAAAGGAATGGCATGTACCGGAGAAGTACCATGCCCAGGTACGGGAAAAGCCGGAGACTTTCTATAACGTTCCGCACGAATACCGCAGCCCGCAGCTTTGTCTGGAGGCGGTGCGCGGATGGGGATACAATCTGGGAATAGTGCCGGAAGAAATGAAGACACGCGAGATGTGCCGGGAAGCGTTCAACGCCAATCCCGACCTCGATTACGGGCATTGCGCCATCATCGGCTTCATGCCTTTTGCGGACGTGGTACTCGAATGCCTGAAAGACTCCGCCGGAGGAACGGACATGACGGATCTTGCGGCAACTGTCCGTCCGGAAGTCATGGACAGGGAGATTGCCGGTTTTCTTGTCGGGAAGGACGGGCACTGCCTGCAGTATGTACCCGTGCACCTGCAGACGGAAGAGCTTGCGCTGATGGCAGTCAGGACATCGGGGAATGCGGTGCTGCTGCACCGCAGCGTACGTGAGGACATCAAAACGGAAAAGGTCTATATGGCAGGTATGGAAGAAGGCTGTTTCCAGTCGTTCCTGCATATCCCGCCGGACAGACGCACGCCGGAAATATGCCTCGTGGCGGAAAAGCTGTATCCGGACGTGGTACGGGCAAGGCCGGACTCCATACCGGAGGCGGTCAGGAACGGATGCAACATATATACGCTGGGGAATCTGCTGGAAAAGGCCTGCGGTGAGAGATTCGATGCAGGTACGGTAAAGCGGGTCTATGAAGGCAAGCCGCTGCGGGTGAAGCAGTTCACCACACCGACAGGAGTGATGAATGATACGGTTATCCGCTTCTCGAAGGAGAACAGCCGGTTCCAGTATGACCAGCCTCATAAGAACAGGATGATAAAACGGGGGATGAAGCCATGAGTACGGAAACGGAAATAGACAGAATGAAGAGGATACCGATTGAGGAGTTCCTCGCACGGCTGGGTCATTCGCCCGTGCAGCGCAGGACAAACGCGCTGTGGTACAAGGCTCCGTACAGGGAGGAACGCACGGCGTCGTTCAAGGTGAACATGGAGCGAAACCTGTGGTATGACTACGGGCTGGGCAAGGGCGGCAATATCTTCGCCCTTGCCGGGGAGTTCATCCATTGTGCCGATTTCCTCTCGCAGGTAAGGTATGTGGCGGAAGTGGCGGGTATGCCGCTGCCGGAAAAGAAGGTGTACCACCCATGCGAAGTGAGGCAGCCGGTAGAGCCGTCCTTCGAGGACGTGGAGCTGATGCCGCTCCAGAACCGGGCGCTGCTCAGCTACATGCAGGAAAGGGGCATATCGTCGGGGGTGGCCATCGGCGGATGCAGGGAGATACACTACACCACACACGGGAAGCGGTATTTTGCCGTGGCATTCGGTAACGGAGGGGGCGGCTATGAGATACGCAACCGCTTCTTCAAGGGATGCCTGCCGCCCAAGGATGTGACACTGCTGGCTTACGGTTCTGCAAGCTGCAACCTGTACGAGGGGTTCATGGACTATCTGTCGGCACGTGTGCTTGGAATTGGAAACGGTGAAGACCACCTCGTGCTGAACTCGGTGTCGAACCTGACGAAGGCATACAGGCATCTGGACGGTTACGGGAAGCTGCAATGTCACTTTGACAATGATGAAGCCGGACGGAGGACGCTGGAAGCCCTGCGTACACGGTACGGCGGAAAGGTGACGGACTGCTCCGGACTGTACGGCGGCTGCAAGGACCTGAACGACTATCTGCAAAAGACGCTTGCCGAAAGGCAGACATGGCGGGAAAACGAAAAGAAAGGAAAAAACAACGGAATAAAATTATAATGATTATGGACATGAACAGACTTAAAGATGGAATAAGAGAAAAGGTAAATACAGTAAAAATGCTGGCAGTCTTCTGCGCCGGACTGCTTTCTATCGGCATGACGGCCTGCGATGATGGGCTGGACGTGACGCAGGCTTATCCGTTTACGGTGGAAACGATGCCCGTACCGAAGGAGCTGGCAAAGGGTGAAACGGCGGAAATCCGCTGCGAACTGGTGCGTGAGGGCGAGTTTGACGGGGCGGTCTATACCATCCGATATTTCCAGTTTGACGGCAAAGGTACGCTGAAGCTCGACAACGGGCTGGTGTTCCAGCCCAACGACCGTTATCTGCTGGAGAACGAGAAGTTCCGCCTGTACTACACATCGGAGTGTGACGAGTCACAGAGCCTGACCATTACGGTGGAGGACAATTTCGGGAACTCTTTTGAATGGGAAACGGACTTCAACAACGATTCGGATGCGGAAGAGGCTCCCTCCGGAAACGATACGCTGAATACGGTGAAAGGAGGTGTCTATCAGTAAGGGGGTAATGAAAAGGCTGCTTGCCCCGGCGGTGCTGGCGGTTGCATTTTCCGCCAGCCTGCCGGCGCAGAATACGGGTACGGTTGGGACACCCGCCTCGTTCAAAGATGAAGCGAAGGCCGGGTTAGCCGTCGAGCTGATTAAGAAATACGAGGGACTCCATGACCGTTCTGATTATCCGTACTACGGTTACGGACATTGTAAACTTCCGGGAGAGGAACTGTCCTATGATATGACGGAGGCGGAAGCGGAAAAACTGCTGATAAGGGATTTGGAGAAGCGTTACAGGTTGTTCAGCAAGTATGGGAAAGATGCCCTGATCCTGACCGTACTCAGCTACAATGTGGGTCACGGAACTCTGCTCGGATATGGGAAACACCCGAAAAGCCGTCTGCTGAAAAAGCTGGAAGCCGGTGACAGGGACATCTATAAGGAGTATATATCCTACTGCCACTACAAGGGGCGGAAAATCCGCTCGATAGAGCGGCGACGGAAAATGGAGTTTTTGCTGCTGTATGAGAGATGAAAAAAGAAAGAATGACAGAGATTAAGCGTTTCTCTGTCGCTTTTTTCATATCTTTACGCCTTAAAAGAATATAAAATCAAAATCTATTTATAAATAATCAAAATGAACAATATTGTTAAACCATTTGAAGAAACATTCAAAAGTAAAGATGCATATGATTTAGTTGCTGATGCTGGAGATATAGCTATGGATGCTATTATTGATGATGGTGTATTAGATGGTGTACCTATAATAGGGGCAATAAAAGGACTGTACAAGGTAACTAAAAACTATCAAACTTTTCGGCTTATGAAAAAAATTCATAGGTTTATTTTTATTACTCATGATACCACTATAGAAGAGCGTATGAACTTCATATCTGAATATACTGAAAAAAATAAAGAAGATGGTTGTGAAGTATTATTAGCCTTATTAGACCGATTAGATAATACTAATAAAGTTAATATTTTAACTAATTTAATGAAAGCGAAAATTAAGGAAGAAATAAGTATAGAAGATTTTATTCGTTTATGTGCTGTGTTAGAGCGTATTCCATTTTCTGACATAAATGAACTGCAAAAATATAAAGAGGATTATTATGAAAATGGTTCTACTGATATTTTATTAAGTGCAGGTGTGTTATCTAACACTGTTATAGATGCCAATGATACAAATAAATATCGTCTTAATTCTTTGGGAGTTATGTTACTTAAACATGGATTGCAACAGGACGTTGATGTTGAGATTAAAGATTCAACTCATTTGTCCGATTTCGATTGGCATGAAATGTAAAAACAAATGCTATTCGAGAATATGGAACAGCGGTTTCTTTGCTACTTTCTTTGTCCGCCTTCTGCTCACCGAAAGAAAGTAGGGCGGCTCTCGCCGCCTCTGCCTAAAGTCGGGTGTAAAGTCCCGTTACATCCGTGAAAATCTGCTGGAGCATATCAAAGTACACTCCCTCGTATTTGGCTATCTCCTTGACCCTGATGTCCGCATACTTCGTCAGTGTCTGACGATAGAAATACATGGTGTATGTATCCGTGTCCTCATCCAATATGATTTTCAGTCTGTTGGCTGACGTCTTGTTCCTTGCAAGGCTCATTTGTAGTCCGTTGCCCAAATTGATATAGTTACGGCTTCCCGTCATGACGGTAAATCCATGACCGCCCAACTGCTGTAAGATTGTATTCGCTATCATCTGTATATGAATTTAAGTTATTGTCAATGGGTGGCTTTTGCCACCCGATTTTTTTATACGTTCATGCTCTGCCTTATATGTTCCAATGTGCGCTCGGCAATGGGTCGTGTTTCCTCCGTCCAAAGGTCATAGTCATGTACGGATATTCCCACACTCTGCAAGTCACGTATATAGCCGGACACATAATCTCCCGTAGGGAGGTAAACGAACTGCATCCATGTGTCCCTGCTGTCTGTCAATATAAAATAGTATTTCATGCTCTTTCTGTTTTATGGATTATCTGTTTCGGGTGCGGGCGGTATTGTGTACCGCCACACCTTTAGTATTCTTTCATTTCGGCAATGGGGGTATATTTTCTGAGCCATTCCACCACATGCACCATGTTGTATTCGGAAGTGATGACTGCCGTATGTTCGTTTATCGGGGTCATTCTTGTACTTTCGTAGCTCTCTATCCATTCCTTTAATGTTGCCACATCACAAGTATCGGTACACATCATATCCAAAATTCTGATAGGGTCGCTGAATGTCACAATCAAAGTATCATAGTATGCTGTCATAATCTGTCCTCCTTTCCTTTTATCCATTCGTCACGCAAGTGTCTGCACTCCTCCAATGTTGGTCTCACGCAGGAGAAAAGTTCTCCGTCCGTGTGTCGGTAGTCATACTGGAAAAGGGGTGTTCTTTTCCGTCTGATAATCGTTTGGTACTTTTCGTACTTTTCAGTACCTGCCGTCTGGCAGGTACTCACTCCGTTGATGGTCATTCTTGTTGTCATGGTAGTCATTTATTAAAATTCAACAATCAGCAGTCGGTTCTCCATTACCTTTTCGGGGTCGGTTATCATCCTTTGGGCTACCCAAAGGTGATGCGCTCCGAAGCCGTAGGCGAACAGCCTTCCGAAGTTCTCGTTTTCTGAAAGTTTCGCCATTGAATTGCGGATTTCCTTTTCACTGAAACTCAAGGACAAGGTGTTTATCAGACTGACAAAGATGTCGGTTACTTTCTCGTCCCATAATATCAGTATGTTTTCTATCTTTATTTCCATATCATGTATATTTTGAAGTCTATAAATCAAGCACTCATCCGCTTGCGGATAAGTTCGGCATTGCTCTCTACAAGGCTGATGATGCGGTCGTGGTATTCGGTATTGGAATTGCATACACCTCTGCTCTGTACCACCTTGAATGTTGTCAGTGAAACCTCCACCGTTTCAATGCGTTTGCCGTCAATGGTTGCAGATAGGATAAGAGAGTCTGTCCTCTTGTGATAGCTTCCCACACAATGGTGCATCAGTTTTCCTTCAAGTTGCATTTCTGCCACACTCTCAATGACCTTTACAAGAATAAGGTTGTCGGTAAACACAAGTCCGAAGAACTTGCCTTTGGACTTCAGATAATTTTTTTCGTCCTTGACCAACTGCTCCTTGCGTTGCTCAGCTCTTTCCCTTTCAATCTGTTCTTCGCGTTTTCTCACAAGTCGGTCATGTGCCTTTTTCAAGTCTGTCGGACAAACATATTTTGGGCAGTGGGTGTCTTTCCCGAAATGTCGGAGCAGTCTTACAAGGTCACACCACATGGAGGCATCTGCAATATGATAGCCGTTTCGGATACAGATTTTTATGGAGTTCCAATATTCATGTAAATTGATATTTGAAATGACGGCATATCTGAACATTTCTGTCTGTCCCACTTTAAGCAATGTTTCCTTTTTGCTGTCCGTCAGAATGGCGGTAAAAAATTCGTATGGGGTCAGTTCGTGGAATGCTCCCTTGAAGCCGTTTCGCCTTAATTCGGGAATGATGCGCATTGCCGGATAAGTCTTGTATGCGTCTATGTTGTATGCTTTCAGCATCTTGTTGCTGCGTAAATCCATATCGCTCCATTCAGTCCAAAGGTCATAGTACATCGTGTGCATGGCTCTCAGTCGGGCAATAACTTCAGTCTTTCCGTTTGGGGCAATCCACCATTGCACCACCTCCCGAATGGAATACTCTGCCTTCTGTCCCACCTTGTATGTTGCTCCTACCATAAAGTAGCGCAACACTTGATAGCCTTTTCGGGTCGTAATGATTTCATAATATGCGCTGTCCCTGAAAACTCTCTTTCGGGTATCAAGTATTTCAAGTTCCTTTCCGCAATGGGGACAGCTACAGCCACATATAGTTTCCGCAAGAGTGTGTCCGCCTTTCCAGCGGTGTCCACATTCCGAACAAGTGATAGTTCCGCCTTTTGTGCGGTAGGCATGATGCTTGAAGCAATGTTCAAAAGCGTATGCTTTCTGCTTGTCTGTCAGTTCGGGCAGTCCGCTTGACAAACGGACTACCTCTTTCTGTATGCGTGTTCTCGGTTTCATATCAAAAATCAAATAATGAGGGTTGGACTTGTGTTTCTTTTTTTGCTGTCGGCTTGTTGCGGTTCTGTAGCTTTTGGAGTTCCATCTGCTGATATTGGGCAACCGCCTTTCTCCTTGCTTCCTGCTTTTCCTCTTCTGTCAGTTCCACCACATGGTTTACAACTACTTGACATTGTATAGGCTTGCCTACTTCAATCTCGTTTTCATCGTAATAGTGAATGGCTTGTCCGTAAATCTCTCCGTCTGAAAAGCCGTTGCAACCGCTTTTCTGCACATAGTTCAGAATGTATGTGACACAATCGTCTATGTTCTTGGCTGGGTTGCGGTAGCTTTTGGAGAATAGTTCATCTTCCGCTGCTCTCTGCTCCAAAAACATCTGTATGGTTCGTTTGAAATGGTCTGTTCCTTTCATCATAATCTCAAATTTTAGTCGGGTTGTCGCTCAAATAAAGTATCTCGCAATCTTCCACTTCTGTGGGAAGTCCGAAAAGGGGATAATGGGTGAAATAAGGCTGTGCGTTCCCTTTTTCATCTGTGAGGGGTGAAACATCTTGTACTTGCCATTGCTTCATCCATCTGTCTATTGTTAGAACTTCATCGTCTGTGAGTGCGGTTGCATCGCCATTGATGATATAGGCTAAACTCCATGTGGGTATCTTTTCCGTTGTCCTGTTCATCTCCGTTTCTTTATGGGGTCAGACAATCTCTTGTAAAATCTCCGTGTGGTATTGTGGAGGGCATTCCACCAAAAGAAAACCGATAAAGTCCTTTCTCGCTTCCTTGTTGAGTTCGTGGTATAGCCTTCTTAGGGTTGAATGGTTGCCGTTGATGTAGGTTTCCACCATATACTCAAAGATGTTGTCCACCTCGTAAAACCTGCATTGCTGCGCTGCTGTCTTGCTGTATCGTTTCATGATGTTATACTTTATAAAGGTTGATAAATTCGATGTTGAGTTGCTCTGCCTGCCTTGCCGTATAGTACGTTCCACCTTTCAGCTCTCCGTCCCAGTAGGCTATAATCTTGTCAGACCGTTTAATCATGTAGTCATTTCTGCGGAAGAAACAACCTTTGAAGTAATTGTCAGAAATGAGTACCACTTCATCAGCCTTTTTCAGAAAATCTCTGTAAATGGCCTTGTCTGCTTCATCGTATCTTTCCGCCTGTTTCCTAAATGAGATAACTGCAATTAACTTGATGTCCTTGAAGTACCGTTTGACCGTCAAAACCGCTTCTGCTGCCATGAGGGCGCCCCCGTTTGCCATGCCATTGTAAAAGACCTTATAGCCTTGTGCGGAAAGGAGGGTTATATGAGCAATAATGTCAAGTCTGATTTGGCGAATGTCGCTTGTCTTGATGATGCGTTCTTTTCTGTGTCCCGAAAAGGATGCTGCGAGTTGTTTTTCTGTCTTGGTCATATCTTCAAAGTTTTTAGAGTGTGAACAGCCAAAGAAGGAACATAAGGAATACAATGAGGGTTAAAATGGCGCAAATGATGCTTAACGCTATCTGAACCACTCCCAGTACGATTTCACCTGTAAAACCTACAAGAAGTCCGCCTATACTTAATGCTATATTCAGAATTACCCTGAATACCGCCTTTACCATGTTTGCCAATTTTGTTTTCATATCCTTTTGTTTTTTGTTTTCGATGGGTGGCTGGTTCTTTCTTTTTTCGCCTCTCATCTGTCAACGCTATTATGCACCTTTCCTGGTTGCATCTGTCGTTTCGTTTCAGGGGCTTTTCAAAGGTTAGGGAGTAGGCATCAGAAAATTTTTTGAAATAAATACTACCCGAAGGCGTGGAGATTTTTTCAACAAAAATTTTCGTTCCTAATCCCGTCATTACCTTTGCTCCTGTAACGTAAACGATAGTCTGATGCAGCACCTGAAAGGTGTATAACGGCGACAGTTATGAGAGTGCGGAAAAGAAAGCAGGCTGACACTTGCGTGTCATAAGGTTAATAAAGTATTAGGATTTATAAATGAATGATGAAGAAGGAACTAAATTTGTCATGTATGGTTTATCTAGTGTGATTTGCAGATAAGTCTCATTTACTGTTTCTTATATGGATAAGTATATTGTATTTATGCTATATGAAATAAAAGTAGTATCTTTGTCAATTAAGAATAAGGTATAATTGGGGTGAAAGTCATTGAGTAAATATGGAGTACAAAATCTTAAGAAGTGATTCATACTTTCACTTGTTTTTCGATTGTATCGTATTTGAAAAGTAATTTGTTGTATGAATAGATATTCATACTTCGCATTTATGTAAAATACCGTTTTTAAATCTGTTTAATGGAACATAAAAATTAATTCTTAAATAATAAGTGTAAGATTTATTATGAAAATCAATTATAGAACTCTTCTAAATAAAAATATAGCTGATATTCTTATAGTAACAGCAACAGACATAGAAACTGAAATGCTTCACAAAGCTTTAGAACCTGTATGTACAGAAGGATTGCTTGAAATAGAAGATGAAGGACATTGTTATTTTGCAGGTATTCTTGGAGGTTATAATATAATTCATTGTCAGTGTGAGAAAATGGGAACTCAAGAAAAAGGTTCTTCTATACTTACAACGACTACAGCTCTTAAGACTTGGCCTTGTATAAAAGCTGTGATAATGTTAGGTATTGCTTTTGGAATGTATGAAAATGAAGGAGAAACTCCTCAACATTTTTCAGATGTACTTGTTGCTTGCAAAATTTTTCCTTATGAAAACCAACGTTTCAATCATGACGGAAGTGTAACTTACCGTGGGAAGGAGCATTGTGCTTCAATTCCTTTTATTGATGCTTTTACAGTTATAGCCCGAAATTGGCAATGGGAAAATGTTAAAGGAGAATCTACTCGGATAGAAATTTGTCCATTGCTCTCAGGAGAAAAACTAGTAGATGATATTACCAAACGTAATGAGCTAAAGTCCTATTTTAAAGAATATAGAGGTGGAGAAATGGAAGGTATTGGTCTTGCTGCTGTTTGTGAAGAACATGGAAAACCATGGATTCTACTAAAAGCTATTTGTGATTTTGCAGATGGAAATAAAGGATTAGATAAGAAGGAAAAACAAGCCGATGCGGCTAAAGCTGCTGTCCATGCTTGTACTCAAGCACTTCAGACTATTAATGTAAGTTCTCTTATAGATAATAAAACAAATTATTGGTATCGTCCTTCGGAACTTGATCTTAGTAAAGTCTTTTTTGTGCATTATGATACTGATTGTTCACCATATTATCTTGAGCGTAACGTAGATGTTGAGCTACAACCTTTTATAATGACAAAAAGTTGTTGGGTCTATGGAAATTCCGGAATGGGTAAATCTGAATTGCTAACAAGAACACTTATTCATAATAATGTAGAATATATTTATATAGATTTGTCTTTATGTTCTAAGAATAATGTATTGGATACTTTTGATACAATTTATGAATCCATATGTGCAAAGTTAAATAAGGAAACAGAAGAAATATCTTGTTTTGAAGATTATGTAAAAGAAATTTGTAAAATCTTAAATTCGGAAATTGTAACAAAACATATGTATTTGTTGATCGATGAGATTCCGTTTGAGCACAAAAGTATGATTTTTAGAGAATTTGTTGATAAGTTTTGTTCTATGATGAATTATTGCAGTAGAAACATAAAAGGTAAAACAATTCTTTTCATGGTATCATCTATAGCATCTCCATTAGAAGCAATAGATTCTGATGATTACAGAAATAAAATAGCTCAATATATAAAATTTCTAGAATTGAAAGATTGGACAATGGAAGAATGCACAAAATTGATAGATTTATTGACCAAAGTGGTATATTTAGACTGGAGCGACTTTAAAATAGAGGATTTCATAGAAAAATTTAAGTATTCACCGCGTCTAATAAAAAATGCATTAAAAGAATCTTGTTCATTGGGATATAGAAAAATTGATGATATTGTTATTAATCGGATAATAGTTGGATAAATATGACAAGAACAATAAATTCATCAGCACAAGTTCCTCGTGAAATGTATGTTGAGCGAGCCGCTGATATGCAAATAAAACGCATAATAGCAGAAATGGCACGTCCTGGTTATGTTCTGGTTGCAAGACAAATGGGAAAAACGAATTTGTTATTACATACAAAGGATTTGTTGCAAGACAATAAAAATATTTTTGTATATATAGATTTTTCTATAATGTCTAATTATACAGAAAGAGAATGTTTAAACACGCTTATAGATACAGCTATAGAAGTTAATTATGAATTATTCAATGAAGCAGAGGCTCAAATAGAGCAGATTCGTGAGAAATCTACCTACAATGCTTTGCGAATGTTTAATCGTGAATTACGTATTTTGTTAAAATATGTAGATAAAATAGTTTTCATTCTTGATGAAATAGACGCTTTACTTCGCACTGAATATTCTGATAGAATATTTTCTCTTATACGTGGACATTATTATGCTAATGCTAATTTCCCTGAATTAAAAAGAGCGACGTATATTATGTCTGGAGTAGTAGAGCCTAAGGATATTATAAAAGATCCCAATATTTCACCATTTAATATTGGTGAAAAGATTTACATGACGGATTTTACATATGAGGAATTTCTTTGTTTAACTAAAAAATCTGACTATCTATGTCATATTGATAGGAATATTATAGAAAGATTATATTATTGGACTAAAGGACAACCTCGTATGTCTTGGGATTTATGTGCCTCTGCAGAGCAACAACGAGTAACAAGCATAGAAGAAATAGACGATTTGGTAAAGAAGATGTATTTAACTACTTATGATCGAGCTCCTATAGATTCTATCCGGGAAAAAGTTAAATTAGATTCAGAATTATGTGATGCCTTAATACAATTATCAATTGACAAGGGTGATTCTCTATCTGATGATGTAAAAAGTAAATTATATCTAGCTGGTATTATCGATTATAAACAAACTATTCCTGAATTTAAAAATCCAATATTAGCCAAAAGTCTTACCTATGATTGGTTGTTAGCTATACATGACCAAGAATTAAATTATCTTTCTGTTGCAGATAAAAGTATACATTTAGAGCGTGATTATAAAAAAGCAATTGCCCATCTTAAAAAATTTTTTGATTCTAATCCAACAGATTTGGATGATATTGATAAAGCAAACTTCTTAATGGGAGAAGCTTATTTTAGAACTTATCGCACAGATGACTCTTTGAAATATCTTAATGAAATTATAAAAAGAGGAACAAAAACGAAATTCCATCATAGGAGTATGTTACTAAGGGGATATACTTTGGCTTCTGATGAGAATTTTAAAGAAGCTGAAAAATGTTTTCGTGATCTATTGCAAGATAATACAATCAGAAACACAGAGGTATATTTTAAAGCGATACTAGGTTTAGTAGATGTTTTAGTTTCACAAGATGATACAGCTCTGTGGAAAGAAGCGGAAGTATTGCTTAATGAACAAATTGAAAAGTCACAAATGGAATTGCTAAAGCAACATTTATTGGCAACTGTATTTTATTATTTAGCCTGTATAGAAGAGAAAAGAAAGAATAAAGATTTATGCGTCAGCTATATAGAAAGTGCGTTACAGTCATCACAACTTAATGAACGTCCTCAATTACTGTATATGAAATTGAGAAATGTTAAAAAAGAAACAAGGGATAGTACTGCTTATGAGTTATATAATAGCCTAGAAACAATCAAAGCTCGCCCTGAGCCAGAAGATTTTGATAATACGTTAGGATTTAATTTATTTTATGCGAGTCAAATTTTAGCATTGCTGATGTTAGAATATCCTCAATATGATATAACTAAATATTTGCGTTTTTTTCTATATGAGTCAAAGGAAAATGCTGTTATTTATATATATGAATTATTAGTTAAAAATGAAGATGAAAAAGCTAGTGATTTCTTTAAATTAATAGTGAAACTAGTACATACCCAAGAATGGTTATTTGATCTTTCTCAACGTTGTAAAATTGCATTACATCAATTAAGAGAATATAATAATCCAGATGAATGTTTGGATATTATTTTAAATTTAAATAACAGTCAGTTGTTGCAAGACTTTATTTGCGAGTTATTTTCAACATCAATATATTACTTTATAAGAAAAAGGGCCATCAGGGAGGCGGATCAGATAATAAAAAAATACCGATCTGTTGAGCGATATTTTGTAAGTAAACAATATGATAAGGATATTTTAATAGATTATTATGAGTGTTTTGTTTTATTCATTCGTAAGGATTATGCTGTTTTTTCAAAAAAGGGAGCTTTGTTACTTGAAAAAATGATTTCTTACAATAACCAAAAAGAGAATTTTAAAGAAGAACAACTCTCTATCAATGAGGTAAAAAGTATAACTGAAAATTTGAAGAAATGGCTACAAGCAACAGAGGAAACACTTCGAAAGATGGGGATTAAAGAAAAGAACACGACTTTAAGCAGAAATTCTAAAATTATAGTTCGTTATATTTCAAACAACAAAGAAATAGAAGGTAAATACAAACAGTTAGAAGCAGATCTGAATATGGGATTATGTATTGTTGTAAAGATAACCAAACTATAGATAGAATTATATGTCAGCAATAACTAAAGTCGGTCGATTTTAGGCACTATAAAAGATTTTGTGTAAATGGAAAATACGGGATTCAAGTTTGAGTCTCGTATTTTTTATTTTATAGATTTGCAAAATGAAGAAGATTATGAAAGAAAAGAATCAAGTAGTGCCCGATGAGGTGTTAAGCAAGGAGTTCCTTAGCCAGTTCAAGACAGAAGCTGATGTGAGCAAGTTTCTGAAACAGTTGCATGCCCTGGTGCTGGAGAAGATGCTTGAAGGCGAAATGGATGTCCATTTGGGTTATGAGAAGAATTCTGTGGCAGGAAACAACACCGGCAATTCACGTAACGGTAACTATCCGAAGAAAATCCAAACCGAACATGGGGAATCTGTCATTTCCATTCCGCGTGACCGTAACGGCCAGTTTGAACCGATAGCAGTGCCCAAACATGAAAGCCGTGGACTTTCAATAGAAAAGCTTGTTATCTCCCTATATGCCAAAGGAATGAGCGTTTCCGATATAGAGGAGGAGATGCGTGAAATTTATGAAATAGAGCTCTCGACATCAGCCATCTCCATCATTACAAACAAGGTAAATCAGGCAGCCTAGGAGTGGCAGAACCGCCCTTTAGATCCTGTTTATCTGATAGTCTGGTGGACGGTATCATCTTCAAGGTACGGATAACGGCAAAATCATAAACAAGACCGTTTATCTTTTCGTCAACCTGAAACAAAACGGTCTGAAGGAAGTCCTTGACATGTGGGTAGGCAAATCGGAAAGTTCTTCTTTCTGGATGGGTATACTGACTGATTTAAAGGTGCGTGGAGTACAGGATATACTGATTACCTGTACTGATAACCTGAATGGATTTACGGATACTATCCGCACCGTATTCCCTCAGTCATCCACTCAAATCTGTGTGGTGTATCAGATCAGAAACTCCAGTAAATATGTCGTTTATAAGGACAAGAAAGAGTTTACAGCGGATATGAAGAATATCTATAATGCACCCAACAAAGAAGTAGCAGCCACAGAACTTGACAATCTGGAAAAGAAATGGGGAGGAAATATCCTTATGCCATACTTTCATGGAGAAACAACTGGGATGATTTGACTGTTTTCTTCCAGTTCCCGCTGGAAATCAGAAAAATAATCTATACCACAAATCTCATTGAAAACCTGAACGGGAAAATCAGAAAGTACACGAAATCAAAGCTTTCATTCCCTTCGGATGATGCCGTCAAAAAGACCGTCTATCTTTCACTTATGGAGATTGAAAAGAAATGGACTATGCCTATTTCAAACTGGGGCTTGATTATGAACCAGTTTATGCTTATTTTTGAAAACAGAATCCAGATATAAGAAGAACTTACAACTGAATCCTGTTTCCATTTACATAAAATTTCGGACAGTGTCTTTAATATCGCCCTCTTGATCTTCTTAAAAATTTTAAATTATTATTATACGAACTTTTAGTACCACGATTAATTCTATTCTTTTTTAAAGAAATCATTCTGCAAAAATCTTTGCTAAGAAAAATGTTTCTTAATTCGTTTTCGTCAATAGATTTTGGCAATCCTAACTTATAAGAGTGGTCTTTAGTGAAATTAATATCAAAATGATACTGTGGATGTACGATGGATTTTTCCCCTTTAGCAGCCTGTTTATCGTAGTCATATCTGATATATGCAGGTTCCTCAAATAATAAATATTCGAACAAATGCTTTCCTTCTTCACTTGGGATATTCTCTAAATCATCAAATACTATATCATTGTATAATCCTGTCTTCTCTTGTGTTACTTGATTTAATATAGCAATGGCATCAGATATGTGCTTGGCATTAATTTCAATTTTTTTTGTATTTCCACTATCACTGTCGTCCTTTTTTATCAATATGAAGGCATCTATCTTATTTAGCTTTGCTTTTATTTTAAGGCCGAATCCAAAACTTATTATTTTATTGTTACTTTCAACAAATATCCGATGCAATTCATAATCTTCTACACACATATACGGAAATTTGCACATTTCCTGCTCATGACATCCATTCCATTGTGTTATTAGAAGTTCTAAGGCTGTAAGTTTCAGTTTAATGAAATCATAGACATTAGTGACTTCCGAAAACATATTCTCACGTCCTTTCGCATCTGTTAAGTTAATATAGAAATCATGCTTTGACATTTGTTTATTCTCCATATATTAGTATGAAAGAATCAAGTTTCTTTTGTAATTCATCTTCATCAAGATCCTGCCAGCCCATTCCAAGTGCAGTTTCTACCATTTTGTCAATCAGTTTTCCTTCTACACCCTTATTTTTCAGATAATCACGTATTTCATCTGCCAATGGTCGTCTATTTTTCAATTTCTTAAACCGAGTTTCTACCTGTTTTTGTTGTTCAATTGATAGTTTGTTAAACTTTAAAGCTTTTAATTCATTTATTACATCATAGTTATGTCTCAATTTTGTTGCATTTTCAGCTTGCTCTTCTGATATGATAAGGTAAGATTTTATGAAAGAACGAGTAAGCATTGTGTACAATGAATTTCTATAAGATTCACGTGGAACTAGTCCTTTTGTGATGCATATAACAAAGGGGAATTCCAATCCTTTCACATTATTTCTATTGCTTAATAGCAACCTGTCTTTAATGACTGTTTTTGTTTCATAAGCCTTATTGACTTCCCATCCCAGACGGACACTTATTTCATGTTCTATTTGATTTGCCCAGTTATAAATATAGTTATCATCATCCAGTAGAATAATACACAAATCATTGATTGATACATCTGAATTTTCACTTTGTATATCATTTATAACTTCCAATGTTGCGGAAGCAACATCTTCCTCCTTAAAGGTTCTGATTTCAATACTTTTGTAATCATCTTCCACATCAGAAAACCTTCTGACAGGTTCGCGTGTTAATGATATTTTACCATTATCTTCTGTATATATATATCCGCAAGCTTCCCAATCCTCCTTTCTTAGCCACCTTAGCTTTCGTTTTTCAAATAATCCTAAGCCTAAAGCATGTGCGAACATAAGAGTTCTTGGATCTGTTCGATAACATTTTGTAAGGAAATAATCTGCAGAATAATCTGAAATGACATGTTCTTCAAAAATACTTTGGAAAATATCGCCAGCTATGTATAACTTCTGAGACGTAACTTCTTCGCATAATTTAAAGAAACTTTCAGGAAAATCCTGACATTCATCAACTAATATATAGTCTAATGCATATTTTTTATCTGCTATTCCACGGATTTGGGATAACGCATTTTGGCATACATCATCAAATGATGTATATTTCCCGTAACTATGGTATACAATACCATAAAAATCACAAATGTATCTATATAAACCTGAATTTTCATCCCCGTATCTACCCCAAGCATTAGTACACCATAACCGTTCGTTCCAAGCAATCTGTTCTGATACCCTCATCAAATTAAAGAACGTTGGAATTTTCTTTGATAAAGAATCTGCTAATATCTTATTGTGGCATGTTACAAAAATCTTAGGTTTGCTATAGCTCGTATATAATTCTTTTAGTTTGTGAAGCAGTAACTCAGTCTTTCCTGTACCTGAAAGTCCCTGAATTTTCACCCTCTTGCTTTCGCCTTTATTTTGATAAATAAATCGAGTTTGGTCTGCATCAAACAATTGTATTTTCTGTTTCACTTTGTCAAGCAAGGTTATAGGCACTTCTGCCTTAACTCTTTCTATGTCATTGATGCTTCCTGTGCATAAAGAAATTATTATTGTTGCCCATTTATTATATTTAGGGTCTGCAATTCTAAGTCTGCGGAACAAGTCAGAGACATCAGATAAATCCCGTTTAGTCATAGAGAAATCTACGACATGGCTCCAGATAGTTTTAAAACGTCCTAATACTTTCTCATATTCATACGTTTTATACAAATGTGACACAGACATCTCTATATCATATTTATAATCATCAAATATATGGGTATCTGCTTCTAAATTAACTAGAGCTATTTTGTATCCAGGAGATAAAATCATAACACTTTGATAAGTAGTTTCTTCATTATCTCCTTTAGGTGTACGCAACAAATATATAGAGTGTTTGTTTTCACTAGCGAACCGTGATAACACATTCTCAATATCTCCCAAGTTAAGACTATCTGAATAAAAATATGATGTTTCCATATTCAATAGTTCGTTAAATATTCAATAAACAAAAATAAAACAAATCCTCTCTATATATTAAATGTTTCCTACATCTTTTTTAATGCTGATGAATAGAAACGAATTTGACTAATATATTGCGATAATAAACACCGTATTGCTTAATCGATGGTAAAGATAAACAAATAGTATGAGATATTTATGCTTGGAGTGCTACTTTATCTAAGTTCCCAAACGAATTATTTCTCTAGTTGCATCCTCGCGTATCGGTAATCTGCTTTGTTTAGTGGTGGTGGGATAGTCGAAAAAAGGATCTCTGGTATTGGAATCATTGATATGAGTTTTCATTTGGAGGCTATTTAAATGCTGCCAGCAAAAATATAATTCGGAATGAAGTATACTTTGATAATCTGATATTGGATAAACTAATTTTCTATTTTTGTTACATTACCCAATATCAATACAACAAAAACTCTGGAAAAGGGATTGTATTTTTAATAGCATCAGAAAAGTATTGTATCACAACATTTTTTCTCATGTAACGATTTATTTCCATTTCAAAAATTAAGCCTAACGAAGAAAATAAGCCAAAGCTATGGAAAGAATGGTCTGAAATTTGAGACTATTACTGCATGAGTGTTAATTTAATGTTTAACGAAATATTATTTTTATTCAATGAAGAATTTGTTATCTTTGTAACGTAATGTCTGAGCATAGACAAGCGAAAGTCTATGAGTGACACAAAAAGACGGTTTTCAGTTACTAAATCGTTACACTTGAAAAATTGAACTGAATTAAAACGATGATTTACATGGATTTAAGAGAGAAAGGTTCATAATCCTGTCTCTCCGCTGATAAAGGATGTAAATCAAGTAATTACGAGATTTACATCCTTTTTTTTATATCCAAGTTCAGTGATAATTAAGTATGATTATTCCTGATTCATTCATTTTTCAGAGAAAGCAGAGGAATAATGTACGACATTGTGTACATTATTCAGGCCATTGGGCTTCAGTTCGATGACCTGACGATATTCTGGAGATACGTCAAACGGGCACTCTATGTGGTGTTCTATTGTTTTGTAATAGCCGAATCGGGGATAATAGTCTTTGTGACCAAGCAGGACGGCTGGTTCATATCCAAGGATAGCAGCTCTTTGATGAGCCTCTTTCAGCAGAGTTTCTCCTATGCTTTTCTGTTGGAATTCCGGAAGTAAGTCAAGGGTGCTATAGCCAAAGAAGTTGTAACTCCATTTTCGGATACGATTTCTACTTTGGTCAGTAGATGAAAACCTGTAACAGGCTCTTACAATACGGCATTGAACAGGTATCCTAAGAAGATAATGAACAAGGTTATCAGACCGAAGAAGATACAGATTAGCCGCCAAGTCATGACTTTTTTCAATAATGTGGCTTCCGGTAGCGAAAGCCCTACGACTGCCATCATGAAGGAAATGGCCGTTCCTATTGGAATTCCTTTTGCTACAAAGACTTCTATCACCGGAACGATTCCGGCAGCATTGGCATACATCGGTACAGCAAGAATGACAGAAAGCGGAACAGCGAACCAGTTGTCCGTGGCCATATATTGTTCGAAAAAACCTTCCGGAACGTAGCCGTGCATCAATGCCCCTATGCCTATTCCGATGAGGATGTATAGTAATACTCCCCGGACAATGTTCCATGCCTCATGGATAATCTTGGGGAGGCGTTTGATGAAGGGGGTATTTCCGGTTTCCCATTTATCGGATTCGGCGGATGAGTGTTGTTGTATCTGTTGTACCCATCCGCTCAGATAAGGTTCCAGCTTCATTTTTCCCAAGACAAATCCACCTGCCATGCCCAGCAGGATACCGCTGATAACGTAGATGGCAGTTATACGGAGTCCGAAGGTTCCGATGAACATAGCCACTGCGACTTCATTCACCAAAGGTGAAGTAATCAGATAAGCAAAGGTTACGCCCAAGGGAATGCCACCTTTTACAAACCCGATGAACAGAGGGATGGAGGAGCAGGAACAGAATGGGGTAATAGCCCCAAACAGCGCAGCGAAGAAGTATTGTAATCCATACAGTTTACGCGAAGTCAGATAATTGCGTAAACGCTCTATCGGAAAATAGGCATTGATGATACCCATTATCAGACTGATAAAGAACAGTAGAACCAGAATCTTTATCGAATCATATAAGAAGAAGTTCACGGCTTCTCCGATAGGGGTAGTATCCTTCAGGCCGAAGATGTCATACACCAGCCAGTCCGCAAATTTTTGTATCATGATCTTGTCTAGTCTTGTTAGTTGTTGGTAGGCATACAGATAACCGCCAGGAAATCTTATCTGTAAGTTGAGTATTCCTATTGTTGCTGTTCCTTTATTTCAGTGAGATAAAATTTCGTGAATTCGTTCCTTATTTCATTGCGTACCCTGATAAATTCATTTCTGATGAATCCGGCTGTTCCTTTGGCTTCCGAGGGGTCATCGAATCCGATGTGTAACCGTTTCCAGACGTTGCCTGTAAAGGTGGGGCAGGTCTCTTGTGCGTTGTTGCATACGGTTATCACATAATCCCATGTTTTATCCAGATAGGTGTTTACATCGGTGGGGGTATGTCTGCTGATGTCTATGCCAATTTCTGCCATGACTTCAACAGCCAAAGGATTGACGTTGGGAGCCGGATGTGTTCCGGCAGAGAAGACTTGTATATCCTCGTCTAAGGATTGGAGGAAACCGTGCGCCATCTGGCTGCGGCAACTGTTCCCTGTACATAAAATCAGGATTTTCATACGGTTTCAGCCTATTGTTTGAAGAAATACTTCTTTCACTTCCTTAGCGGAAAGTTTGCCTTTTGCCACTACTTTACCGTCGATGACAAGGGTCGGAAGTGTCATTACATTGTATTCCATGATTTTCATCAGATCTTCTTCTTTGAGTACTACAGCTTCCAGACCTAATTCTTTGACTACTTGTCCCACTGTTTCATACAAGGCTCTGCAGCCGTCACAGCCTGTTCCTAATACTTTAATTTCCATTGTGGTTGGTTTTTATAGTTAAACGTATTTCGTAAAATAACGAACATTAAGGGTGAAAAATATTAAATGTTTCTTCCATCATCCGGAACGGTCTTAAAAGCCATTTGATTAACAGCATGTTCCTGACTGGCAGACACATTGGTTGAAGAAATCGTTGAAGAGCCTGCGGGCCAATTCCCAATTTTTACGGTTGATGCAATACTTTACTTTGGGAGTTTCTACTTCTCCTTGTATCAGTCCTGCATCTTTCAGCTCTTTCAAATGCTGGGATACAGTGGCCTTGGCAATAGGAAGCTCTTCATGAATGTCTCCGAAATAGCAGGTTGTCTGTTTGGCCAGAAAGTGCATAATGGCGATTCGGGCGGGATGGCCCAACGCTTTGGCAAATCTGGCCAACTGTTCCTGTGTAACCGTATATTCTTTCTTTTCTTCCATAATCTTGAATATTGTTCGCAAATATACGAACAACATTGGTGGTTGCCAACTATTTCATCAGGAATTTCATTGGATACATGGTTTTACCGGAGTCTTATCAGATCATTGCAGAAAGAAAGGCCAAAGATTCCATGTGAAAGACTTGTTCATCTCATAAAAATGCAGTACCTCTGAACCCGAAATCCAAGAAGGTGGCCCTCGCTCGGATACTGGAGTATCATGAGGCCTGGTTGTCTTTTCAAAGCCTTGCAGATGAGTCTGTTGGCTGACAAAGGTCAGAATAGTGCTTTCTTGTGGTTTGTTTTTTACTTGCAGAAAGGAGTATGAATGTATGGAAGATAAAAATAGGATAATTCGTGACCGGTATGCAAAATCGGTCGTAGTCATGAATTTTACCGGAGTGTATGATTATGAGTCTTTCCTCCGTAACCCGAAAATCAAATGGCTGGACTGCAGACATCTGAACGGAACAGAATGTTATTGCGATGAGGAAGGGGCATCGGCTTTGAAGCGGTTGATAAACGGTTATTCTCCCCAGGGAATCCATTTCATCGATTCGGGCGATTATCATTACGTTACAAAATTTTGGACGGATAAGTTGGATGTTCCGTTTGCCCTGATGGTTTTCGACCATCATCCCGATATGCAACCTCCGTTGTTCGAGCATATCTTGTCATGCGGAAGTTGGGTGAAAGATGTTCTTGATACCAATGTGAATTGTCGGAAGGTGATTGTTGTCGGCGCTTCAGACCGTCTGGTGCAGGAAGTGCCGGAGGAATATGGCAGCCGTGTCCGTTTCTACAGTGAATCTTCCTTCAATCAGGAGGCCGGTTGGAAGGCTTTTGCTGCCGAGCATGTTAGTGAACCGGTCTACATCTCCATTGACAAGGATGTGTTGAACCCGTCTTCGGCGGTCACCAACTGGGACCAAGGTTCCCTTAGTCTGCCTGAACTCGAACAGTTGCTGGCTGTGGTGCTCCGGCAGGAGCAGGTGATAGGGGTGGATATCTGTGGAGAATGTTCGGCTACTCTAGATCTGTTTGAAGAAGAGCGGGAAGCGGAGATTGACAATCGGGCCAATGGAGAGCTTTTGCGCTTCTTCTGTTCGTTCGAGGCGAAAGCTGAATGAGGTTTTATTAACAGTTTACAACCGCGCCGTATGCAGGACAATCTATGCGGCAGTACGAAAAATTGTAAAACGAGAGTAGGAAGAAAACCGTTTGTTTTCCTCCTACTCGATTCAACAGGTGTTATTTAAAATTGCTAGAGATAAGCCTGTCTTTACATAGGCATTCCATCAGATCAGTCAGAAAGCATAGCAGAATCCCAGTGTAGCCTCACGCAGCAGGCTGATGGTAAAAGATTTGCTTCCGGAATTATATCCCAATGAACCTAACGCGGTGATAAGGTACATTCTGTTGGAAAGAGAAATTGCCAGTTCGGGCGTATATCCGAAGGTAAAGGTAAATGTTTTTTCTAATACACCGAATCCCATGCCGACGGTATTCATCATCCCGATTGTTCTGTTGAACGGTACATAATAGCCTCCACTAGGTCCGATGGTAAACAGACTTGCCCCTCCCGGTGCTACAGACAATCCCAATCCTCCACCGATATACCAGTTGTCTGTAAGCATGTAGTTGATGGCGGGAGTAAGCGAAAAAGTCACGTCAACATCCGTACTGTTGGAAACGACTCCCCAACCGTTTACACTTTCCGATGAGCCGATGTCCAGTGTCAGACCGATGTTTCCTCCTATCAATAAATCACCTTTGCGCAGTTGTGCATTGGCTGTCGATACCATAACCAACAGGCCGATGAGCCACATAATCATTCGTTTCATAAGTCATTATTATTTAAGGGTTAAACAATTTTTATTCATTTCTTCTCCATCGGCATCACCGCAGCAGCTGCATCTCCTGATACTCGATGGTCGACCCGATGTTGGGATTGAAGAAATAGCTGTCCGACGAGAGGATGGTACTTGCGTCCGAGGTGCTCCACACCTGCGTGCCGCTGCCGATGGGTACGTCCACCACCGTTCCGTCGCTGCTCACGTACGGGTTCACTTCCCGTATGGCTTCGCTGTGCAGCTGTGTCACGCGGTCCTGCATGGCACTGGTACTCTCGTACATGGACATCTGTATGTCGCTGATTTCGGCGGCATTCTGCCGGATCTGCTCGCTGATGCGGGCGGCCTGCTGCTGGTTACGGATGATGCCCGCCCGCACATGCTGCTTGATTTGCTCGATTCTTCCCTGCTGCATGGAAACGATGGCTTGCGAATACTGGGGATTGAGCTGAATTGACCCTTTCATGCGTGCTGCCTCGCTACCGGCCAGGTCCAGGCTCTTTTCGTCGGTAGCGGTAAAAGTGGTCAGTTCAAGTACGTTCCACAGACGGCGGTCGATGGTGCGCATTGTGCCGTAAGGCATCCTCACGTCGAGGATGAAGAAGCAGGCCGTCGCCACGTGGTACACCTCCTTGCCATCTTCCAGCTTGATGACACAGACAATGGCCGCCGCATCTGCTTTGGCACCGCGTATCTGGGTAAAGCTACTGCCCATCACCGAGTTGGCCAGACCCTGTTGGAAATTCCGCAGGAGTATTTGGCCGTATTTGTCAGCGTATTGTCTCATCGCGTCCGGCAGTTTGTCATAAGTCTGCACCTCCTTCAGTTCGACGGACTGTGCATGGGGAAACTGTGTCCTTACCACATATTGCAGATAGTCCTCGGCAGTGGTGTAGGGCCGCTTCATGCTGCGCAGCAGAGGATGACGCTGCCCGGTGGCCACACCGTCGTTCTCGTCGTAGTAAGAGCGGATCGCCTCGGAGTAGAAGCCCAGCTTCCTCGCCCCGTCGCTCCCCTTGATTTGGGTGTTGACCGACCCGTTCGCCTGCTGGAACTCCTCCAAGTCCACCCGCCCCACCAGCTGCCAGCCGGGCAGGCAGTCGATGGTAAGCACTTGGGCATTCTGCATGTAGGGATCGTACAGGCTGACCTTCCTTGTTTCATCGTACACGGTGGCAGTGGGCTTGCGCTCGTCCGTCCCTGCCGGGGTCGTCCCCTCGGCAGCGCTTTCGCTTCCTCCTGCCCTTCCGCACCCGGCGGACAGGCAGGTGGCTAATATGAGTGTTGTATACATGATGCTTTTCATTCTGGTTAAGAGTTTAAAGGATAGTAAATGAGTTCTGTGTCAGCCTAACGGGTTCTCTTTACGTTTGTTCGGGTTCATTTTCTGATTCTGTTTGTACTCCATAGCTGCATCCTCCTGTTCTTTTAGTTAGACTTCGGTTAATTGGCTGTCCTCCATATTGTCCTTCATCAGTTATCCCTTCCAGAGGACTTCGGGATATGGTGATTTTTTTAGTTCTGGTGACTTAAAGATAGTGGATAAGTTTTTAATTTACAATAGGTTGTGAGTGTGCTTTACACGAATACCCCTACCGTTTACACGAACGGAGGACTGGCGTACATGAACGGGTGTTTTTTTGTAAGGGCTTGTAGGAGGATTGGAATAGTCGGCGGAAAAGAATATATTTGCAAGCAAAGCCTTTATAAATGTCCCATCCAGCATGAATACGAAACGTTACATTTTGCTTTGTCTGTTCGTCGTGTTGGCGTTCTTGATGCAGGATCGTTCCGTGACTGCTGCAGAGCCTGTCGCTGTCACTTCGGAATACGCTCATCGCCATTACACCACACAGGACGGTCTTCCTCAGATGCTCACCGAGTACATCTGGCAGGATGCGAAGGGCTATATTTGGATTGGCACACTGAGTGGATTCGTGCGCTATGACGGATTCGAGTTCACACCTTATCTGAAAGGAAAGCAGGAAAACATTCTTTCTTTCTGTCCAGGAGTGGATGGTAGTGTGTGGGCGCTTGGTTTCCGGCGTAAGCATGTGGTGGATAAGGAGGGTACGATACGGACGATACCGCTCACAAAGAGGGGACTGCTGCTGAACAACCTCAACACTTACTCGTTACCGCCAGGACTGGTTTTATTGGAAGATGAGCAGGAGCGTGGGCGTGAAATCTGCCGTCTGACCACCGAAGGGGTTGAAACTGTATTGAAATCGTCCGTACTGGACAGCATGGACTTTTGCCGTAGGGTCTATCTGGACAGCGTTTCGCAGACATTCTACATTCCCACCGCCAGCCATCTTTGTCGGATAAAGGCTGATGGTACCGTTCTGTCACCCATCCAGGTGACTGAACCTTATTCGCTTTTGAGAAACGGAACACAGCTTTTTCTTTTCGGAGCCGAAGGCATCTATGAAATAAACGGTGACAGTACACGCCTCGTGGCCCCCTGTCGCTTTCTGGCACCGGATTACGGTGTATCCGCCTGTGCCGACCGCAAGGGGAACATCTTCATACACGATGCCCATAACCTGTACCGCTTTTCGAAGGACGGCAGTGTCAGACGTATTGTAGACGGTATCAACCTCATCCGCCAGATGTGCATCGACCGTGAAGGAAACCTCTGGCTGGCCACTTACCAGGGTGTCTACAACTTCTTCCAGCTGAATTTCATGAATCACCGTTTGAACGACCGCAACGATATCTTGCGAGCCATTGACGAAGATGCGGAAGGAAGGCTATTGGCAGGTACTCTGAACGGATGCCTGCTGTGTGGACCAAATGCTGACGAACTGTGTCCCATTTCTTATCCTCGTGAGAAAGGCAACTATTTTTTGCCTCGCACGGCCCGAATAGGTCATACTAGCTATCTGCTGGGAATGGGTGACGTATTGGCCTGTAACGGTAATGAACGCCGTTGGCTGGGGTTACCGTGGCTCAATTACCAGTTTCTGGACGGCCATGACGATAGTCTGCTTGTGGCTACCCGCCAGGCACTTTACGTTACCGATGCCCGTGGACGCATTCTTCAGACTTACGAAGGTCTGCGCGGCGTCTTCTGCGCTTGCTCCGACGGGGACGGCAACCTTTACGTGGGTACTGCCTATGGTGCAATACGTTTACGTGGCGAAGAACGCCACGACATTGTTCAGCCGGATAGCAGCATCTCCTGTACGGCTATGACCGTTAATTCCTATGGTGAAATTTTCTTCGCCTCGGGCGAAAATCTTTACACCGTACGCAACGACTCCGCTGTGCTGGTTCAGAATTACGGCAGTCCGATACGTTCAGTTCACCAGACACGCGACAATTTTCTCATCGTAGCTGTTATCGATGGGCTTTACATCACCGACAACAAACTGCTGCAGACTATGTTCTTCAATCAGTATAACGGTTTTACAGGTATTGAGCCGTTAGCTGCCCATATTGCCGAGACGGATGACGGTACTGTCTGGATTCCTTGTGTGGATCAGACCGTCTCTTTTCATCCTCATGAGCTGGTCTATCAATACACCAGACCCAAGCTGGAACTCCTGTCTGTGCAGGCCTCGGCAGACAACGTCAACTGGCAGCGCGCCACGGCCGGCGCCGACGGGGTCATCCGCCTGGAACACGGCCTGCCCAACCTGCGCTTCTCCTACATCGCCATCTCCCACTCCGCCACCGACAACGTGCGCTACCGCTACCGCCTGAAAGGCTTCCAGGAGCAGTGGTCGCAGCCGCAGACGGGCCGCGAGGTGCAGTTCAGCAACCTGCCCCCCGGACGCTACCGGCTGGAGGTGTCGGCCCTGCTGGGCAACATCTCGTCGGACACCATCGGGGTGGACATCCTGCTCAAGCCCGCCTTCTGGCAGCACACGTGGTTCTGGCTGGCGGTCGCACTGGTGCTGGCCGGCGGCATCTGGACATTGGCCTACACCTACTACAAGCGGCGTGACCGCCGGAAGATGGACGAGCTGCAGCGCGAAATCAAGCTGAATAACCTGCTGGTGAAGTCCATCCGCCTGAAGTCCATCCCTCACTTCAATGCCAATGTGCTGGCGGGTATCGAATACTTCATCCTGAACCATTCTGTGGAGGAGGCCAACAAGTATCTCGCCCTGTACTCCCGCTTCACCAACTCTACGTTACTGGACGTAGACAAGCCATCACGCTCCCTTGAAAAGGAGCTGGAATACATTCGTCTTTACCTCTCGTTGGAGCAACTGCGTTATGGTGAAAGTCTTTCCTACCGCATCTGTGTGTCGCCTGATGTGGATACCCACATTCAAGTGCCGAACATGATATTGCATACTTACTGCGAGAATGCTGTAAAGCACGGGCTGCGTAACAAATCGGGGAACGGGCATATAGACATTGAAGTCACCGTCCGTTCCGGCGGTATCAATATTGCCGTTACCGACGATGGTGTAGGACGCGAAGCTGCCGCCACTTTCTCCACTTCCTCCACCAAGCAGGGACTCAGCATCATGGAACAGCAGATTGAACTGTATAACCAGCGTAACAACGTACCTATCGTGCAGACTGTGACAGACCTCAGGACACCGGAAGGCCGAGCATGCGGCACCCGTTTCGAGTTGTTTGTTCCCAGTCGTTATAACTATTTCTGATTTTACTTATCGCTTATGAAGAACTTCCGTGCCATTATTGTTGAAGACGAGCGGTTGCCACGCCTCTCGCTTCTCCAGAAATTGAAAACCTACCACCCCGACATTGAGGTGGTGGACTGTTGTGAATCTTACGAAGCTTCCCTTACCACCATTCTGCGCCACAGACCGGATATTCTTTTCCTCGATATTCAGTTGCAGGGACATACCAGCTTGGAATTGTTGCATGAACTGAAGGAAGCCATCCCTTTGCCTCACATCATCTTTACGACAGCATATAGTAACTCGGAGTATCTGTTGGAGGCTATTCGTTTCGCTGCCGCCGACTACTTGTTGAAACCTGTGGATGTATCGGACCTGGCAAAGGCCATCCGCCGCATTGAGGAGCGCGACGCGACGACTCCATCCTCAGCCTCACAGTCCCAAGCACAGTCAGGCAAGTTTACTTTCCGTACCCTCAACGGTACGCTCTATGTAAGCAAGGATGAGGTGGTCTACGTGCGTGCCAGTGGTAATTATTCCTACATCATGTTGGCCGAAGGTGAAGAAATCATACTGGAAAGACTTGGGATTATTGAAGGTAAATTGGGTAACAGTCACTTTATCCGTGCCGGACGTAATCTTCTGCTC
Organism: Phocaeicola barnesiae DSM 18169 = JCM 13652; assembly: GCF_000374585.1. Taxonomy (GTDB): domain Bacteria; phylum Bacteroidota; class Bacteroidia; order Bacteroidales; family Bacteroidaceae; genus Phocaeicola; species Phocaeicola barnesiae. The sequence continues at coordinate 46,854 of NZ_KB894644.1, forward strand.
AATCGTGATTTGATTTTTAAGGTTGACCGCAAGCACAAGTGCTGCATCTTGCGTACTCCTGCCGGGCGGGAGTACAGTGTGGAGCTGTCTGCCGGCGGGATGGAGGCAGTTGAGAAGCAGTGATTATCTGTTTTAAGTTCACGACTTTTGTGTGGATGCTTGGTATGATTCTACAGTGGATGGGCTTTGTTAAATTCCCTGACTTTATCGCTTAGTCATTTTGACTGAATACATAAACTGGCAAGAATTACGACAGGAAATCAGTGTGCAGTGGTGTCTTCCTTACCGCAGCCACTCCCAACGCTATCAGTTCTTTCCCCTTATCGAACTGAAAAATCGTAAACGGACGGGTTTCCGAGCGTATCACCATGTCGGGATGAAAACGGGCGATGGTGTGACTGATATTCTTCTGGACCAGAATGGTGGTAGGCTGGCTCATGAAGAAGTACCGGTCTGGTTTCAGTAAAAACGGTTTGTCATTGCTGTGTAGGCTATAGGCTACGGAAGCTACCAGCAGGTCATCTGCTTCCCTGTGTACATATTCTAGGGGTAGAGGAGCCGACAATCCTCCATCTACGAGAAAACTTCCGTTCCATTTGAAAGGTTGAAAGAGGTTCGGTAAGGAAATGGAGGCACGTACAGCGTCCAGCAGTTTCCCTTTACGGAACACTACTTCCTGCTCTGTCTGCAGGTCTGTAGCTACTGCGGTGAAGGGAATCTTCAGCTCTTCGATGCGTACATCGGGAATGATTTCAGCGATTCTCCGCATCAGTTTGTTGCCCTTTAGAAATCCGCTTCGGGATACGGTGATATCCATCAGTTTCAAGAGGGACGGTTTGTTCAGTGACAGAAGGGCTTCTTTGCAGGCCTGCAACCTTCCGGTAGCGTACGCCGCACCAATCAACGCTCCCATCGAACAACCGGCGATGGAAGTAATGTGATATCCTTGGCGTTCCAGTTCCTCGATAACACCGATGTGGGCAATTCCTCTGGCTCCCCCTGTGGAGAGTACCAAGGCTATGTTCTTTTTCTTATCCATGTCTGTATTGTTGGTTGGGAAGATACTGAATAGTCGTTGTTTCGTATTATATATCGTTTTTCTGCAGTCGTTGTTTACGTTCTTAATCCCCCGGATTTACGTTCCTGCAAGGCAGAACCTATGTCTTTCGTCGGAAGACCGTAGGTTCTGCGGATGGAGAGCAGTCTGTTCTTCTGCAGGTGACAAGGATTATTCGCAGGGGCGAGGGGAAATTTATCCGTTCTTGTCGGTATTCAGCGGGGTACTCCGCAACCGGATGGGGCGTTTGCTGGCTCTTTCTTCCCACATGTGTGCAGGAAGAATGGCTTTCAGGGTATCGAGAACAGCATTGACAGCCCGCTCACGGATGAAATCATCTTTAATCAGCAGGGAGACACAACGCTGTGCCGGTGGGTTGGTCTGTAGCGGCAGAACATTCTTTTTCTGGCTGTCTGTCAGGAAACCGATGTGCAGTTCCGGAATGATGGTATAACCTCCGTTCCGGTCGACGATACGTATCAGGGTTTCGATGCTGCCGGCTTCGTAGATGTGGTTTCCGATTTCCTTGTTCTTGCAGAAGTTGAGCGAACCGTTCGGTACGCAGTGCCCTTCTTTCAGAATCCACATCTGTTCGGCTGGCAGATTGTCGGTGGTAATCGCCCGGCAAGTCTGGTCACATTTCTCAGAGAAATAGGCTACAAAACGTTCGGTATAGACCGGTATCTCCAGCAGGTTTTTGGAATCTTCCGGAGGCGTAGTCAGTACGATATCCAGATTCCCGTACTCCAGTTCCTGAATCAGGGCCTTGTTGGCCCGTTCGTCGATGAAGAGACTGACGCCCGGATAAGTTTTCCGGAAATGATGGATGAAGTCCGGAACCAGGTACGGGGCGATGGTGGGCAGTACACCGATACGCAGGCTGCCGGTCATACTGCCGGTTTCGTCGGCCACCAGCTCTTTGATGCGTTGGGTCTCGTTCAGGGCTATCTGTGCCTGACGGATAATCTTTTCGCCGATGGGGGTGGGGGTGATGTTCTTCCGGTCGCGGTTGAATACTTTTACATCGAGTTCTTCTTCCAGTTTCTGAATCATGGCGCTCAGGGTAGGCTGAGTAACTCCGCATGCCTCGGCTGCCAGTACAAAGTGGCGGTACTTGTCCAGTGCCACGATATATTCCATTTGTTGCAGATTCATACCTTGATAGATTTTATCTATACGAAGATAGGAAAAATCTGTTGTACAACCCATCGGTTGGTACTACTTTTGTATCAGAAACCTAAAAACAGAAGCTATGGGTAATTTGTTGAATAATTGGGATATCTCCAGATGGATACGTCTAGTATCGGGAGTAGGGGTTACCTCTTACGGTTTGTATGCAGGCGATTATTTCCTGCTTATGCTGGGAATCTTATTTGCCGGATTGGCTGTCCTGAATAAAGGATGCTGTTGCGGCGGATGCAGTACTACTACAGAAACAAAGGCTATCTATAAGGATTTTGTAAAGCCTTATCAAGATAAAAAGAATTAAACAATAACATTAAAAAAGACATAGAAGATTATGAAAGCAACTCATTTGACCAAAGCGGATTTCTTGACTAAAGTAGCAAATTATGAAACCAACCCCAACGAATGGAAATTCTTGGGCGAACGTCCGGCACTGATTGATTTCTACGCTACCTGGTGTGGACCGTGCAAGATGCTGGCTCCTGTACTGGACGAACTGGCAGGCGAATATGAAGGCAAAGTGGACATCTATAAGATTGATGTGGATGCTGAAGAGGAATTGGCAGCCCTGTTTGGAATCCGTAGTGTTCCTTCGCTGCTGTTCGTTCCGATGGCAGGCGCTCCGCAGATGGCACAGGGGGCCATGCCTAAGTATGCGCTGAAAGACGCTATCCAGAAGGTACTGTTGAATGCATGATAGAACGGCTTCCGGTTTTCAGGACCGGAAGTCAACAAGAAAGACCGGTGAACTTGTGACAAGGGCATCCGGTCTTTTTTTGTCACTGTTTCCGGCTTTTTCGGGCGCATTCACTACAGATGCCTTTTACTACATAACTGACTTTTTTGGCAACGAATCCCTCCGGTAGTCGGATGGGAGGAATGCTGTCTTTATCCAGACAGTAAGTCTTCTGGCAGTGTTCGCAGTAAAAGTGACAATGTGCTTCTTCATTCAGGCAATGACCATGGTTGTGACAAAGACAGTATTTGTGTGATCCGCTTCCATCGTCTACTCCATGAATAAGATGGTGTTCATGGAAAAGTGTCAGTGTACGGAAGATGACCGACTTGTCTATGCTGGGAAGTAAATCTTCCAGGTTGCCTAAACTGAATGTATCGGTCAGTCCGGCAATGGTTCCGTAGATGAGCAATCGGGTGGCAGTAGGGCGGATACCTACTTCTTCAAGTATGATGCTGTATTGTTCTGTATGCATGGCACGCAAGGTTGGAAATTCTGATATGCAAAGGTAAATATCTGTTTCTGCAATTGGGTTGTAAATGTTTCCTTTTATTTGCGCTACAGCAAAAAAAAATCCCCCTGCACGATGCAGAGGGATTTCCGGATAGGTTATCAATGATGAAAATTAATGGATTTCAATCTGACGGCTTACTTTAGCCTTTTCTTCCGGTTGGCGTTTCGGCAGATCGATTGTCAGTACACCTTCAGAAACACTGGCACTGATATTGTCTTTTTCTACATCTTCCGGCAGGATGAGTGCCTGCTGGAATTTGGTATAAGAAAATTCGCGGCGCAAGTATTTCTTGTTTTCTTTGTCTTCTTCCTGATTTTCATTCTTCTTTTCCATCGTGATGACCAATTCGTTGTCTTCACTCAAATGGATGTTGAAATCATCTTTGGTCATACCTGGAGCAGCCACTTCTACCTTGTAGTCTTTTTCGCTCTCAATTACATTGATAGCCGGAGCGGTAGCATTAGTCTTTACCATCCAGTTGTTGTCGAAGAAATCATTGAAGATGCTTGGTAACCAATTCTGATTGTTGTATTTTCTAACAGGTATCATAGTAAAACCTCCTATTGATTAAATTATTATTTTCAATTTTAATTCCTTTGAGCCCCCCGCCTTTCGGTGGTCGGTTCGCTTAAGAATCTGCAAAGTATGTGCCTTCAGCCACACTGCCGCATGAAAGCGGCAGGCCGTTTAAACTTGTGCAAACCTTTTTAAAGGACAACCGGAGGTTTTTAAGGTATGTGAACCCAAATTTTCATTATCTGCCTCGGTTCTAGTGACAGAATGACAAAATACGGGACTTTCTGTCAGACTGTATATTTTTGGAGGATTGTAACATACGTGACAGAATATGTGGGTGGATTTACCGAACTTTGCATCATCGGAAAAAGAAAGTATCACTTATAAAAGACATATCGCTTTATGGAAAAGAAACAATGGAATGAGAATTGGGAGGTTGGTCAGATTGTAGCCACTGATTATGCGACAGCACGTGTATTTGCCGGTTACGGCATTGACTTCTGCTGTCACGGTGAGGTAGCGTTGGAAAAGGCTTGTGAGCAGGCCGGTGTCTCTGTAGCTGAGGTGCTGAAGGCACTGGATGCCCTTGAACCGAATAAGGAGGTTGCCGGTGGGTTTGCTGCCTGGCCGCTGGACCTGCTGATAGATTATGTCTTGAAAATCCATCACCGCTACATCCGTCGTCAAGGTCCGGCGACGCTGGCGCTGCTGGAGAAAGTGGAGGCTGTGCATGTAGAGGCACATCCGGAACTGCATGAGCTGCATGCGTTGTTTGTAGAATCGCTGCAGGAACTGGAAATGCATTTGCAGAAAGAGGAGAATGTATTGTTCCCTTACCTGCTGGAACTGTTCGACGCTTCCGAACAGGGCCGCTACATCGAACAGATGCATTGCGGAACGGTAGCGAATCCGATTCGGGTGATGCGGATGGAACACGAGGGCGAAGGAAACCGTTATCACCGTATCGCTGAACTGACCAACGGATTTACAGCTCCGGCAGACGGATGCAACAGCTATCGCCTGCTGATGCAGGAACTTGAAGACTTTGTACGTCACCTGTATGAGCACATTCACCTGGAAAACAACCTGATTTTTCCGATGGCGGTAGAGCTGGAAGAAAAGTGGGTGAGATAATAACCTCTGTCGTAGAAACAAAAAAAATGACTGTATGTCCTGATTTCAGGTTCATACAGTCATTTTTTTTATCATTTGATTTCGAACTCTTCCTTCATGTCGATTTCCTCGCCGAATACGTCGTAGAACTTGTATTGGAGGAAAGCCAGGTTCTGGTTCGGAATCACCTTGATACCGAATCCGTATTTCATCTGCCATTTCCGTTTCAGGGAAACGATTCCCTGATTGACATAAGCGGCTACATACGGATGTATATGCAAGGTAAATCTCTTCATCTTTAACTTGTTGACCAGGTAGTCAATCTTACTTTCCAGTGTATCTGTAAAAAGGATGGAAGGTTTAATCTTCCCTTTCCCGAAACAGGTCGGACAATCTTCATCGGTTGTGACGTCCATGGCCGGTCGTACCCGTTGGCGGGTAATCTGCATCAGACCGAATTTACTGAGTGGCAATATGTTATGCTTGGCACGGTCTTTCTGCATGTTTTGGCACATGCGTTCGTAAAGCTTCTGGCGGTTCTCAGCCAGGTTCATGTCGATGAAGTCCACTACGATGATACCTCCCATATCACGCAGGCGGAGCTGTCTGGCCAGCTCGTCGGCAGCACCTAAATTCACATCCAGCGCGTTGGCTTCCTGTCCGTTGCTTGCTTTGGAACGGTTTCCACTGTTCACATCGACCACATGCAGCGCTTCTGTGTGTTCGATGATGAGATAAGCACCGCTTTTGTAGGAAACGGTTTTCCCGAACGAGGATTTGATCTGTTTGGTGATACCGAAATTGTCGAAGATGGGAAGCTGACCCTTGTAGAACTTGACAATCTCCGTCCGTTCGGGAGCTATCAGTGCCACGTAATCTTTTACTTCGTTGTAAACGGTCGTATCGTTTACATAAATATTTTCATAAGAGGGGTTGAACAGGTCGCGCAGCATGGCTACTGTACGGCTGGTTTCCTCGTAGACCAATGAAGGCAGTTTGGTGGCCTTCTGTACTTTGGTGATGGTCTCTTCCCAATGTTTCAACAGGACTTTAAGCTCTGCGTCGAGTTCGGCGACCCGTTTCCCTTCGGCTACGGTGCGTACGATGACGCCGAAATTTTTCGGCTTGATACTCTGTAGCAGTTGTTTCAGACGGGCACGCTCTTCACTGGACTTGATTTTCTGGGAAACCGAAACCTTGTCATTGAAAGGTATCAGGACCAGATAACGTCCGGCAAATGAAAGTTCGCACGTCAGACGCGGTCCTTTGGTGGAGATGGGTTCCTTGACAATCTGTACGATGACCTCCTGTCCCTGCTGGAGCACATTCGAGATGGTGCCGTCCTTTTCGATGTCGGGAAGCATGGAAGCTTTCGAGATAGGATAGAGCTTTTTACGGTCGCTTAAAACCTGTTTCAGATACTTCTGATAAGAATGAAACTGTGGGCCTAAGTCTAAGTAATGAAGAAAAGCGTCTTTCTCGAAGCCTACATCTACGAAGCAGGCATTGAGTCCGGGCATCAGTTTTCTGACTTTGCCCACGTACATGTTCCCTACAGCGAACGAAAGGTTCCGTTCCTCTTTCTGAAATTCCACGAGATTCTTGTCTTCCAACAAGGCGATGGAGATTTCTTTGGGCTGTACATCTACTACTAATTCGCTTGTCACTTGTTACTTGTATGTTTAGACGTTTGGTTTATTCTTTTTATACCTCAATTTACAGAAAGAACAAACTTGGAAGACCATACAGTATCGCAAGTTTGTTCTTTCTAAAGTCAGACAGACTATTTATTTTTTGCTTTTATGTCTGTTCTTTCTCAATCTTTTTTTACGCTTGTGAGTAGACATTTTATGTCTTTTTCTTTTCTTTCCGCTTGGCATAGCTTCAAAATTTTATAGGGTTAATACTAATGTTAATTATTTTTTTACTGAAAGAGTAAAAGTTTTCGCTGGCTTGAAGGCCGGAATATTGTGTTCCGGGATAATGATTGTAGTATTCTTAGAGATGTTGCGTGCGGTCTTCTGCGCTCTCTTCTTTACAATAAAACTACCGAAACCTCTCAGGTAAACGTTTTCGTCATTCGACAAAGATTCCTTCACTGAATCCATAAAAGCCTCAACGGTAGTCAACACGGTCTGCTTGTCGATACCCGTATTCTTGGCTATTTCGTTTACGATATCTGCTTTAGTCATTTCACTGTTGGATTATAGTTATACGTTGTCTTAATTTTTTGGATTGCAAATATATACCTTTTCTTGTTTTTATAGAAATATATTCGCTATAAATTTTAGAAAAAGTGTGTTCGACACCTGTAAAAACCCTATTTTTGCGGAAAATTTGCTAGTTTGAAGTTCAAAGAAATAGAATTTTTATGAATCGGTTCGCTGAAAAATTGATTACATGGTACGAGGTGAATCAACGTAATTTGCCGTGGCGTGAGACGAAAGACCCTTATAAAATATGGATATCCGAAATCATTCTGCAACAGACCCGTGTGGCCCAGGGATATGACTACTATTGTCGTTTTATCCAACGGTTTCCGGATGTGTTTTCTTTGGCTGAGGCAGATGAGGATGAAGTGATGAAATACTGGCAAGGATTGGGGTACTATTCGCGGGCACGCAATCTGCACGCGGCTGCCCGTTCCATAGCAGGGATGGGAAAATTCCCGGAAACCTATGAGGAGGTCCGGAAACTGAAGGGGGTAGGCGATTATACGGCCGCCGCCATCTGTTCGTTTGCCTATGACTTGCCGTGTGCGGTAGTAGATGGAAACGTGTATCGGGTACTGTCGCGCTGGATGGGGATAGACGAACCGATAGACAGTACGAAGGGAAAGAAACTCTTTGCCGGATTGGCGGATGAATTGTTGGATAAGAAGCGTCCTGCGCTTTATAACCAGGCAATTATGGATTTTGGAGCGATACAGTGTGTCCCGTCTTCACCTTCGTGCCTGTTTTGTCCGTTGAACGACAGTTGTGTGGCACTGCAGACCGGAAAGGTGGATGCCCTTCCCTGTAAGCAGCATAAAACAAAAGTGATTCCCCGTTATTTTCATTATATATATGTACGTGCGGGAGAATATACTTATCTCCGGAAGAGACCGGCAGGTGATATCTGGCAGAACTTGTATGAATTTCCGTTGATTGAGACTTCGGAAGCGATGGAAGAGGAAAAATTATTCGCTTCGGATGATTTTTCTGCATTGTTGCAGGGAAATCCGATAAAAAACGTGCGTTTGATAGAGAAGAACGTGAAACATGTCTTGTCTCATCGGGTAATTCATGCCAATTGTTACGAGGTGACGCTGGAAGCCGATGGCTGTGAACTTCCAGGTTACCTGCGGGTCCGGGTCGATGATTTGCACAAATTTCCGGTGTCACGCTTGGTATCTCGTTTTTTTTCTCTAATTTTGAACCAAAATCGTTAGAATCATGTCATTGAATAAAGTACAGTTGATAGGTAATGTAGGGAGAGACCCCGAAGTACGTTACCTGGACAGCGGTGTAGCGGTAGCCACATTTCCTTTGGCTACTACCGACCGTGGATATACATTGGCCAATGGTACGCAGGTGCCTGAACGTACCGAATGGCACAACATCGTCTTGTGGAGAGGGCTTGCCGAAGTGGCAGAGAAATATGTCCGCAAGGGCGATAAACTTTACATAGAAGGAAAAATCAGAAGCCGTTCGTATGACGACCAGAATGGGGTGAAACGGTATGTGGTGGAAATCTTCGGCGATAATATGGAGATGCTGACCCGTGCGGTACAGCAACCTGCCGGTCAGCCGGTCGCTCCACAGCCGGCAGCAACTCAGCCGTCTGCTGCCCAGCCCCAGCCTGCAACATCCGAATCGGACGATTTGCCTTTTTAAGAAACACATGTTTAACTAAAATCATTTTCCTTGGACCCGGACTCGTATTTATGCCGCTTGGCGGATTTATGTGACGGAGTAACCGTCATGTCTCCTTCTATGGGGGCCATCATTGCATTGTGTTTGGTAGTAGTTCTGCTTTACGCTTCTGGATTTGTGTCTGCTTCGGAGATTGCTTTCTTTTCACTTTCTCCGTCTGACCTTAATTCCATCGAGGAGGAAGAACATCGTTCCGATAAGAAAATCAAAGCGTTGCTGAATGATTCGGAACGGTTGTTGGCTACCATCCTTATTTCAAATAATTTTGTGAATGTGACCATTATCATGCTCTGTAACTACTTCTTCGAAGAAGTGGTTGATTTTGGCTCTGCACAGATTCTGGAATTTCTGGTCATTACTGTCCTGCTTACTTTCTTGCTGTTGCTTTTCGGTGAGATTATGCCAAAAATCTTTTCAGCCCAGCACACGCTGGCTTTCTGTAGGAAGTCGGCGCCGGTCATTTATGTACTGCGCTCTGTTTTCCGCCCTGTTTCTTCATTATTGATGAAGTCTGGTTTCATTGTCAACAAATTGGCTCAACGGAAAAAGAAAGTTTCCAATATTTCCGTCGATGAGTTGTCTCATGCTTTGGAACTGACCGATAAGAATGAAATATCAGAGGAAAGCAACATGCTGGAAGGAATCATCCGTTTCGGTGGCGAGACAGCCAAAGAGGTGATGACTTCCCGACTGGATATGGTTGACCTGCCGATAGATACTACGTATCCGGATGTATTGAAGTGTATCGTAGAGAATGCGTATTCCCGTATTCCGGTATATGAAGATTCACGCGACAATATCAAAGGTATTCTTTATATCAAGGACTTGTTGCCATATCTGGATAAAGGACCCGATTTCAAATGGCAGAACCTTATCCGACCGGCATTCTTTGTTCCGGAAACTAAAATGATAGATGACCTGCTTCGGGATTTCCAGACCAATAAAGTGCATATCGCCATTGTGGTCGATGAATTTGGAGGTACTTCCGGTATGATTACCATGGAAGACATCATTGAGGAGATAGTAGGTGAAATCAATGATGAATATGATGATGAGGAACGGATGTATGTACGCTTGTCTGAGAATACTTACGTGTTTGAGGCCAAGACACTGCTGTCTGACTTCTATAAAATTATGAAGATTGATCCGGATGACTTCTCCGAAGCTGCCGGAGATGCTGATACGCTTGCGGGTCTGTTGCTGGAACTGAAAGGTGAGTTCCCTGCTTTGCATGAGGTGCTTACGTATGGAGATTATCGTTTCGAAGTATTGGAGATGGACGCACGCCGTATCTTGAAGATAAAGGTTATTGTAGTTCCTGTGGAATCGCTTCCGGTGGTAGAAGCAAAGAAAGAACCGTAATCATGCCTCTTTGGAAACAATGGTCGGCCGGAGGAGCCGTATGGGGAATCTGGAAAGTCACTGAATCGCCTTCAGAGCTTCGTGCTATGCTGGTGGAGCAGTTACCTTATGAGACTGAACTTGGCTCCTTGAAATCACCTTCTCGTAAACTGGAATATCTGGTGGTACGTGTGCTGCTGAAGGCTTTGGCAGGTGAGGAGTTTGACATTGCTCATTTACCGTCGGGGCAGCCTTATCTGAAACATGATTCTCGACGGATTACCATTTCACATACCAAGGGATATGTTGCTGTGGGAATTCATCCTTCCGCTTTGCCGGGTATCGATATCGAACAGGTAGCGGAAAGGGTGTTGAAAGTGACTTCCCGTTTCATCAGGTCCGATGAGTTTCCCGAAAAGGAACAACTTCCTGCTGAACTTCAGTTGAAAGGAGCTTTATTGCATTGGTCGGGAAAAGAAACGCTGTTCAAATTATTGGAAACTGACGGAGTTGATTTCCTGTCACATTTACAGATTTTCCCATTCGTGCCTCAAGAGTCCGGTACGATGGTGGCCCGAGAGTATCGGACCGGCACGGACCAACGTTTTATCTTATCATATCTGGTTACTTCTGATTTTGTCTGCACATGGGGAGTGAAATGAGGAAACCCTGTTTCAGGCTTCCTTATGCTTCTGAAGGGTGAAGATAAATTCCAGTCCTCCTTGTGGAGCTTTTTTGGCGAAGATGGTTCCTCCATGGAACAGAACAGCGTTCTTCACAATGGCCAGTCCCAATCCTGTACCTCCTAATTTGCGGGAACGTCCCTTGTCGACTCGGTAGAAGCGTTCGAACAAGCGGTTCAAATGGGTCTCCGCTACTCCGACTCCGTTGTCTGAGTAACTGAAATAATAGTATTTGTCATCTTCGCGGAAACAGTTGATGGTAATCTGTACTCCGGTTCCGGCATAGGCAATGGTATTGTCGGTCAGGTTTCGGAAGATGGAATAGACCAGTGAGTGGTTTCCCACCAGTATCAGGCGTGGAGGTAATAGGTTGATGACACGAATCTGTTTTTCTTCGAGTCCTAAAGCTACCTCGTTCAGCATGTCCTTTACGATCTTGCTGAGGTCAATGCTTTCCCGTTCCACCATATCAGGAGCTTCGTCCATACGGGTCAGTACGGAAATATCCCGAAGTAGTGTTGTCAACCGGTTGCTCTGTGCATAACTTCTTTCCAGGAAGGTATGCATGTTCTCCGGTGAAATATTCGGATTGCTGAGTATGGTTTCCAGGTATCCCTGAATACTGCTGACCGGGGTCTTCAGTTCGTGAGCAATATTTTGAGTCAATTGACGTTTCAGTCGCGCCTGTTCTTCTTCCTGGGTTACATCGTTGATGGAAATTTCAAAAGAAAGGTCTTGAAACAGGATGCATTCCAAAGAAAAGACTCTTCCGTTCTTGCTGATATGCAAGGATGTCCGCTTTTCCTCCTTGCTGTAATTGCTTTGATTCTTTTGCAGGAAATCAACAAACGGCTTGATTTCCGGAATAGAGAATATGTCGTTGGTCGAACGCAGATTCTGGTCGGATATGTTATTGAAATATTGGGTAAACAAGTCGTTTACCAGAATTTCTTTCCGTTCTTGGGTAAAGACCCCTAACCCTTCATGAGAGGTGCGCAAGTGAGATATCAATTTTTCGCGTTCGATATAAAGGGCTTCTTTGGCTCTATGTAGTCTTTTATAGATTTTAATGATGTGCTGTGAGATTTCCCCCAGCTCATTTTTGGGGAAAGTCTGTAGAATCTCCATGTCTATCGGTTCGTTCCGGTCTGCTTTCATGGCAAACTGTTGCAGCTTGGTGATGGACATTCCCAGCTTGTTGGTGAAACGGTAGAAGATGACTGCCAGTATCAGACTGACCACTAAGGTAAACCAGATGTAGTTGGAATCGGCTTTCAGATGCTCGGTCAGACTGAGGTTGTAAGGAAGGGCAGAACGGATAATCAGCCGATGGGAGGGGAAATAATGGGCCGAATAGAAATATTCCTCCCCTTGAATACTTTCCGAACGGCGGCTGATGGCATAGCCGCTTCCTTGCATCAAGGCATTCTGTATCTCTTTTCGGGAAGCATGGTTGGGAAATTGTTCCCACTTGTCGCTGGAATTGTCATAGATGACTTTTCCGTCCGGTTGGATGATGGTGACACGTAAGTTGGGAATCAAGTGTCTTTCCACATATTTCTGAAGCGAATCCATGTCCAGTCTTCCGCTGTCAGTCAGATAGTCATACAACTGGATGTTGTAATTCTGTAGCTGGGTATTGAGCAGTTCTGTCTTGAATGACTTTTCCCGTTGGTATTGGAAAATCATGAAACATACGGCAAAAGCGATGAACAGCAGAATGACAGAGATGAACAGCCGTTGGCTGAACGACAGGATGCGGAAGGTCAGTTTGGTCATGGTACAGTTCTCCTTCTTTATTCACATTCGAAACAGTAGCCATATCCCAGGCGGGTAACGATGTACTTTCCGTAATTGCCGATTTTCTTACGCAGACGGGTGATGTTGACATCGATGGTACGGTCGAGTACATAGACTTCATCGTGCCATACCTTGGTAAGGATGTCTTCGCGGGAGAATACACGTCCCTGATTCTGCAAGAGAAGCAGCAGAATTTCAAATTCCTTTTTGGTAAGCGGAACTTCGGTATCATCGATGGTAACCTTCTTCTTGGGAATATCGATGACTAATCCTCTGTATTGTAGTTGTTCGGGCTCTTTCTGTACAGTGCTGGTGCGGCGGAGAACAGCTTTTACCCGCACGATGACTTCACGCAGTGAAAACGGTTTGGAGATATAATCGTCTGCTCCCAGATTAAAGCCGGTGACAGTGTCGTTCTCTGTATCTTTGGCTGTAATGAAAATAATGGGGATTCCTGCCGTATCTTTGTTCTTCTTCAGCATGCTGGCCATCTTGAACCCGGATATTTCACCCATCATGACATCCAGTAACAACAGATTGTAGGAGGTCAGGTCCAACTTCAACGCTTCTTCTGCCGAGTTGGCCGTATCTACTGTATAGCCTTCCATCTCCAGATTGAATTTCAGAATCTCGCACAGATCTTCTTCATCATCTACCACTAAAATACGATAATCATTCATACTCATCCTTTTTATTAGTTACAAAAGTAACAGATTTATTTTCTTTCTGCAAAGGTGAGCATCGTTTGTTTCTCTCTTATGAAATAGATGTTACAATGACGTTACAATTCAGGACGTGTAAATTCTCCAGCCAGACAACGGGCCATTTCATTACGTACTTCGCGGGTCGTAAGTTTGTGGCCTAACAGGAACATCAGTTTGGTAAGTACACTTTCTACCGTAGCGTCGTAACCGCTGATGACTCCCGCATCCAGCAGGTGAAGTCCGGTTTCGTAACGGGCCATTTCCACCATACCGGTCTGACACTGGGAAATGTTGATGATGACGATACCCCGAGAGGTTGCGTCTTTCAGGAGTTGGATAAACCAAGGTTTCTGAGGAGCGTTACCAGAACCGTAGGTTTTCAGTACGACAGCTTTCAGTCCGGGTGTTTCCAATACATTGCGGATGATATTCTCCTGGATGCCAGGAAACAAGGTAAGAATGATGACATTCGTATCAAAGACATAATGGGCATGCAACGGCAGTTTAGGGTCAACCTTCCGGATACGGTCATATTCGTATTTGATGTGAATGCCAGCTGTAGCCAAAGCCGGATAATTGTAGGAACGGAATGCATTGAAATTCTCAGCATTGATTTTTGTAGTGCGGTTGCCACGTAGCAGGTGATTCTCAAAAAAGATGCAGACCTCTGGTACAACCGCTGTTCCGTCCGGATGTCTGGCAGCAGCTATTTCAATGGAAGTGATCAGGTTTTCCTTTCCGTCAGTTCTCAATACTCCGATAGGAAGTTGGCTTCCGGTCAGGATGACGGGTTTGGCCAGATTCTCCAGCATGAAACTCAGGGCAGAGGCCGTATAAGCCATGGTATCTGTTCCATGAAGGATGACGAAACCATCGAAACTGTCATAATTGTATTGGATGATTTTCACCAGTTTCGACCATAGAGCTGGTTCCATATCGGAGGAATCAATCGGTGAGCTGAACTGGTAGACCGAAATCCGGCAGTTGAAACGTTTCAGTTCGGGTACATTTTCTTGCAGCTGATTGAAATTAAATGCCTCTAAGGCACCTGTTTCTGGGTTTTCAATCATACCGATGGTTCCTCCGGTATATATCAATAGAACGGAAGGATAGTCTGATTTTATCATATTGTCTCTCGAGTTTTGCCACAAAGATAGTAATCTTCGCTCTTATATGCAATTCGGGCCCTGTTAAAATGACAAAATGGTTATTTTAAGGCTTCCAGAAGTCTGTCTACCGCCTTTCCGGCATCTCCTTGTTCTTCTTCCAATAAGGTAACGAACTTGCTTCCGATAATGCATCCGGCTGCGTGCGATACTGCGGCTTCGTATGTCTGTCGGTTGGAGATACCGAAACCGATCATTCGCGGATGCTGCAGATTCATGGCTTCGATACGTTTGAAATAAGCTTGTTTCTGTTCGTTGAAGTCTTTCTGGGCTCCCGTGATGGCTGCCGAAGAAACCATATAGATGAAGCCATCCGTGTGCCGGTCGATTTGCCGGATTCGTTCTTCGCTGGTTTCTGGAGTGATTAACATGATGACTTTGATATCGTATTTTTCGGCAATCGGACGATATTCCTGCTGATAGTCTTTGAACGGCAGGTCAGGGATAATCACGCCATCAATTCCACATGTTTGACAATCCTGACAGAAGCGTTCGAATCCGTATTGCATGATTGGATTCAGGTAACCCATGAACACCAATGGAATCCGGACGTCTTTACGGATATCTTTCAGCTGGCTCATCAGCAGTTTCAGCGTCATACCGTTTCGGAGGGCTTTGGTGGCCGCATCTTGGATGACGGGACCGTCTGCCATCGGGTCACTGAACGGGATTCCGATTTCTATCATATCGATGCCTTTCTTTTCCAGGGTCCGGATAACATCGGCAGTTCCGTTCAGGACCGGTGTTCCGGCACAAAAATACAAGGAGAGGACAGGTGTTTTCTTTTCGTTGAATAATTGGTTGATACGGTTCATAGTTGTAGCGTTTTGAATTGTTCGATAAATGTTTTTAGTGCAGCGGTATTCTTGCAGGCAGGTGCTGTTTCGAATTGGCTGTTCAGGTCGATACCTGCCCATGCCGGATGGTGGAAGGAGGCCAGTGCTTCCAGACTGTCTGGTCCGATTCCTCCACTTAACAGGAAAGGAGTCTTTCCCTGATAGTGCTGGAGCAGGTTCCAGTCAAAACTTTTTCCGGATCCTCCGTAGCCAATACAAGGTGTATCGAAGAGGAAATAGTCGCATGTGCCGGTATATGCTGCTGTCTGTTTTAAATCGTTGAGAGAACGGATGGCAAAGGCTTTGACAATTTCTACACCCAGTTGTTTCAGTTTCAGACAGGTTTCCGGTGATTCAGTCCCGTGCAGTTGGACGAGATGCAGTCCGAATTCCTGTATCTTTTCTGTCATGGTCTTGAAATCAGCGTCGACAAATACACCGACACGGCGGGCATGTACAGGCAGGTATTCCGGTCGGTCGGTTACGTTCCGGGCAGAGGGAGCGAAAAAGATGAATCCCATCCAGTCTGTCCCGCAGGCTTCCACTTCACGGATATTGTTGGCATCCCGCATGCCACATACTTTTATAAGCATACTTTCAGTTCATGAATGAAGTGAGACAATGTTTCTCCCGGTCGGGAATTTTTCATGAAAGCTTCTCCCATCAGGAATCCCCGGAATCCGGCTGTACGGAGACTGATGACTGTTTCCGGTCGGGAGATACCGCTTTCGGACACCAACAGGTAGTTATCCGGAAGTTTTTCTGCCAGGCGGAACGAATTTTCTACATCGGTATGGAAAGTACCTAGGTTACGGTTGTTGACTCCTACCATATCTATATAGTCATTTACATAAGCCAATTCAGCTTCCGTATGAATTTCCAATAGAACTTCCAGCTTCAGTTCATGGGCTGTACGGGCCAGGGACATACATTGTTGAGGTGTCAAGCAGGCAGCAATCAGCAGGATGGCATCCGCACCTATCAGCTTTGCCTGATACAACTGATATTCGCTGATGATAAAGTCTTTTCTAAGAATCGGTAGATTCACCAGAGGACGGGCAGTACGGATGTCTTTCAGTGTTCCGCCGAAGAAAGTTTCATCGGTCAGGATGGAAAGGGCAGAAGCTCCGTTAGTCTCGTAACTGGCAGGGATGATAGCGGCGTCGGCTTCAGCGTTTATCCAGCCTTTTGAAGGGGATTTCCGTTTGAATTCGGCGATGATTCCGTAGGGTGAAGAAGCCAATGAAGCCTTCATGCTGATACCGTCCGATGGGGTATCCAGTTGCTGGACAAGATGTGCCATGGGTACGGCCTCTTCCTGTGCTGCCAGTTCTATCCGTTTATGGGCGATGATGGTTTGCAGAATATCTTCTTTCATGGTGATTGACTTGTGTAAAGGTGATTAACTGTTCAGTTCAATGAATTTCCGGAAGGTAGCCAGTGCTTTTCCGCTTTCCAAGGTCTCGCGGGCTGTACCGATACAAGTTTCGATAGGCATCATCGGATTGATGGCCTGGATGGCAAAAGCGGCATTGATGATCACACAGTCTGTCTGGGCTTGGGTAGCCTGGTTGGTAAGGACATCATCGAATATTCGTGACGCCTCTTCCGGTGTATTTCCGCCGGAAAGAGCTTCCTGCGAGGCTATCTGTAATCCCAGTTTTTCCGGATAGTAGATGGTTTCGTAGTGGTTGGTCATGACCTTGAATTCATTGGTCAGTGAAATCTCGTCGTAACCGTCCAGGCTGTTGACTACTGCGAATCCGATACCCAGCTTCTGTAGGGTATTGGTGTAAAGACGCATTTGTTGCAAGTCGGCTACTCCCAACAACTGATAGGCCGGTAAGCAAGGATTCACCAGCGGTCCCAGCAGATTGAAGATGGTTCGTATCTGCAAGGCTTTCCGTACCGGAGCGACACTTTTCATGGCCGGATTGAAGAGGGGTGCGTGCATGTAGACCATGTTACACTCTTCCATGGAACGAATCAATTTGTCCGGGTCATTCGTGAATTTTACTCCGTGGGCTTCCATAACGTTGCTGGCACCACTGATGGACGTTGCTCCATAATTGCCGTGTTTGGCTACATGATATCCGGCTCCGGCTACGATGAAGCAGGCACAAGTGGAAATGTTGAACGTGTTTTTGCCGTCTCCTCCTGTTCCTACGATGTCAATCGGCTGATAAGCGCTCAGGTCTACTGGCAGGCGGGTGGACAGTAATGCGTCGCGGAAGCCGATGAGTTCATCTACTTTGATACCGCGCATCTGGAATACAGTGAGCAGGGAGGCTATCTGGATATCGCTGTAGCATCCACGGGTTATATTCTGTAACAAGTTACAGGCTTCTTCTCGGGTCAACTCTTCGTGGTTGAAGAGTCTTTTCAATATATCTTTCATATCGTTCTGTCTTTTCATACGTGATTCAACCAGTTGCTGATAATCTTTTTTCCGTCGGGAGTTAAGACCGATTCCGGATGGAACTGGATACCCTGTACATCGAAGTCCTTGTGCCGAAGTGCCATGATGTAACCTTCCTGGCTGACGGCCGTTATTTCCAGGGCATCGGGAAAGTTTTCCCGGTCTATTACCCATGAATGGTAACGGCCGACTAGTATTTCTTCGGGAAGCCCTTCGAACAGGTAGTTGGAGGCTGTGATACGGATAGGGCTCTGAATACCGTGATAAACTTCGCTCAGATTGGTAAGTTTTCCCCCGAATACTTCTCCAATAGCCTGTTCGCCCAAGCACACTCCAAAGATAGGTTTCTTTCCGGCGTAAGTACGGATGACTTCCAGCAATAAGCCGGCTTCTTTAGGAATACCTGGCCCGGGGGAGAGCAGAATCTTGTCGTATGTTTCCAGTTCTTCTATTGGGAAGCTGTCGTTGCGCAATACGGTGACTTCTGCACCTAGTTCCTTGACCAGGTGACTCAGGTTGTAGGTAAATGAGTCGTAATTATCAATGATGACTATTTTCATGATTGTAGCTTTTGTTAAAGTTGTTCGGCCAGGGTAATGGCTTTTTTCAGGGCACCCAGCTTGTTGTTGACTTCCTGTAATTCGTTCTCTTCATTGCTTTTGGCGACGATACCGCCTCCAGCCTGGAACCAAAGTTCATTGTTGCGGCTGACGAATGTACGGATGGTGATGGCTTGGTTTAGCGTACCGTTCAGTCCGATGAATCCGATGCAACCCCCGTAAGCGCCCCGGTTGTGAGGCTCATATTCGCTGATGAGCTGCATGGCTCTGACTTTCGGAGCGCCGCTTAATGTTCCGGCAGGGAACGTGTCGATGAATGTTTTGATGGGGTTGCTTCCGGCATTGAGTTTACCGCTGACACGGCTGACCAAGTGAATCACGTGACTGTAATATTGTGGTTCCTTGTAGAATTCTACTTTTACGTCGTGGCAGTTGCGGCTTAAATCATTGCGTGCCAGGTCGACGAGCATGACATGTTCCGCATTTTCTTTCGGGTCGGCCAACAGGGCGGCCGTCAGCTGGGCATCGGTTTCCTTGTTCCCGCTGCGTCGGGTAGTTCCGGCTATCGGGTCGATGGTGGCTCGCCCGTCTTCTATCTTGCAATGGGTTTCGGGTGAGGAACCGAAGATGCGGAAACCACCGAAATCGAAATAGAAAAGATAAGGCGACGGATTGATGCTTCTCAATGCCCGGTAAAGTTTGAAATCATCTCCCTGGTAGCGCTGGATGAAACGTCGTGAAAGGACAATCTGGAAAACATCCCCCCGCAGGCAATGGGCAATTCCCTTACGGATGTTGGCTTTATGTTCCTCGTCGGTCAGCGTGCTGACGGTGGGGCCTACTGCCCGAAAGTCAAAGGTCGTATAGTTCCGGTTACAGATGGCTTTTTCCACTTCGTCGATGTGGCTGGGTTCGTCGTCACTCTGCATTTCCAGCAAAACCATTTCGTGCTTGAAGTCATGGAAGACAATCAGGTATTTGTACAGGATATACAGCATGTCCGGTGCGTCATTGATGGTACTGATACTGTCTTTTACGGGAATGTGTTCAAAATAACGTACCGCATTGAAGGTGGTATAACCGTATAGGCCGCAATAGTGGGCATATTCGCCTTCTACTTGAAAGCGGGTCAGGAAATCGCTGATGGCCTGGTCTACCCGGTAGTGGTCATCGATGTCTCGGACTTCCTGGGTCCCGTCCGGAAATTTGGCAGTAGCTTTACCGTGACTGATGGAGATACTGGCTATCGGATTCAGTCCGATGAAGGAACGGTTGTTTTCTACTCCGTGATAATCCGAACTTTCCATCAGGACACTTTGCGGGAACAGGTCACGTACCTTCAGGTAAGTTGTTACCGGAGTGTGCAAATCACCTAACAGGGTTTTGTAGGCGGTGGTATAGGTATATTGTTTCATATTTTTCTGTTTTGAAGGTCAGTCCTGATACGGGTTATGGCTCAGGTAGGTATCGATGTCTTTGTCTCCCCGTCCGGAAACGGTCAGTACCACGATATCTGTCGGTCGGAAGGCCACCTTGGGTAATGCTCCCAAAGCATGTGCGGATTCTAAGGCCGGAATGATACCTTCCAGCAGTGTCAGTTCGTAGGCAGCCCGGATGGCTTCATCGTCGTTGATGGCCAGAACGGTGGCACGGTGTTCGTGGGCCAGGTTGGCATGCATGGGACCGATGCCGGGATAGTCCAGCCCTGCCGAAATGGAGTAAGGTTCCTGAATCTGTCCGTCTTCGTCCTGCATGACCAGGGTCTTTGAACCATGTATGATGCCCAGTTTCCCGAGGTGGATGGTAGCGGCCGACAGGTTGGTATCTATTCCCTTACCGCCGGCTTCTGCCAGAATGATTTTCACCCGTTCGTCGTCAATATAATGATAGATGGTTCCGGCGGCATTGCTTCCGCCACCCACACAAGCCATCAGATAATCCGGATAATCTCGTCCTTCGTGTTCCTGCAGCTGTTTCTTGATTTCTTCGCTGATGACCGATTGCAGGCGGGCTACCATATCGGGATATGGATGAGGTCCCACTGTGGAACCAATCACGTAATAGGTGTCGGCAGGGTGGCAGCACCAGTCTCGGATGGCTTCGTTGGTAGCGTCTTTCAGTGTCATGTTCCCTGAAGTGACAGCCACAACCTTGGCTCCTAACATCTTCATCCGTTCCACGTTGACGTGCTGGCGTTCCACATCAGTCTTTCCCATGTAGACTACGCATTCCATGTTCATCAAGGCACAGACAGTGGCTGTAGCTACTCCGTGTTGTCCTGCTCCGGTTTCGGCGATGATGCGTTTTTTCCCCATGCGTTTGGCAAGTAGTACCTGGCCGATGGCATTGTTGATTTTGTGGGCACCGGTGTGGTTCAGGTCTTCCCGTTTCAGGTAAATCTTGCAGCCGTATTTTTCGGAAAGGCGTTTGGCCAGGTAAAGAGGGGAGGGGCGTCCTACATAGTCGCGTAGCAGTTGGGCGAACTCCTCCTGGAAGTCCTGACTTTCCAATACCTTCAGATAGGCTTCTTTCAGTTCGGTGACACATCGGTGAAGGATTTCCGGGATATAGGCTCCTCCGAAATTACCATAATACCCTTCTTCGTTTACTTGATAAGTTTTCATATCGATAGCTGTTTTTTTGATTGTGATTAATTGCTGTTTTCGGAAATGAACAAAAAAAAGGCTGTCGTAAAGTACGACAGCCTTTCACGGTTATATCTTTTCTATGCAGGTATATACACACGACTGAGTTCCCTTACGACTTTTGGAGTTGTAAGAGGCGCCACCAGAAGAATGTATATGCCATAGATTGTTTCATTGTTGTTCTATATTTTTCTTGTTTCGTTGCAAATGTAACGATAAATTTGATAAGTGCAAGCAATTTGGCCGTTAAAAATAAAAATTAACATTTAGAACCGGAAACGGTCTGCTTACAGCATACCTTTGCTGGAAGGTACTTCATAGTGATAGACATCTCTCCGCACTGCCATTTTGAGGCTGCGTGCCAGAGCCTTGAAGATACCTTCTATCTTGTGATGTTCGTTCTGCCCTTCCGCCTTGATGTTCAGATTCATGCGGGCCGAGTCACTCAGCGACTTGAAGAAGTGCAGGAACATCTCGGTAGGCATGTCGCCAATCTTTTCGCGGTGGAAGTCTGCATCCCAAACCAGCCAGGGACGTCCTCCGAAGTCTAGGGCGACAGAACAGAGGCAATCATCCATAGGTAGACAGAAACCGTACCGTTCGATACCTCGCTTGTCGCCTAAGGCCTGACGGATACAGTCACCCAGAGCAATGGCGGTATCTTCGATGGTGTGGTGTTCGTCCACTTGCAGGTCTCCTTTTACCTGGATGGTCAGGTCGATGCCTCCGTGCTTGCCGATTTGTTCCAACATGTGGTCGAAGAATCCCAGTCCGGTATGGATGTCACAGGTCCCGTTGCCATCCAGGTCCAAACGGATATAGATATCGGTTTCGTTGGTCGTACGCCGCACTTCGGCAGTCCGCTCTCCGGCAAACAGGAATTCAGCGATACGGTCCCAGTCTGTCGTGGCCAATACGCAGGTCTCTTTCAATTCTTCCGTCAGTGAGGAACGGTCTGGTTGCAGCAGGATGGCTTTGCAGCCCAAGTTTCTGGCCAGTTCCACATCCGTTGCCCGGTCGCCGATGACGAAACTTCCCGTCAGGTCATATTCCGGGTTGTTCAGGTAGCGGGTCAACATGCCGGTCCGGGGCTTGCGGGTAGGTGCATTGTCCTCAGGAAAGCTCCGGTCGATGCAGATGTCATCGAAAACGATGCCTTCATTTTCAAAACTTTTCAGCATCAGGTTATGTACCGGCCAGAAGGTATCTTCCGGAAAGCTGTCGGTTCCCAGTCCGTCCTGGTTGGTGACCATGACAAATTCGAAATTCAGCTTCTGGCGGATGAAGTGCAGGTTTCGGAACACTTTCGGATAGAACTCCAGTTTTTCGAAAGCATCCAACTGATAATCGACAGGTGGCTCGATGACCAGTGTCCCGTCGCGGTCGATGAATAAAACTTTTTTCTTCATGGTGTTCATCCTTCAAAGTCCTTTAATGCTTCCAGCAGCATATCATTTTCCGGGCGGGTACCAATGGTGATACGCAGGCAGTCTTTACAGAGCGTCACGTTGGTTCGGTTGCGGACAATGATACCTTTACCGACCAGGTAATTGTATATTTTCTTTGCATCGGTCATACGGGTCAGGAAGAAGTTGGCATCCGACGGATAGATGTGTTTGCAGCACGGAAGTTTGCTGAATTCTTTCATCAGGTGTCCCCGTTCCTCCAGCAGAGATTCTACCCACCGCTGTATCTGATAATATTTCTGCATCATCTGGATGGCTTCCTGCTGGGTAAGCCGGTTCACATTGTATGGATATTTGATTTTGCTCAGCAGGCCGATGATTTCCGGTGAGGCGAATGCCATACCCAAGCGGATGGCGGCGCATCCCCACGCTTTGGAGAAGGTCTGGAGGACAATCAGGTTCGGATAACTATCCAGTTTCCGCAGGAAAGAGGGAGCCGAAGAGAAGTCTGAATAGGCTTCGTCCACGATTACGAGTCCCGGAAACTCCTGCAGCAGCTTTTCGATTTCCGGATGAGAAAGGTTGTTGCCGGTCGGGTTGTTGGGCGAGCAGAGGAAGATCAGTTTGGTGTTATCGTCCGATGCCTTCAACAAGTCATCGGCCTTGAACTGAAAGTCTGCATCCAGTACGACCTTGCGGTATTCCACATCGTTTACGTCGGCACATACCTGATACATGCCGTAGGTAGGTTCGATGGCCACTACATTATCGATTCCCGGTCGGCAGAAGGCACGATAAACCAGGTCGATGGCTTCATCGCTTCCGTTACCCAGAAAAATCTGTTCGCTTCTTACTTTCTTGATGGGAGCAATCAAATTCTTCAGTTCCCGTTGGAGCGGATCCGGATAACGGTTGTTCGGCTGGTTGTAGGGATTTTCGTTGGCATCCAGGAAGACGGATGCTTCCGCTCCGTTATATTCGTCGCGGGCCGAAGAGTAGGGTTTCAAGGCCCAGATGTTCGGCCGCGTAAGTTCTTGCAAAGGTTTCATATCAGCAAAGGGTTAAAGTTACATTTTCAGACGTACACTTACGGCGTTCTTGTGTGCGTCCAGGTATTCGTTGGCTGCCATGACTTCGATAGCCGGGCCGATGGTGGCGATACCTTCTTTGGTTATTTCCTGGAATGTGATTTTCCGGATGAAGCTGTCCAGGCTTACACCGCTGTAGGCTTTGGCATAACCGTTGGTCGGCAGGGTGTGGTTGGTTCCCGAGGCATAATCGCCCGCACTTTCCGGAGAATAGACTCCCAGGAATACCGAGCCGGCATTGACAATCTTCTCAGCCAGTTCGTGGTAGTTTTTGGTCTCGATAATCAGGTGTTCCGGTGCATAACGGTTCATCATCTCTACAGCCAGTTCCATGTTGTCTATCAGAATCAGTTTGCTGTGTTCCAGTGAGCGGGCTGCAATCTCCTTGCGGGGTAACTCTTCCAGCTGGCGTTCCACTTCTTCAGTTACGGCACGTATCAAGGTGGCCGAGGTGGTAATCAGCATGGACTGGCTGTCTACACCATGCTCTGCCTGTGAAAGCAGGTCGGATGCTACGAAGATAGGATTTGCCGTTTCATCGGCCAGTACGGCTACTTCCGAAGGACCTGCCGGCATGTCGATGGCGACATCGTGTAGAGACACTTCCTGTTTGGCAGCCATGACGTATTGGTTACCCGGACCGAATATCTTGTATACTTTGGGTACGCTGCTGGTGCCGTAGGCCATGGCGCCGATAGCTTGTACACCTCCGGCTTTGAATACCCGGCTTACACCGGCAATCTTGGCGGCATACAGAATAGCCGGATGGATTTTTCCTTCACGGTTAGGAGGGGTACAGAGTACAATCTCTTTGCATCCCGCAATCTGAGCCGGAGTAGCAAGCATCAGTACGGTGGAGAAAAGGGGAGCAGTTCCTCC
Source organism: Phocaeicola barnesiae DSM 18169 = JCM 13652 (assembly GCF_000374585.1). GTDB lineage: Bacteria > Bacteroidota > Bacteroidia > Bacteroidales > Bacteroidaceae > Phocaeicola > Phocaeicola barnesiae. The sequence goes on from NZ_KB894644.1 coordinate 71,416, forward strand.
CGGTACATACAGGCCGACTTTCTCGATGGCTACGGCTTTCTGCCAGCAGGTAACTCCCGGCAGGGTATTCACCGGTTTGCTTTCGAACTTCTGTGCTTCGTGAAATTTCTTGATGTTGTTGAAAGCCAGCATGATGGCAGCTTTCAGCTCGATGCTGACAGCCTTTTCTGCTTCGGCAAATTCCTCTTCAGACACGGTCAGGCTATCCAGGTGTACATGGTCGAATTTTTCTTCGTATTCGATGACGGCCTTGTCTCCTTCCGTGCGGACACGTTCCAACACTTCGAGGACGGTTTCACGCAAGGTTGCGGTATTGAGGGTGGGACGGCGCAGCAGGTCGTTCCATTGAGAACGTTCGGGGTAGGTGATAATGTTCATGGTTGTTCGGTTTTAAGGGTAAAACATGGATGCGACCGGTGGGTTTCAGAGAATCATTTTTTCAATCGGTAATACTAGGATACCTTGAGCACCGATGGCTTTCAGTTTCCCGATGATTTCCCAAAAACATTTCTGGTCGAGTACGGTGTGGATGCTGCTCCATCCTTCGGTAGCCAGTGGCATGATGGTCGGACTCTTGATACCTGGCAGGACTTCGATGATATCCTTGATTTTGTCCGTCGGTACGTTCATCAGCACGTATTTCTTGTCTTCTGCGGCTTTTACGGCATTCAGACGGAACAGAAGTTCCAGCAGCACTTCCTTCTTTTCGGCTGTCATATTCTTGTTGCCGATAAGCAAGGCTTCGCTTTTCATGATGACTTCCACTTCCTTCAGGTTGTTGCTGATGAGGGTAGAGCCGGAACTTACGATATCGAAGATGGCATCGGCCAGTCCGATACCCGGAGCAATTTCCACCGAACCGGTGATGACGTGGATGTCTGCCTGGATACCTTTTTCCTTGAGGAACCGTTTCAGGATACCCGGATAAGAAGTGGCGATCTTACGTCCGTTGAACCATTCCAGTCCGGGATAGTCGATTTCTTTGTGTATGGCGAGTGACAGCCGGCATTTGCTGAATCCCAAACGGTATACGACTTCTGCGTCTTCGTTCCGTTCTGCAAATTCGTTTTCTCCTACGATTCCCAGATCGGCTACACCGCTGGCTACACATTGGGGGATATCGTCGTCACGCAGGAACAGTACTTCCACCGGGAAGTTGGACGATTGAGTCAGCAGGGTACGTTTCGAAGTGGGCAATTTGATGTCGGCTTCAGCAAGCAAGGCCATGGTGTCTTCGAACAGACGGCCTTTGGATTGTACGGCAATTCTAAGCATAATGGTTATCGTTTTTAAATTTTTATTGTCTGAATGAATGAAAAAAGGCTTACCGTTGTACGGCAAGCCTTCCTATGGGGTGACCACACGACCATCCAGCCTACCGTCATTTACGTAGGTAATGATGAGGATGGTGATGTGCAGCTGTGTAAATCATATTCTGTTCTTTATTCTGTGGCAAAAATAAAGTGTGTGATTCAGAATTCCAAATAAATATCAGATTATTTTTCGTTTTCTGTGCAAATCGTCATCAGAATTCGTAATCTGTGCACGCACGTCCTTCCTTGGCGTCTTTCAGAAGGCCTGCCGCAGCCAGGTGTGCCGGATGCGTAGCGTATGCTTTCATATCTTCCAGGTTATCAAACTCGCTGTCCAGACAGATGTCCCATTGCTCTGCCGGATTGACATTGAATCCTACATGGATGTGACGGATGGTGGAAATGGTAGCCGGCAATGCCTCGATGGCAGCCTTGAAGCGGTTCATTACGTCTTGTTTCTCTGTAGCGCTGAGGCTTTCTTTCAGTTTGAATAAAACAATGTGTTTCAACATGGTTGTTTATTTTATGAATTATCGTATTTTTGTATGTACGATGCAAAAGTATAATTAATTATTGAATAAACGATATGATTATCATTGGAATTGCCGGAGGTACAGGCTCCGGAAAGACTACAGTAGTGAAAAGAATCATCGAAAGCCTTTCTGCCGATGAGGCAGCGGTACTCCCCTTGGATTCTTATTACAAGGACAGTAGCATGGTGCCGGTAGAAGAGCGCCAGAACATTAACTTCGATCATCCGAATGCTTTCGACTGGGAATTGTTGTCGAAACACATTGCCATGTTACGGAAAGGGCAGCCTATCGAACAGCCTGTCTATTCGTATCTTACCTGTACCCGTCAGAAGGAGACAGTACATGTTGAACCCCGGAAAGTGGTCATCATCGAAGGTATCTTGGCTTTGAGTGACCGGAAACTTTGCAAGCAGATGGACTTGCGTATCTTTGTGGATGCCGACCCCGATGAACGTCTGATTCGGGTGATTCAGCGTGATGTCCTGGAACGCGGACGTACTGCCGAAGCGGTTATGGAGCGTTATGTCAAGGTTTTGAAGCCGATGCATCTGGAATTTATCGAACCGGCCAAACGGGTGGCCGACCTGATTATCCCTCAGGGAGGACATAACGAAAAGGCCATTGAAATTCTGAAGATGTACATCGAAAAAATTGTCGGGCGATGAAACTCCGTCATCTCATCTGTTTCTGTCTGTTGCTTTGTGTCGGATTGTTTGCCTGCAAATCAAAGGGGGAACAGGCGGATGAGGCGGTTGCACACATTGATTTGCCTCAGATACAGGAGCAGGGGAAGTTGGTGGTGCTTACCATCAACAGTTCTACTTCGTACTTCAACTATCGGGGAGAGCCGATGGGATTCCAATATGAACTTGCCCAGCAGTTTGCCAAATCATTGGGACTGGAACTTGAAGTGAAGACAGCCAAGGATGAGGCGGAGCTGGTCCGGATGCTGCTGGATGGAGAAGGAGACCTGATTGCCTATAACCTGGCTGTTACGAATCATCGGAAGGACAGTCTGATTTATTGCGGTGAAGAAAACATTACGCATCAGGTTATCGTACAGCGGAAGGGGCGCGGAGCCTTGAAGGATGTGACGGAACTGGTGGGGAAGGAAGTCTACGTGAACCGTGGAAAATACCGGACCCGCCTGCAGAATCTGGACGAGGAACTGGGAGGTGGTATTCACATCCACGAAATAGATGCAGACAGTGTTTCGGCCGAGGATCTGATTACATGGGTCGCCGAAGGGAAAATCAATTATACGGTAGCTACCAACGAAGTGGCACGTATCAACCGTACCTATTACCCTAATCTGGACATCAGTCTGGAAATCAGTTTCGACCAACGTTCTTCGTGGGCGGTGCGGAAGACTTCTCCGCTGTTGGCCAAGGCTGCCGATTCCTGGCATCGGGAGAACATCAATTCGGCGGCTTTCAGGGCGAGTGCCCAACGTTACTTCGAACTGGAGAAACATACGGTCCATAGTGATTTTCTGTCGCTGAAGGACGGAAAGATTTCACACTTTGACGACCTCTTCCGGAAATATGCCAAAGAAATCGGCTGGGACTGGCGTCTGTTGGCTTCCCTGGCATATACGGAGTCTAATTTTGATCCGACGGTCGTATCGTGGGCGGGAGCCAAGGGATTGATGCAGCTGATGCCGGCTACAGCACGTGCTTTAGGAGTACCGGCCGGAAAGGAGCAGGATCCGGAAGAGAGTGTGAAGGCGGCTACCAAATACATTTCTAACCTGAAACAGATTTTCTCGAAGGTTGCGGATGCCGATGAACAGGTGAAGTTCGTATTGGCGGCATACAATGCAGGGGTCGGACATGTGACCGATGCCATGGCTTTGGCCGAGAAATACGGACATGACAAGTACCGATGGGAGCATCATGTGGCTCATTACATGTTACTGAAGAGCCATGAGGAATATTATCAGGATCCAGTCTGTAAGAACGGGTATTTCCGAGGCATGGAAACCTATAAGTTCGTGAATGAAGTCGTGGATCGGGCCAAGGCTTATCAGGAAAAGGTCCGGAAATGAACGGTTTCGTTTCATCGTTTGGGGCAGGCAAAGTCTTTGAATGATGGCTGGAAACTTTTCGTTCCTGATGGCAGAAACATACGTTCCCCAGATGAAGGAGATAGGTCCTTTGTCCGGGGAACGTATGTTTTGTGCAGGGAGGATGTGCTTTGTCCGGGTTGGCTTGGCTGAATCTGTGAGTAGCAGGAATTTGGCTTGTGCCCGTTTGGTAAATGTATGTAGCATAAAAAAAGACTGCTTCACGTTACAGAAAGCAGTCTTTTCAAGGATGTTATAAAAACAAATTATTTCTTGGCTGAACTTGGGTTGTAGCGTGCATTCAAGCCTTCTACAATTTCCTGAGTGATGTTATAAGCCGTATCAGCATACAGCAGGTTATCGAAACCGGTATTGCTGATGATGAGGCTATAGCCTTTTGTCTTGTTGTAGATTTTCAGGAAAGAGTTGATAGAGTCACGCAGCTGCAGGCTGTTCTTCTGGTTCTCAGTCTGCAAGTCGGCAGCCAGTTTTTCCTGCAACTGCTGCAGGTCACGCTGTTTCTGTGACAGACGCAGGTTTTCCTGTTCAGCACGTTCGCGGGTAGCAAAACCGTTGTTTTCCAGTTTACGCTGGAATTCTCTCATTTCTCTATCCAGTTCCTTGGCTTTTTCATTCAGTGTAGTACGGATGTTCTCTTCTTTCTGAATCATCAGTTCGTTCAGGTCGTTCCAGAAACGGTATTTTGTCAGCAGGGAATCGATTTCTACGTATGCAATTTTCATGTTGGTAGAACCGCCGACTGCTGTCGGAGTGGCTGTTTGAGAAGGGGTACTCTGGTTGTTGCTGCACTGAGCGAACAGCAGAATCATAGCCAGTGCCAAAAATCCATTCAGGATATACTTCATTTTTTTCATAATAGTTTGAATATCATATTTATAGTTAATTATTTTCCTCTTCTGTCAGACTCCTGCGTTCCGGTATGGCGTGTGGATTGGCCACTTGTGCTTCACGGTCCTGTGACTGTACACAACCGATACCCCGCTGGCGCATCGCTTTGCTTCCGCTTACATGGGTATTCGGGAAGCGTCCGTTTTTCTTGAACAGAATCTTTACAGATAATAGTGCTATGCAGATAGCAACTATTAACACTGTTATAAGGAGAGTCTTAAGCATTTCTTATTATTTTTGTGGTGCAAAGATATAGTTTTTGTTCCTATTCCGCTTTATTTTGAACCGAAAAAAGTGTTTATAAGGAAGTAAGCGAATGTATTTAACGAATTTTTGCAGGTAAAAATCAATCACTAAGAACAACGAACAATTATGGAAAAGAACGATTTGAAACCGGCTTCGGTTTTTCATTTTTTCGAAGAAGTGTGTCAAGTTCCTCGTCCGTCGAAGAAGGAGGAGAAAATCAGAGCCTTTCTCATTGGGTTCGCTCAGGAACGTGGTTTGGAGTATAAGACCGACGAGGCAGGGAACCTGCTGATCATGAAACCGGCAACTCCGGGGAAAGAAAATTTGAAGAAGGTCGTATTGCAGTCGCACATGGATATGGTGTGTGAAAAGAACAAGACAACCGAACATAATTTCGATACAGACCCGATCCGCACCTATGTAGACGGGGAGTGGCTGAAAGCTCAGGGGACAACATTGGGGGCCGACAACGGTATCGGTATCGCTACCGAACTGGCCGTACTCGACGCGAAGGATATCGCACATGGTCCGATAGAATGTCTGTTTACCGTAGACGAAGAAACCGGATTGACCGGTGCCTTCGCTTTGAAGGATGGTTTCATGAGCGGGGATATTCTGATCAACCTTGATTCGGAAGATGAAGGTGAACTCTTCATCGGATGTGCCGGTGGAGCTGGTACTACGGCCCAGTTCCCCTGTCCGATGGAAGCGGCTCCGGCTGGGTACTTCTTCTTCCGGGTAGCCGTGAAAGGATTGACTGGCGGGCATTCAGGTGATGATATCAATAAGGGACGTGCCAATGCCAACAAGGTGTTGAACCGTTATCTGGTACAGTTGATGAACCGCTATGACCTGCGTCTGTGCGAGATAGATGGAGGGAATCTGCATAATGCCATTCCGCGTGAAGCGCATGCCGTATGTGCCGTACCGATGGAATACAAAGAAGCTGTACGGGTAGACTTGAATGTCTTCCTGGCCGAAGTGGAGAATGAATATGCGGTTACTGAACCGAAACTGACGATGGAACTGGAATCGGAAACTCCTTGTGCGGAAGTGATGGAGAAGGAAGCCATGAAACGTTTCCTTTTGTCCATTTATGCAGTCCACAACGGGGTTTATGCCATGAGTCAGGATATGCCGGGACTGGTGGAGACATCGTCCAATCTGGCATCTATCAAGATGCGCGACGGGAAGATTATCGTAGGAACCAGTCAGCGCAGTTCCATCCTTTCTTCACGCAAGGATATGTCGCAGATGATCCGTGCCGCTTTCGAACTGGGTGGAGCGGAAACTACTACCGGCGACGGTTATCCGGGTTGGAAGCCGAATCCGTCGTCTGAAATATTGGGTGTAGCGGTAGAAAGTTACAAGCGCCTGTTCGGTGTAGAACCGAAAATCAAGGCTATCCATGCCGGATTGGAATGTGGTCTGTTCCTGGAGAAATACCCGTCGTTGGATATGGTCTCTTTCGGACCGACTTTGCGTGGGGTTCATTCTCCCGACGAACGGATGTTGATTCCTACCGTCGATAAGTTCTGGCGTCATTTGTTGGATGTATTGGCTTATATTCCGGTAAAGGCATGAAAGGTATAAAGTATAGATTCTGGGCGTTTCTTCTGGCTGCCGGTTGCTCGTTGGCTCCGGCTGTTGCTCAACAGAAATTCCGCGTGATGGAATACAATGTCGAAAATCTGTTCGACTGTGAGCATGATTCGCTGAAAAACGATTACGAGTTTTTGCCGGATAATCCCAAAGGATGGAGCCTGCCTCGTTTCTACGACAAGTTGAATAAGATAGGCAAGGTGATTCTGGCTGCCGGTGAGGACCAGGTACCCGACTTGGTCGGCTTGTGTGAAGTGGAGAACGAACACTGTGTCCAGCAGCTGGTGTCCAATTCGCCGTTGCGCGAAGCGGGTTACCAATATGCGATGACCGAATCGCCGGATGAGCGGGGAATCGATGTCGTCTTGCTGTATCAGCCGGAAACGTTCCGTCACCTCGGTACACAGACGGTCCGCATTCCTTCCGAAAAAATAGACAGAAAACCAACCCGTGATATCCTGCATGTGAGTGGTAAGGTGGTTTCCGGTGATACATTGGATGTTTTTGTCTGCCACATGCCTTCGCGTTCGGGAGGTGAAGCGAAGAGTGAGCCTTATCGCCTGTTTACAGCGGAGTATCTGCGGAAAACGGCCGATTCAGTCATGGCTGTCCGTCGTCGTCCGCATGTCATTATTATGGGCGATTTCAATGATTATCCGACCAACCGTTCCATAGCCGAGGTGCTGGGAGCTGTCAAGCCGGGTAAGAAGGTTCAGAAGGATAAGCTGTATAACCTGATGGATGGCCGTACGGACGGTACTTACCGTTATCGGGGAGAATGGGGGATACTCGACCAGATGATTGTAAACGGTTTTATGCTGAAGGGCAGCAAGAAGATCCGTGCCCGTTATGACAAGGTGGATATCCTGAAATTCCCGTTCCTGATGGAGGAAGACGACCGTTACGGAGGAGATACTCCTTTTCGTACGTATTGGGGCAAACGTTACCACGGCGGGTATAGTGATCACTTGCCGGTGCTGATGGAACTTGAAATCAAAGAATAGCCTGTTAAAGTGTCATTTCAGACTTCTTTTTGTGTCGTTCTAGACTAGTATACTGTCGACTTTGTGGATGCTTTTGGGATTCCCGTTTGAGAGGGAAATGACAATTCTTTTACTTTGGATGTGTAAATGTTACATTTTAGATGTGTGTATTGAAATGTTAGGACGGATGAATGAAAACAGATTTGTTTTTTATTCATCCGTCTAGATTTTTTATTGACTTAAAAATTATTTTTCAAATCTATTTGATTTGTTGTAGGATACTCGGGTCTTTTATCTTGTCATCCTGTGCAAAGAAGAGTACTTTGGTCAGTATCTCCGCTGTCTTGGGGTCTTCGTCCACAAAGGGCAGGAACAGGCGGCCACGGCTTTGTGAATGTACCGGCAAGACGGCAATCTGCGCACCACCTTCCTGATGGATTACACCACTACCCAAATGAATGTTGTAGTTGCCTAATTTGCCTGTGATGTGGGCAAAGTTACCCTTTACTGTTACGTTATTCAGGCGGAACAGCGGCAAAGTGAACTGTAGCAGAGCTGTGCGCATTTCGATAGTGGAGTGGCTGGTTTCGGGGTCAACACCTCCTGCATGAGCTATGCTGACAGCTAGGTCCACGTCGCGCATTACTTCCGAAAAGATGATGGGCGGTACTTCGTCAACTTTCATGGCTCGGTAGTCCTTGCGGCTATAGAAGCAGACATACTCCAGCGTGGGTGCTTCAATATCGGCTGGCGAGAACCAGTCGGCCATAGCATAGATGGTGGCAATAACATTTTCTTTGTAATAGACTTTTTGCAGGCCATCCTCATAGTCTGCCACCCAGCGGCGTTTCTTCAGTATGGCCACGGTCTTCTGCGGCTGAATTTGGTTGCCGGCATAACGCAGGGATTGAGTCGTTTCTCGTTCCTCTTCGGTGGGCACGTATAGTTCTCGGAACACTTGCTTGAAAGGTTGGCGGATAGCTTTGTCAAACAGGACTTTCTGGAAGGCATGCCATTGTCCGCTGTTGTACAAGTCTACAGGGTGGGCAATGCGCAGCAAGTCGTTGCTGGCTAAAGGTGATGAAAGGCTTTCGGCACCGAACAATGTGCTGTCGGCATAAAAGCCTATACGGGTGTTGTTGCTGTCCGTAAACACTAGTTTTTTGAGTAGGGGCCAGATGACAGGATTCTGCATTAAACGGTGCAGTTCTTGTTCTTCAAAGGTGGTACCGTCTTCCATGGCTTGTTCCAGCATGAAGCGTGAGCGGGTGTACTGGTCTTTCAGTTGTTTGTGCACCTCTTTCAGTTCTTCTACATACGGGTGTTTCTTCAGCTTGGCAGGAATGCTGTTTAGGTCTTTGCCTGCTTTACGTTGGTGTATTTCGGACTTGCCTTCGCCATTGATTTCCACCCACAACTCAACGCCTTCCACGTCGTGTGGCGTGAGGTAGGGCAGCAGACCTTTGATGAGTTCGGTTTCCATGTTCCAGGTCAGGCGGGTCACATCGCCGTAACCTGAGTTGCTTGCTAGGTTTTGTAGGGCAATGTTCACAGCCGCTTTCTCGCTGGTTTGGCGTTGAGCACCGAATTCTTTGCTTTCTTTCAGAAACTGTTGCAGGTAACAGTAACGTTCCAGCAGGTCCTTGTCCTTGTTTCGTCCCAAAGGGATTAGGCTATATGCCATCAGCAGGTCTTTGTTACGTTTGGCTATGATTTCTTTTTTTGTGTCGGCTACCTTGAACTTGCCGTTTGTTGCATCGGCAAATTTTCTCGCCCGGGTGTGTCCGTTACTAGACGAAATATACTTCGCGGCATCATACACCACTTCAAAGCGGGTTTTCCCTATGGTCTTGTAGGCTTCCTTGAACCAGTTGATGTCGAAAGCGCCTTCATGTAATTGTTCCGGATCAATGGGGGTATAGCGTGCGATGATGGCTTTCTCGCGGTCGTCGTAACTCTCGCTGGTATGGGCGCGGAAGTACCAGGCTGTGCTGGTCAGCCCTTTCCAGCCAATCGCTTTTTCTACCAGTTCCAACCATTGCGAGGCAAACATGGCGGCGGTCACCAGACGCTCGTCCTTGAGTCCGGCTTCTTTGGCCAGTTTCTTCAGCAGGGCAGGGGTGTCTTGGCGTAGCGGATGGCAGTTTTTCAGCAGGTAACTGAGTGTATCACGTTTGCTGCTGTCGTTGCGGTTCCAGCCATAGCCGTCGCGCACGAAAGCGTCTTTGCCAAAGGCTTGCAGGATGCGTATCAATACCTTTACTCCGTAAATGCGTCGCAGGCTGTTGGCTAGATCGGTTACTTCGGTGGCACTGTCGCCGCGATGCAGTTCGATTTCCAGAATGCGGTCTACGATACGTTGTGCCACGGGCTTGAAGGCGGAGAAGTCGAAACCTTCTAGGTCGGTGAACTCGTCGCGTTCTCGGGGATTACGGTAGCCGTTATACATCACCATTGTGATGCCTTCGATGCGGGCGTGCGAAGTGAGTCTTCCCATCATCTCGCGGTACACTTCGCCTTCGGGTATGAGTCCCAGCATCCAGGCACGGACAAAGTCCATGCTGCGTATGCATGGCTCGGCGCTTTCCAAAGGTGGTGTGTGTTCCATGTAGTTGGCCAGTTGGTAGAGGCGGTAACGAGTGAGGAAATATCGGGTGAAGAGAGTATCGTTAATGGGTTTACGGGGGGTGTCTAGCCAAAACTGTAGGTAATCGTCCTCGTGAATGGAGATATAGACAGTACCGTCTCCGTATCGCTGTTCCCCTATTAGCCAAGTGTTTTTCTTCTGTTGGCTGCAGACGATATTTTCCGGTGTAAGGTGGGGTAACAAGCGTTCCAATAGGGTAGCGGAAATGTGCTGGTACAGGGTATCGTCCCTATATTCGCTTTCCAGTGCCTCAACGATAGAGTTTATCTGTGCGGAGTAGGTCATATTCTTGATGCTACGTTGTAGACCACGGTAGGGAATGCCTTCGTACATGAGGTCGAAGAGGGGATAGAAACTGTTGGATTTGTCTTTCTCTTCTTTGTTGTTGTCTTCGGGAACACCCCGACTTTTCAGCATGAAACACATCATGAGCAGGTGGCTGTAGTTGCATATCTCCTGTTCGTAGAAGGCTGTCCACAGTTCGGGCAGTCCTAGTCGGTTAAGAGGGGAGCCGTCGTTGCGCCAGCCTTTTCTGACATTGTTACCTACCAGGCATACATTACCGTAGTCATCCTTGAATTCGTCGTCTTTGTGCAGGCTGATGTGGTCGTTCAGTTTCTCAAACACTTTCAGTGCTTCGCCTGAAGTGATAAAGGAGAACACCTGTCCGATGTTGACATTCGTGTCGGGTGGGATGGCGGGAAGTTCGAACGTAAGTGCAGGATTGTACAGTCCGAAGCCGTTGGTCTTGCTATACCGCTGCTCGGTATTGTCTTTGTCTGTAAGGGCGTCTATCATGATCTGTTCTTTGCCAGAAGGACGGACTATCTGCTGCACTAGTGGCAGCGTTTCGGCATACAAAGCTGCATAGCGTGGCTCGCGCTGTAATTTTTGCATGATGTCTAGTCCTGCCAGGCGGCGTTCAGCCACTTTGTCGGTGAGTAGGTGTTGCAAGCTAACCGACAGTGAGTCGTCTGTCTGCTTCATCAACACTTTGATGATTCCTACACGCACTTCACTGTACTTTAGGCGGAGCATTTCTTCCAGTGTACGGGTCTGTTCGGGCGTGAGAACCATTTTCTCCAATGTGTTGAGAGCAGCATTTCGTGTATCAATGGAGCGGTCGGCGAGCGATTGCAGTACAAATGCTTCCTGTCGTGGCGTGGACGGATGACCGATGACGCGAGTCAGGAAACTGTCGCGCGAGTAGCTGTCCAGCATACTTGGCACAAGGTCACAGAGGTCGTCCAGCAGGGCAGTGTCGTTCAGCATCCAGGCAATGAGTATCATTTTGTCTACTACATGCGATCGGGTCAGGATGCAGTAATCCCATGGGAAGATGAATGGCTCAAAACGTTTTTCTGTAGGCATGGACTGGCTGAGGGCTTTCAGCCACTTGTATTGTTGCCGGGCTTCTTCAGGACTGGCAAAGTGGTCTTCCCAACGGGGAACGTCCTGTTGGTAGTAATATCGGTTGTAGCTCAGTTTACTAAGATAAGAGGAAAGCAGGGCGGCCATGACAGATAGGTCGTCGTGCCAGTGTTCTAAGCCAAGGTTGCAGAGCCGTTGTGTTAGTAGGGGCGACTGGATGTTCCCAAGGTAGTAGAAAAGCGTTTGTGCCTGGTGGCGTTGTCCGTGGGTTATGATGTTGGACACTAGTGTTTCTATTTCATCAGTGTTGTAGAAGCCATTGCACCACAAGCCCATGTACAGTTCCACGCTATCTATGCTTTGCAGGGCTTTGCGAGCTAGGGCGCGGTCGTTCAGGAAGGTGTACATTTGCAGGACTATTTTGTCAAACACCCTGTTCTGTGTATTCATTTCGCCCATGCCTGTCCACACGGCGATGGCACGCTTTACGGAGGCAAAGCGCAGTAGGTTGTTGTTTATGATAATGGAAAGCATGTACAGATGGTTCTTGGCCGTACCTTCGTCAACGGTCTCCAGAATGGCCTGCCGCAATCCTTCTTGGAGTCGGGCGGCAAGGAGAAGTTTGCCTTCCAGTTCCAGAAGCTCGCAGTTGCCGCTTCGGGCAATGGCACCCAAGTGACAGCGTTGCAAGCGGTGGCTGTTGTCTTCGCAGGTCAGGGCCTTGCGGATGGCGTTTATCACTGACTCCGTACCGGCTGCTACATGGGCGGCCATCCATTCGGTACGGTCCATCTGCCAGTTATCCTTGAAAGCTTCCTGTAGTAGGGGGGTGCTTCCTCCTTCTGCAATTTCTTGGGTGGTGAGCCCTAGGGCGGCGAAACGCAGGAAGCGGGTCAGTACGTCGTCTATGTGGTCGAGGTGTAGGAAGACATTGGCTGAGCGCTGTGAGCGGCGATAGTATCCGCAGGTATAAGTACACTGTGCCTCCTGTTTCAAGTACTCGTTAAACAGCCGGGCGTTGACACTGCCAAGAAGGTAAGTTATCAACTTGTTGAGACGGGGACTTTCCATCATCTTCGCTGTGTCGGTGATTCCGTCTTCCTGAAGGATACGGCAGAAGGCAGGCCTCAGTTTGCCGTCCCGTACCTCCAGGCCGCCCGTGCCGCAGTGGTAGTCCATGAAGTCGGCACAAAGCTGTGCTGTTTCTTTGTCAAGGTTTTTTCCCATGTAGTCACAAATGCTTTGCAGGTAGCTGTTTGCCAGCTTGTTGAGCTCTTTTTGGGAGAATAGTGTTTTCATGGTTTTGTATGCAGTTTTTGATGATGTATAAAAATATGTTACTTACCACAGCCTGCCCGAAAGCATGGTTAAACGGACAAACGTCAGCCTGTCTCCTTCTTTTAGTGCGAGGGGACTGTCGGAAGCTCCGGCTTCTTCATCATTGATAAAAAGGCGGAAAATGCCGTCCTCGTACGATTGCAGAGCGTTTTTTACGGCTGCTTCTGCAGAGGCTTTTTTCCCGTTGTAGTTTACTCCAAAGCCCACCTTACCAGATTCGGCTCGGTTGTCTAAATCCTCTCGTGTGAGGTATTTCAACAATTCGTTCTCATCAGGACGTGCGTTGTACTCTTCTACTTGTCGGCGGACAATAGCGGTAATGAGACTTTGTACATTGTGGGGAATTTCACCTGTCAGCTCCACAGGCATGGGCTCAATAGTACATTTACGCTTACTCAGTTGCTTGAGTTGAATAGATAGTTTCATAGTAGATTTAATAAATGTTTGAGGGTAAAATTAAGAAAAAGGTGATAAGAGTTATGCTGTCCCATGAATTTTTTTAATGGCAGTATGTTGTATCTTCGATATTGCTACAAATAATGTCCTTGCCGGAAAATGGATTGTTTATAGGGGAATCATACAACAGTTATAAATTGTTCCATAAGTTTTTCAATCAACGGAACATAATACTCCTGTACCTCTTTTGGCGTGGGGGTGTGAGCGCCGGGAAAATGAAATACCTGGGAATAATGCTCCCGGAACAGCGGTTCATAATGGGCCAGGTGGTCGTTTTCGCCAAACAGTCCCCAGATCCGGTTTTGATTGGCGGGTGAACAGGCATCCCACTGATGAAGCTGGAGTCCGGTAAATTCGTCTATCAAGGCCGGGGTGATAGTGAATTGCTGATTGCCGTCTGCCCGTAGCGATTTATACGTGTGGGTGCCGATACGTTCGGACAGGAAACGTGTCATTTCAAAATGTGGATTTCCAAGGAGGGCAGGTAGTCCGCAAGCCGAAGCTGCCATCTGTGCCAGAAAGGAACCGTTGCTGTTTCCTACCAGTACATCCGGCCGTTCCTGTTCGCAGATTCGGTGGATGAATGCGAGGGCTTCTTGAGGATGTAGCGGCAGGTCGGGAGTCAGTACCTCGGCTTTACCTTCGAAACTTTGTTTCAAGGTGCAGGCCGGAATACATGCGCCTGAAGCGAAGAATCCGTGCAGGAAAAGGATTTTCTTTGTCATACGGTGAGGTTTAGGATGAAGAATAAGTCCATTGGTTTCAGCAACCGCTTCCATCCAGATTGCAGGTCGCTCCCTCACTGATGGGGCGTGACTGTAGTCCGGCTTCTTCGGGTGTCAATGTAACGGTACCGTCTTCCAATACGAAACAAGGAATACCGGCTGCTCCGCATCGCTTGGCTTCGTCGAATACCGGGTTATTGTCCCTGAGTTTCAGAAAGGCCTTGAGGTTCTTTACATGCAGGCCGATGTCGATGATTTCATAATTGTCGTTTCCTTTTACCTGCTCTTCTACATACGTGCAGTCGGGGCACGTTTCCATTCCGTATATCTTGATCATGATAAAGAGTTTTGATTGCTTTATCAGCGAAGGTAGGAAAAAATCGTTGTATGGACGAGTTTTCTTTCTTAACTTTGGCAGAAAAAGAAGACTTTCATGCCTATCATCGAAATAACATCTTTGGAATACCCCGGAGTGGAAATGTTCGGAACCTTGACAGATGCCCAGTTGCGTAACCGGATAAATGCTGAAAAAGGAATCTTGTGTTATGGCAGATTTGTAATCTGCCATGTATCTCCGTATATCTGCATACTTCCGTAGCTTATCATACCGCAGATTACAAATCTGCGGTAACGTAGGTCCGTATTCCGATGCACTACGGTGTCGATTCCTTGAATGTGGCAGCCGCTTCGGCGGTGGCGTTTTGGGAATTGCGATACAGAAAATAAAAAATCCCGGCTTTCCTTCATATTGTTTGGGAAAGACCGGGATGTGCAGTTTTGATACTGAAGTTAACTGAATAGTTTTCCGATTGCGTTCAGTAGATTAGTCACACTTTCCTTGTCCGGAACCGGAATGCGCAGCGTAGTCTGTCCGGTTTCTTTGTCTTCTTCAATCAGACTGTCTACCAGTTCACGGGTAGCCTTGGGCGATTGAAGTGTTTTGGCCAGTCCGCTGAGGAAAGAGACTCCTTGCTGGATGAGCTGTGCCGGAGCGGGCTTTTCCGATGAAACACAGGTGTCGGATATTCCTCCCATTTCTTCCAGGATTCCTTCATGTAGTTCTTCTTCTGTCTGGGGTTTTTCTTCCAGGGTGGCCTTTCTTTCTGACTCACTTTCTGTTTTTTCTTCTTCCGCTTCATTGGGAGAGTCGGTGGGTGCGGAGGTCTTTGGTTTTATCTCTTCCTGGTCGCCCGTCAAGATGACAGTTCCATCCTCTTTGTTCTTTTCTTTCGGCGTTGCGAACGACGAGGCGATGTTTTCCATAATCTTGTCGAGCTTGCTGCCTTCCAAGAAGATGCTGTCTTCACCGTTATCCAGAATACCTTCGAAAAGCGAAGTCTTGAAATTGAGGGTAGAAAGTATGCGTTCTTCCAATGACGACGGGGCAACTAGGTTGATGATCTGTATGTTCCGTTGCTGTCCGATGCGGTAGATGCGGGCGATGCGTTGTTCCAGAATGGCCGGGTTCCACGGCAGGTCGATGTTGATGAGGATGGAGGCCACCTGCAGGTTCAGTCCGGTACTTCCGGCATCAGTAGAAATGAATACACGGCTTTCAGGCAGCTCGGTGAAATTCTCCATCAGGACTTTCCGTTTTTCGGAAGGGACACCTCCGTGGAGGTATTCATATCGGATGCCCAGCTTATCCAGTTCGGCAGCGATGAGGCGGGTCATACGTTCCCATTGGCTGAAGATTACAACTTTTTCATCACTGCTTTCGAACACATTGTTCAGGATGTTCATCACTTCGTCTACCTTGGTATCGTAGCGGCTTTTCTGGTCCAGAATATAGGTACTGTCGCACACCATGCGCATCTGGCTCAGAAGCAGTAAAAGGCGTTTCTGGTCTTTCTCGCTCAGAAAGCGTTGGCGGTTCCATTTCATGACCAGTTGGGCAACGATACTTTGGCATTCGTCGTGCATGGCTTGTTGCTGTTCCGTCATGGGGACAAACAATATCTTGTCCATCCGTTCGGGGAGTTGCAATGCTACGTCCTTTTTACGGCGTCGGAGCAGAATATCATGCAGTTGCTCGCCTACGGCATTTAGACCCTTGTAACCGATTGTCTTGCCGGTATCCGATTTGATGATGGTCTGGTCTACGAACTGGTAATAAGGTCCTAAGGCATACTGGTCTACGAACTGGACAACCGAATACAGTTCCTCCAGTTTGTTTTCCAGGGGAGTACCTGAAAGTACGACGGCATACGCAGATTCGATGTGTCGGGCAGCTTTGGCTATCTGGGTGTTCCAGTTCTTGAGCCGTTGTACTTCGTCCATGATGAGCAAATCGGTGGTGAGTGAACGCATGACCTGGATATCCTTGCAGGCACTGTTGTAGGAAACAATCTTGTAGAATTCCTCCGCCTTGTACAGTTCTTTCCGTTTCAGGTGGTTGCCTTCTATCACGATGGCATCCGCATCGGTGAACTTTTCGATTTCCTTTTTCCATTGATATTTCAAGGAGGTAGGGCAGAGTATCAGTGCGGAAGAAACCAGTCCCTGTTTCCGCATCAGTTCGGCGGTTCCGATGGCTTGGATAGTCTTACCGAGACCCATTTCATCGGCTATAATGGATTTGCCTGCCCGGTAAGCGAAACGGATTCCTTCTTTCTGATAGGGGAATAGACGGGTCTTGAGCAGAGAATCGAAGATGGCATCGGTATTTTCTTCTTCCAGGAACTTTTCCCGGTTACGTTTGTCCCGTTTTTCGGCGATGAAGTCCCAGGCATCGTTGTACCATCGGAAACTGTTGTTCAGTTGGAAGGCCTTATGAAGAAATTCCGAAATCGTATCGAGGCTTTCCGGACGCATATCTCCTTCCGGAGTGAAGTAGGGTTGTGCCAGTTGACGGAACTCCTCGGCATTGTCTGTACCGATACGTAGGCAGACTTTCCGTTCCTTCCGGTAGGAGAGGTAGACCGATGTATAGGATGGTTGTTCCCGATGGATTCTTTTCCGTTTTTCGACTATCCATAGTTTTACGGCTTCCAGGTGTTTACAGGTTCCTAGCTGGCTGGTCTTGAAATCCATGCACGAGCAATAGTTCCATGGGCTTTCGTGGCCTCGGAACACCACTCGGTATTCATTGTGTGAAACCGGATTGGCTACCCGGTAATAACCGGGATATTCTTTCGCGTTCATTTCGCTGATGGCGAAATTCTCTTTCTGGGCGGCTTGCTGCCGCAAAGCAATCTGCCATTGTTCCAGTGTCAGGTTATCCGGTTTATAGTGGTAAGAAACTTTGGGTGGAGCCTTCTTGGTCTTTTTCGATTTTTGTTTCGGCTTAGATTTTGATGTCTTTTCCATAGTGCTTGACTTTAGTCCGGTAAAGTAAACGATAATTTTTTGTTTTTCAAAAAACTGTTTGTTTTTATCATTCAGATTTCAGTAATCAATGATGAAAAAGGATAGAGATATTCTTAAAGACTTTTAGGAGAATGAATACGTTTTACATTCTTTGCCTTCGAAACATAGGTTTTTAGGATGCGGAACGTATATTCTGCGAATGGAAGATATACGTTTTTCGCCTGAAGAATGTAGAAAACATCTCGATGGAAATTACAATTGCAGAAGTTTGTAAGGCTAAAAAAAACGGATGTCTGTTCCGTTTGAAACAAACACCCGTTCCGGATAAGATGGAAACGCTTCAAGAAGCATCTTCCTGAAATGTTACGGTTTTATATGACCGGTCATTTGCTGAATTCTTTGTGGAACTCTACCACCGCCTCGATACCTTTCCGGAAAATATCCAACCGGAAGTTTTCGTTCGGTGAATGGATGGCATCGCTCTCCAAGCCGAATCCCATCAGCACGGTCTTAATGCCCAGAATCTGTTCGAAATCGCTGATGATGGGGATGCTTCCTCCGCGGCGTACAGCCAGCGGTTTCTTACCGAAGGCCTTCTCGAAACCTTTCTCGGCTGCCTGATAGGCCGGCAAGGTAATGGGGCATACGTACCCTTCGCCTCCGTGCATCGGCGTAACTTTTACTTGCACGTATTCCGGAGCGATGGCACGGATGTAATCGATGAACAGCTGGGATATCTTTTCGTGCTGTTGGTGGGGAACCAGACGGCACGAAACCTTGGCGTAGGCTTTCGACGGGAGAACGGTTTTCGAACCCTCTCCGGTGTAACCGCCCCAGATGCCGCAGACATCAAACGATGGACGGCAGCTGTTACGTTCCAGGGTAGAGTAGCCTTTTTCTCCTTTCAGAGCTTTCACACCGATGGCATCCATGTATTGCTGTTCGTCGAAAGGAATGTGCGCTATCATGTCGCGTTCGGCAGCAGGAACTTCTTCTACGTCATCATAGAAATGCGGGATGGTGATGCGTCCGTCGGTATCGATCACCTGTGCCAGCAGGCTACACAAGGTATTGATGGGATTGGCTACCGCTCCGCCGAAATGGCCGGAATGAAGGTCGCGGTTCGGACCCGTCACTTCGATTTCCCAGTAGGCCAGTCCTCTCAGACCGGTGGTGAGGGAAGGCAGGTCGGCACCCAGCATGCTGGTGTCTGAAACCAGGATGACATCGGCCTTCAGCAGCTCCTTGTGCTCTTTCAGAAAAGCGTTCAGACTGGGCGAACCGATTTCTTCTTCTCCTTCGAAAATGAACTTCACGTTGTGTTTCAACAGGCCCTCACGTACCAGGTACTCGAAGGCTTTGGCCTGAATCATGGCTTGCCCCTTGTCGTCGTCGGCACCCCGGGCCCAAATACGGCCGTCACGGATTTCCGGTTCGAACGGTTGGCTTTTCCAAAGCTCCAGGGGTTCGGCCGGCATGACATCGTAATGAGCATAAACCAGTACAGTGGGGGCTTGCGGGTCTACTTGTTTCTCGGCATAAACCAACGGATTTCCCTGCGAAGGCATAATATAGGCTTCGTCGGCTCCGGCTTCCAGCAGCAGCTGACGCCAGCGTTCGGCGCAGGCCAGCATGTCTTCCTTGTGTTGTGGAAGGGCACTGATACTGGGAATCCGGATGAGGCTGAACAGTTCTTCCAGGAACCGGCCTTCATTTTCCTGTATGTATTGTCTGATTTCCATAATCTTGGGCTTGAATGGTTAAGGTTGCGTTTTTATAGGTGGCTGGCTTTGTCCAGCAGGTAATAGTCAAGAATCGTCATGGCAGCCATGGCTTCTACGATGGGGACTGCACGGGGTAATACACAAGGGTCGTGACGGCCTTTGGCTTTCAGTACCGTATCGTTTCCGTGGATGTCGACGGTAGGCTGTTCCATCAGAATGGTAGCTACCGGTTTGAAGGCCACCTTGAAATAGATGTCCTGGCCGTTGCTGATTCCACCCTGAATACCACCAGAACGGTTGGTACGGGTCTGGATGGTTCCGTTGTCGTTGTAGAAAATATCATTCTGCTGGCTTCCTTTCAGATTCATGCTACCAAAGCCTTGTCCGTATTCGAATCCTTTCACGGCATTGATGCTCAGCATGGCATTACCCAGGGCAGCATGCAGTTTCCCGAATACCGGTTGTCCCAGTCCGACAGGACAGCCTTTGATGACGCAGGAGATGACACCTCCGATGGTATCGCCTTCGCCTTTGATGTTGAAGATGTACTCTTCCATGACTTTGGCAAGTTCCATATCCGGACAACGGACCGGATTCTTTTCGATGTTGCCCAAATCGTATTGGGTGTAGTCTTTATCCAGCTGATAGATACCTACCTGCGAAGTAAAGGCAGTCACGCTGATACCGAGTTGTTTCAAGGCCAGTTTGGCCAGGGCGCCACCCACTACGCGGGCGATGGTCTCACGGGCAGAGGAGCGGCCGCCTCCCCGATGGTCGCGGAGTCCGTATTTCTGCGTATAGGTGTAATCGGCGTGTGAAGGACGGTAGATATCCTTCATGTTGTCGTAATCTGACGAATGCTGGTTGGTGTTCCACACCACGAAGCCGATGGGGCAACCGGTGGAAACACCTTCGTAGATGCCGGAAAGAAATTCTACGGCATCGGCTTCCTTGCGGGACGTGGTGATGGACGACTGTCCCGGCCGACGCCGGTTCAGTTCCTGTTGGATAAAGTCTTCGTCGATGTTGATTCCGGCCGGAAAACCGTCGATGACACCACCGATGGCTTTCCCGTGCGATTCACCGAAGCTGGTCAGACGGAAAATGTTTCCGAATGTATTGTTGTACATAAAGTCTGTTGCTGTTTTGAGATTAAACAATAAGTGATAGGGTGCGTCAGAATTTGCTTCCGGCACCTCCGCCTCCGAAGCTGCCTCCGCCGAAACTACCCCCGCTGAAGCCACCGCCTCCACCGCCGAAACCTCCGCCTCCCATGAAGATACCTCCACCTCCACGGTCGTTGAAGTCGTTTTCATGTACTTTGCGGATGCGTCTGCGGGTATGTCCGCAGTTGGTACAGCAGTCTACAATTTCTTCTGTGCGGATGCCGCCTATCCGGGATACGACACGGGTAGACAGTGTCTTCAACGTGTGTTTGTGGCACTTCGGACATTTGATGAGTCTTCTGTGACGAATCCATAGAAGGAGAGGCACACCGATGAAGCAACCTCCCAAAATCAGGAGGACAACTCCGAGGTTTTCTTCTTCGGAGTCACTGCCTTCGTTCTGCATGGAACCGTCCAGTTGTCGGCGCACGGCTTCTACACCGGCTACCATCCCTTCATTCCAGTTGTTTTCACGGAAATACGGATTCATATACCGTTCCTGGATGCGTTTGCAGATGGCGTCGGGCAGACTTCCTTCCAGTCCGTAGCCGGTGGCGAACTGGATGCACCGTTCGCCGGTGACCAACAGAATCACCAGTCCGTTGTCACGACCTTTCTGGCCGACCCCGTTTTCCTGTCCCAACTGGAAGGCGAAGTCGAAACAGTCGCCTCCTTCAATCTGTTCCACAGCGACCACCAATGTCTGGATGCCGGTCTGTCTTTCGAGGGCAAAGAGGGTAGTATCCATGACAGCTACCGCTTCGGGCGACAAGATACCGTCCGGATTGCTGACATACCTTCTGGCATCCTGCAGATGGACCAGCGGAATGTCTTTTACCTGGTATTCCTTTGCCTGCAAGGAAACGGTCAGCAGACAGCCCAGCAGCAGGCAAAGGGATAAGATTCGTTTCATGGAGCGTTAGAATTTTACTTCCGGCGCTTTTTCAGCACCTTCCTGTGCTTCGAAGTACGGACGCTTCTCGAAACCGAACATACCGGCTACCATCGAAGCCGGGAAGCGGCGGATTTTCGTATTATAAGTACGGGCAGCCTCGTTGAAGTTACGACGTTCTACACTGATGCGGTTTTCTGTACCTTCCAGCTGAGCCTGCAGCTCTTTGAAGTTTTCGTTGGCTTTCAGATCCGGATAGTTTTCTGTTACGGCCAGCAGACGGCTCAATGCGCTACCCACTTCACCTTGTGCACGCTGGTAAGCCTGCATCTTCTCCGGAGTCAGGTCGTCGATGCTGATGGTAGTCTGCGTAGCTTTGGCACGGGCGTCAACCACGGCCTGGAAAGTTTCCTTTTCATGGGCAGCATAGCCTTTCACGGTATTCACCAGGTTCGGAATCAAATCAGAACGGCGTTGATACTGGTTCTCTACGTTACTCCAGGCTGTTCCTACAGCCTCTTCCTGTGTTACCAGAGAGTTATAAGTTGACACACACCAGATCACCAATACGGCTACAATGGCAAGGATGATAATCCAAGTTTTTTTCATACGTTGTAAATGATTAAAAATGATTAGTTGTTTTATTTTGTTCTTTTTGCTTGACATTTTTGCTTCTTTTCGCAAGAATAAGCTGTTGCCTGACAGTTTTTTCAGTCGGAAAGGTACAAAGATGCCCGCTGATTGCAAATGTAGAATGAAATGGGGAGTGTGCCAAACTTTTGGGTAGAAATCTTTGGGGAAGGCTTCGGGTCAGCCTATCAGTTTATAGCCGATACCTCTTACGTTGACGATGCGGATACTTTCATCTTTGGCCAGTTTGTGGCGCAGTTTGGTGATGAATACATGCAGGCTGCGCTGGTTGAAGAAGGAATCGTCTCCCCAAAGGTCGAGCAGGATGTCTTGGGTATTCACTACGCAGTTCCGGTTCTGGCAGAGACGGTGGAGGATGGCGGTTTCCCGGTAGGAGAGTTCTTGGGTAATGCCGTTGTACAGGAGCACTTGTCGGCGGACATCCAGTTGATAGTTCCCGATTTCATAGAGGGATTGCTCCTCCTGAACGGGAGAGGTATACGAACAGGCACGACCTACTAGGGCTTTGATGCGCACAATCAGTTCCTGCATGCCGAAGGGTTTCTTCAGGTAGTCGTTGGCACCCAACTCGAATCCTTCCACTACATCGTTAACGGCTGAACGGGCTGTCAGGAAAAGAACGGGTGTCCGTTGGTCGGTCTGTCGGATACGTCGTACCATCTCGAAGCCGTTCATACGAGGCATCATTACATCGGCCACCAGTACGTCCGGACGGATGTCGAAGAAAAGGCGCAGTCCTTCTTCTCCGTTGGAAGCCGTATGGATGTTGAAGTCTTGTCCCTCCAGGGTGTCTTTGATGATGAGGGCGAGGTTGGTTTCATCCTCTACCAGTAATACGTTGATTCGTTCCATGGTCATGCTTTTTTGAATTGTAGGGTGAACCGGCTGCCTTTTCCCGGTTCGCTGGTCACATGTATTGTGCCTCCGTGCTTTTCAATCATCGTCTTTACATAAAACAGGCCCAGTCCATAACCTTTCACTTCGTGCCGGTTTCCTGTAGGTACCCGGTAGAATTTATCAAAGATGTGTGGCAGGCACTCACGGGCGATTCCAATACCGCAGTCGCTGACACAGATTTCGGTGTATGTTTCTTCATTTTCCTGACAGAGCCGGCAGGACACAGCGATGTCTGCGTGTTCAAGGGAATATTTCACAGCATTATCCAGCAGGTTGCTGAGCATGTTTGTCAGGTGGGTACGGTCGGCTGTGACGGTCAATTCTTCAGGAGTTATCTGCAAGGAAATACGGACCGGTTTGTCGGCTTTCAGTTTGTGCTGTTCGATGAGGGGAGGCAATATCTCTTTCAGTCGGACTTCTTCCAAGTGAAGCCGGAAGGTTTTACGGCGTTCCATGCTCATGGACAGAATCTGTTCCACCAGTCCGCTGAGGTGTTGAAGCTGTTCCTGGCAGATACGCAGGTAACGTTCGCGTTTCGTCGGGTTATCGGCCTGGTGAAAATTGAGCAAGGCATCGGTAGCCGCGTATGCCACGGCAATGGGAGTCTTCAGTTCATGGGTGATGTTGTTGGTGAAATCGCTTTTCATTTCTTCCAGTGTCTTTTGACGGAGAATGGTACGGATGAGGTACTAGAAAGAGAAGCCCAGAATCAGCAGGATAATCAGTGAGGTGGTTAATATACCCGCCATTTGCCGGAGGACGATACCGCCTAATGGTTCGGTAGTAAGTCGGTAGATTTCGTGTTTGGAGGCAGAAAACTCATATTGGTAGCTGACGGCATCGGAGGTAGGCACATAGCCAGATGTCCCGCCTGTAGCCACAGTATCGGTGTACTGCCAGCGGTCGTGGATGTCGTATCCCTCATGGAGGTATTGCAACCGGTAACGGATGGGAATATTCATTTCGAGCAGACGGGCATGAAGCAGACTGTCGTACACGGTGAACGAGGGATTCATCAGAATGTCCAGTCCTGAATGTAGTCCACGTTGCAGGTAAATGGCCATCCCAGCCATGGTGCTTTGGTTGCGGAGCAGCATATCGAGTCCTTCGCTTGCATGAAGCATGGCGTCGGGTTGTACGGTGTCTGTTTCTATTTTTCGGAAGGTGTCGTTTTGGGCGGTGAAACCTTGTAAGGTCGTGTCGGAAACCTGATGGAGTACGGTGCTGCTCTGTACGAACTGTTTGCCTTCGTCGTTGAATCCGGTGGAAATGGAGACTTCGCCGTGTTCTCTGTTTCTGTGTTGCAGACGTTCGATGCGTACTAGCATCTCGTTGTAGTCGCTGATACGCATGGCTTCTGTGATGTTTCGTTCCAGGTCGGTACGCATGGTGCGGTAGAGTCCTGTCAGCCAATAAGCCTGATAGCCGAAGATACCTGCCAATGAAAGGATGACAAGCAGGGCGATGTATTTTGAAGGCAGTTTCATGGTCTGAATTGTTTTTCGGGTACAAAGATAGAATCTTCTTCCGAAGGGGACGGATATGGTAAGACTAAATAACACTTCTTGTATGGAACGCTGGCTATTTTGCTTTACACACTCGATTGGATGTATTATCTTTGTCCTCGAATCAGAACCGTTGAATTATGAAACATATCATTGATGTAGAGACTTGGAGCCGGCGTGACAATTTCCGTTTTTTTGAAACTTTCGTCAGTTCATGGTATGCCGTGACGACCGAGATAGACTGTACCGAGGCCCGTGCGGCGGCCAAAGAACGGGGACAGTCCTTTTTCTTGTACTACCTTTATGCTGTGGTGCGTGCGGCTAATGAGGTGGATGAGCTTCGTTACCGGATTGACAAGCAGAAACAGGTGGTGTTTCACGACCGGGTGGACATTATTACCCCCATTGCCGTTCCGGGTCGTACCTTTTTTACCTTGCGCATCCCTTATCACGAAGATTTCATCCGTTTCTACGAAGAAGCTCACCGTATGATTACTCATATTCCGTCCGATGGCGACCCGTACGGTGCCGAGAAGACGCTGATGAGTCAGGGCGACTACGATGTGGTGCATCTGAGTGCCGTTCCCGGTATGTATTTTACATCCATCACCTATACATTGGCCGAAGCGGGTAACGCCTGCAACTACCCGTTGATGACCGCCGGAAAGGCCGTTGTTCGTGAAGGGCGTCTGGTGATGCCGTTGTCTATTTATGTGAACCATGCTTTTGTGGATGGCTCTCATCTGTCGGCATTCTTCCGGAAGGTCGAGCAGTATTTGAAGGAAATATCTGTAGGAAAGTGAGGTCCTGCTTCTGAAAAAAATTGTCTTTGATAACATTGGATAAGACTTCGTAAGCCTGCGGTAACGCGGGCTTTTTTCGTAACTGCTTACCTTTGCGGAGGTATGGGAAAGAACTCGTTTTAGGTTCCTTCCTTTGTAGAACGATATGAAAGTAAAACAACGAAGATGAAACGACATGCATGGTTATGGATGGGCTGTCTGTTCGGCGCTTTGCCGCTTCCTGCCCAAGAGAATGTGAAAGAAGAACATGTAGAGACCTTATCGGCCGATAGTCTGATTACGGGAGATGCCCGGATGGATAGCCTGTATCGGAATCTGCCCGAGGTGCTGGTGGTGGGTGAACGTCCTGTGGTCAAGGCTTCGGCAGGCAAGCTGGAATATGACCTGCCGCGGATGATTCGGGACCGCCCTGTGGATAATGTCTTTGAAGCGTTGAAGGAACTGCCTGGCGTGGTGGAACAGGACGGAGCGTTGACGCTGGGGATGCAAGGCGTTACCGTGGTATTGGACGGTAAGGTGACGAACATGAGTACCCAACAGCTTTATGCCTTGTTGAAGTCCTTGCCTGCAGACCGAATCGAGCGCGTGGAGGTGATGTATAATGCACCGGCCCGTTATCAGGTACGCGGAGCGATGATTAATGTTCGTTTGCGTCACCGTATCGGTGACCCCGGGGTAGTTCAGGGGGAACTTTATGGAAAGTATAACCAGGACCATGAAGCCTCGTTCGAAGAGCGTGCTTCCTTGCTGTACAACGGGAATAAGTTTTCTACCGACTTCCTGTATGTCCATACGCATGGAGACAGTTTCAATACGACCGATAAGGAAGCCCGCCACTGGCAGCAGGCCGACGGTTCGACGCATCTTGTCGACAATTACGAGGAGATGCGCGGGCGAAGCCATACGCATACTTTCCGTTTGGGTACGGATTATCATCTGGCAGAGAATCATTCATTGAGTTTCGTTTACAACGGTTCGTATATGACCGGCCACAACACACAGCACACGACGGGAACACAGACAGCCGACAGTCGGACCGACCAGACTTCGTGGTTGCACAACGGTCGTTTTGACTATCAGACACCTTTCGGATTGAAGGCCGGTGCAGAGTTTACGTGGTACAATGCGCCTGACAAGCAGTGGCTGGACAGTCGTATGGGGGAACAGTGTCTCGATTTCTATACCGAAGCCGGACAGCGCATCAATGCCTGGAAATTTTACCTTTCACAGGAACATTCGTTGAAGAACGGTTGGGGATTGAACTACGGAACGGTGTACACCACAAGTATAGACCATTCGTATCAGATGTATTACGGGAATGAAGAGCGAGAAATAGAACGTGAAGAATTACCGGATGATGTCCGGTCACGCCGTCGCGAGCAGACACTCAATCTGTATGCCGGATTCAGCAAATCATTCGGGAAAAAACTGATGACCGACTTCTCGTTGGCTGTGGAGCGTTACAAGACTCCCGTGTGGGACGAGTGGGATGTTTATCCAGTTCTCAACCTCACGTACTTGCCTGCTGACGGACACATCTTTCAGCTCAACTTCAGTAGCGACAAAAGCTATCCCGGTTATTGGGCCGTACAGGATGTCGTGTCCTATCTGGGTGGGGGGTATAGTGAGATTCAAGGTAATCCGTTCCTGAAACCAGAAATTGATTATTCAGCTTCGTTGACTTATATATTGAAATCGAAGTATGTTTTCCGTGCCTGGTTCAACCATACCAAGGACCGTGCCTTGCAGACATTGTATCAATCGTCCGATGAACTGTTGGAACTGTACAGGTATCTGAATTTTGACTTTGAGCAGCAGGCGGGTCTTCAGGCTTCCGTTCCTTTCAAGGCGGGGAGTTGGCTCAACTCGCGGCTTACCCTGATTGGAATGTGGATGCGTCAGAAAGATAGCGATTTTTACGACCTTCCCTTTGACCGACACCGGTTGTTGGGAATCGCTGTCTTGAACAATACCTTTACCTTGAGTCGCAAACCCGACTTGCGTTTAACCGTAGATGGACGTCTGCAAGGGCGTGCCATCCAGGGAATCTACGACATTCCTTCGTGTGGTGACCTGTCGGCTACACTCCGTTATACCTTCCTTGGTGGAAATGCCTTACTCACTGCCTGGTGTAGGGACATCCTCGAAACATCGATGCCCTGCCCGCAGATACGTTACGAGCATCAGTGGGTGACAAACGAGTATTCCAGTTTCCGCAGTGTAGGGCTTTCTTTCGCCTGGAAGTTCGGCGGTTATAAGGAAAAGAAGCGGGAAGCGGTGGATACCTCACGATTCAAATAATCGAGTGTAGTCTTGTAAGAGATTTTTGAGGTATATGGAGAATCTGTCCGGTGAGTAAGGTGTACGGTTTGGAAGACCTTACTTACCGGTAATTGTTTTCCATTCTCCGATGGTTCCGGTTTCAGAAGAGAAAACGGCGCCTATACGGAAGAGTTTTCGGAAATCAGTTGCATATTCCCGTGCATAGCCTTTGTCTTCAATTTGTTTTAAGGCTTCATCAGCCGTACCGTCCAGCTTGAATTCGAAGATGTAGATATATTGGGGCGTTTCCACGATACAGTCTACTCGCCCCTGGCTCTGTACCTTTTCCACATATGCTGTATAGACACTGATTAGCCGCATAATGAGGTAGAAAGTATACTGGAAGTAGCGTTCCTTCTCCGTTTCGTTCTCTTTACGGCGCATGGTGTAAGGGATGCTGGCTAGGAATGCGGTAAAGAGTGTGCATAAAGAGTCCGTTTCTCCAGCCTCCAATGCATCCACTACATCGTCAATCCAGTTGGAAAGTTGCTTCTTGGGTTGCAGGTATGACGCAACCAATGCGGTCAGAAAGCCGTTCTTGACTTCGTTGTTCGGAAAATCCAGCAGGAATCTGTTCCGTCGCATGTCGTAGTCCTTGATGGTCAGGTAACCGCTCTGGTAAATCATCGGCAATGGCCGTTCCACATCGGCCTTGTAGTCAATGAACTCTTCCGGTGGGTAATATTTGCCGGTGAGTTCATTCATGTTCTCCTTGAAGTGGGCAAGTAGGCGAATCAGATAGGTAGGTGTACCTGAACTGAACCAGTAATTCCTTACATCTGTACTGTCCAATGCATTGAGCAGGCTGAACGGATTGTATATGTCGGTCATCTTTTTGCTGAAATGGTAGCCGTCATATTGGAGTTTCAAACTTTGTCGCATCTCTTCCGGCGTACATTGGTTGGTTGCGGCCATTTCGGCTATTGGTCCGGCAAAGTAACTGTCCAGTTCTTCCTGTGTAATTCCACAGAGAGTTTCATACCGGGCATCCATACTGATGTCCTTGGGCTGGTTGAATCCGCTGAATACACTTACCTGTGAGAACTTGGTGACTCCTGTCAACAATACAAACTGCAGGTGAGCATCTGCTACCTTAAAGGCGGAATAGAAAGCTTTCAGTACGTTCCGGTGGCGGTCTTCCAATGTACTGTCCATATCCAGCACATCCAGTATCGGTTTGTCATACTCGTCGATAAGTACGACAGCTCTGCGTCCTGTTTGTTTATGGGCTGCTTCCAGTACATCCCGAAAGCGGAATCCGATTCCTAGGTCTTCATTCGTAGCCAATCCATATTCCTTCTCCCATCTTTCCATATATTCTTTCAAAGCGCCTTCCAGTTCGCTTGCATTCGTGAAGTTTCCTCCGTTGAAATCCACGTGGAATATGGGATGTACATTCCATTCCTTCTCCAGTTTTTCTATGGCCAGTCCCTTGAACAGTTCCTTGTGCCCCTGGTAATAGTTCTTTAAAGTGGATACCAGCAGACTCTTTCCGAACCGGCGCGGGCGGCTCAGGAAATAGATTTTACCTTCGTGTGTAAGACGATAAACCAGGTCAGTCTTATCGATGTAGATATAGCCGTCTTCGACAATCTGTTCGAAGCTCTGTATTCCGATGGGGTATTTCATGACACTTCAAGTTTTACTGTTCATAACTTATGCAGGGGATTGTCTGATGGTATGTGAGTGATGTAGACCCTGTATCTGCAAAGATAAGAAATATGTCGGGAGATTGATGCCAAAACTTTGTTTAATCATCATTCATAGAGCTGAAAAACATTTGATGATTGCTTAATAAACAGATTCACTCGCTGGTGGTAAGATGTATTTTTACCAGCGAGTGAATATTTATAGAAGATTGTTCCAATTTTTGTCCTTTTATTTCTTTCGGGCTGCGATGGCCAGTATGACACCTAATACGACTCCCAACAAGGCAGCGAACAAGACACGCGATTCACCCGGAAGCAGGAAGGTGATGGTATGGGCAGGATACCAGAAGAAGGGGATGGTCTTCTTGAAGACGAAGTTCCACTGTACATGCCAGTTCATGTTCTGCATGATGTCTCCCATCGGGATAGGAGTGAACAGCCCTCGGAGTGTACCTCCGGTAGCCAGGATATGCGTATCGGTTATCTTATGGAAAGTCATGAAGACCGGAGCGAAGATGCTGTTCAGACAGACTGAAATGGCCAGTGCCAGCAGGACTTTGGACAGGCAGACGGGACCGGCCATGATGCCGGCCGGGTCAGCTACACCCAGGTAAGCGGCAACAGCGGGAACACCTGTAGAGAAAATGATGAAGGCCATGTTGATACCCATACCGAAGATACCCCATACCACAGCCCGGGGAAGCACACCGAAGCCTGTACGGTAATAGTTTCCGGTACTGATGCGGAGTCCCAGCAGTTCCCCCAACGTAGAGAGGATGGCAAACTTGATAAAGCTCATGATCATGCCATGTTCGGCATTGAATGACTGGTAACCGGCGTAAAGGCTCTCGGATAAAAAGAATGGCGCGAACAATGCCACGACAATCAGCATGAAATAGAAATCTGTGCGTTTCATAGACAGGTTGTATTTGTAGTGTTTTTCATGGCGCGCAATGTAGTAATTAAATCGATTGAAACAAACTGTTTGTCACTGAAAATGCAGTTGTGAGAGAAAAAAGTGTGTTTTTCTATCCGATTCGTAAATTTTAGATGCACTTTTCCGTATAGATTAGGCCTATCTGTAGGGGGATAAAAGACAGCCTCCTGTTTCTTCATTTAGATATAATGAAACGGGAGGCTGTGTCTGTTATTTCAGATACTTTCTGAAGAAATCGGTAATCTTGTCGAAAGGAATCACATCCGTCCGGTCGTAGAGGTCGGTGTGGTTGGCTCCGGGGATAATCAGCAGTTCTTTGTTATTTCCTTTCAGCTTCTTGAACGCGTCTTCGCTGAAGTAGCGTGAGTGAGCTTTCTCGCCGTGGACGATAAGGACAGCCGAACGGATTTCATTGGCATAGGTCAGTAGCGGCATGTTCATGAACGATAGGGAAGAGGTAGCGTTCCAGGCTCCGTTGGAATTGATGGAACGTACATGAAAACCGCGGGAAGTCTTGTAATAGTTGAAGTAATCCTTGACGAATTGCGGCTCGTTTCCTTGCAGGCTGTCGGGTAATCCTCCTTGAGCGGGAGCGATGCTACCGGTTTTGGCATCTTGGGTACGCTGTGCGTTCAGTTGCTTGCGGAGTTCGTAGCGGGCGTCTGCATCCATGGCGTCGAAATAGCCGTTGGCATTCACCCGGCTCATGTCGTACATGGTTGAAGTGACTGTTGCCTTGATGCGTGTATCCATGGCTGCGGCATTCAGTCCCATACCGCCGAACCCACAGATACCGAGGATTCCGATGCGTTCACTGTCTACCTGGTCGAGGGTGCTCAGGAAATCTACGGCAGCACTGAAATCTTCGGTGTTGATGTCCGGTGAGGCAACGTGTCTCGGTTCACCGCTACTTTCTCCGGTGTAGGAGGGGTCGAAAGCCAGAGTCAGGAATCCTCGTTCTGCCAGGGTCTGGGCATACAGTCCTGATGCCTGTTCCTTGACGGCACCAAAGGGTCCGCTTACAGCGATGGCAGCCAGTTTTCCGTCGGCTGCGTTTCGGGGAATGTACATATCGGCAGCCAGGGTAAGGCCATAGCGGTTGGTAAAGGTGACTTTCCGGTGGTCTACCTTGTCACTTTGTGGGAAGATTTTGTCCCATTCATTGGTCAGTTTCATTGTTTCCATGTTTTCGTTAGAAATTATAGGGTTGTTTTCATGGTTTTTATAGCCTGTACAGGCTATGAAGTTCAGCGCTGCGGCCAGTGCTGTCAGTCTGAGGGCGATTCTTCGTGTCTGCATACGGGTTATCGGTTTGTTTTCTGGTGGCAAAGGTAAACGAAAAGCCCCACAGACGCATTGCTGTGAGGCTCAAAGGGTGTTTCTCAGAAGTTCATCGGAATATTTTACGATAGGGCGGCTGTGGGAGGAATGCCGTATTGTTTCTTGAAGGCGGTGGAGAAATGCGACGGATTCTTGAAACCGACTTCCGCATAGACATCCGCCACTTTCCTGCCTCCTTCCTTCATCAGTGAGTAGGCCACTTCCAGCCGTTTCCGTATCAGCCATTTCTCCGGGGTAAGTTCACTGATTTTCTTGAAATCTCGCTTGAAGGTGGCCAGGCTCCGTCCGGTGTAATGAGCCAATTCCTCCATCGTAAACTCATACATGTAGTTCCGGTTCATGAACTCCAGAATATCGATTTTCCACGGTTCGTTGAAATCGAACAATGCTGTGGCGAAGCGCGGGTCGATGTGCAGCAGAGCCAGCAAACCTTCCTGTAGCTTCAGGTCCATGAAATCGGCCTGTGGTTTGACTTCCGGGTCAAAGTAGGGTGTCATGGAAGCGAACAGGCTGGTGAGTTCCGCTGTTTTCGGCAGTTTGAGGACTCCCGGCGACCAGTTCGGCACTTGGGTCTGTTGCCTGTATTTATTGGTTTTCGTATACATTTCGCGCAGGAAGCTTCGGGTGAACATCAGAAAGATGCCACAATAGCGTTCACCGTTGCAGGGCCTTTTGTATAAGGTGATACGATGGTCTCGGGGTATGAAGACGCATTCTCCTTTTCCGACGTGAATTTCCTCCGAACCGTTGTCGAGCACCATTTCGCCGGAGTAGACATAATTCATGGCATACTCGTGTGAACGGTGGGTACAACTTTCTGTATCATCGTAGAAGAAGCTGAAAAATACATCGTTGTAGTTGAATATGACTTTCATCGGGTCAGTCTGTCTGTCGGTATGTTCTTTTCTCATAGTGATAGTCTGGATAGATTGTTTGTCGATTATTGGGTGGTTCCTTTCACTTCGGCGGCCATCCATATCTGATTATCGTCTTCCTTCAAGCGGTTTTGGGCCTTACTGACGCTTTTCCAGCAAATATACGGACAAACCGTAAGTTGACAAATTAAAATCCATTGATTATTTCTAAGAAGACACAGTTTGGGCTTCCATCTTCCGACATATTTCTTAACTTTGCAGATACAGGAACTTATGTCACAGGGAAAGTTCCTGTACAGATTATGAATCATCCAATTTGAAGTGCCATGAAATACCCCATCGGAATACAGAGCTTTGAACGCATCATCGAAGACGGCTATGTCTACGTTGACAAGACCCACTTGATTTACGACCTTACCCATTCAGGAAGTATCTATTTTCTGAGCCGTCCGCGCCGGTTCGGAAAGAGTCTGCTGGTATCTACCTTGGAAAACTATTACTTGGGGCATAAGGAACTGTTCAAAGGATTGGCCATGGAAAAGCTGGAGAAGGAATGGAATGTACATCCTGTATTCCATGTCGACTTTAACGGAGCGAATTTTACAAAGGAAGGTGTGCTGGAAACGATGCTGGAGGATTATGTAAATAAATGGGAAAAGCAATACGGACTGCATACAAACCGGGAACTTGAAACAGGACTTCGTTTCCGTGATGTCCTCAAGTCAGCCCATGAACAGACGGGCCACAGAGCTGTGGTACTCATCGACGAGTATGACAAGCCGATATTGGATGTGTTGGATATGGACAATGAATTGGAGGACCGTCACCGGAACGTACTGAAGGCTTTCTATTCCATATTCAAGGTAGCAGATGCCCATTTACAGTTTGTCTTGCTGACAGGAGTCACCAAGTTTTCGCAGGTAAGCGTATTCAGTGGATTCAACCAGCCCAAGGATATCAGTATGGATACCCGTTATGAAACGCTCTGCGGAATTACGCAAGAAGAGCTGGATCGTTATTTTGCCGAACCGATATCGGCCATGGCCATCAAATATCGTTGCTCTACAGAAGAGATGAAATCACTCTTACAGCAGAAATACGACGGATACCATTTCAGCGAATCTCTGACCGATGTGTACAACCCGTTCAGCCTGCTCAATGCACTGGACAGTCTTCAGATTCGTGATTACTGGTTCAGTTCGGGTACGCCGACTTATTTGATTCGCCTGCTTGCCCATTTCAAGGAGAACATGAACGAACTGACAGGAAAATATTACCCACCGGAAGAATTCATCGACTACAAGGCCGATGTGGAACGACCATTGCCGATGATTTACCAGAGCGGTTACCTGACCATCAAGGACTACGATATGGAATTCAATACTTTCCTGCTGGATTTCCCGAACAACGAAGTGAAAAACGGTTTCTTGACTGTATTAGCTGGTTCGTATCTAAGGCCATCGGAAGAAACGGGAGCATGGATACGTGATGTGATACGCACCCTGAGGGCGGGGGACACTGAAAAACTAGGTGCCTTGTTTACTGCTTTCTTGGCCAGTATTCCCTATACCATGCGCCGCAAAGAGAACGAGGCGGAAAAGGAACGTTATTTCCAGTATACCTTCTACCTCATCATGCGGCTAATCAGTGTCTATACGGTATATGTAGAAAAAGTACAGAGCCAGGGACGGGTGGACTGCATCGTAGAAACACCCCAATATATCTACATCTTCGAATTCAAGCTGGACGGAACTGCCGATGAAGCCCTGCAACAGATTGAGGACAAAGGTTATGCCCGGGAATATGTAGCCGATTCACGGAAACTCTTCCGGATAGGTGCCGTCTTCTCTTCGGAAACGGGCACTATCGGAGAATGGAAAACAAGATGACCGTATTGCCCGGAGCTTTATCGTTTCATAGGATTAGGTAGAAAAAAGAGAGGCGAAGCGCTTCCGGAACAGGTTCCGGGAAAGTCGCTTCGCTTGGAAACAATCAGAGTCTTCTTTTCGCAAAGAAGAGAGTATGGTCGGTTTATTCAGCGTTTTCGGACGGAATGTTTTTCCGGTGCTTCAACACCTGTGCATCGATGTAGAAGACCGTTTCTTCGGACAGGTTGTTGATATGGTCGCCGGCGCGTTCCAGCTTGCGGAAGATACCGGCAACTTCCAGACACAGACGGATGGATTCCGGGTGCTCGCTGGCGTATGCCGCCAAGGCATCCAGGGCGTTCTGGTTAAGCTGGTCGAGGGTCTCGTCTTTGTCGAATACCGATTTGGCCAGTCCGATGTCGTGTTTCTGGAGCGATTCGTACGTCGTGTTCAGCATGGACAGTACCATGTCGAACATTTCCTGAATCTGAAGTTCGTTGAAGAGTACCTTGTCCTCACTGTTCAATTTGGTGCGGATGACAAAGCGTGCGATACTGTCCGCATAGTCGCCGATACGTTCCAGGTTGTTGTTGATTTTAAGCATGGCCAGAGCGAAGCGCAGGTCGATGGCCACAGGGTTGTATAGGGCGATGAAATCTTCGATGTCACTGTCTATCTTCAGTTCGAAGGCGTTGACCCGTTTTTCACGAGCTACCACTTTATCGGCTAGACTTTGGTCCGCGTTCAGTACCGAGCGGTAAGCGTTTTCCAGTTGCTGGTAGACCAGTGTCCACATGTCGTTGATTTCCGTGCGTATAGTCTGAAGTTCGTTTTCTACAAATTTTACCATGATGATATTCGTTTGATGATTCTGGTGGATAAAGATAAGGATAGTATCGCAATCAGCCGAAACGTCCGGTGATGTAATTCTGGGTCGCTTCCTTGTCGGGATGCGTGAAGATTTTCTTGGTCGAATCGAATTCAATCATCTCTCCCAGGTAGAAGAAAGCCGTCTTGTGGCTTACGCGGGCCGCCTGCTGCATGCTGTGTGTCACGATGATGACCGTGGTCTGGTTGCTCAGTTCGCAGATAAGCTCTTCAATTTTGGCGGTCGAAATCGGGTCGAGGGCCGAAGCCGGTTCGTCCATCAGCAGGACAGAAGGTTCTACTGCCATGGCGCGGGCGATGCAGAGGCGTTGCTGCTGACCGCCGGAGAGGGCGTAGGCCGATTCTTTCAGCTTGTTCTTCACTTCTTCCCACAGGGCGGCACCTTTCAGGGCTGTTTCCACCCGGTGGCTGATGAATTCCTTGTCCTTGATGCCGTTCACCCGCAGGCCGTACGCCACATTTTCAAAAATACTTTTCGGGAACGGATTGGGGCGTTGGAATACCATGCCCACATTCTTTCTCAGCAGGTCTACATCCACCGACTTGTCGTAGATGTTTTTTCCGTCGATGTTGATTTCTCCGGTAAGCCGGGTACCCGGAATCAGGTCGTTCATGCGGTTGAAGAGACGCAGGAAAGTAGACTTTCCGCATCCTGAGGGGCCGATGAAGGCAACCACTTCATTCTGGGGAATGTTGATGCTGATGTTCTTCAATGCGTGAAAATTGCCGTAGTAGAAATCTACGTTCTTGGCTTCAATCTTATTCATGGATTTGTGAGAATTATTTCTGTTTCAGTTTGTTTTCAAAATATTTGCGGATGCCGTTGGCCAGCAGGTTCATGAAGAGTACGATGAGTATCAGCACGAAAGCGGTTCCGTAGGCTATCGGCATCTGGGCTTCGATGTCGGTACCGCTGGTAGCCACCACGTAAAGGTGGTAAGGAAGCGCCATGCACTGGTCGAAGATACTTTCCGGAAGCCGGGGCAGGAAGTAGGCCGCACAGGTGAAGAGGATAGGGGCAGTTTCGCCGGACACTCTTCCCAACGAAAGAATCAGACCGGTAATGATGCGGGGCATGGCCATGGGAAGCAGCACCTTCCAGATGGTCTGTACCTTGGTGGCTCCCAAAGCCAGACTTCCTTCACGGTACGAATTCGGAATATCCTTGAACGCCTCTTCGGTGGTGCGGATGACAATGGGCATGGACAGCAGACCCAAGGTGAACGAACCGGCCAGAATGCTGTCGCCGAAACTGAGGTAGTTGACGAAGAAAGCCATACCGAACAGACCGAACACGATGGACGGAATACCGGCCAGATTATTGGTCATCATGCGGATGAAACGGACCATTTTGCCTTGCGGGGCGTATTCGTTCATGTAGATGCCGCTCATCACACCGAGCGGGAAAGAGATGACGGCACTGCCTATCATCAGGTAGAAGGTACCTACGATGGCGGGGAAGATACCGCCGCTTGTCATACCGTCTTTCGGCGATTCGGTCAGGAATTCCCAGTTGATGACTCCGGCTCCTTTCACGATGATGAAGCCCAGAATGAAGAAGAGCAGCAGGGCTACGCTGTAGCTGAGCAGGCGGAAGCAGCCGAACATGAGCCGCTGCAAGGTGCGCTTGCGCTGCATATAGGCGGGATTGGTTTCGATAGCCATAACTTATTTCTTGAATTTGTTGCGGGCAGAGACGAACTCTACACACGAGTTGATGAATAAGGTGATGAAGAAGAGGATGACGCCCAGCAGGAACAGTGACTGATAGTGGGCACCTCCGGCCGGAGCTTCTCCCAGTTCGGCGGCGATGGTGGCCGGAATGGTACGCAGCGGTTCCAGGATGCTGGTGGGCAGTACGGCGGCATTTCCGGTAACCATGAGCACGGCCATGGTTTCACCCACGGCACGTCCGATACCCAGTACGACTCCCGAGGTGATACCCGAGATGGAGAACGGAATCACCACTTTGTAGATGGTCTGCCACTGGGTGGCTCCCAGGGCCAGGCTGGCCTCGCGCATGGAGCGGGGACAACTGCGTAACGCGTCTTCCGCTACGGTGATGATGGTGGGCAGAGCCATGATGGCCAGTACCAGACTTCCGGCCAGACCGGATTCACCGACAGGCAGGTGGAAGGTCTGTTGCAGGAAAGGTACGATGACAGCCAGACCAAAGAAACCGTAGACCACGGAAGGAATCCCGTTCAGCAGCTCGATGATGGGTTTCATGTATTTCCGTACGTTGGGACTCGCTACTTCGGCCAGGTAGATGGATACGGCCATTCCGAAAGGAAGGGCTATCAGGATGGCAAAGAAGCTTACCCACAATGTGCCGCCGATGAGGGGCAGAATACCGAATATCGGTGAGGGAGTAGCGGTAGGGAACCATTCGGTACCCAGCAGGACATCCTTCATGGGAATGGTACGGTCTGCTATCCGGTGGATGCCTTTCTCCTTTTCGATGAGTACTTCCGGTACGAAGGCTATCATGCCGGGATTGGCCTGAATCTGTTCGGCTATTTTCTGTCCGGCATGTTCGTATTCGGCTCCCAGCTCTTCTTCGGTATAAAGGTTATCCAGATCTTCCAGACGGAACACTTTGACCGGCTGCTCATTGCCGCCTACCTCTTTCCAGTTGTCGATTTCTTCATCGAACAGTTCTTTTATCTGATAAGCGCTCAGTTCCTTCACCGGATTGTCAGGATGGAGGGCGAGTACATAACCCTTGTCCACAATCGGATTACTGAACAGTCCGACGGCTTCCTTGAACAGGAAACCGATGATGAGCAGAATGACGATGCTGGTAGTAAAGCCGCTTACCGTAAAGATGCGTGCGGCGATTCTATCAATCCATTTTTTCATATTCTCTTGAAACTAGTTGGTTACGGATTAGCGGGGGATGAATCCTAAATCAAGGGTCTTTTCCCGTGCTTGAGGGGTATCAAGGTATTCCAGAAACGGCTGGACGGCCTTTTCGTTTGCCTTGTCGTAATAATAATAGAGCGGACGCACTACAGGGTATTCTTTCCGGATGGCACTCTCTATCGAGGGAGTGACGAATTTCTTGCCTCCGTCGTACGAAACGGCTACGGCCTTGACGTAGGGATTGAGGTATGCCAGTCCCACATACCCGATGGCGCCTTTGGTCTGGCGGACCGACTGGATGATGGCACCGGTGGCCGGCATGGAGAGGATACTGCTCATGTAGTTCTTGTTGTGCAGGACACTTTCCTTGAAGAATTCGTAGGTACCGGATGAGGTTTCGCGGGAGTAGACCACGATTTTGGCGTCTTCTCCACCCACTTCCTTCCAGTTGGTGATTTTTCCACGGAAAATGCCTTCCAGTTGTTCCCGGGTCAGGCGGTTGACCGGATTTTCCGGATTGACGATGACTGCCAGGGCATCGTAGGCTACCACGACTTCTTCGGGCTGGTGCTTGGCTTGTTTCATCTTCATCTTCTCGCTGAATTTGATGCGGCGGGAAGCCATGGCCAGGTCGGTCGTTCCTTCCATCAGGGCAGAGATACCTACGCCGCTTCCTCCACCGGTTACTGTGACGGATGCGGACGGATGTTCGTTCATGTACATTTCCGATAATGCCTGTGTGAGGGGAAGAACGGTATCACTTCCTTTGATTCGCTGGGCGTCTGCATAGGTGCATCCTAGCAGGGCCAGCAGGGGGAGCAAAAGCTTCTTCATACTTCTTTTCTACTGTTTTTTTAATGCTTAGTTTTCGTGGCGTAAAGATACGCTGAGCCGTTTGATAAAAGCGTTACAAAACTGTTACATCTCTGCGACAATCCGGGTACAAAAAACGAACGGACATTTTAATCAAAACGAACGGACGTTTTAATCAGAACGAACGGACGTTTGAAGTGAAACGAACGTTTGTTTTGAAAGTATCAGTATCTACCCGTGA
Organism: Phocaeicola barnesiae DSM 18169 = JCM 13652; assembly: GCF_000374585.1. Taxonomy (GTDB): domain Bacteria; phylum Bacteroidota; class Bacteroidia; order Bacteroidales; family Bacteroidaceae; genus Phocaeicola; species Phocaeicola barnesiae. The sequence goes on from NZ_KB894644.1 coordinate 110,350, forward strand.
TGGTTGCCACCGGAAGGTAGGACAAACCTTTTTTCCCGGCTGAATTTGCGTAACCGCTTTTTTTGCTACTTTTGCAGGACGTAAAACAAACTATTCATGGAAGAATTCAGTCAAATGATAGCAGCTGCCATGAAGCTGCCTGTCCATCGCATTGAGAATACCCTCAAGTTATTAATAGGAGGAGCTACGATTCCTTTCATCAGCCGTTACCGCAAAGAAGCTACCGGAGAACTGGATGAAGTGCGGATCGGCGAAATCCAGTCCCGTTATGAAAAACTGTGTGAATTGTCCAAGCGGAAAGAAACCATTCTTTCCACCATCAGTGAACAGGGAAAACTGACGGAAGCTCTGAAGCAACGTATTGCCCAGTGTTGGGACAGTACCGAACTGGAAGATATCTACCTCCCCTTTAAACCGAAACGGAAGACCCGTGCTGAAGTGGCCCGACAAAAAGGGCTCGAACCGTTGGCTGTCCTGTTGATGATGCAGCAGGAGAATCACTTGGAGCAGCGTGTCCGTTCCTTCGTGAAGGGAGAAGTCAAGGATGAGGAGGATGCCTTGAAAGGGGCGCGTGATATCATAGCCGAGCAAGTGAACGAAGACGAACGGTCCCGTAACCAGGTCCGCAACCAGTTCTCCCGCCAGGCCATCATCACCGCCAAGGTTGTCAAGGGAAAGGAATCTGATGAGGCAGCCGCCAAATACCGCGATTATTTCGATTTCAGTGAACCCCTCAAGAAATGTACTTCTCACCGTCTGCTGGCTATCCGCCGTGGTGAATCGGAAGGCATTCTGAAAGTCAGCATTACTCCGGAAGACGACGGCCTCTGCACCGAACGGTTGGAGCGGCTGTATGTACGTGGAAACAATGCCTGTTCCGCTCAGGTGGCCGAAGCTGTGAACGATGCCTACAAGCGGTTGCTGAAACCGGCCATTGAAACCGAGTTTTCGGCCATGAGCAAGGATAAGGCAGACGAGGAAGCCATTCGGGTATTTGCCGAGAACTTACATCAGCTGTTGTTGGCTCCCCCTTTGGGACAGAAACGTGTGATGGGTATCGATCCGGGGTTCCGGACGGGCTGTAAGGTGGTCTGCCTCGATGCCCAGGGGGCCTTGCTTCACAACGAGGCTATTTATCCGCATCCGCCCAAATCGGAATACCAGCAGGCAGCCCGGAAGCTGACCAAGCTGGTGGAGCAGTATCAGATTGAGGCCATTGCCATCGGAAACGGTACAGCCAGTCGGGAAACGGAGCAGTTCGTCACTTCCCAGCGTTACGACCGGAATGTACAGGTATTCGTGGTCAGCGAAGACGGGGCTTCCATTTATTCGGCTTCGAAGACCGCACGCGAGGAATTCCCCGATTACGATGTGACTGTGCGTGGAGCGGTTTCCATCGGCCGGCGCCTCATGGACCCGCTGGCTGAGCTGGTAAAGATTGATGCCAAATCCATCGGTGTAGGCCAGTACCAACACGATGTGGACCAGACGAAACTGAAGGCTTCTCTGGACCAGACCGTGGAAAGTTGTGTCAACCTGGTAGGTGTCAATGTCAATACGGCCAGCAAGCACTTGTTGACATACGTTTCCGGATTGGGACCGACACTGGCTCAGAACATCGTGGATTACCGTACTGCCAACGGTCCGTTCCACTCTCGCAAGGAACTGCTGAAAGTTCCCCGGATGGGAGCCAAGGCTTTCGAACAGTGTGCCGGTTTCTTACGGATTCCCCAGGCGGAAAATCCGTTGGACAATTCTGCCGTGCATCCGGAAAGTTATCCGCTGGTCGAGAAGATGGCAAAAGACCTGCATTGTTCGGTAGCCGATCTGATTAAGCAAAAGGAACTTCGTAACCAGATTCAACTTCAACGCTATGTAACCGAGACGGTGGGGTTGCCTACGCTGACTGATATCCTTCAGGAACTGGACAAGCCAGGCCGGGACCCTCGCCAGCAGATACAGGTCTTTTCGTTCGATCCGAATATCCGTACGTTGGACGATTTGAAGGAAGGCATGGAGCTGCCGGGCATCGTTACCAACATTACCAATTTCGGTTGCTTTGTAGACATCGGTATCAAAGAAAACGGGCTGGTACACATCTCGCAACTGGCCGATAAGTTTGTCAGCGATCCGACTACCGTGGTGAGCATTCATCAGCATGTGCGGGTCAGAGTCCTGGGAGTTGACCATGAGCGGAAGCGGGTACAGCTTACCATGAAGGGACTGAACAAATAATTTGAAGAAAAAACTGATATACAGAACGTGATATGAAAAACGAACAGCAAATATCCGCCTGGTTTGTTTTTAACAGTGGACAGGTCCTGATAGAAAAACAAGCCGACGGTTATCACATACCCTATGGCACGGAGCCGCCTGTTCCGGTGCCAATAGGAAGTACCGTACACCTTTTAGGAGAACTGAACGGGCATCCGGCCAAAGCCTATGCCATCCACATGCCGGTATGTGGTAATGAAGACTCACCACGCATGATGAAGGATTTACGTGCTTCGTGGGATATACTTCCTTTGGAGGAATACAAATGGGCAGGGAAAGCTTCACAGATTCTGAATTGGGACAAGAACAGCCGGTATTGTCCCATGTGCGGGGTACCCACCGTGCAGATTTCACCGATAGCCAAGCAGTGTCCGGAATGCCGTCAGGAAATCTATCCGCGCATTTCGCCGGCCATTATTGTTCTCATCCGGAAAGGGGACAGCATTCTGCTGGTACATGCCCGTAATTTCCGGGGAACTTTCAAAGGACTTGTAGCCGGATTCCTGGAACCGGGAGAAACATTGGAGGAGTGTGTACACCGCGAGGTGATGGAAGAAACCGGACTGACCATCAAGAACCTGAAGTATTTCGGAAGTCAACCCTGGCCTTATCCCAGCGGTATCATGATAGGCTACACCGCGGAATACGAAAGCGGTACCATCAAGTTACAGGACGAAGAACTGAGTGCAGGCGCTTTCTACAGTCGGGACCACCTGCCGGAAATACCCAAGAAATTGAGTATTGCTCGTAAAATGATTGATGCCTGGTTGGCGGGAGAACTGCCTGATTAAAAAAATCCGGCCTCTGTTTCGATATTGTTTTGAAACGGAGGCCGGAATTTTTTCTGTCAATAAAAAGTAAAAGTGTCGTGGAAGATTAATGCCGGTAGAAATGCAGTTCATCTTCCAGCCGATGGACTTGTCTTTGTAAATTCTCCATACGTGTAAGCAGGTGACGGATGGCGTCGATACCTGCAACGTTGATGGAAAGGTCGTAATACAGATGAGCATAACGCTCTAGTTCAGCCAATTGGGACGCAGGGAAGCAGTTGGCATTGTTTCTCACTTCAATATCGATGAGTCCGTCTTCCCCCAACATCAGGACAAAGTCCGGCTCGATGTTGCAATGGCTGCAAAAATCGTTGAGGATAATTAGTTCGTTCTGCATAATCGTATGTTTAGGATGCTGCCTGCAACTGGCGGAAGAGTTCTTTCTGCTTTTCTGTCAGTTGGGTAGGAAGAGTTACCTGATAAGTTATAATCAAATCGCCGAAACTGCCTTCCTGTTTGTAGACCGGAAAGCCTTTTCCTTTCAGACGGGCCTTGTCGCCGTTCTGTGTACCCGGACGTACTTTCAGTTTTACTTGACCGTCCAAGGTATTGATGGTGGTTTCTCCACCCAGTACAGCGGTGTACAAGTCAATGTGTATATCGGCATACAAGTCATTGTCTTTCCGCTTGAATTGCGGGTCGTCGGCAATGACAAAGGTAATGTACAAGTCACCGTTCGGAGCTCCTTCGGCACCTTTACCGCCATGGCCGGCCAGTTTGATGACCTGTCCGTTGGCAACACCGGCCGGGACTGTTATCCGGAGATTCTCACCATTTATGCTGAAGGTTTGTTTATGGGTAGTGGCTGCTTCACGCAAGGTCAGAGGAAGTTCCGCCTGAATATCCTGTCCACGGAACGGACTTCTTCCTCTTCGGTTTCCGGTTCCCCGATGTCCGAAAAGTTCTTCGAAGAAATCAGAAAAACCTTCTGCATTTCCGGAGAATCCTTGTCCGTCACCGAAGTTACCGGTGAAGTGTTCACCGTCGGTAGAATACCAGTAAGTCTGCTGCCCGTTGGCTCCTTGCCGTGCCCGGTAGGCCTGCTGCTGGGCTTCGAACTCATCGGCATGTTTCCAGTGCTCGCCGTAAGCATCGTACTTCTTTCGTTTCTCCGGGTCACTCAATACCTCGTTGGCCTCGTTCAGCTGTTGGAATCGTTCCTTGGCCGAAGGGTCGTTCGGATTCAGGTCCGGATGATACTTTCTGGCTAGCTTACGGTATGCTTTCTTGATGTCGTCCTGGGTAGCGTTCTTGTCTACCCCAAGTACTTTGTAATAGTCTATGTAAGCCATATTGTCTGTTAGTTTTATTTACCGTTTATAACGCAAAGAATGTACCATCGGTTGGGTAGAGGACCTCTATTTTGTGTTCTTTTTATACTATTTTATTTTTCGAAATCATTCTTGAAACCCAAACTTCTTGTATCTTTGTCAAAGACCATATCTGCTTGGCTCTTTTAAATGGTTTGACACGTAAATAAACTAGCAAACTGGCAGATGGAAGGGGAGTATAGGTCTTCCGGCTATAACGGAGACTGTCAGATTGACCTGTATCTGTCTTAATATTTTTGTAATATCAAATCTTATGAAAAAAATTTTTTGTCTGCTGGCTATGGCCGGCCTGGTATGTATGCCTACCCATGCGGCGCCCGGAAAGGAAGTGACCCTGAAACTTCTTGAAACCAGTGATGTACACGGATGCTATTTCCCGTATGACTTCATCAAGCGTAAACCGATGCGGGGAAGTCTGGCCCGTGTCAGTTCTTTTGTCAAGGAACAGCGTGCAACGTATGGCGACCATCTTATCCTGATGGACAACGGGGATATTCTGCAAGGCCAACCTGTGGCTTATTATTACAATTTCATTGATACGGCTTCGGTACACGTGAATGCGGCTATGCTGAATTACATGGGGTATGACTTGGCTACCATCGGAAATCATGATGTGGAGACCGGTCACGATGTGTATGACCGTTGGATTGGCCAGTGTCAGTTCCCGATGTTGGGAGCAAACGTGGTTGATACACGGATAGATGAACCTTATCTGAAGCCTTATACGGTCATCGAACGGGATGGAGTGAAGGTTGCTGTGTTGGGAATGATTACTCCGGCTATCCCTTCGTGGCTTCCCGAACAGCTTTGGAAGAACCTCCGTTTTGAGGATATGGAAGCCTGCGCCCGCAAATGGGTGGAAGTTATCCGGGAGAAAGAACAGCCGGATGTCCTGGTGGGATTGTTCCATGCCGGTCCCGAAGGGAATATGCTGGATAATACGGTAGAGAACGGTTCGGCCAATGTGGCCAAGAACATCCCGGGATTCGATGTCGTTTTCATGGGGCATGACCACACACGCTATTGCGAGAAGATTGTGAATGTGGCCGGAGATTCGGTCCTGCTGATTAATCCCGCCAACATGGCCCGTGCGGTAGCCGATGTAACGGTGAAGGTAACCAAGAACGACGGAAAACTGGTGGGAAAATCTGTCAGTGGACAACTGACGGATATGGATGCTTATCCGGTGGATGAGGCATTTATGCAGACATTCGACAGCCAGTATCAGGCTACCCGTGAATTCGTTTCACGGAAAATAGGCAGTATCGACCGGACCATTACCACCAAAGATGCTTATTTTGGCCCTTCGGCCTTCATAGACTTGATTCATCAGTTGCAGCTGGATATTACAGGAGCGGATGTATCGTTCTGTGCGCCGTTGTCATTTGCCGCCGAAATCAAGGAAGGTGATATCTATATGAGTGATATGTTCAATCTTTATAAGTATGAGAACATGTTGTATGTGATGAGCCTTTCGGGGCAGGAAATCAAGGACTTTCTGGAAATGTCATACGCCATCTGGACCAACCAGATGAAATCGCCTGAAGACCACTTGTTGTTGCTGAATGAGAAGAATAACGGATTCGGTTATTTCAAGAACCCCAGTTTCAATTTCGATTCGGCTGCAGGAATCATTTATACGGTGGATGTGACGAAGCCGCAAGGGGAGAAGATAACCATCCAGTCGATGGCCGACGGTACTCCTTTCGACTTGCAGAAGCGGTATAAGGTGGCTGTCAATTCTTATCGTGGAAACGGCGGTGGTGACCTGTTGACCAAAGGGGCTGGTATACCGAAGGAGGAACTTTCCAAACGTATCCTGTCATCCACCGAAAAGGATTTGCGGTACTACCTGATGCAGCGGATAGAAGAAGTGAAGGTGCTGCATCCGCAACCGTTGAACCAATGGAAATTTATTCCAGAAGAATGGACGGTTCCGGCAGCAGCACGTGATTACCGCTTCCTGTTCGAGCGCAGCAAAGAGTAAAAATAGAAGAAGGAGCTGGCGATGATTACCGAACGTACCGATCTACGAAGGCTTTTACTTTTCGGGTATAAGTTTCTCGTTCATGCAGGTATGAGGTGGCATGGTCGGCTCCTTCCACAATCCAAAGTTGTTTGGGCTGTGGTTTGGCATTGTAGAGCTGATAGACCATCCAGGTTGGCACGAAGTCGTCCTTGTCGCCGTGGATGAAGAACATGGGTTGGTGGCAGCGGGCCACTTGTTTCAGGGCAGAGGCTTCTTGGAAGTTCCATCCGTTCTGCAACTGGCAAAGCCAACTGGCGGTGTACAGCAGTGGGAAAGCCGGAAGTCCGAACTGGCTTTTCAACTCTTTCTTGAACTGATCCCATACGCTGGTATAGCCGCAGTCTTCTACAAAACAGTCGATGTACGGAGGTAGCTGTTCGCCTGATACCATCATGGTAGTGGCTGCTCCCATGGAAATGCCATGAACTACCGCTTGCAGGGAGTCTCCGAAAAGGGCAGGTGCAGTATGTATCCATTGGATGACATCTTTCCGGTCCAGCCATCCCATCTGGAAAGCATCGCCTTCCGTCAGTCCGCTGTAACGGAGGTCGGGCAACAGAATGTTGAAATCCAGGTCCCGGTTGTATAAATAACCGATGTGCAGCATTCGGATGGCATTATCTGTATAGCCGTGAACGATGATGGCGGTTTTTCGGGTCGGATGGGAAGCGCGGGCGTAATAGGCGTGCATCCGGATGCCGTCAGGAGCCGTAATGAAGGTGTCACGCAAGGCATGCTGCTGTTGCAGGCTGTCCAGCCACGGACACAGGTGCGGATAGCGGGACCGCATGAATTCAAACGAAGTTTCCAGGTTCTTGCCCCGGTTTTCGGGACGTAACGAATAGTCTAGCATGTACAGGCTTCCGCCTATAAGGCTGGCTATCAGTATCAGCACGGCAATGCTGATACTGAGGGTCAGTTTCTTTTTCATAAACAGTAAGGAGATATTAGGAATGCAAATAATCAGCGGTTCCAGATGTCCCAGGCACCGAAGGCCTGCAGCAGAAGCATTTCCAGACCATTCTTGACAATGGCTCCATGATCGCTTCCTTTTTTCATGAACAGGGTCGTATTCGGGTTATACAGGAGATCGTACAACAGGTGTTCAGGGGTCAGGCATTCATAAGGGATGCGCGGGGCTTCATCGGCTTTCGGATACATGCCTACCGGTGTACAGTTGACGATGACTTTATACTCCTTCATGATTTCCGGTGTCAGGTCATCGTAAGTGATGGTGTTGTCGTTGCTTCGGGAACGTGATACGAACAGAGATTCCAGTCCCAATTGTTGCAATCCGTAGTGGATGGCTTTCGATGCTCCTCCTGTTCCCAGAATCAGCGCTTTCTTGTGATGAGGCTCCAGTAACGATTCGATGGATTGGGTAAAACCTATGACGTCGGAATTGTAACCGACGAGTCGGGTTTTTCCATGGTTGCGTTCGATACGGATGACGTTGACTGCCCCGATAGCAGCAGCTGCTTCATCCAGTTCGTCCAGGTATGAAATGACTTGTTCTTTGTAAGGGATGGTGACGTTCAGGCCCACCAGGTTCGGGTTGCCTGCAACGATACCGGGTAAATCGGAAATGTGGGGGATTTCGAAATTCACGTATTCGGCGTCAATGCCTTCGGAATGGAACTTTTCGTTGAAGTAGTTTTTGGAGAACGAGTGTCCGAGCGGATAACCGATTAAGCCATATTTTTTCATACCAGTCTTTAGTTTTATTATTTAGTTGCGAAATAAAGTGTACAGATGCCTAGAGTCAGACGTCTGAACTGTACCTGGCTGAATCCGGCCTTCCGGATGATGCCTTGCATGACTTCACCTTGCGGGAAAGCTTTGATGGATTGGGGCAGGTAGGTGTAGGCACTGCGGTCTTTAGAGAGCAATTTTCCCAATGTAGGAATGACCATTTTGGAATAAATCGCATAAAGTTGTTTCATGGGGAAGCTTTCCGGTTCGGAAAGTTCCAGAATAACCAGATGTCCTCCCGGAACCAGTACCCGGTACATTTCTTTCAGCCCCTTGTCCAAGTCTTCAAAATTCCGTATGCCGAATGCTACGGTAATGGCATCGAAGCTATTGTCGGGAAAGCTCAGGTAGGTGCAGTCTTCTTTGGCAAACGAGACCTGTTTGTCCAGTCCGGCTGCCTTCACTTTTTCGCGTCCTACATTCATCATCCCTTCCGAGATATCTATACCGATCAGTGCTTGGGGTTGGAGGGTCCGACAGGCTTGGATGGCGAAATCACCAGTTCCGGTAGCTACGTCCATCATGCGTTGCGGATGGAACGGTTTCAGGCAATGGATGGCTTTTTTCCGCCAACTTTTGTCGATGCCGAGCGAGAGCAAATGGTTCAGGTTGTCGTAGGAAGGAGCGATGTTGTCGAACATTTCTTCTACCTGTTTGGCTTTGCTTTCTTCGGTGTTATAGGGCTTGATGTTTTCTTGCGGATAGCGGGTCATAGATTGATGGGAGGTGTTTCCTGCAGGCAAAGGTTGAAAGCATCCTTCGAAAGAATGCTTTCAACCTTTGCCTGCTATGTTCAGAATTATTTTGTCAGGTAGTCTGTTACGTTCTTTTCGATACGTTCAGCGATGTGGTCTGTGTCGGCTTTTACGAAAGACTCACCGGTGATGTGTTCGAAGAGTTCGATGTAGCGGTCGCTGATGGAGTTGACGATTTCAGGAGTCATTTCCGGAACTGTCTGTCCTTCTTTACCCTGGAAACCATTAGCCATCAACCATTCGCGTACAAATTCTTTAGACAACTGTTTCTGAGGTTCTTCTTTTTCGAAGCGTTCCTGATAACCTTCTGCATAGAAATAACGGCTTGAGTCAGGTGTATGGATTTCGTCCATCAGGTAAATCTGACCGTTGTGCTTACCGAATTCGTATTTGGTGTCAACCAGAATCAGGCCACGTTCTGCAGCCATCTGAGTACCGCGTTCGAAGAGAGCCAATGTATATTTTTCGAGTGTCGCATATTCTTCCGGAGTAGCCAGACCTTTCGCCAGGATTTCTTCTTTCGAGATATCCTCGTCATGCATACCCATTTCAGCTTTCGTCGTCGGAGTGATGATCGGAGCAGGGAACTTTTCGTTTTCACGCATTCCTTCCGGCAGGCGTACACCACAGATTTCTCGTACACCGCTCTTATAGGCACGCCATGCACTTCCGCACAGGTAGCCGCGTACAATCATTTCTACGGGGAAACCTTCGCACATGACGCCTACAGTAACCATCGGGTCCGGAGTAGCCAGTTTCCAGTTGGGGCAAATGTCTGTAGTTGCATCCAGGAACTTGGCAGCAATCTGGTTCAGCATCTGTCCTTTGTAAGGGATTCCTTCAGGAAGTACAACATCGAATGCCGAGATTCGGTCTGTAGCGACCATGACCAGTTTTTCATCGTTGATGTTGTAAACATCACGTACTTTACCGTGGTACACGCTTTTCTGACCCGGAAAGTGATAGTCTGTTTTTGTTAATGCTTTACTCATTTTCGTTATGTTTTAAGAATGAATAGGTTTGTCTTGAGTTTCCGATTGTTCCTTGTCTGTCTTGTTCGTTCGGCGGGTCGCTCTTTTTTCCGTCTGTTCAGCCTTTTCTTTCTCTTCGTATTTTTCGTAGGCCTCTACGATGCGGGTGACCAGTTTATGGCGGACAATGTCTTTCTTGTTGAGTTCGATAAAACTGATGCCTTTGATACCTTTCAGAATCCGCATGGCCTGTATCAGGCCGGATGTCTGCGAGGCAGGAAGGTCTATCTGGGTCATATCGCCTGTGACAATCATTTTGGTATTCATACCCATACGGGTAAGGAACATCTTGATCTGTTGTGTAGTGGTATTCTGCGCTTCATCCAGAATGACGACCGCATCGTTCAGCGTACGTCCGCGCATGAAGGCCAACGGGGCTATCTGGATGATGTTCAGTTCCATGTATTCTTTCAGCTTGGCGGCAGGTATCATGTCCTGAAGTGCATCGTAAAGCGGCTGCAGGTAAGGATCTATCTTATCTTTCATGTCTCCCGGGAGGAAACCGAGTTTTTCGCCGGCTTCTACAGCCGGACGGCTCAGAATGATTTTCTTGATTTCTTTGTTCTTCAGAGCCTGTACAGCCAAGGCGATGGCCGTATAGGTCTTTCCGGTTCCTGCCGGACCGATGGCGAAAATCATATCGTTTTTCCGGAATTCCTGTACCAGTTTCCGTTGGTTCTCACTGCGTGGAAGAATGGGCTTGCCTGTCACACTGAAGACAATGGCTTCCCCCGTAGCTTCGGTGGCCGGACGGTTCCCTTTGACAATATCAAGTATGGATTCTTCGTTGAGTGAGTTGAACTGTGCACAGTGTTTCTCCAAAGCAATTATAGCATCTTCGAAAGCGCACATTTCTTCTTCGTCTCCCATGACCTTGATGACATTTCCTCGCGCCACAATTCTCAGTTTGGGAAACAGAGCTTTGATCATTTGTATATTGGTGTTGTTTACACCATAAAAGATGACCGGATCAATATCTTCTAAAACAATATGTTTTTCTATCATTCAGCTTAGTCGGATACACGATTTTTCTTATATTTTCTGCAAAAATAATCATTCCTTTTGATAGTAAGTGTACAGATACGAAAAAAACCGAGGATGGTCTTTCTAAAAAACCGAACTTTTCGTGTAATGTTACGTTGAGAAACCTGTGGAAAGTCTGTTTCTTTGAAGCGATGGTGAAGAGAACAGAAAGGATGGACCCTGTTTGAGGGGACTGAAAGTCGAACTCGTGTCTGATGGATAACATACGTTCGTTCAGAAAAGAACAAACTCATGTTTGAAGGAAAACGAACGTTTGTTTTCGATGGATGTTTCGAACGTCCGAAAAAAAGTGATTAGACTGTTGCTTGCATCCGGAAGGAAGTGGTTGTTTCGATTTTCCAGACAAAAGAATTTTAAACCGGAAATATGTTCCTCTTTTTGTCAGAATTTTCTATCTTTGCCCAAAGAATCTTTAAATTGTAAATGAAATGGAATCTTCTGCGAAACTTTATGCTTTGAAGTATACCAATGTGAATACCTATTTGTTCGCATTGTTGTTTATAGTCGGAAACATTCTGTTGCCGCAAGTGTGCCACTTGGCTTACTTGGGAGGACCTACCTGGCTCCCCATTTATTTCTTTACGCTGATTGGAGCCTATAAGTATGGTATGCGCGTAGGACTGCTTACAGCTCTTCTTTCGCCGGTCATCAACAGTTGGCTGTTTGGTATGCCTGCTTTGGCTGTGTTACCGGCTATTCTGGTGAAGTCTGTCTTGTTGGCTTTGGCGGCTGGTTTTATGGCACAACGTCTTAAACGTGTCACTTTGTGGTCGTTGCTTGCGGTTGTGTTGTCTTATCAGGTGGTAGGAAGCCTTGTAGAATGGGGGTTGGTACACGACTTTGTGGCAGCCATGCAGGATTTCAGAATCGGAATACCGGGTATGCTGCTTCAGGTATTCGGAGGCTATGGCCTGTTTAAGTGGATGGCAAAGAAGAATTGGTAATCAGAGGAGGTTGATGTAGCTTATGAATACTATATTATTGTTTATGGGAGTCGGAATGCAGGAACTGTTGTTCATCGTACTGATCGTATTGCTTCTGTTCGGTGGCAAGAAGATTCCGGAATTGATGAAAGGCCTAGGGAAAGGGGTGAAAAGTTTCAAGGACGGAATGAACGGGATAGAAGAGGAGACGGATTCCAAACCGAAGGAAGATAAAGATCCGACGAAGTGAAGGCAGATAGTGGAAATACACAGCTGACATTCTGGGACCATTTGGATGAGCTGCGTGGCGTGTTGGTACGTTGCATTATCCTGTTGGTACTCCTCACTTTGGTTGCATTTTGTTTCCGTGAGGAACTTTTCGGTATTGTTCTGGCACCGAAAAACCCTGATTTCTGTATTTACGGGCTTTTCTGTCGGATAGCAGAATGGATTCAGTTGCCTTCGTTGTGTCCGGATACTTTTTATGTCCGGCTTATCAATACCGAACTGGCAGGACAATTCCTGACCCACATGAGTGTGGCTTTTTATGCAGGATTGTTGTTGGCTTCTCCTTATATATTATACCAGCTTTTCCGCTTTGTCTCTCCGGCATTGTACGAGGATGAGCGGAAGTATTCCCTGCGCGTTGTAGTGTGGGGATATGTATTGTTTATGCTGGGTGTTTTGTTGAATTATTTCTTGATTTTCCCCTTGACGTTCCGCTTCCTGGCTTTGTATCAGGTGAGTGCGGAGGTAGAGAATACCATTGTCCTGACTTCGTACATCGATATGCTGATGATGCTGAGCCTGATGATGGGTATCGTGTTCGAAATACCCATCTTATGCTGGTTGTTCGCCCAATTGGGATTGTTGACGGCTTCGTTCATGCGTACCTACCGGAAGCATGCCATTGTTGTGGTACTGGTGATTGCGGCTGTCATTACGCCGACTTCGGATGTGTTTACCTTACTGATGGTGGCTTTCCCTATGGTCTTGCTGTATGAAGCAAGCATTCTGGTCGTTCGTCGGGTGGAGAAGAACAAACTGAAAACTGAAAGACAATCATGATAAGAAAAATGATAGGGCTGGTGCTGTCTCTGGTCATGGGGACCGGTATACAGGCTCAGCAGGTAGATGAAAATATATTTCGTTCCCCGTTTGATTTCCCGTTGCTGTTGAGTGCCAACTTCGGGGAACTCCGTCCGAACCATTTTCATAACGGTTTGGACATTAAGACACAGGGAGTGACCGGTAAGCCTATCCGTTGCATTGCCGACGGTTATGTTTCCCGGGTAATGGTACTTCACGGAGGATACGGGCAAGCCATTTTTGTGACTCATCCCAATGGATTGACTTCGGTGTATGGACATGTGGTTTCGTTTGCACCGGAAGTTCAGAAGTATGTCCGGGCGTATCAGTATGAGCATCAGACGTTCACATGCGATTTGAACTTCGAACCCGGTCAGTTCCCGATGAAACAGGGACAGTTGTTGGCGCTGAGCGGTAACGAGGGGGCTTCTGCCGGTCCTCATCTTCATCTGGAACTTCGGAAGACCGATACGGGAGAATATATTGATCCGATGCCGTATTTCAAGTCGATGTTGAAGGATACTAAGGCACCCGTAGCCAGTTTGGTAGGTTTTTATCCGGTACCGGGCGAAGGCGGGGTAGCCGGTTCTGTCCGGAAGAAACTGGTAGGGGTACAGGCTTTGAAACAGAAAGTGGCTGCTTGGGGTAAAATTTATACCGGTATCAGTGCCCGCGATTACATGGACGGGACTTCCAATTTTTATGGTGTACATTCTGTGACGTTGTTTGTCGATTCTGTACAGGTGTTCCGAAGTGTGACAGATAAAGTGGCACCCGAAGAAAACCGGATGATCAACGGATTTACGGATTACGATGAATTACGGCGGACCAAGCGCCTGATTATGCGTTCGTACATTGCACCCGGAAACCGGTTGCGTATCTTGCAGGCGGATACGGCACGTGGAGTTGTCCTTATAGACGAAGAACGTGATTATCGCTTCCGCTATGTACTGGAAGATAATTTCGGGAATAAGCGTACTTATTCCTTTGTTGTACAGGGGAAGAAAGAAAATATACCCGCTTATCAGCACAAAGGTAACCGGATGCTGTATTGGAACCGGACAAATGTAATTCAAGCTCCCGGGCTGGAATTTGTCGTACCTAAATATTATGTGTACGAAGATACCGGGTTGAGTGTATCGGTAGAAGGTGACAGTACAGGTATCGCATTCGATTATGTACTTGATGCCGGCAATACTCCATTGCAAAGCTATTGTCCGTTGTCGATTGGCATACGTCACTTGCCGGTTGCCGATACTACGAAATATTATGTCGTGCAGAAAGTCGGGCGTTGGCGTGCACCGGCAGGTGGAACGTTTGAAAACGGATGGATGAAGACCCGTGTTCGTGAGTTTGCTACCTATTCTGTGGCTGTCGATACCATTGCTCCCCGTATCATACCTGTGGGACAGTCTGGTTGGCGTGCTTCCCGGAATGTCCGGTTTAAAATATCGGATTCCGAAAGCGGCATCGGTACCTACAAGGTTTTTGTCGATGGTGAATTCGTGTTATTCGGCCTGAAAAAGGGAATACTTGTTATTCAGGATCCGGAAAAAATAAAGAAGGGGGTTCCCCACAAGGTAGAAGTTGTAGTGACGGACAACTGCAAGAATGAAACCCGTAAATTATTTCATTTTTAAAAATAAAAGACTAGATGTTTATGATGAAGAGAGTGCTGACAGCCGTTGTCTTGTTGACGGCTTTTGTGCTGAATGGCTGGACTTGTACCAATCTGATAGTGGGCAAGAAAGCTTCGGCAGACGGTTCTGTGATTGTTTCTTATTCGGCCGATTCATACGGCCTGTTCGGTTTTCTGTGTCATTATCCGGCTGCCAAACACCCGGATGGAGCCATGCGTTCCATTTATGACTGGGATTCAGGAAAGTACCTGGGGCAGATAAAGGAAGCAAAAGAAACTTATAATGTCATCGGAAATATGAACGAGTTTCAGGTGACGATCGGTGAAACGACTTTCGGCGGCCGTCCGGAACTGGTGGATACTACCGGTGTGATGGATTACGGAAGTCTGATTTACGTGGCTTTGCAGCGCTCCCGTTCTGCCAAAGAGGCTATTAAGGTTATGACTGATCTGGTGAAGGAATACGGATATTACAGTAGCGGGGAGTCTTTCTCAATAGCCGATCCGAATGAAGTATGGATTATGGAAATGATAGGGAAAGGTCCCGGTGTAAAAGGGGCTGTCTGGGTAGCTGTCCGCATTCCGGACGACTGTATTGCTGCTCATGCTAACCAGAGCCGTATCCATCAGTTCAATCTGAATGATAAGGAGAATTGCCTGTATGCGCCGGATGTGATTTCGTTTGCCCGTGAAAAAGGTTATTTCTCTGGAGCGAACAAGGATTTCAGCTTTGCCGATGCATACTGCCCGTTGGATTTCAGTGGCCTTCGTTTCTGCGAAGCCCGTGTATGGAGTTATTATAACATGTTCAGTAAAGCTACCGGTCAGGCATACCTTTCTTATATACAGGGAGAGAGTAAGGAGCCGATGCCGTTGTATGTAAAACCGGATCAGAAAGTGTCTGTCCGTGACATTCAGCGTGCTATGCGCGACCACTATGAAGGAACTGCTCTTGATATAACCAAAGATATGGGTGCCGGAGCCTTCAATATGCCGTATCGTCTTTCTCCATTGACTTTCAAGGTGGATAATGAAGAATATTTCAATGAGCGGCCGATTTCTACCCAGCAGACTGCCTTTACATTTGTGGCTCAGATGCGTGCCAACCTGCCGGATGTAGTAGGAGGTGTATTGTGGTTCGGACTTGACGATGCGAACATGACTGTCTTTACTCCGGTATACTGTAACACCAATCAGGTTCCGGATGTATATGCTGAAGGAAACGGTGACTGTGTGACATTCTCATGGAATTCGGCTTTCTGGGTCTATAACTGGGTAGCCGATATGATTCGTCCGCGTTATAGTCTGATGGTAGGCGATATGCAGCAGGTACAGACCGGATTGGAGGATATGTATGCCAATGCTCAGGAAGGAATTGAAGCTACGGCTATGAAACTGTATCAACAGGATCCGCTGAAAGCACGTGATTTTCTGACCCGTTATACCGCCATGGCTGCAAAGGATGCGGTAGACAGTTGGAAGAAACTTGGAGAGTTTTTGATTGTCCGTTACAATGATGGTGCAGTGAAACTTGTAAAGAACGGCCGTATTGTCGCTCCTGAAACAGGAAACTGCGCTCCATTGGACCGTCCGGGTTACAGTCAGGAGTTCCTGAAGGAACTGGTGAAGGCTACAGGCGACCGTTATAAGATGAAAGAACTGAAGTAAAAGAACGGATGTAACTTCTTTCGTTTCAGTTTTTTTACTGGAATCTTGAAAAGGTGTGTTTTTCAACTTTTTATTGAAAAACACACCTTTTTTATTAGGATATTTTAAAGTAATCTTTTATTTTTGCTATGAATAATACGAGAATAATCAAACTTAAATAATAATCTAACTTAATAATCATGGAAAACGAAGAATTGATTAAACAGTGTACAGAGAAAGCTCAAAAATGGTTAGCCCCTGAGTACGATGCTGAAACACAGGCTGAAGTAAAGCGTATGTTGGAAAACCCCGATAAGACCGATTTGATTGAGGCATTTTATAAAGACCTGGAATTCGGTACCGGTGGTCTGCGCGGTATCATGGGAGTCGGTTCCAACCGTATGAACATTTATACAGTGGGCGCGGCTACTCAGGGCTTGTCTAATTACCTGAACAAATGTTTCGCCGGTAAGGATAACATCTCTGTCGTTGTTGGTTATGACTGCCGTAACAACAGCCAGAAATTCGCAGAAATCTCTGCAAATATCTTCTCTGCAAACGGTATCAAAGTATACTTGTTCGAAGATATGCGTCCTACTCCGGAAATGTCTTTCGCTATCCGTCGTTTGGGATGTCAGAGCGGTATTATCTTGACTGCTTCGCATAATCCGAAGGAATATAACGGTTACAAGGCATATTGGGATGATGGCGCTCAGGTTTTGGCTCCGCATGACAAGGGTATCATCGACGAAGTGAATAAGATCAATTCGGCTGCCGATATCAAGTTTGAAGGCGACAAGGATTTGATTCAGGTTATCGGTAAGGAAGTGGATGATGATTACCTGAACCAGGTACATTCTATTTCTATCGATCCGGAAGTTATCAAGCGTCAGAAAGACTTGAAGATTGTGTATACTCCGATTCACGGTACAGGTATGATGTTGATTCCGCAGTCTCTGAAACTGTGGGGCTTCGAAAATGTTCATTGTGTGGCTGAACAGATGGTGAAGAGCGGTGATTTCCCGACAGTTGTATCTCCGAATCCGGAAAATGCTGAGGCTTTGACTTTGGCTATCAAACTGGCTAAGGAAATTGATGCCGACATCGTTATGGCTTCTGACCCGGATGCAGACCGTGTAGGTATGGCATGTAAAGACAGCAAGGGCGAATGGGTACTGGTTAACGGTAACCAGACTTGCTTGATTTTCTTGTACTACATCATCAAGAACCGCATTGCAATGGGTAAGATGAAAGGCAATGAATTCATCGTTAAGACCATTGTTACTACAGAACTGATCAAGAAGGTAGCCGATAAGAATAACATCGAAATGTATGACTGCTATACAGGTTTCAAATGGATTGCTCGTCAGATTCGTTTGAACGAAGGTATCAAACAGTACATCGGTGGTGGTGAAGAAAGCTACGGCTTCCTGGCTGAAGATTTCGTTCGTGACAAAGATGCTGTTTCTGCTTGTTCTTTGCTGGCTGAGATCTGTGCTTGGGCAAAAGACCAGGGCAAGACATTGTATGATATCCTGATGGAAATCTATGTAGAATATGGTTTCTCAAAAGAATTGACAGTGAATGTCGTGAAACCGGGTAAGAGCGGCGCCGATGAAATCAAGGCTATGATGGAAAACTTCCGTGCTTGTCCTCCGAAGGAACTGGGAGGTTCTCAGGTCGTTCTGGTAAAAGACTACAAGACTCTGAAAGCTACCGATGCGGCAGGCAATGCTACTGACATCGATATGCCGGAACCGTCTAACGTACTGCAGTTCTTTACAGCTGACGGAACAAAGGTGTCTGTACGTCCTTCAGGAACAGAACCGAAAATCAAGTTCTACATGGAAATCAAGGGCGAAATGGGATGTCCGAAGTGTTATGCCAGCGCTAATGCTACCGCTACAGAAAAGGCAGAAGCTGTCAAGAAATCTTTGGGTATCTGATAAAATCTGAAGATTTTTCTATCGCAATATGAGTGGGTCACGGATTCGGAAATGTGTATTTTCGGATTCGTGACTTTCTTTTTGTCTTATGGCTCTGATATAAAGGGGGTTGAATGGCTTTCAGCGCTACTGATCGCCTTTTTGCGGTGATGTTTCTGCAGAATCTTCTACCCTTTGCGTTATCGATATGTCTTCTGATAAACTGACAATAAAAGGCAATTATTTGTTACGAATAATAATTTATAAGAAAAAAAACTATCATTTTATTTGTAAGTTACAAAAAAGCCTTTACCTTTGTAGCCGTAAACAAGACAAGTAAAAACAAAAAATTATGATGGCAACTGATATTCGAATTAACCTGGCAGTCCTGCAGATTGTACGCGTCGTGGTGGAAGTACCAAGAGGTGAGAAAGGTTCGTGTATGTAGTTGTACGTAAAAGATATGTATGGAAGCCTTTCTCACCGGACGATGAGAGAGGCTTTTTAATTGATAAAGAAGGATTTTGATATGAAACACCAGTTACGCAGTTCGATGAGTACGGAAGGTCGCCGTATGGCAGGTGCAAGAGCACTCTGGGTGGCCAATGGTATGAAAAGAGAGATGATGGGTAAGCCGATCATTGCGATTGTGAATTCGTTTACACAGTTTGTTCCCGGACATACACATTTGCATGAAATCGGTCAGTTAGTGAAGGCTGAAATCGAAAAACTGGGTTGCTATGCAGCCGAGTTCAATACAATTGCCATCGACGATGGTATTGCAATGGGACACGATGGAATGCTTTATTCACTGCCTTCACGTGACTTGATTGCCGATAGCGTAGAATACATGGTGAACGCCCACAAGGCAGATGCCATGATCTGCATTTCGAACTGCGATAAGATTACTCCGGGTATGCTGATGGCTGCCATGCGTCTGAATATTCCGGCTGTATTCGTATCAGGTGGACCGATGGAAGCGCATAAGATAAACGGTGAAAATGCCGATTTGATTACTGCAATGATTAAAGCGGCCGATGCTTCCGTCAGCGATGAGGAAGTGACCCGTATCGAAAATTGCGCGTGTCCGGGTTGCGGCAGCTGTTCCGGAATGTTTACCGCCAACTCCATGAACTCGTTGACTGAAGCCATCGGACTTTCATTGCCGGGTAACGGTACTATTCTGGCTACGCATACCAACCGTATCCAGCTCTTCAAGGATGCTGCCCAGCTGATTGTCAAGAACGCGTTCAAGTATTATGAAGAGGGCGATGACAGTGTATTGCCCCGTAGCATCGCTACGCGTCAGGCTTTTATGAATGCAATGACCCTGGATATAGCGATGGGCGGTTCCACCAATACCATTCTGCACTTGCTGGCTATTGCCAACGAGGGTGGGGTAGACTTCAAAATGGCTGATATCGACCAATTGAGCCGTCGCGTTCCTTGTCTTTGTAAACTGGCTCCTAATACGCAGCGGTTTTCTATCCAGGAATGTAACCGTGCCGGCGGTATCCTGAATATCCTGGGAGAACTGAACAAAGGCGGATTGCTGGATACCACGTGCCGCCGTGTCAACGGACATACTTTGGCTGAGGATATCGAGGAATACAGCATCATGAAAGAAACGGTTTCTTCGGAAGCCAAGCGTATTTATTCGAGTGCGCCGGGAGGGGTCTTCAGTAATAAGATGGGCTCTCAAAGCAAGACCTACGATACGCTTGATACGGATCGTGCTGACGGTTGTATCCGCGACATCGAGCATGCGTACAGCAAAGATGGTGGTCTGGCCGTACTTTTCGGTAATATCGCTCAGAATGGCTGTGTGGTTAAGACAGCCGGTGTAGACGCCAGTATCTGGAAATTCTCCGGACCGGCGAAGGTCTTCGATTCTCAGGAAGCTGCCTGTGAAGGAGTCTTGGGTGGAAAAGTGGTCAGTGGTGACGTGGTGGTCATTACACACGAAGGACCGAAAGGCGGACCGGGCATGCAGGAAATGCTTTATCCCACTTCTTATATCAAATCAAAACATTTGGGAAAAGAATGTGCTTTGATTACGGACGGACGTTTCAGTGGAGGTACTTCCGGTTTGAGTATCGGACATATTTCTCCGGAAGCGGCAGCCGGTGGCAATATCGGTAAGATTGTGGACGGTGATATCATCGATATTGATATTCCGAACCGCAGCATCAATGTCAGACTGAGTGATGAAGAGCTGGCAGCCCGTCCGATGACGCCGGTAACCCGTAACCGTCAGGTATCGAAAGCATTGAAAGCTTACGCCAGCATGGTAAGTTCGGCCGATATGGGAGGCGTGAGAATTATTGATTAACTGGAAGAAAGAAGAGACTATGAGTAAAGAAAAAATAACAGGATCTGAAGCCTTGATGCGCTCGTTGGAACATGAAGGGGTAAAGACCATCTTCGGTTACCCCGGAGGAGCCATCATGCCGGTGTACGATGCGCTGTATGACCATCGGGATAAGTTGAACCATATACTAGTCCGTCATGAACAGGGAGCTGTACACGCGGCTCAAGGATTTGCCCGTGTTTCGGGTGAGGTCGGTGTCTGTCTGGTTACCAGCGGACCGGGAGCTACCAATACAATTACCGGTGTGGCCGATGCCATGATTGACAGTACGCCGATTGTAGTCATTGCTGGACAGGTGGGTGCCAGCCTGTTGGGTACCGATGCCTTTCAGGAAGTTGACCTGGTGGGTGTTACGCAGCCTATCTCCAAGTGGAGTTATCAGATTCGTCGGGCAGAAGATGTAGCTTGGGCCGTTTCACGGGCTTTCTATATTGCGCGTAGCGGTCGTCCGGGTCCGGTTGTCCTGGACTTCGCCAAGAATGCTCAGGTTGATTTGACTGAGTTCGAACCGATGATTACCGATTTCATCCGCAGTTATGACCCGGATCCGGAGACAGATCCGAAAGCTGTAGCCGAAGCAGTGGCTTTGATTAATGAGGCAAAGAGACCTTTGGTGCTGGTCGGACAAGGCGTTGAACTGGGAGGTGCTCAGCAGGAACTGAAGGCTTTTGTCGAAAAGGCTGATATTCCGTGCGGCTGTACGTTGCTGGGATTGTCTGCTTTACATTCCGATCATCCTTTGAACAAAGGAATGTTGGGTATGCACGGGAATCTTGGTCCGAACGTTAAGACCAACGAATGCGACGTATTGATTGCCGTCGGTATGCGTTTCGATGACCGTGTGACCGGCAAACTGGAAACCTATGCCAAGCAGGCAAAGGTTATCCACCTGGATATCGACCCTTCTGAAATCAGCAAGAATGTGAAGGCTGATGTCGCTATCTTGGGTAATTGTAAGCGTACCTTGGCTCTGCTTACCGAACTGATTCAGTCGCATAAGCATACAGAATGGATTGAAAGTTTCCAGTCGTACGCCGATAAGGAGTTCCAGGAGGTCATCGAGAAAGAAGTTTATCCGGGCGAAGGTCCTATCAATATGGGTGAGGTAGTGCATGCTGTAAGCGAAGCTACCCACAATGAAGCTATCCTTGTGACAGACGTAGGTCAGAATCAGATGTTTGCTTGCCGTTATTTCAAGTTTTCCAAGGATCGGAGCATCGTTACCTCCGGCGGTATGGGAACCATGGGATTCTGTTTGCCGGCAGCTATCGGCGCTACCTTCGGAAGACCGGACCGTACGGTCTGTGCCTTTATGGGCGATGGCGGTCTGCAGATGACGATGCAGGAATTGGGAACACTGATGGAACAGCGCTGTCCGGTCAAGATGATTCTGATGAATAACAATTACCTGGGTAATGTACGTCAGTGGCAGGCAATGTTCTTCAACCGCCGCTATTCATTTACTCCGATGATGAATCCGGATTATATGCAGATTGCTGCTGCATACGGTATTCCTTCACGTCGTGTAACCGAGCGTGAAGCATTGAATGACGGTATTCAGGAGATGCTGCAGACTTCCGGACCGTTCTTGTTGGAGGTTTGTGTGGTGGAAGAAGGCAATGTATTGCCGATGACTCCTCCGGGAAGTTCCGTCAATTACATGATGTTGAATTTGGATTGCTAAAAAGGAACTGGATTATGGAAAATAAGAAATTATATACGATTATCGTTCATTCGGAAAACATCGCAGGTATCCTGAACCAGATAACCGCCGTGTTTACCCGTCGTCAGATCAAC
This sequence comes from Phocaeicola barnesiae DSM 18169 = JCM 13652, assembly GCF_000374585.1. Classification (GTDB taxonomy): domain Bacteria; phylum Bacteroidota; class Bacteroidia; order Bacteroidales; family Bacteroidaceae; genus Phocaeicola; species Phocaeicola barnesiae. The sequence continues at coordinate 132,787 of NZ_KB894644.1, forward strand.
ATTGAAAGTCTGAATGTATCGGCTTCTTCCATCAAAGGAGTACACAAGTATACCATTACCTGCTGGACTACTCCGGATTCTATCGAGAAGGTAGTCCGTCAGATTGAAAAGAAGATGGATGTCATCCAGGCCCATTACTTTACAGACGATGAAATTTTCCAGCAGGAGGTAGCCATGTACAAGGTCTCTACACCGGAGTTTCAGGGAAATCCCGAAGCGTCAAAGGTCGTACGCCGTTACAGTGCCCACATCGTCGAGGTGAACCCTACTTTTTCGATTGTAGAGCTGACCGGTATGAGTGATGACATTACCTCGCTGTATCAGGAACTGAGAGGCTTGAAGTGTGTGCTTCAGTTTGTCCGTTCAGGACGCATCGCTGTTTCTACCAGCTGTTTCGAGCGGGTAAATGAATACCTGGCTCATCGGGAAGAAAGATATTTACAGGAAAAGAAATAATGTATCGGTATGACTGAAGAGAATAAAATAGGAACTTATTCATTTGTGGCAGAGCCTTTCCACGTTGACTTCACCGGAAGGCTCACCATGGGAGTCTTGGGAAACCATCTGCTGAACTGTGCCGGCTTTCATGCGACAGAGCGTGGCTTCGGTATCGCAACGTTGAATGAAAGTAACTATACGTGGGTCTTGTCCCGTCTGGCTATTGAGTTGGAAGAAATGCCTCTTCAGTACGAATCCTTCAGTGTACAGACGTGGATAGAAAACGTGTATCGCCTGTTTACTGACCGCAATTTCGCTATTCTGAACAAGGATGGGAAACCAATCGGTTATGCCCGTTCCATCTGGGCGATGATCAGCATGGATACCCGTAAACCAGCCGACTTGCTTTCCTTGCATAATGGAAGTATAGTCGATTACATCTGCCAGAAGGAATGTCCGATCGAAAAACCTGGAAGAATCAAGGTCAATCAGAAGGAACTGGCCGGTGAGGTGGTAACCAAGTACAGTGACATCGATATCAACGGACATGTAAACAGTATCCGGTATATCGAACATATTCTGGACCTTTTCCCGCTGGAGATTTTCCGGGAAAAGCGTATCCGCCGCTTCGAAATGGCTTACAATGCCGAAAGTTATTACGGCGATACACTGGCTTTCTATAAGGAGCAGGTGTCAGAAAACGAATACGATATAGAAGTCAAGAAGAACGGCCAGGAGGTCGTTGTTCGCAGCAAAGTGATATTTATTTAATTATTAATTACATGCAGCGGAAGCTGTGATAAAAAGATTGAAAAAATGGCAAAATTGAATTTTGGCGGTGTAATCGAAAATGTAGAGACCCGCGAAGAATTTCCATTGGAAAAAGCACGTGAAATCTTGAAAGATGAAACAATTGCTGTCATCGGTTATGGGGTACAGGGTCCAGGTCAGTCTTTGAACCTGCGCGACAACGGTTTCAATGTAATCGTTGGTCAACGTCAGGGCAAGACTTATGAAAAGGCTGTTGCCGACGGTTGGGTACCGGGTGAAACACTTTTCGATATTGAAACAGCTTGCGAAAAAGGTACTATCATTATGTGTCTGCTTTCAGACGCAGCTGTCATGTCTGTATGGCCTACCATCAAGAAATACCTGACTCCGGGTAAGGCTCTGTATTTCTCTCATGGTTTTGCTATCACTTGGAACGACCGTACCGGTGTAGTTCCTCCAGCAGACATCGATGTCATCATGGTGGCTCCGAAGGGTTCAGGTACTTCTTTGCGTACCATGTTCCTCGAAGGCCGTGGCTTGAACTCTTCATACGCAGTTTACCAGGATGCTACCGGTAAGGCAATGGACCGTACATTGGCCTTGGGTATCGGTATCGGTTCCGGTTACCTGTTCGAAACAACTTTCCAGCGTGAAGCTACTTCTGACTTGACCGGTGAACGCGGTTCTTTGATGGGAGCTATCCAGGGATTGCTGTTGGCACAGTACGAAGTTTTGCGTGAAAACGGTCACTCTCCTTCTGAAGCTTTCAATGAAACGGTAGAAGAGTTGACTCAGTCACTGATGCCGCTGTTCGCAAAGAACGGTATGGACTGGATGTACGCTAACTGCTCTACAACTGCTCAGCGTGGTGCTTTGGACTGGATGGGCCCGTTCCACGATGCTATCAAGCCGGTAGTACAGAAATTGTATGAAAGTGTGAAGAGCGGTAACGAAGCTCAGATTTCTATCGACTCCAACTCTCAGCCGGATTATCGTGAGAAACTGAATGCCGAACTGAAGGCATTGCGTGAAAGCGAAATGTGGCAGACTGCAGTTACAGTGCGTCAGCTTCGTCCTGAAAACAACTGATAATTGATAAATTCTGTATTGAAAAGCCTCAGCCCCTTTGGGTTTGGGGCTTTTTCTTACTTCATTAAATCGGAACATTATGGAAAAGAATGAATGTCTGGAAATCATCAAAACACGTCGCAGCTGTAGAAAGTACCGTCCGGAACAGATTACGGACGAAGAGTTGAAGCTGGTATTGGAGGCCGGTACCTTTGCTCCTACTTCCAGAGGCTTGCAGGCACCTTATATCGTGGCTGTACAGAACGACGGACAGAAGGCGCAACTGGCTGCCATGAATGCGGCAGTGATGGGAGTTACCTCGAATCCCTACTACGATGCGCCTACCTATGTACTTGTATTGGCTCCTGCTGACGCTCCTAATCCGGTTCAGGACGGAAGCTGTATTCTGGAGAATATGATGCTGGCAGCTCATGCCATCGGTCTGGGCAGTTGCTGGATTCACCGGGAGCGGGAAATATTCGAGAAACCCGAAGCCAAAGAATTGTTGGCTGCCTGGGGATTACCTCAGAATCTGGTAGGAATCGGCGCGTTGTCATTGGGCTATCCGGCTGGAGAACCGGCACCGGCTAAGCCTCGGAAAGCGGATTATTATCGAATCATCAAGTAATACAGGATTGGATGGTAAGACGGAAGGTGGGTCTTGTTACGGGAACGTAGCAGAACCCACCTTTTTCTTGATATGGGTCAATTATTTGTCAGATAAATTCAGATAGTCTGTTTTGCCGTAGCCGTCTTTCCTGTAAATTTGTATCTTTGCAATGTGAAAGCAAGATTGTTTAGATAGGATAAAGTTGAAGTTGAATACTCGTACATTGTGGCTAAATTAGACTTTTAATTATATATAGCTTTCTTTTTGTATGGAAAGCCTACATAGCTTCCTTATTGGAGTTATCGCATAGAAGAAAGGATAAACACGATGAAAAAGGTAGAAAGATTGTTACGATGGATTCGGATAAACTTAGACTGTACGGGCATTGTACCGTATGATGAGTCAAGATTTATCTCTGATTGCAGTGAAAAAGGTGAATTGTGCTGAGTTGCTTTCACAGAAGAAAAACTCGGCTGATTCAAAGTTTGAATGTCATGCGCTAGGGAAGTTTTCTCTAGCGTTTTTTTTGTTTGTATGGGTATGTTTAAAACGTCCGGACATTTTAATCGGAACGGGCGTTCGTTTGCATGAAAACGTCTAGACGAACAAGGGAAAACGAACGTTCGTTTTTCATGGGAGATGTTTTTCAGGCATATCGGTTGGGCGATACTTCTGCCGACACTTTTATTTTGTAAGGATATTTCGTTTTCTGTGCCAGCCGGAAAGAGCTTTCGGACTGTACCTGTCGGTCATCTTTCGGATAACCGGTAGGAGTACATTGTAAAGTAGGTCCGTAGGAATATCGGTAGATACATAAAAAAGATACTCCAGCCATTCTCTAATGGTTGGAGTATCACAACACAAAAACTAAACTAGACTTAACTAAACTATTCTAATAAGGAAATTTCACAACTTCCTGTCTTATTATGTACACCACAAATATAAGCCTTATATTTAGTCTGTCCAAAAAAATCAAGATAAAAGTTGGGATTAGTTGCAAAAAAAAACGTTGTATTTAAAACTTTCCTCAAATAATATGTTCGTTAACATAATTCTGAAGTTCTTGTTTGTAACTGTCGGAAACAGGAATGTACTCTTTGCCAAAAACGATTCGTCCCTTGTCGATGATTTTTATTTTCTGTTTCTGCACAATGTACGACCGATGGACGCGGATGAACCGGTTGGAAGGGAGTTTTTCTTCCATGGTTTTCATACTCGTCAGGGACAGGATGGGACGTGGATTGTCTTCTGTGTAGATTTTGATATAGTCCTTCAGTCCTTCGATGTATAAAATTTTATCCAACTCTATTTGTACAATTTTGTAATCACTTTTTACGTAAATATGATTTGAGTCGGTAGGTAGTGAGGTCTGGACACTATCCGGTGTTTCCGCTTTTTTCCTTAACTCGAACCATTGCAGCGCCTTGTTGACGGCTTCGATGAAATCATTGTAGCTGATAGGTTTCAGCAGGTAATCCAACGCATTGACCCGATAGCCGTCGATGGCGTATTGTTCGAATGCTGTGGTGAAGATAATCCGGGTATTGTCAGAGACCATGCGTGAGAATTCCAGGCCGTTCAGTTCCGGCATCTGGATATCCAAAAACAGGAGGTCTACCGGATGTTCCGGAAGGCTTTTCATGGCCTGGATGGCACTCGAATAGGAACCGCACAGTTCCAGACTGTCTGTTTTCCGTACATAACTTTCCAAAAGGCTCAGAGCCAACGGCTCATCGTCAACTAATGCGCAGCGTAAAATCATAGGTGGTTCTATTTAGTAGGGTGAATGATTAGGATATATTTATAAGGTGATGCGGATGAACGAACTGTATTCTTTCTTGTCGTCACTGAGCCGGATTTGCCATTCATAGCATCCGGGATAAACTAATTCCAGACGTTTGCGTACCTGTTCCAGTCCGATGCCAGAACCGCTTTTGTCGCTTTCCGACTTGGGAAAGTTGCTGTTCTTGATGGTGCAGCAGATTTCTTTGTCTCCTTCCGTTATCTCAATGTCTATGTAACTTGGTTCTGTAGGCGATATTCCGTGTTTGAACGCATTTTCTATCAGTGATATGAATAACAGTGGAGTGATGGGAGTCTGGCTCTTCGGCTTGATGTCGAACCGGGTGCGGATAGTCACTTGCGGAGAGACACGGATACGCATCAGTTCGATGTAGTTGCGGATAAAGTCTACTTCCTTCTGGAGCGGAACGAACATCTGTTGGTTGTCGTATAACACATAGCGAAGCAGTTTGCTCAGTTCCTGTACGGCCTGTTGGGCTTTTTCTGTATCGAAGCTGATCAGGGCATAGATGTTGTTCAGGGTGTTCAGCAGGAAGTGTGGGTTCAGCTGGTTGCGGAGGTTTCTCAATTCGGCTTCTGTCCGGCTTTTTACGGCCTCATTCCAGGCCTCTTCCGTTTCTTTCCAGCGGATACTCAGGCGGATGGCTACACATACACCGACCGTGAAGCACATGCTCGCAACATCACGCAGGTAGAAAAGGAAACGTGGAGGTAACGGACGGTCGGGACGAGGAACCGGCATGGGAAGCAGGTGTACCTCGTTGTACCAGCGTATTCCGAATCCGGCCATCAATATCAATATGAGATTGATGGCAAGAAATTTGGTCGTGTCTTTCTGGAAGAGATACCGGGGTATCAGAATAAAATAATTGATGTAGAAAAGCAGACACAGTATGGCCGGAATCAATGAATGGTGCATGAATGCGGACCAGTCGATACTGCCGTCGGAGCGTTGGGCGAAGACCAGGGGAAATCCTAAGAACATGCCCCAACAGATGATATGAATGAGTGAAACCAACGAGTGATAAGTCGGTTGTTTGATTGATTTCATAGGTAATACAGAGTGACTCATACGTTCTATAGGTTACAAAGATAATGATTTTACTGAAAAAGACCGGCTGTTCCGTTGCTATTGTTCGGAAGAACGGTAACAACAGGAGGCAGCCGGTCAGGAAACCAAAGTTATGAAGAACAAAGTAGTCTATTAAGACTCGAATTAAGTTTCCGGATGCCGTTATTCGTAGCGTAGCGCTTCTATCGGATCCAGATCGGCTGCTTTCTTGGCCGGATACCATCCGAAGAAAACACCGGTAAAGGTACATACGGCGAACGAAAGCAATACACTCCAGGGCTGGATAAATACCGGCCAGTGGGCGACAGATTTGATGATGAAGCTGGCTCCACAGCCCAGAATGACACCTATCAGACCTCCGGTGATACTGATAAGGATGGATTCTATCAGGAACTGCGAGAGGATGTCTATTCCTCGTGCTCCAACAGACATACGCAGACCGATTTCACGGGTACGTTCGGTTACACTTACATACATGATGTTCATGATACCGATACCTCCTACTACCAGAGAGATACCTGCGATACAGGCCAGCAGGGTGGTCATCAGGTCGGTGGTGGTATTCAGCATGGAGCTCAGTTCCTGCTGGGTACGGATGTCGAAGTCATCATCGTCCGTTTCTTTCAGCTTGTGTTCCCTGCGCAGGATTCCGCTGATTTCGTCTACAGCTTCTTCAGTCATGTCTTCTGTCAGGGCCGAAGCGAAGATTCCGCTCAGGTAGGTCTGTGCCAGCAGTCGTTTCATGACGGTGGAATAGGGGGCCAGTACGACATCATCCTGGTCCATACCCATGGAGTTGTATCCTTTGGATTCCAGTACTCCGATAACGCGGAGCGGAATCTTGTTGCAACGGATAATCTTGCCGATGGGGTCACTACCGTCCGGGAAGAGGTTGTCGACGATGGTCTTACCGATGACACAGACTTTGGCGGCTGTCCGTTCATCGTTTTCGGTGAACATTTCGCCTTGCTCCACCTTCAGCTGACGGATTTTCAGGTAGTCGATGCTGACACCAGTAACGGAAGAAGGGTAGTTGTTTGGGCCGGCAATCAATTGTCCGGAAGAAGATACATTCGGACTGATGGCCGACAGGTACATACATTCGTCACGGAGCTTTTCGTAGTTTTCCAGCTTCAGCGTTTGCATGGATGAGGCATCCTGGCGAACACCGCCTCGCATGTCACCACCCGGGTGAATCATGATCATGTTCGAACCCATCTCGGAAATCTGTTGCTGGATGCTCCGTTTGGAACCTTGACCGATGGCAAGCATGGAGATGACCGATGCCACACCGATGATGATACCCAACATGGTGAGGAAGGCACGCATTTTATTGTTGGCCAAGGCCCGTAAGGCTATTTTAAAAAGATTCGTTCCATTCATTGTGATTTGTTTTTTAGATGATTGACTGTACGGTCGTTTGCATCTTATTCATCATCGTTTTTCGGAAGGGCAGCCAGTGCTTCGGCGGCCGAAAGAATGTGAGGGTTGACGCAGTCTTCGATGACATGTCCGTCCCGTAACCGGATGTTCCGACTGCTGTATTGCGAAAGTTCCGGGTTGTGTGTCACGAAGATGATGGTTCTCCCTTCGGCATGCAGTTTCTGGAAAAGTACCAGAATCTCGAAAGAAGTCCGGGTATCCAGGTTACCGGTCGCCTCGTCCGCCAGAATGACTGCCGGGTTGTTGACCAGGGCACGGGCAATGGCCACACGCTGCATCTGTCCACCTGACATCTGGTTGGACTTGTGTTCCAGACGGTCGCCCAGTCCCACGGCTATCAGAGCTTCGGTGGCTCTGCGGCGACGCTCTGCGGCACTGACCGATGAATTGTACATCAGCGGCAGTTCCACGTTCTCTACTGCGGTCGTTTTCGGCAGCAGGTTGTAGTTCTGGAAAACGAAACCGATTTTCCGGTTGCGCAGTACGGCACGCTGAGGTTTCGACATGGTACGGACTGATACACCGTCCAGCAGATACTCTCCGCTGGTAGGGGTGTCCAGACATCCCAAGGTGTTCAGCAGGGTGGATTTTCCGGACCCGGAGGTTCCCATGATGGTCACAAATTCTCCTTCCTGTATGCTGAAGCTGATACCTCTCAGAGCATGTACCACTTCGTCGCCCACCAGAAAGTTCCGTTTGATATTCTGAAGTTCAATGACAGTCTTGCTCATAGTGTTCAAATTTAACCTCGGTTATTTTTTCTTGTTACGGTCAGGAGGACCAGGCATGAAAGGACTCCGTTCGCTTTCGCCTCCCGGCACGGCTTCACCCGTCATGACATCTTCGTTGCCTTTGATGACAGTCTCGGTCACAACAGCTGTTCCTTCATTGACGCCGCTCAGGATTTCTGTGTTCGTTCCGTCGCTCATACCTGTCTTGACCGGATGTGCTGTAAAGACATCATTTTCGAGTGTCCATACTTTGTGGCTGCCTTGACAGTCTTTGACGGTCCGTTTACCGATGATCTGTTTTTCCGGTGTGAAGCGGAGCGCTTTGTTAGGAACAACAAGTACATTCTCACGTACATCGGTGTAGATGGTCACGTTGGCAGTCAGACGAGGTTTCAGTTTCAGATCCGGATTGTCGGCGGTGATGACTACTTCGTAGGTTACGACTGTTTCTGTCGTTGTACTCGAGCTGCTGGAACTGCTGTTGGTACTTCCCAGACGGATTTGTTGTACAGTACCTTCGAATACATCGTTCGGATAGGCATCTACTGTAAAGGTACATTTGGAACCGTCTCTTACACCGGCAATGTCAGCCTCGTCAATGTCGGCTACTACCTGCATCTTGGTCAGGTCGGCGGCGATGGTGAAGAGGGTCGGAGTCTCGAAGCCGGAAGCTACGGTCTGTCCTTCTTCTACATCTTTACTGGTCACTACTCCGTCAATCGGCGAAGTGATGGTAGCGTATGACAGGTTACGTTCCGCCTTGGCCAATGCGGCCTGAGACTGGTTGTAGGTACTTTGGGCACGCTGGTAATTGTATACACATTCCTCGTAGTCCGTTTCACTGATCAACTGCTTTTCGTGCAGCTTCTGGTTCCGTTCATACAGTTTCTTCTGATATTCGTATTCGGCTTTGGCACCGTCAAAGGTAGCTTGTGCCGATTGTAGGTCGCTCAGCAGTGTCACTTTATCCATCTCGGCGATGATTTCACCTTTCTTTACGATAGAATTGTAATCGATATAAATCTTGTCAATGATACCGGACACCTGAGTACCGACCTCAACTTCGGTTACCGGTTCGATGGTACCTGTCGCGGTAATGGAGTTGCTGACGCTGCCTCGCTTGACAGGTTCGGTTGCGAAATCTACCTGGTTGTGGGCTTTGCTTCCACCGAAAGCCCAAATTCCGGCTGCTACAAGGATAATGACGGCAGCACTTCCGATAAGGATTTTCTTCTTGTTCATATGATGTATTTTTTAGATTTTAATGGGTTCTCCTGCATAGAAATCGAGCAGGGTACGATTCAGGATGGCCATGTATTTGGCCTGGATACGCTGCTGTTGGGCACTCAACAGGTTGTTCTTTTCTGTCAGCAGTTCTACGGTATTTTTCATGCCGAGGCTGAACTGTTCGTTTACCAGATCGAAACTGGTCTGGCTGCTTTTCAGTTTCGAATCGGCAGCTGCGAACTGCTGTTGGGCGTTCAGGGCATCCAGCCACAGGCTTTCGATGGTCTTATACAATTCTTTTTCCTGGTTGGTCAGTGACAGCAGACTGTTGTCGTATTGGATGCGTGCTTTCTGTACAGCTGTCTTGTTCTGTCGGTTGTCGAAGATGGGAATACTCAGGGTAACTCCCAGCATGTTGTTCCATCCGTACTTCATCTGTTCCGCCCAGTTGTTTTGGCTGGCATTGTTTGTCATACTGGAAGTGGAGGCTGATAAGCTGATTGTTGGAAGATAACCGGCTTTAGCCGATGAAATAGCCAGTTTGGCGTTTTCGATGCTGAGTTTGCTGCTTTGGATTTCCGGACGTTGTGCCAAAGCTGCCTGATAGATGTCCTGCTGGTTCGGCAGCAGCTGCATCACCTTCGTTTCATCCAGTGTAGGAATGACCAAATCCATTTCTGCCGTACCGTCCAGTTCCAGCAGTTGTTTCAATTGGAGCTTGTAGTCACGGAGTGAACTTTCCGAGGTAATCAGCTGGTATTCATCGTTGCTTACCTGAGCCTCCAGCTGAGCCAGATCGGCCTTTGAGATACTTCCTTCGTTGAACAATTCTTTGGCACGTTCGTAGGTCGCTTTGCTGACTTCCAATGTACCTTTGTTGATGGCAACCGATTCATCGGCATACAGAATTTGCAGATAAAGTTGGGTAATCTGTTCCTGTAGCGTATTGCTGGTGGTCGAAATGGCCAGTTCGGCAATGTCGCGGTTGGTCTGTTGTTGTTTGATGTTGTTCAACCGCTGACCACCGTTCCAGATAGTCCACTGGGCCCGCAAATCGTAGCTTCCGTTGTAGGTGGTCTTACTGTTACTGGTAATGATTTCCGTTCCGCTGACCGTAGCACTCTGTTCCTGGTAAGGGCGGTTTACCACGTTGTGACTGGTACTGAATGAGAGGCTGGGGAAGAGGGCTGCTTTGGCGCTTTTCACATCTTCTTCTGTTTCCTGGAGAGACAATCTGTTTTGCTGCAGCTGAATATTCTTTTCGAGTGCATAGGTTATACAGTCGTCCAGAGTCCACTGCTTCTTTTCTTGTGCACCAGCCTGCATGGCCAAGGCCATTGTGGCAATGAGAAATAAACTTCGCTGTTTCATAATCTGATTACTGTTTTTTGTTGTTACAAAAATAGGAACAACCCTAATCTTTCACAAAAGAGATAGATTGCTCCGCAATTAATCGGGACAAATCGTTGTTTTTTCCCGATAAATCGCTTTCTTTGTAATTATTATAAAAACGGTTTCAATGAAAAAACAGATTATTACCATTTTTCAATTTTATCGGGACGGTTTCCGTGAGATGACATGGGGACGGACATTGTGGTGGCTCATCCTGGTCAAGCTGTTTGTCATCTTCGTGATTCTGAAGCTTTTCTTTTTCCCTTCCTTCCTGAAAGGGAAGACCGAACAGGAAAAACAGGAATATGTAGGGACCGAACTGATAGACAGGGCGTTGGAAGAATCAAAAGAAATTCACTAATAATTAACTGTATCATTTAATTCTAAATTTTATGTTTGAAACGATTGACACATCGATGATTGATTGGTCTCGTGCACAGTTTGCACTGACGGCCATGTATCATTGGCTTTTTGTGCCTTTGACCCTGGGACTCGCTGTGGTGATGGGTACGATGGAGACCTTGTATGTTGTGACAGGTAAAGAGTTCTGGAAACGTACGGCCCAGTTCTGGATGAAGCTGTTCGGTATCAACTTCGCGGTGGGCGTAGCTACCGGACTGATTCTGGAGTTTGAGTTCGGAACGAACTGGAGTAATTATTCCTGGTTTGTAGGTGATATATTCGGAGCACCGCTGGCCATTGAGGGGATTCTGGCCTTTTTCATGGAAGCTACGTTCGTAGCTGTGATGTTTTTCGGGTGGAAGAAGGTGAGCAAAGGTTTTCACCTGGCTTCTACTTGGCTTACCGGACTGGGAGCTACCATTTCTGCGTGGTGGATTCTGGTGGCCAATGCCTGGATGCAGCATCCGGTAGGTATGGCTTTCAATCCGGATACCATGCGAAACGAGATGGTAGATTTCTTGGCAGTAGCTTTTTCACCGGTAGCTGTCATGAAGTTCCTGCATACGGTGTTGAGTAGTTGGGTGTTGGGGGCCGTTTTCGTAATAGGTATCAGTGCCTGGTACTTGCTCCGCAAGCGTGAGACCGAATTTGCTGTTGCCAGCATTAAGGTAGCTTCTTACATCGGGTTGTTCGCTGCTTTGGTGACAGCCGGTACAGGCGACAAGTCCGCTTATCAGGTGGCACACGTACAGCCGATGAAGCTGGCTGCTATGGAAGGCCTGTATGACGGAGGTTACAGAGAACCTCTCACAGTGGTGGGTTCTTTGAAGATTCCTTACATGCTTTCGTTCCTGGCTACTCACGATACGAACGGTTATGTTCCCGGTATCAACGATTTGTTGAACGGTGGGTACGAGCAGGCTGACGGTACAGTGGCTATCTCAGCCGAAGAGAAGATAGCCCGTGGAAAACTGGCTATTGAGGCATTGGGACAATACCGACAGGCCAAGCAGGCGGGCGATGAGGCTGCAGCAGGTATTTCGCGTCGTACTCTGGAAGAGAACATGCCTTATTTCGGCTATGGATACATCAAGGATCCGGCTACTTTGGTACCGCATGTGGGGCTGATGTTCTGGTCTTTCCGTATTATGGTAGGTTTAGGCTGTTATTTCATCCTCTTCTTTGCCGTGATGTTGTTCCTGGCTTACAAGAAGGAACTGGCCCGTTTCTCTTGGTTGCATCATATTGCCCTGTGGAGTATTCCGTTGGCTTACATTGCCAGTCAGGCCGGATGGATTGTAGCCGAAGTCGGTCGTCAGCCTTGGACCATTCAGGATATGCTTCCGGTGAATGCGGCTATTTCCCGTCTGGAAGCCGGTTCGGTACAGACTACCTTCTTCATCTTCCTGGTTATGTTTACCGTACTGATGATTGCTGAAATCGGTATCATGGTAAAGGCTATCCGGAAAGGTCCGGAACATGTATGATCGGGTATTATTCATTTAAATTTTAGGAAAATATGATGACTACAATCGATACAACCTATTTGTTTCTGCAGAACTACTGGTGGTTCCTGGTGTCTTTGTTGGGAGCGATTCTGGTGTTCCTGCTTTTTGTACAGGGAGGTAACTCCTTGTTGTTTAACTTGGGACGTTCGGAGATGGAACGTACCATGCTGGTCAATTCAACCGGCCGGAAATGGGAGTTTACCTTCACAACTTTGGTGACTTTCGGTGGAGCTTTCTTTGCTTCGTTTCCTTTGTTTTATAGTACCAGTTTCGGAGGTGCTTACTGGTTATGGATGATTATTCTGTTCAGCTTTGTCTTGCAGGCCGTTTCTTATGAGTTCCAGTCGAAGCTCGGTAACCTGTTGGGAAAGAAGACTTATCAGGTGTTTCTGGTTATCAACGGAGTTGTCGGTCCTGTGTTGTTGGGTGCGGCGGTAGCTACTTTTTTCAACGGTTCCAATTTCGTGATCAACAAAGGAAACCTGACCGATGAAATGATGCCTGTCATCAGCCTGTGGGCAAACGGTTGGCACGGACTTGACGCTTTCCTGGACCCGTGGAATCTGGTGTTGGGGCTGGCTGTCTTTTTCCTGGCCCGGCTGTTGGGTAACTTGTATTTCATCAACAATATTCGCAGTGAAGAACTGATTCCCCGATGCCGCCGGCAATTGATTTCGGATGCAGTTCCTTTCCTGATATTCTTCCTGGCTTTCGTTATCCGCACATTGTTGAAGGATGGATTCGCGGTGAATCCGGAAACAGGAGAAGTATATATGGAGCCTTACAAGTATTTCCAGAATCTGATACAGATGCCTTACCTGTTGGTATTGTTTCTGGTAGGAGTGGTAGGTGTACTGTATGGGTTAATCAGAAGTGTTTTCTGCAAGACGTTTACGAAAGGTATCTGGTTTGCCGGTATCGGTACTATACTTACTGTATTGGCTTTGCTGCTAAGCGTCGGTTACAACCATACGGCGTATTATCCTTCGTTGTCAGACCTGCAAAGTTCATTGACATTGGCCAACAGTTGCTCCAGTAAGTTTACGCTGGAAGTGATGGCTTATGTTTCTATTCTCGTACCGTTTGTGTTGGCTTACATCTTCTATGCCTGGAGGGCTATCGACCGTAAACCGATTACTCCGGAAGAAATGAGAAACGACGAGCATACGTATTGATAACAAGATTGTCTGATCATTTGCAAGAAATGGGCTGTGTCATCGCTTTGACACAGCCCATTTTGTGAATCAAGGTTTTGTCGGTGTTCCGAATATTCCTTATTGATGCAACTTCGTTCAAGTCGGCTATTGGTGGTGACGAGGGTTAGCGTACCCGTTCCAGTATTTCTTTGGCTGTTTTTCCGTCTACCAGTCCGTCTTCGCCGAAATGAACCTGACGTTCATTGAATCGCTTTTCGATTTCTTCAATAACCGTTGTACCGATGTTTTCTTCGTGCAGACGGGTGGTCAATCCCAGAGAGCGGAAGAAGGCTTCTGTCCTTTGAATGGTTTTTTCGATGCGTTCCTCTTCTGTGCCGGAGGTTATACCGAATACACGAGCTCCCAATTGGAGTAACTTACTTTTTTTCGGTTCCCGCAATACCCACATGGTACCCGGTAGAACGATTGCCAACGTATGTCCGTGGGTCAATCCTGTCAGAGCGGTGATTTCATGGCCTATCATGTGGGTAGACCAGTCTTCGGTTACTCCCAAAGCGATGAAACCGTTCAGTCCCATGGTGGCACACATCATGAAATCGGCCATCAACTGGTAGTCGTTTTTGTTTTCATGTATCTGTGGAGCGATTTCAACCAGTGTCTGAAGGATGCCTTCTGCCCAACGGTCCATTACACGGGATTCACCGGTTTTGGTCAGGTATTGCTCCATGACGTGTACGAATGTATCGGCCATGCCACAGGCTATTTGGTATGGTGGTAATGAGAAGGTGACTTCCGGATCCAAAATAGAGAACACAGGGAAATGAGCGTAGAAAGGATATTTCTCTTGGGTTTCTCGGCATGAGATAACTGCGCCATTGTTCATTTCAGAACCTGTTGCCGGCAAAGTCAATACGGTAGCTAAAGGAACGGTATGTGTAGCGCTTCCTTTCTGTACCAGTTCCCAGGCGTCACCTTCATACAGCAGACCGGCAGAAATCAGTTTTGTACCGTCAATGACGGAACCACCTCCTACAGCCAGCAGAAAATCTACGTTTTCTTCTTTACCCAAGGCAATGGCTTTCCGCAGGGTCTCGATGGCTGGATTGGGCTCTATTCCCCAGAATTCTACTGTCTGATAATCTTTTAAGGCAGCTTTCACCTGGTCGTATACTCCGTTTTTCTTGACACTACCACCCCCGAAGGTAATCATTACTTTTTTCCCGGCAGGGATTTCTTCGCTCAATCGGGCGATAGTACCTTTTCCCATAATCAGTCTTGTCAGGTTCTGGAAACTAAAGTTATTCATCATGATGTTATAAGTTTAAATGAATGTTGGATTTCTGAAAACAAAGACATGTTCCCATTTGTTTTCCTATAAGCAAAAATAAGGATTTTTTTGTATCCGCAGCAAGGATGTAATGCCTTTTATGATGTATCTTTGTGCAAATACGTGCCCCTGAATATACCTATAAGTGGGGATTGTATACGCTGATTGAATTTACTTATTTTGCACTCAAGAAAAATATGAATAGTGTATTGACCATGTTTAGACCAAGAACGTACAAGCCTATCGATAAGATGAGTGACCTCATCTGCGAAAATTATGTGATGCTCCAAGTGTTGAGCCGTTTCGGGCTTTCGTTAGGTTTTGGAGACAAGACGATACAGGAAGTATGCGAAGGAAATGGAGTTGATTACAAGACCTTTCTCATTGTCGTGAATTTCCTGCTCGAGGACAGTGACCGGATGCAGGATCATTTGAAGGACCTTTCCATTCCGGCGTTGATGAGTTACCTGAAGCAGGCGCATCATTATTTTCTGGACTTCCAGTTGCCGGCTATCCGTCGAAAATTGATAGAAGCCATCAGCGGTTCGCCGGAACAGCAGGTTGTCTTTCTGATTATCCAGTTTTACGATGCTTATGTGGCTGAGGTCCGTAAGCACATGGAATACGAGAATCAGAAGGTTTTTACTTATGTAGAGCAATTGCTTCAGGGGCAGAATCCGGACGCTTATAACATCGGAGTGTTTGCCCGCCATCATGATCAGATAAATGCCAAACTCACGGAATTGAAAAATATTATCATAAAATATTATCCGACCAACGGTGACAACCAACTGTTGAACGCGACTTTGTTCGACATATTCAGTTGCGAAGAGGATTTGGCCTCGCACAATCGGGTAGAAGATTACTTGTTTGTGCCTGCCATCATGGAGTTGGAAAAGGAGGTGAAATGAAATCTCAGGAAACAATACATATAGCTGTAGCCGATACTTCAATCATTGTCCGTAGCGGGCTGGTTGCGGTATTGAAGCGGTTGCCCGATTTGAATATTCAGACGATTGAAGTGACTTCCAAAGAAGGGTTGCAGCATTGTATGGATGCACATCGACCGGATTTGCTGATTGTCAGTCCTCAATTTGAAGGCTGGTTTGACTTGGACGGGTTTAAACAGACTTATGGAGTGCATGAACTGAAAGTCGTGGCATTGGTTTCGGTAGTAATGGATGCCAATCAGCTGAAGGATTATGATGAGCAGATTAATCTGTTCGACGATGTGGAAAAGTTGACTCAGAAAATCTCTTCGCTGATGAATGTTGCTGAAGAGGATGAGAATGAACTCGACACACTGAGTCAGCGGGAAAAGGAAATCATTGGATGCGTGGTAAGAGGAATGACCAATAAGGAAATTGCCGAAAAGCTGTTTATTTCGGTACATACTGTCATTACCCACCGCCGGAATATTACCCGGAAACTGCAGATTCATTCTGCTGCAGGTCTGACTATCTATGCTATCGTGAATAAGCTGGTAGAATTGGGGGAGGTCAAGATGAACCTTTGAATTTGATTCTGGCCACTGCCTTATCTGGATTGTTTCTAAATACCTAATTTTAGGTATTGCCTGATTGGCTGAAACCCGGTATCTTTGCAGTGTTAGTCATATAGAAATTACGTAAACCACAAAAGTAAAAGAAGTTAGTTATTAGTTGGGTGCGCCCTGCGAAGTGATTCGCGGGGCGCACGCATTTTAGGTTCTTGGAAAGGTTCTCTTTCTTTTTTCGGCAATCTCTTTTTTCATTCATGAATATCCTATAAATTTGTTGTTTGAAAACCAAAAACTGAAATACAATGAAAGTAGGATTGTTCATTCCCTGCTACATCAATGCAGTTTATCCTCAAGTAGGAGTAGCTTCATACAAGCTGCTGAAGAGTTTGGGCGTTGATGTGGACTATCCGCTTGACCAGACCTGTTGTGGACAGCCGATGGCCAATGCCGGATTTGAAGATGAAGCGGTGGAACTTGCCAAACGTTTCGACCGTCTGTTCGAGCATTATGATTATATCGTAGGGCCGTCGGCCAGTTGTGTGGTGTTTGTGCGCGACCATTATGGTAATTTACTGGCGAAAGAGCAGCACCGTTGTGCCAGTGAAGGGAAGATTTATGATATCTGTGAGTTCATTCATGATGTGGTGAAACCTACTTCTCTTGCAGCCTCTTTCCCACATAAAGTCAGTATACAGAACAGTTGCCACGGTGTACGCTTGATGCATTTGTCTGCTCCCAGTGAACTGAATATTCCTTATTACAACAAATTGCGTGATTTGCTTTCATTGGTAAAAGGCATTGAGATTGTGGAACCGGAACGTCCTGATGAATGTTGTGGATTCGGAGGTATGTTTGCCGTTGAGGAACATGCGGTTTCCGGTCGGATGGGGCGTGACAAAGTACAGCGTCATATCGATACCGGTGCTGAATATATTGTAGGTGCCGACAGTTCTTGTCTGATGCATCAGACCGGTATTATTAACCGTGATCACCTTCCAATCAAGACTATCCATATTGTTGAAATCTTAGCTTCCGGATTATGAGTACAAAACATTCCATTGCAGCCGAGAAATTCCAGGAAAACCGGGAATTGGCATCCTGGCATGACCAGACCTTGTGGATGGTACGTGCCAAACGAGATAAAATCAGTAAAGAAGTACCAGAGTGGGAGAAGCTCCGTGACATGTCCTGTGCCATCAAGCAATACAGTAACAGCCACTTGGACTTGTTGCTTCAGGAGTTCGAAAAGAATGCTATCGCCAATGGCGCCCATGTTTATTGGGCGAAAGATGCCGATGAATATTGTTCGATTATCCACCATATTCTGGAAGGACACCACGTCAAGCATTTCATCAAAAGCAAATCCATGCTGGCAGAGGAGTGCGGGCTGAATGAATATTTGGAGGAAAAGGGCATTGAGGTTGTGGAAAGTGATTTGGGTGAGCGTATTCTTCAATTGATGCATAAGCGGCCGAGTCATATCGTCATGCCTGCCATTCATATCAAGAAAGAGGAAATCGGTGAACTGTTTGTCAAGGAGATGGGGACTGAACCCGGAAACAATGACCAGACGTATCTGACCCATGCGGCCCGTAAGAACCTTCGTCATAAGTTTATTGAAGCCGAGGCTGCCATGACAGGAGCGAATTTTGCGGTTGCTTCGACCGGCGAATGTGTTGTCTGCACCAATGAAGGGAATGCGGACATGGGAACTTCACAGCCGAAGTTACAGATTACTGCTTTCGGAATGGAGAAGATTGTACCCGACCGTGACGCATTGGGTGTTTTTACCCGTCTGTTGGCCCGTTCGGGAACAGGGCAGCCGATTACCACCTATACTTCTCATTACCGGAAACCGCGTAAGGGTGGTGAGCTGCATATCATCATTGTAGATAATGGCCGTAGTCAGATTCTGGCCGATCCGGACCATGTGAAGACACTGAACTGTCTACGCTGTGGTGCCTGTATGAATACCTGTCCGGTTTATCGCCGGAGTGGGGGATATTCCTATACTTATTTCATTCCCGGACCGATTGGCATCAATTTAGGAATGCTGAAGGCTCCGTTGCATTATTATGATAATGTATCGGCTTGTTCGCTTTGTCATTCCTGTCAGAATGTTTGTCCTGCCAAGGTCGATTTGGCCGACCAGATTTACCGTTGGCGACAGAAGCTTCACGGTTTAGGTGTGGCCAGTTCTTCCAAGAAATATCTTTCCGGTGGAATGAAGATGCTGATGGAACATCCTCATCTCTTCAATCTGGCACTGAAGAGTGCGCCGATAGCCAATGCGTTACCTCATTGGATGGTATATAATGGACTGAACGACTGGGGCAAGGAGCATGAGATGCCGGAATTTGCCAAAGAGAGCTTTAATGAAATGTGGAAGAATAACAAAGTGAAGTGATCATGAGCAGTAGAGAAGATATTTTGCAGAGTATTCGTCGGAATACAAGAGTCCGTTATGAAAAACCGGATTATTTGCCGCTGGAGCAAGAAGCAATGACTTATCTCGATAAATTGGCCCGCTTTCAGGAAGTCATGACTCAAGTGGGTGGTCGTGCTGTCATCTTGCAGGAGGGCGAAGACTTGAATACAGTTATCCGGAAATTGTATCCGGAAGCGGTACGGGTGGCTGCCTATATGTCTGAAGTGACTTGTGGTACGGGAGTGCAGTGTCTGTCATGTGCTACTTTCCATCCGGACGATGTGGAGAAACCGGCTGATTTGGATGGAACGGATTTGGCCATTATACGGGGTAGTGTAGGGGTTTGCGAGAACGGTGCTGTGTGGATTTGTCAGGAAGTTGAGCAGCGTGCCGTTTATTTCATCTCGGAAGCGCTGGTGATTCTATTGGACCGGAAGAATCTGGTGAATAATATGCACGAGGCCTATAAACGAATCGATACCGGCGATTATGGATACGGAGTCTTTATCTCCGGTCCTTCCAAAACGGCCGATATCGAGCAGGCATTGGTAATGGGAGCTCATGGAGCCCGTGATGTTACCGTTATCCTGCTGTAATAGTCGATATAAAATATAAGGGCGATACCATTGGATTTGTCTTTGGTATCGCCCTGTATTGTTTCAGAATTTATCTTTTATTTAGAAGATACGTCCGCTTAGCCGGAGTTTCAATACCGGATAAACTGTCAATTTGTTGATGAGGTCTGTGTATTCATTATCAGCTTCATCTACCAGGTTACCTAAATCTCCTGTATCAGAATATACTTTGGGCGTTCCATGGAATTGAACACCTACTTCAAAAGCTACGTTGATTCTGTTTTTAGGTACGAGGCGTCCGATACCTAAACCCAAATAAGGACGGAAACCGGCAACCTTCAATCCACCGGATACATTACCGTTTTCATCTACCGGAATGGTATAGTCACCGATTTCGATACCATAGTCACCTCCATCCGGCAAATCATTGGTATGTCCTGTGAGCTGTACCAGTTTGCTTCCACCGAAATAAGCACCGGCTGCCACAAAGAAACTGGATGATTTGAACGGATAAACGTTCAATAACAAGTTTCCAGATGTTCTTTTTAAGGTTCCTTCTGCATTGAGGGTACCGTAATAAGGTGTACCATTAGCTTCACCGCTGACGTCTACATCTCCATTCATGGAGAAGCCAGGCATAAAGTCAACACCAGCTCTTAATGCCAGATAATTACCTATAGGAGTGGCCACATCAAAACCGATACCTGTAGTTCCTACATTCAACCCCACCGCAACAGAATTAAAATACCCATAATTGTGTTCTTGTGCATACAGCTTACTGCTTCCTATTCCAGCTAGCAGTAGCAAACAACTAAAAATAAATCTTTTCATATTCATTAAATATAGATGGTACAAATTTAATATTTATTTAACTTTCTTCCAAATGGATATCTTATAAATTGTATCTATGTGGTTGGATTTATATACTATACAGGTTTATTTGTTTGTTAAGTGGTTAGAATTAAATCAGTTTATGTATACAGTTTTAAAGAATTGTTGAAATAGCTTTCTGGCTTCCTCTAACTGTTCGGGCGTATTTTGTTTTACATCTTTCAGTTTGTATTCCAGGTTCATCGCTTCATACTTGTGGACTCCGAGTGTGTGGTATGGAAGAATTTCCACACGCTGTATCATCTGGTAATGCTGGAAATGTTGTCCCAAAGCTTCGATGTCTTCCTGGAAGAAACTATAGCCGGGCACCAGTACGTAACGCAGCCAGAACGGTTTCCCGTGTTCCTCCAGCCAGGCTGCAGTTTTCAGAGTCTGCTCGTTGCTGCGGCTGGTCAGCGCCTGATGGCGTTCGTTATTGAACTCCTTTACATCGAGTAAGACCAGGTCTGCCAGGGTGAAAAGCTCTTCTACGTCTTTGTTCCAGATGCCTCCATTGGTATCTACACAGATGTGGATACCGGCCTCTTTCAGTTGACGGAACAGTGGAACCAATGCCTTGGCCTGGAAAGTCGGTTCACCTCCACTGAAAGTGATTCCCCCTTTCTTGCCGAAGAACGGTTTCTGGCTCACAGCCATCCGTACGATTTCTTCGGGAGTGGTTTCTTTGCTTTCTCCTTTGGCATCGATGGTATCAGGGTTGGCACAATACAGGCAACGGAAGTTGCAGCCTTGCAGGAACACAACCAAGCGTATGCCCGGTCCGTCGTAAGTACCCAGTGATTCGTAGGAATGTACTCTAATCATAGTCATAATAATTGGAATGAAAAAATAAATGCCACTCAGGAGACAAAGCTCCTGAATGACATTTGTATCGATAAAGTAGGGATGATTACATGCGTTCGTGGAAACTGCGTGAAATCACTTCCAGCTGATGTTCACGGCTCAATTTGATGAAGTTCACGGCATAACCGGAAACACGGATAGTCAGCTGCGGATATTTTTCCGGATGTTCCATCGCGTCTTCCAGCATTTCACGGTTCAGTACGTTCACGTTCAAGTGGTGTGCGCCTTTCACAAAGTAACCGTCCATCATAGTCACCAGGTTCTCAATACGGCTTTCCTTGTCAACACCCAAGGATTTCGGAACGATGGAGAATGTATTACTGATACCGTCCTGAGAGTCACGGTAACGCAGTTTGGCTACCGAGCTCAGCGAAGCGATGGCACCGTTCTTGTCGCGTCCGTGCATCGGGTTGGCACCTGGTGCGAAAGCTACACCTTTGGCACGTCCGTCCGGAGTAGCACCAGTCTTCTTACCATACATTACGTTTGAAGTAATGGTCAGGATAGAAAGGGTCGGTTTGGCATTCTTGTAAACCGGAAGTTTCTTCAGTTCCTCGTCGAAGTAATAAATCAGGTCTACAGCCAAGTGGTCTACACGGTCATCGTCGTTACCGAAGCAAGGATATTCTCCTTCGATGTCGAATCCTTCAGTTAGACCGATATCGTTACGTTTGGCAGTTACTTTCGCATATTTGATGGCGGACAGAGAGTCGACTGCGATTGACATACCGGCTACACCGTAAGCCAGGTTGATGGCCGGGTCAGTATCTACGAAAGCCATCTGAGCCTTTTCGTAATAATACTTGTCGTGCATGTAGTGAATGATATTCATTGCCTCATTATATACACGGGCCATTTCCTTCAGTACCTTCTTATAGTTAGCCAACACTTCTTCGAAGTTAAGTTCGTCGCTGCTCAACATCGGGATATCCTTCACCATCAAAGTACCGGTATTTTCGCAACGTCCGCCGTTGATGGCCAGCAACAGAGCTTTGGCCAGGTTGCAACGTGCGCCGAAGAACTGGATGTGACGGCCGATATCCTGGTAAGATACACAGCAGGCGATACCATAGTCGTCCGAGTTACGTACTTCGCGCATCAGCTCATCGTTTTCGTACTGGATGGAAGAAGTGTCGATAGAAACCTGTGCGCAGAAATCCTTGAAACCTTCCGGCAGCTGCGGGCTCCACAGTACGGTCAAGTTCGGTTCCGGTGAGGGGCCGAGGTTGTACAGGGTCTGCAGGAAACGGAACGAAGTCTTGGTCACTTTGGTGCGTCCGTCATTGAAGCGTCCACCGATGGCTTCGGTCACCCAAGTCGGGTCGCCGGCAAAGATGTCGGTATAAGCCTGCATACGCAGGTGGCGTACCATACGCAATTTGATGACGAACTGGTCAATCAACTCCTGGGCATGCAGTTCGTCCAGACCGTTATGAGCCATATCGTATTCGATGTAGATATCCAGGAAAGAAGAAACGTTACCCAGTGACATGGCGGCACCGTCCTGCTCTTTTACAGCAGCCAGATAAGCCATGTATACCCATTGAACAGCTTCGCGGGCATTTGTTGCCGGACGGCTTAAATCCAGGCCGTACTGTTCGCCCATAATCTTGATTTCCTTCAGGGCCTTGATTTGTTCGGCTACTTCTTCACGCAAGCGGATGCGTGCATCAGTCATCGGTCCGGTCAGATGGCGGAGGTCGTTCTGCTTGGCTTCAATCAGACGGTCCAGACCATACAATGCCAGACGGCGGTAGTCACCGATGATACGTCCACGGGCGTAGTTGTCAGGAAGACCTGTCAGGAATCCCAGTGAACGGAATGAGCGGATTTCTTCAGTATATGCGTCGAAAACACCGTCGTTATGTGTTTTCCGATAATGTGTAAAGATATCTTTTACTTTAGGGTCGACTTCCACACCGTTTTCACGGCAGGCTTTTTCTACGACTTTGATGCCACCGAAAGGTTTGATGGCGCGTCGGAGCAGTTCATCGGTCTGAAGTCCGACAATCACTTCGTTCTCCTTGTCTATATAGCCGGGAGCAAAAGAAGTGATGGTTGATACGGTCGATGGGTCCAACGAGCGTACGCCGTTGTTTGCACGTTCTTCGGCCAACGCTTCCAGACATTTGTTCCATACTGCTTTTGTTCGTTCGGTCGGACCGGCCAGAAATGATGCATCGCCTTCGTAAGGAGTGATGTTCAGTTTTACGAAATCGGTTACATTGATTTCATGGTTCCAGCGTCCTTCTTTAAAGTTCATTGTCATAGGTGAAAAGTTAAGGGGTTTTCTATATCTGCTGCAAAGTTACATAATGCGTTTTGATTACACAATACCTAGAATTAGTTAGATTGTTAAATTGAAATAATTACAATTTAAAGATGCCGCTCTATCTTGGCGGAAGTATTAATCGCTTTACTATCAGATTCCTATTGAGGGGCTTGTTAAAAGCGGATAAAAAAAGTGTTCAAAATGTTTGCACATCTCGAAAAGTCCCTCTATATTTGCACCGCGTTTGAGAGAAAACGCAACCGAAACTTGGAGTTTTGGAAGTTTGGGTGAGTGGCTGAAACCAGCAGTTTGCTAAACTGCCGTACGGGTAACCGTACCGGGGGTTCGAATCCCCCAGCTTCCGCTTCGGTTTTTGAAACATGGCGCTTTCGTCTAGTGGCCTAGGACGCGGCCCTCTCACGGCTGAAACACGGGTTCGATTCCCGTATGCGCTACTTATTGGAAGTTTGGGTGAGTGGCTGAAACCAGCAGTTTGCTAAACTGCCGTACGGGTAACCGTACCGGGGGTTCGAATCCCCCAGCTTCCGCTTCCATTTCTAGAGATACTCCCGCAGATTCATTTCTGTCGGGAGTTTTTTATTGGGTATGTGCCTGTTTCCAGAGGCTTCCGCAGCCTTTTGGCCCCAGTAATTCTCATCTTACATTGATAATCGTTTGTTATTTTTCTCCGTTACATCCGCAGCATCCTTCTTCTCCACAGGTATGCCCTGTTCGTTCGCATTCGATGGTGCTGTGGTGGATACCCTTTTCACGCAGGGCATGTTTCAATGCATGTGTAACGGTTTCCAGTTCTTCCAGATCTTTCAGGACAATGTGTAGTGTAGCGGCATTCTCGGTAGTACTTACTGCCCACACATGCAGGTGATGCCAGCTTTCGATACCCGGTGTCTCATCGATGGCTGTTTCCACTTCTTTCATATCAATTCCTTCGGGTACTCCGTCCAGGGTAAGAAAAAGGCTTTCTTTCAGCAGATTCCAAGTAGAAAGCAGGATGATGAAAGCAATACTTAGTCCGATAATCGGGTCAATCCATTCCCATCCCGTATAACTGATAATCAGTCCTGAAATGACTACTCCTACAGATACCAGTGTATCCATGGCCATGTGGAGGTATGCACCTTTCACGTTCAGGTCATTTCCTTGTTGCTTCATGAGCAGCCAGGCTGTCAGTCCGTTTACTAGTATGCCGGCTCCGGCGACCCATGAAATCACTTCGCCCGATACCGGTTCCGGGTGTCGAAGTTTGTCAATACTTTCTATCAGGATGGCACCCACAGCTACCAGCAGGATAATGGCATTTACCAAAGATACCAGAATGGTACTCTTCTTATAGCCGTAGGTGAAATGTCGGTTGCTGCGATGCATGGCCATGCGGATGGCAAAGAGTGAAAGCAGCAGACTGAACACATCGCTGAGGTTATGTCCGGCATCAGAGAGGAGCCCCAAGGAGTTCGTGTAGAGGCCGGCGCCGGCTTCTACTGCTACAAACAGCAGATTAAGTATGATACAGGTGATGAAGATACCGCTCAGTGTAGTAGGAACGGCATGATGGTGATGATGGTGGTGATGTGCATGTCCGTGTGAATGTTGGTGCTGGTTTGTTTCCATGGTTTTTCGGCTTATTGTTATCTGCCACAAAGGTAGAAGTTTTTTCCGTGTGTTGAGCCGCTGAAGGTAGAATAACAACCCGGTTGCATCCGGAAACTCCGGTTACTAGAGAAGCAGGTTTGTATATAATCGGTAGCAGATTCCGGGAAATGACCGTTACGAAAGAAAGTAACCGATGAAATATCCGATAAATTTGTTTGCAGGAAATCAAAACTGTTTCTACATTTGTTGTAATTCATGGAAATCCTATTTTGTTATCAGATGAAGAAAATGTTATGTCCGCAGTGTAAGATAGCTGCCATGTATGTAAAGAACGAATCAGGAGAACGTAGATTGGTGTATGTCACCGACCAGGCTGAGGTGATACCGAAGAATCCCGATGAGACATTGGAAGGTTTCGACGTTTCGGAGGTCTTTTGTCTGGGATGTTCCTGGCACGGTTCTCCCAAGAAATTGGTCAGATATTGAAATGGGGGAGGTAAGCAATGAGGAAGTGTAGATTATGGATAGGGTGTATCGCCTGGTTGTGTCTGTCGGCTGGCTGTTCATCGGGTGGGGGGCAGGAAGATGTGGCCGAACCGGTTCAGGACGTCGTGTCGGCTCTGAACGATATCCCCAAACTGTATCTGGTAGAGGCCAAAGTAGATAAGGTACTTCTGATGAACGACCAGGAATGGTATACCATCGGTAACCGTAAGTGCATGATTCCGGTGACGGCACAGGTTAAGGCCGGCATTGATTTGAGTAAGCTGAAAGATATCCGGATAGAAGGAGAGGATGTATACCTTACGCTTCCGGCGCCTTTCATTGAGATAGAAAGCTCCGAAATCAAACACGATGAGGTGCAGACCTCCGTGGGATTGTTGCGCAGCAATTTCACGCAGGATGAGTTCTCGCAGTTCGCCAATCGCGGCCGCCGTTCCATCGAGCAGGCTTTGCCCGGCATGGGACTGGTGGAGCAGTGTCAGGACCAGGCGCGTACCATGCTGTCTCTGATGATTCGCAAGCTGGGTAAGAATCCGGTCATTGAGGTACCTCGATACAATACGGAAGAAGTGAAGAAAATGATTATCTATAAGGACAAGCAGAAATGAGTAAGAAGAATCTTTTTCGGATAGTGTTGCTGGTGGTAATCATCCTGGTTGCAGGGTTGGCAGGATATCGTTGGGCCTCGATGGAGGACGATGAAGTATCCCGTGAACCGGTAATGGAACCTACCGCTGTCATTGTTGACGAAGTACGTGCCATTGCCCAGTTGAGTGTGCTTACCTGCTACAAGGATATGGTGGTGAGCCGTGAAAAGAAAGTGCCCGGCATTCTGTTCGATTCAAAGTGCCGGATTACGGTGGTTTATCCTTGCCGTATGAATCTGGGAGCCGATTTGTCTGAACTCCGTAATGAGGATGTACAGATGGATGCTTCTACCGGTCGTATTACCGTGCAGCTTCCTCCGGTCCGGATGCTGAATAAGGACGGTAAGGTGGTAGACGAACTGGCACGGAAATCCATTTCGGACGGCGATACGAAGGTCTGGACACCTGTGGATATGAAATCCATGCGCGATGAGGCCGAACGTCGCTTCTTGGACCAGTGTAAACGTGAAGGCGTATATACTAAAGCCCGTCAGAAAGTAATTGATACGGTCGGGCGAATGTTGCAATCTATTGGATACCAGAATATTACTATTCTGTCTCCCGAAGACTGACAGCGACCGGTTTTCGATGGAAAAAACGTCCTCACGTTTTGATTGAAACGTCTAGACGGATGAAAGAAAACGAACGTTTGTTTCAAGGAAGACGAACGTTCGTTTTTTTGCTTACTTGAAACCGGAATGTTTCTATAACAACGACATGTCCCGTTCGTTCGTCAGGTTGGACTTCTGCCTACAAGAATAAGGATTAATCTGCCTATCCGCACAAACATTTCAATAAAAAGGTCGCCATCGGCTGTCTGTCAACAAAAAGCATCCACAAATACGCAGCGTTGCTTCTTTCTTTCGCTATTTTTAAATAAAATAGGATGCGGCTCGGCATAGTCAAACTGAAAAACTTTGTTTTTCGTTTGTCTCTGCTCTCGCCTTTCACTATTTTTGCAAAAACAATCACTTATCACAGAGAAGCCATGAGCAAGATTTATCCGGTAGGCATACAGAGTTTTGAAAAAATACGTGAAGGCGGTTATTGTTACATCGACAAGACTTCGCTTATTTACAGCCTGGTAAAATCCGGGCAATATTACTTCCTGAGTCGTCCACGCCGCTTCGGTAAGAGTCTGCTCATCTCTACACTGGAAGCTTACTTCCTGGGAAGGAAGGAACTCTTCAAGGGACTGGCTATGGAAGGATTGGAAAAGGACTGGACTGTACATCCTGTTTTGCATCTCGATTTGAACACACAGAGATATGATACACCCGAAGCACTGACCAACGTACTGGAAGAGAACCTGAGCTATTGGGAAAGCCTCTACGGTGCTTCGGAGAGTGAAATCGGAGTAGCCCGCCGCTTCAACGGCATCATCCGCCGTGCGGCAGAGAAGACAGGACGGAAAGTGGTGGTGTTGGTGGACGAATATGATAAGCCCATGCTCCAGGCTATCGGCAACGAACCGCTGCTTACCGACTACCGCAATACGCTGAAAGCCTTTTACGGCGCGCTGAAGTCTAATGACAACTACCTGCGTTTCGCCCTGCTGACGGGTGTGACGAAGTTCAGTAAGGTCAGCGTGTTCAGCGACCTGAATAACCTGATGGATATTTCCATCGACGACCGGTTTGCCAGTATCTGCGGCATCACGGAACACGAACTGCATACCGATTTCAAAGAAGATATCCTGACGCTGGCCCAGAAAAACCGGATGACAGAAGACGAAGCCAAACAGCAACTGAAAGAACAATACGACGGATACCATTTTGTAGAAGACAGCGAAGACATCTACAACCCGTTCAGCCTGCTCAACACATTTGCCAAGATGAAGTTCGGAAGCTACTGGTTCGAAACAGGCACGCCTACTTTCCTCGTGGAACTGCTCCAGCGCAGTAAGTACGACTTGCACCGTCTGACCGAAGAAATGGCTACTGCCGATTCTCTGGGCGGCATCGATACGATGGAAACCAATCCCGTCCCCATCCTTTACCAGAGCGGATACCTCACCATCAAGGGGTTCGACAACCGTTTCAGAACCTATACCTTAGGTTTCCCCAATCTGGAAGTGGAGGAAGGCTTTATCCGTTTCCTGCTACCTTTCTACTCCAACACTTCGAAGTCCGATTCGGCTTTCGAAATCGTTCACTTTGTCCGCGAAGTGGAAAGCGGTAACATCGATGCCTTTATGCGCCGCCTCCAGAGCTTCTTTGCCGACACGCCCTACGAGTTGGCGCGCGACTTGGAACGGCACTACCAGAACGTGCTCTTCATCGTCTTCAAGCTGCTGGGTTTCTACACCCAGGCAGAATACCGTACATCCAACGGTCGCATAGACATGGTGGTGAAGACCGACCGCTACATCTACGTCATGGAGTTCAAGCTGAATGGCAGTGCCGAAGAAGCCATCCGCCAAATCAATGAGAAAGGCTACGCTGCCCCCTTTGCCTCTGATGGCAGAACCCTTTATAAGATAGGTGTAAATTTCAGTAACGAAATCCGGGGGATAGAGGGATGGATTGTCGAAGAATAAACAGACACGGGAAAAAGTTCCTGACAATATCATCGTGAAAATCTTACGCCGACATCTGCTTTACACTTTCCTGTTGAGTACTCTTATTCTGGCCATAACTTAATGACAGACTGGTGAAGGAACTTGGAGAGAAATGCCGTGTTCTGGATGATATGGAAGGAGACTTTGGAAAAAATGTGTGAAAGTACGTACGGTAATTTCGTGAGCCGTCTTCAGGGTATCTGCCCGACACTGACCAAGCAGGAACTTCATCTTTGTATTTTGATCAAGCTCCGTTTCAGCAACGCACAGATGTCAGATATATTCGGTGTCAGTGTCTCTTCCGTATCCCAGAAGAAGTTCCGGCTGAAGAAGCATTTGAGTGATTCGTTGGAAGGCGTTCTTCCTGAGGAGATGACACTCGACAGATGGTTGGCAGAGTTCTGTAAAATACAAATTTCGAAACGGACGTTTCGTTGGCTAGCCTTAACAAAATGCGCACACTAATGTGTATAGTGCCGGAATATTTTTATTTTTGCCGGAAATTTTTGTGAAATGAAAAAGATAACCCACTATATACTGTACATTCTGATTGCTTGTACAGCCCTTTTGAATATTCAATGCAGCGGAAACGGCAAGGAGAAAACTCCGCTTCCGGAACTGGTTCATGCGGAGTCCGTGATGTTTGACCACCCGGACAGTGCGCTTCATATCCTGGAGGACATGCCGATGCCTTCAGCACGCCGGGATAAGGAGAACCATGCGCTGTGGTGTCTGTTGTTGACACAGGCGCAGTACAAACAGGTGATGAAAATCTCTTCTGATTCCCTTGTGAGGATAGCATACGATTATTACAAACCAACAAACAATGCCCGAAGAAAAGCGATAGCAGCCCTATATATGGGTTGTATAAATTATGATCTTGGGAATATAGAAGAAGCGATGCAGTATTATCTGGAGGGTAAAACGGAAGTGGATAAGACGGATGATTATAAGACCGGATATCTGATAATGTCTTCTTTGACAAATCTCTATTTATTCCGTGATTTTGCTGATTATGCACTTGATGCTTGTATGAAGACATACGATTATGCTGTGAAAGATTCTAACAGTCGCTATCAGATGACATCTTT
Source organism: Phocaeicola barnesiae DSM 18169 = JCM 13652 (assembly GCF_000374585.1). Lineage (GTDB taxonomy): Bacteria > Bacteroidota > Bacteroidia > Bacteroidales > Bacteroidaceae > Phocaeicola > Phocaeicola barnesiae. The sequence continues at coordinate 162,659 of NZ_KB894644.1, forward strand.
AGGATTGTTGTCCAGATGTTATTGCATATCAAATGAATTTCCAAAAGCTATAGAAACCTATCAGAAAACTGCTGCAAAAGCCGTTGAACTCGGATTTGAAAACGATGAATATTATTATTCAATACAAAAAGAAATTGCTTTGGTTTATACGAACAGTTGGAAGTTTGAAAAGTCATTGGAAATTCTAAAAGCATTACCTAAGATGTATCAGCCATCATTGCTGATTGGTACAAATTATTTAATGCTAAATCAGTATGATTCTGCATATTTATATTTGAATAAGGACTTAAATACGGATAATGTTTATACCAAAAAATCTATATATAAAGCTCTGTATCAATTGGGTGATACACCTGAATACCGTAAATATCTGAAAACCTACTGTGATTCACTTCTTTTCTATACCGACTCTGTCATGTCCTTAGATAAAGGCAAGGAAATCATCGCCTACAAGGAGAAGTACGACCACCAGAAACTCATTACCGAACAGCAGCGTCTGAAGCTGGAGAAGGCAGATGCACAGCGTATGATGTTCATCATCACAATATGCCTGATTGTGGTTATAGCTGTTGTAGCATATTTTTACCAGAAACGTCTTGTCCGTAAGGAAACGACTATTCGCAAACAGTCTGAGCAGCTACAGGACTTCATGCTTCAACTTCACGAATACGAGACACGCCTCATGCAGAACAACCGCTATATGGAGGAACTGAGGGAACAGCTCTCCGGTCAGGAAATGAACTCTGAAGAACTGCATGAATACCGTGAACAGATAGACAGCCTTCAGGTTGAGAACAGCAGGCTGTCTGAAAAGATAAACTCTCTTCAACATCATATTAACGACTATTCTTCCAAACTGGATAAGGCCAGACGTGAGGCAGATAAGTTCCGCAACTTATCGGAAGAAAATCTCTACCTGAAGCAGCGTGAACGTGTGCTTACCGACTATGTGGTGGACAACGACAGACTGGTGAAGGAACTGAGAGAAAAATGCCGTGTTTTGGATGATATGGAATGGGAGACTTTGGAACAAATGTGTGAAAGTACTTACGGCAATTTCGTGAGCCGTCTTCAAAGTATCTGCCCGACACTGACTAAGCAGGAACTTCATCTTTGTATCCTAATCAAGCTCCGTTTCAGCAACAGTCAGATGTCGGAGATATTCGGTGTAAGTGTCTCTTCCGTATCCCAGAAGAAGTTCCGTCTGAAAAAGCATTTGAGTGATTCGTTGGAAGGCGTTCTTCCTGAGGATATGACACTCGACAGGTGGGTGGCAGAGTTCTAAAATAGAAAATGTAGAGATTGATATAATTGTATAATACGGCATAATGCACATATAATCAGTGTGTTATGCCGTATTTTGTTAATAGCTAAATGTAGAGATACTTTTTAAATGGTGTATTGTTATATGTTCTAATTTTGCATTCGGAGATATAAACCATGAGCAATAATAACCTAAAAAGTATCTTTATAATGAAAGCGATTAAAACTTTTTTATTTACATCTTTAATGGTCTTCTTGCCGGTAATTTTATCCGCACAGACCGTAAGCGGAAAATTGATTGACGAGAAGGAAAAACCACTGCCTTTTGCTAATGTTGTATTGCTGTCGCTACCGGATTCTGCATTTGTGAGCGGAACCATCAGCGGAGAGGACGGATCTTTCACTCTGGAGGCAACTTCGGAAAACCAGATAGTGAGAATATCCTCCATCGGATATAAGACCGTATTTAAGCCTGTATCTCCAGCCAATATTGGTACAGTTCAGCTCGTATCGGACGCACAACAATTAGGAGAAGTAGTGGTAAAGGCAGACTTGCCTAAAACACGTGTAAAAGGCAATGCTATGGTGACGACTGTGACAGGAAGTGTGCTTGAAAAAGCAGGAACGGGAAATGACCTGCTCGACAAGATACCTGGCTTATCGGCAAATAATGGCTCGGTTAACGTATTCGGAAGCGGAAAGGCTGAAATCTATATCAACGGAAGAAAAATGAGAAACAGCTCTGAGCTTGACCAACTGTCGTCCGAAAATATTAAAAGCGTAGAGGTCCTCCGCAATCCTGGTGCCAGATATGATGCTTCAGTGAAGGCTGTAGTGCGTATAATAACCAAAAAGCCACAGGGAGAAGGATTCGGTTTCAACAACCGTACATATTTGGGATACCAATATGACCTTGCTTTGCTCGACCAGTTCAACTTCAATTACCGCAAGGGAGGATTCGACCTCGGAGGAATGCTATTAGGAAGCGACTACAAGTTCGAAAACAACAAGATTATTACACAGAAAACATACCTGGATAAAGTCTGGACACAAAATTCAGATATGAAAAATCCGACTCATAGCCAGTACCTTTCTGCTATGCTTTCCTTCAATTACCAGTTCAATGAAAATCATGTGATGGGGGTAAGGTATGATTTTAGCAGAAGTCCTAAAATTGAGATGCGAGCGTATATGAACTCTTCCATTCATGTGGATAATCTACTTGAAGAAGAAAGCAAAAGTAAACTACATTCATTAACCACAAACAACAGTCATACTGTGAATGCCTACTATAATGGAAGTTTCAATGACTGGAAAGTGGATTTTAATGTGGATGGAATGTGGATAGATAACAATAATCCAACTGTTTCAGAAGAAAATGTCAAGAAACCGGACAATACTGAAGACAATCGCATTATCCATACATTAGGGAATAGTAGTAATGAACTTTACGCCGCCAAACTGATAATGGATCATCCATTATGGGGTGGTAGTTTCTCCATCGGTAGTGAATACACCTACAGCAACCGTATAGACAGATACGCAAACGATGAGAATATTATCCCTGACAACGAGAATAGAATCAGGGAAAATGCCATATCTGCATTTGCCATGTACGCACGCAGTTTCGGCCAGTTGCAAGCTCAGGCTGGTGTGAGATACGAGCATCTGGGTTCCGACTACTATGAGTTCGGCAAAAGAATGGATGAGCAAAGCCGTACATACGACAATGTATTTCCTTCAATATCCGTATCATATCCTATTGGTAAAGTCCAGATGATGCTGAGTTATTCAGGTAATATAGAACGACCAAGCTACAACAAACTGTCAAGTTCTATAATATACGCCAACAAATATACATACGAGAGTGGAAATCCGTTTCTGCGTTCTTCCATACTAAATACGTTGTCGTTCAACACTTCATGGAAATGGCTCTATTTCAGTATGAATTACAGCCATATCAAGGATATGCAGACACAGATAAGCCAGTCATATTCGGATGAAGATCCTTCCATCTCTCTGTTCACTCATACCAATGTCCCTAAAATGGACAAGCTGAATGCCACTTTATCTGCATCGCCTACGATAGGTATATGGTCACCGCAGTTCACAGCCATGTACAGCCAGCAATGGCTTGTGATGGACACACCGGACGGTCCAGAAAATCTTAATAATCCTATCGGATACTTCCAATGGAACAATACATTCAGCTTTCGCAAAGATTTCCAGTTCAGTATAGATCTGGAGACTTCAACACGAGGTGAAGACATCACCTACCGTACAATCAAGCCAGGAAGTTCGGTAAACCTTTCATTATATAAAGGATTCTTGGATGGAAAACTGGCCGTGCAACTGCAAGCTAACGACATTTTCAATACTTCATCTTCGGACTTACTGTTGTACAGCGGTAACCGCATTATGATATATAAGCCAGAATCTCGCCGTAGCTTTGGTATGACAGTACGATACAAGTTCAATGCAGCCAAGAGCAAGTACAAGGGTACCGGAGCCGGAGAAAGCCAGAAGAGCCGTATGTAGAAATTGTCTAAAATCCAAGAATGAACTTGAATAAATAATTTTATATTTTATATATGAGGAAGTTATTGTTTTTTATTTTCAGTGCTTTTACAGCCATTGCATTAAAGGCACAGACACCCTCTATTGAGGCGTTGCGTACATGCGCAGCTGAAAAGGGAATGTCTCCCAAAGAATACATATTCAAACAGTTTGAGAAATCGGATATAGTAGTGCTGGGCGAGCGCGACCACCGCGACACGGTACAATACGACCTGATTCACGACATTCTGGCCGATCCCCGTTTTGCTGAACAGATAGGATATGTTTATACCGAAGTAGGCTCGTACAACATGAACGATGATGTGAACCGCCTGCTGCAAGGCAGTTATCCAACGGAGGCGGCTTTCATGGACAGACTGTATGCCTATTATAGAAAGTCAGAGACCTTCTATCCGATTTGGGAGAAGTACAACCGCATTAAATTCCTGAAAGGTATATATGAAATAAACCGTACTTCTTCAAGGAAAATTAAGCTCGGACTAACCGACCGAGAGTTCTCATGGGATGAGATTCGTACTGTAGAAGACTACAAGAAATTCTGGGAATCTCGTACAGTGAACTATCGCGACAGTTTAATGGCTGCCCATATTTCGGAAATGTTTGCCCGCCAGACACCCTTGAACGGTAAGCGCAAGGCATTGGTGATAACCAGTCAGCCGCATGCCATCAACTATTCGATGATTCTCAAAAAGAAAAATACGGTTTATGGAACACAGGGATGGTGGATGAAGAAAATCTTTGGAGAAGAAAAAGTCAGAATCGTGATACTGAATTGGTTTGATTACAACCTGTTTGACGGAAGTAATTTCCCGATGACGGGCGAAGGACATTGGGATGCAGCCTTTGAACTGATGGAATGCCGCCCGTTCGCTATTGATTTGAAAAACACGCCATACGGAGAAACTGCATACAACGGTCACGTCGGAGGTACTACGATTAATGTAAAGAACAAGTCTTGGCAAGATGTGGCCGATGGGCTTATCTACTATGCACCCCTCTACGACCATGTTGCTGCATGGGGTATTGAAGGCCTTATAACCAAAGAGTTTGAACCTGAAATCAAACGCCGTCTGACCCTATTTTTCCAAGCAACACAACCCGGCGCAGAAATACCCATGGAGGCTGCCATAGAAGAATACAATGTTTTTCATGCCCATCCAGCTGCCATCAAAAGCAAAGAGGAAGTGAAGGAAATCATTCAGGAAGTACTGGAGAAGAATATTCGACAATAATGTAGTGGTATTGAATTATTAGCCCTACATTTATAGTCCAAGCAATCCTATTGACAACTACTTTTTAAACAGAACACACAATGAAAAGACTGAAAGGCATCAAACGCATCCTGACCTATATCCACAACAAGATACGCCACGACGGGCAGAACGGTAATCCGAAGGGTGGAAACAACTCCATCAACTTTGCTGAGGCCTGCAAGGACGGCAGCCGAGGTCTGAACTGCCGCGGACTGGCTACGGTGCTGAACGAGTGTTACCTGTCGATGGGTATTCCGTCGCGCGTCATCACCTGCATGCCAAAGACGTACATCAACGATTGCCACGTCATTAACGCTGTCTATTCGTCCACCCTCGGCAAGTGGCTTTGGATAGACCCTACGAACAACGCCTGGGTGACCGACGAACAGGGCAACCTGCTGAGCGTGCAGGAAGTGCGTGTACGTCTCAGGAGCGGCCAGCCCGTCCGGGTGAACGAAGAGGCCAACTGGAACAATGAAAAGAAGACCACGACGGAAGACTATCTGTACGAGTACATGGCCAAGAACCTGTTTTATCTGGAAAGTTGGACGCGCTACGGGTTCAATACGGAAAGCGACCGAGAGAACCTTATCAACTACATCTTTCTGCAACCCACCGGCTGCGACAGCGACCAACGGAACCCGGGGAACTTTTCTGTCAACGACGACCGGTACTTCTGGCAGGTTCCCTAGTAAGAGGTATCACATTTGTCAAGTAACTCAATTACATGATTTCTCCTGGCTACAAATTCTTTCAGAGAGTTGTTGAGTCTTCCTTTCAGAATGTTTTGCAGAAGATATGACGTTGGACCGGTAGCGGGCAGAGTATTGAAAATGCAATTGTAGAGATGATAATTTGTGGATATAATGGTAATGATCAGAAAATCAGATGAATATAAGTATATGCTATAAGCCGGCTTGTAGAGACGTTTTTCATTTTTGTTCCGATAATTCATTCTATCTTTGTCGGTGAAGAACTTACAACAGAAATACAAAATAATACATACAGCATGAAAACACTTAGGAAAACACTACTGCTACTATGCACTTTGGCATCTTCTTTCGGTTTGTCGGCACAGACCGTCAGTGGGAAGCTAGTAGACGAACAGAACCAACCGTTACCGTATGCAAACGTCGTATTATTGTCTCTTCCGGATTCAGCGTTTGTAAATGGAACTATCAGTGGTGAGGACGGAACATTCACTCTGGATGCAACATCGCAAAACCAGATAGTGAAAATATCCTCCATAGGATATAAAACAGTTTGTAAGCCGGTACCTCCGGCTGATATGGGTATCGTGCAGCTCGTATCGGATGCACAGATGCTTGGTGAAGTGGTGGTAAAAGCCGGTCTGCCACAATGGAACAGAACCCACAAAGCAGCCGCCAGCAAACAAGTAACGATAAAACGTAACCCGTTTGAAATGAGCGGTTCTTCATTATTCTGCCAGATGCAGGAAACGCAACGAAGTGCGGAATATTGAGCCATTTCAGTTACCAAGCCGTTAGCCGTCAGTTACCGAAGCAAGGACAGGTAACGCACGGAAAATGAAATTGTTGCAAGCCCGTGCCGATTGCGCCGATACACACCGTTCTGCAAATCAATGGACGCTTACTCATAAGTTAATTTTGCGACAAAAACAGTAAGCGTATGAAAGTGGAAAAATTCAAGGTGCTGCTCTACCTGAAAAAGAGCGGAACGGACAAGTCGGGCAAAGCCCCGATAATGGGAAGGATAACGGTGAACCGTACGATGGCGCAGTTCGGATGCAAGCTGTCGTGCAAGCCGGAGTTGTGGAACGCACGGGAAAGCCGTCTGGATGGCAAGAGCCGCGAGGCGGTGGAAACCAACGCGAAACTGGACAAGCTGCTGCTTGCGGTCAATGCGGCGTTTGATACGTTGGTGGAGCGTGGGCAGGACTTTGACGCTACGGCGGTCAAGGACTTGTTTCAGGGAAGCATGGACACGCAGATGACATTGCTGAGAATGACCGACCGCATCTGCGAGGACTTGAAGGCACGTATCGGCATCGACCGTGCCAAAGGAACCTATCCCGGCTATTACTACATGAGAAAGAGATTGGGCGAGTTCATCGAGTGGCAGTTCAAGACGAAGGACATTGCTTTCGGGCAGCTTTCCGAACAATTCATACACGATTACCAGAACTACGTTATGGACGTGAAAGGCTTGGCGGTGGATACCGTACGCCACTATCTCGCTATCTTGAAAAAAGTCTGCCGCATCGCCTACAAGGAGGGGTATGCCGAAAGATGCCATTTCGCCAATTTCACCTTACCGCAAAAGACAGAGCGTACACCAAGGGCGTTGAGCCGTGAGGACTTCGAGAAAATCCGTGACGTGGAGATACCCGCATGGCGCACCACGCACATCCTTGTGCGTGACCTCTTCCTATTTGCCTGTTATACGGGGACCGCCTATGCGGATGCGGTGAGCGTGACAAGGGACAATCTGTACGCCGATGACAAGGGATGCCTTTGGCTGAAATACAGCCGCCAGAAGAACGAGCTTCGGGCGAGCGTGAAACTGCTGCCGGAAGCCCTTGCCCTGATTGAGAAGTACCATGATGACAACCGCCCGACGCTGTTCCCGATGGTATACCATCCGAACCAACGAAATCTTTTTTAGCGAGCATGGATTGACCTCTACTTCGGCATCCCATCTGGCGGATATCGCACAAGAAGTCATAGCCGGTTGTGAGGCAAAACTGAAAAATTTGACCTTTGTCACTACAAAAGTCGATATTGTAGGCTCTGCTTCCGAATCGGGCAAGACCGTCAACATCGGCTATGATGAAAAAATGTTGGAGCAAGTGCGCCCGCTTTTGGAGGAAATTTCTTCTATGAACGCTTTCTGCGCTTGGATGAGGGAAGCGGTCAAAGCCAAAGACAAGGAACTGAAACGGATAGCCAACCAGACTTTTGAGGAATGGTGTACAGACAAAGGGATTGAACTCCCTTCCAAACCGAAATATCCGGAAGAAATCAAGGACGCGGATATAATTTCGCTGCTGAACATCAAAGAACGTAACCGCTATTTCCAACTGGAAGCCGTGGCCGCTACTATTGGCAAATACATTCATCCGGGTGGCGCGTTCTCTACAGCCCGTGAAGAATTGCAGAATAAAATGGTGAAACCTTATAGCACGGACGGCAATGGGAAAGACACGCTGATTTATGCACATACTCCATCCGTAAACCCGCAAAAGGTGGAAGACGTGTTCTTTGAACTTCAGAAATGGCATCGCCAAAATGAACGTGAGCTGAACAGGGTGAAGTTTGCCATCAAGAAACAAACGGAAAAGAAGACCTTGGAGGACATCCAGCAATTCAAGCAGGCATTGGAACAGGAGAAACAGCGTCACATGCAGCTTTTTACCCAATACAAAGAGTGGCAATTGGAAGAACGGGAACGTATTTCCCGCTTGAAGATTGTGGTGCCGGAAGCCTTGCAAGATACTTATGAGAGATTGAATAAATTGGAAGAATAAAACAAGGTGCTGTGAACCTGCTTCTCAATGGAAGCTAATCATGGCTTTGATGGAACGGAAGCTGTCAGTCCTATTGTGTGTGTAAAAAGTACGAAGGTACAAGGTATGTCTAATAAAAAAACGGCGGATGTAGCTAATGCCTGCATGATGCACATCCGGTCTGAGCCTTTGCCGTAGTCTTTGTCTGTGTCTTGATGTTCCGGAATGGACATCGTTCGGACAGCTCCGTTCCTAACTTGAAATATCTGGTCGTATATGGAATCATTAAGAAATGCGATACAACATCCCAAAGAACCATCCACTCTTGTTGAGAAAATTAAGATATGCCTGTTGTCTGTCTTTTTGTGTATAGGTCTGATGGCTCATATTTGTATGAGAATGTTAGGAATAAGAAAAACATCAGCTTGTCATCCAATGTCTCTTGCCAGATTGTTTGGGAATAAACGGAGGAATTAGTGTCATCCGTTATTCAGGTTGCCCGACTTCGGAGGAGCAACCAAGCGGCAAGGCTTTCGGGAGTAACCCGGAAGGTTTTGAGTAACTCGAAACATACCTTGCTGCTGCCACTTTTCGGCAGTAACCGAAAAGCCTTCGGGTAACCCGAAGGACACCTTGCTGATTTCTCGTGAAATCAATAATCCGTCAGCAAACGGTTTGGAATTTGTGCTGTTATTTCGGCTTTCAAAGCATCGTTTCCCGATGCCCAAGCTGCCCAAAAGAAGAAAGGGAATGAGGACGGTGTGCAAGCCTGCATCTTATTGAGATTACAGGAAACAAAGCCGGCTTAGAAACTGGCAATAGTGTCAATTCGATGTAAATATGTGCCAATCACAGCCAAAACTGACATTAGACTAATAAGGAAATGTTATTTTGAGCAAATATATCCTCGCTTGTTTACAAGCTCAGCGAACCAATGATTTGCTAAAACAATGAAGAACAGAACCCGACAACCAAGAAAGTAATTCAATGCAGATAGGAAGCAAGATAGTTTCAATGATATGCTGGTTTGCTGTCGTGCTGTTGTGCTGGTTTACAACAGCGAAACTTCAAATAAAGGTATCAGCAATGGAGTGCGGATTTAGAGGAGTAGAGTTCAGATGAAGTAAATCGGTGGTACAATGAGTTCGCCTTTCAATGTGGCGATATCAAAGGAATAATTGAAATGAAAACATCCTGAAGTTCTTTCTAATCCAAGAAAATGTGTATATTTGCAGATGTAATAATCTTGAATATGTGAAATATTAATTAGATAATAAAGGCAAATACGTGAATTATGAGAAGAAAGATATATGATAAACTGTTGGAATGGAAGAAGAACCATAAGGGTGATACTGCCCTTTTGATAGAAGGAGCCAGGCGTATAGGGAAAAGTTATATCGTGGAAGAATTTGCACGCAAAGAATACGAGTCTTACATTCTGGTGGACTTCAGCAAGGTAAATCCTCAGGTAATGGAGTTTTTCAATCTTTATTTGGATGACCTTGATATGCTTTTCATGAATCTGGAACTTTACTTCAGGCGGAAACTTACTCCACGCCAGACGAAAGGCGAGGAAGCCCGTTCCTTGGTCATATTCGACGAAGTACAGTTCTGCCCCCGTGCCCGTGCAGCCATCAAGCACTTGGTCGCAGACAGGCGTTATGACTATATTGAGACTGGCTCGCTTATTTCCATTAAGAAGAATGTCAAGGACATCATGTTGCCATCCGAAGAACATGCCATTGAAATGTTTCCGATGGACTTTGAGGAATTCCTGTGGGCAATGGGTGATGAAATGCTGATGCCTTACATCCGGATGCGGTTTGACAAACGTCTTCCGATGGAGGCTTTCCACCGCCGGGCAATGGACTATTTCCGGCAATATCTGATTGTCGGAGGAATGCCACAGGCTGTACAGAAATTTGTGGAAACGCGGGATTTTGAAAAGGTGGATGAGGTGAAGCGCGATATATTGGCTCTTTACCGCAATGACATTCACAAATATGCGGACAATCAGGAAACGAAAGTTGCCGCTATCTTTGAGGAGATTCCGGGGCAATTGCAGAAACACGAAAAGAAGTTTGTCTTATCCGCATTGCAGAGTGAAGCCCGTATGCGTGATTATTCGCAGGCTTTCTTTTGGCTGAGTGATGCTAAAATAATTAACTGTTGTTATAATTCGACCGAGCCGAGTATCGGCTTGAAACTGAATGAAGAACGTACAACGCTGAAATGCTATATGGGTGATACCGGGCTGCTCATCAGCCACGCCTTTGACGAACGTGGAATAGTAAGCGCAGACCTTTACCGGAAACTGATGTTCGGCAAGCTGGAAGTGAACGAGGGAATGTTGGTGGAGAATATCGTGGCGCAAATGCTTCGGGCGGCAGGACACAAACTCTACTTTTTCAGCAATAGTTCCCGGACATCAGCCGAAGACCGTATGGAAATTGACTTCCTGATAGCCAAACCTGTAACGACCAGCAGGCATAACATTTCACCTATTGAGGTAAAATCCGGACAGCGCTACACACTGAACTCATTGAGAAAATGTATCTCCAAATACGGCTCCCAGTTATCCACACCCTACGTGCTTCACGATAAGGATGTGAAAATCGAAGATGGAATCGCGTACCTGCCTTTATATATGACACCGTTGCTTTGAACGATATGGGAACACAGCTTACATATCAAGAACTATTGGCTGCATACAACAAACTTCTTAGGGTGAATGAGTTTCTTCATAAGGAGGTGGATAGGCTACAGGCATTACTAAACAACAAGGATATTCCTTTGGAACAACAAACCATAAAGCAACATTTGTCTTTGGAAGAAAAAGTGGATGTGTTCCGCAATCTGTTCAAGGGACGCGAGGATGTGTTTGCACGGAGATGGCACAGTAGGACAAGCGGAAAATCAGGTTACCAGCCTGTGTGTCGGAACGAATGGGACAGGCAATTGTGTAACAAGAAAAAGTATAAGTGCGCGGAATGTCCCAACAGGTTGTTCAAACCGTTGGAGTATGAGGATATATACCGGCATCTTGAAGGGAAAACCCCGGACGGGCAGGATGTAATCGGTGCCTATGCCATTCTTGCCGACAGCAACTGCAATTTTCTGTGTGCGGATTTCGATGACAAGTCTTGCGAACATGGATATAAGAAAGATGTGTTGGCATATGTCGGGGTCTGTAAAGATTGGGATATTCCTTGTTCCATCGAGCGCTCCCGCTCCGGAAACGGTGCACATGTATGGATATTCTTTGAACAGTCATTGCCTGCTTCCAAAGCGCGAAGACTTGGAAATACAATATTGACAGAAGCGATGGAAAGATACGGGCGGATGACTTTCAAATCATACGACCGCTTCTTCCCCAATCAAGACAGGTTGCCTGAAGGTGGTTTCGGGAATCTGGTAGCCTTGCCGTTACAAGGGAAAGCACGTAAAGAAGGGAACAGCGTATTTGTGGACGAGAATTTTATGGTTTATGAAGACCAATGGAACTATCTGCTTCAGATAAAACGGATTTCCGAAACAACGATTGACGTGATATTGGCTAAACATGGAACGGATTCCGAATTGGGCGAATTGTCCACTACCAGTGAATCCACACCGTGGGAGACCCCGGTACCTCAGAAAATCACTCCTAAGGATTTTCCTGCTAATCCTATTCTCATACGCTCCAATATGCTATACATCCCTTTGTCTGGGTTTTCCGCAAGAGCAATCAACCATCTGAAACGGATTGCCTCATTCAAGAATCCGGAGTTCCATGCCAGACAAGGCATGCACTTGTCCACCTACAACATACCCCGTATCATTTCATGTGCTGATATGGAAGCGGATTACATTGCCCTGCCTCGTGGATGTGAAGATGCGGTCGTTGCTTTTTGGAAAGACAATCAAACCGCATACCGAATAGAGGACAAGACCAATCACGGGAAGAACGTAACCGTAAGGTTTAAAGGCGAACTTCGTGAAGAGCAGAAAGCAGCCATAGCTGACTTGACGGCGCATGACAACGGGGTATTGAATGCTACTACCGCATTTGGCAAAACGGTCACGGCTATCGGTTTGATTGCTGAACGAAAAATAAACACGCTGATACTAGTACACACCAAAGCTTTGTTAGACCAATGGAAATCCCGCTTGGAAGAATTTCTAGAAATAGACTTTACGAAAGAAGACCTTCCAAAGAAACGTGGTCGTAAAAAAGACTTTTCGCCGTTCGGCACATTGGATTCGAAGGGAAATTCACTGCACGGGAGAATAGATATAGCCTTGATGCAATCCTGTTTGGAGGACAATGGGGTGAAACCTTTTGTGCGAAATTATGGAATGTTGATTGTGGACGAGTGCCACATGTATCAGCGGTAAATTTTGAGCGGATATTGAAGTATGCCAATGCCCGTTATGTCTATGGACTGACAGCCACTTCAATCCGCAAGGACGGACATCAGCCTATCATTTTCATGCAATGTGGACCTATCCGCTATTCAGCAGACGCAAAAGCTCAAATGGCATCCCAAACATTCGCACGTCTGCTTGTTCCCCGTTTCACTTCTTACAGGGAATTGACAGATGATAAGTTCACTTATGCCAGAATGATTCAAAAAATGGCTGAAGATGAAAATCGAAACAATCTTATCATAGACGATGTGCGCAAGGCATTAACAGAAGGACGTTCCCCCATTGTATTGACCAATCTTACCGCTCATGCCGAAACATTGGCAAATGCCTTGGCTCTCCATTGCAAGCATATCGTTACTCTCATCGGTTCTGAATCAGTAAGAGAAAAGCGGCAGAAAATGGAATTGCTACAAAATATTTCTCCTACAGAACCGCTTGTCATAGTGGCGACAGGAAAATATGTGGGCGAAGGTTTCGACTATCCACGGTTGGATACTCTGTTTTTAGCCTTGCCAGTTTCTTGGAAAGGTATTATCGCACAATATGCAGGGCGTTTGCATCGGGAATATCCGGGCAAGAAAGAAGTTCGGATTTACGATTACATCGACATTCGCGTATCGATGTGTGATGTCATGTACAAACGAAGACTACGAGGGTATGCTTCTGTAGGCTATCAAATAATGTCCAATGCACCAATGGATTTATTCAACGAAAGTCATAGCATTATTTTTAATGGGCATACATACCAAAATGAGTTCTTCAAAGATTTGTCCCAAGCGAAACATTCGGTGGTTATTTCTGCGACAAAACTTTGGTTTGCCAAACATTCGCCTACACTTGATATACTAAGGAATTTGTCGACGCGGGGCGTGGAGGTTATCGCATTAATCAAGAGTAACTTTGAAAAGGAAGAAAGGCTAAGAAAAATAGGAGTCAGTATCAAGATTAACGACGCATTGGCTATTGATGTTGCAATCATTGACAAATCCTTGATATGGTATGGCAGTGTCAACTATCTTGGTTACAACACTGATGAAAATAACGCCATACGCATTTATGATTCGGCATTGGCAGAGAATGTCTTAGAAGTACTTTATACTTAACGCAGATTTTTTTCGCTAATAGGGCTTATTATGTTGTGGGAGTGTAATTTTCGCTATTTTTCAGAGGAATAATTTTGGCAATGAGGGAGAAAAATACTACTTTTGCAAATGAGGAAAGCGTTCTTTTGATTGATGCAGAACATTGCAGAATAGAGAAGCCCGCTGGTTTCCAAATCGTTACCTGTCAAGCTGACAATCTTTGTAAGTTCTTTGTTTTCAATGAGTAAGAGAAAGTAATATGTCTTCCCAAGATGCAACTGAAAGGGGATGCTATGGTTACTACTGTACAGGGTAGCATCCTTGAAAAGGCAGGGACAGAGGAGGATTTGCTGGACAAGCTTCCAGGGGTATCAGCCGATGATGGAGAAGTCCGTGTGTTCGGTGCAGGCGCTCCGGAAATTTACATCAACGGTCGTAAGGTACGGGACAATTCTGAACTGAACCAGCTTTCTTCGGATAACATCAAAAGCGTGGAAGTGGTAAACAATCCCGGTTCACGCTATGACGCGATGGTGAATGCTGTTATCCGCATTCGTACTAAAAAACCGCAAGGCGAAGGTTTCGGATTCGACAACCGTTTCTATACCGAGTATCGTTATGATTGGACAGTACGCGATGTATTGGATTTCAATTACCGTAAAGGTGGCTTTGATTTGTCGGGTATGATTTCGGGTAATGACAGGCGTAGCGAAAACAACAAACATATCGAACAGGAAACTTTTCTGGACCGTACATGGACACAGAAATCGTATTTATATAACTGGAAACATATTCAGAACATGGCTGCCATGCTCTCCCTCAATTACCAGTTCAATGAGAACCATTCATTGGGGATGCGTTACAATTATGACCGCACTCCTAAATTTCACGATGATATTGATATGCAGACGGATGTAGCTCAGAACAATATCCCTTATGAGAAAAGCAGCAATGTGGGATGGCAAAATTATGAAAGTACCGGTCATACGCTGAATATGTATTATAACGGACAGGTGGGAAACTGGCATATTGACTTTAATGCAGACGGGATTTGGCAAAAGAACAGGATACCGCAGGAAATGCTGGAAGAAATACTTTCGGCAGACGGTGAACGGAAAGAACAGACTGTTACCAGTGAGAGCAAGGATAAAAATACGTTATATGCCGCAAAGCTAGTGGCAGAACATCCGTTGTGGAAAGGAAATTTTTCGTTAGGCGGTGAATATACGTATACCAACCGGCTGAACAATTTGTACCCGGCGGTCTGGAGAACTTCGATAATCCCATGGGTTCACTTACGTTTCGTAATCACTTCAGTTTGCCGCTCGGATTTGGTCTGGACATAGATTTGGGAGCGGATACTCCGGGGGATAATGAAAATGCGTATGTAGCTGAAGGTTGCTGGTATGCTAATGTAGGCTTCTATAAAAGTTTCTTTGATGAGCGTCTGAGTATCAGGCTTCAGGCTGATGATTTGTTTAATTCAAGCGCCGCAAAGGCTGTTTTGTATAGTGGAAACCGTGTTATGGCAGTAAACTAGGAAGTGCGTCGCAGCATAGCCTTGACTCTCCACTACAAGTTTAATGCCACGAAGAGCAAATACAAGGGTACCGGAGCAGGAGAAAGCCAGAAGAGCCGTATGTAAGAATAAGAGTCTCTAAAGGACAGCTTCGGAAAGAGTTGTCCTTTAGAAAAAGGAGGATTTATGGATTGCATGCTTCTGCAATGCGTTTGACAATTCCAGGTCCTTCGTAAATGAAAGCGGAATAAATCTGTACCAGGTGGGCACCGGCTTTCAGCATGGAAGTGGCTTCCAGCGGGGTAAGGATACCTCCGGCTCCGATAATCAACATTTCTTTGGGGGCGTGAGCCGACAAATATCTGACTACCTCTATGGATTTATGGATGACCGGTAAGCCGCTGATTCCACCGGCACCCGCCTGTTTGATTTCGGTTTCAGCAGAATGGATGAGCAGGGAACGGTCCTGAGTAGGTCCGGTAGCGATGAATCCGTCGATGTGATGCCGCCAGGCAAAACTGATGATCTCATCCAACTTGTCGATGGGGACATCGGCCGGTAGTTTCAAGAAGACAGGCTTGTGGTATATTTGTTTCTGATGCAGTATGGCAATGAGTACGGCACTCAGAATTTCATCAGATATACTTCCCCAGTTGATGGTATAATAGTCGGCATATTCGCTGAATGCCTGATAAAGGTCGGCCATTTCGGTTTGGGCCTGTTTCTCATCGTCCGGATGATTGGTGTTGATATTGATTCCCAGAATGTATTTGCCTTTTTGTTTCTGTTGCAGGTTTTTCAGGAAGATGTCTTTTCCCGGATTGTTGAAGCCGGTACGTGAAACCAATGCGTTATCTTTCGGTAATCGGAAAATGCGGGGTGAGGGATTTCCGGCCACTTTCTCGGGGGTGACTGTACCTACCTCGATGAAACCGAATCCCCAGTCACTCAGTTCGTCGAAACAGCTTGCTTCCTTGTCGAATCCGGCGGACAGGCCGACACGGTTCTTGAATGTCAGGTTCTCCCATTGGAACGCAGCGGCTTTGGGCTGATGGAGTATACGGGTCAGACTTCTAACCGGTGCCAGGTGGCGGTAAAGGTGAAGCAGGGTGATAATCTGGTTGTGGGCTTTTTCCGCATCGATACGGAACAGCCAAGGGCGGATAGATTGATACATGTGATGCAATGATTTTGATTCTCTACGGCAAAGGTACGATATCCGGACGAGATTCTGTCATAAAAAAAAGTTATCCCTCATTACTTATTAGGAAGAAATCTAGGTATCAGAGATGTATGTCTGAATCTGTTCAAGCCACAATCCACTTATCAATGCTCTTTGTCTCTTCACTGAAGTTTACACCCACCTTGATGACTTTCCTTCCGTCTGCCGCAAAAGGAGCGGCATAGCCTTTCTCTTCAATTTGCCTCATGGCTTCTTCGGCCGTTCCGTCCAGTTTGAACTCCATGACATAGATGTAGTCGGCGGTTTTCAATACAAGGTCCACCCGTCCCCGTGAGGTACGGTATTCCACCTCGGTATGGAATCCCATCAGCTTGAAAACGATGTACAGGATGTTCTGGTAATGCACTTCCCGGTAGCGTACCAGTTCGTATGGGGTATCGTCGAAGAAGGTGCGCAGGCGGTTCAGGAAACCGTCTACATCTCCTTGGCGGACTTCTCCCACGAAACGCTGTATCTCGTAAGGTGACCGGCTGGTACTTACCGAAGCGTAGTGGGGGAGCAGGAAGCGGAAGAATCCCTGTTCTATTTCACGGTTTGGGAATCCGAGGGTATAGTTCTCGAACTCGGCGTTGTAGTCCTTGATGGTGAGGTAGCCGCTCTGGTAGATGACCGGTACAGGGTCGGTGGAAGCCGCGTCGATGGAATCCAGCACAGGGCCGCTGGTGACGATGTGCTCTATCTCTTCCACGTTGTAGTGGTGCAGTTTCATGAGTTCCACCAGGTAGGTAGGCGTACCCGTCTCAAACCAGTAGCTTCCTATCTGTCTTTTAGCGAAGGTATTGAGCAAGCTGAAGGGATTGTACATTCCGGCTGATTTGTAACAGAAATGATAGCCGTCGTAGTTCACTTTCAGCAGTTCGCAGGCATGGGCATAGTCTGTACCGAGCTCATCTGCCAGTGCATGTATGTCCTCTTCAAAATACTTGTGTAGTTCCGCATCGCTTATGCCGCAAAGTTCCGCATACCGTCTGTCCATGGAAATGTCCATCAGGTTGTTCAGGTCGCTGAACACACTTACCTTGCTGAACTTCGTCACTCCGGTGAGCATGGCAAATCGTATGTAGCCGTCGCATGACTTGAGGGCACCATAGAACGCTTTCAGGGTATTCCGGTATTCGGTCTGTAATTCGGGTTTGGAGATGGTCTGGAGGATGGGCTTGTCGTATTCATCAATCAGGATTACCACATTGCATCCTGTCTTGAGAGCTGCTCGGCGGATAACTCCTTCAAACCGTGTTGCTACTGAATATTCATCGGGGTTGGAACCGTATTCTTCTTCCCATTGCTTCAAAGTCAGTTCCAGCTTGTGCTCCAGACTTTCCTCCGTATCATACTTCTCGGTGTTCAGGTCCATGTGCAGTACCGGATGTACAGTCCAGTCCTTCTCCAACTGCTCCATGTCAAGTCCTTTGAAGAGCTCACGTTTTCCGGTAAAATAAGCCTCAAGGGTAGAAATCGTCAGGCTTTTACCGAACCGTCGGGGGCGGCTCAGAAAATAGTATTGCCCTGTCTTTACCAACTGATAAAGTAATGCTGTCTTGTCGACATAGATATACCCGTTCTTTCTGATTTTTTCGAAATTCTGTATGCCTACCGGATAGAGTCTGTTCATGGCTGGTTCATTTTATTATGTTTCGCTTAAGCAAAGGTAGAATTTATTTGGCGCAATTCCTAATCAGTTAAACATTAAAATAGAGCTCCTTGGTGGCACTTGCGTATTCTTCCATAGGCGTTGAATGTGATTGGCAACTATGAAACGGAGTCAGGAAGGGTAGTCAGTAAGATGTCAGTGAAATGTCAGGGTCTTTGGGTGGATGCTTTCGGACGGGTATTGTATTTTTGTTGCCGGACAAGCACTGTAAGTCATGAAGAAAACGAATGTAGAATCTTTGAATCGGGAGATAAGCTGGAGCTTTCCTGAGGAATGCAGGATGAAAGGAGTGACCGATGCTTCAAGGTAGAAATGGCAACAGACATAGCATCGGTATGCGGCGGTTTATCTTCCTTTTTTTAGGAAGTATTGTGCTGGTCGCTTTCTTTATTTCACAGCATGAAGAGACGGAAACACCATTGCCGGTGAAGCTGGAGAAGGCCATGAATGTTACGAGCATGAATGTCTATCGAAACGAATTTTATGGCTATACGGTGTATTATCCTTCCTTTTTTGAGCAGGTACCCGATTCGCTCATAAATGAAACGGGATGTTGTCAGTTCCGTTTCTGGAATAAGGAAGAAATCGTACAGACGGCTTTCGTACTCTTGAATTCAGACAACCTTACGTTACGCCAGGGAATGGAGCGTTTTGCCCGGGAACTTTATGCTGATGACTGGCGTTATGGCAATGACTATTTTATCCTTTCTGGTCCGCTTTATATAGCAGGTCAGGCCATCAGGGGGCATCGTTTTCATGCCAAATACGTACAACGGCAGAAGCTTTGGTTTGTGCAGTATCTGACTTATCCGGAAAATTGTTCCCAGGCCGTTGCACGGCTTATCCGGTTGATAGATGGCTGGCAGGTATGGGAGAATGGAAAGGACGATATTCCTGAACCTCCTGTCCGGCGGTCTAGGCAGACGACCGGTAAGAAAAGGTCGGAACCGGTTTCACCCTGGATGCTGTTATCCAACTGAGTTCATCTGTACGGTTGGGTTTCTATGTTGTATACCGGATGATTGGACCGAAGCTGGCTGGTCAGGGATTATTTCAGAATTACTACCTCTTTGCCCTCCATACTGATTTTTCCTTCCGCTATCAGTTCCGCCAGTGTACGTGCCAATGAAGGACGGGCTACCCCCAGGATGAAGGCTACTTCCTGCTGGTTGCGGATACGTTTGTGGATTTGCAGATAGTTCAGCAGCCGTGATTTCAGGCTTTGCAGGGCAAATTCGTTCAGCTTCTTGCTCAGGAACTGGCTCCGGTCCGATATTTCACGCAGGAAGTTCTGCATCACTACCGGGTATTGGTGCATGAACTGCAGGAAGCGGTTCTTGTCCATCAGGAAAACCTCGCAAGGTTCTAAAGTCTCGATATGTACCGGAAAGCGGTTTTCGGCGGCATAAATAAATGCCGGTGCCAAGACTTCGGGCGCTTTCATGATTTCGATGGTAAGCAGTTTGCCTTCTGCGCTTTCCATCTGGGCGCGTACTGTTCCGCTGCATAAGATATAGAGGGAACGACAGGTGTCTCCCTGGCGGGCGATGAAGGTATCCGTCGGGTATCGGCGTACACTGTTGGGGGCTTCGGCCAGCAGTTGGCGGGCGGCTTCTTCGCTACATCCTTCAAATATCGGCAATCGGGTCAGGGTTCTTGCATCCATAGGCTTCTTTTTTAACAATCATTCAGAATCTCTGTCACATGGGTGACAGAATAGGGGAGCGGTTTTCTCCATCTTTGCACAAAGAAAATAGAAATCATTTTAAAATTCAACGAAATGGAAGGAAATATGTTTTGTTATCAATGTCAGGAAGCCGCCAAGGGAGTGGGATGTGTTCTGAAAGGTGTTTGTGGAAAGAATGCGTCTACAGCGTGCTCCATGGACCTGTTACTCTTTGTGGTTCGGGGTGTCTCGGTTGCCGCCACAGCATTGCGGAGACAGTCGGTAGACTTTGACCGGAATCGTGTGGATGTGTTTGTGACAGATGCGTTGTTCTGTACCATCACCAATGCGAACTTTGATGAGGAGAGCATTCTCCGTCGGGTAGAAGCCGGACTGGAGTTGCGGAATGAACTGGTGGCGCTGGCTGTCCAGGCAGGTATGGCATTGCCGCAGGTAGACGAACTGACGTGGAATGGTAGCCGTACTGATTTTTCCGATAAGGCGAAAACAGTGGGTGTCTTGCGGGAGCCGAATGTCGATGTGCGTTCGCTGAATGAACTGCTGGTGTACGGACTGAAAGGAATGGCGGCTTATCACGAACACGCTATGCGTTTGGGGCATTCCGACGAGTCGATACATACGTTCATGCAGGAAGCGCTGGCCCGCATCACGGCCGATTCGTTGTCGGCCGATGAACTGGTTGCTTTGGTGCTCCGTACCGGTGAGGTTGGGGTACAGACCATGGCTTTGCTGGACGCAGCCAATACGGGGCGTTACGGTCATCCGGAAATGACACGGGTAAATATCGGTGTAGGAAAACGGCCGGGTATCTTGATTAGCGGTCACGACCTGCGTGACCTGGAAGACTTGTTGGAACAGACAGAAGGTACCGGCATCGATGTCTATACGCACAGCGAGATGCTGCCGGCACATTATTACCCGGCTTTCAAGAAATACAAGCATTTTGTAGGGAACTATGGGAATGCCTGGTGGAAGCAGCGTGAAGAGTTTGCCGCATTCAACGGACCGATTGTCTTCACTACCAACTGTATTGTGCCGCCCTTGGAGAATGCTGCTTATAAGGAACGTATGTTTACCGGTAATTCAACCGGTTATCCGGGATGTCGTCACCTGGAAACAGATGCCAACGGACGCAAGGACTTCTCGGAGGTGATAGCACTGGCACATCAGTGTGAGCCCCCCACAGAACTGGAAACCGGTGAACTGATAGGTGGATTTGCGCACAATCAGGTGCTTCAATTGGCCGATGCGGTAGTCGGTGCGGTGAAAAGTGGAGCTATCCGTAAGTTTATCGTCATGGCTGGTTGTGACGGACGGATGAAAAGCCGTGATTACTATACTGAATTTGCCAAGGCGTTGCCACAGGATACGGTTATTCTGACAGCAGGTTGTGCCAAATACAAATACAACAAGTTGCCTTTGGGTGATATCAACGGTATCCCCCGGGTGTTGGATGCCGGACAGTGTAATGACAGTTACTCGTTGGCACTCATAGCCTTGAAGCTGAAGGAAGTGTTCGGCTTGAATGATATCAATGAGTTGCCTATCGTATACAACATTGCCTGGTATGAGCAGAAAGCAGTGATTGTACTGTTGGCTTTACTGAGTCTGGGGGTGAAGCAGATTCACCTGGGACCTACTTTGCCTGCTTTCCTTTCGCCGGGTGTTGTCAAGGTACTGGTCGAGAATTTCGGTATCGGTGGTATTACTTCGGCGGACGAAGACCTGGAAAAGTTCGGCCTGAAAGGTTGATAGCTTCAGAAAAGTCGGAATTTATTGCACATTTTTCGGAATTGTGTATACTTTTTTAAAATAAATAATCTTTTTGTGCGGAATTTTACTTAAATTTGTCTCGATATAAAGCATTTCGTTTATTTTAAGAGATAGATATGAGTAAAGTTATCATCAACTCGTACGAAGAGTTTGAAAAGCTAGTAGGCCAGCAAATCGGCATTTCTGATTGGTTGGAGATTCCGCAGGAACGCATCAACCTGTTTGCGGATGCAACTCTCGACCATCAGTGGATTCATGTGGATACGGAACGTGCCAAAGTAGAAAGTCCGTTCAAGAGTACCATTGTACACGGTTATCTTACCCTGTCACTTCTTCCTTACCTTTGGAATCAGATCATTGAAGTGAATAACCTGAAGATGATGGTGAACTACGGGATGGATAAGATGAAGTTCGGTCAGGCCGTCTTGTCGGGACAGAGCGTTCGTCTGACAGCCGATTTGCATTCGTTGGTCAACTTGCGTGGTGTAGCTAAAGCTGAAATCAAGTTCTCGATTGAAATCAAGGACCAGAAGAAAAAGGCTTTGGAAGGTATCGCTACATTCCTGTATTATTTCAATTGATTAAGCCTGCCCGGTTTGGGCTCCGGATAAAGAATAAAGCGTCTCTTGTGAGGCGCTTTATTTGTTTGTCTATGGTGAGAATGGAGCTTGTTTGAAACGAGTGCGGGATAACTAGAATTTCAGGGAAGCGTAGATTCCGCAGTGCCCGTCGCCGGCTATCGGGCTCAGGGTAAGGTCGTGTTTACGGGCGAAGGGACGGGTGAAGATGTATGAGCTGGCTGTACCGATAAGGGCACCGGTAGCTACATCTATCCAGTCGTGCTTTTTACCGTACACCCGGCTCCAGCCGACATACGTAGAGACTACATAAGCCGGAATTCCCCATTTCCATCCGTAACGTCGCTGGATGAAGGCGGCGGCAGTGAATGATACCGAGGTATGCATCGAAGGGAAAGAGTGGAAATCACTGTGGTCTGGCCGTTCCTTTTTGACCAGGTACTTCAACGCAAAAGTGACACCCAGCGTAGTCGCGCCGGAAAAGACCCCTTGTTTAAGACCTTCCCAGTCTTTTTCTATTAAAATGGCTGTTAGCCCGGCTACAGGCAGCAGGACAGCACCTACATCGCCCGAAGTGCGGACCGCTTTCCGACTACCGGATACTTGCAGTTCCTGACCGTAGACTGCGGAGCAGCAGCAACTGAAGATGATTAGCGACAATAACAGTTTCTTCATGTGGTAAGTTTATAGTGAAACCGGGAACAGTTTCGGTACAAAGATAATAAGTCCTACTACGGCCGCAGCGATGGCCAGTAGTAAGACAGCTCCTGAAGCCAGGTCTTTGGCCCGCTTAATGGCTTCGTCGTACGATTCATTCACACGGTCGGCCAGGGCTTCGATGGCAGAATTGAAGGCTTCGGCAGCCAGTACACTGCCGATGGCAAAAGTGACCGCTATCCATTCGGTGGCTGAAAGTCCGGTCAGACAACCGGCTACGATGACGCAAACCGCGGCGAAGGTATGAATCCAGGCATTGTGTTCGTAGCGTATAAGCAGTCCGATGCCGTGCCATGCATAGCGGAAACTCTTCAGACGTTTTTTCAAGGTGAAACCACTGTTCTTCATCGGATAGGAGGGAGGTTTAGAAATGAACCGTAACTTCTACCGGACAATGGTCGGAACCGAAGATTTCTGTGTGGATGCGTGCACCTTCCAGTTGAGGCTTCAGGCGTTCGGAAGCCAGAAAGTAATCGATACGCCATCCGGCATTCTTCTCGCGGGCCTTGAAGCGGTATGACCACCAGGAATAAATGCCTTCCTGGGTTGGATAGAAATGGCGGAAGGTGTCTACGAAGCCGGCATCCAGCAGTTGTTGGAATTTTCCGCGTTCCTGGTCGGTGAAGCCGGCATTCATCCGGTTGGTCTTCGGGTTCTTCAGGTCAATTTCCTGATGGGCTACGTTCAAGTCGCCGCATACCAGTACTGGCTTTTTCCGGTCCAGTTCCTGCAGGTAGTTGCGGAAATCATCGTCCCAGGTCATGCGGTAGTCCAGGCGTTTCAGGCCGTCCTGTGAGTTGGGGGTATAAACGGTTACCAGATAGAACTGTTCCATTTCCAGGGTGATGACACGTCCTTCGTGGTCGTGTTCATCGATTCCCAGACCGTAGCTTACAGATAGCGGTTGGTGACGTGTGAAGATGGCGGTTCCGGAATATCCTTTCTTTTCGGCATAATTCCAGTAGGATGAGTAGCCGTCGAACGCTAAATCCAGTTGGCCTTCCTGCATCTTAGTTTCCTGCAGGCAGAAAAAATCAGCATCGAGTGACAGAAAAGCGTCGCGGAAGCCTTTGTCGCAGCAGGCGCGCAGTCCGTTCACGTTCCAAGATATCAGTTTCATGTACTATAATTTGTTTTAAGTGGATGTTATTTTTTCAAGTCGAACAGGTAGGTCACACGTCCTGCGATGTAAGAGTGTCCGGAACGTTCGAAATAATCTTTCTTCGAGTTGTTGTAAAAATCGCTCAATCCGTAATAATAACGGGCTTCTATCAGGAAGTGTCCGATACCAGTCCGGATTTCTACACCTCCTCCGCCTACGATACCATAGTCGAGTTTCCGGTCGGCCATCTTCCCATATTGTTCACCGGTGCGTTCGGAGGCCCAGTTGAAAGTCTCTTTCTCGTTGAGCAGATAGCCGAACTGTGGTCCCAGGTTGACTATGAATCGCAGTCCGTTTCCTTCATCTTTGCCAAAGGCCAGGTGGGCAAGAATCGGAAGTTCCAGGTAGTTCATGGCACGGTGATAGGTATCTCCCGTTTCATCTTCGTATACTTCTTTCCATCCACGCTGGGAATAGTTCAGCTCCATCTGAATGCCACAAATCATGCTGAAATATTTTTCAGAGATATAGCGTGCTGTCAATCCGAAGGACGGGCCTATCTGTTTCCCCTCTCTGATGCGGGGCATGAAACTCACAGAACTGATGTTGACTCCACCATTCACGCCGATGGAAAAATTGTGGCGCTCATCCTGTAACTGAGCCATGACAGGTTGTACTGCCAGGCAAAGAAACAGTGTCAATCCTAAAAGGAGGTATTTTTTCATCATTCGAAATCCATTTTTATCAGTTCATAATCTTTGGTGAAGTGAACGAAGAACACTTTCTGGTTGATGAATCCGCCCCAGTTGTTTACCCGCTGGAACTTGAATCCGGTCTGTATCGGAGTAACTGATATCCGGTCGAGGTTGTCTTCCAGCTTGTTGCCTTGCTGAGCCAGTCCTTTCAGGAAGAAATAGGCAGTATCATATCCTAACATGCCATATTTGGGATAAGAGTTAGCCATTTCTTTTCCATACCAGTTACGGTAATTCTTGCTGAACTGTACGGCAGCAGGGAACAGATTGTTGGTATAGAATGAAGAATAAAAATAGGTATCCAGCTCGTAGAAGTTGGAGAGATATTCCTGTGTATAGGTCTGCCATTCTGGATAACCGAACAGATGCATCTGAATATTAGGATGACTGCGGCGTACCTGTAATAAGGTCGGGAAAATCTGAGCCAAAGCAGAGTTCTTTCCCGATACCGGAATAAAGATACTTTCGGAAAGGGTATCCATGGCTGCTATCAGTTTCTCGGGTGGCGTCTGGGTGTTGATGTTTACCTGACTGTAGGTGAAACGGTTGTCTTTCAGCTCCTTTTTCAATCCACTGATAAATTCATTCTTATCCTTGTCTCCGTTATTCGTATCGAGGAAAATGACATTCATTCCTTTGAATTTACGGATGAAATGTTCATAAGCTTCGGAATACAGATAAGACTGAGGGGTGTTGACCTGATAAATGTTCGGATTATTGAATACCTGATCTACTTTATTGGCAAACGGGACAACCAGTCGGATATTGTTTTTGGCGGCATAGTCGGCCAGCAACTTGATATTGGCAGTCCGTACACCTCCGATGATGATATCCATGTTCTTCAGTTCTCCTTTGTTCAGAATCCCATTGAGTGTAGCTGTGTTTCCTTTGGTGTCATACGTATAAAGGTCTACCGATACGTTCTGTGCTTTCAGTTCGTTAAGAGCAAGCAGCACTCCTTCATAATATTCGGTCATACGTTGTTGTTCGTCTTTGTTGTCTGTTCCAATCATGAAGGGGAGTAGTATGGCGGCTTTGATCGTATGAATGCTTTTCCGTTCGAACTGGCTTTCGCTGAATAGTTCTTCGTTGGTAGGAACTGTTGTAGGAGTAGCCGGTGTCTTTTCCTGTGTTTCGGTTTTCGGATAAGGAATAAACAGGAACATTCCTTTTTTCAGTTTCTGTGTACGGAGTTCAGGATTGGCCGCAATCAGTTCCTCTTGGGTGATACCGTATTCCTGGCTGATGCTGAAGATGGTTTCTTTCCGCTCTACCTTGTGCATTTCTTTCCAGGTCTGTTTCTTTTTATTCGTAGCCGACTGTTCCGGCGATGACTGTGCTGTCTCTGTCGTTGTGGAGCCGGCAGGAATAACGATTACCTGACCGATTCTGAAGTTGCTGGCACTCAGTCCGGGATTAGCGGCGCAGATGTCTTTGGCTGAGACTTTGTATTTGACGGTCAGCTGGTAAAGGGTTTCACCGGGTTGGATGGTGTGGAAGGACTTGGATCGGTCGGTACCTGCTGTCTTTTGTTTCTGTGGAATCTTCAGGGTTTGTCCGGTATTGATTTGGGAGTCGCTTCCCGGGTTCAAACGTACAATCTCATCTACCGTAGTGTCATACATGTTGGCGATGGAATAAAGGCTCTGGCCTTTGGAAACGGTATGTAGGAAATAGCTGTCCGCAGTCTGGGCAGATATTCCTGTATAAAATGAACTTGCCGATAAAATCAGCGAAAGACAAATCGTGTGAATGAATTTCATTTTTTATTCTTCCTCTTGGTTGAGTGGCAAAAGTACAAAAAAGCATTATCTTTGCAAAATATCAGTGATATATTAAGTTATGACAGAAGGAAAAGAAACCATAAACATACAGGGAGCACGTGTCCATAACCTGAAAAACATCGATGTAGAGATACCGCGTGACAGTCTGACGGTCATTACCGGACTGAGTGGAAGCGGAAAGTCTTCGTTGGCATTCGATACGATTTTTGCAGAGGGACAACGGCGGTATATCGAGACATTCTCGGCCTATGCCCGTAATTTCCTGGGCGGTATGGAACGTCCCGATGTAGACCAGATAACAGGGTTAAGCCCGGTCATTTCCATCGAGCAGAAAACCACGAATAAGAATCCACGGTCTACAGTAGGTACTACCACTGAAATTTATGACTACCTGCGTCTGCTTTTTGCCCGTGCCGGAGTGGCTTATTCGTATTTGTCCGGCGAGCGGATGGTGAAGTATACCGAAGATAAGATTCTGGAACTGATACATCGGGACTACAAAGGTCACCGTATCTATATCCTGGCTCCACTGGTACGTACCCGAAAGGGACATTACAAGGAGTTGTTCGAACAGGTACGGAAGAAAGGGTATCTGTATGTGCGGGTGGACGGTGAGATCCGTGAAATCGTACACGGCATGAAGCTGGACCGCTACAAGAATCACGACATTGAAGTGGTGATAGACAAGACAGTGGTGACCGAGAAGGAGGAGAAAAGGCTCAAGCAGAGTGTGGCGACAGCTATGACCCAAGGCGATGGCCTGCTGATGATACTGGATGCGCAGACAGAGAGTGTACGTCATTACAGCAAACGCCTTATGTGTCCGGTAACCGGACTTTCTTACCGTGAACCGGCTCCGCATAACTTCTCGTTTAACTCTCCTCAAGGGGCTTGTCCACGCTGCAAGGGATTGGGATATGTCAACCTGATTGATGTGGATAAGGTGATACCGGACCGGTCGCTATCGGTCTACGAAGGAGCGGTTGCTCCGTTGGGCAAGTATAAGAACTCCATGATATTCTGGCAGATTGATGCTTTGCTGGAGCGGTACGATGCCACCTTGAAGACTCCTGTAAGCGAGCTGCCGGAAGATGTCATCAACGAAATCCTGTACGGATGTGATGAACGGCTGAAAATCAAGAGCTCGTTAATTCATACGACTTCCGATTATTTTGTGACCTACGAAGGCATCGTGAAATATATTCAGCTGATGCAGGAGAAGGATGCTT
The DNA here is from genome assembly GCF_000374585.1 of Phocaeicola barnesiae DSM 18169 = JCM 13652. Classification (GTDB taxonomy): domain Bacteria; phylum Bacteroidota; class Bacteroidia; order Bacteroidales; family Bacteroidaceae; genus Phocaeicola; species Phocaeicola barnesiae. The sequence continues at coordinate 190,769 of NZ_KB894644.1, forward strand.
CGGCAACGGCACAAAAATGGGCGGAACAGTTTGCCAAGACCGATGTCTGCCCGGAATGTAAAGGGGCGCGTCTGAATAAGGAGGCGCTTCATTTCCGTATACACGATAAGAATATCTATGAACTGGCTTCGATGGATATCAGCGAACTGTATGAGTGGTTGCAGCAAGTGGAGCCTCATCTGGAGGAGAAGCAGCGTCTCATCGCAACGGAAATCCTGAAGGAAATCCGTTCGCGGTTGAAGTTCCTGCTGGATGTGGGGCTGGATTATCTGTCTTTGAACCGTTCTTCAGTCAGTCTGTCGGGGGGGGAAAGCCAGCGTATCCGCCTGGCTACTCAGATAGGTTCGCAGCTGGTGAATGTGCTTTACATTCTGGATGAACCCAGCATCGGGTTGCATCAGCGGGACAATATCCGGCTCATCAACTCATTGAAGGAACTGCGTGATTTGGGTAATACGGTAATCGTGGTGGAACATGACAAGGACATGATGCTGGCCGCTGATTATGTGGTGGATATGGGGCCGAAAGCCGGCCGGTTGGGAGGAGAAGTGGTCTTCGCCGGAACGCCGGAAGAGATGTTACGGACCCATACGCTGACTTCGCAATACCTGAACGGGGAGATGAAAATTGAGATTCCGGCCGAACGCCGTCCGGGTAACGGACATTCACTGTGGTTGAAGGGGGCGAGAGGAAACAACTTGAAAGGAGTGGATGTAGAATTTCCGTTAGGTACGTTGATTTGTGTGACTGGAGTTTCCGGTAGTGGAAAATCAACGCTGATAAACGATACACTTCAGCCTATCCTGTCGCAGCATTTCTACCGTTCGCTACAGGACCCGTTGCCATACGACAGCATCGAGGGGTTGGAATACATCGATAAGGTTGTGAATGTGGACCAGTCTCCGTTGGGGCGTACTCCGCGTTCGAATCCGGCGACCTATACGGGCGTCTTCTCGGATATCCGGAATCTGTTTGTCGGATTGCCCGAGGCGAAAATCCGGGGTTACAAGCCGGGACGTTTCTCGTTCAATGTAGCGGGTGGACGCTGTGAAACCTGTGGCGGAAACGGTTACAAGGTGATTGAAATGAATTTTCTGCCGGATGTACTGGTGCCTTGTGAGGTGTGCCACGGAAAGCGTTACAACCGTGAGACACTGGAAGTGCGCTACAAAGGAAAATCCATTGCCGATGTACTGGATATGACCATCAACCGGGCTGTGGAGTTCTTCGAGAATGTACCGCAGATTCTGAACAAGATTAAGGTGTTGCAGGAAGTCGGATTGGGATACATCAAACTGGGACAGCCTTCTACGACATTGTCGGGTGGGGAAAGCCAACGTGTCAAACTGGCTACCGAATTGGCTAAGCGCGATACGGGCAAGACTGTCTATATCCTGGATGAGCCGACCACCGGACTTCATTTTGAAGATATCCGGGTCTTGATGAATGTACTGGAACGTCTGGTGGCCAAAGGAAATACGGTTATTGTCATCGAGCATAACCTGGATGTCATCAAGATGGCCGATTACATTATCGATATGGGGCCCGAAGGAGGAAAAGGCGGAGGTCGGTTGCTGGCTTGCGGAACTCCGGAACAGGTGGCGCAGTCTACGGAAGGCTATACCCCGAAGTTTGTCCGCGAAGAACTGGCTCAGTCCGGCAAATGAGGGTAAGGTGTCGGAAATTCAACAACAGATAAAGGATAAAAGGATTATGGCAAAAGAAAAGATTGCGAAGACCAATGCAGCACGGCTGCTGGACAAGGATAAGATAGCATACGAACTGGTTCCGTATGAGGTGGACGAAAATGATTTGAGTTGTGTACATGTGGCGGCCAGCCTGGGAGAGAATATCGAGCAGGTATTTAAGACGCTGGTCCTGCACGGCGACAAGTCCGGTTATTTTGTCTGTATCATACCGGGCGAACATGAAGTGGATTTGAAGATGGCATCCAAAGTTTCGGGCAACAAGAAATGTGACCTGATTCCGATGAAGGAACTGCTGCCGTTGACCGGATATATCCGTGGAGGCTGTTCTCCCATCGGCATGAAGAAACATTTCCCTACTTATATTCATCATACTTGTATGGATTTCCCGTTCATCTATGTCAGTGCCGGTGTGCGGGGACTGCAGGTCAAATTGGCTCCGGCCGATTTGATTCAGGTAAGCCAGGCTTCGGTCTGTACGTTATTCGGAGAGTAGGAAAAGGGAGTTATCGGTTCATGAAAAATCCGTATCGGGACGCTGGTATACAGGTTTCCGATACGGATTTTTTGTGTCAGTATTTGGCCTTGATTTCTGGCAGGGCCTTCTGGATGTCGCTGATTCGGCGGCTGTCACTGGGGTGTGTACTCATGAATTCCGGTACACTGCCTTGACCGTTGGCTGCCATCTTCTGCCAGAAAGTGACGGCCTTGTCCGGGTTGTATCCGGCAATGGTCATCAGTACCAGTCCCATGTAATCGGCTTCCGTCTCGTGTTTGCGGGAGAAGGGGAGTACAACACCGTATTGGGTACCGATGCCGTATACTTGTCCGGCAACGGTCTGGATGGCGGTACTTTTGTTTTCCAGGCCTTTGCTCAGCAATTGGGCACCGTATTGGGCCAGCAGTTGCTGGCTGATGCGTTCGTTGCTATGTTTGGCTACGGCATGGGCAATTTCATGTCCCAACACTACAGCCAGTTCATCGTCCGAGGACACCAGTTTCATCAGCCCTTCGTACACCACAATCTTGCCTCCCGGCATACAGAACGCATTCACTTCGTCATTCTTAACCAGATTGAATTCCCATGCGAAGTTGCTGATTTCGGAGGAAAGTCCGTTCTGCCTCAGATAAGTTTCGGTGGCTGCCGCAAGTTTTTTCCCTACTCGGGTGACCATGGCCGACTGAGTCGTGGAGGTAGAACGGGTAGCTTCCTGCATGTATTCCTTGTATTGAGTCAGACTGGAAGACAAAACGTCCTGGTCGGAAACCAGAAGCAGTTGTTGACGCCCGGTCAGGGGAACAGTGCCGCAACCTGCCAGGAAGAGGAGGACGGCCGTTGAGAGGATTCCAAGTCTTTTCATAGAAATAAGTGTTTCAGTTCATTGCTATAAATGTACGTTATTTTCGGGTAAGTTGTTCTTTTGTCTTGATTTTTCTTGCATAGAAACAATCGAGCGTTCCGATTTCTTTCCGGTTTCGGCTTATTTTAGATTTGTTATATGATTTTTAATGCAGTGCCAGTCGGTATAAACGAAAACATGCATGACCGTTTCCAGTCATGCATGTATTGAGAATGAAGAATGTTGTTGCTTATTTGCTGTATTTCTGAATCAGGCTTTCGGCTACGGTATCTCCCAGTTCCTTCGCCTTCTGAAGATTTGCCAGTCCTTCCTTTTTCTTGTTCTGTTGAACCTGGCAATAGCCTAGCATACGGTAGGCGGCAGCACTCTGGCTATCCAGCGTGAGGGCTTGTTGGAGTGCTTTGATGGCTTCGTCTATCTGATTGACACGCATGTGGACACCTCCTTTTTCCACCCAATATTCCACGTTCTTCGGTTCCAGTTCCACAGCTTTGTTGATGTCATTGATAGCTTGCTGGTACATGCGCCCCTGTACTTCAGACTGTTCGCGGATATAATAGAACTCGGCATTGACCTGTCCCAGCATGGCATCATAAAAAGCGGTATAGTCGGTTACGGCTTCGCGGTGTTTTCCGGCTGCAGCCTTGAAACGTCCACGTTCAAACAGGAAAGCAGCCGCTTCCTGACCGTAAGGCTGGTTGTATTTGGCTACGGCACTATCCATCAGGGCGATGATTTCTCCATAGTTTGGCTCCGGCATCAGCTCCTTGGCTTTGGCCGCAGAGTAATAGCTGGCAGCCGAGCCCACCGGTGTGCGGCTTAGGGCTTCATAACTGGCAGCTGCTTCGGCATATTTCTGCTGGGCAAAATAAATGTCTCCCTGTACCTGATAGTAGAGTCCCTGTGCATCCGAAGCGAGTGCCTGGTTGATCTCTTCCAAGGCTTTGTCCAGGTTCCAGTTGCTGTAACCCTGTTTGTCGCCTAAGCCAATGTTGTAGTTGTATAACAGTTTGGCAAAGTTATAATGAGCTTCTGCCTGGTTTTCGGATACTTCAAACATGCGTTTGATATCTTCTTCGGCCAACGGGGCTTTCGAAGCGTCTTCGGTGCCCAGGTAAAAAGTAGCCCGGCGCAGGTAACCTTCCGCATTGTTCGGGTACTGGCTGATGAAATCATTCAGCAGTGCCAGGTATTCTTCGGGTGTCTTTTGGGTAGAGGAAACATACAGGTAGACCAGTGCTTGGGATTCATCGGCTGGAAGTCCTTTCTTGATGCCGATACTGTTCAAGGTATAGTCGTTTCCGGAGAGCGCGTTGATGCTCAATCCCTGAGCGTAGCCGATTCCGATGGCATAACTTTCCTTGCTTTCCGCATCCGCATTCTTCTGGATGAGCCCGATGACTTCGCCGTTACCGTTCATGACCGGACAACTGACCGTCTTTTCGGTGGTCTGCATGTTCAGGGTGTAGTAGAACGAGTTATCGATGGTATCTACCCGGGCTACGGTACCGTTCTGTCCGGTAGCGGCTTTCTGGGTGGAATACGGAAGCAGGTAAACGGTTTCGCCTACCTTTGCTCCTTGTGAGGCAGGTTGAAGGGCTTCCGTCTTCTTGTCGACGGTAGTCTGGAATTTGATGACATCGTACATGTCGTTGGCTCCCAAAATGGAAGTGACGGGCAGTTCTTTACCGTCGGCAGTGACTATCACCGCATGGTCGGCTCCCTTGAAGAGGGAATAGTCGGATACGGCGGTTCCGTCGGTGTTGATATAGAATCCGTTTCCGGTATTCAGAATCTTGTTGTCTGCGCTGTATGTAATGACAGAAAATACGGATTTTTTGGCTTTACCGGCCCATTTGGGTAACTCCTGGGCCATACCAACCTGGAGAGCAAATCCGCAAGCGAGTAATAAAATGGTTCGTTTCATAGGAGTTCGTTGGTGTTGGGTTATTCTTCGTTGGAAAATCCACGTTGTTTGACTGCTTCATAAATCAGGATACCGGCAGCCACCGATACGTTCAGTGATTCAATGGTACTGAACAGTGGTATCTTTATCCATTCGTCGCAAAGCGCCAGGTGTTCGTAAGGAACGCCGGTGTCTTCGGCACCCATGATGATGCAGGTCGGTCCCTGATAGTCGGCCTTGGTGTAGTCGTAATCTCCTTTTTCGGTAGCAGCCACAATCTTGAATCCGCTGTCTTTCAGGAAACGGATAGTCTGTGTGATGTTGTTCTCGCGGCATACCGGCAGGGTATGGAGGGCACCGGCCGAGGTCTTGATGGCATCGGCGTTTACGCTTACACTGTTTTTGGAAGGCAGGATGATGGCATCTACACCGGCACATTCGCAGGTACGGGCGATGGCTCCGAAGTTACGTACATCGGTCACGCCGTCCAGCAGAATCAGCAACGGGTTCTTGCCCTGTTCAAACAGGAAAGGAACGATGTCTTCCGTGCGTTGGTAAGTAATCGGGGAGATGAACGCCACGACTCCCTGGTGATTTTTTTTAGTAATACGGTTGATGCGTTCTACGGGAACCCGCTGTACCGGGATGAAGGTATCTTTCAAGGTGGCGAACAGTTCTTTCGACAAATCGCTCTGGATGTCTTTCTTGACTAATACCTTGTCTATTTCTTTACCGGCCTGTATGGCTTCGATGACGGCTCTGACGCCGAATATCATTTCATTCTTTTCAAACATAATCTTTTTTTATTGGGGTTAAGATTGGGGCTGACTGTATCCTAACAGTGCCCGTGCATTGTTCATGGCGGCTTCGGTCAGGGTAGCTCCGCTCAGCATGTGGGCGATTTCCTGCACACGTTCTTCATCGGAAAGCCGTCGGATGTGGCTGTTTGTACCGGTTTCGGTATCTTCCTTGTATACCTTGTAGTGGGCAATACCCCGTGCGGCAATCTGCGGCAAATGGGTGATGCTGATGACCTGCCGGTTCTGGCGTCCCATGTCCTGCATGATGAGTGCCATCTTTTCGGCGATGGAGCCGGATACTCCGGTATCGATTTCATCGAAAATGATGGTAGGCAGTTTCACCGCTCCGGCTATCATGGCTTTCAGCGAGAGCATGACACGGGCGATTTCACCTCCCGAAGCGATGGAGGCCACGTTCTGGAGCGTGCCGTTCTTGTTGGCAGAGAACAGGAAAGTGACACTGTCCATACCTTTGGCATCGGGTTCCTTGCGTGGACTCAGTTCTACGGCGAAGCGTACATTGGGCATTCCCAGCGGTACCAGCAGCGATTCCATCTGGCTTTCAATGTAGCGGGCGCTTCGGGTACGGACTTCGGTCAGGACTTCCGCTTTCTGCAGTACAGTCTGATACAGTTCCTGCTGCCTGTTCCGTAGGGCGGCTATCCGTTCGTCGAAAGACGTGATGGCGTCCAGACGCATCCGATAGTCGGCTGTGAGGGCTATCAGTTCCTCTACAGACTTGACGTGGTGTTTCTGCTGCAGGGTATAGATGAGATTCAGTCGTTCGTTCACGAAATCCAGCCGGGCCGGATTGAACTCCACGGCTTCCTGGCTGCCGGAAATTTCGCGGGCCAGGTCCTTCAACTCGATGTAGCAACTGTCCAGACGTTCCAGCCATTCCTGGGCCGGAGGGTATACCTTCGATACGTTTTGTAAAGTCTGTATACATTCTTTGGTCAGGGCCAGCGTTCCGTTCTCGTCACCGTCCATCAGTTGTCCGGCCTTATATAGCCCGGCCAGGATGTCTTCCGCATGGCTGAGCGTTTCCGCCTCCTGTTCCAGCGAAACCTGTTCGCCGGCCTGCAGGTTGGCTTCTTCCAGTTGTTCCAGCTGGAAGCGGAGGTAATCTTCATCCTGCCGGCTCTTTTCGGCCTGAACAATAAAATCTTCCAGGTCGTGACATACCTGCCTGTATTCCCGGTAGCTTTTCTGATAGTCGGACAGTTCCTTTTCATCCTGCGCCAGGATGTCCAGAATGTTCAGCTGGAACCCTTCTTTGTTGAGCAGCAGGTTCTGGTGCTGACTGTGTACGTCAATCAGTTTTTCGCCCAGTATCTTCATCTGCGACAGCGAAGCCGGCGTATCATTGATGAAGGCGCGGCTTTTCCCGTTGGCAGATACTTCCCGCCGGATGATGCATTCCTCTTCGTCGTATTCGATGTCGTTCTCGGCAAAGAAGTCTTCCAGTCCGTAGGTCGCTATCCGGAACCGGGCTTCGACGATACACTTGGTCGCGCCGTTCTTGATGGCTTTTACGTCGGCCCGCTGGCCCAGCAGCAGTCCGATGGCTCCCAGAATGATGGATTTTCCGGCACCGGTCTCGCCGGTAATGACCGAAAAGCCCGGTGTAAAGTCAATGTCCAGTTTGTCAATCAGTGCGTAGTTCTGTATATAGATAGCCTGTAGCATAACTTTTTTCTTTGAATGTGTCTCAACTGAATAGGGTTGTCAACCGGTCGATGATGTCGCAAGCCACTTCCTTTTTCTCCTTCAGTGGGTAAGGGGTAGTTGCCTGACGGTCGATAATGGTGATTTTGTTGGTATCGCAACGGAATCCGGCTCCTTTGTCGTTCAGAGAGTTGAGCACGATGAAGTCGAAGTTCTTCCGGTTCAGCTTGTCCTGTGCGTGGGCTACCTCATCGGTAGTTTCCAAGGCGAAGCCTACCAGTTTCTGGTGCGCCTGTTTCTGTTTTCCCAGGGCGGCGGCGATGTCGTGGGTCGGTTTCAGCCGGAGTACCAGGTCGTCCTTCTCGCGCTTGATTTTCTGTCCGGCAACGGTTTCTGGGGTGAAATCGGCTACTGCCGCACAGAGAATACCGGCATCGGCGTCCGCATAGGCCGAAACGGCAGCTTCATACATCTGTTCCGCGCTTTCCACATCGATGCGGTGGATGTTCGGGTGGGTGACTTTCAGGTTGACCGGTCCGCTCACCAGAGTCACTTCGGCTCCCCGTTCGGCACAGACTTCGGCCAGGGCGTACCCCATTTTGCCGGAGGAGTAGTTGCCGATGAACCGTACCGGGTCAATCTTCTCATACGTGGGCCCGGCTGTAATCAGAATCTTCTTGCCGTTCAGTTGCTGTTGCCGTTCGAAAAAGGCTTCCAGTTCTTCGATGATTCTTTCCGGTTCCTCCATGCGTCCTTTTCCTACCAGGTGGCTTGCCAGTTCGCCCGATGCCGGTTCGATGATGTGGTTGCCATACGAGCGCAGGATATCGAGGTTATGCTGGGTAGCCGGGTGGGCGAACATGTCCAGGTCCATGGCCGGTGCGATGAAGACCGGCGCTTTCATGGAAAGGTAGGTGGTGATGAGCATGTTGTCGGCAATGCCGTGAGCCATCTTGCCGATGGTAGAGGCCGTGGCAGGAGCTATCAGCATGACATCTGCCCACAGGCCCAAATCCACGTGACTGTGCCACGTACCGTCCCGCTGGGCGAAGAATTCGCTGATGACCGGTTTGCTGGTCAGGGCAGAGAGGGTGACCGGCGTAATGAATTCCTTGCCTGCCGGTGTGATGACAATCTGCACTTCCGCTCCTTTCTTGATGAGGCCCCGTGTCAGTACAGCAGCCTTGTAGGCAGCTATACTGCCGGTAATCCCCAATACGATTTTCTTTCCTTTTATCATAGCTTATTTTACCAGGCTGCTTTCACGCAGTCTGATTTTTGTCAAAACATTTTTGGTATTCAGAGTAAAGTCGCCGTTCAGTATCCAGCCGTAATAACCCGGGTCCCGCTGGAGGACTTCCGATACAGGCATACCTTTGTATTTCCCGAAGTTGAAGACCTCCACTCCTTTTTCGTCGTATACGATACGTCCGGCGAAGTCCACGTTCTTGGAATAGCTGGAGTATTCGCAGAGGAAGTTGATGTCGTTTTCGAGCACATCCGGATAGTGGTCCAGCTGTGCTTTCAGTACCTCGTAGGTGGCGCGGGTGTCGGCTTCGGCGGTATGTGCGTCTTCCAGATTCTTGCCGCAGTAGAACTTATAGGCGGCAGAGAGTGTCCGTTGCTCCAGCTTGTGGTAAATCACCTGTACATCGACAAACTTGCGTCGGGTCAGGTCGATGTCGATGCCGGCACGCAGAAATTCTTCTACCAGGACAGGTACATCGAAACGGTTGGAATTGAATCCGGCGATGTCGGCGCCTTCCAGGTCCTTGGCTATGTCCTTGGCCACTTCCTTGAAGGTCGGGCAGTCGGCTACATCTTTGTCAAAGATGCCGTGGATGGCCGACGATGCTTCCGGAATGTGCATTTCCGGGTTGATGCGCATGGTCTTGCTTTCTTCGTTTCCGTTCGGGTAGACTTTCAGGTAACAGATTTCTACGATACGGTCTGTATTGATATTGGTTCCGGTAGTTTCCAGGTCGAAAAATACCAGTGGGTTCTTCAGATTCAGTTTCATGGTTTTTGTATATATGATTAATCGTTCAGCATCATCGGCATCAGCAACATCAGCAGGTCTTCGTTATCTTCCTGCTGTTCTGGTACGATGACACCGGCGCGTGACGGGTCTGCCAGTTCGATGATGACTTCTTGTGCGGCGATGTTGTTCAGGATGTCAATCAGGAAAGAAGACTTGAAGCCGATGCTCATGTTGGTTCCGTCGTATTGACAGGCCAGTGTTTCTTCGGCCGAGGTAGAGAAGTCGATGTCCTGGGCCGAAATCTTCATTTGGTTTTCAGACAGGCTCAACTTAATCAGGCTGCTGGCCTGTGACGAGAAGACAGATACACGGCGCAGGGCACTGATGAAGCTGCCCCGGTCTACGATCGCTTTGTGCGGGTTGTTCGAAGGAATCACGGAGTTGTAGTTCGGGTAGCGTCCTTCAATGAGTCGGCATACCATCCGGTAATTCTCCATCGTGAACATGGCATTCTTGTCGTCGAAGCCTATCTGTACGTCTCCTTCTTCTTTCGGGAGCAGGTTTTTCAGCAGGTTGGCCGGTTTTTTCGGCAGGATGAACGCCGCTTTCTCGTCTCCCCGGGCCATGAAAGTCTTGTTGCGTACCAGCTTATGTCCGTCCGAAGCTACCAGGGTGATGCTTTCGGTGGTGATGTCGAAGTAGATACCGTTCATTACCGGGCGGAGTTCATCGTCGGCTGTGGCGAAGATACAGCGGTTTACGCCGGCAAGCAGGGTGTCGGCAGCCATGGTCACCTGTACGGCGTTGTCGCCCAGCGAAGGAGCCTGCGGATATTCGTCGGCGTTTTGTCCCATCATGCTGTATTTACCGTTCAAATACTCGACCGTGATTTCCAGATTGTCCATGTTTATCTGGAAACTCAGCGGCTGTTCCGGAATTTCCTTCAGGGCTTCCAGCAGTGTTTTGGATGAAACGGCGAAACAGCCTTCGCCTTCGTAGTCGCTGACTTCGATGGAAGTAGACAGGGTCGTCTCGTTGTCGGAAGCGGTCATGGATAAGGTTCCGTCCTGCATTTCAATCAGGAAGCAATCCAGGATAGTCAATGAGTTTTTAGAATTGATGACACGACTGATAGCCTGTAGATGGCTGAATAACGATGTACTTGAAACTATAAACTTCATGGTTCTGATATATTAAAATTTTTCTCTTTTTAGTCTGCAAATGACGAATCTCTGCCCATCCGCAGAGGCTCTATTTAACTGCCAAAGTTACGAAAAGATTGTGGATGGGTTGCAAAAAAAGAATGAAAAATTAGTTTACTTCTTGAGAAAGCCGTAAATTCGTCACCAAATTAAAATAACAGCTTATGGAATTATCAGGTAGAGTAATTGCCGTTCTTGAGCCTCGTGGAGGTGTTTCACGGAACGGTAACGAATGGAAAGTACAAGAGTATGTCATCGAAACACACGACCAGTATCCGCGCAGAATGTGCTTTGATGTGTTTGGGGCAGACAAGATACAGCAGTTCAATATCCAGATGGGTGAAGAGTTGAATGTATCTTTCGATATTGATGCGCGCGAATGGCAGGGACGTTGGTTCAACAGTATCCGTGCCTGGCGGGTAGAACGTGTCAACCCGAACGCGCAGGCTGCGGGGGTTCCGCCGGTAGAGGCTCCGTTCCCGCCGATGAATGCGGCTCCGGCTCCTGATTTTTCGGCCGGCAACGAACAGGATGACCTTCCTTTCTGATTCTGCTGACACGAGGTGAAGGCATAAAAAAAGCTCCACGGGTTTCCGCGGAGCTTTTTTTATGCAATGTATCGACGAGCACTCGTTACGAGTTCATGCTCATCAGGAATTCTTCGTTGTTTTTGGTGCGTTCCAGCCGTTGTTTCACATCGGTCATGGCTTCTACCGGATTCATGTCCGACAGGTAGTTGCGCAGTACCCACATGCGGTCCAGCGTGGTCTTGTCCAGCAGCAGGTCGTCGCGGCGGGTGCTGGATGCCACGATGTTGACAGCCGGGAAGATACGCTTGTTGCTGAGGTTGCGGTCCAGTTGGAGTTCCATGTTACCGGTACCCTTGAATTCTTCGAAGATGACTTCGTCCATTTTTGAACCGGTGTCAATCAAGGCAGTAGCGATGATGGTCAGTGAACCTCCTCCTTCGATGTTACGGGCAGCTCCGAAGAAGCGTTTCGGTTTGTGCAGGGCGTTGGCGTCCACACCACCGGAAAGTACCTTGCCCGATGCCGGCGATACGGTGTTGTAGGCACGGGCCAGTCGGGTGATGGAGTCGAGGAAGATAACCACGTCGTGTCCGCATTCCACCATGCGTTTGGCCTTTTCGAGAACGATACCCGCAATCTTGACGTGGCGTTCTGCCGGTTCGTCGAAGGTAGAGGCGATAACTTCAGCATTGACGCTGCGGGCCATATCTGTTACTTCTTCCGGTCGTTCGTCAATCAGCAGCATAATCATGTACACCTCCGGGTGGTTGGCTGCGATGGCATTGGCGATGTCTTTCATCAGGATGGTCTTACCGGTTTTCGGCTGTGCTACAATCAGGGCACGCTGACCTTTACCGATGGGGGCGAACAGGTCTACGACACGGGCCGACAGGTTGTCGTTGAATCCCTTGCAGAGCTGGAATTTCTCATCCGGGAACAACGGAGTCAGGTGGTCGAACGGAATACGGTCGCGTACTACGGCCGGGTCCAGTCCGTTTATCTTGAATACTTTAACGAGCGGGAAATATTTTTCGCCTTCTTTCGGCGGGCGGATGGTTCCTTCCACTACATCGCCGGTCTTGAGACCGAATAGTTTGATTTGTGACTGCGATACGTAGATGTCGTCCGGCGAAGACAGGTAGTTGTAGTCGGAAGACCGGAGGAATCCGTATCCGTCGGGCATGATTTCCAGAACGCCGGTTCCTTTCAGGATGTCGTCAAACTCGTAAGGCTTTTCTGCCGGTTTGGCCGGTTCTGTTTCTGCCGGGGTCTGGGGCTGTGTGTAAGAGGCCTGGCTCTGGTTGTTCGAAGCGGTATACGGCTGGTTGTTCTGTCCCTGTTTGTTCCGGTTGTTTCCGGAGCGTTGCTGGCGCTGCTGGTATTTGTTGTTCTTGTTCTCCTTGGAAATAGGGTTCGGTATCGGATTTTCCTTTTTGGTAGCCTCGAATTTTCCGATCAGTTCCGAAGGTATCTCGAATTTTTCAGAAGGAAGGTCTTCGATGGGGATGAAATCGCCGCTGTTGGACAGGTCAAGAGGAGGGAGTTCCATATCGTCGTCGATGGGTACCGGAACCGGTTTTTCCGGTTTTTCCTGTTCCTCGTTCGCTGCTTTTTCCGAGGTTGTCTTGTTTTTCGAACCCGGTTTGCGGCCGCGTTTGGCTTTCGGCTTGTCTTCGGTAGCTTCGGCTGGTGCTGCAGCAGGTTCCTCGGCCGGTATGTTTTCAGGTTGTGGGGCTTCTGCCGGGTTGATTTCCTCTTTGAATACGGGGATTGGTGCCGGCAAGGCCGGTGTGTTTGCCTCTAATTTTTGTGCCTTGTCTTTAGTAGCTGTATAGACTTTGTCCCCTTCTTTCTTAACACTGATACGTGAGCGTTTGCGGGGCTCTTTGCGGTTGTCGTCGGATTTAGCTGCTACTGTTTTCTTGGTTGCCTCTACGATGGCTTGTTCATCCAGGATGCGGTAAACCAGTTCTTCCTTGCGCAGAGAATCTGTTTTTTCCAGGCCCAACTCTTTGGCTATCTGCTGCAATTCAGATAAATCCTTGTCATTTAGTTGAATGATGTTATACATAAGTATAATAATAATGTTGTAAAAAGATTATGTAATTGATTGGCGCACAGACAAGGTATGTACACGAACGTGCCGGGACAATGTCTGGTTATCCGTCAATAATTACAATATTTAATTTGATGTATTTTAAATTGAATTATTTGGAATGCGGTAAGGGAGCGTATCTGTCTCCGCTTTACCTTTGTGCGTACAAATATAGTGTTTTTTGGAATACTAAAACAGATTCTTCCGCTTTTTTTTCATAATTCTGTTTCTGTTTGAAAGAAAAGTGTTAATTTAGCCGTGCAAAAAGAATTCCATCAATTAAAATGACAGACATGAAAAAAGTAATCTTTACAGAAAAGGCTCCTGCTGCCATCGGACCTTACAGCCAGGCAGTTGAAGCGAATGGAATGGTGTTCCTTTCCGGCCAGATTCCCGTTAATCCGGCTACTGGCGAAGTGGTAGAAGGAGGCGTCAAGGAACAGACCACTCAGGTGTTCGAAAATATCAAGAATGTATTGGCTGAAGCCGGTCTGACTACAGCTCATATCGTGAAGACGACTGTCTTCCTGGCAGATATGTCTTTGTTCGCAGAAATGAATGCTGTATATGCCAATTATTTCGAAGGCGATTTCCCGGCTCGTTCGGCTGTGGCTGTAAAGGCTTTGCCGAAGGGTGTACTGGTAGAAATTGAAAGTATCGCTGTCAGATAACTGTCGGGTAAGAACAGACATTTGTAAGAGTTGGAAATAGGGAAAAGGTGCTGCCCGGCGGTACAGACTCCCTGTTTTCAACTTTTTATGTATCATCTAATCCATTTGTCATGAAACTGAACTTGACTGCGCTGATACCCGCCAGCCGGTGGAAACTGGTGTCGGCGGTGCTGGCGCTCATCATCATCCTGTGTGTGGGAACCTTTATATATAGGTATGAGCCGTTCGGTTCCCGGTTTGAAATCACCAACGAGTTGGGAGGGAACATATTTCCGGTGACCATCCTTTCCACGGCGACCACCGATGCCGATATCATTGTTCCGGCCGACACTACATACCTGGGGAATCCCAAGTCCTGCATTGCCATTAAGGTGAAGAATCGGGGGACGAACAGCAAACTCCGGATAGAGGTGGCCGAAACTCCTTTCTTCGCCCGTTCCGTATCGGAATTTATTCTTCCCGAAGCGGGGAAGGAGTATCTGGTGTTCCCGGATATCGTGTGGAATTACCAGGCCTTGCTCGATAATGTGCAGGCCATGCCCGTGGGAGTGTCTGTCCAGGCTACCCTGAACGGCCGTGAGCTGGGTAGCCGTGTACATACCTTTTCCATGCGGAGCATCAACGAGTGCCTGCTGGGTTACATAGACAGCCGCATGAAGTTCCACGATACCGGCAAGTTCTTTGCCGCATACGTGAATGAGGATAATCCGAAAATCAGTCAGGTGCTGCGCGAGGCTCTCGATTCGCGGATTGTCAACCGCTTCTGGGGGTATCAGAGCAAGGACCCGAAGCTGGTGGACAGACAGGTCTATGCTCTTTGGTATGTGCTGCAGAAACGCGGCTTCCGCTACAGCTCGATTTCCAACAGCAGCCTGTCATCGAACGTGGTCTTCACGCAGCGGGTACGTACCTTCGACGATGCTCTGGAGTCGGCACAGATCAATTGCGTAGATGGCAGTGCCCTGTTCGCTTCGCTGCTGAAGGCCATCAACATCAATCCTATCCTGGTGCGTGTACCGGGCCACATGTTTGTGGGTTATTACACGGACCGTTCTCACTCCAACATCCATTTCCTGGAGACATCCCTCATCGGTGACATCAACCTGGACGATTTCTTCCCGGAAGAGAAGCTGGACTCCACCATTGTGGGGCTCTCGCAGGAGAAGATTTCCGAAATCATGTTCGAGAAATCGAAGGAGTATGCTACCCATATCTATCAGGAGAATGAAGCACTGATTCATTCGGGAAAAGTGAATTACATGTTTCTGGAAATTGATAAGGTAACACGAGCCTACGTACAGCCTATCGGTAAATAAGCGTTTATGGAATTGATTTATTTGTATCACAGCGGCTTCGCCCTGCTGGGCGAAGGATGGACGGTAATCTTCGATTATTACGAGGATTCTGCTGCCGGGAACGAAGGAGTGTTGCACCGGGAGCTGTTGGAGCGTCCCGGATGTTTTTATGTTTTGGCCAGCCATGCCCATGCAGACCATTTCAACCGGCAGGTTCTGGCGTGGCGGGAGAAGCGTCCCGATATCGTTTATCTTTTTTCGACGGATATCTGCGTCGGAGAGATGCGGCAGGAGAAAGGAATTCATTGGTTGGCTCAGGGAGAGACCTGGCAGGACCGGCTGCTGCGGGTGAAGGCCTTCGGTTCGACGGATGTCGGTGTCTCGTTCCTGGTAGAGGTGGAAGGACGCCGCATCTTCCATGCCGGCGATCTGAACAACTGGCACTGGATGGAGGAAAGCGATGAAGCCGAATGGAAGGGGTATGAACGGCATTTCCAGCACGAGCTGGCCATACTGGCGGCAGAAGTTCCCTGCCTGGATGTCGCGATGTTTCCGGTCGACCCCCGGTTGGGGAAAGAGTATATGCGTGGCCCCCGGCAGTTTGTAGAACAGATAAAAACTACTATCTTTGTACCGATGCATTTCGATGAGGCCTATCAGGCTGCGGCGGCTTTCCGTCCTACGGCTCAGGCCTGTGGCGCGGAAAGTCTGTTGCTGGAACATCGGGGGCAGCGAGTGAATCTTTTTGAATAACCCTAAAAAACAAGTGTCATGAAAGTAAAAGGAAGGTTTGACCATTTCAATATTAATGTGACGGACCTGGAGCGTAGTATCCGGTTCTATGAGACCGCTTTGGGACTGCACGAGGCTTCGCGTAAGCAGGCTGCCGACGGTTCGTTTATTCTGGTGTATATGGCCGATGATTTCGGAAAGTTCCTGCTGGAACTGACCTGGCTGCGCGACCACACGGAAGCCTATGAACTGGGCGAGAACGAAAGCCATCTGTGCCTGCGTGTAGAAGGCGATTACGAGGAAGTCCGCCGGTTCCATAAGGAGATGGGATGTGTCTGCTTCGAGAACGAGCAGATGGGGCTTTATTTCATCAACGATCCGGATGACTATTGGATTGAAATACTTCCGGTTAACGAATAAAGGAGGAGGCTTATGATGAAATATATTGCGCCGGGTTCCTGGTTTTCGTTGGAATATCCTTCCGGCTGGCGGGAATTCGAAGATACAGAAGACAGTTTCCTGTTCTATAACCCCGATAAATGGGGAGGTAATTTCCGCATTTCCGCTTTTCGCGGGGAGAACCGTTCGTATGCCCGTGAATGTGTCGATTATGAACTGAAGCAGACCCAGGGCGCCCGGCTGGTGAAGGTAGGCGGCTGGGACTGTGCCTACAGTACCGAGAATTTCCAGGAGAACGGTTCCTGGTATACCACTCACCTGTGGGTGACCGGTAAGGACTCCATCTCGGTGGAATGTTCGTTTACGGTAACCAAGGGAGAGAGCATCAAGGTAGCCGAGTCCATCCTTGCCTCGCTGTGGGTACGTGGCGATGCCGACAAACCGCTGCACGAGGTGATTCCGGTGCGGGTACTCGAAATCGATGTCATCAACGAGTGTTTCGACTGGGCGGTATCTACCATCAAGAAGCAGCTGACAAAAGATTTCACCTCTTCCGAAGCCGATGTGCAGAGCATCCAGAAGGTGATAGACAGCGATAAGTTCAACCGCAGCCAGCGTCAGGCCTGGGAAAGTTTCGGCGTAGCTTTCGGCGCTATCCTGGTCAATGAAATGGATGGTATGGACTGGGTGACAGTCATCGACGGGCAGAAGGAATTCCCGGCCTTGCGTTTTGCCGATACGGATCTGATGGTGTATCCGCTGAGTCTGGTCTGGGAGAAAGTCCGTCGCGGAGAGGCGTGTGACCTCAAGGCGGAGTATGCCCGTATCCGTTCGGAGGTAGAGGCGTTGTTGTAATCGGTTAAGCATCGGAGTATGGTATCTTATTTACAAGTAGAGAATCTGACGAAATCTTTCGGCGATCTGGTCCTTTTCGAGGATTTGTCTTTCGGCGTGGCCGAAGGGCAGCGCATCGGTCTGATAGCGAAGAACGGTACCGGAAAAACCACCCTGCTCAATATCCTGGCCGGTAAAGAAGGGTATGATGAGGGGAAAATCACTTATCGCCGCGACCTGCGCGTGGGCTATCTGGAACAGCATCCGTATTATCCGGAGAACCTGACGGTGCTGGAGGCCTGTTTCTATCACGGGAATCCTACTACCCAGGTCATCAAGGAGTATGAAAAATGTATGGAAACCCCCGGAAATCCGGGATTAGAGGAGCTGTTGGGGAGAATGGAGCACGAGAAGGCCTGGGACTATGAACGCAGGGCCAAACAAATTCTCTCGCAGCTGAAGATCCGTGATTTCGACCAGCCTATCAGCCAGCTTTCGGGTGGACAGCTCAAGCGGGTGGCGCTGGCCAATGTACTGATTGTGGAACCGGATCTGCTCATCCTGGACGAGCCGACCAACCACCTGGATCTGGAAATGACCGAGTGGCTGGAAGAATACCTGAAGCGGGGAAGCCTGAGTCTGCTCATGGTGACACACGACCGCTATTTCCTGGACAGGGTCTGTTCGGAAATCATCGAGATTGACAACAGACAGTTGTATTCCTACAAGGGCAACTACAGCTATTACCTGGAGAAGCGGCAGGAACGCATCGACGCCACCAATGCCGAGATTGCCCGTGCCAACAACCTGTATCGTACGGAACTGGAGTGGATGCGGCGGATGCCGCAGGCCCGCGGACACAAGGCCCGATACCGTGAAGAAGCGTTCTATGACCTTGAGAAGGTAGCCAAACAGCACCGCTATGACCAGCAGGTGAAGCTGGATGTGAAGGCCTCGTACATCGGCTCAAAGATTTTTGAGGCAGACCATCTGTACAAGAGTTTCGGCGACCTGAAGATTCTGGATGATTTCTCCTACATCTTCGCCCGTTACGAGAAGATGGGTATCGTGGGAAACAACGGTACCGGTAAGTCTACCTTCATCAAGATTCTGATGGGGGAAGAGAAACCGGACAGCGGCAAGCTGGAAATCGGCGAGACCGTCCGTTTCGGCTATTACTCGCAGGAGGGGTTGAAATTCAATGAACAGATGAAGGTGATTGATGTCATAACCGACATTGCCGAAGTGATAGAGCTGGGCAACGGCAAGCGGTTGACCGCTTCGCAGTTCCTGCAGCATTTCCTGTTCACCCCCGAAACTCAGCACAGCTATGTCTATAAGCTGAGTGGTGGGGAACGCCGCCGCCTTTACCTCTGTACGGTGCTCATGCGGAATCCCAATTTCCTGGTGCTGGACGAGCCCACCAACGACCTGGACATCGTGACCCTGCAGGTGCTGGAGGAATACCTGCAGAACTTCAAGGGATGTGTCATTGTGGTGAGCCACGACCGTTACTTCATGGACAAGGTGGTAGACCACCTGCTCGTGTTCAAGGGACAAGGCGATATCCGCGATTTTCCGGGTAACTATTCCGATTACCGTGACTGGAAACTGACGCGTGAGGAGGTGGAGAAGGAGAAGGTGAAGCCGAAGGAGGAGAAGACGCAGCGTGTACGTCCCAGTGGAGGCAAGCGTAAGATGACGTTCAAGGAGAAGCAGGAGTTCGAAACTCTGGAAAAGGACATTGCCCTCCTTGAGGCTGAAAAGAAGACCATAGAAGAGGCCTTGTGTAGCGGTACATTGAGTGTAGACGAGCTGACGGAGAAATCAAAGCGTCTTCCTTTACTGGAAGAGGAACTGGATGAGAAGACTTTTCGTTGGCTGGAATTGAGTGAGATTGAAGGCTGAGGGGAAAAGTCGTGTCTGGATGTACGGCCTTATACTTTCGTGAGTGATGAATCGTTTTAAAAAAACGAGAAAAAGTTCTAATTTTTAAGCGTTGTATCAGGAAAAGATATACATTTGTATCCGTTGGGGGGAGGTTTTGTACAGAAAGTTCCCTCGAAACGCGAGATTAACTAACTAAGTCAAACTTAAATGTAAGATTATGAACGCTCAAAGTATTGGTGAATGTGCAGGCGTTGTATGGCGGTTGCTGTACGGCGATAAAAGACGATGGGAATACAAGGAAATCAAGGCTGCAACAGGGCTTTCCAACCGCGACTTGAACGCTGCGATAGGCTGGTTGGCCCGTGAAGGGAAAATTCAGTTTATCAATTTGCCGGATAGGGAAGAGGCATTATATATCGAACTGAACCTGTACATCGGCTGATGTCTGCCCATAAGGAACTTCCTTTCTGACCGGGAACCGGAAATCGGGTAACGGACAGAAAGGAGGTGTCATTTTCAGGGCTATCGGTTTTCTTTCAGCGAGCGGTTGATTTCTTCGATGTAGTCCAGCAGTTCCTGCCGGCCTGTCTTCTTTTCCGATGAGGTCACGAAGTAGGGCGGAAGTTCTTCCCACTGTTGCCGGAGGGTTTCCAGGTAGCGGGTCACGTTGGTTTTGGTCTTTCCTACACTCTGTTTGTCGGCTTTGGTGAAGACAATGGCGAACGGAATGCCGTTCTCTCCCAGCCATTCGATGAATTCCAGGTCTATCTTCTGCGGCTCCAGCCGGCTGTCCACCAGGACGAAGAGGCAGGTCATCTGTTCCCGTTCCAGTACATAGTATTCTATCAGTTTCTGTATTTTCTCCATCATTTTTTTCCCCCGTTGGGCATAGCCGTAGCCGGGTAAGTCCACCAGATACCATTCCTTGTTGATGAGGAAGTGGTTGATGAGCAGGGTCTTGCCGGGGGTGGCGGAGGTCATAGCCAGTTTGGGCTGGTTGGTCAGCATGTTGATGAGGCTGGACTTGCCCACGTTTGAGCGTCCGATGAAGGCATATTCCGGCAGGTCCGTTTTCGGGCACATGTCTGCACGGGAGTTGCTGATGATGAATTCGGCACTGGTAATTTCCATGATTTTTCTTGATTTATGTTTGTTTGTCGAGATACGGCAAAGGTACGAAAAAAAATGCAGATTACACGCCGTGTGTGGTCCGATTGCGTCCGATGCTGAGCAATGCCAGCCCTCCGAAGGTGAGCAGTCCGTTCAGCATCAGCATTTCGTAGCCGAAGCGGTAGCCTGTGGCCAGGAAGACGGCCCGGTCTGTCAGGTAGCAGACCACCGGCGAGGCGAGGGCGATGTACGGTACGCCTTTGTCGCGGGGGCGCATCCGGGTGAACAGACCGAAACAGAAAAGTCCCAGCAACGGCCCGTAGGTATACGAGGCCAATGTATAGATGGTGTCTATCACGCTGGGGCTTCCGATGGTCTCGAAGGCCAGAATGCAGAGGACAAAGACCGTTGCGATGAGCAGGTGCGAGCCCTTTCGTATGCGCTGTGCCCGCTGTTCCGGGTAGCGTTCGATGTTCAGGATGTCGATGCAGAAGCTGGTGGTCAGGGCAGCCAGGGCAGAGTCGGCACTGGAGAAGGCGGCAGCGATGATACCGATGGTGAAGAGTACCAGCACCGTATATCCCAGGTGACCTCCGGCGGCGAACATGGGCAGCAGGTCATCGCCCTTGGCCGGTACCTCGATGTGCAGTTGCGAGGCGGCCAGTATCAGCAGGATGCCCAGGCAGAGAAAGAGGTAGTTCACCGGCACGAAGGAGAGTCCGTAGCAGTACATGTTCTTCTGGGCTTCTTTCAGGTTGCGGCAGGACAGGTTCTTCTGCATCATGTCCTGGTCCAGTCCCGTCATTACGATGGTGATGAAGATACCGCTGAAGAACTGCTTGAAGAAGTTCTGTTTGGACTGCCAGTCGTCGAACACGAAGATGCGGCTGTGCCCGCTTTCCTGGATGGCGTTCCACACTCCTTTGAAGTCGGGGCTGACCAGCGTGGCCGTCTGGTACAGGATGAGGCCCAGTGCTAGCAGCAGGCAGAAGGTCTGCAGGCTGTCGGTCCATACGATGCTGCGGATGCCGCTCTTGCGGGTATAGAGCCAGATAAGCGCCACGGTGCCGATGGCGGTCACGGCGAACGGAATGTGATAGGCGTCGAATACGAAGTGCTGAAGGATGACGCATACCAGGTAGAGTCGGGCGGCGGCTCCCAGCGTCTTCGACAGCAGGAAGAACGAAGCTCCCGTCTTGTAGGAATACCGGCCGAGGCGTTTGCCCAGGTAGGTGTAGATGGAAGTCAGGTTCAGCCGGTAATAAAGGGGGAGCAGCACGTGGGCAATGATGAGGTAGCCGCAGAAGAAGCCCATGCAGGTCTGCATGTAGGTCATGTCGATGGTCTGCACCATGCCCGGTACCGACACGAAGGTTACGCCGGACAGGGAGGCCCCTATCATGCCGAACGATACGATGTACCAGGGGGATTCGCGGTTCCCGCGGAAAAAGGCGTCGTTGTCGGAATGGCGTTTGCCGGCCCACCGGGAAACCCAAAGCAGCAGGCCGAAATATAGTACGATGGTCAGCAGTATAAATATTCCGTTCATCTCTTAATCTCTTTTGAACGTGCAAATATACGTAGAGTTTTTGTACTTTTGCATCTTGAAACTGTAAACCGAATAGAATGAACCAACAATATCCTTCTGTCCTATTGGAAAAAGCGGTAGGAGAGTTTGCCAAACTTCCCGGTATCGGCCGGAAAACGGCTATGCGTCTGGTGCTGCACCTGCTGCGTCAGGATACGCAGAGTGTGGAAGCCTTCGGCAATGCCATGATTACCCTGAAGCACGAAGTGAAGTACTGCCGGGTGTGTCACAACATCTCCGATACGGATGTGTGCCGTATCTGCTCCGATGCCTCGCGCGATACGTCGGTGGTCTGTGTGGTAGAGAACATCCGCGACGTGATGGCGGTAGAGAACACCCAGCAGTACCGGGGACTGTATCATGTGTTGGGGGGAGTTATCTCGCCGATGGACGGTATCGGGCCGTCCGACTTGCAGATAGACAGTCTGGTGGACCGCGTCCGTGCGGGGGGGGTCAAGGAAGTGATTCTGGCGCTGAGCTCCACCATGGAGGGCGATACCACCAATTTCTATATCTTCCGGAAGTTGAGCGGTTTCGATGTGAAACTGACCGTCATTGCCCGCGGCATCTCCATCGGCGATGAGCTGGAGTATACGGACGAAGTGACACTGGGACGTTCCATTGTGAACCGGATTGCATTTACGGGTACCATGTAACTGATATAAATAAGATGAAGACAAGAATCAATCGATTGTTGAACCGGCTGAAAGTGGAATATGCCGTGTTCTGGGTGTTGTGTCTGCTGCTGGTAGGACTGTATGAGGCGGATGTCCTGCCGCAGGGTGTCTGGGCCGGTGATGCCCGCATGGAGTATATCTTCCAGACGGTGGGTATCCTGCTGGCCGTAGCCTTCATTCCCCTTTCGCTCCGGGTGTTCAGTCTGTCGCTCACCCGTTACGTGCGTGCGCTGCCGTTGGTAGAGGCACTGCAGAGTTACTGCCGCTGGAACGAGGTGCGGATGGCCATGCTACTGGTTCCGGCACTGTTCAATTTCTCGGTATATTACTGGACGTTGAACACCACCGGTCTGCTGTGCGGTATCATGGTGCTGGTAGCCTCGCTGTTTTGTGTGCCAGGCAGGAACCGGCTGTTGGCGGAGTTGGACCTGAGTGATTTGCCTGAAGCATGAATACCTATACCGAATCCCTGTTTCTGCGTGCTCCCGAGCCCGAAGACTTGGCAGTCATGTTGGCTATGGAGAACGATGCGGCTGCCTGGACGGTAGGTTCGGCTACCGGATATTATTCACGTTATCAGCTGAAACGGTACATTGCCGAGAATCAGAACGATATCTATACAGACCGGCAGCTGAGGCTGATGGTGGTCCATCCGCTGGACGGGGTGGTCGCCATGGTCGATTTGTGCAGTTTCCATCCGCGGCACAACCGGGCGGAAGTAGGGGTGGTGGTCCGGACAGACAGGCGCCGTCAGGGTGTAGGCCGGAGGGCCCTGCAGTTGCTGGAGGAGCATAGCTTCACCCGTCTGGGTATCCACCAGCTTTATGCCTACATTGCCGCCGACAATGTCTATAGCCTGTCCCTGTTCCGGCAGGAAGGTTTTGCCGAGTGCGGGTGTCTGCGCCAATGGCTGTATACACCTGTCGGTTATCAGGATGTGTATGTCTACCAGAAAATCCGCCCGTCAGTTGAATGAAGGGTAGAGCGGGTATTTCGCCCACAGGCGGTAAGGGTCTCCCAGTTCGCTCATACAGTATTCCCACATCTGGTTCGGCGGGGTTTCCAGCAGTTGTTTGCCGTCCGGAGAGCTGACTATCCAGGAGTCTTCGGCTATTTCATCAGTCAGTTGTCCTTTTCTCCATCCGGCATATCCGGCAAAGAACCGCATCTTCTCTGCTATCGGGTTTCCTTCCAGTATGTAAGCCTGTAGCGCTTCGAAGTTGCCGTTCAGGTAAAGGCCGTTCTTCAGGTCGAAGGCTCCTTCCAGGTCGGCCAGGGTATGGATGAAGAAGATGGTGTTCCGTTCCACCGGTCCTCCTTTGTATATCGGGATAACCGGCCCTTCGGCCAGTTCCGGAATCAGTTGGTTCAGGTAGAGTCGGTACCGGAAGTTCTTGTTGATGATAAGTCCCATGCTCTCTTCCTCAGAATGCGTAACCGTAAGGATGACTGTCCGTGCGAAGTGGTAGTCATGCAGGAGGGGAGAGGCCAACAGCAGGCTTCCCGTGGTGGGTGTACGCCTGTTCGATTTCACTTGAAAGATTTGCATGTTCATACTCGTAGCTGCTAATATCATCCTAAGATAATGAAATAATCGGTATCTGTGGGTATGATGTCGCTAAAATGTTTTTCCATTACCTCAGAATTACCGGTTTCGGACCTGAAATGCACAAAAAAGTGATTTTTTTTGAGAAAACGCTTGCAGGTTTCAGAAAAATGCCTACCTTTGCAATCGCAATCGAGAGAGAAAGCAACTATGCAAATATTCTGGTGCGTTAGTTCAGTTGGTTAGAATACATGCCTGTCACGCATGGGGTCACGGGTTCGAGTCCCGTACGCACCGCAGTAAACATTGGAAATCAATGTTTACAAATTAGACACCCAACTTTACACCCAAGAATGTAAAGTCGGGTGTTTTTGTTATTCTCCTACTTTTTTATAGTACATCAAGCAAATCGGACGGGGTATGGAATACATAATCTGCATCGATATCATTTTGTGTTGTTGAATTTCCCCATAATGCAATACCAAAAGCTACATTTGCGCCATTCGCGCATAAACTATCGTAAGCGGTATCGCCGACATAAAGTGCTTCCTTTGCACTAATCCCAGATAAGGACAGGTAAGTTATCAAAGGTGCAGGATTGGGTTTTGGGAAAGGGGCATCTTCCACACATATTACTCTGTCAAAATAATGCGTTGCGTCAAAGACTGATGCAAAATCTTCATTATACTCATTTCGATTCTTGGAAGTGACAATGCCCAATGAATATCCACCGACTTTTAACGAAGCCAATAAAGCAGGAATACCTTTGAAAAGTCTTATACTTGATTTATACCTCAACAAATACTCATTCCATTTACGATTTGCAGTCCTTGCATCGGATATGCCCAATCTGTGTAGTGTAACTTCGCCCGGTATGCCCAAAGCAAATTTCAATTCTTCCACAGGTATATCTTTCTGCAGTATCTCTGCAACAGTATCTTTCAGACTTTGCAGAATGGCAGATTCGGTATCAAGCAGAGTACCATCAATATCAAATATGATATGTCTGTATTTATTCATGGCTTCCATTATCAATCTGCTTTATTACCCTGCAAGGATTTCCTACCGCCACACAGCTTTCAGGAATCGAACGGGTCACCACGCTGCCCGCACCGATTACACTGTTCCGTCCGATAGTAACTCCCGGCAAAATAATCACACCACCTCCAATCCATACGCCATCTTCAATTTTTACAGGCAAAGCATAAGTACGGCAAATCTCTTGTCCTTCAGACCAGTCCTGCACCATGCGTTCATTTACTCTTATGGAATGGGTGGCCGTATATATCTGTACATTGGAAGCAATAAGCACATTGCTGCCAATATCAATGCGGTTGTTGTCTACGAAAGTGCAGTTCATATTAATAATCACTTTGTCGCCTATGAAAATATGCTTTCCATATTCACAATGGAAATCAATATCCACATGCACTCCTTTACCCATACTACCGAGCATGTCATGTAACAAGGCTTGCCTGCGTTCCATGTCAGCATAGTCCGTGGCATTGAACTGCGCCAATAGCCGCCTTGTGCGTAAAATCATTTCTACTATTTTCGGGTCTTTGCCTCCGATGAAAGGCTCACCCGCCATACATTTCTCATATTCCGTTTTCATTCTATCAGACCTTTCACTTAATCAAATTTTACTTGCCAATCTTCATCCCGGTATGCCGAGAAGCACATTTCTATTTGTTCCTTGTTATTCTTTTCTTCAGCTAGTACGGGAAGTTCATCCAGCCCGAAATAACGGCTCTCCACCGTTTCTATATTAGGTTGAAAATTTCCTCCTAAAACGTTGCAGAGTACAAAAACCTTGCATACATTATATGCATACGGAGGTTGGTTGTGTCTGTTTCTGTCTTGCAGGGCGATAATACGCACTGCTTCCACGTCCAATCCGGCTTCCTCCCGTACTTCCTTGACCGTATTTGATTTTATAGTTTGCATGACATCCACCCATCCGCCAGGCATAGACCATGTGCCATTCTTTTCCTTTACTAACAGGATTTTATTGTCAGCAAAGATGGCTGCACGTGTGTCCAATTTTGGAGTTTGGAAGCCTGTTTCGTTACAGAACAAGCCCTGCACCTGTTCCAAAGGTAGACCGCTTTGTAAGCTCATCATTTCTGCGGCTATTGCTCTGATACGTTCAAACCGTTCCTTGTCAAAATCGTCTTTTGTATAAGCTAATCCGACTTGAGCCAAGAACTGAAGTTCTTTAGCCCATTTCAACCATTTCAGATTACATTTATTATTATCCATTATGACAATGTGTTTAATCTCTTGCAAAAATATATTTTTCGCCATATTCAACCTAAACAATCGAATGAAAATTCAAATCTTAAGGTAAAACCTACTTGGAAACACTTTCTTTATAATCTAAACCTTCCTCTTTTTTTCGATTCATCAGGCGTTTTCTGGAAACCATGCCCTAACTTGCCAAACTGTTCTTTGAACCATTCGCCAATCGGTTGTCTGTTTATGGTCAGTACCAGTTTAGTGTCATCGGTCGGATTTTTCTCTACCTTGAAAATATCGTTTCTGATGTCAAACTTCCGCCTGTGTTCTTCGGAATAAATCCTGCCATTACACCTGATAGCCTCTTTCTTTGTCAGAAGGCTCTCTATCATTTCTTTGGTGAAGCCGATGGCAGCGCACAGCTTTTCCATTCGCAGCATTTCTTTGAGCATCGGGAACCATTTGAACGCCTTTTCAAGAATAGCATTCAGCCGTGATATTTCCTTGTCTTTGGCTTCAAGCTCCTGATTGTGTATTCCTTGCAGATTGCGTATCTGCTTGCCGTGCTGTTCCTGCATGTGTTGCATTTGGGCTTTCAAATCATCAATTCCCTTATCCCGTTTGGCAATTTCCTGACGCAATTCTTCATTGGATAGTTCCAGCTTCTTCATTTTCCCGCTGCCGAAAAGATAACCCACTCCGCTTACTATGACCGTAGCAGCATCGGTGGCTGCGCCTTTGAGCTTGTCCGTGCGTATCTCCGATTTCACCTGACGGAGTTCCTGTTCGGCAAGATTTATCTGTTCTTCTTTGCGCCGTTTTGCAGTATCCATGCGTTGCAGTTCGGCTTTCTGCTTCTCAATGATAAAATCGTTCCTCTCCAGATGTTTTTTGCCTGTTACGGCCTTTGACTGTCCACGCTCCATCAGCAGGATGTCGGATGCCAAACTCTGCATTTCGGTCATATCCTCGTCATTGAGTTTGCGGCTCTTGCCTGTATCGTGGTTCATCCAGTCAAATACGATATGGGCATGGTAATTCGGTTTGAACCACCTTTCGCCTACTTGGAAACTCTCCCTGTCATCCACTTCGGGCTGTCCGTTCAGCCAATGCCCCTCGTCCTTGTGCAGGAAGATTTGAAGCGGTGTGATGCCCCATCGCCTTTGGCACTCCTCGCCAAACCTACGCACATCTGCCAGCGTGGTGTCCGGTCTGATTAGCAAGACTCCCTCACGGATGGGCGAGCATCCCGCCACCTTGATAATTTTTCCGTTCTTCCCTTTGCGCTCACGCTCCTTTTCCTGCATGGCGCGTCCTGTCTTTTCCTTGACCATGCGTTTGATATTCTCATAGTGCGCCTGCAATTCGGAACTGCCGAAATCCGGATTTATCCATTGTTCATTATCAGCCGTAAGTTCGGGCACGATGTAGATTTTAGACTTGCCGATATTGCGCATATACTCGGCAGTCCTCCGGTTATGAGCCTCGCTTGATGCCACGTTGCAAGGCTTGATATGTATGCTTGATTTTGTTGCCATCTTTTCAAATTTTGATTCGGTTTTTGACTAATTTTGTTTGCTGCTTTCCGCTCATAACCGCAAGGGGTTCTTAGGGGTGCAACCCATGAGCGGAGTTTCCAAAGAGAGGGTCACTCTTTGGTCGGGTTGCATAGGGCTGAAAGCCCTTGCCGGGTTCTTAGGGCAGCGTCCTAAGCCCCTCGGGAGAGCCCACAACTACGCAAGCGAAGCGTGTAGTTATAGTGGGCTATAACCGGAAGCCTTTCGGTTTCTTGGATAGTGTGTCATTTCTCTTTCTGACGGATTGCATTTGCTCTTTTCCATCAGCCATGCGCTTCTGCAAATACTCGTTCAGGTCTTTGCATCCGCAGTAGATTTGGGAAGCGTCCCGTATATGCCGGGTGTTGTCGTATTCCTTTCGGATTTGCTGCAGGGCTTCCATTCCTGCACGGTCATTGTCAAAAAAGCAATGGATGCGCTCATATCTTCCCAACGGATAGAGTGCTTTGGAAACATTGGCAACAGAGTTCAGAACCATGTAGTCCTGCCTGTCGAAATCAGGGTATTGCGGACAGCTTTCGAGCCGTAGGGTCAGAAATGAGAGGTAGTCCATAAATCCCTCGAAAACGAAACACGTGCCCTTTGGCTCTCCCGACTGTCTGATGTGGGATATTTCCTTCGGTGCGATACAGCCCTTGAAATATCGGTTGCGGATTTCATAGCCGCCCGACATGTTGGGAAACGCAATGGCGAAGTACCGTTTGCCGTTGTGCGTAAACCGCGCTTCCTTACATTCTTTTTTCGCCAGTACCGGATTTATTCCCCTTTCCTGCAAGTAAGCGAGCAAGGCAGGAGAAGAAAGCGGCACGATTTCCAACTGTTGGAAACTCGGCTCTGTAAATGACTGCTTGCGAAAAGAGAAAGAAACGGGGCGCACGCGCGGTGCCTGTTCCTCTATGCGTTTCAAAAGGTACGGCACGCTGTCCGTTGCATAGAGGTGCGAAGCCAGCGCGATGATGTTGCCGCCCTTGCCGAGCGCAAAATCATACCATTGGTTCCGCTCGGTGTTCACCTTGAACGAGGCTTCGGTTTCTTCCCTGAACGGCGATTTGTACCAAAGATTGATGCCCTGCCGCTTCACCGGGCTATATCCCAAGCTGTGCAGGTATTCTTCCAGTCTGATTTGTTTTGCTGTCTGTATGTCCATAAATGATTGTCTTTATCGGTTATTGCTTGTTTTTCTTTTCGCCAGTACCTGTTTATAGGTTACTGGCTGTATAACCACTTCACTTTATTGTCGTATATATAGGATACGGCTTAAAGTGAAGCGGTTTGATGTGTCCCTGCAACCACTTCGCTTTATCCTAATATATAGACCCGGAGAATAAAGTGAAGTGATTGCAGGAAGCGTGTCAATAATGGAAATCCGGTTCGTACCTGTACTTCCTGCCGTTTTCCTGTACTATCATCCGCTTGTTCTTCAACACTGTGATGAGTTTGACCAGCTTGTTGTCGCTTAACGGAACACCCACCAAGGCATACGACTCTTTCAATGCTTTGCCCAGTTCCTTATATCCGTATTCGTCCTGCAACGAAAATGCTGCTTCCAGTGCTATCCGGTGTTGTTGCTCGGAAATATCCTTGCAGGCATCGAACCTTTCGCCTTGGGGTCTGCCGGGTGCTTTGAGTTCTGTCTGGTAATCCTCTATCAGTTCAGGCAGTGCCCTGTCATTGATGCGGAAGGCAAACGGCTCGAAATCCATCGCTCGGATGTGCATGGCGGAAACCTTGCTTATGTCCCCGTTGCTTTTGTCCTTTTCAACGAGCAGCACGGTTTCAGCCTTGTTGTTCAGTTCCGTGCCGATATGTCCCCTTGCGTTCTCATCCCCCTTGTTCTGGTGGAGTATCGTGTGGATATGTATCTGCCTGTCGTCCGTCCACTGCATCAGTTTCGATATGATGCGTGTCGATTCGCTGGGGCTGTTGATGTCATACACCATGTCACGGATACCGTCTATCACCATCAGACCAAGGTTCGGCGTATGGTAGATTGCCTGTTCGACAATCCTTATGCGCTGCTCCGGCGTGTATTTCCGCAGGGCAAGGAACTCAAGGTTCTCGTTGTCCCTGTCATCGGGCAGCCCTGCCATGCGCATGATGCGTTCCATCACATTCAGGCAGTGGTGAGGGCTTTGTTCCGTATCGACATACAGTACTTTCCGCTTGGCTTCGGGAAGTTCAGCCGCATACCGGAGTACCGTGCCGTTCTTCAATGCAGCAGCCACGATAGCCGACACATTGAATGTCTTCTTGCTTTTGGCCTTTCCGATGGATGCGCTGAAATTTCCCAGCGTGCCGATAACGGAATCTTTCACGCTGAGGATTTCGGGCGCTTTCTCGTATTTTCCCGACAGGCTCAACCGTGAGGCTTGCCAGAGGATTACCGCCTGTTCGTCCGATATTTCCCGGATGTCTTTCATATAGTCCATAGCAATGCCTCCCATTACTTGCGTCCACCAGTTTTCTTTCCTGCCAGTTCAAGGGCAAGTTCCGCATCCACGATAATCTTGCGTCCTATCTGGGTGATAGCCTTGTCTATCCTTCCGCTTTTCTTTATGCGGTTGGCGGTAGGCAGGCTGCACCCGAACAGTTTGGCTATGCCGAGTATTCCGTACACATATTTCCTGCTTGTGTCCGTTACGGGCTGCGGCTGCGCTTCCGGCTGACCGGATGCGTGCCTGCTTAACATGATGAACTCTTCGCCTGTCATCTGCCAGACGGGTTTGGATAATAACTCTTGTAGATTTTGCATGGTTCTACTTTTTTTGATTCAACAATCAGCCCTGCGCACTGGCTGTTATTTCTGTTCTCGAACGCTGCAAAATTAGGTAGGGTTATGGGTGGTAAGGATGGGGACGGTATAATCCGAATATCGCTGTATCTTATTGAATATCAGAAAATAAAAATACCACTCAAAAATAAATTTGAGTGGTAAAAGTGGAACTTTCGTAAAATATCAGGATATGTCACCGATTATCTGAATATATGTTCCATTTCTTTAGCGAATTTCTGGTTGCTGTCACTCGGAAAATCGGAAACAGGCTCCTTGTTACATCCAGTTGGGCTTCAATTTCAAAGGAATATCTTTCCATGTGTCGATAGCAAGCACGCTCTACGGCACTATCACTCAACGGGCACACCTCATAAGCCTGTATGCTCTTTTCTATTTCGGTTTTCAGGCTGTTGAGTATCAAGGTGTATTGTTCTTTTTGCCTGTCAAGCACCAGTTTAAGGATAGCAGCCTCAAAAGACTTCATGTCATTGTATTCCTGACAGAAATCGGAAATGAATTTTTGCCTGTCAAAAGAGAAAACGCGATTGTCTATATAGTCCCTGTATATTCTGTTGAGTTCCCCGTATTGGGGAATCATCGTCTGTATCTTGTCTGCCATAGGTGTCCTACTTTTGTCTGTTCTTTTCATTGTCAAGAAGCATGGTCAGTTCTTCTTCCACCTGTTCTATGCTCGGCAATGCCGATTTCAGGCTTTCCGGCACAGCCTTGCTGAGCTGGTAATCGCTGATGCCGATAGGCTGGTCATAGCCTGTCAGTGCATATTGCGCGACAATCTCATCCTTGCCCTTGCACAACAGCAGCCCGATGGTCTTGTTGTCATTCTCTCCCCTTAGTTTGTCATCCACCACATTGATGTAGAAGTTCAACTGTCCGGCGTATTCCGGTTTGAATGGGGTAGCTTTTAGTTCCACAACTACGTATGCATGGAGCTTTATGTTGTACAGAATCAGGTCGGCATAGAAATCGCTGTCGCCTATCTGGAAATGTTTCTGCCTTGCGACAAAGGCGAATCCGTTGCCCATCTCCAGCAGATAACGGGTGACGTGCTTCACCAGTTGTTCCTCTATGTCTCTTTCGTCCGCACGTTCTTTGGCTCCTGCCAAGTCGAAGATATACGGGTCTTTCAACAGGTAGTTGGCAAGGTCGCTTTGAGGTGCGGGAAGCGTGGCGGTAAAATTGTTGACCTTGCGACTGTTGATTTGCCGTTCATACAATTTGCTTTCAATCTGCATTTTAAGGACATTGCTGCTCCAGCCCATTTCCACGGATTGTTTCATATACCAGTACTCCACGCCCAACGGAAGCGAACTGTTGAGTATAATCACATGGCTTGCCCAATTGATTCTTGCGATAGGCGATGCCAGGAACAGCTTTTCTATGTCCTCAATCGGTATTTGGTAAGCGGCAGCGACTGTTTGAGCTACATCCTGAATTTGTGCAAGAGGTTCTTGCACAATTGCAATTTCCTTATTTTCTGAGGATTGAATTTGCGCAAGAGGTTCTTGCGTAAATGTCATATTGTTCAGGCTTTGAAGTTCATCCGTGATTTTCTGCACACTTGGAGTAAGTAATTTCGCATCGGTTTCTATAAAACTCCGTAATGCGCCCAATGGATAGGAGCGTGCGAACTGGCACATATAAGCCAAGTTTCTGACCGAATATCCTTTCTTTTCGGGATAACTGAACCGTATCGCCTGCGCCAGTTTCTTGATGACCTTACCGCCCCAGCCTTGTCGGTTCTGGTGGTACAATATATAATTACCCATTTTCCAGTAATGGAACAGCATCTGCGCATTGGCTGCACTGATGAGCCGGACTTGCGCCTGCTCTATCTCTGACCCGATGGCATTGACAAAAGCCTCGAAACTTCTTTTCTCTATATTGTTATCGTTGTTGCTCATTGTTGTATGTATTGAAAGTTACAAAGGTAAGCCGAATTACAGGCTTTCCATGAAACTTGATGATTGTTTTTTACAGTTGGTTGAATTTGCTCATCGCATTGGCTTTCACATCATCAGCGATGTCAATGTAAGGTTTCATCGCCTTGTAGTCGCTATGCCCCGTCCATTTCATGACCACCTGAGCCGGAATGCCGAGAGCCAGAGCGTTACAGATGAAAGTCCTTCTCCCGGCATGGGTGCCCAGCAATGCGTATTTGGGTGTAATGGTGTCTATACGGCTGCTTCCTTTGTAGTAGGTTTCACTTACAGGCTCGTTGATTTCGGCAAGCTCGCCCAACTCCTTCAAATAATCGTTCATCTTCTGGTTGCTGATGACAGGGAGAGCCTTATGCCCCTCAAATTCCACATCTTTATATTTATCCAGTATCGCCTTGCTGTGGTTGTTCAGCTCGATGATAAGCCTTTCGGCGGTCTTTACAGTGGTGATTTCTATATATCCGTCCCTGATGTCGCTTTTCTTCAGATTATGCACGTCCGAATACCGGAGTCCGGTAAAGCAACAGAACAGAAAGACATCCCTCACCCGTTCAAGATATTGCTTTGTGTCGGGTATCTGATAATTTTTGAGTTTGTTCAGTTCTTCCCAAGTGAGGAATATCACCTTTTTCGGTGTGCTTCGCAATTTGGGGTTGAAATCTTCATAGGCATTGTTCATGCAATACCCTTTCTTGGTACACCAGCGCAGAAACCATTTCAGATAAGCGACTTGTTTCATGATGGATGTGTTCCGCATATCTTCGGTGTCTTTCAGGAAATTCACATACTTTGTCAGTTTGGGCTCGTCCAACGATTCAAATGTCAGCCCCTTGTCAAATTTTTCAAGATGTTTCCTGACTGCGGCAAATTTCTCATAGGTGGCATCAGACCAGCCGTTTTGCGTACCGCACTCCTTGATGAACTCATCAAACACCTCCAAAGGCAGAAATACGACCGGAGCCTGTTCCTCATCTTCCTTTTTTCCATTGTGCAATCTGTTGAACGCGTCCTTTACCTGCTCGGTAGTCGGCATAAATCCCTGCACCTCGAACTCCTTAAAGATGTTCTGTATTTCGGTGTAGTATTTCAGCAAGTCCGCATTGATTTCCGATGCACTTTGCTTCAGCTTGTTGGTGCATCCGTTCTTCACACGCTGCTTGTCGGCATCCCATTTGGCAACATCAATGCGGTAGCCTGTTGTGAACTCGATGCGGTGGCTGTCAAAAACAACACGCATACGGATAGGGACATTCTCCACGATTGGCACTCCGTTCTTCTTGCGGCTTTCCAATGAAAAGATGATGTTTCTCTTGATGTTCATAGCTGGGTGTATTAAAATCAACACCCAAATATACACCCAATAATTGAAGCAGCAAAAGGTATTTAATGATATTTAGTAATATAGCCGATTTATAATAACTTGATTATTATCAGTATATTGCAGTTTTGTGAGATTTCTTGATTGTGTAAGTTAAAGTCCCGTACGCACCGCCTAAAGCCTTGATTCCTAGCGGAGTCAAGGCTTTTCTGTTTCCTCCAGTCGGACTGATAGTAAAATAAAAACCGTTTAATCGCAAGGATGATGACTTAAACGGTTTTATTTTTTGGAAGATACTCGGAACCAGCTGGCTGAGCTGATGGCTGTTACTTATCTGTTGGAAGATTGGTTTAACGGGAAAAACTGTAGCCTATTCCAGTTTGCTGAATGATAAAATAACATTTGTCCTGGAGTAAAATCCTTTTTTGTTCATTTTCCCAGTCTGCCTATTTCTTCACCCATCAGCAGATGATTCCACGCGCCCTTGTCATTCTTCGGAGCGGTAAGTTTGAAATTGGCATCTTTCTGGAAGACCAGTGCGAAGTCTGAACCGCCGAAGAGGAAGTAGCCCAACATATCACCTTTCTTGACTTTGGTACCGACTTGCAGTTCCGGTTCAAAATTGACCGAAGCCACCTGCGACATACCGATAGGCATGACTGCCACGAGCCCATAGTCTTCTGTGTCAAGGATGACCAGCCCTCTGGTCTCGATGCTCTGCCAACCTGGTACGGAGCAGTCTACGACGTATTGCTGAAGTTCAGGTTCCCAAGTGATGCTGCCTCCCAGCGCGTCGTCGCCGGGGATTACGCGTATCTCCTTGATAGTGCCGTCAAGCGGGAAATGGTAACGGTGGTAGTCGTTGACATTCAGGAAGGCGTGGTAGAACTTACCTCCGGCAAATGCCTCGCGATAGGGACTGTCCGGACCGATGAGGTTGCTGATGGAGTTGAATACGCGCGATTTCACAGCTATTTTTTCCGAACTGACGATATACGATTGGTCATCGATGTCCCAAACGCCTTGCGGCTCGCTGTCGCAGGGGGAGGCAACTACCGAATTGTCGTCTGGAGCAGCGATGGGGCGCTGGTCGGGTGACTTAAGTTTCCGGCTGAAAAAGTCATTGAAGGAGTGCCAGTTCGAAGGGTCTTCGTACCATCCCTTGGTCATTCCCAGTTCCTCCTGTTTCATCATGAGGTCTTCGTATTCCTTGTTCCAGGATTCGGCTGATGACAGATAGTTTCCCCAAGACTTGCAGTACTTGACCAGCCAGCTCCGATAGGGTTCGACGTACTGCACGGAGTTGGTGAAAAGGTTTTCTCCCTCGAGCGATTTCAGTGGCATACAGTTGATGAAGTAGCAGTAGCACAAGGCTTGATACATCCGTCCGAAGATGCTGGGCTGGCCGGGGCAGAGAATGACGTCCCACGGCATGGCTGTCTGCGAATGGTCGACAAACGCATAATATTCTTCCAGCGATTGTGCCGGGTTGGTATTCTTGTCCGGATTGATTTGCTTGCCTTTTTCGATGGCTTCTTCGAGTAAAGCCTTGATGCGGCTGTCTTTTTCTACGATACGAATCAATTCCTGAGTCGTTTCGTTGTAATTGCTGTGGTCTGTTTTGCTGTCGGAGGTGTTGCTCTTGCAGGATACCGACAATACCAGGATAACGGCCATGAATAGCCATCCGTAACAGGTTGATAGAGATTTCATCGTAATTTGTTTGTATGATAGGTTTGTAATGGGGCAAATGTATGAAAAAATCTCGAAAAACAGATAAAATATATTGACAAAATGTAATGCGAGGAGGGTTTGGACAGTTAACGTCCGGAAAACGTCCAGGCGTACGCATGAAAACGACCGGACGAATACAGGAAAATGCGAGCATGTTTTCGTGCATTCGTCCGGTCGTTTTTTTTAATTTAAAATTTAACAGTTTGGGCTATCCTCTGGATTCCTGCTTGGGGATAGGGGATAAAGTAGGGAAAGTTGTGGGTTAGCCGTTTTCGCCCTGTCGTTTCCGCTATTGGGTGGGTGAACAGTCATCCGCTAGTATAATG
Source organism: Phocaeicola barnesiae DSM 18169 = JCM 13652 (assembly GCF_000374585.1). Taxonomy (GTDB): domain Bacteria; phylum Bacteroidota; class Bacteroidia; order Bacteroidales; family Bacteroidaceae; genus Phocaeicola; species Phocaeicola barnesiae. Next base: position 226,684 of record NZ_KB894644.1, read on the forward strand.
ACTCCGATAGTCTGTACCGTTCTCTTGGGGAAGGCCAGCAGGACGATGGCAGATATCTGGGGAGGAGATTAAACTGATTTGACTCGTATTTTCCTCTTCAATCGGCAGGCCGTTCCTTTAAAATTTCTTATATTATTGGCTTTGGAAATGCCTGGTCTGACAAAAAAATACTTAATTTGTTCTGTCAGATATGGAATTCCATGAAAACTCCAGAATTTATAAGGTCCGTTTCATCTGCTGAAAATGGGCAATGATGCGGGGCACTATGCATGGGAGAGTGGATGAGGGGAATCTGGTACAGACAAACGGTTATATAGAATCAATTTTTTAATAAAATGAATAGTCGAATGAAACGGATTTTAAGCATTGTATGTATAATGTGGGCGGCTTTGGCGTCTTTCGGACAAACCACCCGATGGACAGATGTCACGTATGCCAATGATACGCTGGTGGGACATAAGCTCGATATCTATCTGCCAGACGGCAATCGGGAGAAGTATAAGGTCGTTGTGCTGATTTATGGAAGTGCCTGGTTCGGCAATAACATGAAGGAAGTGGCTTTCCAGACTATGGGCCGGCCGTTGCTTGACGCGGGTTTCGCTGTCGTGTGTGCCAATCACCGTTCCAGTGGAGATGCAAAGTTTCCGGCACAGATTAATGACGTGAAGGCGGCGATACGCTTTGTCCGGGCTCATGCCGGCGAATACAGACTGGATACTATGTTCGTGGGGATTACGGGGTATTCATCGGGAGGACATCTAGCTGCTTTGGCCGGGACCACCAACGATGTAGGCGTGTATCGAGTGGATGGTAGTGAGATGGATATTGAAGGAAAAGTGGGTGATTGCCTTGCTTTCAGCAGTCGGGTGGACGCCGTGGTTGATTGGTTTGGTCCGATAGATATGACTCGTATGGAGAACTGTTCTACGACCAAAGGCTCTGATTCTCCAGAAGCAGCTCTGATTGGAGGAAATCCGTCGGAGCATCTGGATATATTGGCACTACTGAATCCTATGACATATTTAGACAGTGCCGATCCGGAGTTCCTGGTCATTCATGGAGATGCCGATCCGGTGGTCCCTTATTGTCAGAGCTTGTTCTTTAAAGAAGCTTTGGATGAAAAAGGTAAATTGGCCGAATTTGTCACTGTTCCAAAGGGGGAACACGGACCTGTCACTTTCAATGAACAGACTTTCAAGAAGATGACAGATTTCTTTCGGATGCAGGCTGGCATGGATTGACCGTTTTTAGGCCTGATACCTGGAATGGAGTTATTGGTAATGTAAACGACTTTTCTTGTCATGTGCTGATTTTTCACTATTTTTGCGCTCTCTTAAACAGACTGAAAGAAATGAAAAAATTGTCTTTATGCCTGCTCGGCTGCCTGCTGGCGGTGGTGGCAGGAGCGCAGAACATCCAGCTGCATTACGACTTCGGCAGCGCCCTTTACCATTCCCTGGATACCCGTCCCAAAGTGACCACAACGGTGGAAATGTTCAAGCCCGACCGTTGGGGAAGCACCTATTTCTTTATCGACATGGACTATACGAAAAACGGTGTGGCAGGTGCTTATTGGGAGATATTCCGTGAGCTGAAATTCTGGGAACCGCCCTTTTCGGTGCACGTGGAGTATAACGGCGGACTGAACTATATCAACAACGCCTACCTGTTGGGAGCCACTTATACCTGGAACAATGCGACCTTCACCAAAGGGTTTACCTTTACTCCCATGTACAAGTATATTCAGAAAAATCCGTCGCCCAACAGTTTCCAGTTGACTGCCTCGTGGTACCTGCATTTCTGCCAAGGGAAATGTACCTTCAGCGGTTTTGCCGACTTCTGGCGGGAGGAACATACCGATGCCGAAGGCAACCGGCACGACTATGTGTTCCTGACTGAACCCCAATTTTGGGTGAACCTGAACAAGTTCAAAGGTATACCGGAGGACTTCAACCTGAGCTTGGGAACCGAATGGGAGATAACCTCGAATTTTGCGCTCATGGAAGGCTGGCACTGGCTGCCTACCCTGGCCATGAAATGGACTTTCTAAATTCAGGCGGATTATGTTGGAGAAACTTTTCGGATTCGACAGGAAGGTCACCTCGGTACGTACGGAGGTAATGGCCGGCATCATCACCTTCCTGACCATGGCCTATATCCTGGCCATCAATCCCAATGTACTCAGCGCTACGGGCATGGATAAAGGCGCGCTGTTTACCACAACAGTGATAGCTTCAGCCTTTTCTACCTTGCTGATGGCCTTTTATGCCAAGCTGCCTTTCAGCCTGGCTCCGGGGATGGGGCTGAGTACTTTCTTTGCCTATACGGTCTGCCTGACGATGGGGTATACCTGGCAGTTCGCGCTTACGGCCGTCTTGATAGAGGGAATCATCTTTATCCTGCTTACGGTTTCCAACTTGCGCGAAAAGATTGTCAATGCCATCCCGGAAACTTTAAAGCATGCCATCGGTGCGGGTATCGGTCTGTTCATCTCTTTCATCGGTCTGCAGAATGCCCGGATTATCGTGAACAATGACGTTACGCTGCTGGGACTGGGCGATATCACGTCCGGTCCGGCCCTGTTGGGTATCATCGGCCTGGTATTGACGGCTGTGCTGCTGGTCAGAAAGGTTAAAGGTGCCCTGCTTCTCGGGATATTGCTTACCACATTGATCGGTATACCGATGGGAATCACCCGGTTCGAAGGGGTGTTCAGTGCTCCTCCTTCCATCGAACCCATCTTCTGCCAGTTCGAATGGAAACAGATATTCACCAAAGAAATGCTCATCGTGGTGTTCACCTTCCTCTTTGTGGATATGTTCGATACCATCGGTACACTGGTAGGGGTGATTACCAAAGCCGGTATGGTGGATAAGGACGGGAAGATTCCTTGCCTGAAGCAGGCTTTCCTGGTTGACGCCATCGGTACCACGGTAGGAGCCATGCTGGGTACCAGTACCATCGTTACCTTGATAGAGAGTACTTCGGGCGTCGGCGAAGGAGGTCGGAGCGGTCTGACGGCCTTCGTTTCGGCCGTCTGTTTCCTGTTGGCCTTGTTCCTGGCTCCGTTTTTCCTGGCTGTGCCCGCTGCCGCTACGGCTCCGGTGCTGGTTCTGGTAGGATTGATGATGATGGGTGCAGTGCTGAAAATAGACTTTTCTGATTATTCGGAGGCTATTCCGGCTTTCATCTGCATCCTGTTTATGCCGTTGGCTTACAGCATTTCGGACGGTATCGTATTGGGAATGATCGGTTATGTGCTGATTAACCTGCTGACGGGCAAATACCGGAAACTGACTGTGGGGATGTATATCCTGGCGGCCATTTTTGTGCTGAAGTTTCTGATATAATATAGAAGGAATCTTAAGTGATTGAAGTAAAGCCGGTGGCGGATTTTCTCCATCGGCTTTTCTTGTGCGTGATGTGGAATCCCCGCATTTATGTCGGATGACAGGTATTCTGTTTTTAAACATTTGATTTTCTTTGGTTGAGCTAAATTAAATTTGTTCATTTGGAGCATGAAGTATTTAAAGATTTTGGATATATGCCTCCGGAATCTTTTATTTTAAATTATATCTCACCATGAAAAAATATCCGAAAATCGGGATTCGTCCCACCATTGACGGACGCCAGGGCGGTGTCCGTGAGAGTCTTGAAGAAAAGACCATGAATCTGGCCAAAGCCGTAGCCGAACTGATTTCCTCCAATCTGAAGAACGGTGACGGAAGTCCGGTGGAATGTGTCATTGCCGACTCTACCATCGGCCGTGTGGCAGAAAGCGCTGCCTGTGCCGAGAAATTCGAACGCGAAGGGGTAGGGGCTACCATTACCGTAACTTCCTGCTGGTGCTACGGTGCCGAGACCATGGATATGAACCCGTATTATCCGAAGGCTGTGTGGGGATTCAACGGAACCGAGCGTCCGGGAGCCGTTTACCTGGCAGCCGTATTGGCCGGTCATGCACAGAAAGGGCTTCCTGCTTTCGGTATCTATGGCCGTGACGTACAGGATCTGGATGACAACAGTATTCCGGCCGATGTAGCCGAAAAGATTCTGCGCTTTGCCCGTGCAGCTCAGGCTGTGGCTACTATGCGTGGCAAGTCGTACCTGTCAATGGGTAGCGTATCGATGGGAATTGCCGGTTCCATCGTCAATCCGGACTTCTTCCAGGAATACCTGGGCATGCGTAACGAATCGGTAGACCTGACGGAAATCATCCGCCGCATGACCGAAGGTATCTACGATAAGGAAGAATATGCCAAGGCAATGGCATGGACCGAAAAATACTGCAAGAAAAATGAGGGTAAGGATTTCAACGTACCTGCCAAGACCAAGACCCGTGAAGAAAAGGATGCCGACTGGGAATTCATCGTGAAGATGACCATCATCATGCGCGACCTGATGCAGGGAAATCCGAAACTCAAGGAAATGGGATTCAAGGAAGAGGCTTTGGGACACAATGCCATCGCCGCCGGTTTCCAGGGACAGCGCCAGTGGACGGACTTCTATCCGAACGGGGACTACTCCGAAGCATTGCTTAATACATCGTTCGACTGGAACGGTATCCGCGAAGCATACGTGGTGGCAACTGAAAACGACGCCTGCAACGGTGTGGCCATGCTCTTCGGCCATCTGCTGACCAACCGTGCCCAGATCTTCTCGGATGTACGTACTTACTGGAGCCCGGAAGCTGTGAAACGTGTTACCGGTAAGGAACTCACCGGTCTGGCAGCCAACGGTATCATCCACTTGATCAATTCCGGTGCAACTACCCTTGACGGTACCGGACAGCAGACTGATGAGGCGGGTAATCCGACCATGAAACCGTCTTGGGAAATTACCGAAGCCGAAGTGGAGAAATGTCTGGAGGCTACTACCTGGTATCCGGCCAACCGTGACTACTTCCGTGGCGGAGGTTTCTCTTCCAACTTCCTTTCAAAAGGTGGTATGCCTGTTACCATGAGTCGTCTGAACCTGATTAAGGGCTTGGGTCCGGTGCTGCAGATTGCCGAAGGATGGACCGTTGAGATTGATCCGGAAATCCACAAGCTGCTGGATGAACGTACTGACCGCACCTGGCCGACTACCTGGTTCGTGCCTCGCCTGTGTGACAAGCCGGCCTTCAAGGATGTGTATTCTGTGATGAACAACTGGGGTGCCAACCACGGTGCCATCAGTTACGGACACATCGGTCAGGATTTGATAACGATGGCTTCTATCCTCCGTATACCGGTATGTATGCACAATGTGGATGATGACAAGATTTTCCGTCCGGCTGCCTGGAATGCCTTCGGCATGGACAAGGAAGGTGCCGACTACCGTGCCTGCCAGAACTACGGTCCTATCTATAAATAAGTAACCATTAACCCTGATTGCTGTCCGGGCTCCGGATGTTTTCCGAATCCCGGACAGCATCTTTTTCATTTCTAACTACGTATGATTAACAGATTTGTCTTGAACGAAGTGTCGTACTTCGGACCCGGTGCCCGGGAAGTGCTTCCCAAAGAAATAACCAGACTCGGCTTGAAGAAGGCTTTTGTGGCTACCGACAAGGATTTGATCAAGTTCGGTGTCGCCGAAAAAGTGTTGTGTGTACTCCGTGAAGCAGGTATTCCTTATGAGATTTTCAGCGAAATCAAACCGAACCCTACGGTCTCTAACGTGAAAGCCGGGCTGGCTGCATACGCCGCTTCGGGAGCCGATTTCATCATCGCCATCGGCGGCGGTTCTTCCATGGATACGGCCAAGGCTATCGGTATCATCACCAACAATCCGGAATTCAGCGATGTCGTTTCACTGGAAGGGGTGGCCGATACCAAAAAGAAATCCGTACCTATCATCGCCTTGCCCACTACGGCCGGAACGGCTGCCGAGGTAACCATCAACTATGTGATTACGGACGAGGAGAACCATAAGAAGATGGTGTGTGTAGATCCGAACGACATTCCGGCCATCGCCATCGTGGATGCCGAACTGATGTATACCTTGCCGAAGAGCCTGACTGCGGCTACCGGACTGGATGCCTTGACCCATGCCATCGAAGGGCTAATCACGAAAGGTGCCTGGGAAATGAGTGACATGTTCGAAATCAAGGCCATCGAGATGATAGCCCGTTACCTGGAAACGGCAGTGAACGAACCCAGCAATGCCGAAGCCCGTAACGGTATGGCTGTGGCCCAGTACATTGCCGGTATGGCCTTCTCGAATGTGGGGCTGGGCGTGGTACACGGTATGGCTCATCCGATGGGAGCCATTTTCGATATTCCTCACGGTGTAGCCAACGCATTGCTGCTGCCTACCATCATGGAATTCAATGCTCCTGCCGCACTCGACAAGTATGTGGACATCGCCAAGGCCATGAACGTCTATACAGCCGGCATGACCAAGGAAGAAGCGGCAGATGCGGCAGTAAAAGCCGTAAAGGAACTTTCAGTACGGGTGGGCATCCCGCAGCATCTGTCTGAGTTGGGCATCAAGGAAGAAGACCTGCCTTGTCTGGCCAAAGCCGCTTATGCCGATGTATGTACACCGGGCAATCCGAGAGAAGTAACCGAAGAAATAATTTTAGATTTATATAAGAAAGTATTATGATAACGAACGAACATATCGAACAATTCATTGCACAGGCTCACCGGGTGGGTGATGCAGGTCTGACTGTATGCAGCAGTGGTAACATTTCATGGCGCGTGGGTGAGGAAGTCCTTTTGTCAGGTACGGGCTCGTGGGTGCCTTCCTTGCCGAAGGAAAAGGTGGCTATCTGTAAACTGGAAACCGGCGAAGTGCTGAACGGCGTGAAACCGTCGATGGAAAGCGGTTTCCATCTGGGCGTATTGAGAGAACGTCCGGATGTGAATGTAGTACTCCATTTCCAGTCGCAGTACGCTACAGCCGTAGCCTGTATGCTGGAACTGCCGAAGGATTTCAATGTAACGGCTGAAGTACCTTGTCACGTAGGCGCCGAAATTCCGGCTATCCCGTATTACCGTCCGGGTTCCAAGGAACTGGCCGAAGCTGTCATCGCGGCCATGAAGGACCATAACTCCGTACTGCTGCGCAAGCACGGCCAGGTGGTATGCGGCAAAGATTTCGACCAGGCTTTCGAACGGGCGATGTTCTTCGAGATGGCCTGCCGTATCATCATCCTTTCCGGCGGTAAGTACGATACGCTTACTCCGGCCGAGATTGCCGACCTGGAAACTTACGTGTTAGGGAAGAAGACCAAATGAAAGAAGTATATCTAGCCATAGATTTCGGAGGAGGCAGCGGGCGTGTCATGGCCGGCTACCCCTCCGGAGGTGAGCTCCAGCTGGAAACCATCTACCGCTTCCAGAACCGGCAGGTGCGGATGAACGGGCATATCTACTGGGATTTCCTTTCGCTGTTCGAGGACATGAAGAAAGGTATCCGTATGGCTGTAGACAAGGGATACCGCATCCGTAGCATCGGAATCGATACGTGGGGCGTGGACTTCGGGCTGATAGACAAGCTGGGAAATCTGGTGGGAAATCCGGTGTGTTACCGTGACAGCCGGACGGACGGAATGCCGGAGCAGGTGTTCGGCCGTATCGACCCTCGTACACACTATGCCGTGGCCGGTACGCAGGTGATGGCCATCAATACGCTGTTCCAGCTGTATGCCATGAAGCTGGAAGGAAATCCGCAGCTGGAAATCGCAGACAAGCTGCTGTTCATGCCGGATCTGTTCAGCTATTTCCTGACCGGTGTGGCGAATAACGAATACAGCATCGCTTCCACTTCGGAACTGATGGATATCCGGAATTGCCGGTGGAATTATCCGCTCATCCGTGAACTGGGACTGCCGGAACATCTTTTCTGCGACATCGTGATGCCGGGAGAAAGCCGGGGAGTGCTGAAACCGGAAGTGATGGAAGAACTGGGACTGGACTATGAGGTAGAAGTCATCGCCGTGGCTTCGCACGATACCGCCAGTGCGGTGTATGCCGTTCCGTCTGCTGATAACGGTGAAGTGACCGCTTTCCTGAGTTCGGGTACATGGTCGCTGCTTGGAGTGTTGACCGATGCTCCCATCCTGACAGAAGAGGCCCGGGTGAACGGATTCACGAACGAAGGAGGAGCCGAAGGGAAAATCTGTTTCCTGCAGAACATCACCGGCCTGTGGATTCTCCAGAAGCTGATGGGCGAATGGGCGGAAGCCGGACAATGCACGGATTATGATGTACTGATTCCTGCCGCGGAAGAGGCACAGTTCGCTTCCGTCATCGATGTGGACGACGCACAGTTCACCAGTCCGGTCAATATGGCCGATACCATCGTTTCCTATTGTCGGGAAAGCGGACAACAGGTGCCTCAGACACAGGGGGAATTCGTGAAATGTGTACTTCTCTCTCTGGCGGAACGGTACAAGAAGGGCATCGAAGGGTTGAACCGGCTGTTACCCCGTCCGGTAACGAAACTTCAGATTATCGGAGGCGGCTCGCAGAACAGGTATCTGAACCGGCTGACGGCCCAGGCTACCGGCCTGCAGGTGGCTGCGGGACCGGTGGAGGCTACTGCCATCGGCAACATACGTGCCCAGATGCAACTTGTTGCCCGTCCTTGAGAATCCTCATTCATCAACCTAAATCTGATTATTCATGAAAGAATCTATCGTAAGCAAAGACGGAGTCAGCTACCTGGGACCGTTTATCCTGATAACCGCATGTTTTGCCTTGTGGGGATTTGCCAACGACATCACCAATCCGATGGTCAAGGCTTTCTCGAAGATATTCCGGATGAGTGTGACCGACGGTACCCTGGTACAGGTGGCCTTCTACGGAGGTTATTTCGCGATGGCTTTTCCGGCAGCCATGTTTATCCGGAAATATACGTATAAGGCCGGGGTCTTGTTGGGTCTCGGACTGTATGCACTGGGTGCCCTGTCTTTTTTTCCGGCCAAACTGACGGGCGACTACCATCCGTTCCTGCTGGCCTATTTCATCATGACATGCGGGCTTTCGTTCCTGGAAACCAGCTGTAACCCGTACATCCTTTCCATGGGAACCGAAGAAACGGCTACCCGGCGCCTTAATCTGGCCCAGGCCTTCAATCCCATCGGTTCGCTGATGGGAATGTATGTGGCCATGAACTTCATCCAGAACAAGCTGCACCCTATGGATACGGCTGAACGGGCACAGCTTTCGCAGGCGGAATTCGAGGCGGTGAGGGATTCGGACCTGTCCGTACTGATAGCTCCGTATCTGGTTATTGGTGTGGTAATCTTTATCATGCTGCTGGTTATCCGGGCTACACGGATGCCGCGGAATGCCGATCAGTCCACTTCCATTGATTTTATACCGACTTTGAAGCGTATCTTCACTTTGAAACGTTACCGGTACGGGGTACTGACCCAGTTCTTCTATGTAGGGGCACAGATCATGTGCTGGACTTTCGTCATCCAGTACGGTACCCACCTGTTCACTTCGCAGGGTATGGAGGAACAGGCCGCCGAAGTTCTCTCGCAGAAATACAACATCGTGGCGATGATTATCTTCTGTGTGAGCCGGTTCATCTGTACATTTATTCTACGTTATGTGAAACCGGGTAAACTATTGATGGTGTTGGCTGTAGTTGCCTTGATTCTTACAGGAGGTGTCATCTTCTGTGTGGAAAGCATCTGGGGCATGTATTGTCTGGTGGGCGTATCGGCCTGTATGTCGCTGATGTTCCCTACCATCTACGGTATTGCCCTGAAGGGAATGGGCGATGATGCCAAATTCGGTGCGGCCGGTCTGATCATGGCCATTCTGGGAGGTTCGGTATTGCCGCCGCTGCAGGCTTTCATCATCGACTGCAAGACCTTGTTCGGCATGCCGGCCGTGAACGTGTCATTTATTCTTCCGTTCATTTGTTTTGTTGTCATTGTAATTTACGGATACAATATGCGCCGGGAGTCTTAGGATACTTTATAGTCTATTGGCTGAAAGTTCTTGTACTGTATAGAAAATTTTTGCTACATTTGTAACGGATGATGTGGGTGTGGTTTTTGACTATGCGTGAAAACCACACCCATTTGATTTGTTTCTAATTCAATTAAATCTAATGAATCTCTTATGAAAAAAACTGTTTTCAGCCTGATTTTCTGCTCTATGGCAATGGGAGCTTTTGCCCAACAACCCTTGGGCGGCTTCCTGTACGGCACGGAGGTTGCACCGATGGGGACTGAGTGGGAAGCCCCGGAAAAACTGTCGCTCAACAAAGAGCAGCCTCACGCTTATTTCTTCTCTTTCAACGATGTGGAAAGCGCTCTCAAAGTGCTTCCGCAGCACAGCCGCTATTGGCAGAATCTGAACGGAACCTGGAAATTCCATTGGGCACCGAATCCGGATGAACGTCCGAAAAGCTTTTATGAAACCGGTTTCGATGTGAGTGGCTGGGACGATATAACGGTTCCTTCCTGCTGGAATGTGGTAGGTATCCAGAAGGACGGTTCACTCAAGTACGGAGTACCTATTTACTGCAACCAGCCGGTTATTTTCAAGCATACCGTAGCGGTAGGCGACTGGAAAGGGGGTGTGATGCGTGAACCGAACAAGGACTGGACTACCTATAAATACCGGAACGAGGTGGGATCTTACCGCCGTACCTTCACCGTGGCCGACGACTGGAAAGACCGTCAGGTGTACATTAACTTCGACGGAGTGAACTCTTTCTTCTATCTTTGGGTGAACGGACAGTATGTGGGATTTTCGAAGAACTCCCGTAATACCGCCAGCTTCGATATCTCAAAGTATCTGGTAAAAGGAGAGAATACTGTGGCTGTAGAGGTTTACCGCAGTTCGGACGGTTCCTTCCTCGAGGCACAGGACATGTACCGCCTGCCAGGTATCTTCCGGAATACGTATCTGACCGCCACCTCGAAGGTGCAGGTACGCGATATGAAGATAGAAACCGAACTGAACGGAAACGGAGCTTCGGTATCTGTCAAGGCCATGCTTCGCAATCTGGATAAAAAGAAAATCAAGAACTATACCTTGTCTTACCGTATCTACGAAAACAAGTTGTATTCCGATGAGATTGTAGGCCAGGTGGGCGAACCGGTGGCTTCGGGCAAGTTTGAACTGGACAAGGGAGAGAATACGACGGTAGATACCCGTTTCGAACTGGCTGACGCCAAGCTGTGGTCGGCTGAAAGACCGAACCGCTATACGCTGGTGGCCGAACTGAAGGACCAGAAGGGACGGACCGTGGATGTGATTTCCACTTATTTCGGAGTCCGTCAGGTGGAAATCCGCGATACGGAGGCCAAGGACGATGAATTCGGGCTGAAGGGACGTTATTTCTATGTAAACAACCAGCCGGTGAAACTGAAAGGCGTGAACCGTCAGGAAATCAATCCGAATACCGGTAATGCCATCACTCCGGAACAGATGGAGATGGAAGTCATGCTGATGAAGCGCGGTAACATCAACCACGTGCGTAACTCACACTATTCCTGCAACCCGTACTGGTATTACCTGTGCGACAAGTACGGCATCTACCTGGAGGATGAGGCCAATCTGGAAAGCCATGAATATTATTACGGTGACGCGTCGCTGTCACACGTACCGGAATTCAAGGATGCGCATGTAGCCCGCGTGATGGAACTGGTGCATGCGCACGTCAACCATCCGTCTATTGTCATCTGGTCGTTGGGTAACGAGGCCGGTCCGGGCAAGAATTTCGTGGCTGCCTACGATGCCATCAAGGCGTATGATACGACCCGCCCGGTACAGTACGAACGGAACAACGACATCGTGGATATGGGCTCCAACCAGTATCCTTCCATCGCCTGGACACGCGAGGCCGTGAAGGGTACGTACGATATGAAGTATCCGTTCCACATCTCGGAATACGCGCACTCCATGGGTAATGCCGGCGGTAACCTGGAAGACTACTGGGAGGCTATCGAGTCGACCAACTTCTTCTGCGGAGCGGCCATCTGGGACTGGGTGGACCAGTCGCTGTACAACTACGACCCGAAGACGGGTGAGAAGTACCTGGCCTACGGAGGCGATTTCGGTGACAAGCCGAACGATGGTATGTTCTGTATGAACGGTATTCTCTTCCCGGGACATCAGCCGAAACCGGAATTCTTCGAAGTGAAGAAGGTGTATCAGAATGTGGGTGTCAAGGCGGTGGACATCACCAAAGGACAGATAGAGGTATTCAACAAGAATTATTTCGAACCGCTCACCGGTGTCGATATGGTTTGGTCTCTCTGGAAGGACGGAAAGAAGATTCAGGAAAGCAACGCCTTCCAGGGACCGCGGAACATCCTCGCTCCGCGCCAGAAGAGTGTTTATACCATCCCGTTCGATTTCAGCAAGCTGGAGGCGGACGGCGAATATTTCGTCAAGGTGCAGTTCCTGCTGGCTCAGGACATGCCTTGGGCCCCAAAAGGGTATGTGCAGATGGAAGAACAGCTCCCGGTGAAGGCGGCCGCTGCATTCCCGAGTGTAGCCGGTCAGACCGCCGACGGTAAACTGACCCTTACTACCGAAAATAACCTGAAGACCGTGCAAGGTACGGGCTTCGAAGTGAAGTTCGATGACGCGACAGGTACCATCTATAGCCTGACATACAACGGTAAACCGGTATTCGCCGAAGGCAACGGACCGAAACTGGACGCTTTCCGTGCCATGACCGATAACGATAACTGGGCATACCGCCAGTGGTTCGCCAAGGGATTGCACAACCTGCGGCACAAGGCGGTAGACGCTGCTGCCTATACCCGTGCCGACGGTGCGGTGGTTTTGGCCTATACCGTAGAGTCGCAGGCTCCTTACGGCTCGAACATCCGTGACCTGGGCATCAGTTCAGGGAGGTATAACATTACAAAGGGTAAGGAATTCGGTCCGGACGACTTCAAGTTTACTACCAGTCAGATTTGGACGGTCTATCCGGACGGTTCCATCGAACTGGAGGCCAGCTTTAGCTCGAACGAGCCAAGTCTGAGCCTGGCACGTCTGGGATATGTGATGAAGACTCCTTCGGCGCTGGAAAACTATACTTATTATGGACGTGGTCCGCAGAACAACTACAACGACCGCAAAAACGGCGCGTTCGTACAGCTGTATAACAGTACGGTGAAAGAACAGTTCGTGAACTTCCCGAAACCGCAGTCGATGGGTAACCGCGAGGATGTACGCTGGTGTGCCTTGACCGATGAGGCCGGTAACGGCGTACAGTTCGTTTCTACTTCTGCCTTCTCTGCATCTGCTTTGCCATGGTCGGCCATGCAGATGGTTCAGGCTCCGCATCCGTACCAGTTGCCTGAATCGGACGGGAATTACCTGCATCTGGATTTGAAGATGATGGGACTGGGTGGTAACAGCTGTGGCCAGGGTGGCCCGCTGGAAGAGGACCGCATCAAGGCCGGCAACCATTCGATGGGATTCATCATCCGTCCGGTAGGACAGGGTACTGACCTGACTGCACGTGCCAAGGTTTCGGCCGGCGGCGAAATGCCGATAAGCATCTCCCGGAATGTAACCGGCAAGGTGGCATTGGTTTCCGGAAAGCCGGGGGCAGTCATCTGCTACAGCCTGGGCCAGAGTAAGAAGGCGGTAACGTATACTGAACCTTTTGACTTGCGTAACGGAGGAACCCTGACAGTATGGTACAAGGATAACGACAAGCTGAAGACTACCCGCGATTTCGCCAAGATTGAGACAGTGCCCTTGGAGGTAATCTACGCCAGCAGTCAGGAGAGCGACGGTGGAGAAGCTTCGAATCTGGTGGACGACGACCCGAACACCATCTGGCATACCATGTACTCGGTGACTGTGGCCAAATATCCGCATTGGGTAGATTTGGATTGCGGTGAGGCGAAAGAAATCAAAGGTTTCACATACCTGCCTCGCCAGAACAGCCCGAACGGAAACATCAAGGAATATAAGTTCCAGGTGAGCGATGACGGTAAGACCTGGAGTGAACCGGTGGCTTCGGGTGCCTTTGAAAATAACCTGGAGCGGAAACGTATCCTGCTGGATAAGCCTGTCAAGGCCCGCTATGTACGCTTCACGGCACTGAGTTCGCAGAACGGTCAGGACTTCGCGTCCGGAGCCGAACTGGGCGTACTGGTAGATTAATCGGGTTCTCTGCCTGATTCTCCCAATAACAGGAATCGCTACAGCCTTCTGTAAAAGGAGGTTGTAGCGATTTTTTTGAGGGGCTTATCTTTCACGGTGAAACTTCATCTTTCACGGGAAAGGACTGGCCTACAGCTCGTTGTGTGGCTTGTGAAAGTATGAAACCAATAATGGGACTTTATTGATTGCCTGTGTTTTCCTAACGTCAGGTCGTTCGGTGAAGTGATTGGATTGAACATGCTGACGAATGAATGGCTGTGCTTTGGGTGGGAATTCTTTTTATGCCTAATAAAAAAAGGAAGTTGATAAATACCGGTTATCCGTATATTATCAACTTCCTTTCGTGTGATTCGGCCGAGATTCGAACTCGGGACCCACAGCTTAGAAGGCTGTTGCTCTATCCAGCTGAGCTACCGAACCATCCTTGTGTGAATGTAAAGCTTTCAGTGATTCCGCTGCGATTCGAACGCAGGACCCACGCCTTAGAAGGGCGTTGCTCTATCCAGCTGAGCTACGGAACCATCCTTAATTGCGCGGCAAAGGTAGTAAGTTTATTTGAAATATGCAAATTTTCCGTTGCTTTTTGTTCTTCCTGGAATGCGGGAAGCTTTTCCAGTCTCAGGAATAACGCCGGGGATACCGGAGAAAAATACTGAGTAGGGCAACAATCCCCAACGCCATCGGGTAATACAGGTAGCCGATGATATTCAGTGGAGAAAGTTGCGTCAGCTCGGCTGCAATCAGCATCTGCGCACCGTATGGGATGATACCTTGCACCACACAGGAGAACGTATCCAGAATGCTGGCGCTTTTTCGCTTGTCGACTCCGAATTTGTCTGCGATGTCGCTGGCCAACGGGCCTACGGTGATGATGGCGATGGTGTTGTTGGCAGTACAGAAATTGGCCAGGCTCACCAAGGCGGCAATGCTCAGCTCGGCTCCCCGTTTGCTTTTTACCCGTTGGGTCAGAGCCTGGATGATGTATGCCACTCCTCCGTTGAAACGTATCAGTTCCAGCATGCCTCCGGCCATCAGGGTGATGATGATGAGTTCTCCCATGCCGGTGATACCGGTCCCCATGGAACTGAACCATCCGAAGACATCGAAACTTCCGTACCATATACCGATGATACCGGTGGATAAAAGTCCCAACAGCAGGACCAGCGTAACGTTGATTCCGGCAATGGCTGTTCCCAGTACGACGAGGTAGGGGATAACCTTGGCCCAGGCTACGGGTCCTGCTTCGTGGACGACGGTAACCTGGCTGCCGTAAAAGACGTAATAGCCGAACACCAGCAGCGCGGCAGGCAAGGCGATGGCGATGTTGGCACGGAATTTATCGCGCATGACGCAGCCTTGGGTACGGGTAGCGGCAATCGTGGTATCCGAAATGAAAGAGAGGTTATCGCCGAAAAACGCTCCGCCGATGACCAGGGCTGTCATGAAAGGCAGGCTGAGCTCGGTCTTCTCGGCAATTCCGGCAGCTACCGGCGCCAATGCGACAATGGTTCCTACCGATGTCCCGATAGACAGGGAGATGAAGCAGGAGGCCAGAAAGATACCTGCTAGCAACAGGCTGTCGGGTAACAGCAGCAGTGTCAGGTTGACGGTCGCGTCGATGGCACCCATCGCTTTGGCCGATTGGGCGAAGGCACCTGCCAGGATGAATATCCAGATCATCAGCATGATGTTCTTGTTGGCGGCTCCTGCCGAGAATTGTAGGATACGGTCGTTCAGGCTCAACCCCTTGGTGATACATACGGCATAGATGGAAGATACCAGGAAGGCAACCGTAATGGGAACCTTATAGAAATCGTTCACCAGGATAGAGGTAACCAGATACAGGCAGAGGAATACCGCCAAGGGGGAAAGCGCCCATCCGTTAGGTTGCTTGGTGATAGGGGTCAGTTTGTTCAGATTCATGTCGTTATCGATTTGCGGCTGCAAAGATACGTCAGATTTTTGACAGAAGAGTAAGAAGCCCTTTAATTTTTCTGGAGGTCCTGATATATCAGGCTTTTCTCCGGCTCTTCGGGAGCCGTATGGCATTGCCGGGTAGGTTGCCGCTTCGCTTTCGGGCAGGTAAAGACCGGCTTTTTCTCCGTCGTGGAAGATAAAATGCTGGAGGTTTCTTAGCCTAATAAAAATTAAAGCAGGCGGAATAATCGCCTGAAATGTTTTTAGTGTATTTAATTTTCTTGTAAATTTGCACCCTAATTTTAGGACAGTTGTTCCTCTAGGCAAGCTATTGAAATAAAAATAACATAATTATGAGTAAGAAATTTACTGAATATTCACAACTTAACCTTTCTGATGTCAATAAGGAAGTACTGAAGAAATGGGACGAGAACGATGTTTTCTCCCGGAGTATGACAGAACGGGAAGGGCATCCTTCATTCGTGTTTTATGAAGGACCTCCCTCAGCCAACGGTATGCCGGGTATTCATCACGTCATGGCCCGTACCATCAAGGATACGTTCTGCCGTTTCAAGACCATGAAAGGTTATCAGGTAAAACGTAAAGCCGGATGGGATACACACGGTCTGCCGGTAGAGCTGGGCGTAGAAAAGGCGCTGGGAATTACCAAAGAGGATATCGGTAAAACCATTTCTGTAGCCGATTATAACAGACATTGCCGTACGGATGTGATGAAATTCACCAAAGAATGGACCGACCTGACCCATAAGATGGGCTATTGGGTGGACCTGGATAATCCGTACATCACCTACGATAACCGTTACATCGAAACCTTGTGGTGGCTGCTGAAGCAGTTGTACCAGAAAGGTCTCTTGTATAAAGGATATACAATCCAGCCGTATTCACCGGCTGCCGGTACAGGCTTGAGTTCGCACGAATTGAACCAGCCGGGATGTTACCGTGATGTGAAGGACCTGACCGTGGTGGGACAGTTCAAGATGAAGAACCCGAAACCGGAAATGGCGCAGTGGGGTACACCTTACTTCCTGGCATGGACCACTACACCGTGGACATTGCCATCAAATACCGCGCTTTGTGTCGGTCCGAAGATTGATTACGTAGCCGTACAGACTTATAACGGATATACGGGCGATAAGATGACGGTCGTTCTGGCCAAACCGTTGCTTTACATGCACTTCAACAAGAAGGCGGAAGGCATCGCGCTGGAAGACTACAAACCGGGCGACAAGCTGATTCCGTTCAAGGTAGTTGGCGAGTACAAGGGTACAGACCTGGTAGGTATGGAGTATGAACAGCTCATCCCGTGGGTGAAACCGGTGGAACTGGACGAAGACGGAAACTGGAAAGAGGCTTCTGCCAAGGCTTTCCGCGTGATTCCGGGTGATTATGTAACGACAGAAGACGGTACAGGTATCGTACACATCGCTCCGACCTTCGGTGCCGACGATGCGAATGTGGCACGTGCGGCTGGTATCCCTTCGCTGTTCATGATTAACAAGAAGGGTGAGACTCGTCCGATGGTCGACCTGACCGGTAAGTTCTATCTGATGGACGAACTGGACGAGAACTTCGTGAAGGAATGTATCGATGTCGATGCCTACAAGGAGTATCAGGGACGCTGGGTGAAGAACGCTTACGACCCGCAGTTTACTGTAGACGGCAAGTACGACGAGAAAGCCGCTCAGGCTGCCGAATCGCTTGACGTATACATCTGTATGATGATGAAGCAGGCTGGTCTGGCCTTCAAGATGGAAAAGCATGTACACAACTATCCGCACTGCTGGCGTACCGATAAACCGGTGCTCTATTATCCGTTGGACAGTTGGTTTATCCGCTCGACTGCCGCCAAGGAACGCATGATGGAACTGAACAAGACCATCAACTGGAAACCGGAATCTACCGGAACAGGCCGTTTCGGCAAATGGCTGGAGAACCTGAACGACTGGAACCTGAGCCGTTCACGCTACTGGGGTACTCCGCTTCCTATCTGGCGCAGTGAGGCCGGTGAGGAAATCTGCATCGGTTCGGTAGAAGAACTGTATAATGAAATCGAGAAATCGGTAGCTGCCGGATTCATGACCGAAAACCCATATAAGAAACTGGGCTTTGTGCCGGGCGACTACCAGAAAGCAAACTACGACAAGATTGACTTGCATCGTCCGTACGTGGACGACATCGTATTGGTGTCTGCCAGCGGTCAGCCGATGAAACGTGAAAGCGATCTGATTGACGTATGGTTCGATTCGGGTGCCATGCCGTATGCACAGCTTCACTATCCGTTCGAAAACAAGGAAATTGTAGATAACCGCTCATACTATCCGGCCGATTTCATCGCCGAAGGTGTGGACCAGACCCGTGGATGGTTCTTTACCCTGCATGCTATCGCTACAATGGTGTTCGACAGCGTGGCTTACAAGAACGTGATTTCAAACGGTCTGGTACTCGACAAGAACGGTAACAAGATGTCCAAACGTCTGGGCAACGCCGTTGACCCGTTCGGTACCATCGAAAAATACGGCTCCGACCCGTTGCGCTGGTACATGATTACCAATTCATCGCCGTGGGATAACCTGAAGTTCGATGTCGATGGAGTAGACGAGGTACGCCGTAAATTCTTCGGTACTTTATATAATACGTATTCGTTCTTCGCCCTGTATGCGAATGTAGACGGATTTACTTATGCGGAACCGGATGTCCCGATGACGGAACGTCCGGAAATTGACCGCTGGATTCTGTCGCTGCTCAATTCCCTGATTAAGGAAGTGGATGCCTGCTACAACGATTATGAACCGACAAAGGCCGGTCGTTTGATTACTGACTTCGTGAACGATAACCTGAGTAACTGGTACGTTCGTCTGAACCGTAAACGTTTCTGGGGTAGCGCGATGTCAACCGATAAGCTGTCAGCATACCAGACATTGTACACCTGCCTGGAAACCGTTGCCAAACTGATGGCTCCGATTGCTCCGTTCTATGCGGACCGTCTGTACATGGACCTGATTCAGGTAACCGGCCGTGACAACGTGGTATCAGTTCATCTGGCCGACTTCCCGGTTGCTGATGAGACACTCATCAACAAGGAACTGGAAGCTCGTCAGCAGATGGCACAGGATGTTACTTCTATGGTATTGGCATTGCGTCGTAAAGTCAATATCAAAGTACGTCAGCCGCTGTTGTGTATCATGATTCCGGTAGTGGATGAAGAACAGAAGCGTTACATCGAAGCGGTAGAAGACCTGATCCGCAGCGAGGTGAACGTGAAGGAAATCAAACTGGTGGACGGCGCATCCGGTATCCTGGTGAAGAAGGTGAAATGCGACTTCAAGAAGCTGGGCCCGAAATTCGGCAAACAGATGAAGGCCGTAGCCGCTGCTGTAGCCGAGATGTCGCAGGAAGCGATAGCCGAACTGGAAAAGAATGGAAGCTATACTTTCGACTTGAACGGTACACCGGCTGTTGTGGAAGCCGCAGATGTGGAAATCTTCAGCGAAGATATTCCGGGATGGCTGGTTGCCAACGAAGGTAAACTGACTGTAGCTCTGGAAGTTACTGTAACCGAAGAACTGCGTCGGGAAGGTATTGCCCGTGAACTGGTCAACCGTATCCAGAACATCCGGAAGAGCAGCGGATTCGAAATTACCGATAAGATTGCTATCGTTTTGTCGAAAAATCCGAACACAGACGAAGCGGTAAATGAATATAATACTTATATTTGCAACCAGGTACTGGCTAACTCGCTGGTATTGTCGGATGGACCGGTAGAAGGCACGGAACTCAATTTCGATGACTTCTCACTGTTTATCCAAGTAACCAAATTGTAATGTGACCCATCCATCCGGAATTTTCCGGATGGATACTACTTTTTATTTATAACTTTTAAAACCTTTAACACTATGGCTGAAAAGACAAGATACTCCGACGCTGAACTCGAGGAGTTTCGCGCCATTATTATGGAGAAGCTTCAGCTTGCTGAACGCGACTATGAGAAACTGAAAAGCAGTATCATGAACACAGATGGGAATGATACAGACGATACATCGCCTACATACAAGGTTTTGGAAGAAGGTGCGAATACCTTGTCCAAAGAAGAAACGACTCGTCTGGCTGCCCGTCAGTTGAAGTTCATTCAGAATCTGCAGGCCGCTTTGGTACGTATCGAAAACAAGACCTATGGTATCTGTCGTGAAACAGGAAAACTGATTCCGGCTGAGCGTTTACGTGCCGTACCTCATGCTACATTGAGCATTGAGGCCAAACAAGGAAAGAAATAAAAAGAGGTTGCCTGTGCAGACAGGGCTCTTTTGAAAATGAAGAGGCTGTTTCAGATTCAGAGATTCGTTTCCTTCCATACTTGGAAACAAGTCGATGGAAACCTGGATCAGCCCCTTCTGTTTTTTGGACAGAAGAATAAGCATTTTAGATAGAAGGAACAGAAAGTCTCTTCTATGGTTTTAACAGTAAAAAGTAATCGTATTATCAGGAAACAGTTATGAACAAATATCTCTCTCAAGGTCCGTTGGCCGCACTGATTGTGGCAACGGTACTTGTAATCGACCAGATTATCAAAATCAGTGTCAAGACCAGCATGTATCTGCATGAAAGTATCCGTATAACCGACTGGTTCTATATCTATTTCACAGAAAATAACGGGATGGCTTTCGGTATGGAGATTTTTGCCAAACTGTTTCTTACCTTGTTCCGGATTGCCGCTGTTATCCTGATTACGTGGTATCTGGTCAAACTGGTGCGACGTCCGGCGGCAGAACGGGTGAAGAACGGTTTCATCGTCTGTCTGTCACTGATTCTGGCAGGTGCCATCGGAAATATCATCGACTGTGTATTCTACGGCGAAGTCTTCAGTGCCAGTACCCCGATGTCTGTCGCGAAATGGGTCCCTTGGGGCGAAGGATATGAAACGCTGCTGCACGGAAAAGTGGTGGACATGTTCTATTTCCCCATCATCGATACCTATTGGCCTGACTGGATGCCGCTGGTGGGCGGAGACCATTTCATCTTCTTCAGTCCTATCTTCAACTTTGCCGATGCTTCCATCAGCTGCGGTATCATTGCCCTGCTTCTGTTTTACAGCCGGTATCTGAACGGGGGAGCACATGTACAGGATTCTTCGGACACAGACAAAAAGCAATCATGAAACGCCTTATGAAATATCCGTATCTGACACTGGTTTTACTGGCAGGAGGAATGTTCGCCTGTGGAAAGAAGATCCCGAGTGACATCATCCAGCCTGAGGCGATGGAGAATCTGCTGTATGATTATCATCTGGCCAGTACCTTAGGAAATAATCTTTCCGGCTCTGAGACCAAGAAGCGGAAAGCGTATTACGATTATGTCTTCCAGAAACACCAGGTGACGGAGGCGGAATTCGATTCGTCGATGGTCTGGTATACCCGCCATACGGAGGAGTTGTCGCAGATTTACGAGAACCTGCAGAAACGTTACGAAGCGGCCGAAAAGCTTGCCCGGAAGCAGGTGGACCGCCAGAGCGGACAAATCAGCGTTTCACAGTCCGGCGATACGGTGGATATCTGGCGCGACCGTTCCATCTATTGGCTGACAAATTCTCCGTTGACCAATAAGGCTGTCTTCAATTTCAAGGCGGATACGACATTCCGTCCGAAAGACATATTGGTGCTCGAAGCTGATTTCAACTTTATGCCTGCTCAAAATGCCGGAAAGGCTGTCATGGGATTGAACCTCATCTTCAAGAATGACAGTCTGCAAGGTCTTACCCGTGTAGTACGTCCTGGTAAACAGAGACTATATTTCAAGCCGGATTCGGCCTTTGAGTTCAAGGAGATTATCGGATTTATCTATTACGAACCTACCGAACCGGAGCAGCACGGACATGTATTGGCGAGCGATATCCACTTGTACCGTTATCATGTGAAAGAGGAAGCTGCCGATTCGTTGGCTGTGCAGAAGAATGATTCCTTGAAGGCGGATTCTGCCAAAGCGGATACCGTCGCACTGGATTCGGTCTCCAAGCGTTTGAAACGGGTGAAGGACCTGAAGCCGGTGAAAAGATAAGGAATCGGATAAATACCAAACGGATTCAGGAAAATGATTAGGCGGATAGCTGTACACCGGGTTTGGAATGTGCGTGAACGTAGTTGCCGCGACATGCAGGTCGTAGAGGTGGATGCTGCGACACACTGTGTGGAGCGGGTGTATCCGCTGGTGGAAGAAATCCGGAATACGGAGTGGTGGGGCGGACTGATGATTGTATCTCCCGTTCTTCCTTTACTTCCGGAGGCAGAAGAAGATTTTCAGGCTTATACCCGACGGATGAATGTGCCGGAAGGGGAGGATGAGGCCCGGGAGTATGCCTTCTATGTCGTTGGTTTCCGCCTGGCTGACAGCTGTTTCGGAGCTGCCAGCCGCATGACTCGTGTCTGACAGCTTATTACTGCATCCTGCGGCGGAATTCGGCGCAGACAACGGCAGTAGCTACCGCTACATTCAATGATTCGCTGGTTTCGCATCCGGCAGGATAGTTCGGGATGAGTATCCGCCGGTTGATTCGTTGGCGGATTTCGCTGCTGATTCCGTTTCCTTCATTTCCCATGACAATGATTCCCCGGTCGGCCAATTCCTGGGAATATAGATTCTCGCCGTCCAGGAAAGTTCCGAATACAGGAATGTCTTTATCAAGCGAACTCAGAAAATCGGCCAACGGGCAGTAATGGAGGCGTACCCGTGCCAAGGCTCCCATGGTGGCCTGTACACATTTCGGGTTATAGACATCGGCTGTCCCTGCGGAGCAGAAGATGTCATGAATACCGAACCAGTCAGCTATACGCACAATGGTCCCCAGATTTCCGGGGTCCTGTACATCGTCCAGTGCCAGACAGAGTGTCTGTGCCGGTAGGTCCGTATCTGTAGGGTATTCCGGAATCCGGAAGACAGCCAGTACTTCCTGCGGATGTTTCAGCAGGCTGGCACGGGTCAGTTCTTCTTCGGTCGCTTCAATCGTTTCTTCTGCGTGCGCTTCGGGGTGGGCAGCCAACCACGAGGGGAGGGCTACCAACAGTTGACACGCAAAATGTCCCAGCAAATCGCCGACCAGTTTGGGGCCTTCCGCCAGAAATACCTTTTCTTCTTTTCTGAATTTCTTCAGTTCCAGTGAACGGATGTATTTGATTTTGTTTTTACTCAGTGTCATAGATATGGAAAAACAGATTCGTACGGTATGTAATTAATTGGGGGTTTAGTTTACAAAGATAGGCATTCTTTTTGAGACGATGGTCAAGAAAGGCTGCAATCTTGTGTCCGTTCGCATTTTCAAGGACGGGTGATGGCAAGAAAAGAATATTCTTTATATTTTTGTTCCGGAAACGTGAGAACATGGCTTTCCTTCATGGCTCCAGACTCATAATACAGCTGCGTGGCAGATAGAGGAGGCTTGGCACTGATAGAACTTACACGACGATGATACAGATAAACTACAACATACGAAGAACATTTTGGGTAATCCTGTTATTTTCTCTTTCTGCTTGTTTTACCTGCTTACGGGCACAGGAAGAGATAACAAGAAAGATGAACAGTCTGATAGGCATGGCCGATTTTCAGGGAACCATTGACTATGCGAATGAAGTATTGCGTGAACCCTCGACCCCGAAAAATCCGTCGTTGCAGTTTTTTGCTTGTCTCATGCCGCTCAGAGCTATATCAAGACAGACTGGTCCGAAAAAGCTAAAGAGTACCTGGACAGTGCAGCGGCTGTTCATGCGGATATTCTACCGGAAGAACGGAATTCAGAACTGTATATCGAAGGCTTTTATACTTATTCCAATGCACAGGTGCTGTATTATGTCTATGACTCTGTGGATTACCACAAAGCGCTGACGTATGTGTCCGAAGCACTGGAACTTGCCGATTCCCGGGGGGACATCCGGCAGTCTGTTATCTTCGGCTTGAACCATGTCATTCTCAATACCATGCTTCAGGAGAGTTTCGCTTACGAGGGGGCTGAAGACTTGTATGCCAAGGCCGTGGAGCTGAAAGACAGTAAGCTGCTGTTCAATACGGCTCAGATTTGTGCCTGGCGGTTTAACTATTTGGGAGATTATGCCCGGGCAAAATCATACATTGAAATATCCATAGCCAATATGCCGGAGGGTTACATGGATGCGTCTACCGTTTATGCGGATTATGCCAAGACATTTCATCGCATGGGGCTGAACGACTGTGCCGGCTATTACTATGAACAAGCCTTGAAGCATTCGAGTAAAAAGACCTCTTCGTCCACCTTGCTGGTATACCTTTCTTATGCACAGTTTCTCAGCGATGTGCATGAAGAGGCTAGGGCGGAACAATTGTACAAGCAAGGCCTTGCGTTAGCAGATTCGGTTCAGACAGACTGGAATCGCAAGGAATTTTATGCCGGACTCTACAAGTTGTATCAGCGGCAGAAACGGTATGCAGAGTCTGTAAATTATATGGAAAAGTACATACAGGAGGCTGATAGCGCGGTTAAAAGAAGACAGAAGAAAGAAATTACCGAACTGCGAATCAAATATGAGACGGCTGTCAAAGAGAAAATCATAGCGAAGAATGAACAACAGATTGCGCAGCAGAACCGAAAATTCAGTCTGATTTTATCGGTTACCTTGCTACTGCTGGTGGTTCTGATTTTCCTGGTTGTTTTGTATTTGCAGAAACGGGCTTCTTATTTCACCTTGTTTAAACTTTATTCAGAGGTGCTGGCAGAGCGGAAGCAGACGCAGCATAAGGAGTTGAAGTCGGAGCCGACCGCCCGTACCGTACAGAATTTGGGGAATGCAAATGGATTGTTTGAGAATATCGACAAGAAAATGAAGGAGGAACGGATTTACCGGGATGCCGGACTGACGCTTGAAAAGGCTGCTGAGCTGATTGGTACCAACCGAACTTATTTGTCTGCTTCCATCAAACAACAGACGGGATTGTCCTTCAGTTATTATGTCAACTCTTACCGTATCCAGGAGGCTATTGAACTGCTTTCCGGTCCGGAAAATGACATTCTGCTTAAAGCGGTACTTGCTGATGTAGGCTTCAAATCACCTACTACCTTCTACAAACTTTTCCAGGCTACAACCGGTCAGACGCCTCAGAAATGGAGAGAAAACATTCGTCAAGAGTGTCTGGAAAGGCATTCATCCGACTAAATTATCCATATTCTACAATTTGTAAAATGTGGATAGGGATCCGGGATACATTCTTTAGGATTAGTGACTATTTTCGTCATCGAAACTTAAATGAAAACGTCATGAAAAAGAATGTATTATTTTTGACCATAGCTCTGTTTGCTATGTTTTTCGCGTCCTGCGACAATAATAATGAAGAAGAAATTACGTTGTTGGAGTATTCTTTGAAGGCAACTCCTACTTCTTTGACCTTCGCTCCTAAAGACGCGGAAGCGCAAGTCATTACTGTAGAAAGTGAAAACGTAACATGGTCTGCCATGAAGGAAGACGTTACTGCCGACTGGCTCTCCATTGAATCCAGCGATAATCAGGTAACCGTAAAGGTGGCAGACAATACTGAAACTGTTGAACGTTCCTCTCGCATCATGATTATGCCTACCAACTCTGAGAGCAATGTGGATGAAGTATATATCACCGTTACACAGGGTGCGGGCGAACCTCTTAAACCGGAACCCATTCAACTGAAAAATGTAGGCGCTATCACTTATTATACTCCCAATTATCTGTTCAATACCAACGACAACGATGAATTCCTGATTGAACTGTATACGGAAGAGACTGATGTAGAACTCAGTTTTGTAGAATTCGGTAAGACCGGATACTGGTCAGGAAGCTTTACATCGGGTAATCACCTCCTGTTGCACTTGTTCAATGAGCACTCGGATGATTTCTTCAATCCTTGCATCAAATCGGGTACTTATACGGCTTGCAGTGATTTGTCTCAACTGGCTCCGATGAACTTTGTGACCAGTGTACGCGTCATGGGTAACTCCTGGCCGGACGGTTCTTATATCGAAAACCGAACCATCAACAAGAACGGTATCACTGAAACTGAATTCATTGAGATTGTAGACGGTAAAATTGACTTGACTTATGACGGTACTTCCAACTATGAAATACACATTGAACTGATACTTCAGGACGGTACCGAAGTTGTTTATGAATATGCCGGAGAATTGAAGCTTAGCAATTTGGGAAAAGCTCCTTATGTGACCGACCTGACTGAAAACCTGACTGTAGGAAAAGATGTCTTTGGACAAGCACTGCTTGCCGGCTGTTATCCTCTTACAAACCCGGAGATAACCCAGTGGGACATCCAGTTTATTGACAAGAACATGGAAGCACTTCCGGATGGTACTATCGGCGGATTCGGACATCACGTAGGACTGACACTCTATTCGGCTACGAGCGACGGTACCGATAAGTTGCCGGCACAGGAATATGTTCTTTTCCAGCCGGAAACCGCATTGCAGGAGAACGAGCCTTATACGGCTATGGCAGGAAGCTATGACCCATGGATTGGCAAGGGTGGCTGCTACTGGGAACTGGTCAGTGAAGACGGTGAGAAATTTGCTCCGATGACAACCGGTAAAATTACTGTCAAGCACTTGGAAAATGACAGATACTCTTTTGTTATTCAAGCTGTAGACGATAACGGACATGAAATCACCATCGAGCATGAAGGTGAACTGATAAAAATGATTCCACAGTTATAATCAGATTGTTTTTTCATTTTGGGCAGCAGACCGCAATAAAGAGTCTGCTGCCACTTTTTACACACCTCGAATAACAATACTAAATTCGTAGTTGCTTTATGAAACACAAAATAGCAATGGCCGCATGCAGCCTGTTGTTCCTGGCCGCATGTATAGACGAAAGTACGGTGTATGTGACACCGGAATCCAATACGGAAAGTAACGGACCTGTGATGGTGAATGCTTCTTCCGATGCATTACCGAATGTAGTGCTTGTGAAGTTTCGGGAAGAAGTGACGGAACAGGTGGAGAACACGCTGCAAAGCGCACGGAGCCAATCGGCGCCAACCCGGTCCGGTATCAGCCGGTTCGACGGCTTCCTGAATGAAGTGGGGGCGGTTACCCTCAAACGTCTTTTCCCGGCAAACAAATTCGAAGAACGTACTCGCCGTTCGGGTTTGCACCGCTGGTATAAGGTGGAGTTTGATTCCTCCATTTCTCCCAAAGAGGTAGAGAACAGGTTGAAAGACATTTCAGAACTTTCTGTCGTACAGTTTGCTCTTCCTCTCACTGTGAATGATGACTATAAGACGATGGTTTTGCGTGGCAATGAAGTGCTGAGCCGCACTGAAAATACCGGGACTCCAATCACCAATGATACCTATTTCCCTTTGCAGTGGTCGTTCCTGAATGATGGTACTCTTATGGAAGGAGCCAAGCCCGGTGCTGATATCAATGTGGCCGGAGCTTGGGAACGCTGTACAGGCGACCCGAACGTGATAGTAGCTGTGCTCGACGAGGGAGTACAGGCTAAGCATCCGGATTTGGCTGCCAATATGTGGATTAATGAGGCGGAGCTGAATGGGGAACCGGGTGTGGATGACGACGGTAACGGATACATTGACGATATCTATGGAGCGAATTTTACTAGTGACAGCCCTGACATTACCCCGGGACAGCACGGAACGCATGTAGCAGGTACCATAGCGGCTGTCCGCAACAACAACCTGGGAGTAGCCGGTATAGCAGGTGGAGGTGATAAAGGTGCGGGGGTACGTATCATGACCTGCAGCATTTCGGATGCAAACGGTTCGAATCCCTTTGCCGCTGCCGAGGCGGCTAAATATGCCGCTGACAACGGTGCGGTCATTTGCCAGAACAGTTGGGGTTATGATGGTTACGTCGACTGGTTGAATGACCCTAGTGAGAATTTTACTGCTGAACGTGAGGCATTCCAATATTTCATTGACTATGCCGGTAAAGACGAAGAAGGAAATGTAACAGGCCCCATGAATGGGGGTATCGTTATTTTCGCTGCCGGAAACTACGGACACGTCTATGGTACCAATCCTTTCTGGCCGGCTGCCTATCCGGATTTTCTGAGTGTAGCCAACGTCGGTTCCGATTATAATCCTTCGTACAGTACCGGCCATGGAAAATGGGTGGACGTGTCGGCACCCGGTGGTGACATGGTTTTTATGCCCAATGACCAGGGTCTGGGAGGCATCATCAGTACCTGTATCGGAAATTCTCCCGATGAATATGTATTCGCATTCATGGCCGGAACATCCATGGCTTGTCCTCATGTATCCGGTGTCGCTGCGCTTACAGTATCGTATGCTTACCAGAAAGGACGTATACTGACTTCTACAGAATTGAAAAACTTGCTGCAGGAAGCTACTACACCTATTGACGAATATTTCTCCGGAATCAAAGAAGATAACGGGAACGTTACCGGCAATGTCTTTAGACTGGACATGGAAAGCTTCAAAGGCCGGATGGGTACTGGGCTGATTGATGCTTCACATGCCTTGGACAATGTAGAGATACTTTTGGGAGTTCCAGCTACACACGTAGCTCCAGCCCCGATAGAAAACCTGGAGTTCGTGGAATCAACCCCCTACACACTGACTGTGAAATGGAAGGTGACTGCCGACTGCGAGAACAATCCGCTTTCGCTTTATAAGGCATACATCGGCCTGATTCCCATTGAGTATAACGACCGCAATGATATCTCAAGTGCCAGCTATTACGGTCCGGAACTCATCAACACGTCCGGATTGAAGGTGGGAGATGAGGTGACATGGACAGCTTCTGATATTCTTCCGGGCAGGGAATATTACGTGGCTATTGTAGGGGTAGACCGCTGGCGGCAGGTTTCGGAACTCGTCAATTTCGGGACATACCCGACAGAACCTGAACCGAATATATCTCCGGTCATTACACCGGACGAAAGCCTCCCGGCAGAACTGGTAATCCAGTACTGGCAGAAAAAGACTCTGACTTTTACGGTAACGGATGAAGATGACAAAGAATGGGAAGCTGCACTGGACGACCCGACCGGTACCTGGAGCCTGAAAAGACAGGGAAAGGTATTGACCTTGACGTATGACAAGACAAAAGGTTATGTCGGAAGTGCTGTCCTGACACTGCGGGTGACTGACATCCGGGGTGCACAGACGGAACTCAAAATCCCTTTCAAGGTAGTAGCCAATGTAGCCCCTGTGCTTGGCAGTCCGATAAAAGACGTACACATACAGCGTGTAGGCGAAACGGTCACTGTCAATTTGAATGACTACTTCACCGATGCCAATGAAGAAACATTGCAATACCTGTGTACCACTCAGGGAACAGCCGCTGCAGCTACGGTGAAAGAGGGTATATTGACGCTGACAGGAAAACAGAACGGTCGGACCACTGTACGTGTACAGGCAAGAGACATCTGCGGAGAGCAGGTAGAGACTACGTTTACGGTCGTGGTAGGACAGAATGATTCCTCGTCAGGCCTTACGCTTTACCCCAATCCGGTGAGCGACGTATTGAACATTCGTGTAAATGCGGATATGAAAGAAGCGGCACAGGTACGGTTCTATGGTTCCACCGGTTCTCTTATGTTTGAAACGAAGGCTGATTTCTCCGGGAACCAGACAGTCCGTATGAATGTAGCTTCGTTGAATCCGGGAAGTTATATCGTGGAAGTACGTTCTCAGGGAGTGAGCTATAAAGGTAACATCATCAAGAAATAAAGCATGCTGAATATGAGAAAACTAATCTATACCCTTAGTCTGGTGGGCGGGCTGTTGTCCGCTTCTACCCTCCATGCACAAGGCATTTTTTCCACTGCTGAGCTGAGTAGAAGTTCCCGAAGCATTTCGATGGGAGGTATCACTTCGGTGTCGGGTCCCAATGCCTTCTCTGTTTATGAAAATGCATCGGCTGTCGCTTTCTCTGATAAAAAACTGGAAGCCGGAGCCATGTATACACCTTGGGCCAAACAGTCTACTCGCGATATGTCCCGGGATAATCTGCTTATCGATGCCGCGGCCTACTATTCGCTGGATGAAGAAAATAAACTGTTGCTCGGTGCCGGTTACTTTGCTCCCGGTGGAAACGACCTGTTTCAGATGGACCCTTCCGGTAATTTCATAGGCGATCGGGTAAAACCGAAGTATTTATCTGTCCAAGCAGGATATGCCCGGCGTTTATCTTCTGCATGGGGCGTATCGGCTGTGCTGGATTATGCCTACTGGAACCCTGGCATTACCGGTACCGCTCATGCTATCGGTATCGACCTTGGAGTAACTTACCGCCTGTTCTGGAAACCGGAAAACGGTTACCTGGATATTGCACTCAAAGCGGCAGGGTGGGGAGTTGCCATAGCCGACGAGGGTGACTACAAGCTTCCGGGACTGTTGGCTGTCGGTGCCTTGTGGCACAAACCTTTCGGTGAGAATCACCGGTTGAATCTGGAAGCGGAAGCAGGTTACCGTTGCATGGACGAGTCTGCGTTAAGAGCGGCAGTCGGGTGCGAATACAGCTATCGGGATTTCCTGTTTGTGCGTTGTGGTTATTCATATACTGACCTATACAGCAGCTTGAACAGCTACGGCACGGTGGGTGCAGGTGTCCGCGTTCTATCCCGGGTACAGTTGGACTTCAGCTATTTGCTGGCTAAAGGAGAAAGCCCATTTAAAGATACGTATGCAATAGGTTTCTGTAAGCAGCCTCTTCCCTTCCTGTAGGACTTTCCGGAAATTGTGATGCAATGGACGGAGCCAGACAGGGGGAAGAGGCTTTTTATTTTCTGACTCCCGGACAGGCGATATTATTCTTTCCAAATCTCTTCGTATTTGGGTGAGATTTTCTATATTTGCAGGTAAAATAGCTTGGAAGTCTTGCCTGTATATGAAAAAAACGATTCGATTCTGGGGGCTGTTGTCGGCCTTTTCTCTCTTGCTTTGCGGATGTTCGGTGAGTAAATTCATCCCCGAAGGTTCGTACTTGCTGGATGAGGTCAAGATTGAATCGGACAATAAAGAGGTGAAATCTTCCGAGATGAGTCTTTACGTACGCCAGACCCCGAATGCCAAATGGTTCAGCCTGGTGAAACTCCCCTTGTATATCTACAGTGCTTCCGGTACGGATTCTACGCACTGGATGAACCGGTTCCTGCGGAAGATAGGAGACGCTCCCCGCATCTACGATGCCGGTCTGGCAGAAGAGACCCGTAGCCAGATGCAGCAGGCTGTACAGAACAAGGGGTATATGGGTGCCCGGGTGGAGCTGAAGGAAGAAAAGAAAGGTAACCGGTTGAAGGCCATTTACCAGATTACCACGGGAGAGCCTTATACGGTTGAACATCTCAGCTTTGATATTCCCGATTTCAAGGTGCATGATTATTTGATGGCTGATTCCACACATTCGTTGCTGTCGGAAGGAATGATACTGGACGTGAATGTGCTGGATGCCGAACGGCAGCGGATGACGGATATCCTGCAGAACAGGGGGTATTACCGGTTCAACAAAGACTTCATCACTTATCAGGCAGATACGCTGTCTGGCAGTAAGAAGGTAGACTTGCAACTGAAGGTATTGCCTTACCAGCGGAAACGGGAGGATACTCCGAGCCCGCATCAGCAATATACCCTCCGTTCGGTGAATTACCTGCTGGACCCTAATCTGGGGACATCGCCGGCGGGGAGCTTGTTGGATATGGATTCCGTCCAGGTGGAAGGCATCAAACTGTTTTATCAGGGAACCCGTCCATTCTTGCGTCCGGGACTTGTCGCGGCTTCCAACAGGTTACGTGCAGGGGAGCTGTATCGTGCCCGGGGCGTGCAGAATACCTACTCTTCGTTCAGCCGTTTCAGTATCCTGAAATATACCAATATCCGTTTCCAGGAAGTGTTCGAGAATGATTCGGCTTATCTCGATGCGTATGTTACCCTCTCGAAAGGCAAGAACAAATCACTGGCCTTTGAAATAGAAGGAACGAACTCAGCCGGTGACCTGGGTGCTGCCGCTTCGGTCTCGTTCAGTCATCGGAACCTCTTCAAGGGGTCTGAGAACCTGACGTTGAAGGTCCGCGGCGCATACGAGGCGGTGACCGGTCTGGAAGGGTATGCCAACAGTAACTACATGGAGTATGGCGTAGAGGCCAACTTGAGCTTTCCGCAGTTCATGTTTCCTTTTCTGACTTCCGAATTCAAGCGCCGAAGCCGGGCTACTTCCGAAGTCAGTGTCAAATACAACTGGCAGATTCGTCCGGAATTTGAACGTACCGTGGCTTCTGCCGGCTGGAGTTACCGGTGGCAGAACCGACGGAACACCACCCATCGTTTCGATGTGCTGGATGTGAACTACATCTATATGCCTTACCGCTCTGAGACTTTTATAGATTACCTGAATTACATGGATGAAATCAATCCTTTGCTGCGCTACAGTTACGAGGACTTGCTGATAGTACGTCTGGGATATACGTATACGTACAACAGTTCGGGTGCTTCGGCCCAAAAGACGGCACAGCGTAACTCGTATTCTATCCGTGTCAATGTGGAAGAGGCAGGCAACCTGCTGTATGGCTTCTCGAAACTGTTTCATAAGCATCCGGCCAACGGAGAATCGTACCGGATGGCCAACATCGATTTCGCGCAATACATCAAGGGGGATTTCGATTTTGCCAAGAACTTCATGATTGACGAAAGAAATTCTTTGGTCTTCCATGTGGGTCTGGGTATCGCTTATCCGTACGGCAACTCCAAGAGTCTTCCTTTCGAGAAACTGTATTTCTCCGGCGGTGCGAACAGTGTCCGCGGATGGAGTGTCCGTTCTTTGGGACCCGGAGGCTATCGGGGTAATGAGAATACAATGGATTATGTCAATCATACCGGTGATATCAAACTGGATTTGAATGTGGAATATCGTACACACCTGTTCTGGAAGTTGAAAGGTGCGGCTTTCATCGATGCGGGTAACGTGTGGAATATCCGGAACCGCGAAAACCAGCCGGAAGGACTGTTTAAGTTCAACCGTTTCTACAAGCAGTTGGCGGTGGCATACGGATTGGGAATCCGTTTCGACCTGGACTTCCTGATTCTCCGCTTCGACGGCGGTATGAAGGCCATCAATCCGATGTATACGGGGAAGGACCGTTATCCGATTATCCATCCCGATTTCGGGCGTGATTTCGCCTTCCATTTTGCTGTAGGTTATCCTTTTTAATTGATGATATGACCATGAATATGAACGAACGAAAACTGTATACGAAAGAAGAACTGGAAGCATTGATTGCCTGGTTCGGAAATCTGCCTGACTGCCCGAAGGAAATTCAGGTTGACAAGGCCACGTATATTCCTAATCTGGCAGAAACCATCGACCGGTTGGCCGGTCAGGCCCGTATTTGTTACGAGAATCCGAAGATGCAGGGATGTATTCTTCTGATGGAGCGGATTAAGGAAGCTATCGAGAAAAAAGTATAGTTTCCCGGATGGCTGGAGATGGGTTTCTCCGAATGATTGCGGTGAAGAAAAAGACGGTTCCCGACGGATGGCAGTAGCTGTTTCGTCGGGAACCGTTCTTGTATGATAAATTCTATAGCTGCTGGTCGGAAATCAACCGGGCAATGCGGGTCTTGCTCTGCGCGCCTTTGGTGAGCAGGTACACGTGCTTGTAGGCTTCGCGGTTCAGTTCAGTGGGCGAACCGTTGATGAGGATGATGTTCCGGTCGTTGGCGAACTTCAGGATACCGTTTACGTTGTTGGGGTGCAGTTTCCCGATTTCGTCCATCATGCAGTGCAGCTTGAAGTCCTTGAACTTGTGTGAAGCCCCTTCCTTGAAGACGTACAGCAGCATGATGTTGATCATGGCTTTCACCAGAATGTCGGTTCCTTCCGAACCTACATTCGAAAGTTTTTCTACGAAGCCCGTATCGTTGTTGTTCTCTACGATGCGGAAGCGCAGTTCGAACGAATCGTACAGCCGGATGCTGTCATACCGGTAGGCGTGGATTTCCTTGATGAAATCGCGCAGCAGTGCGATTGCTTCCTGTTTCACCAGCTGTTCGTTTTCGGAAGAGAACAGGGTGGTGCCGGGTGCCAAATCGTACACGTGTTCGTTGTAATACTTTTGGATGGCCCGCAGGCTGTTCACTACCCGGTTGCTGCTTTCTTCCACTTTCATCTCGATACGCTGGATAACCCCCACAAAGTTGCAGGTCTGGAATCCCTTGTTCACCTTGTTGATGAGGTCGTGGATGTCGGCTTCCGAGGTTGTAAGCATACTGGTATCCATACTGATGCGCTTGAATACATCGGAGTGCTCGTTGTTGATGCGCTTGATGAATTCGCTGATACGGTTTTCGTCGATGAAGTCCTGCAGGTCTTCGGCGAAACGGGTGTATTCCCAGTTCTCGTTCAGTTTGGTCTGGAACTTGAAGGTATTGTCTTCGCCGAAATGACCGACAAACGCGTTGATATGCTGGTGCAGCTCCTTCTGCAAGTCATTGAACTGTTTGTTCAGCTTGGTCAGTTCTTCTATCAGTTCGGTACAACTGCGGGTAGTCGGTGAACCTCCTTCCGTATTTTCCTGCTTGAAGATGTCCTGATGAGGCCGGTACCATTCGTAGAATTCAATCTTGCGGTAGGCTTCCAGGTTCGTCAGCAGCTGGTGTACGTTGCGGTTGGCTTCCTGTACTTCCTTTTCCAGTTTTTCAATCTGGGTTTGCAGAATCTGTGCCTCCTTCTTCAGCGTTTCCTTTTCCTGCCGGAGCTGCTGTTCCTGTTCCTCTTTGCCCCGTTGCCATTCCGGTATGTGGTCAATGAGTTCCCGGCGGTCCTTCTGATATTCGATGAGCTGGGTCGCGTGGCCTTTGATGAACGTCAGCTCTTCTTCGATGGTATGCAGTTGGAGGGCATTCTGCTGCAGCTTTTCTGTATCGGCACCCTGTGAATGCAGTTCCTGCTTCATGGCCTGATTGTATGCTTCTTTTTCGTCGCCGATGCGGTTCCGTTCCTCCCGGTCCTCCTGTTCGATGGAGGCCAGTTGTTTCTCTTTTTCCGTCTTCAGTTGTTGCTGCTGGTCGGTCCAGTTCTTTTTCAGCAGGTCCAGCTTGTCTTTTTTCTCCCGATTCAGGTTCTGCAGTTTGTCGTCGATGCGTTGCAGTTCCAGTTGTAGCTTCTGTTCTTCCGCCTTCATCAGTTCCAGTTTGCCCTGGCGTTCGGTCTCCTCCTTCTTCTTCCAGGTGTCCAGGTCAAGCATGTCTTTCTGATACTGTCTTTCCAGTTTCTCCAGTTCATACTCCTGAGCCGCAATGATGTCCTTCTGTTCCTTGATACGTGGCTGGTAAGTCGCTTTCAGTCGTTCCTGCAACTGTTCTTTTTCCGTTTGCAGGTGCTGCATCAGGGTAGAGATTTCCCGGATGCGCTTTTCGCCGTTTTCCTTCTCCTGCTGGTAGTCGTCGATGGACTTGATGTGGCGTTCGATGCCGTCCAGGTCGATGGAGATGCCATAAAAGGTATAGCTGTTGTCCACTACCTGCGGTTTCAGGTTCGTTTGCCAGAGGATTCCTTCGTCACACAGTTTGCCGATGGTCTCCTCCCAGCCCTTCTTATGTTCCTTCAGCCATCCCTGCAGGGAATTCTTGTTGTTCCGCAGGAACGTATCCAATTCTTCCACGCGGGGACGGAGCACCTGCAGTTCCTGTTGCAACTGGCTTAGTCGGCTGTTGAACTCGTTGTTGCCGTCCTGCAGTTCCTTTTCCCATTGCAAGGTGATTTCCTTGATGATGAGCTGGCAGTTCTCTATCCGGTTCTTCTTGCTCATGTGCAGACCGGTGTACGACTGGATGCGGTGTTTCAGTTCCTCCTGCTCTTCGGCAAAGAAGCTTTCCTTCTGACAGAGCTGCATCCGGTAGTTTAGGGCCGTCAGTTCCGAATGAAGGCGGCTTTTTTCCGGATTCAATTGCTGCGACAGCATTTCATACTCTTGGTAAAGGGCTTCCGTCTCTGCTTCGCGCTGACGACCGGTTTCTTCCAGACGGAGGTTGAAAGCGTTGGTCACTTCTTCCCGTTGCTTGATTTTAGCCTCGTGAATCTTGTTCCATTGTTCGTCCAGGTTCTGGATAAGCGATTTGTATTTGGCCGAGATTTCGGTATATTGCGAGGTCAGGATGCGCTGTTCTTCCTGCAGGCTCTTGTAACGGCTTTCCCATTCGTCCTTCTTGGCCGAACGCTCCATAATCTCTTCGATGCGGATGCGGGCATATTCCTGGGCTTTCTTTTCCGCTTTCTGCAAGTCGTTGGTCAGAATAGCCAACGTCTCCTGAAGTTTTTCGCAACGCTGCTGTGATTCTTCCTGCAAGGCCTGTTTCCGTGCGCTCAGCTGGGCTTTCCCGGTTTCTGCCTCGCGTTGCTTTTCTTGCCACGACGGCAATTGTTCACTAGCCTGTCTGGCAGCCTGTCGGAGCTCCTTACAGTCCTGTACCAGGGCCGTCTGTTTCCGGTTCAGTTCCTGCGAGCATCGGGTGATTTCCTTGCAGAGTTTTTGGGTCTCCTTCTTTTGGAATTCCTCGATGTCGTGCAGGCGGGTCTCGAAGTTCTTCAAATGCTCCTTGTAGCTGTTCAGGTCGACCGCCGTTTCTTCCTCGTTGATGGAGGAAATGATGGTTTTCTTGATGAACTCAGCATCCAGTTTCGAATTGAGCAGCACGTTTTGGATGGTCCGCGGGATGTTCTGGTACTGTTTGCTCTCCATGAGCGAATACCTCTTCAGTTCGGCCTCCACGCCGTTTCCGTACAGGATGTTCCGGTATTCTTCGTACGTATAGATGATGCGCGAATAGTCCACCTCGTATTTGTCGAGAGCCATACGGATGCGTTCGGTACCGCTGAAGGCCGTACGGTTCTCGTCGATGAAGAATTCTTTCCGGTAGGGGGAATCGATGAACCGGTAGCAGATGCGGTTCATCGACTTGTATGTTAAGATACAGAAGGCGCCCTGTTCGGTAGCCACTTCGTAAACGATGTAGGAGTTGGAGTAGGGGAAGTAGTATTCGGCGTAGCTCTGTTTCTCTACCGGAATACCCAACTTCTGGGTATCGGCGTTGTAGAAGAACAGGATGGCGCGCAGGATAGTACTTTTTCCCACTCCCTGGGTACCGATGAAATGCACGTTTCCGTTCAGGTAGATGTCATCGGCGTAGGGTATGTTGGCACTGTTGATAAAAATGATTCTATTCAGGTTTCTCATCTTCTTCGGTCTCGTCGTAAATGTTGATACTTTCCACTAGTCTTTCCAGGTAATGCCAGGAACTCATTACCTTGTATACGTTGTTCTTTTCGTTCTCCAGCTCCAGGAAAGAGTCCTTCACCAGCTGGCGGATGATGTTGTCGAGCACGTCCTTGCGGATTTCCTTGTCGGAGGTGTGCTTGCGGATGCTGTCCAGCTTGTTCTGCAGCATGACGTTGATGTTTGCTTCCACCAGTATCTGTTCCGGCTGGAACCGGTACCCCGGTCCGAAGGTCTCGTTGAACGTCTTGAACAGGTCCAGGATGTCAATCCAGTAATAGGCGCGGGCTATCTTCTGTTCGAGGGTAATGCGGGGCTCGGTACGCGAAAAATAGAAATATTCGTTGCCCCGTTCCAGCGTATAGCCTATTTGGGCGAAATAGAGCGACAGGGCTTCGAGGTGGTCGTCTATTTCATCGTACATCTGGCGTATGTTTTCGTCACAGCTGTTCGAGTTGATGAACAGCCCTTTCTGCAGGTGGTCGAAGATATCGGCCGTATGTGCAGGTATCTGTATGTTCAGTTCCATATATTCAGGCAGGGTAGATTTTTACGTATTCATAATTCTTGTACACGCCGAAGTCTTCGCTGATGCGGAACATGTTCTCGTAGAGCGAAACCAGCTGGCAGAACAGGGTGGTCCGTTCCTGTTCGCTCACTTCCCGTTTGAAGGTATGGTGCATCAGGAAGGTGAACAGGTCTTCCGGTTCGGCATCCTTATCGTTCCATTGGCGTTGGGCCTGCAGTTGCAGGTAGCTTTCCAGTGTCTCGCCGAAGTCGATGAGTTCCTCGTACATGGAGGCCGTGGTCATGTCTTCTTCACTGAAGGCTCCGGCTTCGTTGCTTCGGATGATTTCTTTGTATTGCAGGTTTTTCCGTACCTTCAGGATGATGGGGCGTGCCTCGTCGGTGTTCAGGTAGGGGATGGACAGCTTGAACGAAGAGGGGGTATTGCCTTCCACCAGGACCGAATGGTCGTTCTCCATCACTTCGGCCAGGTTGCTCTTGGTCCGCAGTTCGAACTGGTCCATCAACTGTTTGACTTTCCGGATTTTCTCCACCAGGATAACCTGACTCTTTATCTGATTCAGGTAGTTGATGATGTCCTGCTGGGCACGTATCAGGCTGTGTGCCGACAGTTGGAGTTCGCTCCGCAGTTCCAGCAGGATGCGGTCCAGTTCCTCGTCGGTGGCCTGTTGGAAGAACAGACGTTCCTCGTGCAGAATCAGGTTTTCGGTACTGTCGATGAGGCGCTGGATGTTGATGCGTTTCTTGTCCAGGTTCTCCAGTTTGGCTATCTTAATCTGGTAAGTCGGTTCGTGCTTGAAGGCGCTGTCAATACTGGTCTGCAGGTTCATGA
Source organism: Phocaeicola barnesiae DSM 18169 = JCM 13652 (assembly GCF_000374585.1). GTDB lineage: Bacteria > Bacteroidota > Bacteroidia > Bacteroidales > Bacteroidaceae > Phocaeicola > Phocaeicola barnesiae. Next base: position 265,316 of record NZ_KB894644.1, read on the forward strand.
TGTTCCGGATGGTAGTGCGCGCAATTTTCCGGAACGTAATCTTGATGTTCCGTACGTAGCTGTTTTTCCGTGCGGGTACCTTTTCTTTCAGGTAATAGTCCATCAGTTCGTGCAGGTATTCGATGTGTTCATCGATGATGGCCGTGTTGATTTCCTCGTTGGCTTCCAGCAGGAGCTCGAAAAAGTCCTGGAAACGGGCATCGAGTGCCACTTCGTTGCCGTTCTGATGAATCACCTCCTTTTCGATGAGCAGCTTGAGGCGGTTCTCGTCGTCTTTCAACAGGGCGAGTGCCTCCGAGTACTTGAAATTGACCGTCTTCCGTTTCTCGAACATTTCGGTCAGCAGGACTCTGGCTGCATTGACAGTGGTTACAATCTCGTGTATAGAGCGGAATATATACATATCTTTAGGGGATAAACGGTGCAAAGATAATGCAAAAAAATGAGATACCGATTATTCGTTGTTTTTTGTTATCTTTGCCGCCGAAAACAGAAAAACAAATAAACCACTAAACACAGAACTATGGGAACTACAGAGAAAATGATTATTTATCAAGTATTTACCCGACTGTTCGGAAGCAAAAACATCGGTTGCCGTCCGAATGGTACACTGGCCGAGAACGGCTGTGGAAAAATGGACGATTTTACTGAACAAGCCCTCCATAAGATCAAGGAACTGGGAGCGACCCACATCTGGTACACCGGTCTGATAGCTCATGCCACACAGACTGACTACTCGGCCTACGGCATTCCGAAAGACCATCCGTCGGTAGTCAAGGGAAAGGCAGGCTCTCCCTATGCCATCAAAGATTATTATGACATTGACCCGGACCTGGCGGTACACGTAGACAAACGCATGGAAGAGTTCGAGGCTCTGGTGAAACGTACACATATCTGCGGTATGAAAGTCATCATGGACTTTGTGCCGAACCACGTGGCCCGTCAGTATCATTCCCTTGCCCGTCCGGAAGGTGTGAAGGATTTGGGAGAGAACGATGACAGCAGTCTGGCTTTCAGTCCGAACAACAATTTTTACTACATACCGGGAGAAAAACTGCAGGGAGAAGTCGACCTGTACGATCCGGAATCTGGGGTAGCCTACGAGGAATTTCCGGCCAAAGCTACCGGAAACAACCGTTTTGACGCCTGGCCGAACCGGAACGACTGGTACGAGACTGTCAAGCTGAATTACGGTGTAGACTATATCCACAACACGGGCTGTCACTTCGACCCGATTCCGGACACCTGGCAGAAGATGAAGGACATCCTGCTCTTCTGGGCCGGCAAAGGCATCGACGGCTTCCGTTGCGATATGGCTGAAATGGTGCCCTGCGAATTCTGGGGATGGGCCATTCCTCAGGTCAAGAAGTCTTATCCGGACATCGTCTTTATAGCCGAAGTCTATAATCCGAACGAATATCGTAACTATATCCAGAACGGGCATTTCGATTATCTGTACGATAAGGTGGGACTGTACGATACCTTGCGTGCCATCACTTGTGGCTACGCGTCGGCTACTGCCATCACTTCCTGCTGGCAGAGCGTGAACGACATCCAGAGCCACATGCTCAACTTCCTGGAGAACCATGACGAACAGCGTATCGCCTCCGACTTCTTTGCCGGAAATGCGTTCAAGGCATTACCTGCTCTCATCGTATCGGCTTGTATGAACACCAACCCGATGATGATTTATTTCGGTCAGGAGTTTGGTGAACCGGGTATGGATTCCGAAGGATTCAGCGGACGAGACGGACGGACCACCATCTTCGATTACTGGACTGTCAATACCATCCGCCGCTGGAGCAACCACGGACGGTTCAACGGTCATCAGTTGAATGCCAAGGAAAAGGAACTGCAGAAATTCTATCAGAAACTGCTGAATCTTTGCAATGCGGAGAAGGCCATCAGCCAGGGTGAATTCTTTGATTTGATGTATGTCAATCAGGGTGGCTGGCAGATGAATGAGCACAAACAATATGCTTTCCTGCGTAAATACGGTAAAGAAGTGTTGCTGATTGTCGTCAACTTCGATGACATACCGGTACGGGTGGGTGTCAATATTCCGCCTCATGCATTCGAATACCTGCAGATGCCGGTACTTCCCCAATGTACGGCCAAAGAACTGCTCAGTGGAAAGGATAGCAAAGTTTCATTTACTCCCGACAAGGCTTTTGGAACAGAACTTCCTGCCAGAAACGGAAAGATCTTCAAGATTTCCCTAGGCAAATAGCGGGTAGGTAACCGAACAAAAACAGCAAGTATAGCCGGTCTGCATGAAGTGTAGACCGGGCATTAAAAAACGTCCGTTTGTTCTGATTGAAACAAACGGACGTTTGCGTAAAAACATCTGGACGTTTTATGTAAAATGTCCGTTCGTTTTCATCTAGTTTCCGAAGGACATGCTAGTTGACGTGTATCAAGCGATACCGTGAGCGTTGGCTTCCTTGTTGATTTTCTTGATAAGGCCTTGAAGTACAGCGCCCGGACCGCATTCAGTGAAGTCATCGGCACCGTCGGCAATCATGTTCTGTACCGTTTGTGTCCAGCGTACGGAAGCAGTCAGCTGAGCTACCAGGTTGGTCTTGATTTCAGTCGGGTCTGTATGCGGTTTAGCATCTACGTTCTGATAGATCGGGCATTTCGGAGTATGGAATTCCGTAGCGTTGATGGCGGCTTCCAGTTCTACTTTGGCTGGGTTCATCAGCGGAGAGTGGAAGGCACCGCCTACTTTGAGCGGCAAGGCACGTTTGGCACCGGCAGCCTTCATCAGTTCGCAAGCCTTGTTGATGCCTTCGATACTGCCAGAGATGACAATCTGTCCCGGGCAGTTGTAGTTGGCAGCTACACAGACTTCGCCTTCAGCAGCGACTGACGCACAGATTTCTTCTACCTTTTCATCCGGCAGTGCAATGATGGCTGCCATGGTAGACGGCTGCATTTCGCAAGCTTTCTGCATGGCCATGGCACGGGCGTATACCAGTTTCAAACCGTCTTCGAACGACAGTGCGCCTGCAGCTACCAAAGCCGAGAATTCGCCGAGTGAATGACCGGCTGTCATTTCCGGGCGGAAGTCTTCGCCCATGCACAGTGCTGAGATGACTGAATGCAGGAATACGGCAGGCTGGGTAACCTTGGTCTGGCGCAGGTCTTCGTCTGTTCCTTCGAACATGATATCTGTAATACGGTAACCTAAGATGTCATTGGCTTTTTCGAATAATTCTTTGGCAAGCGGTGAGCTTTCGTACAGGTCTTTGCCCATACCTACAAACTGGGCACCTTGTCCTGGAAATACAAATGCTTTCATAAATGTCTGTTTTGATTGTTTGATTAATATCTGCGTGCAAAGGTAATTAATCTTTTGACATATTACTCATTTTCCGTGAAAATGTGCATTGCCTGCGGGCTATGAAAATGATTTAGCGGTCCATGCCCTTCGCCGATATGTACATCTTTACCAGTCAGGATACCTTGCCAGACGTATTGTTTGGCTTTCTCTACGGCGGTTACCAGCGGGTTGCCCAATGCCAGATAGGTCGCAATAGCCGATGAGAGTGTACATCCGGTACCGTGGGTATTGGAGCTGTTCACCTTATCCGCAGCGAACAGGTGAGGCTCGGATTCGTTCCTCACTTGCAGCAGGTCGTACATACGGCCACCTTCCAGATGTCCTCCCTTTACCAATGCTGCCTGACTGCCCAGTTTTAGCAGTTCCTGAGCGGCGGCCTGCATGGACTGCCGGTCGTTGACGGTGATTCCGGTGAGTACTTGGGCTTCACTTAAATTAGGCGTGATGAGCGTAGCCAGTGGCATCAGCCGGGTGGTCAATGCCGTAATGGCATCGTCTTTAATCAGCTTGCATCCGCTGGTTGAAACCATAACAGGGTCGAATACGACAAAGCGCGGGCGGAATTTCTGTATCGCATCGGCAATGACCTCTACAATTTTCACGTCGTTGATCATACCGATTTTGACTGCTTGCGGGCGGATGTCTGTCATTACTGCTTCTATCTGTCCTTTTACGTACTCGGGGGGGACGGGGTGGATGCCTGTGACACCGAGGGTGTTTTGTACAGTGATGGCTGTAATGGCACTGGCTGCGTATGCTCCCAACGCAGAGATTGTTTTGATGTCGGCCTGGATACCGGCTCCACCGCTACAGTCGGAACCGGCAATCGTTAATATACTTGGATAAATTTTCATGATTTCTGTTCGGATAATATGTGGCAAAGATACAATTTTTTTTCGTTTATGCATGTCTGTGCTCAAGAAACGGAACTCTGGTTCCTGGTGATTTGAATAAATATCGTATGTTGTACAATAAGCTGTTTTTGATTATCGTATAAAATACGAAAACTATTTTATTGTAAAATAGTGTTTTATAACATGTAATTTTATCTATTTCTATGGTATATCGTATTGAAAAACAATCTATATTTGCAATATCAGAAATAAAATAACGAAAGAATGGCTACTGACGACAAGAATGCAGTGATTGATGTGCACGTATCTGTGGATTGTGTACTGATTGGCTTTGACGGTGAACAATTCCGGGTGCTGCTGGTTAGCCAGGTTGGTCGGCAGCCTGATGAAAACCTGAATATGTTGAAGTTACCGGGAAGTCTGATTTATGCAGATGAAGACCTGGATGAGGCTGCCAAACGAGTGTTGATGGAACTGACAGGCTTGAAGAATATCAAGATGGGACAGTTTAAGGCATACGGCTCGATAAACCGTACTTCTGATCCGAAGGATGTATTGTGGTTGGAGCGTTTCCATCGGATTACGGAGAATCGGGTGGGGCGGATTGTTACCATCGCTTATCTTTCGCTGCTGAAGATTGACCAGCATAGCCGGAACCTGACAACTACATACGATGCGTGCTGGAAACCGGTTTCGGAGGTGAAAACTTTGGCTTTCGACCACCTGCAGATACTGAAGGACGCATTGGCGTATGTCCGTCATTATGTAGAAAATACTCCTTCGGTCATGTTCGATCTGTTGCCCCGTAAATTTACGGCTGCCCAGTTGCGTATCTTGTATCAGCTGGTTTATGACAAAGCATTCGATGTGCGTAACTTCCACAAACGGATTGCTTTAATGCCATACGTGGTGCCTTTGGATGAAAAAGAAACCGGGGTAAGGCACCGTGCGGCGCGTTATTATAAGTTTGACAGATCCATTTATAATAAATTGAAAAAATAATAAAAAAAGAGTGTGTATGTATTTGCTTGGATACGATATCGGTAGTTCTTCGGTGAAGGCCAGTCTGGTAAATGCTGAAACCGGTAAATGTGTAGCTTCTGCTTTTTATCCGAAGACGGAAGCGGAGATTATTGCCGTTCATCCGGGATGGGCGGAACAGCATCCGGAAATGTGGTGGGATAATCTGAAACGGACTACAGAGGCGGTAATGGCGGAGAGTGGAGTAAAGAAGGATGAGATATCCGCTATCGGTATATCCTATCAAATGCATGGACTTGTCTGTGTGGATAAAAATCAGCGGGTTTTGCGTCCGGCCATTATCTGGTGTGACTCCCGTGCAGTTCCATACGGTGAAAAGGCTTTCCAGGCATTGGGCGATGAGCTCTGTCTGTCTCATTTGTTGAATTCTCCGGGGAATTTTACCGCTTCGAAACTGGCATGGGTGAAAGACAATGAACCGGAAGTATACGCACAGATCGATAAGATTATGTTACCGGGCGACTACATCGCCATGAAGCTGACCGGTGAAATCTGTACTACGGTTTCTGGTTTGTCTGAAGGCATGTTCTGGGATTTCCAACATAACGAGGTAGCCCGGTTCCTGATGAATTATTATGGTTTTGACGCTTCGTTGATTCCTCCTGTTCGCCCGACATTCTCGGAACAGGGGCGTGTTACGGCTGTGGCGGCTGCCGAATTGGGCCTGAAGGAAGGAATTCCGGTAACTTATCGTGCCGGTGACCAACCGAACAATGCGCTTTCGCTGAATGTATTCAATCCGGGGGAAATTGCTTCTACTGCCGGTACATCGGGGGTAGTATACGGAGTGAACGGTGCTGTCAACTATGATCCGAAATCACGGGTCAATACCTTTGCGCATGTCAACCATACGGTAGAGCAGACCCGTCTGGGTGTCTTGCTTTGCATTAACGGAACCGGTATTCTGAATTCCTGGATAAAGCGTACGGTGGTTCCGGAAGGGATTTCTTACGCTGCCATGAATGATTTGGCGGCCCAGGCGCCTATCGGTTCGGCTGGTATCAGTATCTTGCCTTTCGGTAACGGTGCAGAGCGAATGCTGCAGAACCGGGAGACGGGTTGTTCCATTCATGGTATTAATTTCAATATCCATACGCGTAACCACATCATCCGGGCGGCTCAAGAAGGTATTGTCTTTTCGTTTCGGTATGGTATCGATATCATGAAAGGGATGGGAATGGATGTGTGCAAGATTCATGCCGGTCATGCCAACATGTTCCTGAGCCCTGTTTTCCGTGACACACTGGCCGGTGTGACCGGAGCGATTATTGAGCTGTACGATACAGATGGTTCTGTAGGGGCAGCCAAGGGTGCAGGTATGGGGGCCGGTATATACCGGGATAATCATGAAGCGTTCGCTACTTTGGAAAAGTTGGCTGTCATTGAGCCGAAAGAGGCCGACAGGGCAGCTTACGAAGAGGCTTATCAGCGCTGGTTGTCCTGCATGAAGTAAGAAGAGAAGAATGAATCAACTATAAATCAACAAATAAAATAAAAAAATAAAGCTATGGCAACAAAAGAGTATTTTCCTGGAATCGGTAAAATCAAATTCGAAGGTGTAGAAAGCAAGAACCCGATGGCTTTCCGTTACTATGACGCAGAAAAGGTAGTAATGGGAAAGAAAATGAAGGATTGGTTGAAATTCGCAATGGCTTGGTGGCATACATTGTGTGCCGAAGGTAGTGACCAGTTCGGTGGCGGTACCAAGAAATTTCCTTGGAAAGGAAATCCGGATAAGGTTCAGGCTGCAAAAGACAAGATGGACGCAGGTTTCGAATTTATGCAGAAAATGGGTATCGAATACTATTGTTTCCATGATGTGGATTTGTGTGATGAAGCTGATACCATCGAAGAATATGAAGCAAATCTGAAAGAAATTGTGGCTTATGCCAAACAGAAACAGGCTGAAACAGGTATCAAACTGCTGTGGGGAACAGCCAATGTGTTCGGCCATGCACGTTATATGAACGGTGCCGCTACAAATCCGGATTTTGATGTAGTAGCCCGTGCTGCCGTTCAGATTAAGAACGCTATCGATGCGACTATTGAACTGGGTGGTACCAACTACGTATTCTGGGGCGGCCGTGAAGGTTACATGTCACTGCTGAATACAGACCAGAAACGTGAAAAGGAACATCTGGCACAGATGCTGACCATCGCCCGTGACTATGCACGTGCCAAGGGATTTACTGGTACGTTCCTGATTGAACCGAAACCGATGGAACCGACCAAGCATCAGTATGATGTGGATACAGAAACTGTCATCGGTTTCTTGAAGGCTCACAACCTGGATAAGGATTTCAAGGTAAACATCGAAGTGAACCATGCTACGTTGGCCGGACATACATTCGAACATGAACTGTGTGTCGCTGTAGATAACGGTATGTTGGGTTCTATCGATGCCAACCGTGGCGACTATCAGAACGGTTGGGATACAGACCAGTTCCCGATTGACAACTTCGAACTGATTCAGGCTATGATGCAGATTATCCGTAACGGTGGTCTGGGTAACGGTGGTACTAACTTTGATGCAAAGACCCGTCGTAATTCTACAGACCTGGAAGATATCTTCATCGCTCACATTGCCGGTATGGATGCTATGGCCCGTGCATTGCTGAATGCAGCGAAGCTGTTGGAAGAATCTCCGTACAAGAAGATGCTGGCCAACCGTTACGCTTCCTTCGATTCTGGCAAAGGCAAGGAATTCGAAGAAGGCAAGTTGACCCTGGAAGATGTGGTAGCGTATGCCAAAGTAACCGGCGAACCGAAACAGACCAGCGGTAAGCAGGAATTATATGAAGCTATTGTTAACATGTATTGCTGATAAACGTTTTCGACGAATGAGAAGGTCTCTGCTAAAATTTTAGGCAGAGACCTTTTTTTATTCCAATAATTATTTATCTTTGCATACGGACTTGAAATTAGAAGACTATGAATCCCTTAAATAATCATTTGGTCATTATGGCCGGTGGCATCGGAAGCCGATTCTGGCCCATGAGCACGACTGATCTGCCTAAACAGTTTATCGATGTATTAGGATGTGGACGTACGCTGATTCAGATGACAGTAGACCGTTTCAAAGATATTTGTCCTGCTGAGAATACGTGGATTTTGACTCAGATAAAATATAAGGATGTGGTCAAGGAGCAGTTGCCCGACATTCCGGATGACCATATCCTGTTGGAGCCGTGCCGGCGGAGTACTGCTCCCTGTATAGCGTATGCCAGCTGGAAAATCAAGGCAAAGAATCCGAAAGCGAATCTGGTTGTGACTCCCAGTGACCACCTTGTGATGGATACAAGGGAGTTTGCCCGCGTTATCCGTTCAGCCATGAGCTTTACAGCAGACTCGGATGCTATCGTGACGCTGGGTATGAAGGCTACTTATCCGGAAACGGGTTACGGATATATTGATATCGACCTGTCGATGGCTTGTCCTTCCAACAAGGAAATCTATCGGGTAGACGGGTTCAAGGAGAAGCCGAACCTGGAAACAGCCGAACGCTACCTGCGTAGGAATAATTTCTTCTGGAATTCCGGTATTTTTGTGTGGAACGTAAATACCATTGTCAATGCCATCCGTGTATACCAGCCGCCGATGGCCCGTATTTTCGAACGCTTGCTTCCCATCTATTATACGGATAAGGAGCAGGAGATGATCAATGAACTGTTCCCTACCTGTGAAAATATTTCGATTGATTATGCATTGATGGAAAAAGCGGATGAAATCTATGCGTTTCCGGCAAGTTTCGGCTGGAGTGACTTGGGCACATGGAGTTCCTTGTACCGGAATATGAAACGGGATGCACACAGTAACGTAAATATCGGTCCGGATATCAAGACGTATGAAACCCGGAACTGCATCATCCATACAACCCAGGAGAAACGGGTGGTCGTACAAGGCTTGGACGGATACATCGTAGCCGAACATGATGATATGCTGCTGGTATGCCGTCTGACTGAAGAGCAGCGCATCAAGGATTTCGTAGGGGATGCGGACTGAGCCACCTTTTTTAAATGACGGGAGTTCTTGTCAATAGAATATTTAAAAAGCCGGACCTTCGGAGAATATACGTTCCCGGGTCCGGCTTTTTTTATGTGGTTTTGTATAGGGTTGTCTAGTTTTTGTTATCCGATAGCTGCCAAAGCTGCTTCGTAGTTCGGTTCTTCCACGATTTCGGGAACCAACTGGGTATAGATAATCTTTCCTTCCGGATTGATGACTACTACGGCGCGGGCCAACAAACCACACAACGGCCCGTCTGTCATCAGTACACCGTATTTTTCACCAAAATCAGAGGTATAGCGATAATCGGACAAGGGAACTACGTTCTCAATGCCTTCTGCCGTACAGAAGCGTCCTTGTGCAAACGGAAGGTCTTTCGATACAGCCAGTACTACCGTGTTGTCTTTTCCGGCTGCCAGTTGATTGAACTTCCGTACTGATGCCGCGCATACTCCGGTATCCAGGCTTGGGAAAATATTCAGTACTGTGAATTTTCCTTTGCAGTCTGCCAACGTGTAATTTCCCAAATCTCCTTTAACGAGGGTAAAATCTGGAGCCTGTGCGCCTACCTGAATGAATTCTCCGGCCAATGAAACCGGATTTCCTTTAAAAGCTGTTTTTGCCATTATGGTTGTGTTTTAATTGTTTCTACGAATATAACAAATGAAAAGCAGAATGGTTCATCTTTATCCGGTAAGATTGGCTTTTTTTTATTTTTTTAGAATGGAAGGCCGGGAAATGTGGAATGGGAGTTTCATAACTTGTTTTTTTTCTGTTACTTTGCGCCATTAAAATCTGGAAGATAATTTATATATGGAACGTAAACTAAAGGATTATGCTTTTCTGACTCTGAAAGGCATGGCTATGGGAGCCGCTGATGTGGTTCCCGGGGTATCGGGAGGAACGATAGCCTTTATTGTAGGCATTTATGATGAACTGATCAACTCCATCAAGAGTATTAACGGGGAGAGTCTGAAACTTTTCTTCACGGGCAAATGGATTGCATTCTGCAAGCATATCAATGCCGCTTTCCTGTTTTCCATCATATTGGGTATCGGTATCAGTATTTTTTCATTGGCCAAAGTCATTACCTGGTTACTGACCGATCATCCGGTGCTGGTCTGGGCCTTTTTCTTCGGACTCGTGTTGGCCTCTACGTGGTTTGTGTCAAAAGATATCAAGGAATGGAACTGGAAGACGATTCTGGCATTTATTGTAGGAGCGGCCGTGGCCTATTATATAACGGTGGCTACGCCGGCAGAGACTCCCACCAATCTGTTGTTTATCTTCCTCTGCGGAGCGATTGCTATCTGTGCCATGATTTTACCGGGAATTTCCGGTAGCTTTATCTTGGTGCTGTTAGGAAAATACTTCTTCATTATGGAAGCGGTGAAGACCTTTAATATCAAGATTATCCTGGTATTTGCTGCGGGGGCGCTCATCGGTATCACTACTTTCTCGCATTTACTTTCGTTTGCCTTGAAGCATTTCCGGAACATCACTTTGTCGGTTCTTACCGGATTCATGTTAGGGTCGTTGAATAAGGTATGGCCGTGGAAAGAAACGGTTCAGACGTATGTCGACAGTCATGGGGTAGTAAAACCCCTGGTAGAAACCAATATCTTACCGAATGTCTATGTCTGGGAGGCTGCTGTCCTGATGGTGGTAGGTTTTCTTCTGGTATATCTGCTGGAGAAACTCTCGGCAAAATCGGCTAAAGAATAACAGGTATTTCCCCGTCTGATAAAAAAAGCATGTCGTAAAAGCTAGGTTTTCCTGCTTCTGCGACATGCTTCTTTTTTGAGGGGAGGAAGTAACGTCCGTTAAGGAAGTGGTTGTTCCGGTAAGTCAAAGTAATCTTCAGGATGGATACTTCCTTCTTCTATTTTGCAAAGGATTTCGTTTGCCAGTTTCATGAAATCTTCTGCTTCAGGCATCATGTCAGGTATTTGTAGCCGCTCATGTCCATCCTGGAACTGTTGGAGAAGGGTGTTGCCTCGTACCAGATATTTCATCAGGTTTGTTTCATCGTGAATGGCATAGCAGCAATAGGCCACACAGAAATAATATCTATCCATCTTTAGCGGGTACTTTTCTTCCAACTGTTGGAAGTAATTTAGGGCTTCCTGGAAATAGCAGGCCCGGAAGTAGGCTCTGAAAATCTGTTCCTCTATTTCTTTTTTGTCGGTCGCATAAGCTTCTGCGTGCGCAAATTCCTGTTCGGCAGCATGCTGATTGTCTTCGAACAGGTAATATTCTCCAAGCATCACATATAGTGGCGCAAATCCGTTATCGTATTCCAGTCCTTTGAGGGTACACTTCAAACAGTTGTCATAGTCGGAGAGGAGCAGGTAATGATTTGCCAGTTTCTGGTAACAGACAGCTTTTTCGAAATCAGAACAGGTAGGGTCTTCCAGCATCTTGTTCAGGTAGACGATGCTCTGTTCGTCATATCCCAAAGTGTCGCAGCATTTTTCCATGATTTGGTAGAGGCTTACCGTGTCTTCACAGTTCGGTAGAGCCCGCTCGAAATACTTGAGGGCCTCTTCCGCATTGAGACTTTGCAGGTAACAGTATCCCTTCAGTTCCAAAGCCTTGGAGTTGTTTTCATCGATGGCCAATGCGAAATCGATGGCATTGAAGGCCTGTTCGGTCTGGCCGTTTGCCAGATAGGCACGTGTCAGGTTCAACCAGTATCCCTGTTGATATGGGTCGATGTCCAGCAACTGGTTATATGTGTTGATGGCTTCCGGAAAGTGTCTGAAAGTCATGTAGAAATCTGAAGCTATTTCCAGTACAAGAGGTTCGCTCTTATCGTAATGTTCGAATAACAGGTCCAGCCATTTGCGTGCGTAGGTTTCATTGTTGGCATCCAAGAACAGGTTAATGATATCAACCATCATGTCAAGTTCATAATCTTCACTTTCCATTAGTGGAATCAGCAGGCTGTCTGTTTTTTCTTCCTGGCCTCGTTCCAGGCATATATTGACCCGGGCGTAGATAACCTCTTCATCTTGCTGGTCGGGCAATTTGTTCAGTAGCTGCTCGGCTTCATCCAATTTCCCTGATGCTATCAGGGAATTGCATTGGTATATCTGGAGTTCCAGGTTATCCGGATGAATGGTGAGCGCGTATTTGATAACGTCGTCGGATTCTTTGATTTTTTGTTGGGCGGCATAATATTCTGCCAGGAGAATCAAGTCGTTGCTTTCGAAGTAACAGGTACGGTGCTGACGGACCATCTCTTCATAGTTAGCCAATGTTTCCAGAAATTCGGGAGTCTGGAAAGAATGGGATAAATCGTCAGTGTTCATGTGAATAATATTTGAAAGGTCAATGATAAAAAAGGAACATTTGCCATGCTCAGAAGTTTTTACCAGTATGATTCCTGAGCCATGGCAAATGCTCCGTAGGGCTCCTTATGGATTTATTTGTTGATTTTGCTCCAGGTGTCTTTCAATGATACGGTACGGTTGAATACCAAATGGTCTGGAGTAGAATCTTTGTCTACGTTGAAGTAGCCGATGCGCTGGAACTGCAGGTAATCCAATGGTTTGGCATTTGCCAGATAGTTTTCCACATAGCACTCGGTCAATACCTTCAGTGAATCCGGGTTGATCATTTCCTGCATGGCTTCCAGGGCTGAGCAGTTCTTGGCTTCGCGGATAGCCGCCATTTCGTCACGCGGGTTCTCTACTTTCCACAAGCGGTCGTACAGACGGACTTCTGCCTTCAGGCAATGCTTGCAGCTTACCCAGTGCAGAGTTCCTTTTACACGACGGTTGGCTTCCGGCATACCGCTGCGTGTATTGGGGTCATATTCGGCATAGACTTCTACCACGTTTCCGTTCTCGTCTTTCTTGCAGCCTGTACATTTTACGATGTAGGCGTTTTTCAGACGGACTTCCTGCCCCGGAGTCATACGGAAGTATTTTTTCGGAGCGTCTTCCATGAAGTCTTCACGTTCCATCCACAGCTCACGGCTGAATTCGATGGTATGTGTCGGAGAATTCGGGTCTTCCGGGTTATTGATGGCAACCATTTCTTCTACCTGATCTTCCGGATAGTTGGTCAGTATCAGTTTGACCGGATTCAATACGGCTGAAACACGGGTTGCCCGTGCGTTCAAGTCTTCGCGGACGGCACTTTCCAACAGTGCGAAATCATTCAGCGCGTCGTAGGTGGTGTAACCAATCTTGTCGATAAACTTACGGATGGATTCCGGAGAATAACCGCGGCGACGGAATGCGCAGATAGTCGGCATACGGGGGTCATCCCATCCGTCTACCAGTCCTTCTTTTACCAGTGTGAGCAGGTTACGTTTACTCATCAGGGTGTAACTCAGGTTCAGTTTGTTGAACTCATACTGGTGCGGACGGTTGTCGTCCAGGTCTTTTCCTTCTTTGACCCAGTCGACAAACAAGTCATACAACGGGCGGTGTACCACAAATTCCAGTGTACAGAGTGAGTGGGTAACCCCTTCGAAGTAGTCGCTCTGTCCATGGGCAAAGTCATACATCGGGTAAGCTTTCCATTTATCGCCGGTGCGGTGATGAGGTGTTTTTACTACCCGGTAAATAATCGGGTCGCGGAAGTGCATGTTCGGATTGGCCATGTCAATCTTGGCACGGAGCACCATTTTTCCTTCTTCGATTTCGCCTCTGTTCATCTTTTCGAACAGCTCCAGGCTTTCTTCAATCGGACGGTTGCGGTAAGGGCTTTCTGTTCCGGGTTGGGTCGGTGTGCCTTTCTGAGCGGCGATTTCTTCTGAACTTTGTTCATCGATATATGCTTTGCCTTCTTTAATCAGTTTGATGGCAAAGTCCCACAGCTGCTGGAAATAATCGGATGCGTAATATTCGTTTCCCCATTGGAAACCAAGCCACTGGATATCTTCCTTGATGGCTTCAACGTATTCTACATCTTCTTTGGTAGGGTTTGTATCGTCGAAACGGAGGTTACATACACCGCCGTAACGCTGGGCAATCCCAAAGTCCATGCAGATGGCTTTTGCATGGCCGATATGCAGGTAGCCGTTCGGTTCTGGCGGGAAACGGGTCTGTATGCGTCCACCGTTCTTACCTTCTTTCAAGTCTTTTTCTACGATTTGTTCGATGAAGTTCAGGCTTTTCTTTTCTGAACTTTCAGTTGCATTCATTTCTGCCATAATACTTCTTGTTTTCTCTTCAATGTGCAAAAGTAATGATTCTTTTGAGATATACCTAATAGATAGGATTGGAAAGTTATCCGAAACTGACAGGATTCGTCTGAACATCTGATAAGAGGCAAAAAGTGGAGGACATTTGAAAAAAATGTGAAGTACTGAGGGATAATTTTATAAAATATGTTTATCTTTGTTTCTGCCAAAAGATGATGTTTTGGATGAACCGATTTTGTAAATTGAAAGGTCAAAATAGCAAAATATGTTATAAGACATGATTTTTTATTTGGTAGGTTCAAAAAAAGGCCTCATCTTTGTGGCGTTATCCTGAAAACAATCTTTTTACCTTAAAAAAAAACTAATACCTATTGAAAACTTAAAAAAGGTCCTTTGTGAAAAGGGCCTTTTTTATTTGTCCTTCCTCCTCCTTTTGTCGGGAGAAATGTTTAATTTTGTTTCGTGAATAAAAACGTGAAATATGGCACAACCTTTAGCGGAACGTATGCGTCCCAAAACGCTGGATGATTACATCGGTCAGAAACACCTGGTAGGTGAGGGGGCGATTCTGCGGAAAATGATTGATTCAGGCAGAATATCTTCCTTTATTTTATGGGGACCTCCCGGAGTGGGCAAGACTACCCTGGCACAGATTATTGCCAACAAGCTGGAAACTCCTTTTTATACATTGAGCGCTGTAACTTCTGGAGTAAAGGACGTACGCGATGTGATTGAGAAAGCACGCAGCAACCGTTTCTTCTCACAACAGAGCCCGATTCTGTTTATCGACGAAATACACCGGTTCAGTAAGTCACAACAAGATTCTTTATTAGGAGCTGTAGAAACAGGAACAGTAACCTTGATTGGAGCAACGACTGAGAATCCTTCGTTCGAGGTTATTCGTCCGTTGTTATCCCGTTGCCAGTTGTATGTTCTCAAATCGCTGGAGAAAGAGGACTTGTTGGAATTGTTGCATCATGCGCTGTCGAAAGATGTGGTATTGAAAGAGAAACGCATCGAATTGAAGGAAACGGATGCCATGTTGCGTTACTCGGGAGGAGATGCCCGGAAACTGCTGAACATTCTGGAACTGGTGGTGGAGGCGGATGGTGAGGATCCGGTGGTCATCACCGATGAAAAGGTGGTAAACCGTCTTCAGCAGAATCCGTTGGCCTATGATAAGGAAGGGGAAATACATTATGATATCATTTCGGCCTTCATCAAATCTATCCGTGGCAGTGACCCGGATGGGGCTCTTTATTGGTTGGCGAGGATGGTAGAAGGCGGTGAAGACCCGGCCTTCATTGCACGCCGGCTGGTGATTTCCGCTTCAGAAGACATCGGTCTGGCTAATCCGAATGCTTTGCTGTTGGCAAATGCGGCTTTTGATGCGGTAATGAAAATCGGATGGCCCGAAGGGAGGATTCCATTGGCTGAGGCTACTGTTTATCTGGCAACCAGTCCGAAAAGCAATTCTGCCTATGAGGGGATCAATTCCGCCTTGGAGCTGGTACGCCAGACCGGTAACCTGCCTGTACCTTTGCATTTGCGGAATGCGCCGACGAAGCTGATGAAGCAGTTGGGCTATGGTAAAGATTATAAATATGCACATGCCTATGCCGGTCATTTTGTAGAGCAGCAGTTCCTGCCTGATGAGTTAACGCAGACACGTATCTGGCATGCTCAGGAAAATCCGGCGGAGGCGAAACTAAAAGAACGGATGGTACACCTGTGGGGTGACCGCTTTAAAGAATAGGAGAGACTGGTAATGATGAAAGAAGACTTGAAGATTGTTGTCCTGGACGGCTATACGCTGAATCCGGGCGATTTGTCCTGGAAAGATTTGGAGGCTTTGGGGACAGTGAAGATATATGACCGTACCCGTCCGGGCGAGGTCGTAGAACGGGCAACCGGTGCCCAAGTTGTTCTGACCAATAAGACGGTGTTGGATGGAGAGGCATTGTCTCAATTGCCCGATTTGAAATACATCGGGGTTCTGGCAACCGGCTATAATGTTGTCAATCTGGAGGCTGCCCGCAGACAGGGGATTACGGTAACGAATATTCCGGCATACAGTACGGATTCGGTTGCCCAGATGGTATTTGCCCATTTGTTGAATATCACTCAGCGGGTGGGACATTATGCGGAAGAAGTGGCTTCGGGACATTGGACCAAGCAGGCAGATTTCAGTTATTGGAATACTCCGTTGGTAGAACTGGCCGGAAAGACTTTGGGAGTCATCGGCCTGGGACATACCGGGATGGCTACTGCCCGCATTGCTTTGGCTTTCGGTATGCAGGTACTGGCTTATACCAGCAAGTCTGCGGCAGAGCTTCCGGCAGGTATCCGGAAGGCTGATTCATTGGAGCAAGTCTTCAGTGACAGTAATGTGGTCAGTCTGCATTGCCCTTTGACGGAAACAACCAAGAATCTGGTCAATCTGGAGCGCTTGAAACTGATGAAGCGTGAGGCTGTTCTGATTAATACAGGGCGTGGTGGTTTGGTCAATGAGACTGACTTGGCCGAAGCACTGGAAAAAGGTTTGCTGGCTGCGGCAGGCGTTGATGTCTTGTCATCAGAACCTCCGGTTCCCGGTCATCCGTTGGTCGGCGTGAAGAATTGTTTCATTACGCCACATATTGCGTGGGCTACTTTTGAGGCGCGCCAGCGTCTGATGGGGCAGGCCGTCCGGAATATTGAAGCTTTTTTGAGTGGTCAACCAATCAATACCGTTATATCATGACAAAAGAAGAACGTATAGAGAAAGCTGTATCCTTGTTTAAGGAAGGATATAATTGTTCGCAGTCGGTCGTTGCGGCTTATGCGGATTTATATGGTTTTACCCGGGAACAGGCTTTACGGATGGCTGCTTCCTTTGGAGGAGGTATCGGCCGGATGCGTGAAACCTGCGGAGCCGCCTGTGGTATGTTCCTGTTGGCCGGTCTGGAACGGAGTGCGGTAGAGGGGGCAGACCGGGAAGGAAAGGCAGCCAACTATGCTTTGGTACAGCAGTTGGCAGAGAAATTCAAGGAAGAGAACGGTGCTTTACGATGTGCCGACTTGTTGGGACTCTCCAAGAAAGAGCCGATTGTATCTACTCCTGAAGCGCGTACCAGTCAGTATTATGCCAAACGCCCTTGTGCCAAAATGGTTGAAACTGCTGCCCGTATATTTGGTGATTTCCTTGAACAGGAACATAAATTGTAACCGAGAAAGCTTATTTCTGCCTGTAAAAACAAAGTTTTTCAGTTATTCAGGCATAACGAAACGAGTTTTTCTGTAATTTTGCCGCAGAAACACAGACTCATATAGGTATGACCTATTTATTTATGTACTAAAAGCGAATGATTATGTTAAAAGAAAAAGCAGGAGTACTTGCCGGTCAGATTTGGGAAGTACTTAATGGAAATGAAGGAAAAACTCAGAAGGAAATCAAGAAAGCTGCAAAAATCAAGGCAGACAAAGACTTGTTCCTCGGATTGGGTTGGTTGTTAAGAGAGGACAAAATTGAAGCAAGCGAAAAAAACGGAGAATTATTTTTTGTTCTGAAATAAAAAGCTTGGTCAAACAAAAAATGCGTCGGAATCCAATATCGGTTTCCGACGCATTTTTTATGGTTCAATGTTCAGGCTTATTCCATGGGAAGAGGAGCTTCTGGGATGGATGCGGCCGTTGAATCTGTAGCTTCAGGGGCCTGGTCAATCAAATCCATGAACTGGTCAAGTTTCGGAGTGATGATAATCTGGGTACGACGATTGCGCTGTTTGCCTAAAGCGGTAGTGTTGTCTGCAATCGGGTTGTACTCGCCACGTCCGGCAGCTGTCAGGCGTTGTGGGTCAACTCCATATTTGTTCTGCAGTTCCTGTACGACAGAAGATGCACGCAGGGTACTCAAATCCCAGTTGTTCCGGATATTCGGACGGGAAATCGGGTCTGTATCTGTATTTCCTTCTACCAGTACATCGTAGTCCTTGTAGTCTGTGATGATTTTGGCAATCTTGCTCAATGTTTCACCGGCACGTTCGTTGATTTCATAGCTTCCAGACTTATAAAGCATGTTGTCAGCCAAAGAAATGTAGACTACCCCTTTCAGCACTTTGATATCCACTTCCTGCAATTCGTCTTTGGTGAGTGAACGGGTCAGGTTGTTGGTCAATACCATGTTCAAGGAATCAGACTTGTCCTTGGCTTCCACCAGCTGTTTGATGAACCGGTTTGAGGCATTGATTTCATCTACCAGTTTGGAGATGTTGATGTTCCCTTGCTGGATACTTTTGTCCAAAGAACCTTGCAGGGATGCGTAGGATGCCTTCAAGTCGGCATTGTTCTGTTGGGCTTCGGCCAACCGTTCCTCCAGACTTTTGATGTTTGCGCGGTTCTCGGCCAATGTAACCTGAGCCTGTTGGTAGGATTTGGACAAGTCGCTGTTTTCTGTCTGTAACTGACGATAGCTGGTCTGTAATTCTGCAAACTGCTTTTTGCTGACACAACCGGTTGCCAGGAAACAGCTTACAACAATCGGAACTAAATAATTAGTGCGTTTCATACCTTTATATTGTTTAATAGGTTTTCTTTTTCTGTAGTTATATATTACGCTTATCGGACTGCAATATTCGGCAATTTTTCACAATTATCCAACAACTTTCTTTCCAAAAGATGGGTCAATGCGTAAAAGAGCGGTAACTCCGAAGGTTACTAGGGTGCAGAGCATAATCCAAACGAAAAAGAGTTGATAGCCTAACAGTTCTTGCAGCTTACCGGCTATCATTCCAGGAAGCATCATCCCCAATGCCATGAAAGCGGTACAGATGGCATAGTGGGCGGTCTTATGGAGACCATCGGCAAAATAAATCAGGTAGAGCATGTATGCCGTAAAGCCGAAACCGTATCCGAACTGCTCGATGAATATGCAGGCATTGATAATCCATAAATTCTGTGTCTGGAAATAACTGAGATAAACATAGACGGCATCCGGTAATGAAATGGCCCATACCATCGGCCAAAGCCAGCGTTTGAGCCCGTGACGGGCAACCGCTATACCTCCCGCTATACCTCCCAAGGTCAATCCGATGATACCGATGGTTCCTTGAACAAATCCTATCTGTTCGGTTGTCAATCCCAATCCTCCCTGTTCGATAGGGTCCAGCAGGAAGGGGATACCCATTTTAGCCAGTTGAGCTTCCGGCAGGCGGTAACAGAGCATGAACAGGATGGCGATTCCGGCCTGCTCTTTCTGGAAGAATGAACGGAAAGTGGATAGAAATTCCCCCAATATCCCTTGTATGGTAGTCTGACTTCCAGTCGGTTGGTCAGAGGATGGCCGTGGAAGTATGAATGTATGGTAAAGGTATAGAGCCAGAAAGAGTCCGGCCAATACGAAGAATGTGATACTCCAGGCATAGCTGATTCTTCCGGTGGTCTTTTCCAGATAACCGGCCAGCATAATCAGAACTCCTTGTCCGGCTATGGTGGCAATCCGATAGAATGTACTGCGGATACCCACATAGAATGCTTGCTCATGAGGTGTAAGTCCAAGCATGTAGAACCCGTCGGCAGCAATGTCATGAGTGGCCGAGCTGAAAGCCATCAGCCAGAAGATAGCCAGGGTGGTTTGAAAAAAATGGGAGGTCGGAATGGTAAAGGCAATTCCCGCCAATCCGGCTCCGATCAATAACTGGGTGCTGACTATCCACCAGCGCTTGGTCTTGAGCAGGTCGACGAAAGGGCTCCACAGTGGTTTGATGACCCAAGGCAAGTTCAGCCAACTGGTATACAAGGCTATATCCGTGTTTGAGATTCCCAAACGCTTGTACATGACGAGGGAAAGAATCATGACTGCTACATAGGGTAGCCCTTCGGCAAAGTATAGGGAAGGTACCCAGGTCCAAGGAGAATTCTTCTTCATCCGGTAATGTATTAATAGAGTTTGCGGATTTTCGCTTCTTTATAATAATGTAAGAGGATATCGTCGTAGGCATATCCTTTTTCTCCCATGACGGCAGCTCCTATCTGGCATAGTCCGACTCCGTGTCCCCATCCGGCACCGGTCAGCTCGAACCAGGAAGGAACTCCTCCTTCTTCAGGTCCTTTATCTACTACAAAGGCCGAGCTGAAAAGATGTGTTTCCGATAATGTTCGTCTGATTTCCAGTTCCTTGCCTATCGTAAATGTCTTCAGGGTCCCCACAATCTTCAATTTGCTGATACGGCCGGATTTTCCTCGTTCGACAGGTATCAGGTCGATAATCTGCCCATAATCACAATGGCTTCTGCTGCGTATCAGTTCTGTCAGTTCATCTTGGGTATACCGTACTTTCCAGCGGTAGAAATCGGTGGTTTCCTGATCGTAGTTGTTCAATATCTGCGAAAGGACATGTGCGTCTCTGGTATTGCAATAAGATTCAGGGGCTGTACGAATCCAGGCTTCTGCCTGCTTTTCGTCTGTCAGGTCTGGAATCGTCTGATCTTTTCCGCTGTCCCGTATGGCACTCAGGTAAGGAAAATCCTTGTTCTCCCAGCAGTAACTGAATTCTTCGGTCACGCCGCCACAGCATTTGGAGAAACGGGCATCGCAGATGGTATTTTCGTACATAAGTACCTGTCCGCGGGTGGCTTTCACAGCTTCTGCTACGGTCTGATTGGAGGCCTTGGTGATTCCTTGGTAACGCTGGCAATGGTCGTCTGCACATACGTCGAAGATGGTATGGTCTTCGCGGTCGTACCAACGGATGTATTCGGTTTCTGTTTTGGTAAAAGGGAAGAACCCGCTGTCTTTCTGGCTAAGGGCCTGTCTTTTTTCTATCTGGGCGAGCAACCAGCTGCGGGAGATGACAGCATGGGCTTTCAGAAATTCCAGTGAAGACGTAGCATTCATTTCGGAAGAAATGACACTGGTGAGGTAGGCCTCTACCGGAAGCTGGTTGATGGCTGTAATTTTACCTTCGTCCACAACCAGTTTCAATGTTCCTAGAAACGTCTGGGTTTCCTGGCGCTCCCAGTGGAAATGGATACCGATGGTGACATCCTCCAGCGCAAAAGATGCCTGTTCTTCCAAGGGGTGGAAGGTGAGTTCACGATAGACTTCTCCGTTCCAGAGGATACCTCCTTCGTGGAACGATACGCATTGTGGACCGGAAACGGTTGTTCCTTTGGCATGGTACAAGGCATGAAGGGTAAAATGTATTTCTTGGGCGTTGACGATGCCCACACTTATTTCGGGTTCTGTCATAATGATACTTCGTTATAAATCTGTAACAGTTGATTCTCGGAGATTTTATCGTAATCTTCTTTTCGTGGTACTACCAACAGTCCGCTCATATCCAATGCTCCGGGGCTGACCATGATACATTCGTCACCTTCGGCCGTATAGCAGGACGGACGATGGGCTGTCCGTGGAAAATACGCTGCTACGTAATTTCCTTGACGATCTGTCCAGGCAAAGAGATTGTACCTGGGCTCGGTTTCTCCCGGATAGAGTGGCAATGTCTCCAGAAATTCTTTCAACAGGCGGAGGCTCGTTTCTGCTTTTCCTTCGGTGATGAAAGCCTGGATAGGACAGATGAAATTGTCTATCCGGTAGCCTTTGCAGAGGGTGTTGTCGGCTTGTACTTCGTAGCCGGTCAGACAGGCGCTTTCCATCAGACGGTCCCATTGGCGGATGAAAGGAATGTCTTTTTGCTGTGCGGCCTGGAAATGGAAATGGTCGGGGGCTGAAGCTCCGCATTTTGCTCCGTTATAAAAAATGGTGTAGCCGGGTGCGAAATGTTCGTTGAACCAGGTGACCAATCGTCCAGGAAGCTGTCTCTCGTTTTTGTCTGCCAGTGTCTGCCACTGGTGCTTTTCGGAAGAAATCGTCAGATGGCCTGGAAGAATCGGATAAGGGTTGATGCGCACGTCGAAGGCTTCGTCCAGGTTGATACGGATACTTTCCTGTTCGGCTGGTTTGTTCTCCAGGCAAAGAAAACATGGGCGTGCCTCTAATGAAGCTTTGTCCAGTTTGGCAAGAGTCGAGATGGCTCGTGCCGGGTTGAACTGGATGATAAGGGTGTTTCCATCAATATGAAGTTCCCGGGTCTGCACTTGTTTCAGTGCTTCGTGGTTCTTGCGTGCCAATTCCCAAGAGGCAAGCTGACTTTGGATAAAGTCGGGGCCTGTCCAAGCCTGGTTGTCAGGTCTCGATTGCCGAAGCAGTTCTTGTCTTTTTTTGATTTCAAGGGTACGAAGACTGTCTTTGTAGCTGTTGTTCTGGTTGGTTTTTTCAATGCTGAGTGCAGCATCAGAATTCCCTTCCCAACGGCGGCAGAGATACAGCACATCATAGATTCTTCCGATTCGGTAAGTACGTGAAAATGCCAGTCCTAACGCATAATCTTCTCCATAGCTTGTGTTGGGCACGCGGATGTCTCTAAGTAGGGGAGTATAAAAGGCCCTGGGAGCTCCCAAGCCGTTGATGCGCAGAGCATTGTTGTGGCCGTTGGTATCGGTCCATTCCTTGTGGTCGATGATACCGGGAGGCAGGGTGTTCAATTGAAAATCTGTCATCCGGTAGGAACCGATGACCATGGCACACTTTTCCTGGTGGAATTTATCGACAATCCGTTGCAGGGTGTCAGGACCGCTGTACAAGTCATCGCTGTCCAACTGAATGGCAAAGCGTCCGCATGCCGGATGGTTGACAGCCAGGTTCCAGCATCCGCCGATACCTAAGTCAGTCTGTTCAGGAATCAAGTGGATCAGCTGTGGGTAACGGTTCGCATAATCGGCTATAATTTCACTGGTTCCGTCAGTAGAATGGTTGTCTGCGATAATCAGGTTGAAGGGGAATGAGGTCACCTGTTCCAGTACGGAGCGGATGGCATCTTCGATGGTACGGACACGGTTCCTTACCGGAATAATGACCGATGCTTCCGTTTCAAACTCATCCTGGAAATTGATTTCCCGGGTGACAGGAGGCAGGTAAGCGCCTATCTGCTTCAGGTGCCAGGTGAATGCAGCTTCCCGTTCTATTTGGGTCTCCCGGTTGCGTGGGTCTACGTAATCGAACTGTTTCTCGCCAGACTTACGGGTGTCTTCTTCGATTTCCGTATAAAGATATTCCCGGATATGAACAAGCCGGAACATGCGGCTGATGGACAAGCGTAAGGCATACAGGGCGGATCTGTTGTAGGAAGGTTGGGCTTCCAATTGATGGATGCCTTGCAGAAAGCGGTTGGTCGGGAACAATAACAATGAGCCGAAATCAAAATCATCGCGTACGCTACCCAGCTGGTAATCAATGACCGGATGTGCCTTCCGTTCACCCTTTATCCATTGGTAATGGTCGGCATACACCATGCCCGTATCGGGTGTGGAGGCGTAGTCAACGAGTCGCTCCAGAGCCATGTACCCCAATTCCAGGGATTGACTTTTGGTATAAAGTAACAGGAACGGGGTATCGGCGTGTGCGGCTATCTGGTGGAAAGTATGGGTGGAGAATAAATCTTCTACAACCAGTTGTGTGCATGGGGCTGGTATCTCTTCGTCATTTAACGGTGACTGTACCAACAGGTATATATGCGCAACCCGTGGGTGACGCATGAATGCCTCCAAAGTTCTATTGGGTTGACATTCATGGCTATATGGCATGAAACAAGTGATGTCTTTTTTCATATTTAATATATTTATACGGGCAAAGATAGGGATTTATATCTTTTTTTTGCCTAAATTTGTACGCTAAATTTGAATCGATAATGAGTACGACTAAAATTCCGTTGTTAGGAAAAACACTGGATGAACTGAAAACGTTGGTCGCAGAACTGGGAATGCCGAAATTTACAGCGAACCAGCTTGCTTCGTGGATGTATGAAAAGAAAGTAGCTTCGATAGATGAAATGACGAACCTGTCATTGAAGAACAGGGAGCTGTTGAAGGAAAATTACGAAGTGGGAGCTTCTGCACCCGTTCACGAGATGCGCTCGGTAGACGGTACTGTGAAATACCTTTTCCGTACTCCGGAAGGTGATTACATAGAATCTGTATATATCCCAGATGATGATAGGGCTACCTTGTGTGTGTCTTCGCAGGTAGGTTGTAAAATGAACTGCAAATTCTGTATGACAGGTAAGCAGGGCTATACTGCCAGTCTGACGGCTGCTCAGATATTGAATCAGATTTATTCCATTCCGGAGCGGGACACCTTGACCAATGTGGTTTTTATGGGAATGGGAGAGCCTTTCGATAATTTGGACGAAGTGTTGCGTGCCTTGACGGTGCTGACGGCCGATTATGGGTATCAGTGGAGTCCGAAGCGTATTACTGTTTCCTCAGTAGGCTTACGCAAGGGACTGGTTCGGTTCCTGGAAGAGAGTGACTGTCACCTGGCTATCAGTCTGCATTCTCCGTTCCCGGCGCAACGTCGCGAACTGATGCCGGCCGAAAAAGCTTTTTCCATTACGGAGATGGTAGAAATCCTCCGTCGGTACGATTTCAGCAAACAGCGTCGCCTCTCTTTTGAATACATTGTATTCAAGGGAGTAAATGACAGCCTGGTATATGCGAAAGAACTGGTCCGCCTTTTACGCGGTCTGGATTGCCGGATGAACCTGATTCGTTTCCATGCAATCCCGAATGTGGATTTGGAGGGGACAGACATGGATTCAATGATTGCTTTCCGCGATTATCTGACGGCTCATGGCCTGTTTGCTACTATCCGTGCTTCCCGTGGGGAAGATATTTTTGCTGCCTGCGGCATGTTGTCTACAGCCAAGCAACAGGCAGAGAAGAATGCAGATAATAACTAATTTTCAATACTTATGAAACGTTTTGCCTTTTATTTGAGCTTTGCATTGATGGTATTGGTGCTGGCTTCTTGTCACAAAGATGGTAAAAGTATTGTTACACCGGTATCCAGCGGCCGTCCTTATGAAGTGTTGGTGGTAGCTGATGATAAATGTTGGAACAGTCCAGACAGTGCTCTCTTTCATGTGCTCGATACAGATGTTCCGGGATTGCCGCAGCCGGAGCGTTCTTTCCGGATTTCCCGGGTGCGCCCTGACTATTTTGACCGTACGATGCGCTTGTTCCGTAACATCATTATTGTAGATATTCAGGATATCTATACGCAAACCAAGTTCAAATATACCCGTGACGCATATTCTTCTCCACAGATGATTATGACTATCCAGTCGCCGAGTCAGCAGGAGTTTGCCGAATATGTAGCTAAAAACGGACAAGTCATCATTGATTTCTTTACCCGTGCGGAAATGAATCGTGAAGTGAAGCTGTTGGAAAAGAAACATAATGAAACATTGTCTACTAAAGTACAAAGCCTGTTTGATTGTGATATCTGGATGCCGGTCGAGCTTTCCTCTTATAAGGTGGGACAACAGTTCTTGTGGGCTTCCAGCAATCTGAATGATTTGAACTTTGTGATTTACTCCTATCCGTATACCAGCAAAGAAACCTTTACAAAGGCATATTTTATTGAGAAACGAGACTCTGTGATGAAAGCAAATATTCCTGGATCCAAAGAAGGTATGTATATGGTTACTGCCGATTCAATCTTCGTGGATGCCCGTAACATTGCGGTGCAGGGGGATTATGCCTATGAAGTGCGTGGATTGTGGGAGATGGAGAACGATGCGATGGGCGGTCCGTTTGTATCACATGCCCGTGTAGACCGTGCCAATGGAAGGGTTATCGTGGTAGAAGGATTTGTCTATAATCCGGGAAAACTGAAACGTGACCAGATCCGCAAACTGAATGCTGCTCTTTATACCTTGAAATTACCTCAGGAAAAAGAAGTGGGTGAACTTCCGGTAGACAATCAGATAACGGAAGAGAATGTGGCTAAAGATAATGAACAACAGACAAACAAGGAAAAATAACTCATGGAAGAACGGAAGATAAGAGTAGGTATTACTCATGGAGATATAAATGGAGTGGGGTATGAGGTGATTCTGAAGGCATTCTCTGACCCTACCATGTTGGAGTTGTGTACACCTATTATATATGGCTCACCCAAGGTTGCCGCATATCATCGCAAGGCGATGGATATACAGACTACATTCAGTATTGTCAATTCGAGAGCAGACATACAGGATGGACGGGTGAATATCCTGAACTGTACGGAAGACGAGTTGAAGGTTGAACTGACCAAACCGACTGCAGAGGCCGGAAAGGCTGCACTCAGCGCACTGGAAAAAGCGTTGCAGGATTACCGGGAAGGCGTCTTTGATGTACTGGTAACAGCTCCTATCAACAAGCATACCATTCAGTCGGATACATTCCATTTCCCGGGACATACGGAATACATTGAGGAGCGCGTAGGAAAAGGTGAGAAGGCTTTGATGATTCTGTTGAAAGATGATTTCCGTGTTGCTTTGGTTACCGGTCATATTCCGGTCAGTGAAATTTCGAGAACCTTGACCAAAGAGCTGATTATGGAAAAAATGGCCATCTTCCATCGCTCCTTGAAGCAGGATTTCGGAATTGACAGTCCACGTATCGCTGTCTTGTCATTAAATCCGCATGCGGGTGATGAAGGATTGATTGGTACTGAAGAACAGACAGTAATCATTCCGGCCATGCAGGAAATGATGGCCAAGGGAGTACTGTGTTTCGGACCATATCCGGCAGACGGATTCATGGGTTCTGGTAATTATGCACATTTTGATGGCATTCTGGCGATGTATCACGACCAGGGACTGGCTCCGTTCAAGGCTTTGGCTATGGATGAAGGAGTCAACTTTACCGCGGGGCTGCCGATTGTCCGTACTTCGCCGGCTCATGGTACGGCTTATGATATAGCCGGACAAGGTATTGCTTCCGAAGATTCTTTCCGTCAGGCCATTTATGTTGCACTGGATGTGTTCCGTAACCGCCAGATTGAGCGTGAAATCAATGCCCGTCCGCTGCGTAAGCAGTATTATGAGAAACGTGATGACAGTGATAAATTGAAATTAGATATAGTAGAAGAATAAGACATGAAATTTGCGATTATATCTGCCGGGGAGGGCTCAAGGCTCTCCCAGGAAGGTGTTGCTTTGCCGAAACCGTTGGTACAGTTGAATGGAATGGCCATGATTGATCGCCTGGTCCATATTTTTGCCCAGAATGGGGCCGAGCAGGTGGTGATTATCATTAACAACGAGGTAGCGCTTACCAAGGAGCATGTAGCAGCATTGAAAGAGACAGCGGAAGTGCCGTTGGAAGTGATTGTGAAGACGACCCCAAGCTCAATGCACAGTTTCTATGAATTGAGCCGTTTCCTGAAAGGCGACAAGTTTTGTCTGACGACGGTCGATACGATTTTCCGCGAGGACGAATTCGCCGCGTTTATTGAAGCTTTCAAGGCTTCCGGCAAGGACGGAATGATGGCTGTAACCGATTACATAGACGACGAAAAGCCGTTGTATATCTCGACAGACGAGAAATTGAATATTACAGGATTCCATGATGCCGCTACACCGGATTGCCGTTATATATCAGGAGGAATCTATTGCTTGACGCCAAAGGCTATCGATACTTTGGAGAAATGTATGGAAAAAGGCATGTCGCGCATGCGTAATTTCCAGCGTCAGCTGGTGGCTGACGGTTTGCAGTTGGAGGCTTACCCGTTCAGTAAGATTCTGGATGTGGATCATGCCAGCGATATTGTAAAGGCTGAGGCCTTTTTAAATCATAAAGAATAATCATTAAAAGAAAGAGATGTTTGTAAAAGGAGAGAAGATTCGGATACTCGGTGTGAGCCGAGGTAACGAGTATTCACCGAATCATGTTGGAAACGACGCAGCTATTTTTCGTGGAGTAGCTGAAGCATTAGAGAAAAAGGGGATGGAAGTAACGGTGTATCCCGAAAAAGAGTTTGTAAGCGAACAACTTGAAGCCGATTTTATTTTTGATATGGCTCGTGACCGGGCAACGATTCAGCGATTGAAGCTTCTGGAGGACCGGGGAGCACTGGTTATCAATTCAGCGTATGGAATCGATAACTGTGTGCGGAAGGCTATGACTGAGTTGCTGATAGCCAACGGTGTACCTCATCCGAAGAGTTTTATCATTCCGAGTGACGGGCCCTTTACGCCGGATATTTTTCCGTGCTGGATTAAACGGGGAAATTCGCATGCCATGGTCAAGGAAGATGTGGTTTATGTTGAGTGTAAGGAAGAGGCCGAAAGAGTATTGGCTGATTTCCGGAAACGGGGAATTCCGGAGGCTGTTGTCAACGAACACTTGATAGGGGACTTGGTGAAGTTCTACGGAGTGCAGGGGACCGATTTCTTTTATGTGTTTTATCCGACTGAACAGTCGCATAGCAAATTCGGACTGGAGGCCATCAACGGGGAAAGCAGAGGCTATCCTTTCGACGCGAAACTGTTGCAGAAATATGGTAACCAGGCTGCAGAGGCATTGAATGTCCCGATTTACGGAGGAGACTGTGTAGTCTCTAAAACCGGTGAGATTCGTATCATCGATTTCAATGACTGGCCTAGTTTCGCCCGTTGTCGTGAAGAGGCGGCTCCTCAAATAGCCGAATGTATCTATCGTCGTATCATGTCAAAAATTGAAAACGAATGAGTACAGAAAAGAAAGGGCTTGAAGCTTCGTTCAAGTCGATGGATACCGAAGAGTTTCTGGATATCCATTTCAATCGTCCCATCGGATACGTATGGGCTTTGTTTTTTCAACGTCTAGGAGTCCATCCGAATGTTGTGACGATTTTGTCTATTATTCTGGGAGTAGCAGCTGGAATCATGTTCTATTATCCGGACATGAAACATACAATCATTGGTATTCTGTTGCTGATGTGGGCCAATCATTACGACAGTTGCGACGGACAGTTGGCCCGTATGACCGGTAAGAAAACCCGTTGGGGCCGCATGTTGGACGGTTTTGCGGGGGATATCTGGTTCTTTACCATTTATGCGGCTATCTGTTTGCGGTTGACCAACCAGCCTTTGCCTTTTGGTATCGGAGCCGACAGTCATCTTACCTGGGGAGTATCCATCTGGTTGATTGCAGTTTTCTCTGGAACCGTTTGTCATAGCAAACAGTGTACGTTGGCCGATTATTACCGGAACATCCATTTGCTCTTCCTGAAAGGAAAAGCCGGTAGCGAGTTGGATAATTTCAAGCAGCAGCGCGAGATTTTCTACAGTCTGCCTTGGAAGGGCAATTTCTGGTGGAAGTCTTTTCTGTATTTTTATGGAAACTATACCCGTCAGCAGGAGCAGATGACTCCTAATTTCCAGCGTTTCTATGCGATGGTACAGCAGCAATACGGTGATGCCATTCCGCAGGAATTGCGTGATGAGTTCCGGAAGGGTAGCTTGCCGCTGATGAAATATACGAATATCCTGACGTTCAATACACGTGCCATCGCTTTGTATATCAGCCTGCTGATTGGCGAACCATGGTTGTATTTCATTTTTGAGATCGTGGTCATGACCGCGTTGTTTGTTTATATGCGTCATCAGCACGAAGCACTCTGTGCACGTCTGTATGCTAAATATGCCCGCCGATGAAAGATAAGGTTCGGAATATATTCTGGTTCTTCGGTATCTTTGCCATTGTCGTGATGCTCTGTACGTTTGATATGGACTATCAGGAATTGTGGCAGAACCTGAGGAAAGCGGGCATCTGGTTTCCGGCAGTCATCCTGTTATGGCTGTTTATCTATTTGCTGAACGCGTTGTCCTGGTACATCATTATCAGAGACGGGAAGCATGCTCCAGTGCCTTTCTGGAAAGTGTATAAGCTGACGGTTTCCGGGTTTGCCCTGAATTATGCTACCCCGGTAGGATTGATGGGAGGTGAACCGTACCGCATCATGGAGCTGACACCGTATGTCGGCGGCAGTAAGGCGACTTCTTCTGTCATCCTGTATGTGATGATGCATATTTTTTCTCATTTCTGCTTCTGGATGTTTTCGGTGCTGCTTTATCTGGTACTGGAACCGTTGAATCTAGGAATGGGTATCGTTCTGGCAATTGTGGGCGTCTGCTGTCTGTTGGCCATTTACTTTTTCATGAAGGGATATAAGAATGGAATGGCGGTCAGAACCATCCGGTTGTTGTGCCATGTTCCATTTGCAAAGAAATGGGCCAACCGTTTTCTGGTTGAGCGGAAAGATGCTTTGGAAAGAGTCGATGCACAGATTGCCGAGTTGCACAGACAGCGTAAGACAACGTTCTATGCTTCGTTGGGACTGGAGTTCCTGGCTCGTATCGTGGGCTGTGTAGAAGTCTTGTTTATCTTGAATATTCTGACTTCCAATGTCAGTTTCTTGTCGTGTGTGCTGATTATGGCTTTTACTTCGTTGTTTGCCAATCTGTTCTTCTTTTCGCCCATGCAGTTGGGAGCACGTGAAGGAGGCTTCGCTTTGGCGACCGGCGGTCTGGCTATCCCGAGTGCTTTCGGTATCTATACCGGATTGATTACACGGGTGCGCGAGTTGATATGGATTGTGATAGGGGTGTTGCTGATGAAGGTCGGCAACAATACCGGTAAAATAGAGAAAAATGAGTAGAAAGTTCGATTTGAAAGGTATCATCTTCGATTATGGTGGTACCATAGATACCAATAGCCGCCATTGGGCGGAAGTCTTGTGGGAAAAGTATCAGCTTTTTCAGGTTCCTGTAACGAAGGAAGCGTTCCGTGAAGCATACGTTCATGGGGAGCGTACTTTGGCCCGGCAACCTTTGGTAAAGCCCGAACACAATTTTCTGGAGGTTCTTCAGATTAAGACACGTATCCAGATAGAGTATTTGGTGGAAAAAGGGCTGTTAGACCGTAATGATGCAGCGGAAAAGGCTTATGCTTCACACATCGCGGACAGCTGTTACCGCTATGTACTGGATGTTCTGGAGCGTACACGTCCTGTGGTTCGTGAACTGGCTTCACATTATCGCCTGGTATTGGTTTCTAATTTCTATGGAAATATCCAGACCATTCTGAAAGATTTTCAGTTGGCCGATTATTTTTCAGAAATTGTAGAGTCTTCCGTGGTCGGTGTACGTAAACCTGATCCTGCCATCTATCGGTTGGGGGTTGAAGCAATGGGGTTCCCTGCCGAGCAGGTCTTGGTTGTAGGTGACTCGTTCTCGAAAGATATGGTTCCGGCCAAGGCTGTAGGCTGCAAGGTCGCTTGGTTGAAAGGAGAAGGCTGGGGAAACGAAGAAATTGACGAGTCGCTGCCTGATATTATTCTGACCGATTTGCCGGATTTGTTATCTTATGTACTTTAAAGACAGGAGGAGACTTCCATATGAAGAAACAGCAAGCGACTTTGGTCGATAAAAGGTACTTGGTTCCGTTCGTATTATTGACTTCCCTGTTTTTCCTGTGGGGATTTGCACATGCTATCCTGGATGTTATGAATAAGCATTTTCAGGAATTGCTATCCATAACGAAAACGCATTCGGCCTTCATTCAGGCTACCATGTATCTGGGTTATTTCGTGATGGCTATTCCTGCGGGACTGTTCATCACCAAGTATGGATACCGGAGAGGAGTCGTGTTCGGATTGTTGTTGTATGGCATTGGTGCATTGTTGTTCATTCCCGGACAATATTGGTTGTCGTTCAACTTCTTTTTGTTCTCTCTGTTTGTGATTGGTTGCGGACTGACCTTTTTGGAGACTGCTGCCAATCCGTATGTTACGGAACTTGGCCCTCGCGAAACAGCGGCCAGCCGATTGAATTTTGCCCAGTCTTTCAATGGCTTGGGATGCATCTGCGCCCCTCTGTTGGCCGGCTTGATTCTTTTTTCGGAAGACGGTTCCATGGGAAGTGGAAACATTGCCATCCCCTATGCAGGGATGGGAATTGTCGTGCTTCTGGTAGCTGCTGTCTTTTCGAAGGTGCAATTGCCTGAAATCAAGCACGAGATAGAAATGGACGCAACGGGACATCAGGTAGGGCTTTGGTCTCACCGGTTGTTCGTGTTTGGTCTGATAGCCTTGTTCGCCTATGAGGTGAGTGAGATTTCCATCAATAGCTTCTTTATCAATTACGTCGTAGACCAGGGTTGGATGAGTGCCCGTGATGCTTCGCTGGCCTTGTCATTCGGCGGTCTGAGCTTTTTCATGGTCGGACGTTTCCTGGGAAGTTGGATTATGCGCCGTGTTCCTGCCGAGAAAATGTTGCTGGGATGTGCCGTCGGAACTGTCGTGACGACTTCAATTGTTATCCTTAATGCGGGATGGCTTTCTTTGGGTGCTTTGGTCTGTGGCTATGCATTCGAAGCCATTATGTTCCCTACCATCTTTGCCTTGGCATTGAGAGGGTTGGGGAATTATACGAAGCGTGCTTCGTCGTTCCTGATGATGTCGCCGGTGGGTGGTGTCGTAGGTCCGTTGCTGATGGGGTATGTAGCCGATTGTACTACAATAGCCTGGTCATTCCTGGTTCCTTGGGCCGGATATGTGGTTGTAGGTCTCTATGCCTGGAAGATGGTTTCTGTAGGTAAATCCTCCAACTGATTTTGGATAGATAAAAAGGCGGGACGGCAGATGTTGCTTTGGTACACATCTGCCGTCCCGTTGTTTTTCTATTTCAGGGAAATTCGGACGGTTAGATAACCTGAGGGTGTAGGTTACTGTTCCGGATAATGTTCCACACTTGCTCTTCAGTTCCGCTGAACGGACCGGATTTTTCCAGTTTGATGGTCGACATGGCAGCGGCGAAACATCCGGCTTCTTCGTATGAAGCCCCCTTGTTACGCATGTACAGGTATCCCATGGCATAAGTATCTCCGCATCCTGTCGCGTCCACCACTTCTTTAGGAGGGTATGCCGGAATCTGATGGAAGACACCTTCCGCATAAATCAGGGAACCTAGACTTCCCAATGTCAGCAACACTTCCTTTACTCCCCATTCTGCCAGTTGCAGAGCCGCTTGTTTGGCATCCTTGTATCCTGTCAGAACCTCGGCTTCGTGTTCATTTACTTTCAGGATGTCAATGTACTTCAGGGCTTCCCGTTTGTCTTTCCAATCAACAGGAAAAACCTTTTGTCCCCGTACTTCACGCAGATAACCTTGCGCATCGACTGCTAAAATACCTTTTCCGGAAAGTAATTTGACGACATCCAGCGAAAAGTCGTCCGATAGCAAACTTCCCAAATGGAAGATGCGGGCTTCTTCATTCTTCAATTCTTCTACCGTAAACGGGTCAGCTTTTGCCAGTACACGTTGGGTACGGTTATCCTGATTTTCTCCGTAAACGTTCTCGAAATATACCGTTTTTTTACTCGGAAGCACCTCTACCTGTATTCCGGCTGACCGCATTTCTTCGACAGCCTTGTATTCGCTGGGAGCCAATGCAGTCACCAGTTTGTAGTTGTCTTTGTCTTTCAGGTGCTTGATACCGTGTGAGAAATAATAAGAAGTTCCTCCCGGCATGTAGGTTGTTTGTTTAGGAGTCACTATCTTGTCCAGTGTGATGTGTCCTATGCAACAGATGTCATTCATAAAATATTGTTGACTAAATTCGGCCGCAAAATTACATATATTTTTTAAGATACGGTCGTAACTGTTCGACTTACTACTTTGTTTTAAATTATCTAAACATCTTTTAATATTGAAGGGTGTCTTCTAAATATCTCATCTTTAGAGGGATATGAGCGATAAAATGTTCCTTTTTAAAGAATTTCTGTCCCAAAAGTATCTTTTAGGGGCATATTTTAGGCTTTTTATTTTACAGTATGGCTTTATTTCCTATATTTGGGCAGTTTAATGTTTACCTGAGTTGTTCCCTCTTGGCAGGGAATATTTACACTAGATACTAGGAAAAGATTTTAAAAATGGAAAAGAAGAATGTAAAACCTGCAAGTGGTAAACTTGGGGTAATGTGTGTAGGTTTGGGAGCTGTAGCCACTACATTTATTACGGGAGTTCTGATGGTCAGAAAAGGTTTGTCAAAACCGGTTGGTTCCATGACCCAGTATGATAAGATTAGAGTAGGTAAGGGTGAGAACCAGAAATATCTGCCTTACAAGGAAATTGTGCCGATTGCCGATTTGAATGATATTGTATTCGGTGCCTGGGATGTATTTCCGGAAAATGCCTATCAGTCTGCCGTCCATTGTGAAGTTCTGAAGGAAAAAGATATCGAGCCGGTGAAGGATGAGCTGGTACGGATTGTACCGATGAAGGCCGCTTTCGACCGTAATTTTGCCAAGCGTCTGGACGGATCCAATGTGAAGGATGCTGCTACACGTTGGGACATGGTAGAACAGTTGCGTGAAGATATCCGCCGTTTCAAGGCCGAAAACAATTGTGAACGCATCGTCGTATTGTGGGCTGCATCCACAGAAATATATGTTCCTGTATGCGAAGAGGTTCATGGAACCTTGGCTGCTCTGGAGAAGGCGATGAAGGCCGATGACCGTGAGCATGTGGCTCCGTCCATGTGTTATGCGTATGCCGCTTTGGCAGAGGGCGCTCCGTTCATTATGGGTGCTCCGAATACGACCGTCGATATTCCTGCCATGTGGGAAATGGCGGAAAAAACGAAAATGCCGATTGCCGGTAAAGATTTCAAGACGGGTCAGACTTTGGTTAAGTCTGGTTTCGCTCCGATTATCGGAACCCGTTGCCTGGGATTGTCCGGTTGGTTCTCTACCAATATTTTGGGTAACCGTGACGGTCTGGTATTGGATGAACCGGCCAATTTCCATACGAAAGAGGTCAGCAAGCTTTCTACACTGGAATCTATTTTGGAACCGGAAAAGCAACCGGATTTGTATACCGACTACTATCACAAGGTACGTATCAACTATTATCCTCCCCGTAACGACAACAAGGAAGGCTGGGATAATATCGATATTTTCGGCTGGATGGGCTATCCGATGCAGATCAAGATTAACTTCTTGTGCCGTGATTCTATCCTGGCTGCTCCTTTGTGCCTGGATTTAGTGTTGCTGAGTGATTTGGCTGCCCGTGCCGGACGTTACGGTATCCAGCGCTTCCTGAGTTTCTTCCTGAAGAGTCCGATGCATGATTATACCCAGGGTGAGGTGCCTGTCAATCATTTGTTCCAGCAGTATGTGATGCTGAAGAATGCTATCCGCGAAATGGGTGGTTATGAGGCCGATGAAACAATCGATTAAGATTTGTTCTTTTGCGACATATCAAGGGGGAGTAGAGGCGTTCTACTCCCTTTTTTCATGGAAAGAATGGATTTTTTTATACTATTATTCATAAAAAAAGGTAAGAATTTCGTATTTCGGGGGCTTGGATTTGTGAAAACCCTTTACTCTGTGTAATTTTACTCCCTCAAAGTAAATTGACTAGGCTATTAATCGTTATATGATAAAGAGATTACTGCTGATTCTTATATTGTTTTTGGGATGTGTCAGGCTTTCTGCTCAGATTCAAGGTGTTGTTGTCGATGCTGATTCGGGAGACCCGCTTCCTTATCTGAATGTTTATTACGAAGGAAAGGGGGTTGGTACAATTACTGATATAGACGGTAACTATTCCATTTCGCCACATCCGGGATGGACAAAACTGACATTTTCGATGGTCGGTTATCGTACCCAGGTCATTACCGTGTCTTCGAAGACAACCCGACTGGATGTTAAGATGAAGCCGGATTTGGTTTTGGACGAAGTGGTCATCAAGCCTAAGAAGGAAAAATACTCGCGTAAAAATAATCCGGCGGTAGAATTGATGAAGAAGGTGGTGAACGCCAAGAAAGCGAATAACCTGGAAGAGAACGATTTCTATCATTATGACAAGTATCAGAAAATCACCTTTTCACTAAATAACATTACCCAGGATTCTCTGAAGGAATCAAGTCTTTTCAAGAAATATCCGTTCTTCCGCGACCAGGTGGAAGTGTGCGAAGTGACGGGAAAGAATATCCTGCCTATATCGGTAGATGAAACCGTATCGGAAAAGATTTACCGCAAGGACCCGCGTAGTGAAAAGACCATTATCAAGGGGTTGAATTCATCCGGGGTGAATGAACTGTTCAATACGGGAGACATGCTTTCTACCGTGTTGAAGGATGTGTTTCAGGACATCAATATCTATCAGGACCGTTTTCGGTTCCTGCAATATCCTTTTGACAGTCCAGTGTCGAATGCCGGTATCGGATTTTATCGGTACTACATCATGGATACGCTGATGGTGGAGCGCGACAAGTGCTTCCATTTGACTTTTGTGCCGAACAATTCACAGGACTTTGGCTTTACCGGTCATCTATACATATTGGCCGATTCTACCTATAGAGTGAAGAAATGTGTCATGAATCTGCCGAAGAAGAGCGATATTAACTTCGTCGACCACATGATTATCAATCAGGTGTTTACCGAACTTCCTACGGGCGAATGGGTGTTGTCGGAAGATGACATGCTCTGCGAACTTTCCTACCTGAAGAAACTGCTCGGTTCTTTCCAGGTAAGACGTACCACACGTTATTCCGATTTTGGCTTTGATGAAGTACCGGAACGTATCTTCAAACGGAAGGGTGACGAGATAAAGGACATCAATGCCATGATGCGTGACGATAAGTTCTGGGAGGAATACCGCCCTACGCAACTGACCAAATCGGAAAGCGAGATGGACCAGTTCGTAGACAACTTGTCGAAAATCAAAGGGTTCAAGTACATTATCTTCGTAGCGAAGGCATTTATCGAGAACTTTGTTGAAACCGGTTCGAAGGACCATCCCAGCAAAGTCGATATCGGACCTATCAATACCATGATATCCAGTAACTATATCGATGGCTTGCGTTTGCGTGCATCGGCTCAGACGACTGCCAATCTGAATCCTCACCTGTTCCTGCGGGGCTATTATGCATACGGATTCAAGGATGAGAAGTCGAAATACAAGGGCGAGGTGGAATATTCGTTTGTGAAGAAGGAATACCTTCCACGGGAATATCCTATCAATTCATTGACTTTCTCTTATTCATACGATAACATGTTGCCCAGCGATAAATTCATGGGTACGGACAAGGATAATGTCTTTACTTCGTTCAAGGTTTGTACCGTAGACCAGTATAACTATGAACGGACAGCAAGTGTCAAGTACGAGTTGGAACAGACAAACGGTCTGAAGACTACGTTCATGATAAAACATTCCAACTACGAGCCTTGTGGCAAATTGTTCTATCGGACCATGGAAGGGGAAGCTCAGCTTCAGCAGGATATACAGCAGGGCAGCCTTTCCGGTACCGAATGGATAGCTTCGCCTTATAATGTACACGACTTTTCGGTAGCCGAAGCTACGGTTGCTCTCCGCTATGCTCCCGGTGAAACATTTGTCAATACCAAGCAGCGCCGTTTGCCGGTCAATCTGGATGCTCCGGTATTTACTCTTCAGCATACATTGGGGCTGAAAGGTGTTCTGGGCTCTGACTATACTTATAATATGACGGAAGTGGGGCTGTACAAACGTTTCTGGATGAGTTCGTGGGGAAATATCGATGCCCATCTGAAAGGCGGAATCCAGTGGAATAAGGTGCCGTTCCCCTTGCTTATCATGCCGGCGGCAAACCTGTCTTACATCATTCAGGAGGAGACTTTCAGCCTGATCAATAACATGGAGTTCCTGAATGACCGGTATGCATCGCTGGATGTGTCGTGGAATATGCAGGGAAAGCTGTTCAACCGTATCCCTTTGCTGAAGAAGCTGAAATGGAGGGAGTTCATCGGAGTGAAGTGCCTGTGGGGGCAGTTGACGGACAAGAACAATCCGTTCCTGGCTCAGAACGCGAACGATCCGGACCTGATGTTGTTCCCCGGACATTATGATGCTGCCGGAGTCTATCATACGTCCAGTTACGTCATGGACCCGAAGAAGCCTTACGTTGAAATCAGTGCGGGTATACACAATATATTCAAGTTGTTGCATGTAGAGTACGTTCGTCGGTTGAATTACAACGAACTTCCTACCGCCAACAAATGGGGTATCCGTTTCATGATTCGTACGGTATTCTAACAGACTTTTTCTGCCAAATTTACTTGTTCCTACTAAAGTTTTTGTACTTTTGTCATGGTATAACAGAAATGTAGATTATGGTAAAATCAGAAATACAGAATGTCAAGTTGCGGTTCGGTATCATCGGTAATACCGATGGATTGAACCGTGCCATTGATATAGCCATGCAGGTGGCTCCTACCGACCTTTCAGTACTGGTAACCGGTGAGAGCGGTGTCGGTAAAGAGAGTTTTCCACAGATTATCCATCAGTTCAGCCGGCGGAAACACGGCCCTTACATAGCCGTGAACTGCGGTGCTATTCCGGAGGGGACCATTGATTCTGAATTGTTCGGCCATGAGAAAGGTGCGTTTACAGGTGCTATCAGTGACCGTAACGGCTACTTTGCCGAGGCCAATGGCGGGACGATTTTCCTGGATGAGGTAGGTGAACTGCCTTTGTCAACCCAGGCCCGTCTGTTGCGTGTGCTGGAATCAGGCGAATACATCAAGGTCGGTTCTTCGAAGGTCCAGAAGACCGATGTTCGCATCGTAGCGGCTACCAATGTCGATTTTACGGAAGCCATTGCGAACGGACGCTTCCGCGAAGACCTGTATTACCGGTTGAACACTGTTCCCATCAAGGTACCGCCTTTGCGCGAACGTCCCAATGACATAGCCTTGTTGTTCCGGAAGTTTGCGTCTGATTTTGCCGAGAAGTATCGCATGCCGGCCATACAGCTCACCGAAGATGCCAAGCAGGTACTGACCGCCTATAGCTGGCCGGGAAATATCCGTCAGCTGAAGAACATTACCGAGCAGATTTCCATTATCGAAACAAACCGTGACATTACTGCGGATATCCTCCGGAACTATCTCCCGGCACAAACAGAATCACGCCTGCCGGCATTGTTCGGAGTAAAACCCCAGGGAAATGGAAAAGGGTTCGAGAGTGAACGCGAGATCCTGTATCAGGTGTTGTTCGATATGCGCCGTGACGTCACGGAGCTGAAGAAGCTGGTGCACGACATCATGGCCGAACGGGGCAGTTCCGTCCCTGTAGGTGGAAGACCTTCCGATACAGACCTTCATTATATCCCGAATACGTCGGTCAGTCTGGTAAGCGATACGCAATCCGTGGTTATGCATACGGTCAGCAATGTGACGCCGGTGGCCAATGTAAATCCGGTGAAGATTTCATCGGGAGATGTGTCCGAAGTCCAGGATACGGAAGAATACATCGAAGAGAATCTCTCGCTGGATGATGTAGAGAAGGAGATGATCCGTAAGGCCTTGGAACGTCATCACGGCAAACGTAAGAACGCAGCAAACGATTTAAAAATTTCAGAACGTACCCTTTATCGGAAAATAAAAGAATATGGGCTTGATTAAAAAATATTTAGGTATGACTTTTGCGGTGGTATCGGTATCGCTGTGCGTACTGACCGCCTGTTCCATTTCGTATAAGTTCAACGGTTCTTCCATCAACTATGACAAGGTGAAGACGATTTCCTTCGAGAACTTCCCGAACCGTTCGCAGGCCTTCGTGTGGGGACCTATGGAATCGATGTTCAA
The DNA here is from genome assembly GCF_000374585.1 of Phocaeicola barnesiae DSM 18169 = JCM 13652. Lineage (GTDB taxonomy): Bacteria > Bacteroidota > Bacteroidia > Bacteroidales > Bacteroidaceae > Phocaeicola > Phocaeicola barnesiae. Next base: position 305,199 of record NZ_KB894644.1, read on the forward strand.
TACGGCTTTGCAGGATATTTTCATGCAGCAGACCCGTTTGCAGCAGGTGAAGCGTGACGGTGACTTGCAGCTTTCCGGTGAGATCACGAATTACGACGCATACAATAAAGGGGTAGGTTCCGACGGTTACTCTACGATGGCCGAACTGAAGATGACGGTAAATGTACGGTTCGTCAATAATTCCAACCATGCGGAAGATTTTGAGCAGCAGTTCTCTGCCAGCCGTGAATACAATGCCACTCAGCAGTTGTCTTCCGTACAGGAAGATTTGGTGAACCAGATGATTGATGAAATTGTCGATCAGATTTTTAATGCGACGGTAGCAAACTGGTAAGGGTATTATGATACAGCAACGGATAAGTGAATGGATTCAACATCCCGAATCTCTGGGAGAAGAAAGCCTGCAGGAGCTGCGTGCCTTATTGGAACGATATCCGTATTTCCAGACAGCCTGGGTCCTGTATCTGAAAAACCTGTATTTGCTGAAGGATGAGGCTTTCCGTGAGGAGTTGCGCCGGGGCGCGCTTTATGTGGCCGATCTGGGCGTATTGTTCTATTACATAGAAGGAGACCGCTTTGTCATCCAGAAACATGCGGAAGAGCGGCCGGCATCGGATGTCTCTGACCGTACATTGGATTTGATAGACCGTTTCCTGTCGGAAAGTACTGAGCCTTTGCAGACTCCGAAAGAGATTCCGCTCACGATGGAGGTGAATCTGGACTATACGTCCGTACTGATGAACTCGGAAGACGGAACTTCGGCTGATGGGACTGAAACTCCCCAGTTGCGGGGGCAGGAGCTGATAGACAGCTTTATCGCCCGCGACCGTGCCGGCGATGTATCTGCTGCCCAGCAGGAAATCTCCCGAACCCCGGATGAAGACGCGGAGATACTTCCGGATGCTCCGTCTGGTGAGGGGAAGGAGCCTGCTTCCGAAGACATGGATACACCGGATGAGGGGGAAGCCACAGAAGTGTCGGAAACGGCCGATGAAGATGAAGACGAAAGCTATTTTACAGAGACTTTGGCTAAAATCTACATCAAACAGCAGAGATATGACAAGGCATTGGAAATTATTAAAAAATTAAATTTGAAATATCCAAAAAAAAATATTTACTTTGCAGACCAAATTAGGTTTTTAGAGAAACTGATTATTAACGCTAAATCAAAATAAAAGAAAATGTATTTATTATTTGTTGTATTAATTGTGCTTGCAGCAATATTGATGTGTTTCGTAGTATTGGTGCAGAACTCTAAGGGCGGTGGCCTTTCTTCCAGCTTTGCTTCTTCCAATCAGATTATGGGGGTACGTAAAACAACAGACTTCATCGAAAAATTGACTTGGGGGCTGGCTATTTTCATGGTGGTTGTCAGTGTGGCTACTTCTTATGTGATTCCGACTGCTGCAACTGAATCATCAGTTATCATGGAACAGGCTGTTCAGGAACAGAAGACTAATCCGTTGAATGCTCCGGCAGGCTTTGCTGCACCTAAAACAGATGCTGCTAAAACAGACGCTGCTGCAACGGCTCCTGCTGCAGGTGATTCTACAGCAAATTAATATCAGGGAATACTGAAATTCAGATAGAGAAGGCTTCCGGCTTTTGCCGGGAGCCTTTTTACATATTGCCTCTTGCCTTGTCTGCCAGCGCTGGGCCGGAAAGTCTGTTCTGGTGGTACGGCTTCCGGAAGCGGCTTTCCGCATCCTTTATCACATATTTTCCAGTACTTTCCAGCTTCATTTCCTGGCTTGCCTATTTGACTCAGACGGCTCCCTTCGGTGTGTCGACAGGTGTTCTCTTTGTGGGCCATCTCCATGGTCGTCCGGTCCTCTCTGTATCTATCCTGACGGTCTTGGCGCTGGTTGCAAAATGTCTGGACGTTTGGTTCAGAACATCCGTTTGTTTGGAAGAAAACGTCCGTTCGTTTGATGTAAAACGAACGGACGTTTTTTCTCCCTCAAACAGAGGTTCCAAAAAAAGAGGGACGTCCCTGGTGGGCGTCCCTCCTGCAAGTTATGGTTGGATGGTTAGATTATTTCTTGAAATATCTGTTGTACAGACCTTCGAAACCTTTACCGTGACGAGCTTCGTCTTTAGCCATTTCGTGAACTGTATCGTGGATAGCATCCAGGTTCAAAGCTTTAGCACGTGTAGCGATACGTTTCTTGTCTTCGCAAGCACCACATTCAGCGTTCATACGTTTTTCCAGGTTAGTCTTAGTATCCCATACGCAGTCACCCAGCAATTCAGCGAATTTAGCAGCGTGTTCTGCTTCTTCCCAAGCATAGCGTTTGAAAGCTTCTGCTACTTCTGGATAACCTTCGCGGTCTGCCTGACGGCTCATAGCCAAGTACATACCAACTTCAGTACATTCGCCCATGAAGTGATTGTTCAAGTCCTTAATCATTTCATCGTCACAGCCTTTAGCTACACCGATAACGTGTTCGTCAACGAACTGCAAGCCACCTTCTGCTGTTTCTTCCATTTCTTTGAACTTAGAAGCAGGAGCTTTACACAACGGACACTTTTCAGGAGCTGTTTCACCTTCATGAATGTAACCACAAACTGTACAGATAAATTTTTTCATAACGTTTAAAAGTTTTTAGTTATTAGTTAATCAGTTATTTTTTTAGCTTGATAGCTGTCTGTTAATTAATTCCCTGTATTACCGGATTCGGCACAATGGGGACAGATGCCCTTGTAATAGCGGTGGGCTTCTTCAACCGCATATCCTTCTTTTTCCAGCAGCTTGATGGCGCTGGTAATCTCTTCCAACTGAATATCGTATATCTTACCGCAAACCTTGCATTGGAAATGGGCATGCATGGTAGTGTCAGCATCGAAACAGGCATTCCGTTCGTCAATTGTCAACATCTTGGCTGCTCCATGTTCCACAAACAACTTCAGTGTGTTGTATACAGTGGTTTTCGAGAGGGTAGGAATCTCGGAGCAGAGAGCCATGTAGATTTCGTCGATGCACGGATGGGTTCTATGCTTCAGCAGGTAATCCATGATGGCTATCCGTTGGACGGACGGCTTGATGCCGTAACTTAACAGGTATTCGTAAACGTTCATACTCTCTTTCAATTCTGTAATTGTTTCAATTTTATTTCGAAGGCAAAGGTACAAACATTTTTTGAATAAACAAATATCTTCGTTCCATTTTGTATTTTTTTGCTTTTAGGTGAAGATTGTTTATTTTTGCAAGGTCAATACCTATTATATAACATTGTAGTATGAAATTTGGTTTTGTAAAAGTGGCGGCTGCTGTTCCTTCAGTAAAGGTTGCCGATTGTAAGTTTAATGCCCAGCAGACCGAGAATCTGATTGCTGTGGCAGATGGAAAAGGTGTACAGATTCTGGTCTTTCCGGAGCTGAATCTGACAGGATACTCTTGTGCTGACTTGTTCGGCCAGCAGTTGCTGCTGGAACAGGCTGAGTTTGCTTTGATGCAGGTCATGAACAATACCCGTCAGTTGGATATCATTTCCATTGTGGGTATGCCGGTCATGGTGAATGCTACCTTGCTGAATTGTGCCGTGGCTTTCCAGAAGGGTAAAATTCTGGGTATTGTACCGAAAACTTATCTCCCTAATTACAAGGAGTTTTACGAGAAACGTTGGTTTGCCCCGTCTACCGCTTTCCCTGAGAATATGACGGTACGTCTGTGCGGACAGTTGGTGCCTTGCGGAAGGAATCTGCTTTTCGATACGCCCGATACCTGTTTCGGCATAGAAATCTGTGAAGATGTATGGGCTACGATTCCTCCCAGCTCTGAATTGGCGCTGAAGGGAGCTGAGATTATTTTCAATCTTTCGGCCGATACGGAGAATATCAGCAAGCACCAGTACCTGCGTTCGTTGCTGGCACAGCAGTCCGCCCGTTGTCTGTCGGGCTATGTCTTTGCTTCCTGCGGATTCGGAGAGTCTACTACCGATGTGGTCTTTGCCGGAAATGCGTTGATTTACGAAAACGGTACGTTGCTGGCCGCTTCCGAACGTTTCTCTTTCGAAGAGCAGCTGGTGGCTACGGAAATCGATGTGGAACGTCTGCGGGCCGAGCGTCAGGTGAACACTACGTTTGCGGGAAGCATGCGTAATTACAAGGACCTGCCGGTACATCGGATCGCGACGGAACTGGTGACGGGACGCGATTTGACATTGACCCGTCCGGTCGAAGCACACCCGTTTGTCCCTTCAGGGGGTAAGGTGCTGGATGAACGTTGTGAGGAAATCTTCTCCATTCAAGTGGCCGGACTGGCAAAACGCCTGGTACATACGGGTTGTAAGACCGTTGTGTTAGGAATTTCCGGAGGATTGGACTCTACGCTTGCGCTGCTGGTATGTGTGAAGACTTTCGACAAGCTGGGACTCCCGAGAAAAGGAATCGTGGGTATTACCATGCCGGGATTCGGTACCACCGACCGTACTTACAACAATGCCTTGTCACTGATGGGGTCGTTGCAGGTGACCACCGAGACCATCAGCATCAAGGATGCCTGTATCCAGCATTTCCAGGATATTGACCATGACATGTCCAAGCACGATGTGACCTATGAAAACGGACAGGCCCGTGAACGTACCCAGATTCTGATGGATTATGCCAATAAGATTGGAGGCTTGGTTATCGGTACGGGAGACCTTTCGGAACTGGCCTTGGGCTGGGCTACTTACAACGGTGACCACATGTCCATGTATGGCGTGAATGCCAGCATCCCGAAAACCTTGGTCCGTTATCTGGTAAATTGGGTGGCACAGACGGGAGTGGATGCGTTGTCGCGGAATACGTTGCTGGACATTATCGATACGCCTATCAGCCCTGAGCTGATTCCGGCAGACGAGAACGGCAACATCAAGCAGAAAACCGAGGATTTGGTTGGTCCTTACGAGCTGCATGACTTCTTCCTGTATCACTTCCTGCGTTACGGTTCGCGTCCGTCAAAGATTTTCTATCTGGCCGAAATAGCCTTTAAGGGTGTTTATGACAGTACGACCATCAAGAAGTGGCTGACCAATTTCTGCCGCCGGTTCTTCAACCAGCAGTTCAAGCGTTCCTGCTTGCCGGATGGACCGAAGGTGGGTTCCGTTTCCTTGAGTCCCCGTGGTGACTGGCGTATGCCTAGTGATGCCTGTGCTGCTCTTTGGCTCAAAGAGTGCGAAGATTTGCAAGGATGAGGTTATAATACCATAATACAGTAAAAAGAATCCCCTGGTTTCTCTCCATTCTTCTGCATGGAGTGAAATCAGGGGATTCTTGTGAGTGGGTATAAGAATACCCGATATGAAACGATTTTGAGGAATTATTCTTTCCAGCCTCCGCCTAAAGCCTTATACAGGTTGACCATGGAAATCTGTTTGTCGCGTACGGCATTGCTCAGGCTGATTTGTGCGTCCAGGTATCCACGCTGGGCATCCAGCAGGTCCATGTATCCGATGACACCGTTGATGTACTGAAGCTGGGCCAGGTCCAGTGCACTCTTGGACGCTTGTTCCAGGCGCAGACGGGTATCATAGATTTCTTTCGTCTTGTTGAAGGCCACGATGGCGTTGCGGGCATCTTTGAAGGCGTTCAGCACTGCTTTTTCGTAACTGTATACGGCTTGCTCGTAGGCAGCTTTCTTGGCTTTCAGGTTTGCCCGGTTCTTTCCCATGGCAAACAGCGGTTGGAGCAAGGTTCCGCTCAGCAGGTGATAAGGCGAGCTCAACAGGTCTTTCAGCTCTTCGCTCTCGGCTCCCAGGTGGGCGGTCAGGGTGATACGCGGAAACAGGTTGGTGAATGCCATTCCCACTTCGGCATTGGCCGCTATCAGCGACTGTTCGGCTGAGCGTACATCCGGACGGCGTTCCAGCAGGGCAGAGGGGAGTCCGATGGGCAGGCTGGCCGGTAGGATGACATCTTCCGGAAGGACGGCACGCTGAATGTCATGCGGGTATTCACCGGTAAGGAAGGCGATTTCGTTTTCCTTCAAGGCGATGGATTTCTCCAGGTCAGGAACCAGTGTAGCCGTACGCGCCAATTCCACCTGTGCCTGACGGAAAGCGGTTTCGTTGGTCAGACCTCCTTCGTAACGGATACGGGCCAGACGGAGGCTTTCTCTACGGGCATCGACGGTCTTCTTGACGATGGCCAGTTCGTTGTCCAGGGCCACCAGCTCGAAATAGGATTGTGCCAGTTGGGCTATCAGGCTCATCTTTAAGGCACGTTGGTTCTCGATGGAGCCCAGGAACTGAGCCATGCTCCGGTCTCGTGCCCACCGCAGGTTTCCCCACAGGTCAAGCTCCCAGCTGACGACACCTTTCAGGTCGAACTGGTTGTCGGGGTTGTATTTGTGACCACCATAATTGTCTGCTTCCTTTTCGGCATAGACTCTAGCGTTGATTTGAGGAAACATGTTGGCAAAATCAATCCGTTTGATGGCTGCCAGTTCCTTCACTCTGGCGGCAGCGATAAGCATGTCCTTGTTGTAAAGGAGGCTTTTGCGGATAAGGGCCTGCAGGGTTGTATCCTTATAAAGCTGTTCCCAGGGGTAGTCGGCTATCGAGGCGGTATCTACATTCTTGTCGTCCAGTTGTTCCGGCATGTGCAGGTCCGGACGTGTATAGTGTTTACCCAGCTGGCAGCTCCCTAAGAGTAGGGAGGCAGCCAGGATGAAGAGGAATGGGGTATGTAGAATTCTTTTCATGTGCGGGTTATTTAGCATGTTTGGTTTTAAGCTTGTTCGTCGCTTTATAAATCATCACGAAGAAGAACGGTACCAGAATGATACCGACGGTTACGGCAACTATCATTCCGAAGAATACACCGGTACCGATGGCCTGACGGCTGGCTGAACCCGGACCACTGGCGATTACCATCGGGACCATACCCAGGATGAAGGCCAGTGAGGTCATCAGGATCGGACGGAAACGCAGGTGGGCCGCATAGAGGGCAGCTTCTACGATGTCTTTTCCTTTATCTACTTCGTCTTTGGCAAACTCTACAATCAGGATGGCGTTCTTGGCGGCCAGACCAATCAGCATGACCAGACCAATCTGGAAGTAGGTATCGTTTTCCAGTCCGCAGACCGTAATACCCAGATAGGCTCCCAATACGGCCACCGGAAGTGAAATCAGTACGGCCACCGGGATGGTCCAGCTTTCATACAGAGCCGCCAGGAACAGGAACACGAACAGGAATACCAGTGCGATGATGATACCGGTCTGTCCGCCGGCCTGTTTTTCCTGGTAGGAGAGACCACTCCATTCTACGCCGATATTATCCGGCAATTTTTCGCGGACTATCTGTTCCAGTATTTCCATGGCCTGTCCGGAGCTGGCTCCGTTGGCGGTTGTTCCGCGGATGACGGAGGTGTTGAACATGTTGAATCGCTTGATGCTTCCCGGACCGGTCGTGTACTGGGTAGTACCGAGTGCCGTCAGCGGAATCATGCTGTCATCGCTTCCCTTGACGAAGAAGAGTCCGATGTTGTCACGGTGCTCGCGGTAGGGGGCTTCTGCCTGGATGTATACACGGTAGATACGGTTGAACATGTTGAAGTCATTGACGTATACGGAACCTGTATAGGCTTTCATGGTAGAGAATACATCGGCCATCGGCACGCCGGCCAGTTTCACCTGGTCACGGTCTACGTCGAAGTATAGCTGAGGTATTTCCGCCTGTAAGGAGCTGGACAGACCCGAGAATTCCTTACGCATGGAGGCGTAATGCATCAGGGTGTCGGTAGCCCGTACCAGATCGTCGTAAGTAGCGTCACCACGGGCTTCCAGCTGCATTTCGAAACCACCCGAGGTACCCAGACCCGGAACAACCGGTGGGGTAGACAGGTAGACCCTACACTCCGGATATTCTTTCAACTCGTTCTGGACAGACTCCATAATCTTGTTGATGGTCGTATTGTCACGTTCCTTCCATTCCTTCAGGATGACCGTCAGCTGGCTTCGTGCCTGGCTGGTACCCACACGCGGGCTGGTACCTGCTACATTCTGCACGTATTCGATGGCCGGGTCTTTCATCAGGAATTCTACGGCACGGTTGGTCACGTTACGGGTTCTTTCCAGGGTCGTACCTTCCGGAAGCTCAATTTCTACCGTGAAATAACCTTGGTCTTCGGTAGGAAGGAAGCTGGTAGGTACCGCCTTATGAAGGATGAAGATGAAAATCACGACCATACCGAATGCCGAGATGACGCGACGCGGGTGTTTGATTACCCGTTTGATGGCATCTACGTACCGGTTGTTCCCGATGCCCAGCCATTTGTTGATGGCCCTGAAGACACGGTTCTTCGGCTTGTTCGGGTCGGCCGGTTTCAGAATCAGCGAACACATCACCGGGCTCAGGGTCAAGGCAACTACCGTAGACAGGATAACTGATACGGCGATGGTCACACTGAACTGACGGTACAGCTGTCCGGTGATACCGGAAAGGAAGCTTACCGGAACGAATACGGCGGCCAGTACCAGTGAAGTGGCAATCAAGGCGCCGGTCAGTCCGTCCATCGCCTTCTTGGTCGCTTCATACGGGCTCAGGTGTTCCTCTTCCATCAGGTGTTCTACATTCTCTACCACGACGATGGCGTCGTCCACCACGATACCGATGGCCAGAATCAATCCCAGCAACGTCAGCATGTTGAGCGAGAAACCGAATATCAGCATGAAGCCGAAGGTTCCGATCAATGAAATCGGTACCGCTACCAGCGGGATGACCGTGGCTCTCCAGCTTTGCAGAGACAGGAATACCACCACGATAACCAGGAACAGTGCTTCGAACAAAGTCTTGTATACTTCGTGGATAGATTCCGAGATATATGTCGTCATATCGAAAGGAATCTCGTAGTGCATGCCTTCCGGGAAGTTCTTGCTGATTTCCTTCATCGCTTCCTTCACGTTTTCGGCTACTTCCATCGCGTTGGCTCCAGGAAGCATGTAGATACCCAGTACGGCAGCGTTTCCGCCGTTGATACTACTTTCCGTGCTGTAGGAAGAGGCCTCCAATGATACACGGGCCACATCGCGCATACGAATCATGGAACCGTCGGCATTGGCGCGGAGAACGATTTCCTCAAACTGGCTCACAGAAGACAGACGTCCCTGAGCGGTAATCGGAATGGTGATGTCCAGCCCTTCCACCGGTTGCTGTCCGAGGACACCGGCGGCCGACTCACGGTTCTGGTCCTTCAGTGCGTCCTGTACGTCTTTCACGGTCAGTCCGAAATTGGCCAGCTTGGCGGGGTCCACCCAAATCTGCATGGCATAATAGCGGCTACCGATGTTGGATACACGTCCTACGCCGGGAATACGGCGGAGCAAGTCGAGTACGTTGATGGTCGCAAAGTTACTCAGGTAGATTTCATCGAACTTCGGGTCTTCCGAGGTCAGACAGATGGTCATCAGCTGGCTGGCGGCCTGCTTTTCTACCGAGATACCGTTCTGGATTACTTCGGCCGGCAGACGGGATTCTGCCAGTTTCACACGGTTCTGGATTTCTACGGCCGACAGGTCGGCATCGGCCGAGATATCGAAGGTGACGGTAGCCGAGAATCCTCCGGAGTTGGAGCTGTTGGATTCCATGTAAAGCATTCCCGGTGTACCGTTCAATTCCTGTTCGATAGGAGTAGCTACTGCCTGCGATACGGTAACGGCACTGGCACCCGGGTAAGAGGCGCTGATTTTGACTACCGGCGGTGTAATTTGCGGATACTGGTCAATGGGGAGCATCATCAGACCGATGATACCCACAATGACAATCAATATGGAGATGACAGCCGAGAATACGGGTCTGTCAATGAAAAAACTTACTTTCATACGGATCGGAAATTAGTGGTTGGTGTGGTTATTCCTCTTTCTTGGCGGCTGGTTGTTCGGTCGCTACCCGGATTTTGATACCCGGAGTCAGTTTGTTATAACCTTCGCATACGATCTGCTCACCCGGTGCCAGACCTCGTTCCACTACGATGTTGTTCTGAAATTCCGGTCCCATTTCGATGAAACGTTTTTCTACGGTTGAGTCGCGGCGCATCACGTAAATATACGCACCTCCCTTTTCGATGATCAAGGCTTTCTGAGGAACAACCGTCGCTCCTTCGCGTACGTCCAGCAACAGTTTTACCTTGGTGAACTGGCCAGGCAACAGGACATGGTCCGGATTGGCCATTTCTGCACGTACCGAGAATGTACCGGTCTTGGGGTTAACCTGCGGTTCTGCAAAGTCGACCAACCCTTTGTGGTCGTACACGCTGTTGTCCGGAAGGGTGATGGTAACGGTAGGTTGCCAGGAACGGTTTTCCACCTGCTGACCGATCATGACGTTACGTTCCTTACTCTTCAGGTAGTCGAGTGCGGTCATGCTGAAGTCAACCAGTACGGTGTCGCTCTTGACGATTGTGGCGAGCAAAGACTTGCCCGATGTTCCGACCAGCGTACCCAGGTCGACGTGGCGTTCACTGATGTGTCCCGAAATCGGGGAGCGTACGATGGTGTAACCCAGCTGGAGTTCAGCCTGGTCCAGGTCGGCCTTACTCATACCTACACTGGCTACTGCCGATTCGTAGGCCGCAATGGCGTTGTCCAGGTCCAACTGGCTGGCTGCGTTCTGTTCATACAACGGGCGGATACGTTCCAGGTCGCGTTCTGCCTTGCGTGCCTGAGCCTCGTCTTTCTTCAATTGTGCCCGTACACGGTCGGCCTTTGCCTGGTACTGGTCCTGATTGATGATGAACAGCACCTGGTTACGTTTTACGTAGGAACCTTCTTCGAAAAGCATTTTTTCCAGATACCCTTCCACACGGGCTCTGACTTCGACGAATTGCTGGGCACGGATACGTCCGACGTACTCACCATAAATCTCTACATCTTGTTTCTGGACAGGCATGATACTTACTATCGGTGCTTCAGGAACTGTTTCTTTTTCTCTCGTGAAATAGAAGTACAAGCCAACGATGACGGCTACCCCGATGACTGCATAAATAGTTTGTTTCTTTTTTACCTTCAAGTCTTTCCTAGTTAAAAATCGTTTCATAATTCATATTAATTAGTTGGACGCCGGGGAAATCTATACAAGACCCGTGCCAGAATCCTAAAATTTTTACTACCGATTGAAAATCAGCTTGTAACAGAAAATTCTACCTGTAGAAACGGTGAGAAAACAAAGACTTCCGTGTGGAATTTTTCTACAATTCGTTGTGTGGAACCTGTTTCCCGGTAATCGTTCTATACAGGGTCTGTGTGTTACAGGGATAAAATCAGTGGAACTCTCTCCAAAGATGTCTGATGGCAGCTATCGGGTGATGGATGATCATTCGCGGTCCTGCGTATTTCATGACCGTCTGCATCTGCCTCCTCAGTTGAGGCTTGTAGCAATGGACGGTACACAGCCGACAGGTCTTTTTCTTTTCCTGAAAAGGACATCTGGACAATCGCTCTTGCGCATATTCCAACAACTGCCTGCATGATTCACATAGCTCCCTGTTGCCTTCCTTGTGGCGGCAATAGAGGCGTATCATCAGCTCTACGGTTTTCTTTTCTTCCTGTATGCGTAAAAGTTTATGCATATTTTCTTCAACTTCAATTTACAAAGGTATAAATAAAAAGGAATTTTTTCATAACTTTGCATGCCGAAAAAATCTTAAATGAATTATGATATCAAAGGAACATTTAGAGACAACTGCCAAGGTTCACGACCAACAGTTGCATCGTAGAGTGGATCTGCTGCTACGTACCGGTAAGGTATTGGTGGAAAGTATGGCTGATTCAAACCGTATTGTAAGAAACATGAAGCGTACAGCTGCTTATCTGGGAATCCCGGAAGACAAGCTGCACATCAATGTCAGTTTCACGATGTTGATGGTAAATGTCAGTGACGGCGACTATTCATTCACCAAATTCCAGCGGATCGATACCCACGGGGTGAATATGAATGCCATTACAGACATCAGTAAACTTTCATGGCGTGCCATCGAAAATGACTATTCGCTGGACCAGTATGAAGAGGAACTGGAAAAGATCCGGAGTAAGAAACGTAACTATACTCCGTGGCAGGTGGCTATCGGTGCAGGTTTTGCCTGTGGCGGTTTCTGTATCCAGTTCGGTTGTGACTGGATGGCTTTCCTGTATGCTTCCATCGCCGCTATCCTGGGTATGCGTCTGCGCGGGTTGTGTAACGAATCCGGGCTGAACCACTACATGGGAATTGCCATTGCCGCTTTTGTCTCTACAATGATTGCCTGGGCTTCGACATTGCTTCCGGACACATGGACCTCTACTCCGTGGCATCCACTTTTGGCTTGTGCGCTCTTTATTGTTCCTGGGGTACCGTTGATTAACTTTGTGGATGATATGCTGGACAATTACATCCAAGTAGGTATTGTGCGGGCCATGAATACCTTGCTGATGGTTACCGCCATGGCGTTCGGTATCGCCTTTGCCGTAAAACTCTGTAACATCGCCGACTTCTTCCCGACCATCAGCATGGTGCCTCACCATAATTATTTCGAATATGCCATTGCCGCTGCCATCTCAGCCATGGGATTCTCGATGATTTTCAACATCCAGCCGCGTTTGTTGTGGGTGGTTGCCATCGGAGGTATCATTGCGGTATGTACGCGTAACTTTGTGAACCTGGGTCCGTCTACCGATAATATCGGTCTGGATATGGGGCTGGTCATCGGTTCATTCGCTGGTGCTACTTTGGTCAGTCTGATTGCCATCAAGGCCGTCCATTGGTTCCATGTTCCTAACCACGTATTGACGATTCCTTCGGTAATCCCGATGATTCCCGGTGTGCTGATGTACCGTATGCTTTTCGGTCTCATCAACATCAACGTAAAGGGTGTGGATGAAATCACTCCGTTGATGAAGGCCATCGAAAGCGGTATCAATTCCGGTCTGGTCATCATGGTGATTGCCATCGGTGTTGCTATTCCGAATATCTTCGGTCGTCGTTACATTGCCCGTTCCAAGAACAAGCGTCTGGCTGAAATCCTGAAAGAACGCAAGGCGCGCGGAAAATTTATCGAATGGTAATCTGATTGTCATAATCTAATAGTTGAAGCGGAAGTTTGAGGGGATGTCCTCCTTGAACTTCCGTTTTTATTTGGTTACGTTGTTCGTTTTTCTTATTTTCGTGGAATGATAACAGATGTTATCCCGTCACGGCTTTCCGGCAGCAGGATTCCGTTCCTGTTCCAGAGAGGGCCGAAGGCGGTAGTTTATTTACTATTTACAATTTAAAACTTAAAAAGGTATGATTAGATTGAATGTATTTATTCAGGTAGACGAGAAGAATCATGATGCAGTAGTGGCTGCTGCCAAGGAACTGGTAGCGGCTTCATTGAAGGATCAGGGCTGTATCGCTTATGACTTGTTCCAGAGCGCAACCCGTCCGGATGTGCTGATGATTTGTGAAACATGGGCAGATGCCGCTTCTTTGTCGGCTCACGAAGCTGCTTCTCATTTCACCACACTGGTTCCCCGGATCCAGTCGCTGGCTGCCATGAAGCTGGAGAAATTCAATTTCTGATAGTTGGTTCAAACCATATTGGACGAAGCTCGTTTCGCATAGAAACGGGCTTTTTTTATAGACAGGCTGGGGGAGAGATTCCCGTGTACAAGGTCTCTTTCAGGGGTTGCTCACTTCAGTGCTATGGCTATGTGAAATACCCTTCAGGCGGATGCGGCCTTCGGTCGGGTACGGACATGAAAAAGGCTGCATACTCATCAAGGAATATGCAGCCTTTCAATTTATGTGAGTAGAAATATTAATTATTTCTTACCTTCCAACTGTTCTTTCAAAGCAGCCAGTGCGTCGATGTCACCCAGTGTAGTTGAAGCAGCCTGGTTCTGAATCATCGGAGTTTCTTCTTTCTTAGAAGATTTCTTTGCCTTCTTTTCTGCTTTTTCTTCTGCTTTAGCAGCATCTTCGAAGATACGGCTGTGAGACAGGATGATACGTTTTGCATCCTTGTTGAATTCGATTACCTTGAACGGCAATTTTTCTTCCAACTGAGCCTGTGAACCATCTTCTTTTACCAGGTGTTTCGGAGTAGCGAAACCTTCAACACCGTAAGGCAGAGCAACTACAGCACCCTTATCCAGCATTTCGATGATAGTACCTTCGTGAACTGAACCTACAGTAAATACAGTTTCGAATACATCCCAAGGATTTTCTTCCAACTGCTTGTGACCCAAGCTCAGACGACGGTTTTCCTTGTCGATTTCCAGAACTACTACTTCGATGTCGGCACCGATCTGAGTGAATTCTGACGGGTGTTTGATCTTCTTAGTCCAAGACAGGTCTGAGATGTGGATCAAACCGTCTACGCCTTCTTCGATTTCAACGAATACGCCGAAGTTAGTGAAGTTGCGTACTTTAGCAGTGTGCTTAGAACCTACCGGATATTTTTCTTCGATAGTTTCCCATGGGTCAGCCTTCAGCTGTTTGATACCCAAAGACATCTTGCGTTCGTCGCGGTCCAGAGTCAGGATAACAGCTTCTACTTCGTCACCTACTTTCATGAAGTCCTGTGCAGAACGCAGGTGCTGTGACCAAGACATTTCTGATACGTGGATCAGACCTTCTACGCCCGGAGCGATTTCGATGAATGCACCGTAGTCAGCCATAACGACTACTTTACCCTTCACGTGGTCGCCTACCTTCAAGTTAGGATCCAGTGCATCCCATGGGTGCGGAGTCAGCTGTTTCAGACCCAAAGCGATACGTTTCTTTTCGTCATCGAAGTCAAGGATAACTACGTTCAACTTCTGATCCAACTGAACAACTTCACGCGGATCGCTTACACGGCCCCAAGACAAGTCTGTGATGTGGATCAAACCGTCTACGCCGCCCAAGTCGATGAATACACCGTAAGATGTGATATTTTTAACAGTACCTTCCAGTACCTGACCTTTTTCAAGTTTGCTGATGATTTCTTTCTTCTGCTGTTCCAGTTCAGCTTCGATAAGAGCCTTGTGAGAAACAACAACGTTCTTGAATTCCTGGTTGATCTTAACAACCTTGAATTCCATAGTCTTGCCTACGAATACATCGTAGTCACGGATAGGTTTAACATCGATCTGAGAACCCGGCAAGAATGCTTCGATACCGAATACGTCAACGATCATACCACCCTTAGTGCGGCACTTGATGTAACCCTTGATGATTTCTTCGTTTTCAAGAGCAGCGTTTACACGATCCCAAGAACGAGTAGCACGTGCTTTCTTGTGGGACAGGATCAACTGACCTTTTTTGTCTTCCTGGTTTTCGATGTATACTTCTACAGTATCACCTACCTTCAAATCCGGATTGTAACGGAATTCGCTCAACGGAATGATACCGTCTGATTTGTAGCCGATGTTTACTACAACTTCGCGTTTGTTCATTGCGATTACAGTACCGTCTACAACCTCACGGTCGTTAACTTTGTTCAATGTGCTGTCATAAGCCTTTTCCAGGTCTTCTTTGCTTACATTGCTTACTGCATCACCGTTTTCATAAGCATCCCAGTTGAAATCTTCAATAGGAGCAATGTTCTTTAAGTTTTCCATTAATTGATAATTGATTTTAAATAACTAATTGTGTTAGACTTTATATAGTTTATCTAATTCGGGCGCAAAATTACAATAAATTTCTGATATAGAAAAGATATTGAGGCTTTTTTCTCCCGTACGGAAAAGAAAACGGTGGCCTTTCCCGCGAAAATACCGGAAAAGGCCACCGCAAAGGGAAGGGGCCGGACCTGTCATTCCTCGAGCAGGTAGTCGATGGTGGTCACTACCCGTACATTTTTGATATAGGGTGTGTTCGGGTCACGGTCGGAGATGCTGAACTGCCCTTGTGAGGCTTTCTTGATTTTTCCCAGACGGCTTTCAGAGTCCTTGGCGAACTTTTCCGCGGCCTCCCGGGCGTTTCGGGTCGCTTCTTCTATCATCTGCGGCTTGATTTTGTTCAGGCTGGTGTATTCGTAGACCACGTTGTAGCGGTAGTCGCCCGACGTGATGGCCACACCCCGCTTCAGCAGTTCCCCTTGTTCGGAAATCAGTTTCCTTACCAGGTTTGTCTTGTTGGAGTTGACCGTGATGACGCTCGTTACGTTGTACCGGTAGGACGAGTTCCGGTCGCCGCTATAGCGTTCGGCCTTCATGTCGATGATTTCCGGGGCGTTGACACTGATCTCCTTTTCGTCGATGCCCTGTTCTTTCAGGAACTGGACAATGGTCTGGTTATTCTGCTTGATGTCATCGTACAGGGTGTTCAGGTTATCACCCAGGTTCTTGTAGACCAGGGGCCAGATTACCTTGTCGGCCTGTACTTCCATTTCGGCCAGACCTTTTACCGTCACCGTCCGGTCCTTGGCGGCGAATGTGTTCAATCCCTGCTGGATAAAGAAGCCCAACAGAATCAGCCCCACCATGATGAGGGCGGCTTCAAGTCTTAGATTTTTCATGATACATAGGTTTTAAAAGTGATTAGTTCTTGTCTCCGGCGTGTTTCAACGCTTCCGCCACGTCCTTGTACGTCTGTAGAAGTTCCCGGGCTTCGGCATACGGCAGACCGGCTTTCTTCATGATGATGCTCGTCCCCCTTTCCCAAAGCTTCCGGTTGTTCAGCCGCATCTTTACCATGCTGTTCCCTTGAACCCTCCCCAGCTTGATCATCAGGGTCGAGCTGATCATGTTCAGGATCATCTTCTGGCCGGTACCGCTTTTCATGCGTGAGCTTCCCGTGATGAATTCGGGACCCACCATCATCTCTATGCCGATTTCGGCCGCTTCGGAAAGCGGTGAGTGGGGATTGCTGTAGATGCCGGCCGTAAGCAGGCCATGTTTCCGTGCCTGGGTGACGGCGCCCACCACATACGGCGTGGTGCCCGAGGCTGATATCCCGACCAGGCAATCGCATTCCGTTGGGCGGTAGGCGAGCAGGTCCTTCCAGCCCTCTTCGGGGTTGTCCTCCGCCTGTTCTACCGCCTGCCTGAGCGCCTTGTCTCCTCCGGCAATGAGGCCGATGACGGTATCTTCCGGCATTCCGAAAGTCGGAGGGATTTCCGACGCGTCCAGTACCCCCAGCCGTCCGCTGGTACCCGCACCGATGTAGAACAGCCGTCCGCCTTGCTGGATCCGGGGGAGAGCCCGTACCACGAAGGCTTCCACCTGGGGCAGGCAGGCTTCCACCGCGTCTGCTACCCGATGGTCCTCGCGGTTGATGTCGCGCAACAGGTCGCGTACCGGTTGTTGCTCCAGGTTGTCATACAGGGAATTTTCTTCGGTGACTTGTCGGAATTTCATGACGTTTCGGTGTTAAGGGTGAAAATGGTAGACAGATAGCTCGTCTATCGGATTCTTGACGAACCGGCCGATGGGGAGCTGAAGCTCCTTGGCGCTTTCCTGAATCTCTTGCTGGAAGTACCACGCGATGGAGCCGACAAAAGAGACAGGCCATGTCCGTTTGTAAAGCAGGACGTTCCGCTTGAAGAACTCCCTGAAGCAGTCCTTCAGAAATTCCTTGACCTCCGGAACTTCCCGTTGCTCATATATATATGGTGTCAGGCTTGCCAGGAAACGGTTGGCCTGAGGTTGCCGGTATACTTTCTCCAGCAGGTCGGGTAGGGTAAGCCCGTACCGTTCCATGAGGCCTTCGGCCAGGAAACCGGGGAGCTGGCGTTTCAGGCAATCGCCTACGAAGCGCTTGCCCAGATAGGCTCCGCTCCCTTCGTCGCCCAGGATATATCCCAAAGGAGAAATGTTGTCGATAATCTGTGTCCCGTCATACAGGCAGGAGTTGGAACCGGTACCCAGGATGCAGGCAATCCCCGGTTCTCGTTGGCAGAGGGCACGTGCGGCCCCCAGCAGGTCGGTAGAAACCTGTACTGAAGCATGAGGGAACCAATGCTCCAGGATGTGTACGATTCCTCCTGTCCGCTCCGGCAGGCATCCGGCTCCGTAGAAATGGATGGCCGTACACTCCGGTTGGAAGGAAGCAGGCAGTTGCGGAATCAGCTGATGGCGGATGATTTCCTCCATGTAAGTCTGGTCCATGTGAAACGGGTTGATTCCTTCTGTGTGGATGGTCTGTCGGTCGGAGAGGGTTGCGCCGAAGCACCAGTCTGTTTTTGTAGCTCCGCTATCCGCTATCAGTATCATAGGCATGTTTCAGTTTGTTGCGTTTAAACAAAGATAAAGAAAGGCGAGCGGAGAGGCAAACGAAAAACGAAGTTTTTCAGGTTTGACAATCCCGGATAAATAAAAATCACGGTACCTCCCGAGGGAAATGCCGTGATTCTATATCCTGTAGTGGAACCGGCAATTAATGGCAATGGCCGCATCCGCCGCCGCAGCATCCGTCTTCTTCCTGATGGTCGTGTCCGCCGCATCCGCCGCCGCAACCTTCGCAACCGCCGCCGCAACCTTCACCGCTCATGGCGTTTACCAGGCTTTCTATCTCCTTGTTGGTAGCATCGCGCATTTCGATGACGTTTCCTTCGAAAATCAGGTCCTTGCCGGCGTGTGGGTAGTTCAGGTCGAGCACTACCTTGTCATCAGTGATTTCGCCTACATTGGCATAGAATCTGTTGCCTTCCTGGTCGTTCAGCATGATGATGTTACCCGGGAAGATGTTTTCGCTATCGAAGTTGCCGTCCGGGTCGCAGAACATAGATTTCGGAACCTGACGTACACCGTCTTCGTCGCGTTCGCCGTATGCCTCGTTACAGGGGATAGTAAAGCTGAATGATGCGCCTTGTGTAAGGGCCAGGATTTCTTTTTCGAATCTTTCCAATGTATAGCCCAGGCCTGAAATGAACTGGAACGGATGGTTGGCCGGTGCTTCTTCCAGCATTTCTTTCTTTCCGTCTGTAATGGCATAAAGTTTATATGCTACTGTAATGTATTTATTCTCCATGTGATTAATAATGATAAATTAAATTCGGTGGCAAAGGTACAATTTTTCGTCGAGCTTACAAGCGTCGCCCTTGTTTTCTTCCCGGTCCCCCGTCCGTTTTTAGCAATTGTTTTCATTTTAAGAGGAGTGTCCTTTCGGTTTACCCGGGGGAGGCCGGAGCAGGGGTGTGTCGGACCCGTGGAGCCGGGAATGCCCGCCTTTGGGCTCTCTTCGTTGCAGATTGGCCATGCCTGCCGTCCTTTTCCTGCCATACGTCATTCGGGAGGATTGAGGATTGACAAAATGCTACTTTTTTATCTTTCTGTCGGCTTAATCTGTTTTTAAAAAATAAAGAAATCTTTATACTAAATAAGTTTCAATAATAAAATGATAGTTGTATCTTTGCCGTACATTTACAGAAAGCAGTAGGAATAACTTAAAATTTTTGATATATATGAAGACTACGAATGAATATCGTGTAGAGCATGACCTGTTGGGTAAACGTGAATTGCCTGTTGATGCATTGTATGGAATCCAGACCTTGCGTGGCGTAGAGAATTTCTCCATCAGCCGTTTCAGACTGGACCAGTATCCTTTGTTCATTAATGGTCTTGCCTATACGAAATGGGCGGCTGCTGAAGCCAACCATCAGCTGGGTCTGCTCACCGACGAGCAGTTCAACGCCATAAAGGCGGCTTGTGAGGATATCCTTGCCGGTAAGTACCACGACCAGTTCTTGGTAGATATGATTCAGGGTGGGGCAGGTACCAGTACGAATATGAACGCCAACGAAGTGATTGCCAACATCGCCCTGATGCACATGGGCCATCAGCCGGGCGAGTACGAATATTGCTCTCCGCACGACCAGGTGAACCGTTCCCAGTCTACCAACGATGCATACCCCACCGCTATCCATATCGGACTCTATGCCAGCCACCTGAAAATGTTGCCGCATCTGAAGGAGCTGATTGCCTCGTTGAAGAAGAAGGGAGACGAATTTGCCCATATCATCAAGATGGGACGTACCCAGTTGGAAGACGCGGTACCTATGACACTGGGACAGACCTTCCATGGATTTGCCAGCATCCTCGAGAACGAACTTCTTCACCTGGAAGAAGCCGCTACAGATTTCTTGACGGTCAATCTGGGTGCTACGGCCATCGGTACAGGTATCTGTTCAGAGCCGGGATATGCCGAAAAGGCGGTCGAAGCACTGGCACGTATCACCGGTTGGAAGGTGGTGCTTTCCGAGGATTGGGTAGGGGCCACCTCCGATACATCGTGCATGGTGGGTTACATGTCTGCCCTGAAGCGGGTGGCCGTGAAGTTGAGTAAAATCAGCAACGATTTGCGTCTGTTGTCCAGCGGTCCGCGTTGCGGTCTGGGCGAAATCAACCTTCCTGCCCGTCAGCCGGGGTCATCCATCATGCCGGGTAAGGTCAATCCGGTTATTCCGGAAGTGGTCAGCCAGGTAGCGTTCAAGGTGATGGGAAATGAATTGTGTACGACGATGGCCGGCGAGGCTGCCCAGATGGAGCTGAACGCGATGGAACCGGTGATGGCACAATGTTGCTTCGAATCCATCGACCTGCTGATTCATGCCTACGATACGTTACGTACGCTTTGCATCGATGGTATTACCGCCAATGAAGCCAAATGTGTAGAAGAAGTGCACAATAGCATCGGTGTGGTAACCGCCTTGAATCCTTATATCGGTTACGACCATGCCACCGCCATTGCCAAGAAGGCGCTGGAAACCGGTCAAAGTGTGTACAAGCTGGTTCTGGAAGAAGGCATTCTTACCAAGGAAGACTTGGACACTATTCTGAATCCGAAAAACATGGTTCGCCCGGTGAAACTCGATATTCATGCAAAGGGTTAAACTCTGAATATGGCTTAGAAAAAAACGAACGTTCGTGTCAGTTCGAACGAACGTTCGTTTACAATAAAACTTCCTCATGTTTTCATTCAGACGTGAGGAAGTTTTTTTAATGTGTCCGGAAACAGTCATCGTTTTCCGGAAAGTAGATGTCAATTATTGATGACCAGTCTGTTAGTTCTCCATGTCCTGCAGGTGGATTTCCAGGGCCTTGACCGAAATCTGGATTTCCCAGATGGAAAGTCCCAGCGAGGCGATGAGCAGCAGGATGGCGAAGCCGAACACGTACACCGACAAGGCATGCAGCCCGATGTAGATCAGAAACATGGTAATGACACAGAAGAACAGGCTGGAGATGCCCAATACCTGCATGTTGCGTGTCAGGTAGAGCCGTTTCCGCAGGTTGGCTATCTGTGCGGCGGTCACCTCGGAATGCTCTTTCACGTACTGTTCCTTCAGGGTACGTACCAGTTGGGCATACGAAAGGAAACGGTTGGTATAAGCCAGCAGAATCAGCGAGACGGCTGAAAAGAGAAGGGTAGGGGTCGTCAGGGTAAGTTCGTTCATATCTCGGGTATGGGTTTCTAACAATAACAAAGCGGCACCGGTTTTTGTCCGGCCGTCTGTCCTTTTTTTCAATAAGTTTCTTCCGGGTCCTTGCTTTCCAGCAGGTTGGAGGCCAGGCCGTCGGCAGCCTGGATGAGCGAACAGAGCGGACACAACCGTTTGGCCGTATCGAAATTCGCCTTCAGGTCCGGGCTCTGGAACGGCAGGTCCCATGCCGACATGTGCCAGCGGATGGCCATGATTTCATCGTCCGACAGGTCCAGCCCCATCCGTAGCAGGACGATGACCGATTTCTCGCCGTGTCCCAGCGGGAAGTCCGAGTAGTCCAGTTCGTACGTTTCGTAGTCCACCCATTGTCCCAGGCGGTCCTTCCGCTTCCGGATGCATTTCTGGTAGATGTCCGCCTTGCAGATGTCATGCAGCAGGGCGGCGATGATGACACTTTCCTTGTTCAGGCTTTCTTCCAGGTCGGGTTTCAGGGCCAGCATCTGTTCGCGCAGCATCAGACCCACCTTGCATACGTTCAGAGAGTGTTCCAGCAATCCCCCTTCGTGGTTGAGGTGGAATTTGCTGGAGGCCGGAGCCTGGAAAAATCCCAGTTCTTCCAGTTGGCCGATGACCTCGTCCATTCCTTCCCGTCCGGTTGAGTAAAGCAGTTCCACGAATTCACTTCTGTTCTGTTTCATCTGGAGATTCATACGACATTTGTTTTTATTGGAAGAGGCGTACCGATTTCCTGCCGTTATCCGGCATCATCGTACGCCTCCCGGGTTTTCTTTGGTTATCAGATCACTTCGATGCCCTGTTGCCGGCAAAGTTCCAGACTCAGCTCCTTCAGCTTGAACTTCTGGATCTTGCCGCTTCCGGTCATCGGGAATTCCTTCACGAAGAAGATGTATTTCGGAATCTTGTAGCGGGCTATCTTCCCTTCGCAGAATTCGCGCACGTCAAACTCGTTCATCGTGCATCCCTCGTGCAGGATGATGAAGGCACCTACGGCCTCCCCGTATTTCTTCGAAGGTACGCCGGCCACCTGTACATCCTTGATGCCTGGCATCTGGTACAGGAACTCCTCAATCTCGCGCGGATAGATGTTCTCGCCACCGCGGATAATCATGTCCTTGATACGTCCCGTGATGCGGTAGTTGCCGTTCTCGTCCTTCACGCCCAGGTCGCCCGAGTGCAGGAAGCCGTCCTTGTCTATCACCTCGGCCGTAGCCTGCGGGTTCTTGTAATACCCCTTCATGTTGTTGTATCCCCGGTTACACATTTCTCCCTGTACTCCCGGCGGACATTCCTCGCCCGTTTCAGGGTCGATGACCTTCACCTCGGTGAACTCGTAGTCGTGTCCCACCGTCGTGAAGCGTACCTCCTGCGGGTCGTCTATGCGGCTATGCGTCATTCCCGGCGAAGCCTCCGTCAGGCCATATACGCTGGTCACCTTCATGAACATCTTCTCTTCCACCTGCTTCATCAGTTCCACCGGACAAAGCGAGCCTGCCATGATACCCGTACGCAGGCAGGAGAGGTCGAACATGTCGAACATCGGATGGTTCAGTTCCGCGATGAACATCGTAGGCACCCCGTACAGGGCAGTACAGCGCTCCTTGTGTACCGAAGCCAGTACCAGCAGCGGGTCGAACCGTTCCACCATCACCTCCGTACATCCGTGGGTCAGGCAGTTCATGGTAGCCAGTACCACGCCGAAGCAGTGGAACAACGGCACGCAGACACACAACTTGTCGTCCTGGGTGAACTTCATGTGCTCGCCGGTAAGGAATCCGTTGTTCGCGATGTTGTAATGGGTCAGCATCACCCCTTTCGGGAAACCGGTGGTTCCGGAAGTGTATTGCATGTTCACGGTATCGTGGCAGTTCACCTTCTTCTTGGCCTCGTTCAGCACGTCATCGTCTACGTTGTTGCCCAGCAGCAGGATTTCCGCCGTGTTATACATCCCCCGGTATTTCTCCTGACCGATGTAGATCACGTTCCGCATGTAGGGGAAACGTTTGCTCTTCAGGTGTCCCCGTTCGAACGTCTTCAGCTCGGGCAGCATCGTGTAGGTCATTTCTACGAAGTTGCTGTCCCGTTCCCCGTCGACGATACAGAGGGTGTGCATGTCCGAGTTCTCGCACAGGTATTCCAGTTCCGCCTGTTTGTAGTTCGTGTTCACCGTAACGGCTACTGCCCCTATCTTGGCACAGGCATACAGGAAAGTCAGCCAGTCGGGCACATTCTTGGCCCAGATACCTACATGCGTACCGTGTTTTACACCGATGGCCAGCAGTCCCTTGGCCATGTTGTCTACGCGGCGGTTGAACTGCTTCCACGTGAAGCGCAGGTTCCGGTCCGAGTAGACGATGTATTCCTTGTCCGGCGTCTCGGCTGCCCAGTGTTCCAGCCAGTCGCCCAAAGTTCTTTCCGATAACTGTAGCATAGCCTTTCCTGTTTAGATGGGTGTATAGATTACTGCCAGAATGCGTGCCGCCTGTCCTTCGAAGGAGTGTACGTGGTGCGGTACGATGGAGTCGTAATAGATGGTATCGCCTTCTTCCAGCAGATAAGTGAATTTGCCGTAATTGATTTCGAGTGTACCCTTCAGCACCATGATGAATTCTTCGCCTTCGTGGGCCGAGAGGTTGAATTCATAGTTTTCGTTCGCGTCGATGTCGATGATGAACGGTTCCATGTGGCGGTCGGTCTTGCTCCGCGACAGGGAATGGTAGTGCATGTGCTGACGGGAGTCGATGGAATTGTTCGAGAAGCTGATGGTATCGTCGGCTTCCCCCTTGCGGCAGATGACAGGTCCCGTTTCGTCTGTCTGGTCGTCGAGGAATGTACCCAGACGCACCCCTAGCGCACGTGCCAGTTTTACGAGCGGTGCCAGCGAAGGGATGTCAATGTTTTCTTCGATGCGGGTTATCTGTTCCATGGCCAGACCTGTACGGTCTGCCAGTTCTTCCAGGCTTATTTCTTTGGCTGTTCTCAGCGCCTTTACTTTTTCTCCAATAACGTTTGTGCGGTCCATAGTATTTAAAGTTATTAGTTGTTAGCGAACATGCAACTTGTGGCAAGCTACCCTGTTCTGATGTGAAAGTACTTTCAAGTTGCTCATCTTACGGAAAGTAAGGTGAAATATCTCTGAAATGCGACAAAGGTAAACAATTTTCGGGTAATTCCAACTTATTTGTTCCATTTCTTCTGTAGGGCTCTTTCATCCTAAACCGCTTCTCTTCTTCCGCCCGCCGGCAGATTCGCTCCCGAGGAAGAGTATATGGCATTGATAATCACTACAGATGCTACCTTCCCGGAAGAGTCCCGGTCGTTTTCCCTTTCGTGTGTCCCAGTATCGGCCACGCATATTATCCGGAGCCGTATTTGACGTTATGTCATTTTTTTGTCTTATCTTTGGCTCATCATTCATTAAGACATCACCATCATGTATACACAAGATACTATCTGTGCCGTTGCTACAGCCCAGGGAGGAGCTATCGGCATTATCCGTGTGTCCGGTCCCGATGCCATTACGGTTGCCGACCGGATTTTTTCACCGGCCAGTCAGGACGGCCTGCCGCTTTCCGGCCGCAAGCCCTATACCCTCACTTTCGGGACCATCCGCGATGCAGGAGGCGAGGTTGTCGACGAAGTGTTGGTCAGCCTGTTCCGTGCGCCCCATTCCTATACGGGCGAAGATTCGGTCGAGATTTCCTGCCACGGTTCCTCGTACATCCTCCAGCAGGTCATGCAACTTCTCATCCGGAACGGATGTCGTGCCGCCGGTCCGGGAGAGTTTACCCAGCGTGCTTTCCTGAACGGGAAGATGGACCTGAGTCAGGCCGAAGCCGTGGCCGACCTGATAGCCTCTTCTTCGGCCGCTACCCACCGGCTGGCCATGAATCAGATGAAGGGAGGATTCAGCAAGGAGCTGGCCGCCTTGCGCGAGAAGCTGCTGCATCTCACCTCGCTGATGGAGCTGGAGCTCGACTTCAGCGACCACGAGGAACTGGAGTTTGCCGACCGTTCGGAGCTGAAGGCGATAGCCGCCCAGATCGAGCAGGTTATCGGTGGACTGGTGCGTTCCTTCAGTACAGGCAATGCCATCAAGAACGGAATCCCCGTGGCTATTATCGGTGAGACCAATGCCGGAAAATCCACCTTGCTCAATGCCTTGCTGAACGAGGAGCGTGCCATCGTGAGCGACATCCACGGTACTACCCGCGATGTGATAGAAGACACCATGAACATCGGCGGAGTGACCTTCCGTTTCATCGATACCGCGGGCATCCGCGAGACCTCCGATACCATCGAGAGTCTGGGCATTGAGCGCAGTTTCCAGAAACTGGAGCAGGCGGATATCGTCCTCTGGGTTATCGACCGTTCGGCACCGCATCCCGATTTTTCCCGATTGGCGGGCCAGATATTGCCCCGTTGTGCGGGCAAGCACCTCATTGTAGTCTGGAACAAAGCCGATTTAAGTGGTACCGATGCCACTGTATCGCTGAAGGAGATGTTTCCGCAGGCAGAGATGATATCCATTTCCGCCAAGGCCCGTACAGGCATCCGCGAGCTACAGGACATGCTTCTCCGGGCAGCCGATATTCCGGAAATCACCCAAAGCAATGTCATCGTGACCAACGTCCGCCATTACGAGGCCCTCAGCAAGGCATTGGAGGCCATTCACCGTGTGCAGGAGGGTATGGACATGGGCCTGTCTGGCGACCTGGTGAGCCAGGATTTGCGAGAATGCTTGTTCCACCTGGCGGAGATTGTCGGCGGTGAGATTACGACCGACGAGGTGCTGGGGAATATATTCAAACATTTTTGCATCGGTAAATAAAGTACTCTAAACAACTCAAAACATCTTCAAATAACTTATAATAAGTCCCTCATTTTGAGGGGCTTTTATTTTTTAACACTTCCGAGTAACTTTTTGTTGTTTCAAATTATTGCGACTATTTTTGTACCGTATTTGAACCGCGATGGAATTTAAAAGCGGTGCGATTACGACTAAATGACATTGAAGTCACTTCCTTGGGACACCCTGGGAAAATGCCAAAATGACATTGAGAGCACAAGCTGGGACACCCTGGGACGTGGTGGGACACCTTGGGACACTTTTGGGTGACTTCGTTGGCGAAATTATCACAAATATCAGAAACGGCAATGGAGATACAGAAACGATGTAAGTACTGCGGAAAGCTCTTTATTGCACATACATTGGCTACTCAGTATTGCTCACGTCAGTGTAATGGCAAAGACTACAAAAGAAAGATGCGAGAGAAGGAAATTTCAGACTATCTTGAATCAAATCCTCAGGATGTGCCTGCTGAAGTTTCCTCCCAGAAATCTGTTCTCGAACAAAAGAGATTCCTTACTCCGAGAGAGGCTGCCGCTTATCTGGGCATCGGAAAATCTTCGGTCTACAGAGAACTTGCCAGTGGGCTTATAAAAGCCGTTCAGATGAAAGGAAAGACTCTTATCAGACGGAAAGATATTGACGGTTTGTTCGATCGGGCAAAAGAATATCAGACACGAACAGGCAAGATTCATGAGAAACGGGAATATTACACAGTCAGCCAGATTGTAAATAAATTCCATACTACCCGTCGTGCTGTATGGAATCGTTGTGAGAAGTATGGCATTAAAAAAGTGTATCAAGGGAGAAACACCTTCTATGACAAAGCTCTTGTGGATATACACTTTGCAGAACTGATTGCTGAAGTGGATATGAATGACTATTACACAATAGATCAAATCATGGAAAAGTTCAGTATGAGCCATGCTGCTGTGCTTTCTTTCGTTCAAAGGAATGATATTCCCCGTATCACACAAGGACGTAAGGTTTACTACTCACGTGCGCATATTGATACCTTCAAAGGTGAAAGAGAGAATGTTGATCCGCTTTATTACACCTATAAGGATATACACGAAAAATATAAATTAAGTAAGGACCAGATCAATTATTATGTCCACAATTATAACATCCCAAACCATAAGCAAGGCCGATTGACAATCGTTGAACGAAATAGCTTTGACAGGATTATAAAAGAAAGAATGAGTACAAGCTTTCTTGATAAAGAAGTTGAGAAAAGAAAAAAACAGAAGAAGACCGATAAGGTTCCTGACGGCTATATCTCAATCAAACAGATTGCTGAACAATATGGTATTACAGAAAAAGCTGCCCAGGCGAAAACCCGTGAAGGGAAACTGGAAAAGCTATTCATCAAACATCGAAACTACTTTAATGCAAATGCCGTGGAACAGTTGTTCAACCGTGATCCAGAAAAGTTCGATGTTCCTGAAGACTATATAACTGCACAGAAGATTGCCGAACGGTTCAAGATAACAGTTCATCATGTACATGGTAGAACAAGGGAAGCCAAAGTTCCGAGAATAACTATCAAGCACATAAACTTCTACGAGTTAAAAGCTGTGGAAGAGTTATTTGGCCATCGTGTCCCTGTTTCAGAATCTGTTGAAGGAGATTCTATCGAATGGATTACAGGAGAACAGATTGAAGAGCTTTATGGCTTGTCTACTGCAGCCAGAAGAACTTTGGTTTCCCGTCACAAGATACTAAGTAAAAAGGTTCATGAAACTACATTTTATTCAAAAGCAGATGTTGAATATGCCAGAAATCCAGGACTCAAAGATCAGAAGGACTATTATACTGTTGAACAAATCAAAGAAAAGTTCGGATTAAGCCGAGAAGAAGTTTACAGTCTGGCCCGATACAAAAATATACAGAAGAAACGTGATGGAAGGTTTACTCTGTTCTTAAAGGAAGATGTCATCCGGGCTATCCATGAGCGTAAACAGTAAGCTTATTCTAACTTACTCTATAATTACTCTCTATTACCAGTAGTAAGCAGAGAATCATCTTGGATATTTGCCATTAAATAGAAACAAATTATAAATACCCACAGATATGCAGAATTGTAAGAAAGTAACATTAAGACTCCGCCATTGTAAGCATGGCAAAATGTCATACTATCTCGATTACTATCCACCTTATCGGGACAAAAAAACGATGAAAACCATACGTCATGAATATTTGGGTATATACATTTACGAGAACCCCAAGAATTCACATGAACTTGCTTTCAATAAAACTATGGAAGAAAAAGCAGAAATCATTCGATGCCGAAGATTTGAGGAAATCATCAATGAACGGTATAATCTTTATGACAAGCAACGCCTGAATGAAAGTTTCATAGATTATTATGAAAAAGAAGCCAAGAAGCATAATCAGAAGTGGATATATGTATGCAAACATTTCAAGAACTACGTCAACGGGAAATGTTCCTTTGGAGAAGTTGATGTGGAATTATGTCAAGGATTTGCAGAATATCTCTTAGAACATGCTCAAAGCATGCGAACTGGCGAACGACTTTCCAATAATTCGATTGCCGGATATTGGTCAACATTCAGAGGATTCCTTCGGATTGCATACAGGTCCAGATTGATCAATGAGAATATAAATGACTACCTCGATCGCATAGAATACGAAGATACATTAAAAGAAAGCCTAACTTTACAGGAGATTTACAAGCTCTACAACACAGATTGTAAAATAGATGTATTGAAACGGGCATGTTTGTTTTCTTGCTTTACTGGCCTGCGTTTCAGTGATGTGAATGCATTGACTTGGGAGATGGTGAAAGAATATGCTGACGGAAGTAAGTATCTTGATTTTCTGGCTGTAAAGACAACGAAACAGAATATTGTCCCCATTAATGATGACGCATTGCATCTGATGGGTAGAAAAGGAACTGGAAAGGTATTCAAAGGATTGTTTTACTATATGACTCAAAAAGTAATGCACGAATGGTTGAAGGCTGCTAAAATTAAAAAGCACATCACTTTCCATAGCTTCCGCCATACCTTTGCAACCCTTCAAGTTGAACTTGGAACAGATATCTACACCGTGCAGAACATGCTTGGACATGCCAACGTAACGACCACAGAGATTTACGCTCGACACGCAGATGCCAAATCCAAGGAAGCATCCCAGAAGCTCTCTCTTAGTCTGTTAAAAAGTGTTTCGACAAATAAGAAATCAAGTGAAAATAAGAACTCAAATAAAGAGAACAAAATAATAACAAGTGAAAAAAATGGAAACAAGAGAAAAGAAAACCACCTCCCAAAATATTGAATATCAATATATTAAAATAGTTAACTACTTGCATTTTCTTATAGATTCTTTCGAATTATTCATGCATTTCTCCCTATTTTTGTGTAGTAATTCTTAAATAAATTGAAGTAATTATGAAAACAAAACATAGGGAGAAATTCTTTTTAATCATGGTCAGTAGCCTTACAACTTTGGCTATATTCTTTCCATATACGACATTTTGCGTTAATAATCAAGCTGGCTCAGACAACTCAGTCACAAACACGATTATAATAGAAATCATTATTATTTCCATCATAATAGCATTGTTATTTACACAGATTAAAAGAAAAAATAAATCTCAAACAGCTGATGCAGATGCCTTGCCTATACCAGAAGAAGCAATCAGTCATTATCATGAAGTAAGAAAACAACGTGAAGATCAAGAGTATCAACTCAATCAGAAAAAATTTGCAGCTGTTTCTGCCTATGTGCAGCTTATGCTTTCTCCTTATATGAAAGAGTCTGATGTGAAAATAGTTTGTAATAATATAAAGTCTTGGATTACTAACGAGGATGCCGCTATTGTTTCAGTTAGTACGGATGGACGTCTTGGCTCAATTGATCTTCGCCATCTTGTCTGGAACATCGGTGAACGCTTTAACTGGAAAGGAGAAAAGCGGGCACTGTTTGCAAAAATGGTATTTCCCATTGAGCTCAGAGATATTGAAGTCTCAACAATCAGACGCAATCTTCGTCAACGTGGTACTTGCATTATAGACCTTGACATTCCTGAAAAAGGTGATTATAGATTCTCCTTTCAACTTATCTGAAATTACTTTCTATTACATTGAAATTATTCTGTATGATGTTATATCACCGTCAAATAAGCCGGTTCATTTGTGACATGAATTTTAAATATTTCAATTATGGATGTAAAAGAAGTAACATTTAATGACATGCCACAAGTAATTGGCAAAATATTCCAGAAAATAGAGCATGTTGAACAGATGCTCAATAATATGAAAGCCGAGCTCGACGATAAAAAAGACAACATCTCATCAGCAGACCACATTCCTATGACATTGGATGAAGCCTGTGAGTTCCTTCGTATGAAGAAATCTACTATGTACTATCATTTGTCCAAAGGAAACATTCCAGGAACTAAGAAAGGCAAAAACTACATTCTATATAAAGACGAGCTATTAAAATGGACAGAGTTGGGAAGGCTTGAAGTCGATTTAAGAACAGCCGAGGAGATAAATGAAGATTACCTTAAAACTATAAAGCGAAAACCGAATCGGAGAAAATAAACACAAAGAACAAAAGCACAATAAATAACGGGTATCAGCCATTTACAGACATATTCATTATCATTATGCAAGCATAACATACACATTATAATATTTTTGTAAACTAGTGTGAGAGAATAATATAATATTTACATCGAAATAACTGCATAAAAACTGTCTGCAATTATATGCAGATAGTTATCAATTACCAAAATATAAACTTTATACAAGAAGAATTATGAGTAAGATGAAAAAATCCTCTCTGCTCTCTCTTTTTGTGTATTCAATGTCCGGAACATTGTACAAAACAAGAGACTGTTACGTCCATAAATGAACTTTGGACAATTTTTCGTGCTGCTTATGAGCAGTACCAGTTGGAAATTCTTAATGATGAAAAGTTGTATGACCGGTACATAAACGATTTCATCAGTTATCACCTTCCTATCTTCTCTAACGTAGAAGAAGTAGTCCGTAATCATTTCCGAAATATCTTCTGTCTATACGAACTGCTTTCTACCAGAAAAGATTTGGTAGAAAAGTATTTTACCCGTACAGTTTTTGAGGAGGAAGACTTCAACGAAATGCTTTACTCGTTTAATCATTTAGATTGTAAGGTTACAAAATCTAAAATTCTAGCTTCATTTAATAAGGCCCAAATTCAACTAATTACACAATTTGCTAATGAATCGAATCTATTTGTAAATAGAGTTGATGAAAAGACTATAGATGACTTTTTCAAATGTAACCTTAATAATGGGTTGATTGTAACCAATATGGCTAGCATACTTCCATTGCTATATGAGCTTTCCAGACAAAAGATGATACCCTACAACTGGGTATCATTACTTGCTGATAACAAACTGCTTGTACCTAAGAAAACTATGAAGTCTTCCACACGTATAGCAATCAGTAGCAGGTTAACAGAACTGAAAGACTCTGTTGTTGATTTTCCAGGAAAAGCATACATAAACTTGGTGCAACAACTGAAAGAAATGATATAAAGTAAAGAAAGTACAACAACTGAAAGGAAATCCACCTAACACTCCTCCTAACGCTTTCATCTGTTAGGATAGGCTTCAGTTATTACTAAAATAATAGGGGTATTTTTACCGTCGAATCGATTCGTTCTCGGCGGTAAGCCTCTATTGTCTAATATAATAACTTTTAAAATATGGGAAGTAACAAACTTGAACTTAATATTCTTTTAAAAAGAATAGAACTTCTAGAAATGCAGGTCAAAGAGTTAAAAATAATGGAGCCAGAAGTCTTCAATGAACGAATGAGCAGAATTGAAGATAAATTATTTTCTGTCAAAGAAATGTTGACCACTACAGAAGTAGCCGAATACTTAGGCGTGACGCAATCCCAGATTTACAAACTCACAATGAATTTGGAGATACCTCATTTCAAGCCAAAAGGGAAATTAATCTATTTTGACAGGAAAGAACTTCTAAGGTGGATGCATAAAAACCATATAGTGCCAGCAAAACAAAAAAATGATAAATAGAATATTACAATGAAGAAGAAACATAATAAAAAGAAGGTTTATACAGATGCTCAACTGACTGCTTTACTGAAAAAGTCAGAAGTTGTCATAAGTTTCTCAAAAAATGATAATAAAAAAGAACTATGTCATGATAAGAAGGAAAAACAGTAATGATAAGGAATGTTCAGTGGAAAGCTCTCTTGAAGTCGGGATGCTGAGCAAGAGTACATTCAACGACCAGGAACTAGACAACTACCTGAGACAAGGAGAAATAAAAGCATGTGAAAAGCCTCCTGTTCCACCACAGATTTTATGGGTTGGAGATTGTACCATAGCAACCTTTGGTAATTTCAGCGCATCCACCGGTAAAGCAAAGAGCAAGAAAACCTTTAATATTACAGCAATGGTTGCAGCAGCAGTAAACAATTCAACGGTTCTTAAATACCGGGCCAGTCTTCCTGATGGTAAACGCAAAATCCTCTATTTCGATACAGAACAAAGTAGGTTTCACTGCCACAATGTGATAGAACGCATCTACCGCCTTGCAGGATTGAGTCTGACAAAGGAAGATAAACGCATCAAGTTTTATGGGCTAAGGGAGTTCACTCCTACTCTCCGTATTGCCCTCATAGATTATGCCCTAAGAACATTTGAGGGTGTAGGATTGGTCATTATCGACGGCTTACGAGATCTCATGTATGACATTAACAATGCCAAAGAATCAACCGATGTGATGACTATGCTCATGGCCTGGACAAGCAAGTACAATCTTCACATCCATTGCGTGCTGCATCTTAACAAGAATGACAATAACACCAGAGGTCATATTGGTACCGAACTTGAAAACAAGGCTGAAACAGTTCTGATAATCAGCAAGAACAAACAGGATTCCAACATCAGTGAAGTCAGGCCTATGCACATGCGAGACAAGGAGTTTTCTTCATGGGCATTTCACATTGACGACAACTCTCTTCCCGTCTTGGATGATGGCTATCATATTACAGTAGTCAAACCCAAAGATAAGCCCTTGACATCTCTGCCAGATGACTTACATGCCAAAGTACTTCACACTGTTTTTGAAGGTGAGAGTCCACAGAGGTATCTTGAACTGGTGAAAGCAATCAGCCAGGCTTACGCACAAGAAGGCTACAAGCGTGGGGACAATGCAGTTAAGGATATGCTTAAAATCTTCTGTGAGCGCAAACTGATTACCAAGGACAAAGACGGTTATCATTATCATCCTGCACTCCTGCCGTTAAAGTAAGTTTATGAGTTTAAGTTTAACAGGGTATATATATACTAAACTTATATAAGCCCAATTAGACATTATTGATATGCCATGACCATAGATGAAATAAAATCAGTCAGTATTGTACAGTTCCTTGAAACGGAAGGTTATCAGTTTGCCTATATCCATCGAGGTAATTACTGGTATCTATCTCCCTTTAGATCTGAATCGTCTCCATCTTTCAATGTCAGTCCTACAAAAAATCTTTGGAATGACTTTGGGGCCAGCTCAGGAGGAAACATTATAAATCTTGTTCAGAAGATGCACCCTTCATGGAATAATCATCAAGTCCTGACTTATCTTGAACAACAGATTAAGAACCATCACCTCAAATATGCTGAAGATTATGAAGCTATTACCAAAGAACAACTAAAAAGAAATACGTGGAATGAGAGCCATATAGCAGAAAGGGGGAATGAGAGAAAAAGTATTACTTTCGTTGATCGTATTAGCAAGCTCAGTCATCCCAATCTGAAAAGATATATTTTACAAAGACGTGTTGACTTCGAGGTTGCTCAGGAGTTCTGTAAGGAAATACATTATCATATCAACGATAAACATTACTATGCCATAGCCTTTGAAAATGTAGATGGTGGTATGGAAATCAGAAACAAATACTGCAAACGCAGTATCGGAAAGAAAACAATATCCGTAATAAAGCCCAACGGTAAATCACATTCAGAATGCTGCATATTTGAAGGTTTCTTTGATATGCTCACGTATGTAAGTATCAGAAAATGGATGATGGATATACAACTTTGTGTTGAAAACGACTGTGATTATATTGTTCTTAATTCAATCAGCAATATTAAAACTGCACTTCCATATCTCCAGGTATATGATGTAATACACTGCTATCTTGATAATGATGCTGCCGGTGCAGCGACCATAAAGAAAATCAAGGATGAATATTTAGACAAGGTAATTGATGAATCCATCAGATACCGTAATTTCAAGGATCTGAACGATGTTATCAATGGAATAGTAAAGGAGTAACAAAAATAATAAGTCTGTTCTATTAGTTTAAGGAGGTTCCCCACAGGAGAGCCTCCTTTTTTGTGATGTTTTTATTCTAATAGTATGATTTTTATCAGAATATCATACTTCTAAACAAATGTATGTTAATACTGAAATGCAAATCGGCATATTTTTATCGGAATACCATAAAACTCATTTCCTTTGTCATAACACAGGAGCAAATTGATTTTAAGTTTTGTCTTCTGAGTATGAAACTTTTTTATAATAACACATTAAAATCAGATTGAGAAATGCCAGGATTTGTAATATTCGTATTCGTCCTCACCTTTGCGTATGTGGTTTACTTTTCAGTAATGATTACACTTGACCTTCATAGTAAGAAAGATGAAAAGAAAACGAATGAAGAGACCATTGATGTCAGCAGCATGGATAATGAAGAAGTGCCGGTTTCCGTGGAAGAACATAATGATGGTCCTGAAGGTAGTGACATGACATACACAGAGCAAGTAACAGACGACGGCCTTCGGGTAGTCATTCCAACAGGCAATAAGCAGAGCAACAGTTCCCCTCCTGAAGAGGAAGAGTCAAAATCCACTCAACAGACTACTACAAGTGCAGAACTCAATAAAGAAAACGAAGAAAGCATGGAAGAGATAGAGGCAGTTCCTCAATACAGTTTTTATCCTGATGAGTTTATGCAAAATCTCAACGACAAACACAACAAAAGAAAAATAGAGAAAAGGAATGCAATCGATAAACTGTAAAATCAATCAACTGTTTTTTATTGCCTGTTTCGGCTTCATGTTCCTCCAGCCTCAGTCGGCATTTGCTAAATGCGGTGGTGTTGACTACAGCTGGGGTGCTGACGCATTGAGCAATGCCCATGATTTTACGGTCACAATGATGCTCTATGTAGTATATCTTCTGTATGCTATTGCATCCATAGTAGCAATTATCGGAGCTTTACAAATCTATATCAAAATGAATACCGGTGAAGGAGATGTGACCAAATCAATCATGATGCTGGTCGGAGCCTGCCTGTTTATGATTGGCGCAACTATCATTTTCCCAGCATTCTTTGGCTATAATATTGTATAAAACTAAGAATTTAAGAATCAAGCAAGTAAGGATAACATGTCTAATTTTTAACTGTAAAACAACAAAAAATGAAGAAAATCAAGAATTTAACCAAAAGGATTTTCAATGCTAAACGTGTTGGAACACTGGCCATGTTGCTCTTTTGCGGAGTAGCAGCCACTTATGCTCAGAATGCTGCCGGAGACTACACAGCCGGAACAAATGCGCTGACTACAGTTACGGAAGAAATAGCAAAGTACGTTCCATACGTGGTGAAGCTTTGTTATGCCATAGCCGGTGTTGTTGCCGTTGTCGGTGCCATCAGCGTTTACATTGCAATGAACAATGAAGAGCAGGACGTCAAGAATATCTTAGTCCTCCAAAATTGGTTGGAAAGGATAAGAAAGGAAGTGACAAATAAAGTGCTTAGTATCAAGCGAATAAGCGAATTTTTGAATTTTCCGATTCTTGCACAACCGACTCTTAAAAAGATATAATAAAATGATTTTTGTTTCTGATTTGTTTCTCATATATGGCTTGATTTTCATATCTTTGCACATGCTTTCAAGGGCATAATCACGATGCAGAAACGATATATCAGCATCCGAAAAGCCCAAACCTCGCAGACCCTCTGCAAAATTCATTTTCCCTTCTTTCGGGAGTAAGTTACCAATAAAAAATATACAAGCATGGCAAGACCAAAGAAACAAGTCAAACTGAAGGAGCCGATTAAGATTCGTCTCAAATCCCTCGCAGATGGCAACAAGAGTATCTATCTTGACATCTACTGGAAGGGAGTCAGGAAGTATGAGTATCTGAAACTCTACATCATTCCTGAGGTCAATCCACTCTGCAAGGAGCAGAACAAGGAAACGATGGCAGTCGCAGAACGTATCAAGGCAGAGCGCATCAAGGCTCTCCATGGTCACGGAGTGCAAGACTGGGAAACCGTCAAGCAGGGTTCACAACTCTTGACAGGATGGATCAAGAAGTATTGTGAAGGTGGAGTCAGCACCAAGAACTCAACCCTCCATTGTCGTGTTGAAATGCTTCACACCGTGGAGAAGTATCTTGAAGAGTCCAATCAGACCTTCATCACCCTTGAAGAGGTCAATGCTGATTTCTGCCGTGGGTATGTGAAGTTCCTTCGCACCTTCCCAAACTCACACTGCAAGTACATTGAGCCAAGACCTATCAGTCAGAACACGGCAAGCCGTTATCTCGGAATGTTCTCGACTACTCTCAACAATGCCGTCCGTCAAGGTATCATCCGTAACAATCCTATGAAGGAACTGGATGCCAAGGAGCGCATTCAGCCAAAGGATGGCAAGAAGGAATACCTTACCATTGAGGAACTTAAAGCCCTCATGGCAACCGACAGTTACCGCCCAGAGGTCAAGCAAGCCTTCATCTTTGCTTGTTTCACAGGATTGCGACTCAGTGACATGTACAAACTTGCACCGATTCACATCTTCAAGACTCCTGACGGAAAGGGCGAGTACATTGACATGGAAATGCAGAAGACTGAGAAACCTGTCATCATCCCACTCTCGGAAGAGGCAAAGCGTTGGTTACCAAAACCAAAGGGAATAACAACTCCCTTCTTTGATATACCAACTACTCAGACCGTCATAGGCAGAGCCCTTCGCAAATGGGCAGAGGCAGCAGGTGTAGAGAAGCACATCAGTTTCCACTGTTCTCGTCACACCTTCGGCACAATGATGCTGACACTTGGCGCAGACCTGTTCACAACAAGCAAGTTGATGGGTCACACCAACATTCAGACCACTGAAATCTATGCGAAAATCGTAGATAAGAAGAAGGAGGAAGCCATCAACCTCATTGATGGAATGTTCAAGTAAAGGAGGTGACTTGAAAGCACCCCCTTTGATAAACCAGGGTGGTGTTTCACCCCAGTGGTATAACCAATTATAACAATCATTGATATGACCATCACACTTCGACAAAAAGACCTCGAAAACGACAACAAGAGCCTGTATCTTGACATCTATGACAATGGCAAGCGCAAGTTTGAGTTCCTTTCCCTCTACCTAATCCCTGAGATTAACCAAGAGACAAAGGAACGCAACGAGGCTACCTTGAAACGTGCGCAGGAGATTCGTGCCGAGCGCATCCTTCATCCCGAGACCATTCCCGAGAAAGGTCACTTGATGGTCGTACCCGACATTCCAGATGATGATTCTCCCGAGGTCATTGACTGGATCCAGACCTACATGGAGTGGATGGACGGCAATCCCGAATATTCCAAGAGGACTGTCGAGCAGACTCAATACCTTCAAGAACGCATGAAGGAGTTCCTGAAGGCAAAGCGCAGACCTCACATCACTCTGATGAAGTTTGATAAGACATGGTTCAAGGCATTCTTTCTTTGGCTGAAGAATGACTATGTACCTCAGAAGTATGTGAGAGTCAAGGCAAAGCCGTTGAGCAATGCCAGTTTGCGGAACATGCAACAACGCATTGTCGCAGTATTCAACAAGGCTGTCAAGACTGGCAAGTTGAAGGCAAACCCCTTCTATCAGTTGGAGAAGGAAGACACTATCTCCAAGCCAAAGTCTGGTCACAAGCTGTACCTTACACCCGATGAACTCAAACTCTTCATGGCATCAGAAGAGACAAACGGAGTCAGGGAAACCCAGTTGGCATTTGGCTTTGCTTGCCTTACAGGACTACGCATCAGCGACATAAGGGCTTTGCGATGGTCAAACATCATGAGGAACGAGGCAACGAACACACTTGTAATCGTCCAGAAGAAGACCAAGGAACTCAATGCCGTTCCAATCTGCTCAACCGCAGAAGCATGGATGCCACCCAAGAAGGATGACAAGGTTTTCCACCTTCCTGCCCATGCCAATGTAGATGCAGCTCTCAAAAGAATAGCCAAGAAGGTAGGTATCACGAAGACAATCTCCTTCCATACCTCCCGACATACCTTTGGTACATTGATCCAAGCGGCTACTGGTGACATCGAGACCACCAAGAAACTCATGGGTCACAAGTCGCTCAAATCAACCGCAGTCTATGCAGACGTGCTGACTGAGGAAAAGGTCAAGGCTATCTCCAATACCAAGACGGTATTCAGGAGTCGCAAGCCACACACCGAGAACAAGAAGATTCCACGAACCAAGCGAACGGCAGCGACCAACACGCACCCTCGCAAGGTCATAGATATACAGGATAACGAATAACGGCTAACGAGCCGATTCAGGATAACAACCAGTTTCATTTCATCAAAAGCAGTGCCCTGATTCAAGGTAGTGGTTTCCGCTACCTTTAGGGGCTTGCTATCTCAAAACCAAGCATTCAGGATAACGTAAATAATTAAATATCAAGATTATGAATAAGACTATTGACAACGAGACTCTTCTTTTGAAGGTAGAGTCATTTGAGCATCGCATCGAGGTTCTGGAGAATACTCTCAGCGCAGCCAAGGAGGTATTGACACTTGAAGAAGCTGCCCTTTTCATGGGTATATCAAAGAGCAGTCTCTACAAGATGACCCATCGTCATGAGCTTCCTTTCTTCCGTCCAAACGGCAAACTTATCTACTTTGAGAAGACTGAACTTCTGAAGTGGATGCGTCAGAACCGCAGCATGTCCGAGGCTGAGACCAAGGAGGCAGCAGCCCAGAAGCTGAACGAACTCGCCAACCACTAATCAATGAGTATATGAATCAGGATTTCAACCAACAGCAGTACAACGACAAACTGGCTCAGGTAGCCAGCCTTGCCGTTACCTATGCCAAGGATGGCACAGGCTATCACAGTATGAAGGATGCCTTCAATGAACTGTGCGAGTTGTCTCATGCCAACAAGGGCATAGACCAAGAGAACACTATCGGCAGACGAACCCTGCTTGTGCAGAGTGTCTGCATCAAGGCTATCCATGCGCTCACTCCGTACCAGAACGAGCGACTTGAACAGCAGCTGAAGGACATTGCTTCGGACTATCCCGAGCATCGACACCTGCATTTCCGCAGATAGTTTCTTCTTTCCCTTTTGTCATATCATAGACATATCAATGAGAGTTACCGCTTACATACGTCAGAAAGATACATCGAAGAACGACCTCGACAGCCGTGCTTCGGTGTACTTCCGTGTCCGAGACAAAGGGCTTGATGTCAAGTGCGCAAGCGAACTTCAGATCAATCCCAATCACTGGAGCCAAGAACGACAGGGCTACAAGAGCCGTGTCAATCTTGTGGATGACGATACCAGAAACCTCTTTGACTCACAGGTCAAGGAGATTACAGGTATCATAACCAGGGAATACTATATCGGAGCAAACTCCGACTGGCTCAGACGACTGATATTTGCCTATCACCACCCCAATGCCTATTGCATGGGCAGTGGCATGGCGGTAAGCAAATCTCTTGTCATCTGGGCAGAGAGATACCTTCAGAACAAGCATTTTGCCAAGCATCAGGAGTGTAACACCCGATGCCTGATTGATAAGGTTACTCGCTTTGAGGATGAACACAAACACCCGATGAACATTGACAGCATGACTGCCGATGATCTTCGTGCGTTTGCGGATTTCCTGTCTTCTGACTATGACATATCTATGAATACCATCGTCACTAACATGACCATGTTACGAACCGTGTGCAACTGGGTTCGCAAGCAGGGAGTCACAAACAATGATCCCTTCTTTGGCTATGACATGCCCAAGGCTCTCTATGGCACTCCATATTTCCTGACCATTCAGGAGCGTGACCAAGTTCTGGGTGCAGACCTCACGGATGATGCAGAACTTGCTGAGTATCGTGATATGTTCGTGTTTCAGTGTATGGTCGGATGCCGTCATAGTGATCTTGTGACCTTCACCCCCAAGAACATTATTGACGGTGTTCTGGAATATATCCCCATCAAGACCAAGGGCAAGTCTGGTGACGTTGTAAGGGTTCCTCTTATCCCCAAGGCTATGGCTATCCTTGATGGCCATGACCATGGTGATGATGAACCAATCTTCCCCAAGCATTATAACTTCAAGTTCAACGATGCTATCCGTAGAATCTTGAAGCGTGCCAAGGTAAATCGTGTTGTCACTGTGATTAACCCTAAGACACGGCTTGAAGAGAAGAAGCCAATCTCAGATGTGGCTACATCTCATCTTGCACGAAGGACTTTTATCGGTAATCTTTACCGCATGGTCAAAGACCCTGATTTGGTTGCTTCTATGTCAGGTCATGCCAAAGGCAGCGTTGCTTTTGCCCGATACCGAGTCATTGATGATGACATGAAGAAATCCCTGGTTGAACTTATCCAGTGATTCTCTTCTTTTTGATGGCATATTCCTTTTCCCTTTATTAGGTTACATTTTTCAAATATCATAGACTATGGACGATAAAAAGTTACATCGTTGCTTCACCTTCTCAGAAGACCAGTTGAAGCATCTTCGAAGCAAGAAGTACAAGATTGACCGTATGGAATGCTTCATGTCGCTTGTGGATCTTGCCGAGCCAGTTCCAAAACTTGTGCAAATCAGCAAGACCAAGCAAGTTGAAATCTTGGCAGGTCAGGTTATGGTTGACAATACCCAACTTGCCAAACTCTGGGATAAAGACCGCAAGACGGTTCCAAAGCTGTTGGATGCTATGGAGGCTGTGGGCATTTTCTCTTCACAGGAAGTGGAAGATAACCGCATCTACACCCTTCATTGTCTTTCGGGTTGGTATGTGGATGCCAAGTTCGTGTCGAATGCCTTTGCCTTAAAGCGCAATAACGACAGTACGGCAATCATCCATGCGGAAGTTCCTGCCTCCAAGGTCATCATCACAGAGAATCCTGATGACAAGAAGAAGGACAAGGAAGGTTCCGCTTCTGCCGATGACAAATCCAAGGACTCTGCCGAGGGCAATAATCCTCAGACAACTGGCAATGTGTCGCACCAATCACCACAATCTAATGATAGTGGCAATGTGGGTAAGTCTGGAGCAGATGGCAACAAGTCACCATCACCTCCTGAAAACAATTCCCCTCAGTCTGCTGACAGCCCTTCGCCCCAAGGTGAAGCCGATGGCAAGCAGAATGAAGGGAAGCAGCATGAGCAGACTCCTTCTCAGCAGGGAGGACAGCAGCCACAGCAGCCTAACGGCAACCAAGGACAGCCTAACAACGGCTATCAGAAGCCCAACGGCTACTACCACCAGAACGGCAACAAATAGCCGTCTGAGGACTCAGGAATGCGACCTGCACCGCCAAACCATCCCAAAGGACGTTTACCGATACAGGACGATACGGCAAGCCGAAACGACCTTCTAAGCCCTGACGAGAACTTAGCAGGTAAAAGGACCGATTTTTAAGAGGTACTTTTCGAGAAATCCTTTTGTACTACATTATTTGTGACCAAATTTATGCAGTCCTAAAAGTTTCTCGGGCTACTCGCAGGCTCGCAGACCTATGTCCTTCTTTTTTACTGATTTATATTCATCCCTTTAATCATATTCAAAGATATGGCTAAGAAAAAGAAGATTATCAAGAAGACACCCACAAGGGTGCATTCCTTCCGCTGTACCGATAAGGACTGGAAGGAACTGAAAAAACTCGCTAAGGAATGTGGTATGAGCATAGGCAAGTATCTCGTTGAGACTGGCAAGAAGCATCACCCACGTCAGCGACTCACTCCAGAGGAAAGCAAAGCCCTGAACTCTCTGACTGAGGCACGTACCGACTTGATAAAAGTCCGCAGTAAGTTGCACGATGCTTCACCCGAGGAAAAGCAGAAGATGTTCAGATCTCCAAAGTTCATGAAGTGGTGGATTGAAGCCGTTGAACGACTCATCAAACACTGGTATAGCATTGAAGACAACCTTACTTCTCCTGTACTGACCAAAGTTCAAGAAGACGAATGATTATACTCGCAAGACCAGTAGCCTATGGCGGCAATGCCGCAAGGTACGCAATGGAGAAGGAGGATGCAACCGTGGTCAAGGTGAACCACATGCCTGACTATCTCGATGCCACCGAAATCTGGTATCGGATGAAGCATCACTGCCAGTTGCATCAACAGGACAGGACTGTTGGGCGAAAGTTGGAACGCTTCATGACCACGTTTGTACTCTCCCCATCCAAGGAAGAGTCAGAGAACTATACCTTGGATGACTGGGCAAACCTCGCTGATGAAGGATTGGAAGCTTTGGATTCAGTCGGACTTTTACCCAAAGGCTTTAAGGAGAAGGTCAAGACCAATTTCCGCAATTCTATGAGTGTTGCTGCCTTGCATCGGGATTCCAAGTCTGGAACCCTTCACCTGCATCTTGACTGTTGCCGTGTGGATAATGACGGCAAGACCAACGATGTTCACGATGTTCACATCAGAGCAATAAGGGCTGCGGAAATTATCAACGCAAGGCATGGTTGGGAGCAACCTCAGGAGGTTCGTGAAATGCGCCAACAAGATATAGCGGAGTTTTGCGAATATACCCTTCAGAAGATGGATAGTTTCGACATTGACCGTTACTTTGATATGCTTCGCATGAGAGGCTATGAGGTCAATCCAAGGTATGACACTACTAACTGCAAACTTGTGGGCTACACCATCGGCAAGAATGCCTCAGTGTTCAAGGCTTCTGCCATCGGTCGAAAGTTCATGGTATCACAGCTTGAAGCCACATGGAAGAAGATGCATCCTAAGCCTACTCAGGTCAAGATGCGACCTGCTTCACCTTCCGTTTCACCGGCTCGCCCTGCTCGCCCTGTTGCTCAGACAACGAAACCTACCCAGTCCAATTCTAAGCCATTGCCAGTTGCTACCAAGACTGCCTTCAATGTCAATGTTAGCGGTGAAATGAAGAGAATCTATATTCCGAACACGGTCAAGGACATCTTCCTCAATGAGGTTCAGGTTCCTGATTCTGATATGACTGCATCAAGAGAGGACATTTCTCATGTAGGTATGCTTCTCTTCCTTGATATGATTGATGCAGCAACAACCGTGTCCGAATCTTGTGGCGGTGGTGGTTCTGCTCCTTCCTCTGGTTGGGGTAAGGATGATGACGAAGACGAGCGTGAGCGGGCTCGCCGTTGCCTCCAGATGGCTCATGCCATGTGCAAGCCACCGCAGAAAAGACGTTCATTCCACCGTTAGACAAATCCTACATATCAATGAGAAGAACAAAACATGTAGAAGAACTCATCGAAGATGACGAGCAGAAGCCTGACTTCGATGACATGATGAACGAAGTCCAGGAAGAGATTGAAGAGCATGATGCCGAGGATGCTGTTGTCAGTCGTGCGCCTGAACTCAGGCAGTTGAGTGAGAACATTGACAAAGCGACCAACACTTGGATCAATGCAACTCTTCAACTGGAGTCTGCCATCCGTAAGTACAATTCAGCTCAGACTGCTCTTGGCAATGCCGTTGACACTATCAGTGGTAAGGTTGACACCATCAATACCCACATTGACAATGTTCTGAAGGATGCCCCAACCAAGTTGAAGGTTTCAGTCAGAGTCGATGATGTTGACTGGAAGAAGATTCAGGACATGTTCGACAAACAACATGAATGGATGACCACTCAGATGCAGAAGCATATCCGTGAGGTCAATCAAATGTTTTATGAAGAACGTAGAAGGGTTCAGGAAAGGTACAAGGAGTACGACGGAACCTACCTCGGACACTATGTGCAGTATTTCTTCTGGTTCTTCTTTGTCCTTGGACTCGTTATTTTCGGCTTGGCTATCTTCCTGATGCTCGACAGTCACTACCACTGGACGAAGTAATCTAATGTTTATACCCTCCAAAATCCCTACGAAACTTGGCATAGTCTAAGTTTGTAGGGATATTTTTTTTCTTGAAAACGTCATTTTCTTGAAAATGTGCACTATTGCCCGTTGTGGGAGCCAGATAGCATGAGTAACTTTGCACCGTCAAAATAAACGAGTGTAAACCTAATTG
The DNA here is from genome assembly GCF_000374585.1 of Phocaeicola barnesiae DSM 18169 = JCM 13652. GTDB lineage: Bacteria > Bacteroidota > Bacteroidia > Bacteroidales > Bacteroidaceae > Phocaeicola > Phocaeicola barnesiae. Next base: position 349,668 of record NZ_KB894644.1, read on the forward strand.
TTATAAAGTAAGCATTCCGTAAACCACGTATAGATGGTTATGGAATACTTTTTATATAGTCCGCTAAATGGGAATTTACAATTCTGATATACTTCAGATGTAGGTTGCCGTTTCTAAAGCAATATAAAGTTTGTTTAAACTATGGTTGGCATTGTTCAAGCCTTTGGCTTCATATCCATTTGTATCCAAAATGTCACCTGTTTCAAAAAAAGCATACAACTTCAAATTGTAGAAGTCGCACACAGATTGAACTCCAGCCAATTCCATTTCTACAGCGATGCACCCTTCTTCCATACGTTTGCGTACAAGTCCTTTTGTTTCTCTGATCATCGAATCTGTCGTCCATATTTTACCTGTAATATATGGTACAGATAATTTGTCGAAAATTATGGAAAGTTCCTTGCTTGCGGCTATATCAATATAGTCGGATGGTGCTGCAAAATAATATGAACACCCGTCCCCTCTGTAACTTTGTGTCGGTATGATAAATCTACCTTGTGTGGTTGTACGGTCAAGACTGCCACAGGAACCGAACATAATGAACTTTGATGCTCCAGTTAGCCAGCTTGCAAGATGACATTGAGAGGATGCTACTGCTGAACCTATTCCTGACAGGTAGAAAGTTATCGTAACTCCTTTATAAGTTGTTTTATAGATATGCGTATCGCCATTGCAAGCCGGCATAGTTGCAATAATTTCAGATTCGTAGGAATCAAGTAAATGCCGATGAATCTCCTTCGAGAATATTATCAGGCATATATCTGCAAAATCTCCACGTCTGCCGTAGAAATCAAACAGATTGATCATTGGTTCAGTTTCAATATCATAACTATCAGTAATCATAGCATATTGAATCAGATGTGAGTTTTATATTGCTCCGGTATCTCAAGATTGAAAGTTCTGCATAATAACAGGACGTCGTGGACATCATTTTCATCGTATTCATATCCAAGATGGAACTGTACCTGTGCCTCCGGGTTTATGCATGTTACCTCAATATTCCCGATATTTCCTTTACCTGAGAAAGTTTCGCTTGGGAAAGTGTATCCGTCATATAGAATTCCATCTTCGACATATTCGAAACAATGCAGATCGATTATTCTTCCGTTGTCATCTTTCCAGACAGTATGGCTATCGGTCGTATAGTCCATTACAACTTCTCTGTATCCCTTCCAGGTAATCACGGATATGGCCTTACCATAGTCTTTCTTCTCTACGAACAGATCGATGTCGTTATGTATTCTTGTTTCTCTGCCTATAAGTGCATCGACACCCCAACCGCCGTCCAGAAACACCTTTACAGATGCTTCAGACAGCATTTCAAGAATCTCACATGCATCAAAATAAGTGACCATAAAATTGCAATTTATCGGTGCAAATATAACGAATCCTTCAGAAAGAACCCCCTTGTTTGCTGTAAGAAGTCGAAGAACAATCGAAGAAACTCCGATTTCTACGACCATTATCGAAGAATCTCTGCGCTTTGTCCTTGAAACTCAAAGCTATCAGGGAAAGATTGTAGTCTTGCAGACTCTCTGATAGTTGGGATTCTATGAAACAGTGGGTGAAAATAATTGCTATGTGCATTTCCTGTATCAATAGTACAAGATTGAGTTCTGGGATCAAGTCTCTTGTATGCAGAAGAATGTCGGTTTTGACGATTAGTCGGCCACAATTCTGCTGGCACATTTTGCCAATTACCTCCCTGTGGGACATGCTTTATGCGGTCTTGAACCTTTTGTGCAGGATAGACAATATCTTGATCAAGAATAGAATTATCCTTTGTTCTTAAGAATTTTCGCAGTGGTGTATCTGCAGGTGTAGATATTTGCTTAACTCCGTCTGGACTTTGTTCAAAGCAATACAATTCCCCAATTGCATCTTCTACAGTTGTCTTTTCTTGCTTTTCTATTTTGCTGAAGTCGAATTTAATATCTTTGTAGTCTTTACGAACTCCTACAATAATTGCTCTCTTTCTATTTTGAGGGACACCGTATTCGGACGCATCGAGTACCTGATAAGTTATGTTATACTCTTCAGCACCTAATATCTCCTTGATACGCTCAATAGCGTAACCATTATCTCTTGTAAGAAGTCCTCTTACATTTTCGATCATGATTACTTTAGGATGTATCTTTTGAACAAATCGAATATATTCAAAGAACAACTTGTTTCGTGGATCCTCCATCTCCTTCTGCCAACGATTAGCTGACGAAAAACCTTGGCATGGAGGTCCACCAACAATTACATCAACATCACCATACTCTTCTTCGATTTGACTATCTGGGAAGGTTGTGATGTCTATGTTGTGAACTTTTGCCTTCTTGAAATTATGTTGGAAGGTAATGGTTGCATATTCATTGAAATCAATGCCACCTGCAATATCAAAGCCTGCAAGAGCATAGCCCTCGCTTATGCCTCCGCAACCACAAAATAGGTCTAACACCTTGTATTTTTTCTTTGCCATTTTATGCTACATTTATACCAAGAGCCGTTTGAAGCTCCTTCAATCCGATGGAGTAAATATCAACTCCTTCATTATCACATACTCTGAAACATTCGTCCATCAAGCGATTGTAAATAGCACATTCATCAATCGTAAAAGTATTGATGCCGCCCTCGCATGACACATAATCCTCGAACATATCATCAGGATGGAAATTCACCTTGCGTTCATAAACCAGGTGATGGAAAAATGTTTCAACATCCTTTGTTGACAGGATATGATTTTCTTTGCCGTAGATCATAATTCTTCGTTAGGCTCCTTAATCAAATCTGCAACTTTCACATTAAGACACTTGGCAATCAAAGCCAGTGTTTTTAGGTCTGGTTGTACTGTATTTCCGCACCATTTACTAACAGTGCACGCAGACTTCCCAACTTGCTCTGCCAACCATTTGCTTGTTTTCTCTTGCTCGGCAAGAACAGCTTTTATACGATTTAACTTAGCCATATTAGTCAATAAAAATAAACTTTGGTGCAAAGTTAATAAAATTCCGTGAGACTAAAGAGACTTATACGTAGAAAGTTAAACATACAACTGTATTTTCGCAGAAAATACTATAAAATGCCACCTGAAAAGCCCACTTTTCGTGCACATTTTTCCAACTAAAGCCATTTTTTCAACCTGATTGCTGAAACGACAATAAGGTTCACAATACCTGATTTTGCACCTTCAGGAACGCAGCACAAAATGATAGAAAATGAAAATTTCCGTTCATTTCCGTGTTAAGATATGTTAAGCAGATGTCTTCATTTTGGGGTTTTTGAAATTTTTGTTTCCAGTTTGTTTCTTTTGGTACTTTTTGCTTTTTGGGAGTGTTGATATTCAGCACTTTACAATTCGGAAGCAGATTCTCAAAAAAAAGATCATGATGGTTGTTGGTGCATGTATCTTCCTTGTAAAGAGTATGTAACAAAGAAGAAATCACATTGATTGTTTCCATTTAAAAAAAATCGCTATTCTTCTCCATATTCTTTAATGAAAAGAATCTCCTCAACAATATAGTGACAGATAATTGAGAACAGTGATTTTAAGAAGATAGATTTGCTAAAACTTGTTCGAAGGATTTTTGATATTCATCATAAAGTATACAGCTATATAGATATTAGTCGGGATACTTCCTCGTAAATCAATAATGTATGCTTCTTAACTGCACTTTACTATATTTGCCTAACGTCCATGCAACAAGCTTTATGCTGGTTGATATAGTTTACATTGTCTATGGTCATCTCAGATGGTCTGACGTTTGAACAACCCAATGAGATAGAAGCCAAATCCTTCAAGTATATGATAATCATGCTTTTTATTAGCTCATGATAACTATGTGTGATTTACAGTCTTGCGAAAGCCGAGATGATTAAGTATATTGGAGTGAGCCTCCAAGCTTAGACAGATGTCTATTTGCAAATCACACTCGGTCAACTGTCCAAACAGTCAACGAGGCAGATGAGAGTAGCTTTTGAGATTCTTGACATGTCGATCTCCTTTATATTATTTTACCAGTTTGTTAAACTGAAAGTGCAGTATAAACCTCATGACTTGGGAGAATATAAACTTTCCTTAATTCATAATCTTGATATTTTGGACAACAAGAATAATAAATCAATTTCAAATCAAAAAATCAATAATATAAATTGAATGTTAATATCATAATAATAGTGGATAGATTTTTATCGCTTCATTACTATTAGAGAAGATATGTTAATATATAATAAAAAACACCATCATTAAATGGAGTGATTGATAAAATTATTATATTTACATCAAACCATACGAGCGCGAAACTTGCAGGGGGTAGAGGAGTTAAAAAGAGTTATCACCCACCAAAGTAGCTTAGGTGTTAAAGCCGATATTCAAGTGTATAATTGACATCTTTATTTCGCAAAGGTATTGGCTTGACTTCTTAACTACAACTAATTAATAAACTTGCGCAAATTAAATATTTAACTTAATGGAAAAATATTGTGTAAATAAATCCATACATAAATATTGATCGGTTATTTAAAGTATTAACTAAAAATTTGAAACAATGAAAGAACAAGGAAATGAACTTCAATTTGAAGAACTTTTTTGCATTATTAAGCATTGCTCGAACAAAGAGGTGCGTGATTTATGCATAGGTGGTTGCGTGTCTAATTCTTGAATCTACAATTTTAAAACTTATAGTCTTTGTCTTAAGGATTTCTTGATACAAAGACTATTTTATATATGATGAAGAGATATTTCCTTAATCCTGACTACAAATTACGTAAAGACGGGGATAGATTCCTTTTATATTGTAGAAATGACAAAAAATATGATTCTGAAGAAGTAGAAACATTTATCCATCCATATCATGCTTGGATATTATCTCTTTTTTCAAAAGGTATCTCTTTAGAGGATGTTATTTGTCTGCTTGTAAAAAAAATAGGCATCTCAGCATCTAAAGCATCGGAGATTATATATCCATGGATTAAGAATTCAACTTCATTTATATTAAATATAAGAGGTGTTGAATTATTAATTCCTAAAAATATTATTATAGAGGAAAATACTATAATAGACTTTGATAATCTTACAAATTATGATATTGAATTACCTGAAAGCGTTCAATGGGTTGATTTGGAAACAAGAAGGCTAGAAGTTCCTTTGAATATAACATTTATGCTTACAAATAGATGTGTAACTAATTGTTATTATTGCTATGCTGATACAAAAACTCAGGTCAAGAAATTACTTCCTACAAAACGAATTAAAGAAATTATTCATCAAGCTAAGAATTTAGGTGTTAATAATATAAATTTAATTGGAGGGGAAGTTTTTCTTCATCCTTATTGGTATGATATACTCAAAGAATTAATAGATGCAGATTTTTGCCCTGATTCTATTTCAACAAAAGTTCCTTTAACTAAAAATATAATAAAACATTTAAAAGAAATAGGGTATAAAGGAAAAATTCAATTATCAATTGACTCGATAAATCCACAATTGACGCAATTGATATATAAAGTAAATACTCATTATATCGAATGTGTTAAAAAGGGTATTATGCTTCTTGAAGAGGCAAACATACCATATAAAATAGAAAGTGTTTTAACGAAAGATACAGCTTCGATTGAGAATATAATGTCTCTTTACTCTTTTTTTAAAGATAAGAAAAATTTATTGTTTTGGGAAATTCGAGAGGCGATGTTTTCCCATTTTATTAGAGAATGTGATTTTCAAGCATTAATGGCACCCAAAGAAGTATTGAAAAATATTAATACATACATAAAAAGTAATATTGAAAAAATAGCGCCATTTCCCATTATAACACGAAGATCAGAATCTTCAAGGAAATATTTTCAAACTAAGAATGGGTGTAGATTTTTTATAGGGAGACATTGTACAGCTCTAAATTCTCATTTTTTTGTTCTCCCTGATGGAAAATGCACTATTTGTGAGCAATTGTATTGGAATGCTAATTTTATTATTGGTGATTTAAACAATGATAATATTATGGATGTTTGGAATTCTCAACGGTCAAGAGAACTACTAATGATAAAGCAAGAAAACATTAATGTCAAAAGTGCTTGTCATGATTGTAAATTATTTAATGATTGTTTTATAATAACGAGAAATCGATGTTGGAGTGACATAATTAAAGCGTATGGGGCTAGCAATTGGGACTTCCCTGATCCACGTTGTTGTTATGCCCCCAAAATGAACACTAACATAACATATGATATATAAGAACATATCACTAGTGTCCACTAAAAAATTAGAGGACGAGTTAAAAAATATAATTATTAGATAAAATTGGTCCATCAAGACTGCTTTGTTCTTTGACATCATTGAATATAGTTTCGCTGAAGAGATCCCTAATGTAGTCTTGTCCGTCAGAGAAATGTAAGCTTCCAAAATTGGCGTATTGACTAGCATGTCTCTTTCGCATACCTTCGTGCTAAACTTAAAACTCGAAAGATTATGTTTAGCGAAAAAGA
>NZ_KB894645.1 GCF_000374585.1 Phocaeicola barnesiae DSM 18169 = JCM 13652
ACCAGCGAACTGCAACTGTGCGCCATCGGTCTTGTCTGTATAATAAAAGCGCAAGGTACAGCCTTCAGTGGTCTTAGCAAGTATCTCCGGTTTATATTCTATACTTGTCCCTTTGTCCCAACTTCCCAAATTGTGGGAACCAGTCCATACTTCAAGCTCTTCAGTCTGAGAAGGTGTTTCAGTTTCGCCGGAATCTTCAGAACCGGAACTTTCTTCAGAATATACCGATACAGCATCCAGCGTTAATGCAACGGTAGAAGAAACACTAAAGCCGTTTGTAAAATCTCCCACCGCAAAAACCAATTGTCCGTTAGCCAAACCGGCAGGCAATGTATAAGTTTTCTGAGCTGCTCCACTTCTTGTTGCTGGTTGAGAAACAATCAACGTTGCAACAGTCACATCAGCATCCGTTCTGGAATATTCAATACAATAGACATCGGTTTCCGCTAAAGTCATATTCTGAGGGGCAATCTCAACTGAACTACCAACAGTTAAAGACTGATCTTTCGCAAGTTCTGTTTTTGTTTTATTCTCAGTAGAGATTTCTGCTTCTGACGATATAATCCAACCGGTTGATTTTTCGTCTGTCCAATCATCAATCTCAATATTAGCGGTTATCAAATCAATAATCGTTTCTCCTTCTGTAGAGCCACCGGGTGAAGAAGTAGAAGACGATTGAAGTGACACAGGGAAAGTGTATTTTTTAGATCCTCCAAATGAGATATTCTCTACCGGACAGCGATAAGTTTTTCCACCTGAAGTCTGTATCACAATACTCCGGCCTTTACATCCCTCATCCGGTATCACAATGACCTCATACGTTCCATTCGACTCAGCAAAATTGAGTGTAGAGTTATACTCATCTGTAGTGCTTACAGTTCCTGTAGCTACATCCACTACCCCATTGACACGCTGTTTATCAATGCGGACAGTGGCACCAGTCACAGCATTACCATCTGCATCATTAATCTGTAATGCAATCTTTGTCAGCTTATGCTGGAAATTCAAAGTAACATTGGTAGTGCCTGCTGTAATAGAAGGAGCCGATGCATACATGATATCATTTTTAGACAAGCTCTCATTCCCCAATGTAAATGTATAGTTCCCATCAGTAATCGTTTCATTGTAAGGATATACGGCCATAAAACTTACCGTACTTTCATTTCCGGAATAAGTGATGGGATTTTCTGAGACAAACGAATTCACATTACCCTCCGTATTCGCATACTTTACATTAATGTTCTGATATCCGGAAGCTGCATTTGTTTGCATGTACACACCGATTTCATCTCCAGCTTCCCAAGCAGTATCTGTAGCACGGCTTTCCACCATATACGTTGTAAAACGTACTCCGCCTCCATCAATATTGTTTAAAGAATCATCTTTGTCGCATCCCGACAAGAGTAGCCCTAAGGTCAAACCAACCAATAATGTCTTTTTCATAATCATGTTTTTTATAGTTAATAGAATTTATTGTTTTATCCAATGGGAACGAATAACAAGGAGGCAGATAACTGGGACCTGTCATCTTTTGTTGCAAAGTTAACGACTACCATCCACTTAAATTGATACTATTATATTCATAGCTAATACTCTTGTTTTTTCTGCAAAAAATGTATCACCAAAAGATTACAAAGGTTTTTCTGAAACCTGAAATCATAAAAAAAGGTATCCGATTTATATCTTCAAAATCTGAAAGATATAAACCAGATACCCTATCACCGTTATCCTGAACATTCTCTTACAGCAACTGCATATTCTTATCTATCAGTTTCTTCAAGGTCTCTACAGAAGCTGTAGTAGTCAGGCCGTCCTGTGGGGTGTTCATACAGTAATCCACCAACTTATCTATCGTAGAAACAGCCACGTGCATCCGAGTGTCCGAAGAAGCATAATAGATGAATACCTTACCGTCCTCATCGGCAATCCAACCGTTGGTAAACAATACGTTCGATACGTCGCCGATACGTTCTTCGCCTTCCGGAGCCATGAAATAACCACCTGGAGACGCAATAACTTTGGTCGGATCCTCCAACGAAGTCATATACATATACAGTACATAGCGCAATCCGGCAGCGCAACCACGTACACCATGAGCCAAGTGTAACCATCCTTTCGAAGTCTTGATAGGATGCGGCCCCTCACCATTCTTCACTTCCTTGATAGTATGATAAAACCGGCAGTCGATAATCTTTTCTTCCTTTACCTCGGCATGTGTAATATCATCCACCAATGCCCAGCCGATACCGCCACCACTACCGGCGTCAATGAATCCATCCTGCGGACGGGTATAGAACGCATATTTACCGTCTACAAATTCCGGATGAAGCACCACGTTCCGCTGCTGGCTCTTCGATTTCAAATCCGGTAAGCGTTCCCAAGTCTTTAAATCTTTGGTACGGGCAATGGCTGCAGTAGCCGTAGCCGATGACAAATCACCGGCCGGTGCATTGCTATCATGACGTTCGGCACAAAATATACCATATATCCAACCGTCTTCGTGAGCTGTCAGTCGCATATCATAGATATTGGTAGCCGGAATCACATCATCCGGCATCGTTACCGGATAATCCCAAAAGCGAAAATTATCTACCCCATTCGGACTTTCAGCCACTGCAAAGAACGACTTGCGGTCGGCGCCCTCCACACGCACCACCAATACATATTTCCCTTTCCATTTGATGGCACCGGAATTCATGGCTGCATTCATACCGATGCGTTCCATCAGGTACGGATTTGTCTTTTCATCCAGATCGTAACGCCAGAACACCGGCGTATGCGCTGCAGTAACCACCGGATATTTATAACGGGTATAGACCCCGTTCCCGTCTGCCACCGGTTCATTCTTGCGGATAATCAAAGCTTCGTGCTTTGCAAACAATTCTTTTACTTGATTATCAAAGGTACTCATAATTTATTTCGTTTTCTCAATTTGTTTCATGTCTTCTGCAAATAGTGTTTTCGGATGCTCGTAGAAACGGACAAAATCGGCTGCCGAGACTTGTCCCGGATAAGGGGCATAATAGTGGTTTTCACGTTCACGTGCATTCCGCCATACCAATACATAACTGATAGGGTATTTTTCAATGGCCGGCAGCAAGGTACCTGTCCACCAAAGAGAATCCGGAATGGTTTCATATCCGGTTTCTGTCACCGCCATCGCCTTCCCGTGCGCCTTGCTCACCTGAGTCATGATAGTCAATGCACCCTCCAGATTTTTGCCAAATGTATCTTTGTCATACTGATAGGCATCTACCCCAATAAGGTCTACGATTTCATCCCCCGGATAGCGTTCCAAGTATTCCGTAGAATCTTTCGGTTCAGTTCCCGGCGAATAGGCATAAAGAAGCTGGGTAGCCCCCTTCTCCTGCATCCGGTCGTAGGTTATTTTCCACAATGCTTTATAATCCTCGGTAGAGCACAGATTCTGTCCCCACCAGAACCAGCTTCCGGTATGTTCGTGCCACGGACGGAAAAGTACCGGAACTTTCGTGCCGTCGGCAGTCCGAATCGAATTCAGGTAATCGGCTACTTTATCGAGCCAGCCCATGAACTTGTCATGATTGACACCACCCGGCAATACCGATTTCACTACCGTAGAATCACTGACATCCCAGGAATCCTTTCCAGTCACCGGATTATCCACATGCCAGCTGAAAGAAACCATTCCACCCCGTTCATACTGGGCGACCACTTCCTGACGGATGCGGGCCAACGAAACATTATCCAGATTCTTATCGCCATAAATTTCCATCCGTCCCAAATCGAACGACATGACAGCCGGATAATCTCCGCATACGCTCTTCACATCACTGCGGGCAGAATCACCGTCCCAGCCGATACCGTATACCGGATCGTCATGATGACCAAACATGAATTTTCCTTGCTGAGCGACAGCATTCAGCCTTTCTAACATGGTATGGGCTTCTAAACTTTTCCTTTCAGAAACTACCGGATTTTTTCCACTATTAGAACAGGCTGATGAAAGACAAGTCACAATAGATATTCCTAAAATAAGTTTGAATGAATTTTTCATAAGAATCAGCTTTAAATGATATAGCAAAGATAGACTTTCCATTCATTGATTTCTGATACTATTTTAACAGAATCAAATAGTAAAAAGGTCAGTAGCTCTGTATGATGAAAAAGGCTTCACCATACAGAGTTCCACCCGATTCCCTACAATTTATTCATAGCTTCTTTCACTGCCTCACGATCCAATACATTCTCAGACTGGAAAGCAGATTTCCACCAAGCCTTATCGGCATGTGGCTTAACTGCATCTCCTTCGCCTACTGTTCCATACCAAGGCATAAACCACGACCAGAAAACTCCTGCATTCCATTGTGCTGAGATATCTCCGATAGGTTCACTCTTCTCTCCATCCGCATAATAACCGCATTCGGTCAAAGCAATCATTCTATCACCATACAATTCAGTCAAGGCTTTAAATTCCTCAGCACATTCTTCCACCGTCTTCCCATAAAGATCACGACCAATAATATCTACATATTCATCGCCTGGATACCATGCTGCATCATCTTTGTTTTCCGAAGTCCATACCCAAATCAAGTTATCCAAACCCTGTTCCTTGAAATAATTGAACATCATCACCCACAATGCCTTGAAACTATCTGCATCTCTACCCCACCAGAAGAACTGACCGGCAGCTTCATGCAACGGGCGCCATAGCACAGGAATCTTTGCAGCCTGCAGTTGTTTCAACATTACTGCCACCTTTTCTAGGTCAGCTTTTACAATGCCATTTTCCCAAGAACCATCTTCTGTCACTTTCTGAGCATTGAAGTCAGTCTCGGACATAGTAGCCGTATAATCGTCAATTCCACTATCGGCCTTTTTCGGGACATTCCAATGCCACATACAAGAAACAATACCACCCGCTTTAGCCCAATTCGTTACCGGAGAAATATCACTATAATCAATCCAGTTCGATGGAGAATAACGCATGTGCATATAGTCGAACGTATTCAGAGCCGGATAATGTCCGGTCCAAGCATTTACTTGTTCAGCCTCATCTGTATTCCAAGCCACATTTGCCATAATACCTGATATAGTTTTCTTTCCATAATTTTCAATCAGGAACTTATACAGTTTTTCGGCTTCTTGTGAAGTAGCCATCACCAATTTCGAATGTAAATCCAAGGTACTGAAGCTCACAGAAAAAGCTGGAGCCGACATCTGATTAGGACCAGTCACCAATCCCTCAGGGATTGTTATTGTATAATCAGTTGCTCTAGAAGGCGCACTTACGGTCAATGTCAAAGTATCACTTTTACCATATACCAGACCGTTGCGAATATGCCCATCATTGCTGACAGTAATCTGAGCCGTATCAGCGGCTGCAAAAAATACATTTTTATCGTAAGCTAACTTCAATATAAAGTCTCCAGCTTTCACTGAAGCGCCATCAGTCAAAGAAGCATAAACCAAAGCCGGTGCATCTACAGCCGGTATTTCATGTTCTACATCGGTATTACAAGCAGTAAAAGATACAGGAACTGCCAATGCCAACATCCATTTCATTATATTATTCTTCATACATATACTTTTTTTGTTGGAGCTTGAGCCCATCCCATGTAAGTAACAGACTCAAGCTACGTAATACAGTTAGTTTTTATTTTAAGGTAATCTTAGTCATCGTAAAATTACAGCCCGTCACTACCAGACCACTGTTATTTCCATCGGACAATACTGCCAGATCTTCTGCCGTCAGCGTAGCAGAGAAACTGGTAGACCCAGCCTCAAGACTAACTGCCGGAATAGTAGGTAATGCAGCCCAACCAATACCGCAACCTCCTAAACGGAGTTGCCAATCTGTAGTAGCCGTATTCAAGGTATAATAGACAGTAATGACTGTTCCCGGTTCTACTGAACTCCAGTCATATCCATTCCAACCAAGGTCCTGATTACCTTCCCACGACGAAGTTGTCGTAAATGTACCTTCCCAAATAACCGTTTCAGGACGTTCCGTCGGAATGAAGGAAATCGAATAGTTGATAACGGTTTCTGCTGACACCAATTCTACAGATGTATCTTTTCCGGCAGTTCCAGGTATCTGAATCATCAGTTGATTTCCAGAAAGTATATATTGCACCGTAACCCCATCTATTCTAATTTCTGTAAGTTTATCGCCGTTTGCCACTTCAAATGTCACTACCTCTCCAGCATGATATTCGCCGTCCAGTGAACTTACGATATAACAAGCAGCAGGTACATCTATCGTTAAATCCAACTCAGAGACCTCCTCACCATTCTCCATCTTCAAAGTCACAATTCCACTTTCAGCCTGTGCTGGAACCGATACGACCAGTTCTGTTTCAGATTTTGACAGAATGGTTCCTTCCAGACCATTGGCAAATACAACGGCAGACACCAAATCCAGGTTTTCACCATGAATAATGGCTTTCTCGCCAGCTTTCACTCCTTGTCCGCATGACAGATTCGCAGGTTTAGCTGTTTCAATAAAAACAGTGACGGTAGCACCGCTACCAGTATTCAATATCAGTTCTCCGCTTACAGTTCCTTCTGGAACTACCACTACAACCTCTTCCGAAGAAGAAGAAAGCGGCTGTACAGCTTCTGTAACTCCCGGGAATACTACCGTTGTAATCAACTCCATGTTTTCACCGTTCAGTGTCAGTTTCTGCCCTGCACGAACACCTGAAGCCGGTGTGACTGTAACCTTATCTGGCATTGCAACTTCCAAACGGGCAATTTCAATCTCCACTCCAGAAGCCGGAAGCGCATAAACAGTACCGTTCGTAATTGTTGCAGGAAGCATAAAAGTGATCGATTCATTTTCAGAAGAATATACAAAATCCACTGTATCACCGTTCGGCATCCTTATTTCTCTTACCAAATCTAGATCTTTTCCAGTCACAGTTACTTGCTCACCCGGTTTCTTTCCTTTTAAATCAATAACACCATTCACAGTTGGTAATATCACTTGTAATTCCTGTTCAGAATAAAGTTGATTTGGAATTTCTGCGCCATCGGAAAGGATAATTTTACCAGTCTTTGCCTCTTCTGGAACAAGTACCTGAATTTCGTTACGTGTATGCTTCAGGAACTTGTCGGCAGTTCTATCCGACTGCGTTTCTCCTGTATCTTCTTCCACTATAATACCATCAGATACGATAACATTGTCTGCAAAGATAACCTGATGTATCAGATTCAGGTATTCACCTTGAATCGTCAACACATCCCCTGGTTTTACGATTTCTGGTGAAAAACTTTCTACAGAAATCGGTTCAGAATAAGTCAACTTGGTTTTTGTTGTAATGCTTTCTCCATTCTGGAAAATCAAAGTGACATAACCCGGTTCAGCCGTTTGAGGAACAGTCACACGGATTTCCTCAGAACTGATAACCGTTATATCCGTTATATTTTCACATCCCGGAATTACTACAGCCGTAACCTGATCCAAACCACAACCTAAGAAGCGAAGTTCACCTCCACGTGCAACAGGACTTGGTCCGAATACATTCAGACTGATTCCTCCTTTGTAAGGATTAGTATCCAAATCATCCTCATCACAAGCAGTGAATGCAAAGCAGCTTAATAACATCAAGCACACTATCCATAATGCTGATAATTTATATCTCTTATTCATATATCTAATTCTTTATAATATTATTCTATCGGAACCACTCGAATATTATCCATACAGATGATTGGTTCACATTCTTTTCCATCTGTACCACCTCCACGCAAGAAAATACTTAGACCGGCAAATCTCTCTGACGTAAATTCAACCTCTCCGGCAAGTCCTGAAACCAATTTATTGAATTCTGACATTTTTAGCGTAACGGTTACCCACTGATTATCCGTATCATACGAACCGGTATCTTCCCAAGGTACCCATACACCACGCGGCGCCTTACCTTCTTCGTGACTTTCATCATCATTCCAGATATAATCCTGAGTCTGATTATTCATTGAGACTTCATCTAAAGTAGTAAATCTGAACTGCATACCCTCGGCCATCCAAGGATTGGAAGTAGGAACATATACTTCAAACTTCAATGCCAATTCATCTACCTTATATTGTTTCAATATTTCTTCAAATTGCGGCAGATTGTAGAGTGGCACACAACCTTGTGTTGCATTCGGGTCCGGCCAGTACATCATCATATATTCTCCAGGAGTCTGCCATTGACCACCAGACAAAGAAGCAGGACCGAATACAAGATAATTCCCGTCAATCGGAGGGACGGAAGCGATAATTTGTCCTTTCTTCTCGTTATCACCGTTCCATGAATTTCCTGCAGACAAAGCGCCTTCATACTTTCCATCCCAATCGAATAGAATATTACGAGTATCTTTATATTGGAAAGTGGATTGGCCGGTTCCATAAATGGATGTTACCTGAACATAACCTTGAAGTGCACCTTCTGGTACAATGAAACTCACAGCTGTCTTTGATACATTTGTAATCTGATCTCCTTCTACTGTGACGCCACCTGGCATAGAGATAGTTAAAGGTATGTTCGGATCATCCACAAAATAATCTCCATAAAGGACAGCTTCACTTCCAGCAGGAGCATATTCACAACTCATGGAATTTATTTCCGGAGCTGGAACCATGATCCTAAAATCATAATCTACAATCTCACCGGATTTAGTAACCATATAGATTTTATCTGTTACCTCTTCCGGGATCGTTTTTGGAATATCCACCAAGATGGTATGATCAGTCATATAACTGGTATTCAATGTAGCTTTCTGATCATTGAAATAAAGTTCATATATACTCCGCAGGTTATCACCGACCAAACAAATTGTATTACCTAAATAAGCTCCGACGAACAAGGAATCGGCTTCTTCCGGCAATGGAGAACGTACATATTTCAAAGTAGGGATTCCATCGGCAATTTCATATTTATCCGGTTGATCTTCGCAAGCTGTCATGAAACAGCCAGAAACAGCTAAAGCCGCAACAAAAAACCAATTTATATATTTTGCTTTCATTTGATGTTTCATTAAAAAGATTAATAACTATATTCAGAACGAACATCTACATGCACGGGATCCTCCATCAAATTCGGATTAAACACCACATCCTCCGATGGGAACGGCAAAGTAAAACACTCTTTAGTAACATTCGGAATCTTCGGATTACTTGTATAATGCTGATCGGCAGTCGCGTTCCATACGGTCTGTCCTGATTCATAATAAGCTTTGTACAGGTTATTCAGGTTGTCGTACACATCTCGTTTCTGATTAACCAATTCGTTAATGGCCTTTTGCGGGTCATAATAAGACAGACGGACGAAATCATACCAACGATCTCCTTCACAAGCCAACTCCAACCGGCGTTCCTTCCATACATCTTCCCAAGATACCGAAGCGGGTAATTTATATTCACTTATCGCCCGGTTACGCACCTGCCAAAATACATTCCTAGCCTTTTCATTGGTAGTGGAACCTTGATTTCCGATAACAGCCTCTACATAAATCAAATAAACATCTGCCAAGCGTAACAAATGCGTACTCAGGCTACTGGACATACTGGAAGCAGAAACGCCCAATCCTTTCATGTGGTCGTTAGCGTTACCATACAGATGTTTCACTTCATTGGCGCCTGTAGGGCTCTGTAATTCACCGGGGCCTCCCTTTCCATATCCATCTTTATCATAAATGAAATTGATGTAATCGAAACCACCTTTATCCTGCCAAAAATATTCATATTTATCACCAGCCATCATCATGGTTGCTTTACGACGGGTATCAATAACAGACTTATCACGGTCTTTCGGATCCTGATCCGGAGTTACACCGAACGCCAGCTGCAAGTCAATGGACGGACCATTGTAGCCACCCCAGTTATCACCGAATTCATCAAATCCTACCATTGCCAAATCTGACTGTAAAGTATTCTGAGCAGTATACTGTCCACTGGCTGCATCCCAGCGCCATCCTATCAGACTTTCTTCACAATTGTTATTCTGCAAACGGAAAATATCTGCATAATTATCCATAAGCTGTCGCCCTGAATTATCAATGACATCTTCTGCCAATGTCTTCGCCATATTCAAGGCTGCCTCATCACGTGTTCCGCTTTGGTTCACTCCAGATTTAGTCAGATAAACCTTCGCCAACAAACCTTCGGCCGCATAATAGTCAATCCGCCCGGCATCTCCTTTCATAATTCTGCCGTCTTCATCTCTGAACAACTCCATTGCTTTTTCCAATGTCATGACAATATATTCATAAACGTCAGCCAGCATAACTTTCTTCTTGTCATTGTATGTACCCTCTTCCAGTTCCTTGGAATTATCGTGTATGATGGGTACAGCACCGAATGTACGTGCCAGATAGAAATAAGCCATAGCCTTCCATGACAAACATTCTGCCATACACTGCCTTCTGACATTCTCCGAGCAGCTGGCTGTCTGTAAGGTCTTATAAACCGTATTACAATAAGCAATGACCGACCATAACGAATAGGACATATTCACCAAATCCTGATCGGTCCCATTCACCGTAAAATCCAAATAAGGACTTTTCCCCCAATAATAGTTACCAGACATCACTTCACCCACTTTGAAGAAACCACGCTGGAAGTCATACCAAGGAGAATTATACAGGAAGTTTACTCCTTGTACACACTGAGTATCATTCTGGTAAAAATTCGATTGGTTATAGTTATCCTCGGTCGGACGATCCAGGAAGTCCTCACAAGAAGTTATGCCTAAACCCAGGACAGCAACCAGTGCCATATATTTGATATTCTTGATTTTCATAGTCACACAACTTTTTTAATAATTAGAAAGAAACATTCAAGCCAAATGAATAGACTGTAGGAGACGGATAACGTCCATAATCCAAGCCATATACATTAGCACTTTGGGTACTGGCGCCGATTTCAGGGTCATAACCGCTATAGCCGGTCAGCGTCAGCAGATTCTGGATATTCGCATAAACTCGTAAATTGTTCAATCCCCATTTCTTGACCATCTTCCCCGGGAATGTATATCCCAATGTAATATTCTTCAAACGGACATACGACCCGTCTTCAATATAACGGTCACTGATACGGTCATTGTCATTCGGGTCCTGAATAGAAGCACGAGGCAAAACCGCATCCGGATTCGCCACCTTGACATTAGTTACGTCATCATACCAGTACTGACCGCTAGGATATATCTTGTTCGCATCTATCGGTTCCAGTCTCGCACGGTCTGTTACTGACTGCAACTGGTTTTCCCAAGCTGAGTTCATGTGAGTCAATTGCATGCCCAAATAGTTCATTACCTTATTCCCATACGAACCATTGATGAAGACAGACAAGTCGAAATCCTTGTAACGGAAAGTATTAGTCCATCCGAACGTAAACTTCGGCATTGGTGATCCCAAATTAGTCTTATCATATTCATTAATAATACCATCCGGCTTACCATCCGGTCCACTGATATCCTTATACTTGATATCTCCTACCCAAACAGTATTTTTCCGATTAAAGACACCGTTGGATGGATACTGTTCCGGTTTCGGCGATTTCTGCAAATCTTCAAAATCCTGATACACTCCATCGCACACATAACCATAGAAATTATAAAGCGATTCACCGACATTAGAAACACTCACCACATCATTCCACTGTCCATAACCCACAATCTGTGCGTTAGCAGTACCCGTCAACGCTTTCAGTTTATTCTTGTTGAATGAAATCTGAAAATCCGAATCCCATTGGAACTTTCCGACCAACGGATGAGTATTCAATGAAATTTCTACACCAGCATTCTCAATACTACCGTAATTCCCGTATGGAGGATCCAGACGGCTACTGGTATTACCTTGAGTCCCCATGTAAGAAGGCAACTGCAAAGCCATCAGCATATCATTAGAGACCTTCTTATACCAGTCTACAATCAGATTTACACGGTCTTGAATGAAACCTAAATCCAGACCAACGTTCCATTGTTCCTGCGATTCCCATTTGATACCTGTATTCGGAATATTTTTCGGGCGATAACCGGTACCTAAACTTGAACTCATTTTCACGATGGAAGTTCCCCACAGGTAACCACCAATATTCGCATTACCAGTCTGTCCCCAACCCAAACGTAACTTACCATTGCTGACAACACCGGCCAAAGGTTTGAAAAACGATTCATTCGAGAAACGCCAGGAACCGGCTACTGCATGGAAGCCCGCCCACCGGTTATCCGGACCAAAATTGGAAGAACCATCATAACGATAGGTATACGTTCCATAATAGCGGTTATCGTAATTATAAGTCAAACGGGTAAAGAACGAAGCCATAGCTGAACTACCGAAACCGGAACCAATGACCGGAGTAGCCGTTCCCAATGATGGATTATGTACGGCATCAGAAGGCAGACTTGTATTCGAAACACTGATATTATCGTAGTTCGAAGCCCAGCATTCCTGCCCCAACATCGCTGTAAAGTTATGTTTGTCTATCATGCCGCTGTAAGTAACATAGTTCTTTACTTGCCAGAATTTACTGCTGTTTTTCTGAATGCTGCTAAAATTACTGTCACGTTTCCAGCTACCGAAATCTACCATCGGTTTATAACGTTCACCTTTCGATGCACTGATATCATAACCTAATTCAGCATGCCATACCAGATTCTTTATCGGAGTCACTTCAAAAAAGATATTACCGGTCAGTTTCTGACGGTTCAGCAGCACCTGGTCCATCATGGCCATTGCAATCGGATTCGGATTCGTATAACCCTCACGAACGATAGTCGCATAATTACCGTCAATGTCATAGATAGGAATATCCGGAACAGTCTTCAACGAATAGTTGATGATACCCTGTTCGCCGTCAGCCAGTTTCAAATCCTCGTCAGTGGATGAATAAGTAGCACTCAAACCTAATTTCAACCAGCTTTTCAATTGAGAGTCCAAATTCACACGGAAAGAATAACGGTTAAAGTTTGACCCTATCAACGTACCATCCTGATCCATGTAAGAAGCCGATACATAATACTTGATTTTTTCTGTTCCACCGTCGGCAGAGATCTGATGCTGATGCTGCAAAGCAGTCTGGAAAACAGCATCTTGCCAATTGGTTCCTTTACCTAGAATGGAAGGGTCCGCATAATAACCATTTACGTCCAATTCTCCAACCTGAACAAATTCATTGTAATAATTGGCGAATTCTCGCAAGTTCATCATGTCCAGACGTTTGGTTTGACGCTGTACGGCCATCATACCGTCGTACGTGAATTTGGCTTCACCGGCCTTACCACGTTTGGTCGTAATCAGGACAACACCATTGGCTCCTTGAGCTCCATAGATAGCTGTAGCAGAAGCATCCTTCAGAATCTCCATTGAAACAATATCAGAAGGGTTGATGGTGGACAACGGAGAAATGGTAGATACGGAACCGTTACCCAAGGCATCGCCCAAGCCGAAATCAGAACCCGAAGTACCACCTCCTTGAACAATGACACCATCGATAACATACAACGGCTCAGCATTCGAGTTGATGGTAGCCTGACCACGCACACGGATGGAAGAAGAGGAACCAGGAGCACCGGATGTACTGACAGCCGATACACCGGCTGCACGTCCTTGCAGAGACTGGTCCAGATTCGTTATGACCGAACCTTTGATAGCATCTTCACCTACAGATACCGAAGCACCAGAAAGGTCACTCTTCTTCATAGTACCATATCCCACCACCACGACTTCCTCCAAAGTCTCCGAATCTTCTTTCAAAACAATGTCCAAAGAAGTCTGGTTGGTTATCTTTACAGTCTGTGTCACATAACCGATATAAGAAATCTCCAATGTAGCACCGGATGCCACATTGATAATAAAGTTTCCGTCAATATCCGTAATTACTCCATTAGTAGTTCCTTTTTCGAGGACATTGGCTCCAATCACTGTTTCACCGCTAGCGTCAACTACCTTACCCTTAATCTGTTTTTTAGCTTGCTGGGCAACCTCCGGCACATTTATTACAGAGGCCTGCATCTGATGCACATTCCCCAACGACATGGTCGCAAAGGCACCGGCAATCAGCACACACTTTCTCACATGTTTATCCATAATGTATCTTTATGATTAATAATTTCGTTTCATTCTAAAGGAAATAATCCGAGAACCTATTTTTAATAAAACCTGTTACTCTGAATAAACGGACTCCATATTGTGATATAGGATTGTCCATCCGCCTTATTTCGAGAGACCTCTCATTCAACCAGCACTGTTCAACCAAAGGAATACAGAAGATAGTGTTTTGTTTTTCCATAACTTATCAGATTTTTTCAACAATGCAAAAGTAGAAGAAATGTTACGGAATCTTTGATATGATTTTATCATATCCTAACCAATCTCCGCTCAAGCATAACTAATCAGAAACACACGAATAAAAAAAGGAGCACATCTTCTGTACTCCTTTCCAATCATGCTAAATGACAATCCGCTTCTTCCGGTAATATTCCCGGAACTCTTTCGGCGAACACCCTTTCTTCTTCTTGAATATCCGATTGAAATTCGAGAGATTATTGAATCCGCACTCGTAACAGATTTCGGCAATAGCCATGGTAGAATCTACCAACAGACGGGTAGCATGTCCCAAACGGATATCAATGATATAATCAGACAAGCTCTTGCCCGTACGTAACTTAAAAAAACGGCTGAATGAAACTTCAGTCATCCCCACCATATTCGCCAAAGTAGCCAAACGAATTTCCTCCTGGTAATGCCGATTGATATAATCCTGCACCTTCTGTACCCGACGGCTGTCAGATTGTACCTCAATCCGCGCAAATGAAGAGCTGGACAAGGTACGTGCTTCCTTAGTAAACATCGACAATTCATACAGAATGGTCAAAAATTTATTAACCGCATAGAAACCTTTGGTTTCTGAAAGTCCGTCCAACAATGCATATACCTTCATAATCGCTTTCAACGGGAAGCACAGACCATTCTGCGCCTTTTCGAACATTTTCCGTACCTCATCAAACTGATTGGTGTCCAACATCCCTTTCATAAAACCGGAAGAAAACTGGACAGTTATCTCCCGAATATTATCCGACTGGCAATTCCCTTGTTCCCAGACATGCTCCAAGTCAGGACTTGCAATCAAGACCAAATCGTAATCCTGTATGGCTTCCGACGAATCGCCGACAATACGCTTCACTCCAGCCGCATTCTCTACAAAATTCAGTTCAAACTCTTTATGACAATGCATCGGATAGGTGAATTCGGTCTTATTCCGGTCGGCAATATAAAAACAATCCTTGTTTGACAACGGCGTGATTTCACGAATAATGTGTCCTTCCATTACAGTTTTTCCCATAGTACCCGTAAGTTTAACAGTATAGATAGCAAACTTAAAAATATTTTTTGACAATCCATACAAGTATCTGTAAAAATACACGATTCTGGAATTTGGGAATAAACTGCCATACCATCACTGCCACAACAGTACATCCATTCACCACCCCATCAGCTTCCTCAGATAAGCCGTCAGTTCCAGAGCCATCTTCTGATGCTGTCTGCGCGAAGGATGGTAACTGGCTCCATATCCCAACGAACCGTTCTGTGGAGACATATCGAAACGGAAAACATTCATATCGCCCTGCGACTGACGCTCAGCGGTGACCGTATCCAAAGTTTCCTTGACATCGGCCAGTCCCTTTCCGTTCAACATGGACCCCGTCAACAACACCAGTTTCGCCTGTGGATAAACCTTGCGCAGATAGCCTACAAAATCACGGTAGGCATTTTGCAACAGGACCTTGTCATATCCCTTTGTACTGACATCATTCGTACCCAGATTGACACAGACTACATCCGGAACAAACAGCCTGTGTTCCCAATGTTCATCCGGATTCATGAACAACGTCTGTTCATACATGGCCGGCATACAGTCTTTGTTCCCTTCCCGCGGTCCGTTATAGTTCCGGTAGATACCGATTCCCGAACGGGCCACTACCAGATGCTGAGCCTGCAAGGCACGGGCTGTTTCGGCAGCATAGGTATAATAATGGTTTTCGGTTTCATACGTAAAAGGGTCCTTCGGATTTTCCGATTCTACCCCATAACCACAGGTCATGGAATCACCGATAAATTCAATCCGCCGGACAGGCAGTTCCGGCATCGGCACCAGATGACATCCTTCATCCAGATAGAAGCCATAAAACTCCGGTTTCAGTTCATATCCTTCTATCGCATACATCAGTCTTACCTGGTGTGTACCTGCCGGCAGTCCTTCTGCCAGGCTGACAATCGAATCATTTTCACCTATCTGGATGCGATAAGGGTCCAGAGCATCAATCTCCACCATATAAGCTCCGCTCCCCGGTTTCGTTTTCATTTGCAGGGAAGTCCCCTCGAAAGCGGCACAGACAGATACCCCCGGATAGGTAAAACGTACCGCCTCAGGATTCGTCTTGCTGACTCTTCCCATGTATGTAATGTTCGGATTACTGGCAGGAACAAAGACATTGCTCGCCGTCCCCGTACAAATACTTCCAAGCAGACAGACTGCTAATATCAAACCATACAGTTTCTTCATCATCATATCCATTATAAATTATATTGACAAATCATTGTTTCGGAACAGATACAAAGATAGCCACGATGGTTTACCTTTTACAATATAATCTTAACTTTTTCTATACAGATTCTTTCCTACAGCATATTTTAAAAGAAGATTATTCTGACACGCCATGTTTCGGATAAAATAATATCAATGCTTCTCGGAAAGGTTCACTACTTTTGTCCTACATAAATAATCATTAACCCAATACCATTTAAATCATGAACTACAAGACAAGATTCTACCTGGCAATCGGCCTGTCTCTAATGTCAGGTAACCTGTGGGCACAGGATGTATGTATCTCCACTCCTCAAAGTTCACTGGTACTTTCAGCAGAAACCGGACAGCAACTGAAATTTGTCTACTATGGAGACCGTTTATCCGACACTGACCTGAAGAACCTGAATGCGGCCGGAAGTGCCACCCTCGACGCATATCCGGTATACGGTATGAATTGCCCGAGCGAAACAGCGCTGGCAGTCAAACATGCGGACGGAAACATGAGCCTGCAGATGGAAGTCGTTAAAGTCGATACTGACCAGACTCAAGAAGCCAATCTGACCACCATCCAACTGAAAGACAAAGTATATCCTTTCTATGTAGACGTATGCTACAAGGCATACAAGGACGTAGATGTCATTGAAACCTGGACAGAAATCAGCCATAATGAAAAAAAACCGGTAGTATTAAACCAGTTCGCTTCCGCCTATCTGCCCATCCGTCGTGGAAATGTATGGCTGTCTTCCTTATCCGGCTCCTGGGCCAACGAAGGGCGGCTAGTACAAGAAGCACTGACTCCCGGTATGAAAATCATCAAAAACAAGGATGGAGGTCGCAACTCACATACGGCTCATGCTGAAGTTATGTTCTCATTGGATGGAAAACCTCAAGAAAATACAGGCAATGTTATTGGAGCTGCATTGTGCTACACTGGAAACTATAAACTACGTATCGATACAGACGACAGCGAATACCACCAGTTCTATGCCGGTATTAATGAAGAAAACTCTGCTTACAATCTGGTAAAAGGTGAAAAGTTCCAAACTCCAGCCTTGGCTTTAACATATAGCCAGGAAGGCCTGAGCGGTGCCAGCCGTAATTTTCACCGCTGGGGACGTACCTACAAACTGGCACATGGAAATATTCCCCGCAAGATTCTGCTGAACAGCTGGGAAGGAGTCTATTTCGATATTAACCAAGCCGGTATGGACCAGATGATGGGTGACATTGCTTCGATGGGCGGTGAACTGTTTGTAATGGACGACGGATGGTTCGGCGACAAATACCCACGTAATACGGACAATTCTTCTTTGGGCGATTGGGTAGTTGATAAACGGAAACTTCCCGAAGGAATCGAAGGACTGCTCCGCGACGCGAAAAAGCATGGTATCAAATTCGGTATCTGGATTGAGCCGGAAATGTCAAATACTACCAGTGAATTATACGAAAAACATCCGGACTGGATTCTGAAGGCTCCGGAACGTGAACCGGTACTGGGACGTGGAGGTACACAAGTGGTACTCGATTTAGCCAATCCGGAAGTACAGGATTTCGTATTTAAAGTAGTAGACGATTTAATGACCCAATATCTGGAAATCGATTACATCAAATGGGATGCTAATATGCCTATCATGAACCACGGTTCTCAATATTTGTCTAAAGAGAACCAAAGTCATATGTACATTGAATATCATCGGGGATTTGAGAAGGTATGTCAACGTATCCGTGCCAAATATCCAGACTTGACCATCCAGGCTTGTGCCAGTGGAGGCGGACGTGCCAATTGGGGATGCCTGCCCTACTTCGATGAATTTTGGGTAAGCGACAATACCGATGCCTTACAGCGAATCTACATGCAGTGGGGAACTTCGTATTTCTTCCCGGCCATTGCCATGGCTTCGCACATCAGTGCCGCACCGAACCATCAGACTTTCCGCACCATTCCACTGAAATACCGCATTGATGTAGCTATGAGCGGACGTCTGGGCATGGAAATCCAACCGAAGAACATGACCGACGAAGAAAAGGCACTCTGCAAACAGGCCATTGCCGACTACAAACAGATTCGTCCGATTGTCCAGTTCGGTGACATTTACCGCCTGGTTTCTCCGTACGACCACCTGGGCGTAGCTTCACTGATGTACACCACTCCGAAAAAAGACAAGGCCGTATTTTATTGGTGGAAAACCGAACATTTCGTCAACGAACACCTGCCCCGTGTAAAGATGGCCGGGCTGAATCCGGACAAACAATACCGTATCAAGGAACTGAACCGCATAGACAACCAGCCATTAAGTTTCGAAGGCAAATCCTTCAGCGGAGAATTTCTGATGAATAACGGACTTGAAATTCCATACAAACACATTGTAGACTATCATAAACAGAACGACTACGCAAGCCGTGTCTTGCTGTTGGAAGAAATCTGATAAGCTACAAAATCTAGAGATGTGCAGTGTATTCGCTATGATGCAGTGAGTACACTGCACATAATGATTAAATCTTAAAAACAGATATACCATGAAAAAAAACAGATTTATTTGGATAACCAACCTGCTGCTGTTTCTTTGTACAGTACCAGTTCTGGCACAGATCAGGGGTAGTGAAATCCGGGTAGTAGTCTCTCCCGACCACACAGACTGGACATACCAGTTAAAAGAAAAATGTACCTTCACCGTACAGGTATACAAGGCACAGAACCTGCTTCCAGACGTAAAGATAGATTACGAATTGGGACCTGAATGGTACCCTACCGAACAGGAAGAAGGAGTCTTGCTGAAAGACGGAAAGAAGATACTGAGCGGCAGTATGGACAAACCAGGATTTTTCCGCTGCAAAGTAATAGCTCATGTAGGTGAAAGGACATACGAAGGCATGGCTACCGCCGCCTACGAACCGGAGAAAATCAAACCCTACGCAGTCGACCCCAGCGATTTCGATGCGTTTTGGGAAAACAGCCTGAAGGAAGCCCGTCAGGTTCCCCTGTCACCGACCATGGAACTCCTGCCGGAACGCTGTACAGACCTTGTGAATGTCTATCACGTCAGTTTCCAGAATATCCGTCAAGGGTCCCGTACCTTCGGCATCCTCTGCATGCCCAAAGCCCCCGGCAAATATCCCGCCCTGCTCCGTGTGCCCGGTGCCGGTGTCCGCCCCTATTTCGGCGATGTGGAAACGGCCTCGAAAGGGGCCATCACGCTGGAAATCGGCGTCCACGGAATCCCTGTCAACCTGCCACAAGCCATTTATGACGAACTGGCCCAGGGAGCACTTTACAATTACCAGTACCAGAATGACAACAACCGCGACAATATCTATTACAAACGGGTCTTCATCGGAGCGCTCCGTGCTGTCGATTTCATCGCCTCACTGCCTCAACACGACGGAAAGACCATCGGTGTAACCGGTTCGAGCCAAGGAGGTGCCCTCTCTATCGTTACAGCTGCCCTCGACAAACGCATCACCTTCTATGCCGCCATTCATCCGGCCATGTGCGACCATCGGGCACACCTGAACCACCGGGCAGGGGGATGGCCTCACTATTTCCGTTATTTCCCGAATCCGTCACAGGAACGGCTACAGACTGCCGACTATTATGATATGGTGAACTTCGCCCGCCGGATTACCGTTCCCGGATGGTTCAGCTGGGGATACAACGACGACGTATGTCCGCCGACCTCCACCTACGCTACCTATAACATCATCACTGCACCGAAAGAACTTCATCCGTATCTGGAGACCAAGCACTTCTGGTACGAAGAACAGTATGCAGCATGGAATCAATGGCTCTGGAAACAAATGGGATTATGAAAAGACTACTGACAGGATTGTGCCTGCTGTCCTTGTTGGGCAGCGGGCCTGCACAGGCAAAAGTAAAACTGCCTGAGATACTAAGCGACAACATGGTACTGCAACAGCAGACCGAAGTGAACTTATGGGGAACCGCCACACCAAACGCGAACGTACATATTTCTCCTTCCTGGAGCCGTGAGACAATAACAGTACAGGCCGACAGCAACGGAAACTGGACAGCCCGCCTTACGACACCGAGTGCCAGCTACACACCGCAACAAATTGATTTCTCCGACGGCGAACATACCCGTCTGGCCAATATCCTCATCGGTGAAGTATGGTTCTGTACCGGACAATCGAACATGGAAATGCCGTTGAACGGTTTCTGGAACTGCCCGATAGAAAATGCCAACGAAACCATTGCCACCGCCGGCGAATGGAAAGGAATCCGTGTAGCCACAATTGCCAAGACAGGGGCACTCACCCCACAGGAAGAGGCAAAGGGAAGCTGGCAGGAAACCAACCCCGATACAGCTCCGTGGTTCAGCGCCACAGCCTTCAGTTTCGCCCAAATGTTGAACCGGGTGCTTCAGGTACCGGTAGGTATCATCTCCTGTGCCTGGGGAGGTTCGCGGGTAGAAGGGTGGCTACCCGAAGAAATCGTTAAAAACTATCCGGACGTAGACCTGAAAAAGGAAATCCAAGCGCCTGCAGAAGGACAGGAATGGAATTACCTGACTCCTACCGTCATGTACAACGGAATGCTGAAGCCGTTGAGCCGGTATACCATAAAGGGTTTTCTCTGGTATCAGGGGGAATCGAATGTAGGGAAGCACGATACCTATACCGAACGGCTGAAAACAATGGTCGACCGCTGGCGAAAAGATTTTGCTCAAGGAGAACTGCCGTTCTATCTGGTAGAGATTGCTCCTTACGATTATGGCGAAGGGATTGGCGGAGCTTTGCTGCGTGAAGCCCAGTTCCGTGCCGCCACTACCATCGCTCACAGCGGCATAGTCTGTACCAACGATTTGGTCTATCCGTTCGAAAAGCCTCAGATACATCCTTGCCAGAAACGGGAAGTAGGCAACCGGCTGGCCTATCTGGCACTGAACAAGACCTACGGCTATCACAGCATTGCTGCCGATTATCCTACCTACCGCAGTATGGATATCCACGGTGATACCGCTGAAATCGCTTTCGACAATGCCAGCGACGGATTCAGTCCGTGGTCCGGTATCGAAGGATTCGAAATAGCCGGAGCCGACCGGACATTCCATCCGGCAACCGCCACGCTCGATACAAACAAGAAAACCATCCTGGTAAAATCGGATAAGGTGAAAGAACCGGTAGCCGTACGTTATTGCTTCCGGAATTTCCAGATAGGGAACCTGAAAAATCACCGGGGAATGCCGGTCATTCCGTTCAGAACCGACCGCTGGTAGCCCCATTTCCCAAAACAAACGTTTGTTTTACCTCAAACGAACGTTCGTTTATGATAAAACGTCCTCATGTTTTGCCTGAAACATGAGGACGTTTTTTGCCAGGTACAATCCATTGAATATCAGAAATCAACAAAGGGAAATCATCCAATATCCACGAAGTATCCTACGGATATACAAAAAGAATCCTGAAGAACATTCCGCTCTCCAGGATTCTACATCTTTTACCCCAAAACTAAAACCTTACCACTAATAAATCTATTTATGATTATCTGTTCGGAGTATCCCAGATTTTGGTTGCCGTACATTGCAAGTCAATCCACTGGTCTCCACACTTCACCTTGAAGTCTCCTTGTTCCAGTCTCCATTTTCCGTCATAACCGACAAAGGCCAAATCACTTCCCTTCAACTTCAGGGTCACTGTTTGGGTTTCTCCCGGCTGGAGCTCAATCTTTTCGAAGTTACGCAGACGGATGTTGTCAGGAGTACTGCTGGCCACCATATCTTTAGAGAAAAGCAGTACGCTTTCCTTTCCGGCCACCTTTCCGGTATTGGTTACATCGACTGTAAACACCAGTTCATCGTCGGCGGTAAACTGAGATTTATCCACCTTCAGGTTGCTATAGTTATAAGTTGTGTAGCTCAAACCGAAGCCGAACGGCCACTGTACATCCATCACGGCATCGTAGTTATAATTACCCCCCATCTGACCGATGTTTTCACAAGGTTTATAATCGTATGTAGCCAATGAATTGATGTATTTCGGATAAGTAAACGGCATCTTTGCACTGAAGTTGGCATCACCGGCCAGCAAGTTTGCCAAAGCGTCTCCACCGTAATTACCCGGTAACATGACATTGACCACAGCCTTAGCCAACGGTTCGATATCGTTGATGATACGCGGACGGCCTTGGTTCAATACCAGTACCACAGGTTTGCCGGTGGCAGCCAATGCCTTCACCAGGTTACGCTGATTGGCAGACATCGTTAGGTCGTTCATATTCCCCGGAGTCTCGCAATAAGAATTTTCGCCTACACAAGCGATGATGACATCGGCCTGAGCGGCAGCCGCAACCGATTTTTCGATTTCCGGCGCATTTTCTTCCCACCAGTTATCATTCTTATAAGGAGCGTAGGTTACCCCCGGTTCATAAATGATGTTTTCTTTTCCATATTTATTGCATAACGCTTCATAAATGGTGTTGTAGGCCTGCGCGCAGTCGTCTGCCCGGTGTCCTTGCCAGCTGTAAGACCAACCACCGTTCAGACAACGCATGGAATTGGCATTCGGACCGGCCAGCAGAATCTTCTTTCCTTTGGCCAAAGGCAAGATGTTTCCTTCGTTCTTCAACAATACTTCCGATTCTTCGGCAGCCTGCAACGCATCGGCAGCAAACTCGGCCGAACCGAATTTATCATAAGCCTTGATATCCCAATCCGGTTTTTCGAACAAGCCCAACCGGTATTTCAACCGGAGGACACGGGCTACCGCATCATCAATACGGCTCATAGGCACTTCACCCTCCTCGACCAGTTCTTTCAGATAATCGCAGAAGCTGACTTCATAAGGAACCATCGACATATCAATACCGGCATTGATGGCAATCTTGATAGCCTCTTTTTTAGTGGCGGCAATGTGGTCGCGCACACAAAGGTTGTTGATATCCGCCCAGTCGGTTACAATCATACCGTCCCAGTTCAAATCACGTTTCAGCCAATCGGTCAGCAGTTCCTTATTGGCATGGAAAGGCATCCCGTTATCTACAGCAGAATTGACCATCAGTGAAAGGGCACCGGCCTTGATGGCTGCCAGGAACGGAGCAAAATGCTTTTCACGCAAATCTGTACGGGGAATAGCCGAAGGAGTACGGTCTTTACCGGAAACAGGGACACCATATCCCATGTAATGTTTCACACAGGCAGCCACATGATTCGGTCCGATATGATTCGGGTCCGTTCCCTGGAAGCCCTGGATAGCGGCTACTCCCATCTCGGCATTTACGTAACAGTCTTCACCGTAATTCTCCCACATACGTGGCCAACGTGGGTCACGCCCTAAATCAACCACCGGTGCATAAGTCCAGGGAATGCATCCTGCCTTCGTTTCATAGGCCGAAATTTCTGCACCGCGACGAGTCAGCTCACGGTTGAAAGCAGCCCCCATATTAATTCCTTGCGGGAATAATGTTCCGTCCAGCGTATAGGTGGTACCATGAATCTGGTCTACACCATAAATACAAGGGATACCGATTTCTTTCATTGACTTGTCCTGGATCTGCTTGATAGCCGCAGCCCATACTTCTTTCTTTTGGGCGACGCTCAACGGTACATTCAGGATGGAACCTACTTTATATTTCCCGATAACCGTATCAAGCATGGCTTCACTCAACTTGAAACCATCCTTACTACCCGGAAAATCTGTCACTACATCGACTGTAATTTCACACATCTGACCGATTTTCTCCTCCAGTGTCATTTTCTTCAACCAGTTCTGGATATTCTGTTCGATAACCGGATCTGCCGGAATAGCCGGTGCGACCTGCTGGGACATTCCCGCTACATACGAACCGGCACAAAGGACTGAGGCGAGCGCCAAATTCTTAATCTGTTTCATATTCGTTCATTTTATGATATTAGATAGTTCGTTTACCTACAAAGATAACCATAAAAAAGACTTACCCAACCTTCTACAGCCGGTTGAAAACATTCCAGTCCCCAACTAAAAACATTTTACAACCACACAGAAGTACCAAGCCGTCTTTCTATTTGTACAAAAGTAGAAAGGATATCATTACCCACCTCATACTATCTTATCCAATCGTAACACCCAGCACACGTTAAAATCCTAAAAAACGCTAACAGAAACACAACCATGTATGCAAATTAGTTAATTTCGAACATTGAAACAATAACTCCTAAACATTATGAAAAACCTTTCTAACCTATTTTTGGGTGCTTTTGCATGCATTGCATTGACTATCACCCCAGTAAGCACTCAAGCACAATCATTGTCACCATCTACCAAATGGCATTGGGACAAAGGAACCATCGTTGTTGATACTCCAGAACGCCCGGCCGGACAAGAACATGTATTGGGACTGACTGTACCTAAAATGAATGTTGTCCGCGTAGGATTTGTAGGATTAGGTATGCGTGGCCCAGGTGCCGTAGAACGCTTTACCTATATTCCGGGAGTGGACATCGTGGCTTTGTGTGATTATGAACAGGAACGTGCAGAAAACTGCCAGAAATTCTTACGTAAGGCCAGCTTGCCGAAAGCAGACGTATATTCAGGTGCTGAAGGCTACAAAGCACTGTGCGAACGTGAAGACATTGACTTGGTATATATCGCAACAGACTGGGACCATCATTTCCCGGTAGCTAAATATGCATTGGAACATGGAAAGAACGTAGCCATCGAAGTTCCGTCTGCCATGAATCTGGAACAGTGCTGGGAACTCATCAATTTGAGTGAAAAGACACGCAAGCACTGCATGATTCTGGAAAACTGCTGCTACGACTGGTTCGAAATGAATACACTGAACATGGCACAGCAGGGCGTATTCGGTGAAATCCTGCGTGCACAGGGTGCCTACATCCATAACTTGAGTGATTTCTGGCCTTATTACTGGAAGAACGGCAAAGAAGACAAGTTAGGCTGGCGTCTGCGCTACAACATGGAAAACCGTGGCGATGTTTACGCTACTCACGGCTTAGGCCCTGTGGCTCAGGCATTGGATATTCACCGTGGCGACCGTATGACTACCCTGGTAGCTATGGATACCAAATCAGTTATCGGTAAAGAACTGGTTGAAAAAGCCAGTGGTGAGGCTTGCGACAATTTCCGTAACGGTGACCACTCTACTACGTTGATTCGTACCGCAAACGGAAAAGTCATCGAAATCCAGCACAATGTGATGACTCCGCAACCATACAACCGTCTGTATCAGCTGACAGGTACCAAAGGTTTCGCCAACAAGTATCCGATTGAAGGTTATGCAGTAGATGCTGCTCAAATGAGCGCTTCAGGTGTTCAGCCGAAAGTAGACAACCTGAGTTCACACTCTTTCTTGCCGAAAGAAGAAATGGATGCACTGGTAGCCAAATACGAACATCCGATTCTGAAGAAATACGGTGAAATGGCCAAGGAAGTAGGTGGTCACGGTGGTATGGACTTCATCATGGACAGCCGTCTGGTATACTGCCTGCAGAACGGTCTGCCATTGGATATGGACGTATACGACTTGGCTGAATGGTGTTCACTGGCCGAACTGGGTGCCATCTCTATGGATAACGGTTGTGCCGCAGTTGCCTTCCCGGATTTCACACGCGGTCACTGGAACGATGTAAAAGGATTCAAACATGCATTTGCTACTCCGGAAGCAGAAGCAGAAGCTATGAAAGCCGCTCAGGAAGCTACTGCCAAACTGAAAGAAGAAGGTGCTAAGGAATGGGCAAAAATCGCCAAGAAAGAAGCTAAAGAAGCAAAGAAAGTACGTAAGTAAACAATTGTTCTCTTAAATATAGTATTATTCTACGGGCTGTTATCTGTCATGTGGATAACAGCCCGTTTCGTTTAGAACCGATTACAGGAATATACAATTAGACAAACATCCAGCATAAAAAACCGGTATAAAGCCTTCAATAATTTCTTTTAGTTAGGAAATCAAGGAAAAAATTATATTTTTGCACAAAAGACAGAGCATAAAAGACAAAAATATGGGGACTTTATATTTATCAGTAGAACTGGCATTCGATATGTTGGCCTGTATCATCGGATGTGTCTTGACGTTTCAGGCAAAAGACAACAATCAGAAACGCTATTGGGGCATGATTGCCGTTTGTATCGGCGCAGTCTTCATTTGGGAAAATATCGGTTGGCTGATGATTGTAACAGATACTCCCAATTACCGCTTCACGGATTTACTGAACATTGAGAAAATGCTGAAATGGTATATTCCAGCCAGTATCGTCTGCCTTTTCCCAACAGCATCACTCTGCCCGGGGTATCTGACACCGTTCCGAATCCTGATTCTCCAGTTATTACCACTCATAACTGTCACTACCGGTTTAAGTTATCTTGGTTTCAACGGACACTTCACTCCTATCCTATCTCTTTCAGAAGTATTCCCGAACCTGGGGAAAACAGATGTACTCCTCCGATGTATCATATTCTTGATTACCATCATCACACCGACAGCCTTCGCGCTCTATCCCATTGCTCATCACAAAGCATACCGGAAAATCAACAAAGAAATGTATCTGTTCATCGGATTCATGATGTTGTTCCTCGTCATATACATTCTGTTTACGTTGAGTATCAATGAATTCATATTCAACTTATTCGGAATTACGGCCATCGTGTTTACCCTGGTTTTTTCTTTCGAATACCTGTTCAATGAGAATCCTTTCTCCACACATACTCAAATGCTCTACAACGAGAAAAGCCCGGAAAAAGTATCCACAGTCCAACAAAACGAGATGCAAGTACTCCCCCTTTTCGGCACCATAGAAGATACACTCAAACAGACCTTGGCATTCACTGACCAGCATTACAGCATCCAAGATTTGGCAACAACCTTGAACCAAAAAGAATCGTCTGTATCCGAAGCCATCAAAAGTAGCGGATATACCGGATTCCGGGAATACATCTGTTCATTGCGGTTGGAATTTTTCAAGCAGCTGGCAGATACATGCCCGGAGAAAAATGTCAAGGAACTGATGTTCCAATCCGGTTTCACTTCACGCTCCACCTTTTATCGGAACTTCATGAGAAAATACGGAGTATCTCCTCTGAAGTACCTGGAAAAATAACAGGAATGGCCTAGAAGCCAGCCTCAGAAAGTCCCAAAAGTAGTTTCATCCATCCAAAAGTGTCCCATTTCACACAAATGGGACACCTTTCCAAAAGTCATTTATCCGCCGAAATAACATTTTTCATAGCTTTGTGATAGTTCAATCTAATACTAATTTAAAACAACAGGTGTATGAAAAAACTATTTCTATTCATTGTGATGTGTTGCATCGCATCGGTGACAACATTTGCCCAAGAGAATAAGTGGGGAGCTGGTATAAATATCGGTTACGGAACTGACATTTCCAAACCTTTTATCGGTGTGAGAGCTCAATATGATATCATTGAGCAACTCAGCATAGCCCCGTCTTTCAATTACTATTTCAAGACTTCGGAGGACATAGGCTATGGTGAAGAAATAGATTACAATTATTGGGATATCAATGTAGATTTACATTGGAATGTACTGCATGGAGAAAGTTTCAAACTTTATCCGTTAGTGGGTCTGACCTACATGCACGGAAAAGCATCTTATGAAGGAGAAAGCGAAACTGACGGCTGGGTTGGAGCCAATGTCGGTGTAGGCGCACAACTCAATCTGGGCACTAACTGGTGCGTGGGAGTAGAAGCCAAATATCAGATTATCGAAGGTGGACAATTTGTCCCGTTGGCAACAATCATGTACCGATTCTAAGTTTTTGTCTGACAATTAGGTCACGCTGTGAAGCGCTTTGTCTGCAACATACCTTGGGGCTACCCCAAGGTATGTCTTTGCCTTATTCCAGATACAGATAATCATAATGTACCAACGGACGCTGGCCATGCATACCCAGCATCTCACGGGCTTCGGTCGAATCAACTGTGATACGGCCCACGCCAACCTGTCTGCCACGGGCATCCATGATTTTCACCAGGTCATCCTTTTCAAAATCACCCTCAATGCGAGTGACTCCTACCGGCAGTACACTGACAGCCTTTTTCCCTCTCAAAGCTGTTACCGCCTGCTCGTTCAGGTGCAGTTCTCCTTTAGCGAATCCTTCACTGTGAGCAATCCATTTCTTGACACTCGACACATCCGAGTCTGCCGGAATGAACCGGGTACACACAGTCTGTTCGGGATGTTGCAAAATATCAATCAGGATATTGTCCTTCTTCCCATTGGCGATGATTACCGAAATGCCTTCATCAGCAACTTTACGGGCTATTGTCGTCTTCGTGAGCATACCTCCTCGCCCGAAACCGGATTTCTCAGTTTGTATATAGTCTGACAAATCCTTTCCTTGTTCCACTTCCCGGATAACTGAAGTACCCGGCTGTGAAGGAGACCCGTTATAGATACCGTCGATGTTACTCAGAATAATCAGCGCCTGCATATCCATCATAGACGCAATCATGCCCGAGAGTTCATCGTTATCGGTAAACATCAGCTCCGTTACCGAAATCGTGTCATTCTCATTCACTATCGGAATAACTCCGTTTTCCAGCATCACCCGCATGCAGTTACGCTGATTCAGGTAATGGCGGCGGGTACCGAAACTTTCTTTCGTCGTCAGCACTTGCCCCACAGCAATACCGTGCTCGCGGAAAAGCTCATAATAACGGTTTATCAACTTGGCCTGTCCCACCGCTGAAAACAATTGCCGCTGGTCCACACTATCCAACTTCCGCGACGGTTTGATTTCGCTCCGTCCGGATGCCACAGCTCCCGAAGAGACCAAAACAATCTCTACTCCTGCCTTATGCAGTTCAGCTACCTGGTCGACTAAGGCAGACATACGGGTCACATCCAGTGTACCGTCTTTACGGGTCAGCACATTACTGCCTATTTTGACTGCTAGCTTTGTATACTGATAGTCCATGTACTTCTGATTTAAAATATTCTATACTGGAAGGCAAATATAGAGTTTTTGTATCAGATTTCGTATCTTTGTCGCACAAAACTAACAAAACGACCCGTTATGATAAAAGCCATCTTTTTCGATATCGACGGAACACTGGTTTCATTCCGCACACATACAGTTCCTGAATCCACCCGCAAAGCTTTGAAACAGCTCCATGAGCAAGGAGTCAAACTGTTCATCGCTACCGGACGCCCGAAACTGCTTATCAACAATCTCGATGATCTGGAATTTGACGGATACATCACCTTGAATGGCGCCCACTGTTTTACAGCCGACTATCACGACATCTACAAAGGAAGCATTCCTCCCAACGATATCGAACAATTGGTCAGCTACTGCAAAAATCATGATTACCCCTTTGTCTTTGTACACGACAACGAGTGGTTCATCACACACGTCAACGCCGACGTAGAAGAAATCAGCCGACTGATAGCCATACCGGTTCCACCGGTACGCCCCATTGAAGAAGCGCTCCAGACAGACATCCTACAGACGATGGGCTATTTCAAAGCCGAAGCCGATGAAGAGATTTTCCGACAGGTGCTTCCCCACTGCGAACCGATGCGCTGGCATCCGCTCTTTGCAGATATCATTGCCCGTGGCAACAGCAAGAGCCGGGGAATTGATGAAGTCATTGCCTATTACAGCCTTCGCCTGGAAGAGACCATGGCTTTCGGTGACGGAGGAAACGATATTCCAATGCTGAAACATGCCGGTATCGGAGTAGCGATGGGGAACGCCTCTCCGGAAATACAGGCTGCTGCCAACTACGTCACCACTTCGGTAGACGATGATGGTATCCTGAACGCTTTGCGTCACTTCAAGATACTTGCATAAGTATACGCATAAGAATCCACGGAACTATACTGGTTTGTAATTCCGAGGATTCTTATCCTTACCTGGCCTCATCAGCGCTGACTCAGCTTGGCCAGGTAATTATAATGTTCTCCTTCCAACACCTTTTCTGCAATAAACCCGAACTGAGAGGCATACATGCTTAATGTATCGAAGTCGATATACAGCCAATCGAAAGTATCTCCCTTCACTTGCTTGTATTGCATCCGGAAATCAATTTCTCCGTAATAATCAGCGGCCAGGTCAATCAGAAAACTGCCGTCCTCGTCTTCGAACAAGTAACGGAGGTCACTGGAATCCATCAATATACAACCACCGGGATTCAGCAGACATTTCATACGCTGGAAAAACACTTCCAAATTAGCCAGTTTACCGATAATACCTGAACCGTTCATCAGCATCAAGATGGTATCAAACCGCTCTACAAAATGTTCATCAAATAAATTCACTTGTCGGGCATCAAGTTCCCGTTCTGTCATTACCTGTACAGAAAGAAGCGAAATGTCGATACTCAGCACATCCTTCCCCATTTCCTGCAAGACCAGCGAATGACAACCGCTTCCGGCACCTACGTCCAGAATACGCCCTTGAGCCATCTGCAAAGCTCTCTGTTCCAGTTCAGGCATCTCCTCCAAACTACGAAACAAAGTTTCTACAGGAATCTCATCTTCATCAAACTGTGAAGAAAAGACACGTAATCTGCCTGTTTTTCCTTTTTGCCAATAATCCAGAATGGCAGCTCCCATCGGATCTTTTCCGGCTGCCAACAAATCTGTTTTCATACCACTATACTATAAGTTATGGCAGTAAAGATAATGAAAAGGTTTCAGATTTCAGCCTGTCGGGAAAAGTAAGGAAACAAGGTCTTATTCGTCCACTTGCAGAATTATTCTCCTACAGTTGGTTATTTATTCATGATTTTAAGAATAATTTAGAATAAACACACAAAAAATCGCAGTTTTATGCATCATAATTAAAAAATATCCGTACTTTTGCAACCTGTAAAGAATAATTATGCAATGAAGAACAAGAACAACAGACTGGATTCCATAAAGATGATTATCTCGTCCAAAGAGATCAGAAGTCAGGAAGAACTCTTGCAGGAGTTGTGTAAGGAAGGTTACCAACTGACACAAGCCACACTTTCACGCGACCTGAAGCAGTTGAAAGTGGCCAAAGCTGCCAGCATCAGCGGCAATTATGTCTATGTATTGCCCAACAATACCCTATACAAACGCATTTCTGATGTTCCGAATACGCACGACGGGCTCAGATACAACGGGTTCATGTCAATCGAGTTCTCAGGAAACATTGCGGTTATAAAGACACGTCCGGGATATGCCAGTAGCTTAGCCTATGACATCGATGACCATAATTTCCACGAAATCATCGGTACAATAGCAGGCGATGACACCATCATGCTCATCATCCGCGAGGGACATTCCCGCCACGATGTGATACACACCTTATCAAACCTCATTCCGAATATAACTAAATAACAACTAAATAAAAAATGGATAGCACTAAACCGCAAATAGATGTCATGGTAGCCGATGCTTCACACGAAGCATACGTTGATACCATCCTGGACACTATCCGGGAAGCCGCCAAAGTACGCGGTACAGGAATTGCAGAACGCACACACGAATATGTAGCTACAAAAATGAAAGAAGGTAAAGCCATCATCGCTTTGTGTGGCGACGACTTTGCCGGTTTCACTTACATCGAATCATGGGGAAATAAGGAATACGTAGCCACTTCGGGACTGATTGTACACCCTAAATACCGCGGTTGCGGTTTGGCTAAACGTATCAAACATGCCTCTTTTACACTGGCACGACTCCGATGGCCGAAAGCCAAAATCTTCAGTCTGACTTCAGGAGCAGCTGTCATGAAGATGAATACAGAACTGGGATACGTACCTGTCACCTTCAATGAACTGACAGACGACGAATCTTTCTGGAAAGGATGTGAAGGCTGTATCAACCATGAAATTCTTATGGCCAAAAACCGTAAGTTCTGCATCTGTACAGCCATGTTATACGACCCGTCCTTGCACCTGGACGATAAAGTCACCAACTTTTAAAATATACAGACGATAAGGAAACAGATTGGCCACACACCCAAAGATAGGCTATCCGCCGACTGCGACCTTAATCAATTTATCAAGTGAAAAACTAAAAAATCAGGAATATGGAAGAAAAGAAGAAAGTAGTAGTAGCATTCAGCGGTGGCTTGGATACATCATTTACAGTCATGTACCTTGCCAAGGAAAAAGGTTACGAGGTATACGCGGCTTGTGCCAATACCGGCGGATTCAGCGAAGAACAACTGAAGAAGAACGAAGAAAATGCCTACAAATTGGGCGCCACAAAATATGTAACTCTTGATGTAACCCACGAATATTACGAAAAGAGTCTGAAATACATGGTATTCGGAAATGTCCTGCGCAACGGTACATACCCTATATCTGTAAGTTCAGAACGTATCTTCCAGGCACTGGCTATTGCCCGTTACGCCAACGAAATCGGTGCACATGCTATAGCACATGGCTCAACCGGCGCCGGAAACGACCAAGTACGATTCGACATGACCTTCCTGGTTATGGCCCCTGGTGTAGAAATCATTACCCTGACACGTGACATGGCTTTGAGCCGTGACTATGAAATCAACTACCTGAAAGAGCACGGTTTCGAAGCTGATTTCACCAAACTGAAATACTCCTACAACGTAGGTATCTGGGGAACCTCTATCTGCGGAGGCGAAATCCTTGACTCTACCCAAGGATTGCCGGAAAGTGCTTACTTGAAACAGGTAACAAAGACCGGAAGCGAACAGCTGAAGCTGGAATTCAAGAAAGGTGAACTCTATGCTGTAAACGGAGAAGTGTTCGAAGACAAAATCAAGGCTATCCAGAAAGTGGAAGAAATCGGTGCCGCCTACGGTATCGGCCGTGACATGCACGTAGGTGATACGATTATCGGTATCAAAGGACGTGTCGGTTTCGAAGCCGCTGCTCCGATGCTGATTATCGGTGCCCACAAGTTCCTTGAAAAATATACATTGAGCAAATGGCAGCAATACTGGAAAGACCAGGTAGCCAACTGGTATGGTATGTTCCTGCACGAAAGTGAATACCTGGAACCGGTGATGCGTGATATCGAAGCCATGCTTCAGGAATCACAGCGTAACGTAAACGGTACAGCCATTCTGGAACTGCGCCCATACTGCTTCTCTACCGTAGGTGTTAACTCGAAAGATGATTTGGTGAAGAACAAATTTGGCGAATACGGCGAAATGCAGAAAGGCTGGACTGCCGAAGATGCCAAAGGATTTATCAAGGTACTTTCTACTCCACTTCGTGCCTATTACGCCAACCACAAAGACGAAGCTGACGTATGATAAGAGCAGGTATTATCGGAGGAGCAGGATATACGGCAGGCGAACTGATTCGCCTGCTCATCAACCATCCGGATGTAGAAATCAAATTCATCAACAGTTCCAGTAACGCAGGCAACAAGATTACCGATGTACACGAAGGCTTGTACGGCGAAACCGACTTGGTCTTCACGGACGAGCTTCCGCTCGACAGCATCGATGTTTTGTTCTTCTGCACCGCTCATGGCGATACAAAAAAGTTTATGGACAGCCATCAGGTACCGGAGGATCTGAAAATCATCGACCTGTCAATGGACTACCGCATCAAGAGCGATGACCACGATTTCGTTTACGGTTTGCCGGAACTGAATCGCCGTGCCATCTGTCACAGCAAGCATGTAGCCAATCCGGGATGTTTCGCCACCTGTATCCAGCTGGGCTTACTGCCACTGGCTAAACATCTTCTGCTGAACGATGACATCTCCGTTAACGCCATCACCGGAAGTACAGGAGCCGGCGTGAAACCAGGAGCTACCAGTCACTTCAGCTGGCGAAACAACAACCTGAGTATCTATAAACCGTTCAGCCACCAGCACGTGCCTGAAATCAAGCAGTCACTCAAGCAGTTGCAGAACAGTTTTCAGGCCGATATCGATTTCATTCCATACCGTGGCGATTTCCCGCGCGGAATCTTTGCTACACTGGTGGTCAAAACCAAGGTAGAACTACCGGAAATCATCAAGATGTATGAAGACTATTATGCGGAAGACTCGTTCACACACATCGTAGACAAGAACATCGACCTGAAACAGGTAGTGAACACCAACAAATGCCTTATCCATCTGGAAAAGTTCGGCGACAAGCTACTGATTGTTTCCTGCATCGACAACCTGCTGAAAGGTGCCAGCGGACAGGCCGTACATAACATGAACTTGATGTTCAATCTGGAAGAAACGACCGGTCTTAAACTGAAGCCGAGCGCATTCTAAGGAAAAATAATTAAAGTAAAAATTAAAAACAGAGGATCATGTCAATCGTACATGTACTTCGTTTTTAATT
The DNA here is from genome assembly GCF_000374585.1 of Phocaeicola barnesiae DSM 18169 = JCM 13652. Lineage (GTDB taxonomy): Bacteria > Bacteroidota > Bacteroidia > Bacteroidales > Bacteroidaceae > Phocaeicola > Phocaeicola barnesiae. The sequence continues at coordinate 34,771 of NZ_KB894645.1, forward strand.
TTTAGTTGTTAATTTTTTAATTGAGAGACATGAAATTATTCGACGTATATCCACTGTTTGACGTAAACATCGTCAAAGGAAAAGGTTGTCACGTATGGGACGACAAAGGCCAGGAATATCTGGATCTGTACGGAGGACATGCCGTCATCTCCATCGGCCATGCACATCCGCATTACGTAGAGGCTATCAGTAAACAGGTAGCTTCGCTGGGATTCTATTCCAATTCAGTCATCAACAAGCTGCAACAGGAAGTAGCAGACCGTCTGGGAGCCATGTGCGGCTATGACGATTACCAGCTCTTCCTCATCAATTCGGGTGCTGAAGCCAACGAAAATGCGCTGAAACTGGCATCCTTCTACAACGGACGTACCCGTATCGTCTCTTTCGCAAAAGCCTTCCACGGACGTACTTCACTGGCCGTAGAGGTTACCAACAATCCGAAAATCATCGCTCCTGTAAACGATAACGGACACGTAACCTACCTGCCGTGGAACGATGTAGATGCCATGAAGGCCGAACTTGCCAAAGGAGACGTCTGCGCCGTCATCATTGAAGGAATCCAAGGTGTGGGAGGTATCCAGGTACCGGCACCGGGATTCATGCAAGCCATCCGTCAGGCCTGTGACGAAAACGGAACAGTATTGATATTGGATGAAATCCAGTCAGGCTATGGCCGAAGCGGTAAGTTCTTCTCACACCAGTATGACGGCATCCGCCCGGACATGATTACTGTAGCCAAAGGTATCGGTAACGGATTCCCGATGGCGGGAGTGCTCATCAGCCCGAAATTCACTCCGGTATACGGACAGTTAGGTACCACATTCGGTGGAAACCACCTGGCATGTGCGGCAGCCATCGCTGTACTGGATGTCATGAAGGCAGAAAATCTGGTAGAGAACGCCGCTCGTGTAGGTGCTCACCTCATGGAAGAACTGAAGAAATTCGAAGGCATCAAGGAAGTACGCGGACGCGGTCTGATGATCGGACTGGAATTTGAAAACCCCATCAAGGAAATCCGCCAGAAACTGCTGTTCGAACAGAAAGTATTTACCGGAGTCAGCGGTACAAATGTTATCCGTCTCCTTCCGCCGCTCTGCCTGAGCATGGCCGAAGCCGACGAATTCCTGAACCGTCTGCATAACGTACTGAAATAATAATCAGCATACAGATTTTCTCTTTAGAAGCCTGCTCTCATTGGGGAAGCAGGCTCTTTTTTTAAGGATTCCTCCCCCTTCTCATGACATCCGGCAGCCTATCCATCCTGCACTGTTCCGCATGCGGTTCTTACCATCTCAGACCAATCATCCAAGCGTTGGGTATCGCTACTCCATAAAAAATCATCGGAACCGGAAGCTTGCAGAAGGGTTTCAAATCCTTGAAACGAATCTACAGGTTCCAATTCCGATGAAACTAACGCAACGATAAACAGACAGCTAGTATAAGAAAAGTTCCCCTCGCAGTGCATCCACTACCTATATGAAGATGTGAAAAGAATTGATTATGAATGTGAAAAGATTAAATCTCAGGACACACTGCAGAAAGGGGAACATTATATTTTACCCGTTCCTTCCACCTCCCAGAGCCTGATACAAGTTAATCAGACTTTGGATTTCCTTGAACTGGTTGGCCGTTTGCGACAATTGAGCCGAAAGCAGGCTCTGACGGGCAGTCAATACTTCCAGATAGGTAGTATTTCCGTTCTCCATCAAAAGCGATGTACCGGTATAGGCACGTTCCAGTGCAGTAATCTGATGCCGGTAATTCTCTTTCTTCTTCTTGCTGGTCTGATAAGATACCAGCGCGTCGTTCACTTCAGAACCGGCATTCAGCAACTGCTGGCGGAAAGCCAGAAGCGCTTCTTCCTGCTGTGCCTTGGCGATACGACGCTGTCCGATAAGGGCCCCCCGGTTAAACAGCGGCTGGGTAAGTGAAGCCAGAGCCGATGTGACGAACTTGGCCGGATTCGTAATGATAGACCCTACCGAGTTAGTCCATCCGGCACTTCCACCCAAAGTGATGGAAGGATAGAAAGCCGAATTGGCCTGATTGGTCACATAAAAGGCCTGTTCCAACTGCCGTTCAGCCATGCGGACATCGGGGCGCTGTGAAAGCATACGCGACGGTATCCCTGTAGACAGTTCGGAAGTGAATTCCTGCTCGGACAATTTTCCCCGTTGAAAGCTATGCGGAGTCTCGGCCAGCAACAGCGAAAGGCTGTTTTCCACCTGACTGATTTGTTCTTCCAAGTCGATAACGGAATTCTCCACTTCGTAATAAGTTCCTTTCATCTGAGAGACTGCCGTTTCATCAGCCAGACCGGCATCCATCAAAGCTTGCGTAGATGCCACTGTCTCTTTCCAGCTGGCAGCGGTCTCCCGCGAAATGGCCAGCTGTTCATCCAGCATCAACAAGGTATAATAGTTATTGGCGATGTTGGCTATCAGACTGGAGTAGACCGCCTGCTGATAGTCTTCGCTTTGGGCATAAGCGGCTTTCGCCTGCCGTTTGGCATTGCGGAGTTTACCGAAGATGTCCAACTCCCAACTGGCCGTAACCGGCAAAGTATAGGTACGGGACACTTGACTCTCCACTGTTCCCAGGCTTCCTTGCGGAGCCAGTGCGAACGACGGGAGGAAAGCCAGTTTGGCCGAAAGCAGAGCAGCCTGTGCCTCTTCGATGCGTAGTCCGGCAGTCAGCACATCGGTATTTTGCGCCAGTCCTCGCTCTATCAGTTCCTGCAGATAAGGATCACTGAAGAAATCGCGCCAGCCGATGTCTCCCAGACCGACCGTATCGGTGGCCACCGTTTCCGCCTCATCACCATACAGATTATCGGGGACGGTGGTCTGCGCTTCATAGCGGGTATAGATTCCGCAACCACTCAACAGGAGGGTTGCGCCGAATGCTAGGATATATTGTTTCATATTCATCAGGATTTCTGTTGGTTTTCCGTATTAAAGGCACTCTTTTCTATCAGTGTCTGTTCTTTTTCGTAGAGGAGCTGCGCATCGGGTTCCTTCTGCATCGGGCCCCGCAATTTTTCCTGCAGGTACTCGAAAACGATGAAGAATACCGGTACTACAAACAGCAGGGCCAATGTTCCGATAAGCATACCACCTACCACACCCGTAGCCAGTAAACTGTTTCCGTTGGCTCCAGCACCGGTAGAGAACATCAGCGGCAACATACCGAATATCATACAGAGCACCGTCATGATAATCGGACGGAAACGTGCCTGGGCGGCAGAATAGGCTGACGAAATGATACCCATACCTGCCCGACGGCGTTCGATGGCATATTCTGTAATCAGGATGGCTGTCTTAGCCAACAGACCAATCAACATGATGGCACCCGTCTGCAGGTAAATATTGTTTTCCAGTCCGGCCAATCGGGCAAAGAGGAAGCTACCCATCAATCCGAACGGTACAGAAAGGATGACTGCCAACGGTACCCAGAAGCTTTCGTACAGACAGGCAAGAATCAAGTAAATCAGCACGACACAGAGCGTATAGATGAAGACTGTCTGCGCACCGCCGCTGCTGGCCTCTTCACGGGCCATACCTCCGTATTCGTAACCGTAACCGGATGGCAACGTCTGGGCAGCTACTTCCCGGATGGCCTGCTGCTCTTCACCGGTAGAATAACCTTCTGCCACATTCACATTGACATTGATGGTATTGTACAGGTTGAAACGCTTGGCGATTTCCGCTCCAAGTACAGAACGGAGCGTTACAAACTGACTGACAGGAGCCATCTCATCGCCGTTACGCACGAACATGTTGTCCAAAGCATGTTCATCCAGACGTGAAGCCGGGTCAGCCTGAATCATTACACGGTATACCTTACCGAACTTGTTGAAGTTTGATACATACGAACCACCGCAGTAAGCTCCAACCACATCCAGTACATCGTTCGGGCTGATACCTGCCCGCTTACATTTGGCAGCATCCACATCGACAGCTACCTGCGGGAAGTTCATGGCATAAGAGCTGTAGGCCATGGCCACCTCCGGACGCTGGTTCAGAGCACCGATGAACTCGTTCACCGAATTGTAGAAAGTCTCCATCTCGCCTCCGGTCTTATCCTCCATGTAAAGCTCGATGGCGTTACCGGTTCCGTATCCCGGAATCATGGCCGGCTGGAAGCAGAATACCTGTGCCTCCTTAATGGCGCTGAAGCGCTCGTTCAGCCGTTTCATCACGGCCTCTACCGTATGTTCCTTTCCTTTTCGTTCATCCCAGTGATACAGACGGATAATGACACTTCCGTACGAAGTTCCCTGGCCGGACAGCAATCCGTAACCGGTAATACGGGAGAAGTGTTCTATCTCCGGTGTATCCTCCAGAATATCCTGTACTTTATCCATCACCTTATTGGTCTCTGCCAATGAGTTACCCGGCGATGTACTGATATTCACCATCATGGTTCCCTGGTCTTCCTGAGGTACCAGACCGGTCTTGGTAGTAGCCATCAACCAAACCAGCAGCGCACAAGCGATACCCAGCGAGGTCCAAACCATCCACCGGTGGTGGAAGAAGAACATCAGGCCTTTCTTGTATTTGCCCATCATGGCATTGAACGAAGCGTTGTAAGCGGCGCGGATGCGACTGTTCAGGCTACGGGCATTCTGCTTACCGCTCGAAGGTTTCATCATCATGGCACACAAGGCCGGACAGAGAGTCAAGGCGTTCAGACAGGAGATACCTACCGCCACAGCCATGGTAATACCGAACTGGGTATAGAATACACCGGAGGTTCCTCCCATGAAAGTTACCGGAATAAATACCGCCATGAAGACAAAGGTACAGGAGACTACCGCCATCGTCACATCGCTCATGGCATCCTTGGTAGCCAGATACGGCGAACTGTAACCCACATCAAACTTGGCTTGCACAGCCTCAATCACAATGATGGCGTCGTCCACCACTGTACCGATGGCCAATACCAAGGCAAACAAGGTCAGGATGTTGATACTGAATCCGGCCACCGACAGAAAGGCGAAAGTACCAATCAACGAAACGATGATAGAGATAGACGGAATCAACGTACTCTTGAAGTCGTGCAAGAAGAAATATACCACCAGAATCACCAGGATAATGGCGATAACCAAGGTTTCGATTACATTATGGATAGAAGCGAACAGGAAGTCGTTCACACTCATCATCTGGATAAACTCCGTTCCCTCAGGCAGTTCTTCGGACATCTCGTCCAGCAGCGAAGTAATCTCTTCGTTTACCGCCGTAGCGTTGGCGCCGGCTACCTGAAAGACCATGAAAGTAACACCCGGTACTCCGTCCGCTTCACCGTGGAAGCTGTACGATTCACGTCCCAGTTCTACTTCTGCAATGTCTTTAACCCGAAGTACCGAACCGTCTTTCTGTGAACGAATCACCATGTTCTCGAATTCTTCCACACTCTTCAGACGACCCTTGTATTTCATGGTATACTGGAACACGTGGTCGGAACTCTCACCCAACGAACCGGTTGGAGCTTCGATATTCTGCTCACCCAAAACGGCCGTTACATCCGAGGGCACCAGTCCGTACTGAGCCATTTTGTCCGGCTTCATCCAGATACGCATACTGTACGTATCGCCCAACAGCTGTACATCACCTACACCCTGGATACGTTTGATACGGGGAATGACGTTAATGTCCAGATAGTTGGCCAGGAAGGTCTCGTCATACCGCTTGTCAGGACTGATCAAACTGTTGATCTGCAAGAAGCTGTTCTGCCGTTTCATGGTACTGACTCCGATAGCCGTCACTTCCGACGGAAGCAGACCTTGTGCCTCGGATACACGGTTCTGTACGTTCACGGCCGCCATATCCGGGTCGGTTCCCTGTTTGAAGTAGACCAGAATTTCCGCTGTACCCGCATTCGTGGCGGTAGAAGTAATGTAAATCATGTCTTCCACACCGTTGATGCTTTCCTCCAGCGGCATGATGACACTGTTCATCACCGCCTCGGCATTGGCACCCGTATAGGTAGCATCTACCTTGACGGTAGGCGGCGCTATATCCGGATACTGTTCTACAGGTAGTGTATACAATGAGATGAATCCTACAATCAGAATCAGTATCGAGATAGACAAGGCCATGACCGGCCTTTTGATAAATATATTTCCTTTCATAAGCCTCCCGTTTATTTAACCTGTGTGCCTTCGCGGACCATACCGGCTCCGTCTGAAATGATTTCATCGCCAGCCTTCAAGCCTTCCAGTACAATGTATTCCTTCCCGTCGTTCACCGGAGCCACTTTAATCAACGTAGAGACAGCCTTCCCGTCCACTACCTTGTAGACAATCAGTTTATCCTGCAACTGTACGGTAGCTCCCTGCGGAATGATGATACAGTCTGTATAAGTACTGGGGATAAGTACGCTGCCCGATGCTCCGCTGTGCAGCAACCGTTTAGGATTCGGGAAAACGGCCCGTACTCCAACCGTACCGGTCTCCTTGTCGATGACTCCACTGATGGATTCTATCTTGCCGCTCTCTTCATAGGCAGTTCCGTCATTCAGCTGCAGACGGATGGCAGGCATCTCCTGCAGCGCCTTCTCTATCGTACCGTATTGGCGGGCCAGCGACAGGAACTGATTCTCGGTCATGGAGAAATAAACATACATATCCGAATTGTCGGAAACGGTAGTCAACGGCTGAGGCATACTCGGGCTGACCAATGTACCTACCCGGTAGGGAAGCATACCTACCATACCGTTGCTCGGACTCTTCACTTCGGTATACGACAGGTCGTTGCGCGCGTTCACTTCCTGTGCCTCGGCCTGTGCCAGTTGTGCCTTGGCCGTCAGATAAGAATTTTCACTGGTCTGCAGGTTGAAATCGGACACCACTTTCTGTGCATACAGCTTCTGTGTACTCTTATAGGTCAATTCGGCTGTAGCCAGGCTGGCTTCGGCCACTTTCACGTTTGCCACCGCTGTTTCGAGTGCGGCCTTATAAGGAACCTGGTCTATCACAAACAGTACCTGTCCTTTCTTGACGGCATCTCCTTCCGATACATTCAACTTCACAATATATCCCGAAACCTGAGGGAAAATATCAATATCCTACCTTTCTTCGATGGAAGCCGAATACGAAGTGACGATTTCCTTATTCTGTCCCGCACGGACAGTAGCCAAGGTATATCCTTGCTGTTTCGTCTCTTCTTTCTGCCCGTTCTGGCAGGAGGTTCCACAAACGGCACAGCCGATGAACATCATCAACCATACCTTTCATTTGATTCTTTTCAGTGTCATATTCATTCGATTAAAAAATTTGCGCAAAAGTACCACCTTACCCGCAGACAGAAGGAACAGATTTTCAGCCAGAAATATTCCATTTTCCACTTCCGGAACGCTTAATTTCGTTAAAAGGAGAAAATGAAACAGGAATGGAAGAAAATAGAATAGCGATACCCGGATAAAAATCTCACCTTTGCAAAAAAAAGGATGGAAGAGGAAATCAGACTGATGGACATCAAAGCCCTGCAGGAATATAGCCGGCAGGACAGCTGTATAGACGACTATCTTTTCATGACAGACCGGCTGGAAAACATGCTGGCCGGTGAAAAGAGCGCCCGGACAAAAGTATTTCTGATGATATACTGTACCAGAGGTGAAGTGAATCTGGAACTGAACAACAAATCCTACCGCCTGCAGACAGACGACCTGCTGGTAGGTCTACCCAATACGTTCATCGGAAAGATACTTGCCTCACCCGATTATCAGGTCAAGATTATCTGTCTTTCCGGACGCTTCATACAGCGGCTCACACAGACAGAGAAATACACCTGGAAGTCTTTCAACTACCTGCACCGGAATCCCATCAAACATCTCGGTGAAAAGGAGAAAAGTCTTTTCCGTCTGTATCTGAACCTGATAGAGAACAAGATTACACAGAAGGAGAATCCTTATCAGAAAGAGATTCTGCTCTACCTGTCATCGGCATTCTTTACCGAATTCATCGCCGCCATCGGAAAAGATACCATAAGTCCGGAAGAAGGGACACGCCAGCCGGTCAACCAGCCGGATTTCATCTTCAAACGCTTCATGGAAGCGCTGACTTCCGACAACGGCCGGCACCGTACCTTGGCGTATTATGCCGAACAGTTCAACTATTCCCCCAAATACCTGTCCCGTATCATCAAGCAGGTGAGCGGGAAGAATGCATTGACACTGATTCATGAAAATGCCATCGAATGCATCATCCACGAACTGAGGTATTCCAACAAAAGCATCAAGGAAATAGCCATCGCGTTCGAGTTCTCGAACATCTCGTTCTTTGCCCAATACGTGAAGAAACACCTGGGAGTCACTCCGTCCGAATACCGGAGCAGCCATCCGTTTACGGCAGACCCAAAAGAACAGGACTTGCCTACCGACTGAAAACAATCTTTAAAAACCAACATATATGAACAAAACCAAATTTTTCATTGTCAGCATTCAGCGTGACTACATCGTAAGGTTCCATGCTCAGGCAGAGGACCTTGTTCTCGGTTTCCAGAACAGATACCCCGGATATCTTTTCCATGTAAAGAAGATAGAAGCCCATCTGTTCTGTTTCTCGGTCGTTCCTCCTGAAGAGGCGGACGAAGCCCAGACATCCGCTTATACGGCCGAACTGAAAAAGTGTGTATTCGAGGACCTTATTCCTTCCGAACACATCCATCTGGAAGCCTCTAACCTGTAATGAACAACAGCTGGGAGACACTGGCGGCAGAATACCGCCCTCCCGGCAATACACAAGAAGCTACGGAAGGGAGAACAGATAAAGAGCCGGCAAGAACAATCGGAAATATATTTCATTCTTTTGCAGACTTTGTCGGTTTTCAGTTCTTCGGTCAGAAAACAAATACTTATCTTTGTTTTCAATATAAAACCAACCTAGAATCAATATGAAGGTAGCAATCATTGGAGCCGGCAACATGGGCGGAGCTATTGCACGCGGTCTGGCACACGGTCATTACATCAAGGCACAGGACATCATCGTATCCAATCCCAGCAGCGGGAAACTGGAAGCCTTGAAAGCAGATTTCCCGGATATCCGGACAACACACAACAACAAGGAAGCTTCCGAAGATGCCGATATCGTCATCATCGCCGTCAAACCCTGGAAAGTGAAGGAGGTACTGGAGCCTCTACGGTTACGCCAACCGCAGATTCTGGTTTCGGTAGCCGCCGGACTGACATTCGAAAACCTGGCTCATTTCGTCGACCCGGAAATGCCGATTTTCCGGGTAATTCCGAACACAGCCATTTCCGAACTGGCCAGCATGACCCTGATTGCCGCACGCAACGCGTCGGACACTCAGGTAAAACAGATGATAGAACTGTTCAACGAAATGGGAATGTCTATCCTCATCGAAGAAAAACAGTTTGCCGCAGCCACTTCACTGACTTCCTGCGGTATCGCCTACGTACTGAAATATGTACAGGCAGCCATGCAGGCCGGCGTAGAATTAGGTATCAAGCCCAAAGATGCCATGAAAATGGTGGCACAGACGGTAGAAGGTGCCGCGCAATTGCTGTTGAAGAACGAGCAGACTCATCCGGTACTCGAAATAGAAAAGGTTACGACTCCAGGTGGAATCACCATCAAAGGTATCAACCAACTGGAACACGACGGATTTACTTCGGCCGTCATCAATGCCATCAAAGCAAGCATGTAAAGACAAGCTTCTCAGATAGAAGAACGGGACGACAGAAATATGCCGTCCCGTTCTTTTATCTGAAATTCCACTCACGGACAAGTGGAATCCCACTTCAGTTTTAACTTAAAAAAAACGTCCTCGCATCTGCATGAAAACATGCTCGCAAATGAACTAAAACGAACGGACGTTTTCAGGCAAACAAACGTTTGTTTTTAGACGCTTCAATCCTCATCAGTCAAATCACAAATCCAGTTATTTCACGAAGCCCTTCTTGGCCCACTTCAGGCTGTTCCAGCGGCGGACAAAAATGATGGCCCGGATATTCTCGTCCAGCAGGAAAGCGCACCACATGCCGGCGAGTCCCCAGCCCCAATAAATGCCTAACAGATAACTGAGACCGACCGATACACTCCATTGTACCACCAGGCCCACATAAAACGGATAATTGACATCTCCCGCCGAACGTAAGGCATTCGTGGCATAGATATTGACCGCACGGCCAATCTCCACCACAATATCTATCAACATCACCATGACACCCAGGCGGATAATTTCCTCGTTACTGGTCAACAGACTGAAAATGGTATGACCCAAAGCCGCCCAAATACACGACAGGACCAACGATACCAGGATAGAAAGCCGCATGACATATTTCCCCAACAGGTATGCGGCACGGATTTTCCGCTGACCTACCAGGTGGCCGATGCTGATAGCCCCTCCCTGCGCCATGGCAATGGCAAAAAGATAAACAAACATCACGATATTCACCGTATAGGTACGTGTTGCCAGCGCATTGTTTCCCAACATGTTGATAAGAAAGGTGATGACTACCTGCGAAAAGCTATAGGACATGTTCTCGCCCGCCGACGGAAGGCCGACCTTCATCAGGTTCTTCAGCTCAATCCATGGGAAAGGACGGAACCAGGCACGCGGGAAACTGGGAATGTGCTTACGGAACAGGATAATGAACAGCACGACCATACTTACCCCACGGGCAATCGAAGTGGAAATGGCCGCTCCTTCAGCTCCCAGGGCAGGAAAACCGAATTTACCGAAAATCAAGGAATAGTTGCCGATGATGTTCAACACATTGACCAATACAGTCACCAGCATGGGATAAATGGCTTTATTCGCACTACGAAGCGAAGCCGATACCGTAATCGAAAGCGCCTGAAAGAAGGCGAAAGCTCCCACAATCTCCATGTATCCGATACCATACTTCAACAACTCCGGACGGAGACCCATCCAGCCCAACAGCGTGGCTGCTCCGAAATGCAGGATAAGACTGACCAATACCCCCACCGCCAGGTTCAGCAGCAACGATACTCCTACCACCTGCACCATCTTCTTCCGCAGACCAGCTCCCAGGTATTGCGAGCACAATACCGAAGTACCGATATTGATGACTTCGAATATCAGAAAAGCAAACATGACTATCTGATTCACAACACCTACTGCCGCCACACTTTCATCCGAGTATTGACTCAGCATGATGGTGTCTACGGCACCAAGCATCATAATCAGAAGGGTTTCAATGAATATAGGAATAACCAATTTGGTCAGTTCTTTCCGGATGCTGACCGTCCGAATAACAGGAGTTTCAACCATACTTCTTCCAAACTAATACCACAACAGACAGACGATAACAGACGACACCACTATCCCCTTCCGTTTTTCGGACACAAAGGTACAGCAAATAGACACGCATGTTTATCCATGTCCGAATTTCTTGACATATATCAATTTCCAGGAATCAGAAACCAGTATGGAAGTTCCGGAGTTCCGCCCGTAAACGGTGCGATTGTCCGTCAGTCAGACTATCAAGCAGTTCCCAAAAACGAGGACCGTGGTTCATCTCACGGGTATGAGCCAGCTCATGCAACATGACATAATCCATCAGATGTGCCGGAACCAGCATCAGGTAACACGAAAGACTGATGGTACGCGTAGCGGTACAGCTTCCCCAACGGGTACGGGCTCCGGTAATCCGCACTTTCCGGTAAGGCAGGCCGCAACGTGCAGACCAGGCAGCCAGCAACGGAGGCAGAAACGACTCCGCCCGCCGCTTCAAGGCACGGACAATGGCATTACGGACAAGCTTCTGCACCTCATCACGACCGAAATCGGTATCGGCAGGACAATAAATCCGCATCTCCTCTCCTTCTTCCTTCACCGTAAAACAACGCAAACGGCTCGGAACAAGCGACAGACGAAAACAATCGGCTTGAATACTAAAATTGAAATCAATCAACCGCACAGCCACTTTCCTAAAGGACTCCAACAATCTGGGACGGAAAGGAGCAATAGCCTCCAAAATCTTATCTGCCCGGCTGAAAGGAGGCACGACCACATACAGACCTTCCGGTCTGACACGCATCGAGATATTCCGTGCCGTTCTTCGGGTACGGATAACAATACGTCCGAAATCCTCATCTGCCAATATACGTTGTGTAGCCATGGGCACAAAGATAGGACTTTTCCGGTTGAGAAATCCTACTCTGCCTCAATAAAAAAAGGATTACTGCTCACGCGGTAATCCTTTTCATGTATTTGAGTTAGTAATTTAATTTGAGAGAATTGAAACTTCACAGCCTCGTTTTTCTATTATAGATAAGCACTAACTATTTATATAAAAGCAAATGAAAATGTTCGTTACTGTTTGGTGTTTTCTATACGGGGTTTTTCCACCACCTTATTGACGGGGACTCTTGCCGTATCGGCCTCGTACGCCACTTGCGGGTCGGTTGCCCGATTTTCAAACTGGTCGTACACATAAACCACACCAGCCGAACCGCTACCCAATGATTCCTTGACGACACCCCCTACTGTAAAAAGTAAGGCCAGTACCGCCGCAGCCTTGAAAAGCGGCATGAAACGCGAATGCATAGTCAAACGCTTGGCTCTTACAACCGGACGCTCAATTTCTGCCAGAATCCGTTCATCGAAATCGCTTCCCAACTTCTCTTCCTTCGCTACCTCCTGATAAACAAACAAGGATTTGTAGCGGAGCAGATGAGCCGGCAGTTCTTTCTGCTGGAAGAAAGCCCGAAGAATCTGCTCTTCTTCCAAAGAAGTCTCGCAGTTCCAATAGCGTTCCAAAAGCTGTTCGATGTACTTATAATCCATACGTTTCTATTTCGTTATATTTTAACTTGATTCGTTGTCTGGCCCGGAAGAGGTTCACTTTTACCTGCTCCTCGGTAACCTGCAGCAAATCGGCTATTTCCTTGTAACTTTTCCCTTCGATATCACGGAGTTGCAGAATTGTACGCTGCTTCTCCGGCAATTCGTTCACCAACTGATGGACCAGCTTCAACCTTTCGCTGTCCTCCAATTGGCGGTCGGGAGTCAATGCATCAGGCATCTCCTGTGTTTCCGGAGTCAACCCGATATGTTGGGCTTCCATCTTCTGGCTCCGGTCGATAGCCAGGTTTCTGGCAATCGTCAGGCAATAGGCCTCAATGGAATCAAACTGTGCCCATTCATCGCGCCTGTTCCAGACTTTAATCAACGTATCCTGCACGACATCCTCCGCTTCGGCTCTATCGAGCGTGATACGGAGCGCCAATCGGAAAAGCTTGTCCTTCAACGGCAGTATATCGTTTCGGAAACTGATTTCTTGCATTGCTTTCTATACTAATGACGGGTGAGTAGAACAAAAGTTACACCCACCCGCCTATTTTTTTTGAATTATTTTTTAATGATTGTTCCGGATTTCCCGTCGATGGCTGATGCTGAGGTGATTATCACTTGGATAACTCCAGCCTCGACTGCCGAAAAAGAATTCTCCAGCTTCGGAATCATGCCTCCCTGAATCACTCCCTCGTCCACATACTGACGAAACAAGTCCGGAGTGATGACCGGAATCACACTGTCATCATCATTCTCATCACGCAGTACACCTTTTTTCTCGAAACAGTACATCAGCGTCACATCGAATGCTTCGGACAATGCTTTGGCTGTTTCGCCGGCAATGGTATCGGCATTGGTATTCAGCAAGCCGCCGGCACCGTCATAAGTCAACGGAGCCATGACCGGTACAATTCCCTGACGAATCAGCTGTACCAATACATCGGCACGTACCTCTTTCACATCGCCTACGAATCCATAGTCCACATCCTTCACCGGACGTTTATCTGAACGGATAACTCCCATATCAGCCCCTGTAAGACCAACAGCGTTCACGCCCTTGCCCTGCAGACCTGCCACGATGTTCTTGTTGACCAAGCCACCGTAAACCATCGTCACCACTTTCAGTGTTTCGGCATCGGTGATACGGCGTCCGTTCACCATTCGGCTTTCAATACCCAATTGAGCAGCGATACGGGTAGCAGAACGTCCACCACCGTGTACCAGCAGTTTATAGCCAGGAACAGCTGAAAAATCGCTCAACAAACGATTCAAGGTATCTGTTTCCTCAACGATTTTTCCACCTACCTTTATAATAGTCAGTTTCTCTTTCATGTTTTCCTCCTTTATCTTCCTGTTACTCCAAGTAAGTATATCCGTACAGACCGGAACGGTAGTTCGCCAGGAATTCTTTTCCTTCTTCCAGCGAAATCTTTCCTTCCTTGACTGATTTGGTTACCCAGGTTTCCAGGTTACGTACCAATTTCTTCGGATTATACTGTACATAATCCAATACTTCAGCTACGGTCTCACCGTCAATCACCTGGTCGATGCTGTAACCCTTATCGTCTACAGATACGTGAACGGCATTGGTATCGCCGAACAGGTTATGCATATCCCCCAGAATTTCCTGATAAGCTCCTACCAGGAACACACCGATATAATAAGATTCTTTGGCCTTGACCGTATGTACCGGCAAATCATGCGTCACGCTACGGCTCGTTACAAAATTCGTAATCTTTCCGTCCGAATCACAGGTAATATCCTGCAAGGTAGCTGTCCGGTCCGGACGTTCATCCAGACGCTGGATAGGCATAATCGGGAAAATCTGGTCGAGCGCCCACAGGTCAGGCAACGACTGGAACAGGGAGAAGTTACAGAAATACTTGTCGGCCAGCAGTTTGTCCAGATTCCGGAATTCATCGGGCACATGCTTCAATCCCGCAGCTATCCGGTTTATCTCCCGACAAACAGACCAGTACATCCGTTCTATCTGAGCACGTGTTTTCAGGTCTACAATACCGTGACTGAACAAATCGAGTGATTCCTCACGTATCTGCTGGGCATCGTGCCAAGCCTCCAGCATGGTCCGTTGATTCAGATTGTCCCAAATCTGATACAATTCCTGCACCAGTTCATGATCCTCCGGACTTACTTCAAATTCTTCCGGCATTTCTGGCAAAGAAGCCGTTTCCAAGACCTCGAAAATAAGCACCGAATGGTGAGCCGTCAGCGAACGTCCACTTTCTGTAATGATATTCGGATGCGGAATACCGTTCTTATTGCTGGCATCTACCAAGATGGAAATAGAGTCGTTCACATACTCCTGAATGGAATAGTTCACACTACTTTCGCTGGTAGACGAACGTGTACCGTCATAATCCACACCCAAACCACCGCCGATATCGACAAACTCCACCTGGAATCCCAGCTGATGAAGCTGCACATAAAACTGCGAAGCCTCACGCAAAGCCGTCTTGATACGACGTATCTTGGTAATCTGACTGCCGATATGGAAATGAATCAACTTCAGGCAATCCTTCAAATCTTTCTTCTCGATAAGATCAAGCGCTTCGAGCAATTCGCTGGAAGTCAGTCCAAACTTACTGGCGTCGCCACCGCTTTCCTCCCATTTGCCGCTTCCCGAAGAAGCCAGTTTGATGCGGATACCGATGTTGGGACGTACGTTCAACTGTTTGGCCATGCGGGCAATGAGGCGCAATTCGTTCAGCTTTTCCACGACCAGGAACACCCGTTTACCCATTTTCTGAGCCAACAGTGCCAGTTCGATGTAACTCTCGTCTTTATACCCGTTGCAGATAATCAACGAATCGGAATCAGTGTTGATACCGATAACGGCATGAAGTTCCGGCTTCGAACCGGCCTCCAGACCCAAGTTGAATTTCTTTCCATGGCTGATAATCTCCTCTACAACCGGACGCATCTGGTTCACCTTGATAGGATAGATGATAAAGTTCTGGGCCTGATAGCCATACTCTTCGGATGCCTGTTTGAAACAATTGGATATCTTTTCAATCCGGTTATCCAATATATCCGGGAAGCGTACCAGCATGGGGGCTGTTACATCCCTCAGCTGCAGTTCGTCGACCAGTTCTTTCAGGTCGACCTGTACCCCGTCTTTACGGGGAGTTACCACTACATGACCTTTGTCATTAATACCAAAGTAGGAGACACCCCACCCCGTAATGTTGTAGAGTTCTTCAGAATCTTCAATACGCCATTTTCTCATTTCACAACATAAAGTCTACGTTTATACTAATATACTTTTAAATTCAAGGATTATCGGATGAAGCCAGCAAACAAAGGAAAATCCGTCCACTTCACAAGTTACCGAATCTTCATGAATCTGCACTTCAATGTACACCTCCCAACAGAGGCTCCGTTTTTTAATTATTTTTATTTATTAACTCTTTCAGTTTTTCTACCGATTCGTCAATCTGCTCATAGCTCTCCAGCCGCTCTGCATTGAAATGAAGCCGAGCCTGCGAATAGAAAGGCAAACGCTTCTGTAAAGCGTTTACTATCACCTCCATCAGTTCCTCATCGGTCTTATCGGCCAGTAAAGGACGTTTGGCTTTGGCTATCTTCAACCGACGGAACAACACCTCGGGGTGAGCATCCAGAAAAACGGTCGTACCTTGCCGGTTCATGTATTCCATATTATCAAAGAAACACGGAGTTCCTCCACCACAGGCTATGACCACATCTTCGAACTCTCCAGCCTCATGCAGCATCTTCCTTTCCTGCTCACGGAAACCATCTTCACCACGTTCTGCAAAAAGTATAGAGATGGATTTGTGCAGACGCTCTTCGATATACCAGTCCAAGTCGATAAACTCCAGACCAGTGGCACGGGCAAACGCTCTTCCCAGCGTAGTCTTGCCCGAACCCATATAACCTATCAGAAAAATCCGTTTCATTTTTTCTTCTTAGCTGAACGAATCACCTTGCGAGTTTCCGATTTCTCTTTCTGCAGTTCGATGACCTTGAAACAAGCATCCAGATTCAGGTCGGCAGGCTCCACATTTTCAGGAATCTTATAGTTCTTCTTCTGATACGCGATATACGGACCGTAACGACCGTTCAGAATCTGCAGATCCGGATTCTCAGCAAAAGTCTTGATGACTTTTTTAGCCTCAGCTTCCTGTTTATCCTTCAACATCTGCTCAGCCTCTTCCAAAGTGACACTCAACGGGTCTACTGTCTTCGGGATAGATACATAAGTATTTTCGTAACGGATATACGGTCCGAACTTACCTTTTCCTACCGTAACCGGTTTACCGTCAATATCGCCCAAGGCACGCGGGAACTTGAACAGTTCCAAGGCTTCTTCCAAGGTAATCGTTTCCAGAGAATGTTCCTTGTTCAACTGGGCAAAACGCGGCTTCTCCTCATCTTCGGCCGAACCAATCTGTGCCATCGGTCCGAAACGGCCAATCTTAACCGAAACCGGTTTACCGGATGAAGGGTCAATACCCAAAACACGTTCGCCTACTTTATGTTCACTCTTGACCGAAAGAGTCTGTTCCACCAGCGGATGGAACTTCTGATAGAACTGTTCCATCAATCCGGTCCAAGGCTTCTCGCCTTCAGCTACTTCGTCGAACTCCTTTTCTACATTTGCCGTAAAATTGTAATCCATAATGGCCGGGAAATATTCCATCAGAAAATCATTGACCACAGTACCCACATCGGTAGGCAGCAACTTAGACTTTTCACTTCCCGTCATTTCGGTACGGGTCGATTCTTTTATTTTTCCAGCGGTCAGTTTCAGAACTTCATAAGTACGCTGTACACCTTCGCGATTGCCTTTCTCTACATAGCCTCGCTGCTGTACGGTAGAAATGGTAGGTGCATAGGTAGACGGACGTCCGATACCCAATTCCTCCAGTTTACGTACCAGGCTTGCTTCTGTATAGCGAGGCGGCGCCTGTGTATACCGTTCCACAGCTTGAATCTCACGGTTCGTGAACTGCTGACCGACTACCAGTTGCGGCAACAGCCGGTTCTCGCTTTCCTGTTCGGCATCGTCATCGTATGACTCTTTATAAACACGCAGGAAACCGTCAAAAGTCACTACCTCACCCACAGCAACAAACACATCTTCCACGCCGGAGATTGAGATGGTAGCTGTGGTCTTTTCCAGTTCAGCATCGGCCATCTGTGAAGCGAGGGTCCGTTTCCAAATCAGCTCATACAGGCGCTGTTCCTGCGATGTGCCTTCCACGCTCTGGTTCGCCATGTAAGTCGGACGAATGGCCTCGTGTGCTTCCTGGGCACCCTTGGTCTTGGTAGCATACTGGCGGGTCTTCGCATACCGTTCACCCATGAGAGAAACAATCGTTTCACGACTGGTACCCAATGCCAGTTCCGACAAGTTCACTGAGTCGGTACGCATATAAGTAATCAATCCGTTTTCATACAGACGCTGCGCCAGCATCATGGTCTGTGCCACTGTATAACCTAATTTACGGGCAGCCTCCTGCTGCAAGGTAGAAGTAGTAAACGGAGCAGCCGGAGATTTCTTGACCGGACGGGTCGTAATGTCTTCAATCTTGAATTCAGCTCCTATACACTTTTCCAGAAAATCCTTCGCTTCTTCCTTCGTCTTAAAACGTCTGTTCAGCTCAGCCCGTACTTCGTTTCCATTTCCGTCATCAAAAACTGCCGTAACCCGGAAAGAAGCCTCGCTCACGAAACCTTGGATTTCACGTTCACGGTCAACTATGAGGCGGACGGCCACCGACTGTACACGACCGGCAGAAAGAGCCGGTTTGATTTTCTTCCACAATACCGGTGACAACTCAAAACCTACAATACGGTCCAACACCCGTCGTGCCTGCTGCGCATTCACCAAATCTACATTGATGTCCCGCGGATGTTCGATAGCTTTCAGGATAGCAGTCTTTGTGATTTCATGGAATACAATCCGCTTGGTCTTCTCGGGTTTCAGTTTCAATACTTCAAACAAGTGCCAAGAGATAGCCTCTCCTTCGCGGTCCTCATCGGATGCCAGCCAGACCATGTCGGCCTTCTTTGCTTCCGCCTTCAGTTCTTCCACCACCTTCTTCTTATCCTCGGGTATCTCATAAATCGGTTTGAAATTATCCGCAATATCGATACTGAATGCTCTCTTTTTCAGGTCACGGATATGTCCGTAGCTGGAGAGCACCTTATAGCCTGTTCCCAGGAACTTTTCGATGGTTTTCGCCTTTGCCGGAGATTCGACTATTACTAGATTATTCTGCATAACAATGTATTCCATTAAAGTTTCTGGGCAAATGTAGGAAAAAAACAGATTTTTCTCCCTATAATAAGGTATGTTTCTTCTTTTTTGTTCGTTTTTACAGGTTTTAAGACAAGAAAATGCAGGAAAGAGATACTGATGTAACAAAAAAAATGTCCGGAAGCAGCCTCCCACAGAAAAGGACACTGTTTCCGGACAAGAAATATCCCAAAGGTACTGCTCTTTAGAAACGGTAGCTTACTCCTCCCATGACATAGAGTTTCTGCATGGGATAACCGTTTGACTGCAGATAAGTCTTGTTGAGCAGATTATTGACCGAAACAAACACGTTGAAACGTTCCATCAGTTCATAGTCGGCACGCAAGTTCAGTTCGTTTACCGGATCGGCCTTGCCATCCAAAGAGTCAATGTTCTTACGTCCTTCATACCGATAAGAAAGTCCGGCATGAAGACCTTCCAAAATCTTGAAGCGAGCAGATAAACCGATTTCAAAAGCAGGCTTCAGCATCAGCAAGGCTTCCTTACCTTCATCCACGCTCCAACCATAAAAAGCGCCGTCTACCGAGAAATCGAACCAGTCACGGTATGCATAGCTGACCGATGCTCCTCCGTAGCCCAGCTTAGCCTTATCCTGTGCCAACCCGGCATACACATAAAAAGCATTCTCATCAGCCATTCCAGGAAGAACGAAGATTTCATTCTTTACCATCCGATACCCTCCGTACAGATGCAGGCCCAATCCCGGTACAGGCGAAGCTTTCAATCCAAGAGAAAGGTCCATCGGAGTGTACGTCGTACGCATCTGCTCCGTCTGGAACCAATAGGGAGAAATATCATTCAACTGACGGAAATCGTTCAACTGAGTTCCTCCACCAGCTTTCAGATACAACCGGTTGGAAGTAGCAAAGGTATAAGCCAGTTCAATATCCGGTGCAGCCTTGATACCCCCATGGTATGCTGTCTGCCAATCGACATGTGCTCCCAGATGAGCTTCGAAACTGCCATTCCTGTACGTATAGTACGGATTCAGCCGGAGCAAGGTATAATCCTGCTGGTCAACGTCATGAATCACATTATCCATCGTCAGGTTCAAACCCACCTGCTGTTCATCGGAGATATCCCCTTCCATATACCCCTTTGTATGGAAAATATTTTCAGAGCCCTCCCATAAACCCATCTGGGCATACTTTCGGCTGAAGCTGCGCAGCCCGGTCTGAATGCCGAAACGGACCGGGAAAGATGTGTCTGTAGACCGAACACCGACATATCCTTCGGCCAAGGTATAATGCTGTTTGTCCAAATAACCGGGAAGTTGGGCAGACGAAGTGGAAGCCGGCATGTAATTGAATACCTGTGAAGCAAAATTACCTCCCAGCCAAAGAGCCACCCGCTTGAAATCGTGCCGATAATCGAGAGAAAAATCAGTCCGGAAGAAACGTGATTTCCAGTCATCTTCTTCAGTCAGCATCGGGATATCACCACACAAGCCATACAGTGAAGCCATCACGCCCAACTGGTCGCGCGAGGAGATGTTCCATAAATAGCTGGCCTTAAAATCGGTATTGTTCCGGTTACCGTATGCACCCCGGATATAACCACGGGGGGCAACCGGCTGTGTCAGACTACGGGTAATCGGCCCCATCGGTGCAACAGCCCAAGTCGTGAGCGGACGCTGCGACTCCGCATAATCGATATGCTGTTTAGCCACAGCCGGTTCTTCTATCTGAGGCAGCACATTCACCTTAAAGGCATCCATCACCTCCGGATTATACTGGTTTTCTACCACCACCGTCCGGTTCAGTGTAGAATCCTTGGCTTGCTGTTGGGCAGCTGCCGGAAGCATCGGCAACAAGGCAGCCCCCAGAATCATATTTCTAATCGTATTCATACGTTTCTTACTTTACACTGTTAAGTTTAGCCAATCGAGTCTCTATCATTTGGGCAATGTCATCGTCTGCCTGATAGTTCTGCTGCAAAGAAAGCAGGTACTGCTTGGCATCCAATTTACGTCCCATCTTCACATACACATCCGACAACAGTACGAAGCTTCTGGCCAACCAATAAGCATGAGGTGTACTTACTTCGATGTAATCAAGCACCTCCTGTTCTGCCTTCGCAGTCTGCCCCTGGTCGAAATAAATCTGGGCCACCTGATATTTCGCTTCGGCTCCATAGACGGTACGCGTATCTTTAGCCAATACAATGAAATCATTCAGTGCTTCGGCAGTCTTTCCGCTTTCCATGAAAGCTTTCGCACGATAATAATAGGCTTCGTTGGCCAGTTCAGGAGTCAGCTTGCTTTGAGCCAGCAACGTAGAAGCCGTTCCGATAATCTCAGCCTGATTCTTTGCCATGTATGCGCTCCGCAATGCCCCGGTAGCGGCCTGGTTACGTACTTCGGGGGTAGCAGCCTGGTCCGTCAACCGTTTGTATAACCCCAAAGCCTTGTTATAATCCTTGGCATTATAAGCCATCTCGGCCGACAATTCCATCGCTTCTGCCGCAAACTTGCTGCCCGGATAAGAAGCAACCTTATCCAAGTAAGTGCCGGCCTTCGTATAATCCTTCTGGTTGTAGGCTATCAATCCCAGGTAATAGGTAACGTTTACGCTGAAAGCACCCTGCGGGAACGACTGGAGATAACGGGTAAAACTGGAAGCAGCTCCCTCGATGTCACCCCGCATATATGCTTTTTCGGCAGCCACATACGTCAATGAATCCCGTTCGCTGGCATCAAACTGAACCCCTCCCGGCAGATTCGAAGTATAAGCCATGTATTCGTCTACCTTATTCAAATCCACATAAATGGACTTCAAGTCACGCTGGGCCAACTTGGCCTCTTCACTACCCGGATAAGACTGGATAACCTTCTTGTAGGCAGCAATGGCCTGATTGTAATTATCATCCTGGTAATACAGCAGACCGATTTCATTGGCAGCCTTCCGCGAGAGCGGGCTTTCCGGGAAACGTTCCACCAACAGGGAATAACGTTTGATGGCGTTGGCATTGTCTTCCAACTGTACAAAGGCACGGCCCTGTTCATACAAGGCATCATCCACATATTGGGAAGAAGGATAAGTAGAAATCAGCTGATTCAGACTCTGTATCTTTTCCCGGTAATTACGTTGCAACCCCTGGACGAACCCTTTCTGGAAAAGCGAATAGTCGCCCAACGAAGGGTCAACGGAGGAAGCCTGCGCATACTGTGTACCGGCCTCAGCAAAACGGCGGGCATAGAAATGACAGTCTCCCATACGGTTATAAGCATCGGCAACCACCGATTTTTCAGGTATCAGACTACCGCTCTGCACGCAACGGCTGAACCATTTCAAAGCTTCTTCGTATTTCTTCTGCTTGAACGAAGTATATCCCAGATTATACAAAGCCAATGCGTACTCCTGCGTATTCCGGCTGGGAGCGACTCCCAGGTATAGCTTCATATCAGCCTCGGCAGGTACATACTGCTCCAAGCGGAACTTCGATTCTCCCCGCCAATAATAGGCATCGGCCTGCGTGCGCTGGTTATAACTACCCAGCTGTAAAGATTGAGAGAAATAATCGATAGCCTCCCGGAAATCAGCCTGTGCAAAAGACTCGGTACCCAACCGGAAAAGAATCCGCTGTTTGGCCTCCAATATCTGCCGGCTCGGACGTGAAATCTTCGCTATCGACTGTAGGGCAGCCTGATAACTCCGTGTATTCATATAGACCTCTACCAGGTAATCGTTCACCCGGTCGGCATACGGCGAATTGGGATACTCATTCAAAAGCCGTTCGAAGACCGTCACCGATTCGGCAAACGGAGAATAAGAGGTTTCGTGGATACAAAGCGCATAGTTATAAAGAGCCTGCTCCTTCGCTCTCGGATCGAAATTCGTTGTAGCCGCCTGTTCGAAAGCCATGCGTGCCCGGCTCCGGTCGCGCAACTGAAGATAAGACAAGCCCATGTGCAGATAGGCATTCTGCGACATGGCATCCTGTGGTCCGGCAGCCTCGCCCAGACGAAGTGCAGCCTTGGAATAGACTCCGGTATTGAAGTAACTCATACCCAAGCGATACATGGCGTTCCGTGCCGGAAAATCCACGGCATCGTGATAAGCCTCGAGCAAAGGAATGGCGGCGGCATAATCCTTCAGTCCGTAATGAGCTTCACCGGCGATACGCTGCATCTGTGGCACAAACTCCTGCTGCGGATAAGCCTGCAGATACGCGTCGGCCAACTGGAGAGCCTGCCGGTAATTGTTGTGGATAAGCTGGATATCTGCCAGATAATACGGAGCCAATGCCGCATATTCCGGCTGGTCCTTCACGGCAGAGAACCCTTCCCATGCCTGGTCATAGCGTTGTTTCACATAGTCAATGTAAGCCAGGTTGTAACGGGCATCGGCCGCATACTTGCTGCTGGCAGCCCGAATGACCGAGAACCAGATATAGGCTTCGTCCAAGTCATTCATCTTCAGGTACGAAGTTCCCAGACGCAACGCACATTCATCGCGCTCGGTATCGCCCAACAA
Organism: Phocaeicola barnesiae DSM 18169 = JCM 13652; assembly: GCF_000374585.1. Taxonomy (GTDB): domain Bacteria; phylum Bacteroidota; class Bacteroidia; order Bacteroidales; family Bacteroidaceae; genus Phocaeicola; species Phocaeicola barnesiae. Next base: position 58,332 of record NZ_KB894645.1, read on the forward strand.
ATCGATGTTGACCTGCTGATACGCCCGGAGCGCAGCTTCATAGTTTCCTTCGAAAAAGTAAGCGGAACCTATCAAAGCCTGCACCCGGTTCCTGTAACGGGATTCCGGATAGGCTTCCAGGTACATCTGCAACTGCCGGAGCGCATCCGGCAACTGCAGCTCGTACGCCGTACATGCCAGCATATAATCCACCTCCTCGTGGGAAACACCACGGTCCTTATCCTGCAGATAACGCTCCAAAGTCTGCCGTGCCGCCGCATAATCATGACGTTCGAACAAGACTTTTCCATCTTCGAACAGACGTTGCGGACCCGTCAGCGGTTCGGTCTGTTGTGCGGCCATCGCCAACGGAAAAGCACAAAGCAGCCCCGCAATCCATTTTTGTCTATTATTCTTCATACAACTTTTTATTCCTGATTTTAATGTTTTCATTATGCTTTCCGGTGAGCAGCCAGAAACCTTCTGACTCCCTCGCGTACAGAATCCAGTCCGAACGCTTCCGGATTTACCTGTTCCAACGGTTGCCAACCTGTTTCCGCCACATCATCCATAGCCAGCAGACGGTCGTCTTCCGCCACCGTACAGCGAAAGAACAGGTCGAGTGTATGCACCAGGAAGCCCGAATACAGGTAGGTATTCGGCAACGAAAAGAGATAACGGGCTTCGGTCACTGCCAGACCAGTCTCTTCTTTCACCTCACGGGCTACCCCCTCCTCACCAGTCTCATGCATATCGATAAATCCACCCGGCAAATCCAACGTTCCTTTGGCAGGTTCCTTTCCACGCCGGCATACCAGCAGTTCGTTCCTGTGGTTCAGGATAAAAGCTACCGTAGCTGCACTGGAATTGAAATAATAAGTAAATCCGCAATCGGCACAATGCTTGGATTTCTCATTGTGGATTTCGAAATGCGAGGACCCGCACTTCGGACAATATTTGAAGAGTTCTAAAGGGTGCATATACTTCCAATTTAATGATACTGTGCAAAGATAATTGAATTGATGATAGGAATCAGTCAAATAATTGTATTTTTGTTGCCCCAAACCCTAGAAACATTAAAGCATTATGTTGGAACGTGACTATATCAAACGTCTCATCCGTCAGTTCTTCGATGCACTCGAAAAACTGATTGAAAAGAAAGAATACCTTCCCCAGGAGAATATCCAGCTGGAATTCGAAGGCATGTACCGTACCTACTTCCTCGAGTCGAAAGAATTCTTCTGCACACAAGACAAGGAATACCTGCTGATGTATCTCTGCCAAACCTTCGAGAGACACGAACTGCTGGACCGGGTAGAAATCCTTGCGGAACTGCTGTACCAGGATGCGCTCATCCAGTCCTCGGACGACGAACAGAAGAACCTGCTGGAGAAAAGCCTGTACCTGTTGGAATACCTTGACCAGCATAGCGATACCTTTTCATTCGAACGGAAAGGTAAAATAGCCGGAATCAAGAAAATGATAGGTTGAAAAGAGAAATATACGACCTTTTTATTTAAAAAAATGTGATTTCTGCGACAAAAGTGTGTCAGCTAAAAAACTTTTCCTATATTTGCTTACAAAATGATATAACAAGATGCATAACTATGGAAAAAATTGATAATCTTGACAAGCAGATTCTGGAAATCATTTCCCAGAATGCACGTATTCCGTTCAAAGATGTCGCTGCAGAATGCGGTGTCTCACGTGCTGCCATCCATCAGCGTGTACAGCGCCTGATTGACTTGGGTGTCATCATCGGTTCAGGCTATCACGTCAATCCGAAGAGTCTGGGTTACAGCACCTGCACCTATGTAGGAATCAAACTGGAAAAAGGTTCCATGTACAAAAGTGTAGTAGAACAGCTGGAGAAGATTCCCGAAATCGTGGAATGCCACTTTACCACCGGTCCGTACACCATGCTGACCAAACTTTACTGTACAGACAACGAACACTTGATGGAACTGTTGAACTCCCGCATCCAGGAGATTCCGGGTGTAACGGCCACAGAAACATTGATTTCTCTGGAACAGAGCATCAAGAAAGAAATTCCTATCCGCAAAGACGGTAAATAATGGATTGGCTGAACACCTACCACATCGGCGGGATTGTCATCGGCATCTGCACTTTCCTGATTATCGGTCTGTTTCACCCGGTAGTGGTGAAAGCCGAATATTATTGGGGAACACGCTGCTGGTGGATTTTCCTGGTTCTGGGAATCCTGGGCATTGCCGGTTCCGTGTGGATAGAAGACATACTCATTTCATCGCTGTTGGGTGTCTTTTCGTTTTCCTCGTTCTGGACCATCAAGGAACTGTTCGAGCAACGTGAACGAGTCTTGAAAGGATGGTTCCCGATGAACCCCAAACGGAAAGCCGAATACGAACAGCATCAATCTTAACCCATCATAACATTCCCTTCCGGATGCGTTCATCCGGAAGGGAATGTTGTTTTCAAGGAATATCCACCCCTGCCTCGGGCAAACATGAAAGCCCCCGTTCATGAAATCTGATCCGTACCAAACCCATCGAGCAGGTCTCTCAATTTCTTTTCAAGTACCTCGGGCTGGTAAGTCTGCAAAGGAATCTTGCCTGTCAAGGCACCGATAGCATTCATCGCCAGCGCTGTCATCTCGTCCTCACCGGGAATCACCACAATCTCCGACAAGGAACCTACCCACTCGTGCAACGCATCTATACAGCATTTGTTATAAGCGATTCCACCGGTTACGATAAGAGCATCCGCATGACAATGCAATGCCACATACATGGCTCCCACCTGTTTCGCAACGGTATACATCATCGCATCCAGCAGCAGTGTATGCTTCCGGCTCCCTTCCTGGGCCAAGCGGATGACTTCCGGCACATCGGTAGTACCCAGATAAGCCATCAGCCCTCCTTTCCCGTTAATCAGTTTCTTGAGTTCCGCATGCGTATATTTACCACTGAAGCATAAGTCTACCAGCTGCCGGGCAGGCAAGGTTCCCGCACGCTCGGGGCTGAAAGGCCCTTCACCATTCAAGGCGTTGTTTACATCAATCACCTTACCCCGATGATGGGCACTGACCGAAATACCGCCACCCAAATGCACGACAATCAAATCCAGCTCCTCGTAGTCACGACCGATACTTGCCGCATACTTCCGCGATACGGCCCGACTGTTCAAGGCATGGAAAATCGAGATACGGGGTAACTCCGGAATACCGCTGATACGGGCAATATCACACAGTTCATCGGTTACTACCGGGTCGGCCAGGAAAGCCGGACATCCTATCTGCTGAGCCAGTTCATCGGCTATCAGTCCTCCCAAGTTGGAAGCATGTTCCATATTGGCATGCCACAGGTCCTGCTTCATGTGCTCGTTAATCCGATAGACCCCTCCGGGTATCGGACGCAACAAACCTCCACGGGATATCACCGCATCGAAGTGCAAGGGGATGCCGGCCTGGTTCAAGGCCTCCAGTACATGGCATTTCCGGTATTCATACTGTTCATTGATATGCTGAAAAGGGGCCAGCTCAGCCGCCGGATGAGAAACGTTCTGTTTCCAAACGAGTAAATCATCTTCGAATACCGCCAACTTGGTGGAGGTAGAGCCCGGATTAATGACTAGAATTTTCATGGTATCAATCGTTTTGGTTCCCTGCCAGACAAGCGAGCACCAGGCTGTAATACTTCGAGTTCCCTGAATCACTGCGCGATGGTACGACAACCGGCGCAAGGGTTCCCGTCAGCATACCAGCTATATCGGCGTCACCGAACAAGGAGAGTGTCTTATAAAATGTATTTCCAGCTTCAATGTTCGGAAAGACCAAGATATCGGCATTCCCGACAACCGGCGAAGAAAGCCCTTTGATTTCTCCGCTATGGGCATCACAGGCTGTCTTGGCATCCATCGGTCCGTCCATAAAGACCGGGCCGAACATACCTTGCGAAGCCTCTTCCTTCAACTGCACATAACTCAACGTATGCGGAAACTTCTCGTTCACCTTCTCCGAACAGTGCAACAAAGCGACACGCGGTTCTTCATGTCCCAGTTTCCGGCATAAGGCAAGATCATGCTGGATAAAAGCCCGGAACTGCTCCAGTGTAGGACGGGGAATCACCGCCGCGTCCGAGAAGAACAGCAATTTATGATAAAGAGGAACCCTGGCCACCGCCACATGACTCAATACACCTCCGCGCGGAAGCAGTCCCTGCTCCTTATGAAGCACGGCCCGCAGCAGGTTATCCGTATTGATCAGTCCCTTCATCAGGATATCGGCTTCGCCTGTCCGCACCAGATGGACGGCCAGCATAGCAGCCTCATCGGGAGTTCCGGCGGTATAGATATGGACGAAATTGGGAGAAGCTGAACGCAAGTGCCAGGCTACCTCCAGGTGTTCATCATCCGTCACCAGCAGAAATTCTGCGATTTCTTCCCGAAGTGCCCGGATAATAACATATTCAGTATGCGGGTCGTTGGGACAGACCACCGCTACCCGCCGGCGTATTGAGCGGGAACGCAGAATCTGTACCATCTGTGAGAGTGAACGAATCGGTTCCATAAGAGTTATCAGTTAAACAAATGTATCCGAAACTGCCACAGTCTGAAAAACGAACGGACGTTTTTCTCCCCCAACAGGCAAACGGGAGATTACAGACAGTTTCTAAACAAATATGGGAAATAAATCTGATTAAATCCCTATATTTGCTCCGTTTCTCAGAAAGATTAACGTATGAAAACATCTCAGACATTCGATATAGAAGCCGATTACCGGGAACTGCACAGCCGTTTCCCGAACCGGCACGAACAACCGGTCATCGGTATCACCGGAAACTTCAGCGACGGCAACCTGATGCTTGCCCCGGGTTACTATACATCTATCCTGCAGGCAGGTGCCATTCCGTTTGTCATCCCCCCTTTCGATGATACAGAGACACTGGTCAACCTGCTGGACGAAGTAGACGGAATCCTGCTGACAGGCGGAGCCGATATCAATCCGCTGTTCCTGAACGAAGAGCCCATCAAGGAACTTCATAACATCAATCCCTACCGCGACCGGCAGGAACTGCTGCTGACCAGACTGGCAGCCAACCGACAGATTCCGATACTGGGTATCTGCCGCGGCATCCAGGTGATGAACGCTGCACTGGGAGGTACCCTGTATCAGGACATCGATGTCCAACAGGAAGGCAAGCGCATCAAGCACAGCCAGGATATGGACCGGGCCTTTGCGTCGCATACGGTAACCATAACGCCAGACAGCCTGTTGGCACGCATCATGAAGGCCGAGAAACTGCCGGTCAACTCTTTCCACCACCAGGCTGTCAAAGAGCCCGCTCCAGGCTTCCGTGTCTCAGCCCTCGCCCCCGACGGCGTCATAGAAGCCATCGAAAGTACCGAGCACAAAGCCATGTTGGGTGTGCAATGGCATCCCGAATGTTTCATCCTGAATCAGGACAAGTGCATGATGCCGCTTTTCGGCTGGCTCATCAAGGAAGCCCGTCTGTTCCGCCAGGCCAAAACCTTGCACCGGCGTATCCTGACACTCGACACACATTGTGACACTCCGATGTTCTTCGGACAGCATATCAACTTCGCCACCCGTGACCCGCATATCAAGGTCGACCTGCACAAGATGACCGAAGGGAAGCAAGACGCTACCATCATGGTAGCTTACCTGCCCCAAAAGGAACGGACCGACGAAGCGCTGCTGGCCGCTACCGCCCAAGCAGACCGTCTGCTGAACGAAATCGAGGAGATGGTAGCCATGAACTGTACAGCCGTAGACATCGCCTATACACCGGCAGACCTCTACCGGCTGAAACAGGATGGCAAGAAAGCCATCATGCTGGGTATCGAGAACGGCTACGCCATCGGGAAAGACATCCGGAACGTAGAGCGTTTCCGCAACCGGGGCGTGGTATACATGACGCTCTGCCACAACGGGAACAACGACATCTGCGGGTCAGCCCGCTACAACGACGCCTGTGAAGGAGTCAGTGAATTCGGAGCCCAGGTCATCCGGGAGATGAACCGGGTAGGAATGATGGTAGACCTCTCCCACGCCGGAGAACAAAGTTTCTACGATACCCTCGCTATCAGCCAGGCACCGGTAGTCTGCTCCCACTCCTCCTGCAAAGCCCTGTGCGACCACCCGCGCAACCTGACCGATGAACAACTGAAAGCCATTGCCCGCCAGGGAGGTGTGGTACAGGTATGCCTCTACGGAGGTTTCCTGCGGAAAGAAGGAACGGCCACCATCTGCGATGCCATCGAACATCTGAACCACATGGTCAACCTGATAGGCATCGAGCATGTAGGCATCGGAACGGATTTCGACGGCGACGGAGGCATCATCGGCTGCAACGACTCATCCGAACTGATTAACTTCACCCGCCACCTGTTGTTGGAACGATACGATGAAAACGCCATCAGACTCATCTGGGGAGGCAATTTCCTGCGTGTCATGGAAGAAGTACAGCAATACGGAAACCGCTGAGACAAAAGACTTCCGCTTCCGATGTGCAGGCCCCAAAGGAGCACAGAGAGCGGAAGTTTTTTTATGTCCGTCCGTATCGGCTATTTCTACGAATTGATTACCTTTGCAGCCGAAGCTTTTTAAATTTCTACGTATGAAACTATTCAGAAATACATTCGCCGTTACTGCATTCCTGGCAGGAACTGCCCTGTTATCCTGCGGAAGCAGTCCGAAGAATCAGACACAGGCTGAAGAAACAACTGCTGAGACCTCCGAAGTGCAGGTTCCTGCCTTCAATGCGGACAGTGCTTTCGCCTATGTCAAGGCCCAGACAGATTTCGGCCCACGTGTACCGAATACAGCCGCTCACCGTGCCTGCGGAGACTACCTGGCCGGACAACTGGAAAAATTCGGTGCTAAAGTATACAACCAACAGACTGATTTGATGGCTTACGACGGCACCTTGCTGAAAGCCCGGAACATCATCGGCGCCTATAATCCGGACAGCAAGAAACGGGTGATGCTTTGTGCGCACTGGGACTGCCGCCCTTATGCCGACCAGGATGAGGCCGCTAACCACAAGAAACCGATAGACGGAGCCAATGACGGAGCCAGCGGTGTAGGTGTATTGCTGGAAATTGCCCGCCAACTGCAGCAACAGGCTCCTACCATCGGAGTAGACATCATCTTCTTCGATGCGGAAGACTACGGTACTCCCGATTTCTACGAAGGCCAGCACAAACCGGACACCTGGTGCCTGGGCTCCCAATACTGGGGACGTATCCCGCATGTACCCGACTACAAGGCCCGTTTCGGTATCCTGTTGGATATGGTGGGAGGCAAGAATGCTACCTTCATGTATGAGGGATATTCCAAACGTACCGCCAACAATGCCATGAAGAAAATTTGGAACATGGCCGAGAAATTGGGATACGGCAACTATTTCATCAAGAAAGATGGAGGCGAAGTGACCGATGACCATATCTATGTAAACCTGTTCCGGCAGATACCTTGCGTAGACATCATCCATTACGACATGCAGAGCGATACCGGATTCAATCCTACCTGGCATACCCTGGACGACACGATTGACAACATCGACAAGGGTACCCTGCAGGCAGTGGGACAAACGGTCATGGGAGTCATCTACAACGAAAAATAATTCAAGGAGTCATATATAACATGAAAACAATCAATGAACTGCAAGACGAAGTCATCGAGGAATTCGAAGACTTCAGCGACTGGATGGACAAGTACCAACTGCTGATAGATTTGGGAAATGAACAGGAACCTCTCGACCCGCAATACAAGACTGAACAGAACCTGATAGACGGATGCCAAAGCCGCGTATGGCTACAGGCAGATTTGGACAACGAGGGGAAAGTGGTTTTTCAGGCAGAAAGTGATGCCCTGATAGTAAAAGGAATCATTTCCCTGTTGATAAAAGTAGTATCCGGTCATACTCCCGATGAGATTCTGAATTCAGACCTCTATTTCATCGAAAAGATTGGATTGAAGGAGCACTTGTCACCGACACGCAGCAACGGACTGCTGGCTATGGTCAAACAGATGCGTATGTATGCCTTGGCCTTCAAAGCCAAACAACAGGAACAGTAATCCGATAAGAAGGTACAGTTACCTCCATCACATTACGGGCCAGCCGGAAAGAATGACTTCTTCCGACTGGCCCGCATCATGCTAATCCGTATAAAATCTCACGCCTTTACACACTTTATCAACACCTTCTGTCCCGCATGTAAGGTCGTAGCAAAAAGATATAATTCTCCCCCCTCTTTCAACTTCAATTTCTTGCGCAGCTCCGCTACCGATGTCGGGAAGTTACGTACTGTCAGATTGGCTTTTTCTACCCCCTGCAAGAACTGCTTCAAATTCTTCTTTCCGAAATCGGTCACATCCAATACGCGGAACCGGCGACCCGGGAAATCCACTTCCTGACGGGAAGTATACAGGTGACTGTTGGCCTGCAGTTTCCGGACTCCATAACGCTCCGACAACAAGCGGTAGGGGCCTGCCTTCAACAGCGAGGCTCCCGGTTCATACAAATAATCTTCCACCTCTTCGGCCCAGGTACATACAGCATTCCTTTCCTCGGAGAGTGTAAAGCTGAAAGGAGTTGTCAACAAGTTATTAACAGCCTGTTCACAAAACATTCTTATCTCATTACCAGATAAATAATCGTTATCTAAAGGCTTTTTCAACAAAGCTATTAACTCTTTACACTCGTTATTAACAGCTACAATGTGAATTTCGCGCAAGTATTTCAACTCACGCAAAGCCGTCCCTAAATCCAACATCGGAGACAATTTGACCCACACACATCGCCCTTTCTCTACCAGCAAAGATTCCAAGGCACAGACATCAGGTTCACAAGCCGAGATGGCAACTGTTTTCCCACCATGAATGTCCCTACGCGCAGGGTCCAGAAACAGACAATCCACCGGTTCCATCTGTTGCAGATACGTTACTCCATCGGCCTGACACACCTGGATATGAGACAAGCCCAATAACGGGAAATTATGGCGGGCCAGATCACACAAGATTTCCTGCCGTTCTACATACGTTGCCCTACTGAAGTTCCGGGCCATAAACGAGCAGTCCACCCCCAGGCCAGCGGTCAAATCAGCAAACGATTCTCCACTCACCAGCGAAGCCTTATACCGGGCAGTCACTTCAGACGAACACTGCTCCATCGACAGGTGCTGCGGATACAGAATACCTTCCGTCTGTGCCCACAACGGAATCTTCTTTTCAGCGATCTGCCAACCGGCAATCTGAACTACAGCCTCAGCCATATCCACCTGTGGATACTTACCGGCCTGTAAAGCCAACGCACGCACATCGTCCTGCCGATGTTCCTGTATAAAAGTCTTTGTTTCGGTAGAAATCGGATTCATACATTCATCTATTAAGAATCAATACTTACATCCACTGCCAGTCCGTAATTGTGCAATCCGCCGCCATTGGCAGGATTGGACACATAGTTCTTCCGGGAAGTGCCTGCCACGGTATTCCACATCTGCTGCTGTACCGACATCGGACGGGTAGCATCGTATACACAGAGCGAATAATCCGGATGCAGACGTTTCAAAGCCTGTTGGGCTTTTACCAATGCCCGAGCCGTCTCGGGCAACAGATAAGCCCGATTCAACTCCCGGTAAAGCACTTTCCCGACAAAATTATCAGGGCGGGCATACATCAACCGAACCTGAATGGTAGAATCTAACTGACAGACATCCACCAGTCCTTTTTTCTCCAATTGCCGCTCCAACGGAGTCTGTGCCGATAATCCACAGGTCAGCGCCCATGCCAATACCAGAAATCCGAATCTTTTATCCATACCTTTTTATTCTATCCATCCAACGGAAAGACAGCTTCCTCCGGAATCTTCCTCTTCCGATTCACACGGAAGGCAGATACCCGCAAGAAGCTGTCCGCTCAACCGGGAAGCTCCCGGAAATTACTTGCCACCTAACAGAAATTCATCGATGGCCTTTTTCAGTTCCTCTTTCGGAAGGGCTCCCTGAGCCACCTGAGGTTTTCCCTGCTGAGGAATGAACAAGATTGTCGGTATGCTACGAATGCCGAATGCTGCTGCCAATCCCTGTTCTTTATCGGTATCGATTTTATAGATGACAATCTTTCCATCGTATTCCTTGGCCAGTTCTTCCAGAATCGGAGCCACCTGCCGGCAAGGGCCACACCACGTAGCATAAAAATCGACGATGGCCGGCTTATCTCCTGCAAACACCCACTCATCCGGATTCTTCTTATAATCATAGACCTTCTGCAGGAACTCAGCCTCGGTCAGATGGATAACCTTACTTCCCTCAGCCTGAGCAACTTCTACCGATGATTTCGGTGTATGGCTACAGGCTGTCGAAACCGTAAACACGGTCAGCAACAAAAAAAGAATTTTCTTCATGATTCTTTAAAATTAATTGTTGTACAATTTGTTTCCTATGGAAAATTTCTCAAAAGTAAGACTTTGGATGCATCCGACCAAATCTGCCGATGATTTTGATTAAATTATAACATCTATTGACAAAAAATACAGAGAATTCCCCGACACAGCTGATATTCAACCCCATCTTACGGTATGCCATGTGTACACACGACAGCGGGACGGACAAATCCTTGTCCATCCCGCCGATATTTAACTGTCAGTTGATTCGTAAGCTATCAATACTCCTCTTCGTTGAAGAAGAAATCTTCCTTGCTCGGATAATCCGGCCAGATATCTTCTATACTTTCATAGATTTCACCTTCATCCTCCATTTCCTGCAAGTTTTCAATGACTTCCAACGGAGCACCTGAACGCATAGCATAGTCAATCAATTCGTCTTTAGTTGCTGGCCAAGGAGCATCTTCCAGCTTTGAGGCCAATTCCAATGTCCAATACATAGTATCTAATTTTAGAAGTTCTACATTTCGCTATTATGAAGCCACAAAAGTAAAACAAATTATTTCATTTACAACCTTTATCCCAATAAATTTCATCGTGTTGTGTTAAAAGGTTTAACGTTCTGGCTAATATGAACAAATAGTCGGACAAACGGTTTATAAATCGCTTTACTTTTTCATCGATTTCACCTATTCCGTTTTCCTCCAGTGCCAGTATGCGACGCTCAGCCCGCCGACAGACAGTCCGGCAGACATGGCACAGAGAGGCCTCATACGAGCCGCCCGGCAGAATAAATCCGCGCCATGGAGGAAGAACCTCGTCCATCTCATCGATGGCATGCTCCAAACGGAGAATACTTTCCTCACTCACCTGACTCTCCACCCGGAGGTCTACCTGAGTCTGGTCGGTAGCCAAATAGGAGCCGACCGCAAACAGCTTGTGCTGAATGTACTGCAGCATCTCCTTACTGGCCGTATCACTGACGGCGGTAATGAGCACTCCCAACTGGGAGTTCAATTCATCGATGGTGCCATAAGCCTCCAGACGTAGATGGGTCTTCGGCACGCGTACACCTCCTACCAGCGAAGTAGTTCCCTTATCGCCGGTCTTCGTATAGATATGACTTTTCTTCATGATTGCGTAATTATTTAAATAGTGTTTTATAAGAAATTAATGATGCGGTGTTCTTTGGCCCTCCGCTTATCGAAAAACACCAGACCCACATCATATAAATCGAAAGTCACCCCCGTACGTTCATCGGCAACCAGTTCTTTCCACCAACTTTTCTTTGAGGCATCGGCATAAGGAGTACCGATAATGAAACAGGTACCGGTATCAGCCAACGGCAGTAAGGCCTCTACAGCCTCCCGGTAATACGGTGTATTCCCGATATGTACCAGGTCCGGCCGTATTCCTTCCTTTTTCAACCGTTCCAATGTATCGATGGTTCCTTCTGTCAGATAAGTGATATTTTCTTTGGAAGAAAGAATACGCTCTACCGCATCCTCCCGCTTGTCGGCCAAAGTATATACCTGCATCGAAGTACATGCTTCGGACATATAACGGGTACTGATGCCGCTCCCTGTACCTACTTCTATCAACAAAGAAGGTTGAAGATGGTTCACCAGGCGAAAAAGGAACCGGTCTACTTTTTCCCGATAATGCGGCAAAAAAGCTACAACTCTACGTAAGTGATGCAAAGGTCCGTAAGCATAAAACGGCCACTGTTCGTATACAACAGATGTCACCAGAAAGAAGTCGGAAGGAGAATGTACCCCATATCCACACCGATGGCGGAAACGGCGGCACCAGTTCCAACTACGTAAAAGTATATTCACCATTCTTCAAGTGTATTATACAGGTTAATATTGTGCTCAAAAACTGTTTTAAATCCTATAAAACAGAAATGCCCGGTATGTCTGAATCCTATTTGCCCCAGCTAAATGATTCAGAATTAAAATTTAAACAGTTTCTAAAGAACAAAGATAAATCATTCTCTTAAAAAAGGAAACAATCTGACAACAAAAATCCACGACTTTTCATCCGGATTCTCGCCAAAAACAGAAACTTGTCAAAAAGTATTCATGTTCCTCGGATGGATATTACAGGATACTGTACGGAAAGCGAGTTATTCAATACAAAATTTCAGTGATTGATGGAGGAGATTATCCCACCAATCACTATATTTGCTGCAACACATAACAGCAACTTCAACCTATGAAAAACAGAAAGTATCTTACACGCGCCAAGGCATCTTGTAGCATCATCTGCCTGACTCCTATATTATAAGAGAATACCTATATATACTTATACGTTTAACCACACACAAATATGATGAAAATCAACAGACGATTCAAATGGCTAAGCATCCTTGCCTTGCTTTTCTGTACAACATTGCAGGCACAGGAAATGGGGTCAGGCATTGCGTACACCGATTCCCATGTCCGCTTCACCGTCATTTCAGACGGTATGGTACGCATGGAGTATGCCCCCGACGGGAAGTTTGTAGACGAACCTTCGTTCATTGCCGTCAACCGAAGCTATCCCAAGACAGACTTTCAAGTAAAGAAAGGAAAAGACAAAGTCGAGATTATTACCGGTAAGATGAAACTCAGTTATCGGCTCAACAGCGGAAAGTTTACAGCAGACAACCTTTCCATTACATCGACAGACAAGACTTTTCCCTTCACATGGAAACCGGGAATGAAACAGCAGGCCAACCTGAAAGGCACATACCGTACACTGGACGGCATGGACGGCAACCTGCAGACACAGACTTGGGTCCCTGACACGCAGAAAGGAGATACCTTGAAACTGGAAGACGGACTGCTGGCCAAAGACGGATGGACCTTCATCGACGATTCGGAAGGACTGCTCTTCGACAATGACCCGGAATGGAGTTGGGTAAAAGAGCGCCCTGCCAACAACGGACAAGACGGTTACTTCATGGCTTACGGCCACGACTATAAAAAGGCACTGAAAGACTACACACTCCTGGGTGGGAAAATGCCACTCCTTCCCCGTTATGCTTTCGGTTACTGGTGGTCACGCTACTGGGCCTACTCGGACAAGGAACTGCGCGAACTGACGGAAAACTTCCGCTCATACCGTATTCCGGTAGATGTCATGGTCATCGATATGGACTGGCACTATACCGAAGAAGGAAAAGGAGGATGGACCGGATGGACATGGAACAAATACCTGTTCCCCAATCCACAGAAACTGATGAGCTACCTGAAGCAGAACGGCATGAAAGTAACCCTGAACCTTCATCCGGCCGACGGTATCGCTCCCTACGAAGAGAAATATCCGGAGATGATAAAAGATATGGGACCGGACGCCGAAGCCGGCAAAACCATCCCTTGGGTAAGCTCGGACAAGAAACTCATCAAGAGCGTATTCAAGAACATCCTGACTCCGATGGAAAAAGAAGGAGTTGACTTCTGGTGGCTGGACTGGCAACAGAGCCTTTACGACCCTCAAGTGAAGAAACTGACCAACACCTGGTGGCTGAACTATGTCTTCTTCAGCCAGATGGAAAAGTTCGGCGAACATCGCCCGCTACTCTACCATCGGTGGGGAGGTATGGGCAACCACCGTTATCAGGCCGGATTCTCCGGCGATGCCGTAGTATCGTGGAACTCGCTCAACTACCAGCCGTATTTCAGCGCCACCGCTTCGAACGTGCTTTACGGTTACTGGAGCCATGACATAGGCGGACACCTGGGCGACCGCATCGACCCTGAAATGTATGTCCGCTGGATGCAGTTCGGCGCATTCAGCCCCATCATGCGTACGCATTCACAGAAAGGGGCAGCCATGAACAAGGAACCCTGGCAATTCAGTCACGCATACAGCGATATCCTGCGCCAGACCATCCGGACCCGTTACCGGCTGGCACCGTACATCTACACCATGGCCCGCAAAGGATTCGATGACGGTATTTCGCTCTGCCGGCCCTTGTATTACGACTATCCGGAAAACAACGAGGCCTACGGCTTCCGTACCCAGTATATGTTCGGCGACGACCTGCTGATTTGTCCTGCCACATCGCCCATGAAAGACGGATATACCACCGTAAAATTGTGGTTGCCTGAAGGTGAATGGTATGAATGGCACTCCGGATGCCTGTTGACAGGTAATCAAGTAATGGAACGTCGCTTTACCATCGACGAGTACCCTGTTTATGTAAAGGCAGGGGCCATACTGCCGATGTATACCGACGAAGTAATGAACCTGGACAACTGTAACGAGAAAATCATGCTCACCCTCTTCCCCGGCAAAGCCACGACGTCAACGTTTACCTTATACGAAGACAACGGAAACGACAAGAACTATGCCAAGGAATATGCCACTACACAACTGACCGCTACCCGTAGCGGAAACGCAGATGAAATCATCATCGGGAAACGGGAAGGACAGTACAAGGATATGGCAGCCAATCGCTCATTCGGTCTGAAAGTTCTGTCCGCACAAGCCCCACAAGCAATTACCGTGAATGGACAGCCCGTAGACTACAAATACCTCGGTGAAGAGCTGGCAATCTACATCGAACTTCCTTCTGTCCCGAACGGAACAGCACAGACCATCCAAATCCGCTACCCGGAAAACCAGGTAGACCTCGACGGACTGTATGGAAAGGCACGGAGAATCGGCAAAGCCATCGAGAACCTGAAACTGCGCGATGCGGGTATCTGTCTGAAAGAAGACTTAGGCTGTATGGGCAGTTTCGCCGAAGCGGTCTCATACGCTCCCGAAAACCTCCCGACCCTGGCCGGCCAATTCCAGGAAAGCTACAAGAACCTTCCCGAAGTATTAAGGACACAGGGCCTGAAGGAAGCAGATATCCAATGGTTCCTTCAATACATCGACTGGAAATAAGAAATAGACCGGTAACACCGCAGAAACCCGGTCTGCAATAATATCCCAAAGAAACAGCAGGTGAAGAATGCATACTCCACCTGCTGTTTCTTTATCTTTTCACCACCCGTTTTTACAGAAGCACCCGATTCGCTTTCTGCTCACTGAAATGCTTGTTAAGCAATGCAGAGAAAGGTGTATCGAATGTACGCGCCTGCTGCGGACAAACCTTGACACAGGCACAGCAGCGAATGCAACGGTCGGCTATCGTAGCAGTCTCCTCACCCGCTACTATGGCCTGGGTAGGGCACTGCTCTACACAGGTACCACAATGGTCGCATAAATCTTCGTCTACTTTCGGGGTCTGCGGAACGACGGCTCCCCCTTTCAAGGCTGCCTGCACATCCGTCCGGAAACGGAGCATCTCTTCGGTAGCCATCGCCCGGTCGGGCAGGTCTGCGGCATTTACCGTTCCTACAGGCTCCTTATCCAGCTTCAGCCGGATATTCCGGCCGAAAGTTTCAGCCATCTGGATATCCTGTGCATCCGGACGACCGGCAGCTACCGGGTAAGCCTCCACACTGTACGAATGTTCACCGACAAAAGCTCCGGCGGCCACTACCTGAGCCCCTTTTCCGGTAACGAAACTTTCCAACTCGACCAAAGCCTGTTCGTAAGCCCGATTCCCGTAAAGAGCCACCAATACGGCAGGAGCTCCTGCCACCTTAAGACCACTCATCCGTTTCAGAGCCGGTGGAGCCACCTTTCCGCCATATACCGGAACCGCCACTACCAACAACGTCTCGGCAGGTACCTCTATCGGAGTTTCCTCTACCTCATACGTCAAATCCTGTATCCGGATATTTTCATACGAGGTCCCACGTGCAATCGCTTCTCCTATACACCGGGAAGTGCGGGTAGGAGAAAATGTCACCAACAAAACGTTTTTTACATGCATCTCTTGAAATATAATCGGTTAAAGAAACAAATACATCAAGTCCTTATTCTCACAAAGCTAACGATATACAGGCAGACCACAAAATTTCTTTCCGGAAAATGCATGGGCCATGCTACACCTTTTCCTCGTTACCTCACTGAATACCAAGGACATAAGTCCATTTACAAGGTTCCACATTCAGAGAACCTACAGTCTTCGTACCGGAAACATACATCCTTCCACCGCAGAATCCAGGTTCCAGCCACGAAGAACATAGAACAGAACGCCGGCCTTACCGGTCCTTCCCGGCATTAATCCGCTTATTCTGAAGATTCAACAGATAAGCACTATTTCGATTCGTTCCAAATGTCGGAACAGGATGACAAATCTTGAGCTTTGACAGAATACACCTGTCAAGAACTGATTAAATTTGCAGCCTGTTTAGAAACTGTTTGCAGGCTACCCTCTGCCATCCGGGCAGAAGAAGGTACGTAAACAGCTTCATATTATAAAAAAGGAAAGCATGAACGAGGAGCAACTTAAACAGAAAGTGCAGGGATGGATTGTATCCATCTCATCGCTGATACTGATCGGTAAATTTGCCGCTTATTGGCTGACCAATTCAGTAGGTATTCTGACCGATGCCATGGAAAGCATTGTAAATGTAGTAGCAGGTTTTGTCAGTCTCTACAGCCTCCACTGGTCTGCCCAACCCAAAGACAAGAGCCATCCGTTCGGACACGGTAAGATGGAACAGATATCCGCCTCTGTCGAAGGGATTCTGATAACCTTTGCCGGACTGCTGATTGTCTACGAAGGAATACTCCATCTGTTTTTCCCGGTAGGTATACAGAAACTGGACATAGGTATCTACATTGTCGCCTTTTCCGGGCTACTCAATTACCTGATGGGATGGTACAGCGTATACATCGGGAAACGGTATAATTCCATGGCTCTGGTAGCGGGTGGAAAGCACCTGCAGTCGGACACCTATTCCACCATCGGACTGGTAGCCGGACTGCTTGTATTGTACTTCACCGGAATTGCCTGGATAGACAGTGCCCTGGCCTTCCTGTTCGGAGGCATCATCATCATAACAGGTATCTCCATCTTACGGAAAACCATCGCGAATCTGCTGGACAAGGCCGACGAGGCTCTATTGAACGACATGGCTTCGGAACTGAACGAAAAACGCTCGGCCGACTGGATAGACATCCATAACGCCAAGGTCATCAAATACGGCAATTTCCTGTATATGGACTGCGATTTGACACTTCCCTGGTTCTACACCATCGAAAAAGGCCATCAGGAAGGGGCCCGGTTGAGGGAAATCCTGGAAAAGAAGTATGCCGACCGCATCCAGCTGACCATTCATCTGGACCCGTGTACGGTTTTCGAACAGGCCAAATGCCGCAGTTGCGGCTGTAAGACCTGCAAGATGCGCCGGGAAGAGTTCGTAGCTATCGAACCGATCACGCTCGCTACCTTCATCGAAAATACCAACGAGCGCGACCATTAGTCTTTTATCCGGCATTTTCATGAAAAAAACGAGGAAAAGAATTGTTGTTTAAAAGATTATGCCTATCTTTGCACCCGCAAATCAAATTTATACATTTTAATAAATAGTCAAAATTATGTATTTAGACGCAGCTAAAAAACAAGAAATCTTTGGAAAGTACGGAAAGTCTAACACTGATACTGGGTCTCCTGAAGCTCAGATTGCATTGTTTTCATACCGTATTTCTCACCTGACTGAGCACATGAAGCTCAACAGAAAAGATTATAGCACTGAAAGAGCTCTGACTACATTGGTAGGTAAGCGTCGTGCCTTGCTGTCTTACTTGAAAGACCGCGACATCGAAAGATACCGTGCCATCGTTAAAGAACTCGGTCTGCGTAAGTAATCCGTTTACTTGCTGCAACGAACAAAAAATCAGCCGTTCCTCCTCTCCGGAAGAACGGCTGATTTTTTTATGATTGTCATTTCGGATATTCCAGGTTAGCATCGGTCAGCTGTTCCAGCACTTCGTGCAGGTATTTCGCTGCTTCCCATCTGGCCATCGGGAGATTCATCATCAGATAGTTTCCACAATCGTGTGGAGAAGCTCCCGGTATGTCACCCTCGAACCCGGCAATGAAGCGGAAAGTCTCCGTTACAAGTGGAGCAATGTCGCGGGAAGTCAAATCACCCTTCACAACCAGGTAATTACCTGTCAGGCAGCCCATCGGACCCCAATAGATAATTTTATCGGCCCATGTAGGATGGTTACGCAGAAAAGTGGCAGCCAAGTGTTCAATGGTATGGATAGCAGCCGGTCCTAAAGCCGGTTCACGGTTCGGCTCCTTCATACGGATGTCGAAAGTGGTCACGATTTCGCCACCGACTTCATCCTGGCGGGATACATAGATACCGCGCAACAGATGAATGTGGTCAACAGTAAAGCTAGGTATTTTTTTCATGTCTTTGAGATTAGAGTCTGTTGGGTAATGCTTTCAGGAAAGTTTCGGTGACACGGAACGAGCGGTCGGCCATCTCTCCCCAGAAATTCAGATACTGTTCGAAATGCTTGTCGGCTCCCGGAGTATCGCTGATGATGCGGAAACTGATGAACGGCACTTTATACAGGTAACAAATCTGGGCGATAGCAGCCGATTCCATATCGACGGCCAGACCTTCCGGGAAATTTGCCTTGATGGCATCCAGTTCATGACGGTCGGTAATGAATTTATCGCCGGTACAGATAAGGCCTCCGTGAATGGCAGTTTCGGTATCCAGGCTCAAGGCACAGTCAAACAGTGTATCATTTCCCTGGAAGAAAGTCGGCAAACCTTGAATCTGACCGTACGCATTTCCTTCGCCGCACCATACATCGTGGTAAACGATCTGACGGCTTACTACTACATCCATGATTTTCAAACAGGTATCTATACCTCCGGCTACACCTGTGCTGATAATGCAGTCTGGTGCGAAATGACGGATAAGTTCTACTGTCCCTGCGGCTGCGTTTACCTTACCGATTCCACACTGCATCAGGATAATGGTATTTTGTCGGATGGTCCCTTCGATATAAGAGAAAGGGCCTTCTACGTGTTCTGTCTTGTTCTCAAGTTGATTGGCCAGTTGCTTCTGTTCAGAAGACATGGCAGTAATGATTCCTATTTTCATGCGTTAAAAAAGATTTTCGTCAGCAAATTTACGACTTTTCAGTCAGTATTGTGTTATCTTTGTCGACCGAAAACAATTAATAATTAATAAAGTATTCTGTTTATGAGTCTGTTCAAGAAGCTGCTTCCTGATATAGTGGCGGTCATACTTTTTGCGGTCATCTCGTTCGTATATTTCTATCCGGCAGTGACCGAAGGAAGGATTCTGGCCCAGCACGATGCGGTGGCCGGAATCGGTGCCGGGCAGGAGGCCAAAGAATTTCATGAGCGTACAGGGGAAACTACACGGTGGACAAACGCCTTGTTCGGAGGAATGCCGACCTATCAGTTGGCACCGAGCTACGGTTCCAGCAAACTACTGAATTATGTACAGAACCTGTATCATCTGTTCCTGCCTACGTATGTATGGTATGTATTCGTCATGCTGTTGGGATTCTATATTCTGCTGCGTGCCTTTAACTTCAAGGTCTGGATGTCGGCTTTGGGAGCCATTATCTGGGCATTCTCATCGTATTTCTTCATCATCATTGCAGCCGGACACATCTGGAAATTCGTCACACTGGCCTATATTCCACCTACCATCGCCGGTATGGTCCTGATTTATCGGAAGAAATACCTGTCAGGGAGTATTGTCACCGCCCTTTTCGTTGCCCTGCAGATAGTATCCAACCACCTGCAGATGACTTACTATTTCCTGTTTGTCATGCTGTTCATGGCCATCGCCTTCGGTGTATCCGCCTGGAAAGAAGGACAGATGAACAGTTTCCTGAAGTCGACGGGAATCCTCGTCATAGCCGGGCTGGTAGGTATCTGCGTCAACCTGTCCAATCTGTACCATACTTATCAGTACAGCAAGGAGAGCATGCGCGGAAAAAGTGAACTGGTGAAAGAAAATGTAGCCAACCAGACCAGTAGCGGACTGGAACGTGACTATATCACGCAGTGGAGTTATGGCATCGGAGAAACATTCTCGCTGTTGGTGCCGAACGTGAAAGGAGGAGCATCTGTTCCGCTTTCAGAAAATACGACAGCGATGGAAAAAGCCGACCCTAACTACATGGGCCTGTATACACAAATCGGACAATACTGGGGTGAACAGCCGGGTACGGCCGGTCCGGTATATGTCGGTGCCTTCGTGGTATTCCTGTTCATCCTGGGATGTTTCCTGGTAAAGGGACCGATGAAATGGGCCTTGCTGGGCGGTACCATCTTCTCTATCCTGCTTTCGTGGGGAAAGAACTTCATGGGACTGACAGACTTCTTCATCGATTATATACCGATGTACAACAAGTTCCGTGCGGTTTCCTCCATCCTGGTGATTGCAGAATTTACCATCCCGTTGCTGGCCATCATGGCTCTGAAAGAGGTAATTGAGCATCCGTCCCTGTTCAAGGAACGGGCAAAGGCTTTCTACATCAGTCTGGGACTGACCGGAGGTTTGGCCCTGCTGTTCGCTGTAGCTCCGCGCTTCTTCTTCCCGAATTATATCTCTACCGCTGAAATGAACGCCTTGCAGGGAGCCATTCCGCAAGAACAGCTGACTCCGATTCTGATGAATCTGGAAGAGATGCGTGTAGCTGTCTTTACGGCCGATGCCTGGCGTAGCCTGATATTCATTCTCCTCGGATTCATTATACTGGGACTGTACTGTATGGGCAAGCTGAAGGCCAAATGGGCAATCGGTCTGATTGCCTTGGTCTGCCTGGTAGATATGTGGGGAGTCAACAAACGCTACCTGTATGACGGACAGTTCGTAGCCAAAGGTTCGGACATGAAACCTTTCCTGGAACCTTCGCAGACGGATAAGGAGATTCTGGCCGACAAGACGCTCGATTTCCGTGTATTGAATCTGTCTACAAATACATTCAACGAGAATGAGACCTCCTACTGGCATAAAAGCATCGGCGGATACCATGCCGCCAAGCTGCGCCGTTATCAGGAAATCATCGAAGAACACATCCAAGGAGAAATCACATCCCTGTTCAAGGAACTTCCGGCGGCAGGCGGTGATATGAATCAGGTGGATGCCAGCCACTTCCCGGTACTGAACATGCTGAATACCCGGTACTACATCTTCCCGTTACAGGATGGCAATACGGTGCCTATCCTGAATCCGCATGCTTTGGGTAACGCCTGGTTCGTGGATGAAGTGAAGTATGTAGACAATGCCAATCAGGAAATCGATGCCTTGCATCAGATGGACCCGAAGCATACGGCCGTGGTCGACAAACGTTTCGCGGCCGAAGTGAAGGCAGAAACGGCCGTTGCCGACAGCCTGAACACCATCACCCTGACCGCTTACGAACCCAATGCGCTGACATACGAAGTAAACAGCCCGAAAGGGGGCGTCGTAGTATTCTCGGAAATCTATTATCCGGGATGGCAGTCCTTTATTGACGGCAAAGAAGTCCCCCACGGACGTGCCGACTATATCTTACGCGCCATGAATGTGCCGGCGGGTAAACACACCATTGAGTTTACCTTCGACCCGAAATCATTGCATGTTACAGAGACAATAGCCTATACAGCCTTAGGATTACTATTGGCAGGAGCTGTCGTCGTCATTGTACTGGGCATACGCCGTCGGGGAAAAGACGCCTGATATTTCCACATCTGATAAATTCAGCCGTTATTGACAGATTTTACGAGTCGATAACGGCTGTTTTCGGTTTATTCCATTATATTTGCAGCGAATCGGTTTCATGCGGATGTTCATCTTCATGGATTAAAAGGGAATCGGGTGAAAATCCCGGACAGTCCCGCTGCTGTGAAACTCCATCCAACGTCTCGACAAATACTCTTTACCACTGGTTCGGCAGAACCGGGAAGGTGTCAAGACGGGAGTCAGTCAGAAGACCTGCCGTTCATTAAAGGCTGTTTCTACTCGTGGGATTAGGGAAGCAGTACGAAAATAGTTATATACCTTTTACATGAGAACAGACAAGTGTGACAAGCCGGTCACAGGTGTCTGATGAAGAATGTGGTGCGACAGCCTGTATCAGGCCCGTATGCCATGTCCTCTTCTCCTGTATCATTTTTTCAGAACCATGGAAATACATGTTGGCAACCGGGTTGCAGAGGTAACCCTCATCAGTAAAGAAGGAAACAACATACGGATTACCGTCGACGGCAAACTGTATGAAATTGATTTAACCATGCAAGGAAAAGGCAGATGCTCCATCCTGCACGACGGACGTTCACACAATGCCGAGCTGGTCCGCCAGGAAGGAAATAAAAGTTACGACGTACACATCGACCATACGGCCTATCAGGTAACTATCATAGACGAACAAACGAAGTTCAAGCGCTCAAAGCAAACAGCCAACGAAAAACAGGACAACCGGATTATCGCTCCCATGCCGGGAAAAATCATTCGTATTCCTGTCCAAAAGAACGATTGCTTACAGGCAGGAGAAACGGCCATCGTACTGGAAGCCATGAAGATGCAGACCAACTACAAAGTAACCGCCGACTGCATCGTAAAAGATATCCTGGTAAAGGAAGGAGATTCTGTAAATACCCATCAGGTACTGATAACCCTGGATATTCTTCCACCGAAAAAATAAGACAGCATCCCCATACAGAAGTCATGAAGATGAAGTCTTTCGCACATCATTACACTCAATTGACTGCCCGTATGACATAATTTTATACATTTGCAGAAAAGTAAAATGGAAGGACAGAAAAAAGAAAAGCTATCGGAGGTGGGAGAGTTTATTTCCGAATATTCTGCCCACATGATGGGATGTGGCGTACACACCTCACGGGTTATCCGTAGTGCCAAACGAATTGGCGAAGCATTCGGATATTCCGTAAAAATCAGTGTGTTCCAACGGAATATCATTTTGACGGTAGTCGATGAACGTACTCACGAGCACCACAACGAAGTAACGGATATCCCCGGACTCCCCATCAGTTTTGAACAAAACTCCAGATTAAGCGCCCTCAGCTGGGAGACTTACGACAACCACCTGTCTCTTTCCGACTTACGCAGCAAATACCAGCATATTATCCGGCAACCGGTCGTCCATCCGTTTTTCGTTTTGATATTGGCAGGACTGGCCAATGCTTCGTTCTGCCACCTGTTCGGAGGCGACTGGTGGTCAATGGGTATCGTCTTCTCGGCTACCCTCACCGGTATGTTTCTGAAGCAGCAGATGACAGGCAAAGGAATCAATCATTACCTGGTCTTCATCGTTTCAGCCTTTGTCGCCTCCCTCTGTGCGTCCATCGCCTTGATTCTAGAGACAACTTCCGAGATAGCTCTGGCCACCAGTGTGCTATACCTCGTTCCAGGGGTTCCGCTGATAAACGGGGTCATTGATATCGTAGAAGGCTACATCTCTACCGGGTTCGCCCGTCTGGTACAGGCTTCACTCCTGATAGTATGCATCGCTACCGGACTATCGTTCACATTATTGTTAGTTAAAGACAGCTTGTTATGATGATACTGGACATACTTTCCGACGGCATTTTTGCGGCTCTGGCCGGAGTGGGCTTCGGAGCCATTTCCGACCCACCCATCAGAGCCTTCCGCTTCATCGCCTTATTGGCTGCAGTCGGACATGCCTGCCGCTATTGCCTGATGAACTTTCTCGGTACAGACATTTCTACCGGTTCCCTCATCGGAGCGTTACTCATCGGATTCGGAAGCCTATGGCTCGGAGAAAAGGCACGTACCCCGATGACGGTACTCTACATTCCTGCCCTGCTTCCGATGGTACCAGGCAAATTCGCCTACAACATGGTATTCTCACAAATCATGTTCCTACAATACCTGGATGACCCGTTGAAAAGAAACGGATACATGGAAATGTTCTTTTCCAATTCAATGGTTACCTGTACCGTAGTATTCATGCTTGCGGCAGGAGCTACCCTGCCCATGTTCATCTTCCCGGAACGGGCTTCTTCATTAACCAGAAACAAAAAACGACAATAAACGATGGAAACTTTTTGGAAAACAATCGCGCTATACAATTCTTCCACTTGGGTATACCAACTCATCATCACACTGACCGGTATCTGTCTGACTGCCTATCTGATCAAAAAGCCCTGCCGCCGGAGCATCATCAGCATGAAAATCTTTCTGATAGCACTCTATCTTTGGATTTCCATCGTCTATTTCTATATCTACTGTGCCGAACGGAGTTACAATAATGTCATGGCTATCTTTTGGGGAATCCTTGCCGCCTCATGGCTTTGGGACCTGCTGACAGGATATACTCCTTTTGAACGGAATCATAAATACACCAGACTGGCCTGTTTCCTGCTGTGCATGCCTTTCCTGTATCCGATAGCTTCCATCCTGCGAGGCATGGATTTCCCGACCATCACCTCCCCTGTCATGCCATGTTCGGTTGTGGTTTTCACCATCGGAATTCTATTGATGTTCTCCCGGAAGATAAACCTGTTCATTGTTCTCTTGCTCTGCCACTGGGCAATGATAGGATTCTCGAAGACTTTCTTCTTCAAGATTCCCGAAGATTATTTGCTGGCCAGTGCCTCGGTTCCAGCCATCTATTTATTTTTCAAAGAATATTTCTTATGCAATCTGCATGACGTGACCAAACCACAGACCAAGTACATCAACTGGTTGCTTATCATCCTCTGCATCGGCATAGGCATCATTCTGATGGGAACATTGTTTATAGAATTGGCAAAGGACATATAAAGACAGCTGCTTCATTTTCCGTTGTGGTCATAACGCTGAGCCTTTACCACCACATAAATCACTCCGATAATGGGTATCAGCGTAGTCGATATGATTGATGCAGCCTTCTCTCCTGGCGACATCATCACCATTGCATAATAGGATAAAACCATAAGCACTGCCATTACACATAACGAGCGGCACATGAAACTGGACAGACCTTTGATGTCTACCTTCTTTTTCTGTTCCGCAGTCATGGTATTATACCCTGCTATCAGATTGGGGTATTTTCTGACAAGCAGTCCCAATACAAACAAGATGACAGATGTTATCCAAATGGCAATTTCCATAATAGTAATTAAGGCATTTCACGGTAAGAAAGTTTCAAAAAAACAAAAAAGCCAAGCGATTGAAGTTTCAATTACTTGGCTCTTTTATTGTACCCAGACCCGGTACAAGGCATAGAAATCATAGAGGGTGTGTCAAAATGATGCGCCCTCTATTTTTTTACGACAAAGCCCCGACTTTCCCAAGCCGAGGCTTTGTTATTACCTAAAGATTTTGTATCTTTAAGCATAAGCAAAGTAATATGGCAAAGATACATTTTCGTCCTTACAATCCCAACCAGACCGTCCTTTTTCCTCAAAGAATAGATGAAGATATTCCGGCAGAGGCTCCGGTACGCATATTAAATGCTATAGTTGATAACCTTGATCTTAGCTCCTTCCACAAGTTGTATAAGGAATTGGGCCGTGCCCCCTATCACCCGAGAATGATGCTTAAGGCTGTTCTATATGCCTACATGAACAACATCTATTCCTGTCGCAAGATAGAAAGTTCCCTAACCCGTGACATCCATTTCATCTGGCTTGCCGGTTATGAGAAGCCGGATTACCGGACTATAGACCGTTTCCGTAACCGCGTGAAGGATGAAATAAACAGGATATTCACACAGATAGTCCTCATCCTTGCATCCAAAGGATTCATAAGTCTTGACGTTGAATATGTTGACGGTACAAAGATTGAATCCAAGGCCAACAGATACACATTCGTATGGCGTAAGAATGTGGAGCGCAACCGTGCACGACTTCTTGAGAAGATACGTATCCTCCTGCAACAGATTGATGATGTCATAGCACAGGACAATGCCTGCATCGATGACAGCGTCGAGTTCACCCCTTCCATGCTGACAGACATGATATCAGAGTTGAAATGCTCCCTTGAGGAGACTCCGGCCGCATCCACCAGGGAGGATAAGAAGGTGCAGAGACAGAAAGCCAGGCAGCTCAAGCAGCTGGAGTCCCACCGTAACAAGCTTGCAGAGTATGACAGGCACATGAAGATCCTTGACGGACGCAACTCCTATTCCAAGACTGACCCTGACGCCACATTCATGCGGATGAAGGAGGATCATATGAGGAACGGACAGACCAAACCCGGATACAACCTGCAGATCGGGACGGAGAACCAGTTCCTTGTGGATTTTGCACTCTTCCCCAATCCTACGGACACACTGACCATGATTCCGTTCGAGACTTCATTCATGGACCGTTACGGGCATTTCCCTTCGGAAGAGGTTGCCGATTCGGGCTATGGCTCGGAAGAGAACTACCGCTTTATGGAAGAGAACGGAATGGAAGCCTATGTGAAGTATAACTTTTTCCACAAGGAGCAGAGGCCACGGTATGTGGCAGACCCGTTCCGACAGGAGAGTTTCCATTACAACGAAGAGGAGGATTATTATGTGTGTCCCATGGGACAACACATGGGACGTACCGGTGTACGGCATTCCAGAACGGAAAGCGGGTATATTACCGAGAGCGTACGTTACAGGGCCGTGAGGTGTGAAGGATGTCCTCTCAGATGTATGTGCTTCAAATCGAAGTCACAGAAACGTACCATAGAAGTGAACCACAGACTGAAAGAATACAAGCGGAAGGCGCGTGAAAGGCTTACCTCAGAGAAGGGAATAAAACATAGAGGTCAAAGATGTATAGAACCTGAAGCCGTTTTTGGACAGATCAAGTATGACATGGCGTACAAGAGGTTCAGACATTTTGGAAAAGACAAGGTTACAATGGACTTTGCCTTCTTTGCCATTGCATTCAATATAAAGAAAATGTGCGCAAAGATCAAGAAGGAGAAGATGACAGACAAAGGTTATCAAAATATAAGGGTGGCATAAGCCATCTACAGCCCATTATACCACAGGGAGGAATGGATATTAGAGAGAAACACAGAAAAACTGAAATCAGACTCTATAAAAATGAGAAACCAATGATTATATAACAAAAAAGAGGATGCATCATTTTGACACACCCTCCTATTGATTTTTATACCGTTTTTACAGTTTCCAACCTGAAATTTGTTCCTGAATATTCCATAGTTGGGCATACAACCCTTCGGCCTGCATCAATGTTTCATGCGTACCTTTTTCCCTTATCCGTCCGTTATCCAACACGATAATTTGGTCTGCGCCCTTAATGGTTTTAAGTCTATGCGCAATGGCAATGACAGTATGCCCTTTGATGAGTGCATCTATGGCTTTCTGTACTTCCACTTCATTTTCGGGGTCAAGTGAGGCGGTCGCTTCATCAAGCAGGATGATTTGTGCGTCTTTCAGCATGGCACGGGCTATGGATATGCGTTGCTTTTCTCCGCCCGAAAGGGTACACCCGCCTTCGCCTACCAAGGTGTCATATCCTTTGGGCAACCGCATGATGAAGTCATGGCAACAGGCTTTTTTAGCTGCGGCTATAATTTCTTCTTCCGTCGCGTCAGTTTTACCAAAGCGGATATTATTGCGTATGGTGTCCTGAAACAGATAGACATCTTGGAACACCATAGAGATGTGGCTCATCAGACTTTCTGGATTTATCTCATTCATCGGAACACCATTGAAAAAGATACATCCTTTCTGTGGGTCGTAGAAACGGGCGCAAAGCTTCATCACCGTACTTTTCCCGCTTCCCGAAGGTCCGACAAGAGCCGTCAAGGAGTTTTTCGGGAGCGTAATGTTTATATCATGCAACACTTCCTTGTCTTGATAGGCAAACGATACGTGTTCAAACCGGATGTCGCCCGCTACCGGGGATTGCCGTTCTCCTTTCATCTCCGGCTCGTTCATCAAGGAAAGGATGCGTCCACCGGCAATGGAAAAATAGCGGAACTCGGTAAAGTTTGTCAGTGCGGAAGTCAGCGGGTCGAACACACGAGAACCGACCACAAGGAACAGCACAAATACAAGGATTGAAAGTTTTCCTCCCAACAGAAGATAAGTTCCACATAATACCATCATTGTCAGCCCGGCACGTACCAAAGTGATGCTCAACAAGACGAACGGGCCTAACAAGGCCTCCTGACGGATGCAAGCACGGCGAAGTTCCGCAAAAGCATCGCGCAACCTAACAAAGCGGTCACCTATCAGATTGTACGCTTTCATTACACGAATACCCTGTAAGTATTCTTCCAACCGATTTCCAGCATTTATTTTTGCTTGAATTTGCCTGCCGCTTAACTTCCGCTGTGCCTTTGTGCTTGCCCACAGGACGAGCAAGGCAAGCGGCAAGGCGGCAAACATACTGACCGCCATCCTCCAATCTATCCATACAAGCGAAGCAAAAGCCAGTACGGGCATGACTATGGCACCCATAAGTTGGGGCAGGTGGTGCGAAATTCCGGTTTCTGCCATCATGAAGTCCGTAACAAGCATAGACGACAAATCACCCGGATCACGTTTCGACAAAAAGCCCAACGATAGTTTCCGCAAGTGCTCCGCCAGCGACAAACGCCCGGAAGCACTCATTTCGTATGCTCCTCTAAAATTGGCTCGGTAGGATGCCCGTTCTGCCAAAGCCATGACCAGCATATAAACAGCCATAATGCCGAATATCCACCACAGGCGGGTCGTGTCAAGCGGCTGTCCGCTCCCGTCAAATGCACTGAAAATGATACGTATCGCTTCTATAGAAAGACAAAACGGTACTATATTCACTAAGTTGGCAAGCATGGTGTAACCCACCGGCTTGTAAAGCCGTTCGGTATGTCCGATGGTAATGTTTTTGATTGCGTTCATATCTTGTTCTCCTTTTCAATTTTTGTTCAATGTCCAATGGTATGCGCTCGTATAGGCATCCCACATATTTTTATATACACCCTCCGTCACGGACAGCTGTTCATGCTTTCCGCATTGCACAATGCGTCCTTCTTTCATGACGACAATCTGATGTGCGGAGATGATGGAAGAAAGGCGATGGGCAATCACAATGACCGTTTTATCCTTTATCAGTGACTGCAAAGCCATCTGCATTTTATGCTCGTTTTCAGGGTCAGCGAAGGCAGTGGCTTCGTCCAACACCAGTATCGGAGCATTCTTCAATATGGCACGAGCTACACATATCCGTTGGGCTTCACCGCCGGACAGGAATACACCTTTATCGCCTATCCTTGTTTCGTAGCCTTGCGGCAAACGCTCTATGAAATCGTGGCATTGGGCAGCTTTCGCAGCGGCTATCACCTTTTCTTTCGTGGCATCAGGAGAGCCTACGGCGATGTTCTCATAAAGAGTGTCGTAAAAAAGGAAAGTGTCTTGAAAGACGAATGAAACCATATCCATCAGTTTTGCGGTAGCTATTTGGCGTATATCCGCACCGCCTATACATATTTTCCCTTGCACCACATCCCAGAACCGGGGTATCAGGTTGGCAACCGTTGATTTGCCGCTTCCTGACGGACCGACAAGAGCAGTTATCTTTCCTTGTGGTGCAATGAAGCTGACATCACGCAGGGCTTCCGTCCGTGTGCCCTGTTCCGTGTTTTCGTAAGAGAATGACACATGTCGGAATTCCACATCGTAGGCGGCAGGCACTTGCGGATGTTCCGGCTCCGGCACAGATTTCTTTTCAAGTATGCGGTCGATACGGTTTACACCTTCATCGATGTCGCGCGTGTTGCCTCCCAAGAATGTCAGTTTATAAACGGGGGAAGCCATACCCGGTCCCATGATAATGAAGAACAGCCATACTACCGCCAATGACAAGGATTGCGGACTGGCTTGCATCAGCAGGATGCCCACAGGAAGAATAAACGTTACCATCGAATTGAGCAAGACGGTAAAGGCAATCATCCCGTTCTGGTAGGTATCACAGCATTTCAAGGCGAATGTCTTGTATGCCTGAATCTCGGCATTGAACTGACGGAACGAACGGACGCTTTGCCCGAATATCTTGACTACGGGCATTCCCCGTACATACTGCACGGCGGACGCGCTCATCTTTTCCTGCGCATCGTAATAGATGGCCATGAACTCCCTTGCCCTTTTTCCCATGAAATTGGAAAATTGCAGGAATAAGCTAAGCACCACAACGGCCAAGCACACGACTGTCAGCCACACATCCAGCGAGAAAAAGATGACCAGCATTACCACTACCGTTGCCATTACATTGACCAAATCCGGAATGGTATGGGCGATGAAGCCCTCTATTTTCTCGATATTCTGGTCCATTGTTTTCTTGATGGCTCCCGTAGAGGTATTGTTCAAATATCCCAAAGGCAGTTTGCCGATATGTTCAGACAGACGGACACGCAACCCATACAAGATACGGAATGCAGCCACATGTGAGGACATCAGGGCGGCATAGAGCAATATCAATCCGCCAACAAGCCCTCCAAATGCAATCCATCCCCAACGCATCATGTCCGTTCCGTCCAAAGCGGAAAGATTGGAGCCATTCGACAGCAACTCTTTCAAAATTTCATAAACTGCCCAATAAGGCACAAGCATACACACCGCGCTGCCAGCCGACAGCAGACCTGCTAATATAAGCAGACCTTTCCTTTGTCCCGCTATCTCGAACAGACGGGACAAGCCTTCTTTCTTTTTTGATTTCTCCATTGTTATTACGCTATTTTGATGTGATTTTATATCCGAGCAATGAACTGA
The DNA here is from genome assembly GCF_000374585.1 of Phocaeicola barnesiae DSM 18169 = JCM 13652. Taxonomy (GTDB): domain Bacteria; phylum Bacteroidota; class Bacteroidia; order Bacteroidales; family Bacteroidaceae; genus Phocaeicola; species Phocaeicola barnesiae. The sequence continues at coordinate 89,249 of NZ_KB894645.1, forward strand.
ATTTGTAGCAGAGCCAAGGGATGCGCCCCAATATCTGCCCGAAGAAGAATCCCCAGCGTGAACGGAAGAACTTCATATAGTTAGCCTGTTCAATGAGCTTTAAAGACGGTTCCCATTGTTCCACCACATACCCGTTGCTTATGCCGGAACGGATTTGAGCCTCGTGTTTGCGGAGCGAATCGGGCTTCACACCATGTCGGCTCATTATCGTGCCGCACACGTCAAACCACAATTCACCTCCCCCGAAACGGCTTGCCACGTGATGCAGGAAGGATTTTACTTGCTTCTCGTAGAAGTACATCAGTACCCCCTCCACGATGAAGATAAATTCTGCTTCGGGGTGCTTCCGGCGCAGGTCATCCATCCAGTCGGTCTCCAACAAAGACGCTTCAATATAGACATTGTCCGGCTGTTCGGGTATCAATTCCCGGCGTAGAGCAATGACCTCAGGCAAATCCAAATCATAAAAGACTGCTTTCTGACTTCCGATACGCTGGAAACGGGTATCCAGTCCACATCCCACATTGACCACGACCGGATGCGAATGTGCTTTAATAAATCGGCGCACAGCGCAGTCAAAATACCATCCACGCACCACGCATCCCACTTCGCTCAACTTTGCCCCGTCGAACTGGGAATAATCGTATTCCAAACTGTCCGCCAGCCATTCCGCAGCCTTGTCATATAGAATGGGATTATTCCGGCGGCTTTCTTTGGCTCTCATATATAGCGGAATAAGCAATGTTTCCGCTACAATGCTCTTAAACTCGTATTTCTGTTTCATATTTTGGGATATTTAATAGTGAACGATATTCAGAATTGTTCATAAAAAAAGGAGGAAACCTCCGTGAAGATTTCCTCCTTACCAACCGTTCTGATGCGGTTGAATGTTCGTATGTACGTTGTCTGTATCTCATATCTTGATAATAGCCCTCCAACCTTGGATTTCAAACAGGATATAATCGTGCAAAATAGCCTCCATCTCTTGCCGGGGTACGGAATGCGTCAATAGCTCCTCGAACATCGTGAACATCCATACCGTATGCAAATGAATGATAAAATCGGACACAGCCGTATTGATTTCGGGATGTTTCCGCTGCATGGACGCAAACCACGCCTTAACCAATTCCGTGGAACGGTCGGTATAATTCTCACGGAAGCGTTCCAATGAAGAACCTTGCGCACGGAACAACAGTATTTCCATTAGTGAACGATGTTTGTCTATAAGCGAAACATATTCGTCAATGCAGGATTTCAGGTATTTTTCCGACCGCATCATCATAATATCTTCGCCCCGTATGCCGTGGTGTTCTTGCAGCATGGCTTCCAAAGCGCACAAAACAGGACGGACCACTTCACGGAACAATTCATCTTTGCTCGCGAAGTAGTTATAGATATTCCCGACACCAACACTCGACGATTCCGCTATTTCGCGCATGGAAGTCTTGGAATAGCCTTTCTTCTCGAATTGCTGCCTGGCAATCGTCAATATCCGACCCCTTATGTCCTCTTTCAGCACTTGCATTTATAACGAACAATGTCTGTTTTTAATTTTTTGCAAAAGTATAAGGCTTGAAATTGTCGGGCAATACCTATTTTTAGGGATTTTGCGTCTTCCAAAACATGGGGAACAAGCCGTTTCGGTATGTCCGAAACACAAACTTGCTCCCATAAAAACTTTGCCCCAATGGATACTCCTGTTTCTTTAAGTCAATCGTATTCCATAAAACAAAGTCATACTTCATTCTAAACAAGCTCTAATTTATTAGCAGGCTTATTTGAGCTTGAAGAACGCCACAGGCTACCACACCGATGCCAAATGCTGCCACGCAGGTGCGAAGCGGTTGGATTGTGCCGGACTTCGCTTTTCTTTGCATCACGACGCTTGGAACAGCCGTCACGGGGTCGGCGGATAACGCCACTCCCTGCCACAAGCTGCCACGATTGTGCCAACCCATCGTTTGATGCGTAATGCTCATTTACTTTGCGTCCAAAATCGAGTATCAACATTAAAAACAGTATTGACAATGGAAGTATTGATTTTTCAGAAAGAGGCGTTTGAGGAAATGACGACGAAGTTCAGCCGTTTCTCAGACCGTGTGAACGAACTCCTTGCCAAGCAAGGCAGCAAGTCATTAAACCGTTGGATGGACAACCAAGAGGTCTGCCAACAGTTGAACATCAGTCCGCGCACCTTGCAGACGCTGCGTGACAACGGCACGCTGGCTTATTCGCAGATAAACCACAAGGTGTTTTACCGACCGGAAGATGTGCTGCGCATCGTCAAGCCTGTGGGGAACAAACGTGCGACCAAAAGTATTTGATATTTAAATGACCACTAAATCCAACGTAACAATGAGTGAAATGATTACCAAGAACCATGCGCTTGTCGCCGAGTTCGGCGACAGCCTTGACCGTCTTCTGGACGGCATCGAGAACTTTATGGCAAACAGCCGTCCGACATTGGGAGGTGAACGCTTCCTGACGGACAGGGAGGTGTCGGCACGGCTGAAAGTGAGCCGACGCACCTTGCAGGATTACCGCAACAACGGGGTGGTTTCCTATTACCAGTTGGGCGGCAAGATTCTGTACAAGGAATCAGACATCGAAAGTATGCTTGCCGCCAATTACCGGGAAGCGTTCAGATAGGCTGACGGAAATCCCCTGTAAAACGGTGTAACCCTCAAACGGCGTAAGAGATAGCCTTACACGCCGTTTGAGGGTATCTCATACGCCGTCTGAGGTCTGCTCAATTTCCCGCTCTCTTTCCACGTGACGGGGAGAGCGAAAAGAAAAGGTTGACGGACTGTCTGTTGTTCATGGTCAGCCTGCGCATGATGAACCGCCGGAAAGCCATGCTTTCCCGACCTCTTAACTTGAAGGAAACGGCTATCACCATTTCAAGGCTGTAAACATCGTAGTTTATCCCGTTGTCCTGCCTGATGTACCGCTTCGTTTCGCTTTCCAACAATTCGCCATTCTTGTATATGGCATGGACAGCCTTGCGGATGTGGCAGCCGAACACATTGAACGCATCGGACATTTCCTGCTGCGTCATCCAGACGGGAGCGGTCGGCATGGCAACCGCCCCGTTTTCTGTGATTGTGATTATTCCCCGTTCCATTGTCATGCCTCATATTATTCATTATCAATGTTTGTTTCTTTTGGCAGTTCTTGTCTTTTGTACCATTTGCCCGTTCCGTACATCATTCTGACCGCCATCAGGTTGTCCATGTCCTTTGAAATCTTCTTGTCAGTCACCTCCGCGTACCGCTGGGTGGTCTTTATGCCTGAGTGCCCCATCATCTTGGCGATGCTCTCAATGGGTATGCCCTCCGAAATCAAGAAAGTTCCGAACGAGTGCCTGCTTTGATGGTAGGACAAGTTTTCTTTCCGTCCTATCGCCACGCCCAACTCGTGTATCTCGAACCACATCTCGTCACGGCTCGGAAGCGGAAACACGGGCTTCGTGTCGTCGGTCGTGTTGTAGAGGTCGAGTATCTGCTCCGCTATCGGATGCAGGGGGATGAACGCCTCCACGTTGGTCTTCTTGCGGTTGATGCGGATGTAACGCCTGCCGTCCGCCGTCACGCCGAGATGGTGGGGATGGAGCAGCATGATGTCCACATACGCCAATCCCGTAAAAGTTGAAAACAAAAATGCCCTGCGTCCAAGTTCCTGCAACGGGTTGAGCATCGGGGTTTCAAGAATGGATTTCAGTTCCGCACGGCTGATGTGCCTGTGCTTCGGTGCGGGCTTCTTCTCGTATTCTATGTCCTCCAACGGGTTGGCGCGGAGTATCTCGTAGTCCACGGCGAGGTACACCAGCTTGCTCAGCCAGCACAGGCACTTGTTGATTTGCTGTGCGCTGAAATTCTTGTTGCGCTTCATGAAAGCCTTGTAGGAACTGCCGAACTCCTCCGTGATGTCGCTGAACTCAATGTCCTCCTTGCCCAACGATGTGAGGTAGTCTTTCAGGTATTTCTGGTAATATCCCGAATGGCGGTAGGTGGACGTGGAGTTTATCTCCTTTGAACGGGCAAGCAACCGTTCAAGCTCCCTTTCGCCCATCTGCAGCAGCTTGGTGGGGATGACGGCTTTCCTTGCCAGCGCATTTTTGAGCAGTTCGGCACTCACCACGTTCTGTTTCTTCAACGAATCCTCATAGGCAAGCTCGACGGACTTCTTGAACTCCTGCAAGCGGTTGTTCTCGCGGACGGTACGGGTGGTTCCCTTGCTGCTGTTCCAGTCCTCCGGTCTGCAATAGATGCCGGTGGTTATCGTGGAACTCTTGCCGTCTATGGTGATGCGGCAGAGGACGGCGGTCGTGCCGTCAGCTTTTACCTTGTTACGGTTGATGTACGGTAATATGGAAAATGTACTGCGCATAATGAAATTCTGATTTTAATTGGTTACAAAACAAGTTTCAAGTCTTTGGTCGCCTCGATGTATCTGTCCATGTCCTCAAACAGCTTTTTCGGAGTGACACGGGCATAGACCTGTGTGGTCTGGATGTCGGAATGACCCAGCATCCGGCTGATGGTTTCAATCGGCACTCCGGCTTCCAGCGTAATCAGCGAGGCGAACGAATGGCGTGCCTGATGGTAGCATAAGCTTCCGCTTACCCCTGCAAGGACGGCAAGGGCTTTCATGTGCCGTTTCATATTAGGATGGTGTATCATCGGGAACAATGTCGGACGGCTGTCGTCATGGTACTTCTCAATCAGGGCGAGTGCTTCGGGCAACAGCTTCACGCTTGCCCGAAGCTCGTTCTTCTTGCGGCGGTATTTAAGCCAGAGGTTTCCCTCATCGTCCGTGTAGAGGTTCTCACGGGTAACGCTCACCGCATCCGCATAGGCGGTCCCCGTATAACAGGCAAACAGGAAGAGGTCACGCACAAGGATGTGCGTGGTGCGCCATGCGGGTATCTCCACGTCACGGATTTTCTCGAAGTCCTCACGGCTCAACGCCCTCGGTGTACGCTCTGTCTTTTGCGGTAAGGTGAAATTTGCAAAGAAGCATCTTTCCGCATACCCCTCCTTGTAGGCGATGCGGCAGACTTTTTTCAAGATAGCAAGATAGTGGCGCACGGTATCCACCGCCAAGCCTTTCACGTCCATCACGAAGTTCTGGTAGTCGTGTATGAACTGTTCGGAAAGCTGACCGAAAGCGATGTCCTTCGTCTTGAACTGCCACTCGATGAATTCGCCCAATGTCCTTCTCATGTAGTAATAGCCGGGATAGGTTCCTTTGGCACGGTCGATACCGATACGGGCTTTCAAGTCCTCGCAGATGCGGTCGGTCATCCTCAGCAGGGTCATCTGCGTATCCATACTGCCTTGGAACAAGTCCTTGACCGCCGTTGCGTCGAAGTCCTGCCCACGCTCCACCAACGTATCAAACGCCGCATTGACCGCAAGCAGCAGCTTGTCCAGTTTCGCATTGGTTTCCACCGCCTCGCGGCTCTTGCCGTCCAGACGGCTTTCCCGTGCGTTCCACAACTCCGGCTTGCACGACAGCTTGCATCCGAACTGCGCCATCGTGCGGTTCACTGTGATACGACCCATTATCGGGGCGTTGCCCGATTTGTCCGTTCCGCTCTTTTTCAGGTAGAGCAGCACCTTGAATTTTTCAATCTTCATCGCTTACACTTTTTTGGTTACAAAATTACTTCGTGTGTAAGCATTCCTTGATTTGCAGAACGGTGCGTATCGGCGCAATCGACACGGACTTGCAACAATTTCATTTTCCGTGCGTTACCTGTCCTTGCTTCGGTAACTGACGGCTAACGGCTTGGTAACTGAAATAGCTCAATATTCCGCACTCCGTTGCGTTTCCGGTATTTAGCAGAATAATGAAAAACCGCTCATTTCAAACGGGTTACGTTTCGTTGTTACTCGTTTGTTGACGGCTGCTTTGTGGGTTCTGTTCCACACAAGCCGTCACTCATTCGCCGTGAATATCCTCAACAATGGGGCGAACATCAAGACGGTTGCCAGCCTGCTCGGGCATAGCGGACTGAAACATACGGAGAAATACACCCGTGCGGTGGATAAATTGAAAGAGGAAGCGATAAACAGCCTGCCGGAATTAAAGTTTTAACCATAAAAGACTTACCTTTGCAATTATGGACTTTGAAGCATTAGTAAAACATATCAGCACGATACAAAGCACGTTGCAGGCGCAAGCTGCACACGCTGTAAACCTCGCCCTGACTGCCCGCAACTGGCTCATGGGCTGCTATATCGTGGAGTTTGAACAAAACGGTGAAGACCGTGCCGCATACGGCGAGCAACTGTTGAAGAAACTGGAACAGCGGTTGAATGTCAAAGGACTGAACGAGCGCAGGTTTCGTGAGTTCCGGCGGTTGTACCTCGTTTATCCGCAACTGAAAGAGCCTATCGCACAATACATATTGGCAGGAAGCGAAATTCGGCACACACTGTCCGCCGAATTTGCAGACCCAATTCGGCGGTCGCCAACCGCCGAATCTTCTCAATACATTCAATCGGCTCAAAACAAATGGATTACCCCACCCGAAAAGTTATTTAGCCGCCTATCCTCTACCCATTTGAATGTAATTTCACCCATTGATAATCCTGTAAAACGTGCTTTCTACGAAATGGAAGCCATTCGGGGCTGCTGGTCAGTAAAGGAATTGGAGCGACAAATCAATTCCCTCTATTACGAACGCAGCGGATTATCCCAAAATAAGGAAACCTTGTCTGCCTTGGTGCAGCGGCAAGCCATGCAATTGCAGCCCAAAGACATTATTAACACGCCCGTTACGTTGGAGTTCTTGGGATTGAACGACCGTGCTTTGGTAACGGAAAACGACTTGGAGCAATCCATTCTGGACAACCTGCAACGCTTCCTGTTGGAAATGGGACATGGCTTCTGCTTCGAAGCACGCCAAAAGAGAATCCTGATAGACGGGGATTATTTCTTTGCCGACCTCGTGTTTTACCACCGCATTTTGAAATGCCATGTCATCGTGGAATTGAAGATAGACAAGTTCCGCCACGAATACGCTTCGCAACTGAACCTATATCTTAACTACTTCAAGGCGGAAGTGATGCAACCCGACGACAATCCGCCTGTCGGCATCCTGCTTTGCACCGAGAAGGGCGACACGTTGGTAAAATACGCCACTGCCGGATTAGACCCGAACATCTTCGTGCAAAAGTATATGATAGAACTTCCCACTGAAGAGGAAATTAAGAAGTTCATTTCAACTGCAAACTATTAGCAATAAAAAACACTACTGGCGAAAAGAAGGAAAGCCATTCTTTCTCTTTTCGCCAGCACGTTTATTACTGCCAACAAGAATAGGTTTAGGTTAGTTTGGATGTATATACAAAAGACAGAACTAAACCGTAAATGCAGACGATAATTATAGCAAGTCACTTATGATACATTCTGTTCTTCCAAGACTATATTAGCATCATTATCGCATTTTTCAGGCTTAATCCGCTCTATACGACGAATATGTTTTGCCCTATTAGCTATAATTAACGGTACACGCTCGACAACAACAACCGATGTGTCAAGCCCCAACGCACTCGGTTCTCCAATGCCTATCTTTCTAATTAAGGCATAAAGGCTCATCAGCAAATTTTGTCGGCGGTTACGGGAATCTTCAGGATAATATATCCGGTGGATAATAATAAAGCGAAAATCACCCGGTATGCCATTCTTATGCAATGAAGGATAAGAGCTTGTTAGTTCTACTTCACCATCCGCAACAAGGTCATCAACTACTTGTCGTAAATAAAGGCTCACGCGCGGTTCTATACGAAAACCTATACGCATGGTTATACTAAACAATGTCCCTTTTATTAATGTGGAACAATTATATTCAAGTGTGTCTGGTGTATCCACAAATTCAAGGTTAATAAGCCAATAATGATCTGCCCGTTTAGGCTGCTTATTAATTATGGAATACAACAATTTATCGTCCACACAACCTTCTTTGTCTGCATGATTCACATAGACAAGATTAGAAGCATATTTGGATATGCTTTCGTCCGCCTTAATATCAGAAATAATGTTGTAGTATTCACTTAACCGTTTGGAAGACATATGTTTTCGACGAATTTTGTTGGCACTTACCCATACAAACATGATAAAACATAATAATCCACCTATTAACAACGTAAACCAACCTCCGACCATAAATTTGGACAGGTTTGCAGCAAGGAAAATACCTTCAATAACACAATATCCGCCGACAAACAGTATTGATAGAATGCGTGGAATGTTATGCATATGCAAATAGAATCCCAACAACAATGTTGTCATCAACATTGTAATAGTTATGGCAAGTCCATAAGCGGCTTCCATGTGGGTGGAATCTCGAAACAACAATATAGTAAATATTACTCCAATATACATTACAAGGTTTACCATTGGAATAAATGACTGACCTTTTACGTTGGTAGGGTGCTTAATACGCATACGAGGCCAGAAATTCAAGTTCATAGCTTCACTCAATATGGAAAATGAACCGCTTATTAGAGCTTGGCTCGCAACAATAGCTGCCCCGGTAGCCATTGCTATGGAAAACAACAGTATTTCTTGTGGCATGATTGAATAAAATGGGTTCACTGTACCTTCTGCACTTTCCGGATGATGCAATACCCACGCTCCTTGCCCCAAATAATTTAGAATAAGCATCACCTTTACAAATATCCAACTGACCGTAATATTTCGTCTGCCACAGTGCCCTAAATCAGAGTATAAGGCTTCTGCACCAGTGGTACACAAGAAAACGGCACCCAATATCAGAAACCAGTGGGGGGATTCCACTAATAACCGTATGGCATAGTAAGGATTGAATGCCTTGAATACTTGAGGATAGGAAGTCAGACTGATAGCTCCGGCGATTCCAAGAAGCAGGAACCAAAGTAGCATAAATATGCCAAATGACCGTCCTATATTTTCTGTACCAAAACGCTGAACGAAAAATATAATGGTAATAATGGTCAGTGTAATAGGAATCACAGGCAGATGCGGACTGATACTTTCAAGTCCTTCTATGGCAGTTGTGACCGTAATGGCTGGAGTGATAATACCATCAGCAAGCAAAGTGCTCGCACCGATAATGGCAATGATGTAAATCCACCTTCTTCTGTGGCGGCGTAAAAGGGCATAAAGCGCAAGTATGCCACCCTCCCCGTTATTGTCGGCACGGAGAGCCACCAGCACATATTTCACCGTAGTCTGAAGAGTAAGCGTCCATATGATACAAGACAATGCGCCTAAAACATAATTTTCATCAAGAGCTTCTCCAGTATGAATGATGGCTTTCATAACATAGAGTGGCGATGTTCCAATGTCACCAAAAACAATACCCAATGTGATGAGTAACCCGGCAAATCCAAGTTTATGTTGAATATTGCCTTCTTTTGATAGGTTTGCCATAAAAAGTAGTTTTTTGTTCTACATATATTTGTTTTCCTTTTAAGCGGCGCAAATATAAAATAAAATCTTAACAATAAGATTTCACTTTTCTTTTTTCGTGAAAAATATCATATAAACCTTGACGATGGTCAAGGCTTGTCTAAAAAAATAGTCTGTTTGAATTACGTATAACTATTAAACTCAAAAGCCGAAGTTATGGGACTTATCCTTCACCTCGGCTTTTTGCTATTTACTGATTTCCTAACCTATCAGCTTCCTTTTTCAACTGCTCAGTGCTCATTAAGCAGCTTTGCCCGTTCCAAGGCTTCCGCCTGCCTGCGGCAACGTTCCTCAAAATCTAGTACCGAATCCGTCAGGCTGCGGATGAAACGCTCGTCCCGCTCCCACTTGAATTTGTTCTCCAGCCTTTCAAGGGTATTCCCGTCTGCCTGTCCCTGCATCAACAGATAACGGTATTTCATGTCGTTGTCCTGCAACTGCCCCATCCGTTCAGTCAGACGGACATTCAGGGACAGGGAAGTGGCGCAGACAATCAAACCTGCCGAAAAGAGGAATAGTTTCGGACGTACCAAAGAAGTTACTTTGTTGTAAATCCACCGATGAAACGGTACGGGGTTAGCTTCTTCTTTTTCTGCCATGCGCTCATCATGGTACCGCTTCATTGTTTCCAGCATTTCCTTGAGACAGCCGAAAGTGGCTACTACATAATTCTTGACCTCCCCGAAAGATTGCCGTTGTTCCTGTCCTGATTTCCGCAGTTCGGCAAGCCGGGTCAGGATGTCTTGCAACTCTTTTTCGGGAACCGCCGGGCTCCTGCGTAACTCAGACAATGCCCGTTCTATAGCCTCCAGTCGGGAAAGGGTTTCCTCGCGTCCGGCTGGCGTCACCTGCGCTTCCTGCTTCTCCTTCAGTTCCGTGACCATGGAGAGAAGCCCCTCTAAAATCAAATTTTCTTCCATATCCGTTTACAGTTTAAGTTGTCTTTTCTTTTTCTTCTTCTTTTTTCTCAGACTCCAGTCAATTTCTTCGTCCGATGGAGCAGACGGCGAAACATCGAACAAGCTGAACAAGCCGCCCATTGAAGGGCTGTCGTTCCTTTGCGGTGTTTGCTCAGGCTCCAAAATAGGTGCGTAAACTATCTGCTGGCGGCTATTTTCTACGGTTTCCATTCCTGCGTTCCCGAAATGCTTATCCAGCTTGGAGAAGCTGAAACTGCGGTCTATTTCCGAACCTTTGAACGTATAGGCACCTTTGGTGAAGGAGATGCCCTGCACCTCGTCAGCGGTAAAATATATTCAGAGCAGCACAGACGGAACTTTGACATAAAGGATGATATTTTAAGGGTGGAGAATGACCCTGTCGATGAAAGCAGGCTGAACCTGACTATAAACAGGAAGCCGATAGCCGACTGGTTTAGGGAACAATGGCACAGGCTTAGATATGGAACAAAAATACTACAACAAGAAGAAAGGAAAGGCAGAGGATTTAAAATATAATCATACAATATTTTGACTACTTTTTTATTATATAATCTCTATAATATTAATCTAAACTCTGATTAAATGTTTAAAATTGAGACTATTTTTTACTTAGTCCTGCAAAAATATATATATTTGCAGCAGAAATAATGATTCTATTCTCTGTTATCATTGAATTTATATTCCGATAATTTTATTCGGTGCATAAAATCAGAATAATGGAGAATCTTAGTTTTTATAAATCACTTTATGACTTTTGATTATTATGGAATATAAAGTAGAGTATATATACAACGGTAAAAAAAATACACATTATGTATCATTTGAAAATATCAAGAATCTTACATCGAATGATATTCTACTTTCCATTCAAATGGAATTAAAAAGATTTCTTAGATATAATTATCTAACAGATACATTACAAATTTTATCTTGTATCCCTCTTAATAAAAAATAACTTTTAAAAAAGCATATCCTCTAATTGATAAGGCAGTTTATAACCATAAGCTAATGAGTTATTAATATTTCTTTCAATACTATGTTGATATTCTAATGACTTATCAGATATTTCTTTTGTAAGAAATTTGATAAGCATTTCTTTATGTTTGCGCTTATCATACAATTCTTTTGCTCGATTTCTAATTTCAGCTGTTTTTTTTATAGCTTCTTGATGATAAGAAGTTAAGTCTCCAAAACTTGCAAGCATATCCTCCCAAGGACAGAATCCTCTATCGTGAAAAATTTCTTCACGAAAAATAGGTAATATACTATCGATATAGATATCTTGTATATTTTTAATCTTTCTATCTCCACGATAACAAACCCAAGCTACATCATCATCACCAGGTTTGTATATATGCCCTGTTACTACTTCTACGCTATAAGAATCTATAACTTTTTGAATATCAATATTATCAATATAATCATCCACATTATTAAGTATATCATATTCATTCTTCAATTTTTTATGCAACTCATTAACAATTAATTGTGGCTGACAATAATATAAAATAGAAATGTCACTATGTAGTAAATTCTCTTGATGTGTTAGAAGTTCATCTTTATAATTAGAAATAGTATTAAGCGCATATGCTTCAACCTTTCCTGTAATTGTAGATTTTCTAACTTTGAAAGCCACAAACATATTAACTCGTGGATCCTTGACAAAAGAATTTCTTATATGAAAGAAAACATCACGTTTATATAATACCATGATATAACCATATTTTCTGGTTTTATCATACGATTTAATAATTCCCACATACGGATATGGAGATATCGTTACAGATGGAGAAATATACTTTTTAGACATAACTCTTTAATAAAATACATTTATATAGAAATAAAAGTATGAAAGACTTGATTTATCAATAATTAAATCAATGTTCTTTACAAACATTATTATTAATAATTAATTTGATTTTGGACTCCAATATGTTTTTTCAATAACATTCCTAATAAAATCTTCATTATCCGTTTTTGAATTAAGCCAAGTATATTGGTTTTTCATTTTCTTATAACAATTCTTGCACAAAGGTAAATTTGAGATTCTACATTCTTTAAAATTATTGTCTATATTTCTAACAAGTACGGTCTTTTGTCTTGATTTTCGATACGCTATGGTTAAGTCACCGGATTTTATAAATTCATCAATTGTTTTACATCTACAAATATGAAATCTTGGAACTTCATGCTCCAGATCTAGATTATAATCTCGCTTATAAACAAATACTCTCTGTTTTTTTATGGTATATTTAACACCATCCCAAACTCTCGTTTTTACATAAATAGAGTTCTCGTTAAATTCTACATCTTTATTTATTATGTCATTATAAGTAATATCATCAGTAGAACTTTCTATTTCATGGTTTGATAACTTATTGTATGACAATAAAGAATTATTATATTTTTCAATTTCTTTTAAAAGTAAAGTCATCTCATCTCTAAAAATAATATATGGCGCTCCGTATTCCCAAGTCAGTTTTTCGATATACAAATCTACCTGATTTAACCAAGCATCATCTTTTATATTTGAATTGACAAGATTCATTATCTTATCTTTAGTTTTATCTATCTTATCTTTAAATTTCTTAGCTTTCGCTTCTAGTACTTTAGGATCTTTATTATTTCTAATTTCTTTCTCAATAAAAGAAAGTTCCTCAAATGAAGAATTTATAATAAAGTCTTCCGTATATAATGGTTCAAGATTAGAGTCTATAGATAATTTATCTTGTTTGGAATTAAAATATGTATCATAAATATTGGGACAGAATCGTTTTATGTAAAATATTTTATATCTTCTTGAATTAAGAAATAATAGCATAATATATAATGAGGTAAAAAATGCAACACCTATAATTTGCAATGTTTTATCACTGTAATTATCAATAAACAGAAACGAAACTGACATTAATATCATAAATATACCATAAACATGTATCTTTGTTTTTTCCGATAATTCCATAAATATTCATTTATTAAAATCCTAATCACACTATAAAAAATAAAAGAACCAACCGTACATATCTTTATTCAAAATAATTCTGCTGTCATACAAATAATTGGTATAGTTAATTTCCTCAAAAATACATTCTTAATATATTCAAGCAAAACATATGAAAGACTTTTTATAAAGAGAATGACTCTATTTAAGGATAACTGGGAACATTTGGGGAACAAAAAGATATAGCAAAAAGAGCCAAGTATTTAATTATCAAATACTTAGCTCTTTTTCTTGTACCCAGACCCGGGGTCGAACCGGGATGGATGTTACTCCACTGGTGTTTGAGACCAGCGCGTCTACCGATTCCGCCATCTGGGCAACTTGAGATTGTTTCTCGATTGCGGATGCAAAGGTAGGTACTTTTTATGAAACTGCCAAATTATCGGGCATGTTTTTTCTAAAAATATAGTTTCACCCGCTTATCATAAGTTCCTTACTCACCTCCCAACATCACCCAAAGAAAGTTTCCTATCTCTTTCCGGAGACAGGAAACTTCTATGTATCAATGCTTATTTCTGCAGTTCATTGTCATTGGTCAACAACTTACCCTGGTATTCACCGGTCAGTGTCTGCAGGAAGGCTACCAACTGCTTCGTTTCCTGTTCCGACAAGTCCACGCCCACTTCATACTTAGCCATCGCCTTGACAGCCTCATCAAGCGTAGCCTGTGTACCGTCATGGAAGTAAGGAGCTGTCAGAGCAACGTTACGCAAGCCTGGTACTTTAAAGCGGTGTCTGTCACGCTCATTGTTCGTTTCTTTGAAACGTCCGTTATCCTCCACAGTCAGTTCGGTTCCTCTATCCGCAAAATAATCGTGCTTGATACCCAACAGTTCATACGACTGTCCACCCATGTTCTCACCCACGTGACAGGTAGCACAGTTATACTTCTTGAACAGGTCATAACCGGCCAGTTCTTCTGCCGTCATTGCTGAATCATCTCCTTTCAGGTATTTATCAAAACGGGAATTAGGAGTGAGCAAGGTTCTTTCGAATTCCTGGATAGCGTCGGTAATGTTCGCCTGATTGAATCCATCCGGATATACTTCCTTGAATGCTTTGGCAAAATCAGCATCGGCATTCAGCTTTTCGCAGATTTCATCGAACGAAGTGTTAGCCATCTCTACCGGATTCAAGGGAGGACCTGCAGCCTGGTCGGCCAAAGTAGCGGCACGTCCGTCCCAGAACTGTACAAAATTATAATGCGCGTTATATACAGAAGGAGCGTTCACACCGCCGAACTGTCCACCAACTCCTTCCGAATACTGCTTATTATCCACACCACCGGTATTCAGACCGTGGCAAGAAGAACAGGAAACCGTATTGTCCGATGACAGACGGACATCGTGGAAAAGCAGGTTACCCAGAATTACCTTCCGCATATCTACGGCTACCGAATCCTGAATCGGACGGATGGCTTCATTACTCCATTTCGCATCGGCCAGCAGGTTCGGATAGAAAGCCTCACGCTGGTTCTTCACCCAGGCCAATGCCATCTGTTTCTCTGTATCGCTAAGCGAAGCTCCCCAATGAATCAGGTAATATTTGGCCATCGGCATGGTACCGTCCAGAATCACTTTCTCCACCTTTGCCAAATCGACTTCGCTGACCTTCTCCCCCTTTTTCAAGGCTTCCACCATCGGAACCATATCGAAGGAACGGTAAGCCAGCTGGACATCCTCTTTGACCAGCTTCCCGGCTACAGGGAAATTCGCATAAAACGGCAATTCAGGATTTGCCGCATGACACGCCATACAACCACTGCTCTCGATGATTTCCGCCATCTGAGCATTACTGTCCAGGCTGGCCGAAGGCGCCTTATTCACCATCCGGTATACACCGAAAAGTACCGCAGCCGCCACCAACACCGACAGGACAATTTTTGAACTTTTCTTCATAACTTGTTAGTTAGAGTTAAACAACTTGGTAAATTTATCACTTGTGAATATCTATTCAGGAACGGTTATACAAATGCACGCTCTCTTGGGCAGACGGCAGATAGTTTACCCCATACCAGCACATCTGAAGAGAGAGGAATGAAACAATCAGTATCCAATAAAGGGTATGGGGAGACGAACGCCGGAACAACCGCAGGTGGATATACAGCAAATATCCGGCCCAGGTAAAGGCCGCCCAAGTCTCTTTCGGGTCCCAGCTCCAGTAATGCCCCCATGCAGCCTTTGCCCAAATCGCACCTGTAAGCATCCCGATGGTTAAGAAAGCGACTCCGGTATATACCAGATTATCGGCCGCCGTCAGATAATTCTCCTGATGACGGAACAAACCCATACATGCCAAGATAAAGGCACATCCCAATACGGAATAAGAAAACATGTAAACCGTCACATGAGGAACAAACCAGAAACTCTGCAAGGCAGGCATCAGTGACTGGTCATGAATTTCCGGTTTGAGGATGTTGAGCAAAGCAAACACAATCCCCACCACCGCAGAAAAAGCCAAAATCCAACGGTACTTCCATCGGAGATAGGTCAGCAACCCCGATACTCCCATAAAAAAAGAATACCAAAGACGCGTTTCACCCATAGTACGAAGCGGAGGACGCTGCAGACTTATCCAGAAACCCACTATAAAAGTACCGAACACCAATGTACCCGCTACACTTAACATGATTGCCCAACGGCTTCGCTTACCGGAAACCAAAGCCGCTCCCGCTCCTACTATCCAAAGAAGAGCCGCAACCATGGCAAACCAGTGAAAGTTATCCCACGTAATCATATCAAGAATCGTTTAATCAACATTTAAAATACGACTATCTCCTCCGGAAAGAACAGACTTACTGTTTCTATCCGGGCCACCCAGGAACAAGAGAAAGCCTCCACATAACATCATCACGATGCCCGCCAGCATGACATACTTCAAGGGCTCACGTACAATCTGTACCACACAATATGCCGGTTCGGACGACTGAACATCGTACGAAGTAAGGTAATAGTCTTCTCCCCAACCTGCAGAATACGGATGATTCACTTCCAGATGGACAGGTTTTCCATCGAGAGAAACTTCCGCAAAGAAATACCGGGGAGTCCCGTTATCATAATGTTCTACCGTGAATCGGGTCAGCTGCAGCGGTTTATCCAGAAACACTCTCTCTCCTTCCGAAGTAAAGGCTTCATTGTTCGGAGCATCCCGGAATACCGGAATGCGCAACGTCTGTTCACTGGCACTACCGATGAACCCGGCAAAAAGCGCCAGCCACAATCCGGCATGGTTCAAGACAAAACGCCAACGATTTCTGCCAGGAATAAAACACCTGCGTAACGTCACCAGACCCAAATGAGTAAGTAAGCCGAACAATCCGGTGACAAAAATCCACGAGGACATGAAGTTATAGCAACCTAACAAAGAAAATACCCCCTGTCTTTCGGCGGCTTCACGGGCCGATAGCTGAGGAAACAAACCGATTACCAGGCATCCTACCAGAAACCAACCCAATGTCCATCGGGTAGCGGCAGGAGAAAGCAACATACGAACAATGGCCGTAGTACGTAACTCCTTATAACCGTACCACATCAGAGCCATCCATAGCAATGCCATGACAGCATCCAGGGGAAAAGCAAAGAAGCCGAATGGAAAATTCCCCAATATACATTGCATTGCCACCGATAACAGAAGTGACAATAAGAATAGTAAGTTAGTCGTCAAGTTCATTCATCTTTGGTTGGTGAAACAGTTGCAAAGATAAAAACTTATTTGATATTATTACAATTTTCAAGTACGTAAAAAATAAGAAAAACAGACAAAAGGCGGATGTTATCCCTCCCAAGACTACCCGACATCACCAACAAATGAACTGGAGAGATAAACAAAAAGCCAAAGACATCCGTTTCTAAATGCCTCCAGATTAAGTTTCAGCTGATAAAAAGAAAAAAGCCAAGCGATTGAAAACTCAACAGCTTAGCTTTTCCACGTACCCAGACCCGGGGTCGAACCGGGATGGATGTTACTCCACTGGTGTTTGAGACCAGCGCGTCTACCGATTCCGCCATCTGGGCATTTCTTAATTCCGCTGCAAAGATACATAAAGTTTCAATTCCTACAAGCTTTTATGTCAAAAATGTGAAAATAAAATTTATCTAATACAAATTGGAAGGGCCTGAAAGGGTTTCTATCAAAATAAAAACTACCTTAGCATAAACTTTAAGCTATACCTGTTTTTATGAACAACAACTACTACTGTATCATCATGGCCGGAGGAACAGGACGTAGATTCTGGCCATATAGTCGGAAAGCACTTCCCAAACAATTCCTGGATTTCTTTGGGACCGGACAGACGATGTTGCAACAAACGTATGAACGATACAAGCAGATTGTTTCTCCGGAAAACATCTATATCACTACACACTCCGATTACCGTGACATCGTATTGAAACAGCTACCTGATGTACGCGAAAACCAACTCATTGTAGAAGAAGAAAGAAGAAATACGGCACCTTCCATCGCTTATGCCGCCCATGTTCTCATGAACATCAACCCGAATGCTACCATGATTGTAGCCCCATCGGACAATCTTATCATGAGACCGGAAGCATTCAAGGAAGCCATGCTGAAAGGACTGGATTTTGCTTCCAGGTCCGAAAAACTGGTAAACATCGGTATCAAGCCGACTTACCCTGAAACGGGATATGGATACATCCAGATTGACGAAGAGGAAGAATGCGGATTCCACAAGATTAAGACTTTCATTGAGAAGCCTGCCGGAGAATTTGCCAAAATGTTCGTCGAAAGCAACGAGTTCTATTGGAACACCGGTATCTTCATCTGGCATGTCAAGACCATTCTAGAAGCTTTCCACAACATCATGCCGGATATTTGTCCACGCGTAGAAGCAGACATGCCGGACTTCCGGACTTGCCCAAACAGTTCCATCGACACCCGTGTATTGGAGAAGTCGGACAATGTCTATGTACAGGTCTGTGATTTCGGTTGGGCCGACATCGGTACGTGGAAGTCGCTGTACGACAACCTGCCGAAAGACAGGAACAAGAATGTCATCATCAACAGCGATACTTTGCTATACAATTGCAAGAACAACATTATCCAACTTCCAGAAGGGAAACTGGCCGTTATTCAGGATTTGGACGGTTATCTGGTAGCAGAACAAGGAAACGCCCTCATCATTTGTAAAAAAGACGACCAACAAAGCTTACGGAAATTTGTCAACGATGTAGAGATGAAATTCGGTGAAAAATACCTCTGACAGGTTCTGATTCACCGTGAGACAGGAAACGCCCGGTATATTGAAAAAAATCGTATACCGGGCGTCTTCACCTTTCTGAGTATTTCAATCAATATTCAAAGGTAATTCCCAATGTCGGCAATAGAGTACCGCTTTCCTGAGGCAGATACTTCATGACATAACGTTGCTCGGACAAAGGAGCTTCCGGATTTTCAATCACCCCTGTACTCATCAGGACATCAGCCTGTTTCAGCTTGTTGGCAGTAATATTCTGCAAATCCAGATAGAAACCTAACATACACTTTTTCCAATAGAAGACCTTATCTACCCGAATATCCAGTTTGGCATACGAAGACAGGCGTTCCGCATTATACCGCGTATAATCATAATAGCCTCTCCCCTGAGCATCCCACGCCTCTACCAAAGAAGACTTGTCTACATCGTAAGGAGTATAGGGAGAACCGCCTATCCAACTGACCCGTAAACCGACACTCCAGTGCTTAGGAAAATTATAAGTACCACTCGCATTCCAGATAAACTGATTGTCCCATGCGGAAGGCAGGTACTCACCGGAGTCCGATTGTCTGAACTCGCTTTTGAAGAAGGTCAACGAAGAGGCAAGGTTCAACTTCTGTCGGAGCAGCCATCGGAACATCAGTTCTACTCCATACGCCCGGCCCTGAGCCACGGATACCAGCCGTTCATTACCGACTACGCCATAATCATTACCTTTGCACGCCAACGGAATACCGTCGACCATCGAAAGGGGCATGTGGTCGTAACCTTTGTAAAAGCCTTCGGCTGTCAGTTCCATCGACTCATTCGGCCTCCACGCCAACCCCAGACTTTCTTGAGTTACAGAGGTATATTTCAAGGAACGGTTGACATACATTCCGTCAGCATCCTTAAATCCCAAGGCTGTATAAGGAGGAAGCTGATAATACAATCCCATGTGTCCACTCAAGTACCATCCGTCCGCCAGACGGTAAGAAACCGACATTCGCGGAGAAAGCTGACGCCACAATTCCTTCATGCGGCTGTTGTAATTGTTACCATCCGTACGTACACCCAAAGAAGCCGTAAAGCGTTCATCCACTCCGGTATAATTTAACGAGGCATACAATCCCCACCGGATAATATCCAAAGCCGTCCGATAATCTGTTACCGACAGGCTGTTGCCATACACACGCTGATAAGTATGGTTGGTATACTGCAGATACCCCAACTCGATGCCTGCATCCAGTTTCCAGCGTTCCCAGGTAGAGGTATTGTCCAACCGCAACTGGGTCTCCTGTTCTACCGACCCCAGATTCAATGTCAGATTCTCCGGCCGGCTATCATCATTGTCCCGATACTTGAGGTTACGGTTATTCAGATAGCTGTGGCTAAGTGTCACAGACTGTACATGCCGTCCGGCATAATGACGGTACACCCCTCCCACCGTAAAGGTTTCCTGATTGATTTCAGGCAGATAGCTCAACAGGTATTCAGCATCTTCTCCTTCCAGACCAAGATTCAGTTTCATACGGTCGATGCCGCCCAATCCCAATATCGTCAGTTCATTGTAGGCATTGAAACGTGTCTTCAGTTTGAAGGAAGCATCTGTATAGGCAGGCAAGAACGGAAGGCCCAGAATCTTGAACAACATCTGCAGGTACGACTGGCGGACAGACACCAGGTAAGAAGTCTTCTTTCCCAGATGACCGTTGGAAGTCAGAGCCACCTCCGATGCACCCAACGTAGCCTTCACTGAATTGTGTTCCATATCGCCATCGCGCAACTGAAAATCCAGCACGGAACTCAAGGCATTGCCCCGACTAACCGGAAACGACCCGCTATAGAAGCGAACATTCCGAATCAAGTCCGCATCAATCAGCCCGACAGGTCCACCGGAAGCACCTTGTGTACTGAAGTGATTGATATTCGGTATCTCTATCCCATCCAGATAGAAACTGTTCTCGGAAGGACCGCCGCCACGGACTATCAAGTCGTTCCGGTAACCGATGGGCGAAAAGGCAACACCCGGATAATTCTGAACCACCCGAGAAATATCACGGTTGGCACCGGGTACTTTTTCGATTTCCTGCAGACCGATGACACGCAGACTGACAGGGCTCTCCGTCACCCGTGGAAACGGAGTAGCGGTAACGGTCACCTCCCCCAGCATCTCCTCATCCTCTTCCATCTCTATCTGGATGTGCGGAGTCAAGTGATTCACCCGATATTCAGCCGTATAGACCGTCTTGTAACCCAAGAACGAAGCCTGCAGCCGATAGATACCCGGAGGAATCTGTTCGATGACAAATTTTCCTTCCGCATCGGTAGATGAGCCTTGTGGCAATCCTACCACCACCACGTTTACCAGCTCCAGTGGCTTACGCGTGAAACGGTCGATTACCGTTCCCTCTATCCGTCCGTTTTGCGCCCAGGCGACGGCGATTGCCAACCACCATAGACATATCCAACCTACAATAAACTTTTTCATGTTTCCTTTCTGCTAATGTCCTTCAAGTTAGCAAGATTCCTCCAATCTTCCAACAAACACTACCAATTAAAAAAGCCACCCCGCAAAACAGGATGGCTTTCTTCAATATATCAAAGGAGAAAATTCAGGCACCGGCTTTCCAAGCGCTGTTGATGGCAGCAGCTACAGCCTTGAACTCATCGTCGGTCAATTTCAGTTTCGGATTAGAGAACAGCATATCCGATTCCTTCTGCATCGGAATCAGATGAATGTGTGCATGAGGTACTTCCAGACCGATAACGGCTTCGCCGACCTTCTTGCAAGGGAAAGCTTTCTGAATAGCCAGTGCCACATGTTTTGCAAAAACATGCATGGCAGCCAGTTCTTCGTCGGTCAAATCATAGATGTAGTCTACTTCACGCTTCGGCACTACCAGGGTATGTCCCTTTGCCAACGGATTGATATCCAGAAAAGCGTAAAACCGGTCATCCTCTGCTACCTTGTAGCTGGGAATCTCGCCTGCAATAATTTTACTGAATATTGTTGCCATATAATTAAGAATTAAAAAGGCAAGCCTGTATGCACAGACCTGCCTTACCGTTAAAATGATATTCCTGTAACTTCCAAACTGATTTTACCCTGCGGAATAGTGATTTCGGCGATGTCACCTACTTTCTTACCCAACAGACCTTGAGCAATCGGGGTATTCACAGAAATCTTACCCTGCTTCAGATTTGCTTCGCTCTCAGACACGATGGTATAAGCCATCTTCATGCCTGTCTTGACATTCTTCAGCTCTACACGGGTCAGAATCTGCACGGTATCGGCCTTCAGCTTGGAAGTATCGATAATCTTCGCATCGCTGATGGTTGCCTTCAACTGGTTAATCTTCATCTCCAGCATACCCTGTGCTTCTTTCGCAGCATCGTATTCTGCATTTTCGGACAAGTCTCCCTTATCTCGTGCTTCGGCAATGGCAGCCACAATCTTCGGACGTTCCACTGCTTCCAGCTGCTTCAATTCGGCTACCAGCTTCTGATAACCTTCTTCTGACATATACGCCATAATTTTTCCTCCTTAAAACTTCGTTTATTTAAATTTATATAATTCTACGCCTATAAACAAAAAAGAATTCCGACATCTTCATAATGCCGGAACCCTTTTCCTATTTAACTGAGGCAAAGATATATTTTTTTATTCTATCCGCCAAATTCCAGTCTATCTATTTTCGAATACTTTTCATATCATAACAGACTTTTGATGGCTTCCTCCAGATTTGTCTTTTCATCGACACGTACACTCAATTCATTGTTACGGTTCACCAGGAAAGCAGTCGGCAACTGGGTAACTCCATACAGATTGACATAAGTGGAATAAGATCCCTGCGGGTCGCGGACACAAATCCAAGGCAAGTTATCGGCTGCCGTCTTCCAGAAATGCTCGTTGGCATCCAAAGAGACCTGATAGATTTCCAATCCCTGCGCCGCATATTTAGTATAGATTTCGCGCAAAGCCAAATTATGCGCTCCCGAGGTGGGCGTACTGTAAGCCGTAAAGTCAATCAGCACCACTTTCCCCTTCAGATCTGTCAGGTGACGCACATTTCCCTGGATGTCCATCAACGGTATATCAATGATAGAAGCTTCCTTTACGACTCCTTCGGGCAGTTCCATTTCCTTGGTCTGGGGTTTACGGGTGTTTTTCATCCCCTTAATAACCATATTATATAGGTTACGCGAACGGTCGGCGTGCGGATATTGATTGTTCAGACTGGTCGCTACCGCAGCAAAGCATTTTATATCTTCCCGATTAGTCAACGGGTCGAAAATCATGTAACCGTTCAATGTCTGGAACAAGGCAAAATAAGCATACGTCATGTTCGGCCCCTTAAAGATGTAGTTATGTTTCACCTGATCCTTGTACGCATTGACCAGAGTCATCAGGCTGTCCTGAATGTCGCCGGCAGGAAGTCCTGACTGTGACAAGCGGTCTACGTTAGCCTGTAAATCGGCCTGAAGCAATACCAGTTCCTTGATTTTCGTATTATTTTCAGATCCTTCCACCTGATAGGCCGTCGCAAAATTCGGATAATCGGCCTTGAATGTAACCGTTTCTGTAGAATCTACCGAAAAATTGATGACCTTGTCATCGATACGCAATCGGTAATATTCCGGAGACATCGGACGGGCCTGAGAAAAGCGGAAAGTTCCGCTATTGTCCAGTTCGACAGAATCCAACGGAACAATTCCTTCCAATCCGCTTTGTTCAAGATATAACATCTTATCGGCAGCCCCCGATACTTCACCTTCCACCTTGAAACCAGGCTCCTTCTGACAGGAAACCAGTCCTGCAGCCAATAAGGCTACAGCCATATACACATTTCTTTTCATTGCAAACAAATCATTTGACGGCACTTACCGTTCATACTAAAATTCGAGGTGCAAAGATACGTCTTTTCACGGTTTAACAAAGTTTTTACACATCTTCTTGACAGATAACGGATAAAAAACGTCTTCACAGAAAACTTTTATCTCATTTCCACCCCGTTACTAGAAGAAATTACCTATCTTTGCGCGTATTTTTGAAGAAAACAATATTAAAACACTTTTTATGATCAATCCAATTGTTAAGACGATCGAGTTGGGCGATGGAAGAACCATCACACTCGAAACGGGAAAGCTAGCAAAACAGGCAGATGGTGCTGTAATGCTACGCATGGGTAACACCATGTTGCTGGCTACTGTTTGTGCAGCAAAAGATGCAGTTCCCGGTACTGATTTCATGCCTCTGCAGGTAGAATACAAAGAAAAATATTCAGCATTCGGACGTTTTCCGGGTGGCTTTACCAAACGTGAAGGAAAAGCATCCGATTACGAAATCCTGACTTGCCGTCTGGTAGACCGTGCGCTCCGCCCGCTGTTCCCGGACAATTTCCATGCAGAAGTTTACGTAAACATTATACTTTTCTCAGCAGACGGCGTAGATATGCCTGATGCGTTGGCCGGTCTGGCAGCTTCAGCAGCTTTGGCTGTATCCGATATACCGTTCGGAGGTCCGATTTCAGAAGTACGTGTGGCACGTATCGACGGACAGTTCGTGATTAACCCGACATTCGAAGCATTGAAACGTGCTGATATGGACCTGATGGTAGCCGCTACCTACGAAAACATCATGATGGTGGAAGGCGAAATGGACGAAGTAAGCGAACAGGATTTGCTGGCAGCCATGAAATGTGCTCACGAAGCCATCAAGGTTCACTGCAAGGCTCAGATGGAACTGATGGAAGAAGTCGGTTCTACCCAGAAACGCGAATATTGCCACGAAGAAAACGATGAAGACCTGCGTAAGGCAGTTCATGATGCCTGCTACGATAAGGCATACGCCATCGCTCAGTCCGGCAACAAGAACAAGCACGAACGCGAAGCTGCTTTCACAGCCATCTGCGACGAGTTCAAGGCTCAGTTCACGGAAGAAGAGCTGGAAGAAAAAGCCGGTATGATAGACCGTTATTACCACGACGTTGAAAAAGAAGCCATGCGTCGTTGCATCCTGGACGAAGGAAAACGTCTGGACGGCCGTGCTACTACCGACATCCGCCCTATCTGGTGCGAAGTAAGCCCGCTGCCTGGTCCTCACGGATCATCCATCTTCACCCGTGGTGAAACCCAGTCATTGAGTACCGTTACATTGGGTACCAAACTGGACGAAAAGATTGTAGATGATGTACTCGACCAGCACAAGGAACGCTTCCTGCTGCATTACAACTTCCCTCCGTTCTCTACAGGTGAAGCCAAAGCACAGCGTGGTGTAGGCCGTCGTGAAATCGGTCACGGCCACTTGGCATGGCGTGCGTTGAAAGGACAGATTCCGGCAGACTATCCGTATTGTGTACGTGTAGTATCTGATATCCTGGAATCAAACGGTTCTTCTTCAATGGCAACAGTATGTGCCGGAACACTGGCTCTGATGGATGCCGGTGTACCTATCAAGAAACCGGTATCTGGTATTGCAATGGGATTGATCAAAAATGCCGGTGAAGATAAATATGCCGTATTGTCTGATATCCTGGGTGATGAAGACCACCTGGGAGATATGGACTTCAAAGTAACAGGTACACGCGACGGTATCACAGCTACACAGATGGATATCAAGTGCGACGGTCTGACTTATGACATTCTGGAAAAAGCTTTGCTCCAGGCTAAACAAGGCCGTGAATACATCTTGGGTAAATTGACCGACTGCATCGCAGAACCGCGTGCCGAACTGAAACCGCACGCTCCGCGTATTGAAACCATGACGATTCCGAAAGAATTCATCGGCGCTGTCATCGGCCCGGGCGGAAAGATTATCCAGGGTATGCAGGAAGAAACCGGTGCTACCATCACCATCGAAGAAATCGACGGTGTAGGACGTATCGAAATTGCCGGAACCAACAAGAAATGCATTGACGATGCCATGAGAATGATTAAAGGTATTGTTGCCGTTCCTGAAGTAGGCGAAGTCTACATGGGTAAGGTACGTTCCATCATGCCTTATGGTGCATTCGTTGAGTTCCTGCCTGGCAAGGACGGTCTGCTTCACATCTCTGAAATTGACTGGAAACGTCTGGAGACCATCGAAGAAGCCGGCTTGAATGAAGGTGACGAAATCGAAGTGAAACTGATGGACATCGATCCGAAGACCGGTAAGTTCAAACTGTCTCACAAGGTTCTTCTTCCGAAACCGGAAGGAAACAACGGTGAAAACCACCCGAAACGTGACCGTAAGCCACACGCAAACAAAGAACAGAAATAATCGTTCTTACCCATAGGTAACTGCGAAACAGAAATAAGCCTCCTGCTCTTTCACAAAAGGACAGGAGGCTTTTTATATTCCCTCGCCCCGGGAACTGCCCGGACTTCCTAGCTGTCCAATTTAATCTGACACCCGGCATCGCCTCCCCGTATCGGTCGGACAACTGTTCTCAGCCGCTACTCCATCAAAGAAAATCCGAGAACTTTTTCTCCCGAAAAATCGAAAGAGCTTACATTTTTCTGAAAAAGATAAAATCTCTTATAAAAATTAACACTTCCATGTAGCCTCATCTACGTTAATTCCCTATCTTTGGAATACTATAACTTTTAAACAAGAGATATTATGAATGCAAATCCAGTTTTCAGTTTGCACATCCCTACAAGAATTCTGTTCGGATGTGGTGAGATTAAAAAGTTAGCGACCGAAAAGCTACCTGGTAAAAAGGCTATGATTGTTATCTCAAGTGGAACTTCCATGAGAAAATATGGATACCTGGATAAAGTGACCAGTCTGTTGACCGAAAATGATGTAGATTCCATCGTATACGACCAGATACTTCCGAACCCGACCAAACGCCATGTGATGGAAGCTGCAGCTATCTGCCGTGAACGCGGTTGCGATTTCATCATCGGATTAGGCGGAGGCAGCAGCATTGATTCTGCGAAAGCAATTGCCGTGATGGCGTGCAACACCGGCGACTATTGGGATTATATCCCAGCCGGTAGCGGTAAAGGACGTGCCGTAACCAAAGCGTTACCGATTGTTGCCATTCCGACAACCGCCGGTACCGGTACAGAAGCCGACCCGTGGACGGTCATCACCAACGAAGATGTACACGAGAAAATCGGATTCGGCAACCAGCATACTTTCCCGACCCTGTCTATCATCGACCCGGAACTGATGGTTTCCATTCCTCCTCACTTGACAGCCTACCAAGGATTTGACGCATTCTTCCATGCAGCCGAAGGTTTCATTGCCAACTGCGCCACTCCTATCAGTGACTTATATGCACTCGAAGCCATCCGTCTGCTCTATAAATACCTGCCGGTAGCCGTAAAAGACGGCAAGAACCTGAAAGCACGTGCCAAAGTAGCGTGGGCCAGCACATTGGCCGGACTGGTAGAATCTACTTCCAGCTGTACTTCCGAACACTCCATGGAGCATGCCATGAGCGCCTTCCATCCGGAACTTCCGCACGGAGCCGGTCTGATAGCCATCAGCGAAGTTTATTTCGAAACCTTCCGGAACGACTGCATGAAACGCTACATGAAGATGGCCGAAGCCATGACACAACAAAAGAGTAACCGTCCGAGCGATTTCATCGACGCCTTGGTACGTATGCAGAAAGCCTGCGACGTATACGGACTCCAGCTCAGCCAGTTCGGCGTGAAAGAAAAAGACCTGCCTCAGATGGTACAGAATGCACGCGAAACCATGGGTGCGCTCTTTACACTCGACCCACGTCCGCTCACGGATGCCGAAGTATTGGAAATCTACCAGAAGTCATTCAAATAACAGATACTTCTTACACAAGAAAGCCCCTGCTGCGATGGACGGAACCTTGCAGCAGGGGCTTTCCTTATTCTGATTCATGTTCCTTACGGAAGCGGCTTCGACAATTCCTCCAACGATTTTCCCTCATAGTCACAAATCCTTTCCTTGAAATCCTTTGGAAGGTCTACCGGTTCTTTGGTCATGATATCATAACCCACCATCACGGTACGGCACTGACACTTCACCACCCCACTGGCTTTGTTTACCGCCTGCTGAAACAAGGTAAAACTTTTATGGCCCAAATGTGTAACTGTCGTCTTGATTACCAACTCATCCGAAAAGAATACCGGAGCCAGAAAATCGGCATTGATATTCGCAATCACAATGCCCATCTTGTTCCACTCCTCATTACCAAACACATCGCGCATATACGATGTCTTAGCCAGGTCATACAACGAAAAGTATGACGAGTTGTTCATGTGACCGTACAAATCAACATCGTTGAAGCGAATCTGTACGGGCAACTCATGTCTTGTTTTTAATTCATCTGCCATAGCTTATCTCATTAGTTAAAACTCAAATATAATTCTTTTTGAACAAAATAACTAAAAAAATGGTGGAATATTTCTTACATTTGCCGCGGATAAATGACAAACCCCTAAAAAATCAGATAGAATGGAAAATAAATTCAGCAAAGAGACACTCTGCGTCCAGGCAGGATGGACTCCTAAAAAGGGTGAACCACGTGTGTTGCCCATCTATCAAAGTACCACTTTCAAATACGATACCAGCGAACAGATGGCCCGCCTGTTCGACCTGGAAGACAGCGGTTACTTCTATACCCGTCTACAAAACCCTACAAACGATGCCGTCGCTTCGAAAATCGCGGCACTGGAAGGTGGTGTAGGTGCCATGCTGACCTCTTCGGGCCAGGCTGCCAACTTCTACGCCGTATTCAATATCTGCGAAGCCGGTGACCATTTCGTCTGCTCATCCACCATTTACGGAGGAACATTCAACCTGTTTGCCGTAACCATGAAGAAACTGGGTATCGAATGTACCTTCGTCGACGCCGATGCTCCGGAAGAAGAAATCGAAAAGGCCTTCCGTCCGAATACCAAGTGTCTGTTCGGTGAAACAATCTCCAATCCAAGCATCAATGTACTGGATATCGAGAAGTTCGCACGCATCGCTCACAAGCACGGTGTACCTTTGATTGTAGACAATACCTTCGCTACACCGATTAACTGTCGCCCGTTTGAATGGGGAGCTGATATCGTTACTCATTCTACTACCAAATACATGGACGGACACGCCACTTGCGTAGGAGGTGCCATCGTAGACAGCGGAAACTTTGACTGGGATGCCCATGCCGACAAGTTCCCGGGCCTGACCCAGCCGGACGAATCATACCACGGTCTGACTTATACGAAAGCGTTCGGTAAAATGGCTTACATGACGAAGGCAACCGCTCAGCTGATGCGTGACTTGGGTTCCATCCAGTCGCCCGAGAATGCATTCCTGTTGAACCTGGGTCTGGAAACCCTTCACCTACGTATGCCTCGCCACTGCGAGAATGCCCAGAAAGTAGCCGAATGGCTGGAAGCCAATCCAAAAGTGAAATGGGTAAATTACTGCGGCCTGAAAAGCAGCAAATATTACGAACTGGCTCAGAAATACATGCCGAACGGTTCCTGCGGTGTCATTGCCTTCGGCCTGAACGGAACACGTGAGGAAGCTATCAAGTTTATGGACCACCTGAAACTGGCCTGCATCGTTACCCACGTAGCCGATGCCCGTACTTGTGTCCTGCATCCGGCCAGCCATACTCACCGCCAGCTGACGGACGAACAGCTGCTGGAAGCCGGTGTAGCCCCGGATTTGATTCGCCTGTCTGTAGGTATCGAGAATGTAAACGATATCATTGCCGACCTAGACCAAGCTATGCAGCAAATCTAAAAGAAACTGTACAAACAACCAATAAAAAAAGCTGTTTCACGCTATTGTGGAACAGCTTTTTTTATTTTCCAATATACCTTCTTTAATGCAGATTTCATTCCAGCCCCTTTTTTCTACAAGTCAGTAAATATAACCGTTACTTGAGTAAATGGATTCTTCCTGCTTCTTGTTTACACACTACATTTGTACATTATTCAACAAAATTCTATCAATAAAACAGAATATGAAGTACTCGATTTTATGTTGTATCGGAATATTGGGATTAACAGCATGTACTCCCACTACACCGTCCCATGTACAGGTTCCAGAAATCAGAGTTATCACACCTGAAACTTCCGGACACGATTTCAGAAGAAACTATACGTTCATATCAAATCCTTTTCGGGTTACTGAACTGTCTTTCCGGGTAGGAGGTCCCATACGTACTTTCAGTATTCAAAACGGACAGTTCTTCCGTAAAGGAGAATTGATTGCAGCCTTAGATGACAGAGACTTCCGGATAAAAGAACAACGGACCGGAGCCATTTATCGACAAGCAAAAGCTGATTTCCAACGCATCGCCAATCTGTATGAAGAAGATAACATATCCGGCATGAATTATGAAAAAGCCAAAGCAGACCATGAGAAAGCCAAGGCTGATTATGAAACAGCCGTTAATGAATTGAACGATACCCGTCTGTATGCTCCTTTTGACGGGTATGTACAACAGACATATACTGAACGCTATCAGGATATACAACCGACCACACCGATTGTAAGATTCATCGATTTGTCCCGAATCAAGGTAGAAGCATATATTCCGGAAGAAGTAGCACTAAAATATCGGACTGGTAAAGGACCGTCTTGTACGATTACATTCAACGCTCTACCCAATCAAAAATATCATCCAACAGATACATACCTCACCCAAAGTGTAACCGACAACAACATATCCTATCTCTTCACTGCCATTTTGGACAATCACGACAATACTTTATTCGGGGGAATGTCTGGTACATTGGAACTTAGTTATCAAGAAACTTCAATCCATTCCTCCCAAAGTCTTCTTATTCCACAATCAGCAATCTGTCACGATGAGACAGCCGGTACTTTCGTCTGGCGGATAAACCGACAGAACCACATAAATAAAGTCCCTGTCAAGATCGGCAAGGTACAAAAGAACGATAAGATAGAAATTCTATCCGGGATTGCACCTAATGACAAGATAGCCGTAACTGGACTTTCTGCATTGGCAGAGAATGATACGATAACAATTCAAGATTAAACCCATGAAGACATTTCCGTCCAGAATGGGAAGTGACCGTACTTCCCGGTACTATTGAAGATTCGGTAAAATGGTTTGCAGAAAACCCTCATCCGGATGTTCTGTTCCTGGATATACAACTGAACGACGGCAACTCCTTCCTGTTCATTGAACAGGCTAACCCACAGAGTATGATTGTCTTTACAACTGCTTACGATGAATATGCTGTTCAAGCCTTTACGGTAAACAGCGTAGATTATCTGCTCAAACCGATTCACAAAGACCGACTGGTCAATGCCATCCGGAAATGCGAACGATTGCTGTCTCTGCATGAAAACAGCCTCAGCAAGTTGTTGGATTTGGAACAACTACTGAGAACCATTGCAGAGAAGAAAGAGAAACAGTTCCGTACTCGTTTTCTCATATCCGTTCCCAAACATTTCTACACGATACAGGTAACAGAGATCGCTTATTTCTATTCAGAAGATAAGGTAACTTTTGCCGTAACCCGAGACGGGAAAAGTCACATCATAGATTTCCCGCTGAATAAACTGGAAGAGCAATTGGACGGCAAACAATTCCATCGGGTAAACCGTCAGTTCATTCTTTCCGTAGATTCCATTCTGGACATCCAACCTTATTTCAATGGAAAAGCCATCATCAAAGTACGTCCATCTTATGATGGAGTCATCCAAATAAGCCGCGAAAAAGTCCCTGCTCTCAAATTATGGCTGGACGAACCGTATATATAGCCCGTTTAAAACAAACGCACGTTTCATCCAAAACGAACGCACGTTTTGCATCAAACGAACGCACGAACGATGTAAAACGTCCGTTCGTTTTCAGAACCAGGAATGCTAAAAAGAGTTATGTCCCTGTCTAAAAGAACTCCAAACAGCCAATGATGCTGGTTTTCTGCGTATATTTGCGCTTCAAACCTCCAAAAATACACGACCATGAATCCATCCGACCGTTACACCCGGCTGCTTGCCGAGGCAGAACAACGACTGAGACACATCAAACAACGTATCTGGCGCGTCAGCATGCTACGCGTCCTGCTTTTCATGGCAGGAATAACCGCCCTCATTTACTTTTTCCATGCGGCAGGCTGGGTACTGACCCTATCCCTCTGCTGTACCTTCATCCCGTTCTTCGCACTAGTCAAACTGCATAACCGGTTGTTCCAGGAAAAGACATGGACGGAAACCGAAATACGCATTTATCAGGAAGAGCTGAAAGCCCTGCAAGGAGATTACAGCGCGTTCGACGGAGGGAAAAACTACATCGAACCTTCACACGAATATTCGTATGACCTGGACCTGTTCGGCGACCGCTCACTGTTCCAGGCCGTGAACCGCACCTGTACCTGCTTCGGGAAAAAGCGTCTGGCCACCTGGTTCCAACAGCACCTGACAGACAAAAAAGCCATTGAAAGCCGTCAACAGAGCGTAACCGACCTCAGTAAACGGCCGGAGTTCCGGGAACGTTTCCGGACAACCGGACTGGTATACCAGGGAAATGAAAAGGATGATGAGATTCTCCGCCAATGGTGTGACGCACCCATCAGCTACCTGCACCGCACATGGGTGAAGATGGCCATTTGGGGAATACCTTCGCTGAATGCGCTGACGCTGCTGGGCGGTCTGACAGGGCTCTGCTCGTTCCAATGGTTCGGACTGACATTCATGGCTTGCGTCATCATCAGCTTCGGATTCATTAAGCGGGCTACCCAGATACAGGAGACTTACGGCAATCAACTGAAAACCCTGAAAGGTTATGCCCGTCTGCTGGCACAGGCTGAGGCCGAAGCTTGGGAAGCCCCCGACCTACATGCACTGACCCGTAGTCTCTACATCAACGGAAAAGCACCGACCGATGCCCTGGAGGAACTGTCGAAAGAACTGGACCGGCTGGATTTGCGGAACAACCAGTTCCTGTACGTCATTCTGGAAGGACTCCTGTTCTTCCAGCTGCAGGAGATTGTCCGGATAGAACGGTGGAAAGACCGGTACGGAAGCTACATCATGGGATGGATGGAAGCCATCGGAACTTACGACGCACTCTGTTCATTGGGAACCTTCGCCTACAATCATCCGAAGTATACCTACCCCGGGATTACCGGTACACCTTTCTGCTTTGAAGCCCGGCGCATGGGACATCCGCTGATGCCCGAGACACAATGTGTCAAGAACGATGCACACATCCCGGCCCGCCCGTTCTTTCTGATTATCACAGGAGCCAACATGGCAGGCAAAAGTACATACCTGCGTACCATCGGCGTAAACTACCTGCTGGCCTGTATCGGCGCACCGGTCTGCTGCGACTCACTGACCCTCTATCCCAGCCAACTGATAACCAGCCTGCGTACTTCCGACTCACTTTCTGACAACGAATCCTATTTCTTTGCCGAACTGAAACGGCTGAAACACATCATCGACCTGCTGAACGAAGGAAAAGAACTTTTCATCATCCTGGACGAGATTCTGAAAGGTACCAACTCCATGGACAAGCAGAAAGGCTCGTTCGACCTCATCCGGCAATTCATGCAACTGAAGGCCAACGGTATCATTGCCACCCATGATTTGCTGCTGGGAAAACTCATCGAACAATTCCCTGACGAAATACGCAACTACTGCTTTGAGGCCGACATCACTGACAACGAACTGACCTTCTCCTACCGTCTGCGCGAAGGAGTCGCCCAAAACATGAACGCCTGTTTCCTGATGAAAAAGATGGGCATTGTATTACAGGATGAATAAACAGCACGTAAAAAAGGCCATCACGGAATTTCCGCGATGGCCTTCTATACGAAATCCGATAGTAGTCTAAGCTATCAGTCTTCTACCGGCTGGAAATCTTCTTTTCCTACACCACAAACCGGGCAAACCCAATCTTCCGGAATGTCTTCGAATGCAGTTCCAGGAGCGATACCACCCTCAGGATCACCTACTTCCGGATCGTAAACCCAATCGCAAACTGTGCAAATGTACTTTTTCATACCTCTTTTTTACTTTAGTTAGTAATTAATAGTTGCTAATACAAGAACAAATATAAAGAGAATTTGTTCAGATCATTTATTCCAATAACATTTTTTTCAATTCTGCCATACCTTCGGAAGCTCCTTTCTGGATGACATGTACACTCCGTCCGGAGGGAAGGGGTACTTCTTTCGGGTCAATCAGGTACACAGGAACGTTACGGGGAACATAGTTCAACAGTCCTGCGGCCGGATAGACATTCAGAGAAGTGCCGATAATCACAAAGATATCCGCCTGCTCGGCATAATCGATGGCAGTCTCTATCATTGGGACCGCTTCGCCGAACCAGACGATGAACGGACGCAACTGAGAACCGTCGCCTGCCTTATCGCCTATCTTTACCTCAAACTCTTCCGGCTTCAGCTCACGGATATACTTCGGGTTGTTGGGCTGCCAGCTGGATGTGACCTTGGTCAGTTCACCGTGCAAGTGGATAACATGCGTACTTCCTGCCCGTTCGTGCAGATTATCTATATTCTGTGTAATGACAGTCACCTTGAAATTCTTTTCCAGTTCGGCCAACAGTTCATGGCCTCTGTTCGGCTGCACTTCCAACAGCTGTTTCCGCCGTTCATTGTAGAAATCAATCACCAGTTTCGGATTGGCGGCATACCCTTCCGGGGTAGCCACCTGCTCTACCGGATAACGGTCCCACAGACCACCGGAGTCACGGAATGTACTGATTCCGCTCTCCGCACTCATTCCGGCACCTGTCAGAACAACTAGATTCTTCATTTTCACTTCCTCCTGATTAGTTAATCTGCACAAAAATAAGAATTTTTATCAGTGAAAGCACCGCTCTTTGCTAGAAAAAAGATACCTTTGCCCCTCGATTTAAACAATCTATCTTAAATACAGAATTTTTATGGACAAATTCAGTTACGCCATTGGTCTGGGAATAGGCCAGAATCTGCTGAGCATGGGAGCTCGCAACATCGAAGTGGACGACTTTGCACAAGCTATCAAAGACGTATTAAGCGGAAACCAGACAGCTATCAGCCACACGGAAGCCCGTGAAATCGTAAACAAATATTTCACCGAACTGGAAGAAAAGCTGAACGCTGAAAACATAGAGAAGGGAAAGAACTTCCTGGAAGAAAACAAGAAGAACCCGAACATCGTAACACTGCCGAGCGGCCTCCAGTATGAAGTCATCAAGGAAGGTAACGGCAAAAAGCCGAAAGCAACAGACCGCGTACGTTGCCACTACGAGGGTACACTGATAGACGGAACCTTGTTCGACAGTTCCATCAAACGTGGTGAGCCTGCCGTATTCGGTGTCAACCAGGTTATCAAAGGATGGGTGGAAGCACTTCAGCTCATGTCTGAAGGCGCCAAATGGAAACTTTACATTCCTTCAGAACTGGCATACGGAGCTCAGGGCGCCGGCGAAATGATTCCGCCTCACAGTACACTGATTTTCGAAGTAGAACTGATTGAAGTATTATAATCTAACATAAAACCATAGCAAATGAAAAAGAGTACAGGATTGATGATGGCTCTTGCTGCAGCAGCAAGCATGGCATCATGTACAGCTCAGGGCCCGAAGGCCAACATGAAAAACGAAGTGGATACACTTTCTTATATGATGGGCGTTTCTAACTCTCAGGGTCTGAAAGAATATGCGACAGGCCGTCTGGGTGTAGACACAGCTTACATGGCTGACTTCATCCGCGGTATCGAACAGGGTACCAAAGAAGTAGATGCCAAACAGAAGGCTTACCTGGCCGGCATGCAGATCGGACAGCAGATCAGCGGCGAAATGTTCGAAGCTATCAACAACCAGCTGTTCAGAGGCGATTCTACACAGACATTGAGCAAGGAAAACTTCCTGGCAGGTTTCATCTCTGCTGTCAGCCAGAAGAGCATGGTATCTGCTGATTCAGCCCAGATGTACGTACGCGAAAGAGCTGAAGCCATCCAGGCTAAAGCACTCGAAGCACAGTATGCCGACTATATCAAAGAAAACAAAGCATTCCTGGAAGCCAACAAGACGAAGGAAGGTGTACAGACTACTCCTAGCGGTCTGCAGTACAAAGTCATCACAAAAGGTACCGGCGAAATCCCTACCAAGACATCTCGCGTTAAGGTAAACTACAAAGGTACTATGATTGACGGAACTCAGTTTGACAGCTCTTACGACCGCAAGGAACCGACAACATTCCGTGCAGACCAGGTTATCCCGGGTTGGACAGAAGCCTTGACCATGATGCCTGTAGGTTCTAAATGGGAACTGTACATTCCGGCAGAATTGGCTTACGGAAGCAAACAGGCCGGTCAGATCAAACCGTTCTCTACCCTGATTTTCGAAGTAGAGCTTCTCAGCATCGAGAAAGAAGCTGACAAGAAATAATCCGGATACAACTTTTATCTCTGATAATTAACTGAAAGAGGCTGCCCCAAACCTGGAGCAGCCTCTCTTCTTTTTATTATCAATGATAAAAAAGTTGCTTATCACGAAGCCTTCTTGTTCTTCACATCCCGATGGGCCTCTACGACATTCACCACATAGTCACCCAGTTTCTCACATTCTCCAATCAAGTCCATGTAACGAACACCCATCTGATAATCGTATGCCTTGTTGTTGACATCGACAATATTCTGGTTCTTCAGCTGATTCCGGTAATTGTTGATTTCAGTTTCAATGTTGAAGGACTTGTTGATATCCACCTGGTGATGTGTATCCTCAACCAGCTCAATCATCTGCGACAGCGCATTGTCTGTCAGGCGGAACATCTGATGGATATGTTCATATTGGTTTTCGGTGAAGTCGATACCTCCCGAGCGTTTGTGGTTGATGGTACGGGCCAGATTATAGCAGCTGTCGCCGATACTCTCTATCTCAGTCACTTCACGAAGCATCTCCTGAATCTGCAGCTTACTTTCAGAACTCAGGCGTCCTTCCGATACCTTATTCAAGTAATTGGCTATCTCTATCTCCATGTTGTCACTGATATTTTCATACTTCTCTATCCTGCTGAACAGCTTGTTGAAGTCGTTCTCATTCTCGGTATGCAGCAAATCCCTTACCATCCGGAACATACGCTGGATACGTTCGGCAAAAAGATTGATTTCCTTTCTGGCCTGCAGGATAGAAAGTTCAGCTGTAGACAACAGACCTCCATTGATGAACTGCAACCGGTATTCTTCCTCCTGTTCCTTCTGCGGAATAATCTTGCATACGGTCTTTTCGATGAGATGGACAAACCAGATAAGAATCAGAACATTGCATACATTGAAGCAAGTATGGAAAGCCGACAGCTTGAACGAAACCGCAACTCCTTCGGCTTCGCTGACGTGCATCACGTCTGAGATAATCCAATCTACAACACCCAGGAAAGGCTTGAACAGCAACAAGACCCACACAACTCCGAATACATTGAACATCAAATGGGCCATCGCTGCCCGGCGTGCCTGCGTATTCGCAGTGAGGGCCGCCAGATTGGCTGTAATGGTCGTACCGATATTCTCGCCCAGAACCAATGCAGCGCCCAATTCAAAACTAATCCAACCATTGGCACACATAATCAACGTAATAGCCATCGTAGCGGCCGAAGCCTGTACAATCATGGTCAGCACCGTACCGATCAAGACAAACAGCAAGACTGAAAGAAAACCCATATCCGTATAATTCTGTACGAATGCCAGCATATCCGGATTTTCACTCAGGTCGGGAGCGTTTACTTTCAGCAGATTCAACCCCATGAACAGGAAAGCAAAACCGAAGATGAATTCACCGACCGACTTACGAGTACTCTTGGCAGAAAAGAGCAACGGGATTCCAATGGCGAGCAACGGAAGAGAGAATGCAGAGACATCCACCTTAAAGCCGAGGGCAGAAATAATCCAGGCCGTCACGGTGGTACCGATATTGGCTCCCATAATTACTCCGATAGACTGCGCCAAATCCAACAACCCGGCATTCACGAAACTGACCACCATGACAGTGGTTGCCGAAGAAGACTGAATCAAGGCAGTAATCAGCATACCGGTAAGGACTCCGGTGACTCGGTTGGTAGTCATAGCGGTTAGAATACTACGCAGCCTGTCGCCTGCAAACTTTTGCAATCCTTCACTCATGATTTTCATACCGTAAAGGAAAAGCGCCAGTGAACCCAGCAGCTTTAAAAAATCATAAAAAGAATACTCCATCTTCAATAAATTAGGTTGGAAATAGGCAGTTCACTGTTTAATCAGTAAATTAACTGCCAAATAATTCTTTCAGTAATAACTATTACGTTTATGCTACAAATATATTGCAAAAATAAAAATTTATCAAAAGAATTTGAAGAAGGAACTTCACTTTTTGAAATTTACCAGGGTTTTGACCTGAATATGCCGTATGGGCCGGTAAGCGCCCGAGTAAACAACAAGGTAGAGGACTTGAACTTTAAAGTCTATTACAACAAGGACGTGGAATTCCTTGACATCACAAGCGCTTCGGGCATGCGTACGTATGTGCGCTCACTCTGCTTCATCCTGACCAAAGCCGTTTCCGAACTCTATCCGAACGGAAATATCCTGCTGGAACATCCGGTATCGAAAGGGTATTTCTGCAAACTCTGCATTGACCGGACAATCGGGCTGGACGATGTCATCCGCATCAAACAGCGGATGCAGGAAATCATCAAAGCCGACCTGCCGTTCATCCGTCACGAGAAACACACCGACGAGATTATCCGCCTGTTCAAGGAAAGAGGAATGGACGACAAGGTCAAGCTGCTGGAAACCTCGGGGCAACTGTATTCCTGCTACCAACAGTTGGGCGATACCATCGACAGCTATTACGGCAGTCTGGTACCCAGTACCGGATACATCCGCCTGTTCGACATCGTGAAATATTATGACGGGCTTCTGTTGCGCATCCCGAACCGGAAGAATCCTGACAAGCTGGAAGAGGTCGTCAAACAGGAAAAGATGCTGGATGTGTTCCAGGAATACCATCGTTGGAACGAAATTCTGGGTATCAGCACGGTAGGAGATTTGAACCAAGCCTGTAACCGAGGTATGGCAACCGACCTCATCAATGTTTCGGAAGCCCTGCAGGAAAAGAAGATTGTCCGCATTGCCGATGAAATCACCAACCGCAATGAAAACGGGCAACGGGTAAAGCTGGTTTTAATTTCAGGTCCGTCTTCATCCGGGAAAACGACATTCAGCAAACGGTTGAGTATCCAGCTCATGACAAACGGACTCCGTCCTTATCCCATCTCACTGGACGATTATTTCGTCAACCGCGAAGATACCCCGTTGGACGAGAATGGACAGCATGACTTCGAATCGCTCTATGCCCTCGACCTGCCGTTCTTCGAAGCCCAACTGAAAGCATTGCTGGCCGGAGAAGAAGTGGAACTCCCCCGTTTCAACTTCAACATCGGGAAACGGGAACCCAGTGGGAAGAAACTACGCATTGATGACAACATGATTCTGATACTGGAAGGTATACATGCCCTGAATCCGGCACTGACACCGAATATACCTGCCGCCAACAAATATAAGATTTATGTTTCGGCCCTGACAACCATCCTGCTGGACAACCATAATTACATACCTACTACCGATAACCGTCTGCTCCGCCGCATCATCCGCGACTACAAATACCGCAGCCATTCGGCCGAAGCGACCATCAACCGGTGGCCCAGCGTACGGGCTGGAGAAGAAAAATGGATATTCCCTTATCAGGAATATGCCGATGCCATGTTCAACTCCGCTCTGATTTTCGAACTGGCTGTCCTGAAGGACCATGTAGAACCCGTATTACGGAAAGTACCGAACAACAGCCCGGCCTACTCGGAAGCCCACCGGCTGCTCCGGTTCCTGTCTCATTTCGTTCCGGTACAGGACGAGGAACTGCCTCCTACTTCCTTGTTACGTGAATTCTTAGGAGGAAGCAGTTTCGTCTATTAATGAAATAATTTAACGGATAAAACAAAAGGATATATACAAAATAGCTATTTTTGCAACTGATTTTATAGATATACCTATCATTTATGGCACAAAACTCACGTCAGGTACAAACTCAGGCCCAGCAACAGGTCCAGACACTGTCACCGCAACAGATTCTGGTAGTCAAGCTGTTGGAATTACCTACCATCGAACTGGAAGAACGTATCCATGCGGAATTGCTGGACAATCCCGCCCTGGAAGAAGGCAAAGAACCTTCGGATGAACCGGACGTAGATGCCGAAGCGTATAATACCAATGAAGACGGAGAACCGGATACCACCTCTGCCGAAGAACTCTCCCTGGGTGATTACCTCACAGAAGATGATATTCCGGACTATAAGCTGCAGGAGAACAACCGTTCACGCGAAGAGACACCCGAAGAAATCCCGTTTTCGGACAATGTGTCCTTTTATGAAACCTTGAAAGAACAGTTGGACATGCAGGAACTGACCTCCGAAGAGAAACAATTGGGAGAATACCTGATAGGCTCATTGGACGATGACGGTTTGCTCCGCAAAGGCCTCGATGCCATTGCCGACGAACTGGCCATCTATCAAGGAATCTATACCACCCAGGAGCAGCTGGAACACATATTGTCCATCATCCAGGATTTCGACCCTGCAGGTATCGGTGCCCGTAGCCTGCAGGAATGCCTGTTGCTGCAGATTCAACGGAAAGAAGATTCCCCACTCAAACAAATCGAGTACGACATCATCAGCAAATGCTGCGACGAGTTCACGAAAAAGAACAAGGAAAAAATTCTGCAGAAACTGGGAATCACCGAACAGCAATATAACGAAGCGGCTGCCGAACTGACCAAGCTGAACCCGCGGCCCGGAAGTTCGCTCGGAGAAGCCATCGGAAAGAATCTCCAGCATATCACACCCGATTTTCTGGTAGAAACGGAAGACGACGGGACAATCCAGCTCAGCCTCAACAACCGGAATGTCCCCGAACTCCGACTGAGCCGGGAATTTACCGAACTGCTGGACGAGCATACCCGCAACAAAGCCAACCAAAGCAAAGAATCGAAGGATGCCCTGATGTTCCTGAAACAAAAGGTAGATGCGGCACAAGGATTCATCAACGCAGTCAAGCAACGGCAGCAAACCTTGCTCAGCACCATGCAGGCCATCATCGACCTGCAACGTCCTTTCTTTCTGGAAGGCGATGAATCGCTCTTACGCCCCATGATTCTGAAGGATGTAGCCGAACGGGCCAAACTGGATATCTCTACCGTTTCGCGTGTGAGCAACAGCAAGTATGTACAGACCAATTACGGAATCTATTCACTGAAGTTCTTCTTCAGCGACGGTTATACCACCGAGAACGGTGAAGAATTGTCCATCCGCGAAATCAAGCGTATCCTACAGGAATGCATCGACAAGGAGGACAAAGAAAAGCCGTACACCGACGATGAGCTGGCCGACATACTGAAGGCCAAAGGATATCCTATCGCCCGACGTACCGTAGCCAAATACCGCCAACAACTCAACATACCGGTAGCCCGGTTAAGAAGATAATATG
The DNA here is from genome assembly GCF_000374585.1 of Phocaeicola barnesiae DSM 18169 = JCM 13652. Classification (GTDB taxonomy): domain Bacteria; phylum Bacteroidota; class Bacteroidia; order Bacteroidales; family Bacteroidaceae; genus Phocaeicola; species Phocaeicola barnesiae. The sequence continues at coordinate 130,315 of NZ_KB894645.1, forward strand.
ACAGGAGATACAAACATTCCGGACCAGCTGACTTTCCACGAACGGAAACAAAGCCTTGAAGACACTCCCAAAGATGCACTCTATCTGGGAGCACAAATCATATCGGCCATATTCACACCGTTCATGGTACCTTTCGTCGCTTTTTTTCTGTTGATGTTCTTCACTTACCTCCGCATCATGCCGCTGGGATATAAGGTAACGGTATTGGCGCTGGTATATTGTTTCACCATCCTGATGCCGATGCTGGGAATCTATCTGTTCCAGAAAATCAACGGCTGGGGAATCCGTGAACTGGGAGAACGTGAAAAACGGTTCATCCCTTACGGACTGACCATTCTGAGCTACATGGCCTGTCTGATTACCATGTACCGTATCCACATGCCCCGCTACCTGGCAGGCATCATCCTGGCAGTACTCATCTGTATGGTCATCTGCACATTCATCAACCTGAAATGGAAAATCAGCACCCACATGGCCAGTAGCGGCCTGATGGTAGGAGGATTGCTGTCCTACAGTTTCATTTTCCAGTTCAACCCTGTGTGGTGGCTCTGCTTTTTCATCCTATTGTCCGGATGCCTGGGCTCGGCCCGCATCATTGTCCGGCAACACACCCTGAATGAAGTATTCGGCGGCTTTTTGGTCGGTTTATTTTGCGGTGTCACCGGAATTTTGTTTATTTGAAGAAGATAACCTTAAAAATAAAAAACATGATGAATTTCCCGACTAACGTAAAGTATACCAGCGAACACGAATGGATTCGGCTGGAAGGTGAAGAAGCTTTTGTAGGTATTACCGATTATGCACAGGAACAGCTGGGCGACATCGTTTTCGTAGATGTCCCTACTGAAGGAGAGACACTTGAAAAAGGCGAGACATTCGGTTCTATCGAAGTGGTAAAAACAGTTTCTGATTTGTTCCTCCCCATCGGTGGCGAAATACTGGAAGTCAATCCGGAACTGGAAGAACATCCGGAACTGGTAAACCAGGACCCGTACGGCAAAGGTTGGATTATCCGTATCAAACCGACAGATACCGCCGAAATGGACGAGCTGATGGATGCCGACGCCTACAGACAGACCATCAACGAATAAAGACCAATTACTAAAAAAGACAAAATACATGAAACCAGTTGTAAGTATCATTATGGGCAGTACTTCCGACCTTCCAGTGATGGAGAAGGCAGCCAAACTGCTCGACGAAATGCAGGTTCCGTTCGAAATGAATGCACTTTCGGCTCACCGTACTCCTGCCGAAGTGGAAAAATTCGCCAAAGAAGCTGCCGGACGTGGAATCAAGGTCATCATTGCGGCAGCCGGTATGGCCGCTGCTCTTCCGGGAGTGATTGCAGCCAATACCACATTGCCGGTCATTGGCGTTCCGGTGAAAGGCTCGGTCTTGGATGGCGTAGACGCTCTGTATTCCATCATCCAGATGCCTCCCGGTATTCCGGTAGCTACCGTAGCCATCAACGGTGCCATGAATGCCGCCATCCTGGCTGTACAGATGTTGGCATTGTCAGACACAGCCTTGGCACAGAAATTCGCTGACTACAAAGAAAGTCTGAAAAACAAGATTGTGAAAGCAAACGAAGAACTGAAAGAAGTCAAATTCGCTTATAAGACAAATTAATGGATTACTTCAATTATTCCCGCCGTCAGGCGAATGAGGTATTTGTAGGCGCCACTCCTATGGGTGGCGCTTATCCTATCCGGATTCAAAGTATGACCAACACGGTGACCATGGACACCGAAGCCTGCATCGAACAGGCCAAACGTATTATTGATGCCGGAGGAGAATACGTACGGCTTACGACCCAAGGGGTACGCGAAGCCGAAAATCTGAAGAACATCAACATCGGACTGCGGTCACAAGGATATCAGACTCCATTGGTAGCCGATGTACACTTCAACCCGAACGTAGCCGATGTAGCCGCCTTGTATGCCGAGAAGGTCCGTATCAATCCGGGGAATTATGTCGATGCCGCCCGTACGTTCAAGAAACTGGAATACACGGACGAAGAGTATGCGCAGGAAATTGAAAAGATTCGGAAACGTTTCATTCCGTTCCTGAATATCTGTAAGGAGAATCATACCGCTATCCGCATCGGTGTAAACCACGGTTCCTTGTCCGACCGCATCATGTCACGTTACGGCGATACTCCGGAAGGCATCGTGGAATCCTGCATGGAATTCCTGCGCATCTGTGTGGCCGAGAACTTCCGGAACGTAGTCATCTCCATCAAAGCTTCCAATACGGTAGTCATGGTTAAGAGTGTTCGCCTGCTGGTAGAACAGATGGATAAGGAAGGCATGAGCTTCCCTCTGCACCTGGGCGTAACAGAAGCCGGCGATGGCGAAGACGGACGTATCAAGTCGGCCTTAGGTATCGGAGCGTTATTGGCCGATGGATTGGGTGATACCATCCGGGTTTCCTTGAGCGAAGCTCCTGAAGCAGAAATCCCGGTTGCCCGCAAACTTGTGGACTATATTGTCCAGCGGGAAAACCATCCGTATATTCCCGGAGCTGAAGCGCCGGAATTCAACTATACCAACCCATCCCGCCGTGTGACACAGGCAGTCGGCAATATCGGAGGCGATAACCTGCCGGTAGTTATCTCAGCCCGTCTGGACGGTAACCTGGAAGTCAGCGAACAGTTCAAGCCCGATTACATCTACTGTGGACAGAAACTTCCGGAAAACCGACGGGAAGATATCGGCTACATCCTCGACGCCAACTGTTGGGACGGTACTCCGGGAACTTACCCGGCATTCAACTTCCAGCAGATGATGGAACTACACCTTTGTTCCGCTCCGATGAAATTCCTGTTCATGACTTACATGGGTCTGAACGAGGAAGCACAGGCCTGCCTGAAACTGCATCCGGAAGTGGTGCTCATTGCTCAAAGCAATCACCCGAACCGTCTGGGTGAGTTCAGAGGTATCGCCCATCAGCTGATGACACAAGGTCTCCGGAATCCGCTTGTATTTTTCCAGTTCTATCAGGAAAAACAAGCTGAGGACCTTCAGATTAAATCGGCTGCCGACATGGGAGCCCTGATTTTCGACGGTTTCTGCGACGGTATCCTCTTGTTCAACCACGGTAATGCCATTCCCGAACAGAAAGTTGACGAAACAGCATTCGGTATCCTGCAGGCCGGACGTATCCGTACCTCGAAGACCGAATACATCTCCTGTCCGGGCTGTGGACGTACACTGTACAACCTGGAATCTACCATCGCCCGCATCAAAGCTGCGACTGCTCACCTGAAAGGACTGAAAATCGGTATCATGGGATGTATCGTGAATGGTCCCGGCGAAATGGCTGATGCTGACTACGGTTACGTAGGCGCCGGTCGAAGTAAAATCAGCCTGTACAAGAAAAAGGAATGCATCGAAAAAAACATCCCGGAAGAACAGGCTGTAGAAAAACTGATTGAGCTGATTAAAGCCAACGGTGATTATCACGAACAAGAAGTATAATACTACACCATCCGACAAATAAAGGAGACCCTAAGGGCCTCCTTTATTTATTTTTTATTGTATGTATCTCTCAACGCTTCGTTTCCGACGAAACTGCTGCGGCGGCTACCTCATCGGTAGTCTTTGCCTCAGGAGCAGAAAGAATCTGATGGTAACGAACCGAATCCTTCAGGATTTCGATAGCCTTCTCCAAATCTTCATCCTCTTTCAACCGTTCCATCGCTCTACCCCGCTGATAGAAATAACGGGTTGCGATTTCTTCTGCCAGATACGATTTAATCTGCTTGGAAAAATAATCCAAATCCCTATCCAGGTTATGACTCAACTTCTTTTCCAGAGCCTTGAACTCTTCGGACGCTCCCTCCATATAACCTTCGAATTCGGCAATTTCTTTCAGAGTCTTCAGCATCTTCTCACTCTGACGGTCGTATGTGAAATTCCGCGATTTCACCAGCTTCTTGAAAGCTTCGTAATCGGCGTCCGTAATCTTCAATTCTTCAATAGAGGACAATGTAGGGTGCTCCAGACAGTACTGTGTAGCATAATCGAAAATCAAGTCATCGTTCATCAGGTAGAAGACGATATTCGGAATCTTGTCTCCTTTCACTTCAATGTCCGGACGGATTCCTCCACCATCACGTACCTCACGCCCTGCTGCCGTATGGAAAACAGTCGTCAGGCTGTCTGGGATACGGGCCACTGAACCGTCGGCATTCTTCTTGGCATAATCGATGGCCTGGATACAACGACCACTCGGAATGTAATACTTCGAAGTGGTGACTTTCAACGTCGCGTTATAAGGCAACGGACGGATGGTCTGTACCAACCCTTTTCCGAAGGTGCGCGAACCGATGATGACTGCCCTGTCCAAGTCCTGCAAGGAACCGCTGACAATCTCTGAAGCCGAGGCCGAAGAGCCGTTTACCAGTACGACCAACGGAATCCGTTCGTCCAACGGTTCGTTCTGTGTCTTATAGGAGTTTTGGGCTTGTTTCAATTTACCTTTGGTTACCAGAATCTCCTGATTCTTCGGAACAAAATAGTTTACGATATCAATGGCTTCGGTCAACGAACCACCTCCGTTATCCCGTAAATCCACAATCAGCGATTTAGCCCCCTGCTGTTTCAGGCTGATAAGCGCTTTCTTGAAATCTTTGGCACAATTCTCCGTAAAACCGGTCAATGTAAGATAACCGATACTGTCACGTACCATACCGAAATAAGGAATCGGATTCGTACGGATGCTCTTACGGGTCACCTTAAACTCCATAACCGTACTGTCATTCTTCAGCGGACGGAGTACCTTCAACACAAACGAAGTTCCCGGTTCCCCACGCAAGGCTTCACTTACTTTCGAAGAAAAATCCTGAGGTTTCATATCACCGCGTACCATCTCCTTCCCTCCTACAGACAGAATGATGTCGCCGGCCTTTACACCGGCTTCGGCTGCCGGCATCCCTTCAGTCGGTTCAATAATGGCTACACGGTCCTTTGCCTCGTAATAACGGATAGCCGCACCGATACCTCCATATTTACCCGTCGTCATTTCCTTCAGAGTGCTTTCTTCCTCCTCCGGGTAATACTCCGTATACGGATCGGTAGACGACAGCATACCGTCTACACTCGACTGAATCACCTTTTCTACATCGAGGGAATCTACATAAAACATATCCAATTCCTTGAAAATAGAATTTAATAAATCCAGGTTCTTGGATATCTGGAAATTACGGTCATCGTCCGTGAAACCGGACAATCCCAGCCCCATCAACAGGACGAATGTCCCCACCAATGATTTCTTTACATTCATATACGTTCTCGTCTTTCTGTTTCCTTTTATATTATGAAGTTACAAAGAAACATATTATTCCGGTTATGCATGCAGAATTGCGTCAATATTTAACTTAATTTCGTCCCACCTTTGAGGAGAAAGTGTTGTTCCAACCACCTGAATGACATGACCGGCCAAAATTGAACTGATTTGAGCACATTTTTCCAATGAATAGCCGCACATCAGTCCATACATGAATCCGGCAGCATAATAGTCGCCAGCACCAGTTGTATCTACTACTTTCTTGACTGCCAACGGTTCTACCTGAATGCGTTCAGTACCTTTCTTTATAAGCGACCCTTTCTTACCGGTTTTAACTACCGCAATGCTGCATTTCGAAGCTATCTCATCCAAAGCCTCATGTGTTTCCTTTCCGGTATAGGCAAAAGCTTCGCTTTCGTTAGCAAAAACGATATCCACGTAACGGGTTATTAACAGGTCAAAGAAATCGCGTTCTGCTTCTACGATATTGTAGCTGGCCATATCCAGACAAATCTGTAACCCCATTTCCTTGGCCAACTGCATAGCTCGTATCACCAGTTCATGGTCCTGCAACAAATAACCCTCTATATACAAATACGTATATCCTTTGAAATGCTCCCGGCTCAAGTCTGTCGATTTCAAGGTTCCGGATGCTCCCAGGTATGTAGCAAAAGTTCTCTCGCCATCGGGAGAAATCAGAATTGAAGAAAAACCGGACGGTAAATCAGAAGTCAGCAGATGCGTGTCTACTCCGTTCTTCTGTAATGCCTGCTGATAAAAAATACCGGTTTCATCCTTCCCGATTTTCCCTAAATATCCCACCTCTCCACCAAGGTTAGCCAACGCACAAGCTGTATTGGCCGCCGAACCTCCAGCTGAACGGTGCTTCTGCATCAAAGCAAATCTCTCACGGACAGTTTCCAGCTTTTCATCATCTATCAACTGCATGCTTCCCTTCGGGAATTCCAGTTCATCCAATAGCACATCATCATCCATCAGGGCCAAAATATCCGTCAATGCATTGCCCATTCCAATTATTTTATCCATTCTATCACATTTTTTTTGCAAAGATATTGCATATTTCAAAATATCCTACTACCTTTGCATCGCAATTGAAAAAAAACCTTCTTCAGTAGCTCAGTCGGTTAGAGCATCTGACTGTTAATCAGAGGGTCGTTGGTTCAAGTCCAACCTGAAGAGCAGGAAAGTTCGTTGGAAAACGAACTTTTTTTGTATCTGTTCCTTTATAAGGAAGATAATACCCAAATACTTCTTCGTCCACCGCCTATGAAATACGGAGTTTCCAGAAAAACATTATTGATTACCGCCGGAATCGTATGGCTGATTGCCGGAGCGAACATCTTACGTATCGGGATTACCTGCTGGGTAAATTATAAAGCCTATTGGTTGTTCAAGGTCTGCGAGGCCAGCCTCATCTTTCTTTTGTTTTTCGGATTCATCTTTCACAGACTCTACCGGAAACATACCGGCCGGATTTCTCAAAAAGAGGACAAGAACTGTCCGTTTGCCTTTTTTGACACCAAAGGATGGATTATCATGGCATTCATGATAACCTTTGGAGTATCTGCACGCCGGTTCCAGCTTCTGCCGGAATCCTTCATCGCGGTTTTTTACACCGGACTTTCCCTTGCCCTGATGGGTACAGGAATCCGTTTTCTGATCTATTGGTGGAAGAGCCGGAAACTCTTATAGATTTTCCAGAGCAGTCAATAACAAGGTACGCTTTTCCGCAATAGACTGCTTGGAATATAGAGTGATGGAAGTCCATAGCATCAAATCCTCCAATCCTACCGGATACGCCTCCCCTCCCGAACGGTCGAGCGCCACCCGCTGGAGCATGACGTAATCCATGCCTTGGTGATGGGCATCCCAACGCAACGCCTCTTCGCCCCAGCGCTTCCAACAGGGATCCTCATATTCGGATATATAAATTTCATCATCTTCCCATTGCTCATACGGAGAATGCCCTTCGATGTAAATACGCCGATGTTCTCCCTGCCAGATTCCCTTGGTTCCTTGAAGTTCGAAATCCAGACTTCGCGGACGAGGCAATGTCGTATCATGAGTCAAGGTTATCAGAATTCCTTTCCGGGTTTTCATCTGAGTAATAACAATATCCCCCATAGTCACATCGTATGTTCCTTCTCCTCCCCGTTGCCGGACAAAGGCATTCAGTCCACAGGCCCGTGACGCAAAAGCAGTCAGTTCAACTACCGGGTCTGTTCGCGGAATACCGGCTGCCAGACAAAGCGGTGCCAGCCCATGCGTAGGATATAAGTCAGCATTTTCTGTCAGATAGAACCGACTACGCCAGATGCCTTCCGGCTTGGCAGGATTACCGATACCTCCCGAAGCATCTACCAGCATATCGCGCAAATCGTGCCTGTAACCGCCACGCATGGCAACCAGCTCCCCCAACACACCGGCACGGACCAGGCGGACCATTGCCATGTTCTCACGCAAGAAAAGCGTATTCTCCAACGGATAAACAGACAAATTACGTTTCCGGGATTCTTCCAGCAACGGACAATATTCATCTTGAACCAAACCACCACGGATCTCCAACGCAATGTGACACCCCTGCCGCAACGCATACAGTCCCTGCTCCACATGAAAACGCCACGGTGAAGCAATAAAGACCAGTTCCGGCCGGCATTCATCAATCATCCGCCGATAGTCAGAAGCGCCCTGTGCGTACAACGGACACGGCAATTCCTCCGGTGCGGCCGGTTCAGGATCTGCCACAGCCAGAATTTCATATACAGGAATGGCCTGTAACAACCGGAGCAGATACTTACCCCGGTATCCGGCTCCTATCACGACAGTTCTGATACGCTGTTCCATAGAAACAATTATGCTGATTCGGTTACAAAGCTATAAAAAAGAATGTAGTTTCTACGCATGACGCGGACGAATCTTACGTACAAACGACGACAGCGTGCGCCGGATAGTTCCTGTCAGAATAATCATGGAAACAGCAATCAGAATCAATACAATACCTACTCCTTCCTGAGCGGTAAACCGTTCGCCGAACACAAAGGCACCGATACATACGGCCGTTACCGGTTCCATAGCCCCCAGAATGGAAGTCAATGTGCCTCCGATATGCCGTACAGCCAACAACAGAGTAATGTTCGAAATGACAGTAGGCAATACAGCCAGCAATATGAGGTTTCCCCACGCCCAAGTATCAGGAACGGGTTGCAAACCTCCTCCTATCCATAGTTTACCGCCAAACATCAACGTGGTGAAGATAAATACATAGAAAGCCAGCTTACGACTGTCCATCCCTTTCAGACGAGACTTGTTCACCACCACAATGTAACTGGCATATCCAATGGCCGACAATAGTACAATACCGACTCCCAATACATCCAGTGTCAAGTCAGATCCTTCCATCGACAATCGGCTTACTCCGCAGACAGCCAATGCAATAGCCAACCAGGTCACCCAAGAAGCCTTTTCCCGGAACAAGGCCAACATCAGCAGCGTGACAAAAACCGGATAAGTAAAATGAATGGTAGTAGCAACTCCGGCTCCCATGAAATCATACCCCCAAAACAGGAACATGGCAGAAGCCGTATAAAAGAAAGCCAGCAGAATAAACAGAGGAACATCCTTCCACGACACCCGGAATGACTCTTTCTTGACCACCATCATGATTCCCAATGCAACGGTAGCCAACACAAACCGATAGAACAGAATAGAGTCAAACTTCATCCCCTGCTGCATCAGCGGCAGGGTAAACAACGGAATCAAGCCGAACGTAACGGACGTGATGATTCCATAAAAGAAACCTTTCAGACGATTCATAGCACTTATCTTGTTTTCATTACAATATCGGTCCTTGCATAACTCAGCCGACCATACCCGATTGGGCGCTGCAAAGGTATGAAATTCGATGTAAAATACAGTAACATCCGGTTTCGGGAACACATAAATACATATTCTGAACAACTTAAAAACAAATCATACCCCTTAAAACCATCCAGAATCTGTACATTTACTGACACGAAAGGAAGTGTATCATCGCCTTCCATTCCATACGGACCGATTAGTTATCACTTAAATATAAATATATGAGACCAAAATCTTCTACATTCTTCAAACAATGGGCCGGACTATTCTTGTTGGCAGTTCCCCTTGCTGCCACGGCCGCCAATGATACCATCCGCGTCAATCAACTGGGATATTACCCGCACCAGGAAAAGATAGCAGTGACAGACTGTAGAGACATAAAAACATTTACAGTCACCAATACCTCCACCGGACAAACCGTATTTTCCGGAAAGCCTTTGTACTCAGCATCTTCCGAATGGTCGGACAAGGTACGTACCATCCTCGATTTCAGTCCGTTGAAAGTCCCCGGAAACTACCAGCTTACTATCGACGGGAAATATACCGTTCCGTTCAGCATCAGCAATCAAGCATTGCTTCCACTCAGCCGGGCAGCCCTGAAAGCCTTCTATTATCAGCGCTGCAGCCTGCCTATAGAAGAAACCTATGCCGGGAAATGGACCAGACCTGCCGGACATCCGGACACCCAGGTCATCATCCATGCCAGTGCTGCCTCTTCCGAACGTCCTGCAGGCACCGTTATATCCTCTCCCAAAGGATGGTATGATGCCGGCGACTATAACAAATACATTGTCAATTCCGCCTTTACCATCGGACTGATGCTTTCTGCCTATCAAGCATTCCCTGAATACTTTACGAAGCTGGAGACCAACATTCCTGAAAGCGGAAACGGCATTCCCGATTTATTGGACGAAACCTATTACAACCTGGTCTGGATGCTCAGCATGCAAGATCCGGCAGACGGTGGTGTATACCATAAACTGACAACTCCCTCTTTCGAAGGATTCATCCGTCCGGAAGACTGTAAACAGCCACGCTATGTTGTCCAGAAATCAGTCACAGCCACTCTCGACTTTGCAGCTGTCATGGCACAGGCCTCCCGACTGTTCACTCCTTACGACAGTCATTTCAAAGGTTTCAGCGAAAAAGCCATTCAGGCAGCGGAAAAAGCTTACGCTTGGGCAGCAGAACATCCGGAAAGCTATTATGACCAACGACGGCTGAACAGCCAGTTCCAACCGGCCATCTCGACCGGCGAATACGGAGACCGGAATGCTCAGAATGAGTTTTTCTGGGCTGCCACCGAACTATATCTGAGTACCGGAAAATCGATGTACCTACAGGATGCAGCCAAATATGCCCCGCATCAATATACGCTGCCCGTCTGGGGAAATCTATCTGCGCTTGGAGTATTTTCCTGGATGCAGGCATCTGCCCAAAAGCAGGAAGCCGGACAGAAATTCTTACCCGGACTGAAACAGAGTCTGATTCATCTGGCAGATTCCCTCATCCAAGGAGCGGACGTTACTCCCTTCCATGCACCTTATGGTCACCATACCCAAGATTTCTTCTGGGGCTCCCTCTCCGACCAATGTGCCAGCCAAGGCATTTCTTTGATTCATGCTTATCTGCTGAGCAAAAAAGAAACCTACCTGAACAATGCTTACCGGAACATGGACTACCTGCTAGGTCGGAATGCTACGGGTTACTGTTACGTGACAGGAATCGGTTTCAAGAGTCCGAAACACCCACATCACCGACTGTCGGTTTCCGACGGAATCAATGAGCCTATTCCCGGTTTTCTGGTGGGAGGCCCCAATCCACAACCACAGATGGGACTTCCGGCTTTCACCTGTGCACCCGACGAAGCCTACCTGGACCAGGAACTGTCTTATACGACCAACGAAATCGCAATCAACTGGAATGCTTCGCTTCTGACTTTTTCTGCAATGCTGGACGCATTGGCTTCTTCGGAAAACGGCCAGTAAAAAGAAACATTCGGCCCAATCAGCGAAAAAACACTTTCCCGTCTCATTTGAATTCACTATTTTTGTTTAACCGGCAAATGATTTCATGAATCACCCGATTTTAATTCACCTAACAACATCACAGCATGATAGAAAATGAACGAGACAGCCGCCATGAACACGTTATCAATATAGCCAGACAAATGATGACCGCGGCACGTACTGCCCCGAAAGGCAAAGGAGTAGACATTATCGAAGTAGCCTTGGTTACGGGCGACGAACTGCAGCAACTCTCGAAAACAATGGTGCAGATAGCCGAAGAAACCGGTATGAAATTCTTCCTGCGGGATGCAAACAATATTCTACAGGCCGAATGTGTAGTCATCATCGGTACCCACGAACATGCACAAGGGCTGAACTGCGGCCATTGCGGATTCCCTACCTGTGCAGGCAGACCTGAAGGTGTTCCCTGTGCCATCAATTCGGTCGATGTAGGCATCGCTATCGGTTCGGCGTGCGCCACAGCCGCCGACATGCGGGTAGATACCCGCGTCATGTTCTCCGCCGGACTGGCAGCCCAACGCCTGAATTACCTGGAAGGGTGCAGAAGCGTCTATGCCATACCGGTAAGCGCCTCTTCCAAGAACCCATTCTTCGACCGCAAATCCAACCAGCCCGAGAAATAACAGAAACGAAGGCCTGTCGGCAAACCTTAACTACACACGTGCCAACAGGCCTTCACTTTTGCATGAGGCCGGATTTTCAATTTTTTTCAACTTTCCATGGAGGCAATCTTGCCCGAAACTTTCCCTCTATCGCCATACATATCCAATTCTTCCGGATGATTTTCCACCCACCGGATAACGCCATCCTATCCCTCATCAAGGAAAGAAAGTTCCCGTAAAAGCCACAGTTCAGGAAATGCCCGGCTGTTCCTCACAGACAGCGGCCATCACACCGCTTTGTTGACCTTTTCCATCCACGACTTGTCATAATTTTGTAATGTCAGAATAGCAAAATAGAATATATTCGTGTTAAAAAAACGGATAAAAGGCTATTTTTCATGTTTTAGAACATATTTTTCGTAAACAATTCGTATCTTTGCAGTGTTAATAATACAGATATAAGAATATAGATGTAAAACTTGCTTTCCGAAACGCGGAAAGCACAAAAGCAAATGAGTATGAAAGAGAATGTAAATGAAATCGTGATGTTGCAGTACCGTATCAAACGCTATCAGGCAATGGGCAACGGTGCTATGTGTCAGGCATTGAACAGCAAACTCCAGAAACTGCTTGCTCGTCAAGCTTGATTAAGTAAATAATTTTTAAATGATATGCAAAGAGGCAGGAACCGAAATGGTTTGCTGCCTCTTTTCTTTTTAGAAGATATCCATAGCGAATGGATAAAAAAAAGCTGTCCGATTGCTAATCAGACAGCTTTTATACATTATTATTCCATGTGAGAACTGCTACTTAGCAGTTAACGACACGTTCCAACCATTTCACCATGCCCAGCATGACTCCCATCGAGATAAGACATACGACAAAGAATACTGTCCAACATTCCCAGATAGGAAGCTTGTTATACATCAACGGACCTACCCACAAGAAAATGTTACCTACGGCAGTAGCCCCCAGCCACAAGCCCTGGCACAAACCCTGTACGTTCTTGGGAGCCACCTTCGAAACGAATGAAAGGCCCAACGGAGAAATGAACAGTTCGGCAACGGTCAGGAAGAAATAAACTACAATCAATACCCACGGACCGGCTTTCATACCAGCCTTGGCAGAGTCGGCCATTGCCTTGAACTCTGTACCCGAAGGATAATCCATAACTACAGAATAGATGGTCAGGAACAGGTAAGCCAGACCGGCAACAGCCATACCGATAGCAATCTTTCTAGGCGTAGAGATCTCCTTGCCACGACGGGTAAACAGTCCGAAGAACCACATGATTATCGGAGTCAGTACAATTACAAAGAACGGATTGACAGCCTGCCAGATTTCAGGAGCGATACTTTCTGTTACCACAAAGTCACGGGCGAACAACGAAAGTGACTGACCGTTCTGATGGAACGAGAACCAGAAGAAGATAACGATTGCCAACACTGCAAACAAAGCATACATACGCTGCTTGATTTCCTTAGCCATCGCAGCTTTTTCTTCCGGCGTATAATCGACTACTTCTTTTGCAGTCTTCTTACCCGGAGTAGGGAAAATATTACGGTTGATGATGAAGATAAACAACGAAATCAACATCGCCAGTACAGAAGCGATGAAAGAATAGTGGATACCTGTATTGAATACATCCAGATACTGTGTACAGAACGGAGCCATATCGGCCGACATCGTACCACCTACCTTGATGACCAGTTCAGACATGTTGTTGAAGCTGTCGGCAGCCATACCCGCACCTTCCTGAAGATACTGATGGCACAGCGCCGGAAGGTCAGCATTATAAGCCAGGTTATGAACCTTCAGCCACCATTCCCGCAGCAACGGAGCGATGAACGGCGCAATCAGACCACCGACATTGATGAATACATAAAATATCTGGAAACCGGAGTCACGACGGCTTCTGGCAATCTTCAAAGCTTCAGGGCCCTTTTCTGCGGCTTCTTTCTCGAAATTGTCGTACATCTGACCGACAATCGCCTGCAGATTACCTTTGAACAGACCGTTACCGAAAGCAATCAGGAACAAGGCAAGACATGTCAACGGAAGCAGCCAACCGATGTTGGATTCTGTCGACAATACCGGAACAGAAAGGATAACGTATCCCAAAGACATCACTATCAGTCCGGACATGATAGTAGCCTTATAGTTTTGTGTTTTGTCGGCGATGATACCCCCAACCAGGCTCAATACATAGATACCGCAATAAAATACCGAATAGATAATGGAGCTGGTTTCATCGCTCAGACCGAATTTGGAGCAGAGGAACAGTACCAGCACGGCATTCATGATGTAATAGCCAAAACGTTCGCCCATGTTAGATATTGCTGCAGCCAGCAAACCTTTTGGATGATTTTTAAACATAAGTAAATGAAGATTTAATGATTAATAATTTTTATATTTATCTGCAAATATAAGACAAAGCGTTGAAATTTCCATAAGGATGGATGAAATTAAGTCCGAAATATCAAGGAGTTCTGATAAAAAGAATCAAGGCAGAACCGCTGACCAATACTCTACCGCCGACACATATATAAACAAGTCAACCGGAATGTTTCTTCCTATATCAACCTCCACCCGACAATCAGAAGTACAAACCGACACTAACTTTTCAAATGGTTAATCCATTAAACGACTTTGCCTATACTTATATTTACGAAAACAATAAAAAAACTCCTTGTAAGTATTTAACCTACAAGGAGTTATATATCTACTATCGTACTCGAAGCGGGACTTGAACCCGCACAGCCATTACTGGCCAAGGGATTTTAAGTCCCTCGTGTCTACCGATTCCACCATTCGAGCAGCCTTTCAAAGAAGAGCGGAAAACGAGACTCGAACTCGCGACCCTAACCTTGGCAAGGTTATGCTCTACCAACTGAGCTATTTCCGCGTTTACGGGTGCAAATGTAGGGAGTTTTAGCATAGCTTCCAAACATTTCACCCGTTTTCTTTCCAAAAATTAACGTCAGCGTCCCAAGAGTGCGCGTTCTGCAGCTTCCACCTTATCGAAGTGGAAACCGGAAACCACCTCCTGCATCAGCGCTTCGATGCGGTCGTTACACAAGTTACCGATACTACCCTCGTGGGTATGATGAACTTCCTTGTTGTGAGTGAAATTACCGGCTTCGATGTCCAGACCAACCTTTTTATAGGCATCGCGGAAAGGCATACCTTCCGAAGCCAGACGGTTCACTTCTTCCACACTGAACATATACAGATACCTGTCATCGTCCAGGATATGTTCGTTAATCTTGATTTTGTTCATGATGTACGAGGCCATCTTCAGACAGTCCTTCAACTCGTCGAAGGCCGGCAGGAACACTTCTTTGATAATCTGCAAGTCGCGGAAATAACCGCTCGGCAGGTTGTTCATAATCATCATAATCTGCTGAGGAAGCGCCTGAATCTTGTTGCATTTGGCACGAGTCAGCTCGAACACGTCCGGATTCTTCTTATGCGGCATGATGCTGGAACCGGTAGTACATTCGTCCGGAAGCTTCACGAAACCGAAGTTCTGACAACTGAACATACAGGCATCGAAAGCCATCTTCGACAAAGTTCCCGCGATGGAAGCCAGCGCAAAAGCCACGTTACGCTCCATCTTACCACGTCCCATCTGAGCATATACCACGTTGTAGTTCATGGAGTCGAAGCCCAACAGGCGGGTGGTCATTTCTCGGTTCAACGGGAACGAAGAGCCATAACCGGCAGCCGAGCCCAACGGATTGCGGTTGCACATCTTATAAGCCGCCTGCAGGAACATCATATCGTCCACCAGACTCTCGGCATATGCGCCGAACCACAGGCCAAAGGACGAAGGCATGGCAATCTGCAGATGGGTATATCCCGGCATCAGCACATCCTTATACCGGTTGCTCTGTGCTATCAGGATATGGAACAGATCGGTCACCGCCTCGGCCACTTCCTGCAGCTGCGTACGGGTAAACAGCTTCAAATCGACCAGTACCTGGTCGTTACGCGAACGGCCGCTATGAATTTTCTTGCCGACATCGCCCAGTTTACGGGTCAACATCAGTTCCACCTGCGAGTGTACATCCTCGATACCGTCCTCGATGACAAACGTACCGGCCTCGGCCGACGCATAGATTTGTTTCAGTTCCTCCAGCAGGATTTTCAGTTCGTCGGCGGTCAACAGGCCGATACTTTCCAGCATGGTAATATGTGCCATGGAACCCAGCACATCGTGTTTTGCCAGATACAAGTCCATCTCGCGGTCACGTCCCACCGTGAAACGGTCGATTTCCTCGTTCACCTGGACATTCTTCTCCCAAAGTTTCTGAGCCATTTTCTTACTGTTTAAATTAATATGGTATCATGGCCAGCATATCGGCCAGTTTCTCTACTCCTTCCTGCAGCGGTTTGGAAACCATTGCCTTCATGAACATGTTCACTTCGGCACGGATGGTCACCCGCATCTTCGCCTGCTCTTCGCCCACCGGAAGAATCTGAATCCACAGATTCATGGGAACCGGCGACTTGTCGCCTTCAAACTTGATACACTTCGGTTCTTCCCGTTCGATGATACGCAAAGTCAGGCTGATACCCTGAACCTTGATGGTCAATGAATCCTGGTCGAAGGTCATGTCCTCCAACTTCCCTTCGAACTTATCCTTGAACTGTTCCAGACGTTCACGGACAGATGCCAGATTATTCAAATCGGACAATTTATGATAGACACGTTCCTGACTGTATGGAACCTGCTTCACACTGCTTTCAAACTGTACTGCCATAACAAAATAAAAAATAGACACGGACTACACCGAGCCACGTCTCCCGAAAGAAACCGTGAATCTGTGCGATCCGTGTCCGGCTAATTATAGATTCAAAAAATTATCATTTCCCTGTCCAGTGAGCCGGGTCTTGTCTCCAAGCCTGCAGCACCGGAATATCTTCTTCCTTGATATAGTCTGTCTTCAAGGCAGTTTCCAGAACGGCATTGTAGTTGGTCAGTGTCACCAGTTCTACCTTTGCGCTCTTGAAGGCTTCTACAGAAACATCGAAACCGTATGTGAAAGAAGCAACCATACCGATAACTTCACAACCGTCGCGACGGATAGCCTCAACAGCCTTCAAGCTACTGCCACCGGTAGAAATAAGGTCTTCTACTACGACAACCTTCATTCCCGGACGAAGTTCACCTTCAATCAGATTTTCCAATCCGTGGTCCTTCGGACTTGAGCGGACATATACGAACGGCAGATTCAGTTCTTCGGCCACCAGAGCACCTTGAGCGATAGCTCCTGTAGCAACACCTGCAACAGCATCGGCATCGCTGAACCTCTCAAGGATAGTACGACAGATTTCCAACTTCACGAAATTGCGGAGTGCTGGATAAGACAGTGTCTTGCGGTTATCGCAATAAATCGGCGATTTCCAACCTGAAGCCCATGTAAACGGGTTAGCCGGTTGAATCTTAACAGCTTTCACTTTCAGCAATTTTTCTGCAAATAATCTTTCCAAAGCTTTCATAACTTAACTAATATCTGATAAACGTTTTTGCAAAATTATGGAAATACATCAAGATTAGAAAATTTACGTGTATTATTTTTTAAAAAACTCGCCAGAATGTATCATTTGGCCCACGCCAATGTAACGACACTGATACGTATACCGGGTATGGAAGACAAGGCATCGGCACAGGCAGTCAGCGTAGCCCCCGTGGTAAGCACATCGTCCACCAGCAGGATATGCCTGTCTGCCAGCGAAGCAGCCTGTACGGTAGCGGCAAAAAGTCCGTCGGTGTTCTGCCAGCGTTCATAGCCCGACTTATGGGTCTGGGTCCGGTTGTTGTGGGTACGGACCAGAGCATCCGTACAGAGCGGGATGCCCGTCTGCTCCGAGATACCCTCCGCCAACAGTCCGCTTTGGTTATACCCCCGCTGACGCAACCGGCAAGGATGCAGAGGGACCGGAATCAAACAGTCGATACCATCGAAGAAACCGGTTGCCGACAATTCTGCCGCCAGCCAGTTCCCCATCTGCCGGCATACTTTCCGCCTGCCGTAATATTTCATGCCATGCAGCATGGAAGCCACTTCTCCCCCTTTGGCATAATAGAAGAGCGACGAAGCGCGCTCAATCGGGAACCGCCCCCAGAACTGACGTTCCATACCGTTGCCGGGCGTGTTTCCCAACCCCGTAAAAGGCAGGCCGGACAAACAGGACAGACAAACGACTGATTCATGGACCAACAGTTTCTTTCCACATCCCATGCAGGTACGCGGGAAAAAGAAGTCCTTAAAATCCTTCCACAGGCTCATCGGCATCCACCTGTTTCACGACCTTCATGATTTCATCCATGGTAAATCCGCGCCCGGCAGCGAAACGTATCAGTTTGGCATTCCGCTCATATCCGGAAGCAGCCTTGACGCTACGGGCCTTCTGCTTCAGCAGGCGGTCCAGCATCCGAAGATATTCCCCTTCATCGATTTCTTCCAGCCCCTCCTGAATCTGAGCAGCATCCAACTGCTTCATCCGAAGCGCCTGGACAATCTTCATCCGGCCCCACTGGTTGAACCGGTACTTATCCCTCACAAAGAAGCGGCAGAACCGGACCGCATCCAGGTAGCGTTCCTTCTCCAGGTGAGCGATAATCGCGGGTATCTGCTCCTCGTCCGCCCCCCATCTGCGCAATTTCTCCATTACTTCCGACGGGCATCGTTCGGCTGCCGAACAATAGACTTCCGCCTTGTTTATCCATTTCTTTATCGAATCCTCATTCATGGTCGTACAGCTTTTATCATCCGGTCATTCCCCGACAGGTCCTTCCGGAGTTCTACATCTACATATCCTATAGAACGCAGCAACGCTACCGTTTCGCCTCCATAAGCCTGATTGATTTCATAATAAAGGGTACCGGAAGGAACCAGCCGCTGCCAGCCGATTTCCGCAATCCGCCGGTAAAACACCAGCGGGTCATCATCGGGGACGAACAAGGCCAGCCCCGGCTCCCAGTCCAACACATTCCGTTCCATGGAACTTCTTTCCTTTTCGGCGATGTAAGGAGGGTTACTGACCAGAATATCCACCGGAAATGCCGGGCAATCTGCCTGAAGCACATCCACCTGCTGCAAAGTTACTTCCACACCGTTGCGGACCACATTCTCTGCCGCCACCTGCAGGGCTGCTTCAGAAACATCCCAGGAAAACACACGGGGATTTTCCAGCCTGCGGGCCAAGGCAATAGGAATACAGCCACTCCCCGTACCTACATCGAGTACCGTCTTTCCGGCTACCCCCCGGTAATCGGCTACAATCCAGTCTATCAGTTCCTCCGTTTCAGGACGCGGTATCAGCACTGCCGGAGTCACCTTCAACGACAAGCCACAGAAAGAAGCCTCTCCTATTATATATTGAAGAGGCTCATAGCGTTTCAGCCGCGACAGAATATCCTCCAGCCTCGTCCGGCTATCTATGGAAAAATTCGTATCTTTGCCTGCATACAAATCGACAGCAGACAGATGGAAACAATCGGTCAGAATCCATTTGCCTAATGCAGCAGCCTCACCGGCGGGATAATACCCCGCCAAGGCCTGTTTGATATAATCATATATAGGATGCATAATTACGCAAAAGTACGAAAAAACCATCAAGATATGACAACAGATGAGAAATATATCCGCCGCTGCATCCAGTTGGCACGCAACGGCCTCTGCAACGCCGCTCCCAATCCCATGGTCGGTGCAGTCATCGTATACCAGGGACGCATCATCGGCGAAGGTTATCACGCCCGTTGCGGCGAAGGACATGCCGAAGTGAATGCCATCCGCTCGGTAAAGGATGAAAGCCTGCTGAAGGACTCGACCATCTATGTAAGCCTGGAGCCCTGCTCCCATTACGGGAAGACTCCTCCCTGTGCCGACCTGATTATCCGGAAAGGAATCCCCCGGGTAGTGGTAGGATGTACGGACCCTTTCCCGCTGGTAGCCGGCCGGGGCATCCGGAAACTGAAAGAAGCAGGCGTTGACGTCAAAGTAGGCGTACTGGAGGAAGAATGCAAGGCGCTGATTAAACGGTTTGTCACCCAGAACATCAGCAAACGGCCGTACATCACCTTGAAATGGGCCCAATCGGCCGACGGCTTTATCGATGTGGAACGTACTTCCGGTCAGCCGGTAGTGCTTTCCACCCCTATCACCTCCATGTACGTACACAAGCAGCGTGCCGAGCACCAGGCCATTCTGGTGGGCAGACGGACCGCTCTGCTGGACAATCCGTCACTGACCGTACGGAACTGGTACGGAAAGAATCCGTTACGGCTGGTCATCGACAAAGACTTGTCTCTGCCTGCCGGTTTGAAATTGTTCGACAGAAGTGTACCTACCGTCGTATTTACCGCCCGGGAAGCCGCTTCGGAGCCCAACCTGACTTATGTGCAACTGGATTTCTCACAAGATATCCTTCCACAGATCATGAACGAGCTGATAGAGCGGAAAATACAGACTTTGCTGGTCGAAGGAGGAAGCTGTCTGCTCCAGTCCTTCCTGGACGAAGAACTCTGGGACGATATCTTCATCGAGCATTCCGCCCAGATTCTCCGGCAAGGAGTCGCCGCTCCGGCAGTAAAGAAGGGTTACCCCTGCGACTATGAGCTGCGGGACAGTATCTGTGTGAGTCATTATTACAGATGATGTTCCATTCATTCAGACAAACCCCTCCGATATTCGGACTCCAATGGGAAAACATACATTTCCCGCATGCAGGATGTATATGCTGCATGCGGGGAATATACGTTCCGGGTACAGAGAATAAAGAATTAATACGGATACACGCATCATTTCCTCCCCGACAAAACATAAAATGCGTGATTTGGTGGACAAAAAAGGGGCGTTTATCCATAATTTTATATAAAACTTGGTATAAAAGTGGAGATTCGACAAAAAACTTTCTACTTTTGCAACTTGTAACAAAAGAACTCATTTACAAATGAAAATAAAGTTTTTGCCACTGATCGTTGGTTTATGCAGTACCGTATGGATGTTGACTTCATGTCTCAATGACGACGTTGAGGAAATTACATACAGTTCAAACACCAGTATTACAGGCTTTTCTATAGGAATATTGCACATCGAGAAGACAGGAATCGCCAAAGATGGCAGTGATAGTATCTTTACGGATACCATCGACTGCAGCAAATATCCTTTTACCATCGACCAGCTGAACCGGACCATCGAGAATAAAGACTCTTTACCGGTGGGTACGGATGTTACGAAAGTTCTGACAAACATTACAGCCGACACTTATTATATCTATTACGAGAAACCGGACGGTTCGAATGTAAAAGACACCTTGTGGACCAACACGGACTCTATTGACTTTACCAGACCTGTTATCTTCAAGGTATTGGCTTACAGCGGCGTAGTAGGTAAATCATACCAGGTAAAAGTGAATGTTCACAAGCAGGTTCCAGATTCTTTGCAATGGAATTTCGTAACCAACAAGTTTGACCAGGGCATAAAACTACAACGTCAGAAAGCAGTCTATGCCGCCAATCATATCTATGTATTCGGTCAGAACACAGCCGGAGAAACCGTCATCCAGTGGTCTTCTGTAAGCAATGGAAGTTCAAGTGCCTGGCAGACCCTTCCGGTTGAAGTTTCCGGAATTGACAGCTATTCAGCTACAAGCTGGCAGGGAGCTGTCTACTTTGTAGCCGGCAAACAGCTCTACCGCATTGACCCGTCTACAAACAACTGTACTCCGGTCACTACAGATGCGGCAATCAGCCAACTGATTGTAGGCGGAGATGTACTTTATGCCTTCAATGACCAGCAGCAAAGCGGTTATCTGTCCGACACCTATCAATGGACAACAGACACCGAAGCCGAGACATTGAAGCCTTTGGCAGGAAACCGCATTTCTGCAACGGCATTCCCGGTTGAGTACAACACAAGTATCAAACGGGTGGTAGCACTCAGCCACAACAACGGGACAGCAGAAGCCGATACGACAGCCATAGTAGCCAACCGGCTTTCTATCGAGAATACATGGAACATCTATACACCGAACACTCCGGTCGTTTGTCCGAATCTGAAGAACATCTCCATGATTTATTACGACAAGAAGCTCTATGCATTCGGTGGAGGCAATGCCAATGGCACCATCAAGCCGTTCGAAGCTTTGTACTGTTCCATCGACAACGGACTTTCATGGAGAAAAGAAACAAGGAATATCATCTTCCCCAAAAAGGTATCTGATAGCAACCCGAACCTGAAACCTTTCGCACAGTATTATACAGAAGGAGAAGGGACCTACTCTTGCGCAGTAGACCAGGACAACTTCATCTGGATAATCTGGGAAGACGGATCCATCTGCCGCGGCCGTATCAACCGCCTGGGATTCGCATCAAAATGGTAATCTTTTAAAAGAGAGTAAAGACTATGCAATATCTAGAACAGCTGGATAAAAAACGGATTCCGTCACACATTGCCATCATTATGGACGGCAACGGACGCTGGGCCAAACAACGGGGACAGATCCGCTCTTTCGGACATCAGGCTGGTGCGGAGACTGTACATACCATCGCCGAAGCCTCGGCACGGTTAGGCGTAAAGTTTCTGACTCTTTACACCTTCTCTACCGAAAACTGGAACCGCCCCGTCGATGAAGTAGCGGCCTTGATGAGTCTGCTCATGGACTCCATCGAAGAGGAGACATTCATGAAAAACAACATCAGTTTCCGGATTATCGGCGATACCGCCAAACTTCCATCCAATGTATTGGAAAGACTGGAACAGTGTATTGAGCGTACCTCTAACAATACAGGGATGTGCCTGACACTGGCACTGAGCTATTCATCCAAATGGGAACTGACCGAAGCGGTGAAGCAGATAGCACAGGAAGTCATGGCCCACAAGCTGGATCCGAACGCCATCGATGACAAAACCATCGACAGCCATCTGGCTACATCCTATATGCCCGACCCGGACCTGCTGATCCGTACCGGAGGAGAAATACGGCTAAGTAATTATCTGCTTTGGCAATGTGCTTATTCAGAACTTTACTTCTGCGATACTTTCTGGCCCGACTTCGGTGCAGAAGAACTGTATAAAGCAGTTTATGACTATCAACAACGAGAACGCCGATTTGGCAAAACCAGTGAACAAATATAACCCAGAAACATGCGATACCTTTTTCCAATTAGCTTGTTTACGCTTGCTTGCTCATTCTGCCTTCCTGCCGAAGTATTCGCACAGGAAGTGAATGATACGATTTACAAACCGACCATCCTCTATAACGGCACTCCCAAACAATACGAGATAGCCGACATCCAGGTGGAAGGTGTAAAGAATTACGAGGACTATGTATTGATCGGGATATCCGGTCTGGCTGTCGGACAAACCATTACTGTGCCGGGCGATGACATCACATCGGCCGTGAAACGGTATTGGAGACACGGATTGTTTTCATCCGTACAGATAACAGCCGAAAAGATTGTGGGCAATAAAATCTATCTGAAGATTTCATTGTCACAGCGCCCACGTATCACAGACATCGTATACCATGGTGTAAAGAAGAGTGAAAGAGAGGATCTGCAAGCAAAACTGGGACTGGTAAAAGGTAGCCAGATTACTCCGAACCTGATTGACCGTGCCAAGATTGTCATCAAGAAGCATTTCAGCGACAAAGGTTTCAAAAACACGGAAGTCAATATCGTAGAACGTGAAGACCCGGCCAATAAGGAACAGGTCTATGTGGATGTGTTCATCGACAAGAAGGAAAAAGTCAAAGTACACCAAATTACCATTGACGGCAACACGGTACTGACAGACAAGAAGCTGAAACGCGTCATGAAAAAGACCAACGAAAAAGGTAAGCTGATTAACCTGTTCCGTACCAAGAAGTTTATCCAGCAGAATTACGAAGACGACAAGCAGAAGATTATCGACAAATACAACGAACTGGGTTACCGTGACGCTCAGATTGTTACAGACAGCGTATCGACATACGATGACAGGACAGTCGATGTATACATGAAGATATATGAAGGAAACAAATACTACGTGCGTGACATCACATGGGTGGGAAATACCGTATATCCTTCTGACTTGCTGAACGAACAGCTCCGCATGAAGAAAGGAGATGTATACAACCAGAAGCTGTTGAACGACCGTATCTCGAACGATGAAGACGCAATCGGTAACAACTACTATAACCGTGGATATGTATTCTACCACCTCGACCCGGTAGAAGTCAACATCGACGGCGATTCCATCGACCTGGAAATGCGTATTACCGAAGGTCCTCAGGCTACCATCAGCCGTGTGCGTATCAACGGTAACGACCGTCTGTATGAAAACGTAGTCCGCCGTGAACTTCGTACACGTCCGGGCGACCTGTTCAGTAAAGACGCGCTGGAACGTTCTTACCGTGAAATTGCCCAGATGGGACACTTCAACCCAGAAAACATAGATCCACAAGTACAGCCTAACGTACAGGACGGTACGGTAGACATCAACTGGAACCTGGAATCCAAAGCCAACGACCAGGTAGAATTCTCTGCCGGTTGGGGACAGACAGGTATCATCGGTAAGCTGAGTCTGAAGTTCACCAACTTCTCGTTTGCCAACCTGTTCCGCAAGAACGACAACTTCCGCGGATTCCTGCCACAAGGTGACGGACAGACACTGACCATCAGCGGACAGACCAACGGTAGCTATTATCAGTCATACAGTATCTCCTTCCTGGACCCGTGGTTCGGCGGCAAACGTCCGAATTCACTTTCCGTATCGGCCTTCTATTCTGTACAGACTGACGTAAGCAGCCAGTATTATAACTCTGCTTACATGAACAACTATTACAATTATCTGTACAGTGGCTACGGTAACTACTACGGAAACTATTACAACAATTACGAATCATATTACGACCCAGACAAGTCCATCAAGATGTTCGGTGTATCTCTGGGTTGGGGTAAGCGTCTGAGATGGCCGGATGACTACTTTACGCTGATGGCAGAACTGTCATACCAACGGTTCATCCTGAAAGACTGGAGTTACCTGTACATCAAGCTGAACAACGGACAATACATGAACACCGGTAACTGTAATAACCTGAGCCTGAACCTGACTCTGTCACGTAACTCTACCGATAACCCGATTTTCCCGCGTTACGGTTCTGAATTCACGGCTTCTTTGCAGATTACACCGCCGTATTCACTCTTCAGCAAGAAGGATTACTCTACTTACGGAAAAGACAATTACGACGAAGCTGCCAGCATGTACCGCTGGATTGAATACCACAAGTGGAAATTCAAAGCAAAGACCTATACCGCGCTGATGGATATCCAGAAATGTCCGGTTATCATGACCCGTACGGAATTTGGTCTGTTGGGACACTTCAACAAATACAAACGTTCTCCGTTCGAGACCTTCTACGTAGGTGGTGACGGTATGACCGGCTACAGCTATAACTACGCTTCGGAAACCATCGCCCTCCGCGGTTATGAAAACGGTTCGTTGACACCGTACGGAAGCGAAGGTTATGCATACATCCGTCTGGGCGCAGAACTCCGCTATCCGCTGATGCTGGAGAACTCTACCAGTATCTACGCACTGGGATTCGTCGAAGCCGGTAACGCCTGGAACGACGTTTCCGATTTCAACCCGTTCAAGCTGAAACGTTCGGCCGGTGTGGGTGTACGTATCTTCCTGCCGATGATCGGTATGATGGGTATTGACTGGGCATACGGCTTCGACAAGATCAACGGGTCTATGCAGTATAGCGGCAGCCAGTTCCACTTCATCATCGGACAAGAATTCTAATGAACCAACTTTAACGATTTAAAAGCCAACATTATGAAGAAAGTTATCCTGACAATCATCATCGCCCTCACAGGCATGATTACAGCGCAAGCCCAGCGCTTTGCACTGATTGATATGGAATATATCCTGAAGCATATTCCGGCATACGAACAGGCTAACCGGCAAATGGAAAGTCTGTCGCAGCAGTACCAGAAAGAAATAGAAGCCAAAGGACAGGAAGCCAAATCGCTGTACGAAGCCTACCAGCAATCGGCCAGTACCTTATCGGACAGCCAACGGACCGAAAAGGAAAACGCTATCGTAGCCAAAGAAAAGGAAGCAGCCGACCTGCGTGCCAGATATTTCGGTCCGGAAGGCGAAATGGCCAAGAAGCAGAAGGAACTGATTACTCCCATCCAGGATGCCATCTACAATGCCGTAAAGACCGTAGCTACCCAGCAAGGTTACGATGTGGTATTCGACCGCGCCTCGGACCAAAGCATGATATTTGCCTCCCCGCGCATCGATATCAGCAATGAAATCCTTTCTAAATTAGGATATTCAAATTAATTTTATACATTTGCAACCGAAAGAAACCTTATCAGTAAAATCAAATAAAACAAGGAATAAGATTATGTTGAAAAAAATTGCATTATTACTTTTACTCATCGCTCCGATGAGTGTATTCGCTCAGAAGTTCGCACACTTCAAGTCTATGGACATCATCCCGGTTATGCCGGAATACGCAAAGGCTCAGACCGATATCCAGGCTATGCAGAAACAATACGAAGACGAAATCAAACGTGCTTCAGACGAGTTCAACAAGAAATTCGCTGAATACCAGCAGGAACAGAAAAGCCTTCCTCAGAACATTCAGGAACGTCGTCAGAAAGAATTGCAGGAATTGTCTGAAAAAGGAATGCAGTTCCAGCAGGACGCACAGCAGCAGTTGCAGAAAGCTTACGCTGACATGATGGAACCGATTTATCAGAAAATGGAAGACGCTGTAAAAGCTGTAGGAAAAGCAGGCGCTTACACATACGTATTCGACCTGAACAGAACTGACATCCCTTACATCGATGAAACAGCTTCTAAAGACATTACCAACGATATCAAGACCAAATTAGGTATCAGCCTGACAGCTGTTCCGGCTACTCCGGCAGCTCCGGCAGCAACCCCAGCTCAGTAAGAAACTGAAAGTCCGGATTCCGGACTCAATCCCCATAAAAGCGAAGCAAAAGAATCCGGAAGGAACACATTATGCTTCGCTTTTTCTTTTTGAACCGAACGCTAAAGAAATTGATATGTCACCATTCTCTGCTCTTTCCGGCCCTATCGGAGTCTTCGATTCCGGCTACGGAGGCCTTACCATCCTGAGTAAGTTCCGCGAGCTTCTTCCGAAATACGACTATATCTATCTGGGAGATAACGCCCGTACCCCATACGGCACCCGTTCATTCGAAGTCGTCTACGAATTCACCCTACAGGCCGTGCGAAGGCTCTTCGACCTGGGTTGTCCGCTGGTCATACTAGCCTGCAATACGGCTTCGGCCAAAGCGCTCCGCAGCATCCAGCAGAACGATTTGCCGCACCTGGCGCCTGAACGCCGTGTACTGGGAGTTATCCGGCCGACAGCCGAATCCCTCGGAGAACTGACGAAAACACGTCATGTAGGCATTCTGGCAACAGCAGGTACCATCAAATCCGAATCGTATCCGCTGGAAATCCGTAAGCTCTATCCGGATATTCAGGTTACCGGTATGGCCTGCCCGCTTTGGGTACCCCTGGTGGAAAACAATGAATTCGATTCGCCGGGAGCCGACTATTTCGTCCAGAAATACGTGAATAACCTGCTGGAAAAAGACCCGGAAATAGATACCATCGTACTGGGATGTACACACTACCCCTTGCTCTACAAGAAAATCAGGCAATACACACCCGCACACATCCGCCTGGTAGCACAAGGAGAATATGTCAGCAACAGTTTGAAAGACTATCTGAAACGGCATCCGGATATGGACGAACGGTGTACCAAGAACCACCGCTGCGAGTTTCTGACCACGGAATCGGTGGAAAAATTCCAGGAATCGGCTTCCGTGTTCCTGCATGAACAGGTACAAGTGACCAGCATCACCTTGGAATAAGGTGCATGCCGGTTATTTTTTCAACAGACGCTTACTGAGATACCGCACAGGATACCAGACGGAAAGAAAACCAATCAGCAGTACAGTAACGAACACGAGAACGACATCGCTTCCATGAACGCTGACCGGATAGGCATCTACCACAAAGCTTCCGGAATCTCCCAGTGAAATCAATCCGTATTCCTGCTGCAGAAAACAAAGCAACAACCCCAGCACTATACCGGCAACAGCCCCGAAAAAGGAAATCATACGTCCCTCAAAGAGGAAGATACGGACAATCTGCCGGTCACTGGCTCCCAGATTACGTAAAGTCACCACATCATCCCGCTTGTCAATAATCAGCATCGACAGGGAACCGATGACATTGAAACAGGCAATCATCAGGATAAATGTCAGGAACAGGTAAGAAATGAGCTTTTCTACCTTCATGATACGGAACGTATCGGCTTGCTGTTCATAACGGTCGAGTACCTGGAAATCCGGCCCCAGATATTCCCTCAGCTTCTCCTTGAAATCATCCTCGTCCACCGTAGGTTTCAGTTTCAGATTCAAGGCGCTGATTTCTGTGGTATACTGAAACAACTCCCGGGCAAAGTCCAGAGAAGTCAAGATATAGCTACCGTCATATTTCTCCTGGTTCACCGCAAACAACAGACCGGAGGAGAACAAGTCTCCTTCTGTAAAGCTTGCCGCCGGATTGGCCATATTTACCTTAGCTCCCCGTTTGGGAGCATAAATCTCTAACGGGTCCAGGAAACGGACACCCGTACCTAAAGTAGAGGCCAACTGGATACCCGGTATCGCATAATGAGCCACCTCGTCATGCAGCAGCAGTTCTCCGCGGCCGTAAAGAATGCTGTCTATGGGAGTCAGCTTGTCAAACGAATCCTCTACGCCCCGGATGACAGCCATCGCCTGATGTCCGTTATATTGCACCATCGCATAGTCTTCCAGTGATTCCATAGCCACCTCCACTTCCGGCATCCGACAAACCTGGAGAATCCGCTCATCCTGACCGTCGAAGACCTTCCCGGCCGAAGCCGTCACCTTCAATTGCGGATCGAATGCCGTAAAGAACGTAGCCACCAGGTCCTGAAATCCATTGAAGACCGAAAGGGTGCAGACCAAAGCCAGCGTAGCCAAAGCGACACCACACACCGAAATAGCCGAAATCACATTGATGGCATTGTGTGACTTCTTCGAAAACAAATACCTGCGGGCAATATAAAAAGGAAAATTCACGGAGATTTATTTTTATCGACAGCAAAAGAAAAACACAGGCTCTATCATCCCATTCCGACAGGAACAGGGACACATAGCCTGTGTTCTCCTTCCATATTATTTCTTCAACAACTCATCTATCTTCTCTACATAATCCAGCGAATCATCTACAAAGAACTTCAGTTCCGGAATGATGCGCAACTGATGGCGTACACGGTTTCCCAATTCAAAACGGATAGCCTTCATGTTTCCATTGATGTTCTTGACAATCTCTTCGCTCCGCTCTGAGGGGAACACGCTGAGATACGCCCGCGCATAACTCATATCCGGACTGATGCGTACGGTACTGACTGATACCAGTACACCCGGCATCGCCTTGGTCTGCAACAGGAAAATCTCACTCAGTTCCTTCTGAATCAGACGAGCAATCTTATTCTGTCTGGTTGTTTCCATATAATCATTATTTTTTTCGGATGATAGTCAGTCCGTCACGCAGGGGAAGTATCACTTTTTCCACCCGCTCATCGGCCGCTACCAAATCATTGAACTTCTTGATTCCGATGGTCTGCTGGTCTGTATGATGGGGTTCCTCCAATACATGACCATCCCATAGGGTATTGTCTGCCAGGATATATCCACCCGAAGGCATCTTCTTCAGTACCATCTCGTAATAATCTACATAGAACCGTTTGTTTCCGTCCATGAATACCAGATCGAACTGTAAGTCCATCGGTGGCACCATTTCCATTACATCGCCGATGTAGAATCGGATTTTATCGGCATAAGGAGAATTCTCCAGCCAAGGACGGGTAAAGTCCTCCTGTTCATCATTGATTTCGAAGGTATGGAGCATCGCTCCTTCTTCCAGCCCTTCGGCCAGACAAAGCGCCGAATACCCACTGTAGGTACCGATTTCAAGCACCTGTTTCGGACGTATCATCCGCACAAACATTTTCAGCATACGTCCTTGCAGATGCCCCGAAGCCATACGGGGACGCAACAGTTTGACGTGCGTCGCCCGATACAAAGCTTTCAGGTAATCTCCTTCTTCGTCTATATGCTGTAATATATACTCGTCCAGAGCGTCCGTCTCTTTCATACCTTATTTATTAGAGATAACGGTTACGGTTAGGCAATACGTAATCATCGGCATTCTTCAAGACGTCATCCACCTGGTTGATTTCAAGGAATGAGGTACGGGTTCCCATCTTTCCACCACTCAGATAAGCCACCATATCATTATGTGACAATACACCGTCGTCCAACAGCTTACGCAAGGCTGTGAAATAATATTCCTGACCGTTGGCCTTCTCCGGCATGTAGATAGCCTCTACACCGTATGACAAAGCCAGGTGACGCATCGTCTTTTCATTGTAACAAACAGCCAATACCGGGTATTTACCACGGAAAGCTGCCAGGTTACGTGCAGTCAGACCGCTGAAACTGTCTGTAATGATGGCACGGATAGGCATCAAAGTAGTAGCACGGACAGCCTGCTTAGCCAGGAAGCTGGTTACATCGGTATTTTCCGGAGTCAATGGAATAGGAATATCGTTTTCTTCCATCTTGTCCTTTTCAGCCTGAGCTGCGATCTTGGCCATTGTTCTGACAGCCTCTACCGGATATTTACCGTAAGCTGTTTCACCGCTCAGCATCAAGGCATCGGTACGGTAATAGATGGCGTTTGCAATGTCGGTTACTTCGGCACGGGTAGGACGCGGATTGTTGATCATGGTATGCAGCATCTGAGTTGCAACGATAACCGGTTTTCTGGCCAGAATACACTTCTTGATCAGTTTACGCTGGATACCCGGAATACGTTCCTGCGGAACTTCGATACCCAGGTCACCACGGGCAACCATCACACCGTCTGCCACTTCCAGAATCTCGTCGATATTGTCTACACCTTCCTGGTTCTCAATCTTGGCGATAATCTTGATGCCGCTGTTATGTGCATTCAGGATTTCACGGATATCAAGTACATCCTGTTTGTTGCGTACGAAAGAATGCGCAATGAAATCGATGTCTTTTTCAATGGCATACAGGATGTTATTACGGTCTTTCTCTGTCAATGACGGCAGATTGATACGTACACCCGGTACATTTACACTTTTACGGCTTCCCAAAGTAGCATCGTTGGTCACTTCGCAGAACAATGTATTTTCATCCTTATCAACGACCTTCAAAGCCAACTCGCCGTCATCAATCAACACGGATACTCCGATATTCAAATCATGTACGAAGTTCGGATATGTCACCGCGATACATTCACGGGTTGTCTCCTGATCCGGATTACCAACAATCTTTACCTTCTCACCAGTCTTAAAATCAATGGGACCTTCCGCACTTGCTGTAGTACGTACTTCAGGACCTTTTGTGTCCATCAGGATAGCGATGCGATTGGATACCTCACGGACATTCGCAATCAGTTTCTCGAACCCTTCACGGTTGGCATGCGCCGTATTCATACGGACAACATTCATACCAGCCTGAAACAGGTCTCTAATAAAATCTACTTCACAACGCAAGTCCGAAATGGACGCAACGATTTTTGTTTGTTTGAGCATCATATGGTTCTAATCTAAAACTAATTATTGTCAACATGTATAAGAGCCTCCACGCCCAGCCGGTATGAGTCAAGACCGAAACCACAGATGACTCCAAGACAGGCACATGAGATCATGGATTTGTGGCGGAACTCCTCCCGCTTGTGTACATTGGAGATATGTACTTCGATTACCGGCGTAGTAACGGCACGAATCGCATCCTGCAAAGCGATTGAAGTATGCGTATAAGCACCGGCATTCAAAATGATTCCATCGTAAGAGAATCCGACCTCGTGGATTTTATTAATCATTTCTCCCTCCACATTCGATTGATAATAAGCGAACTCGATATCCGGATAAGCCGATTTCAGCGTCTCCAGATAATCTTCAAACGAAGTGGCTCCATAAATGGAAGGCTCCCGCTTTCCCAATAAGTTGATATTGGGACCGTTTATAATTTGTATTCTCATTTTGTATAAAACCTGAACTTTAATATCTTTGTTCAAAGAATTTGGGACAAAGATACGAAAAAGAAATGAAATACCCCGACAATAAAAACGGAAAGATAATAATAAAGTATAAGCAATACTTAAAACTTGAAAAATCACTTTCAGAGAATACCGTACAGGCCTATCTGACAGACCTGGACAAGCTTCAGGCTTACCTGACTCTGGAAGGATTGGACTTTACAGAAGTGACTCTGGAGACTTTGGAACATTTCTCAGCCGGCCTTCGTGACATAGGTATCCACCCAAGGTCACAGGCACGCATCCTCTCGGGTATCCGGTCATTCTATCATTTCCTGCTGCTGGAGGATTATATCCAGCAAGACCCTACCGAACTGCTGGAGTCCCCACAAATAGGGAAACACCTGCCGGATGTGCTGACCGTAGAAGAAATTGACGCCCTGATAGGGAGTATTGACCGAAGTACACGCGAAGGCCAACGCAATTGCGCAATCCTGGAAACACTGTACAGCTGCGGCCTACGAGTTTCGGAATTGTGCAACCTGAAGTTCTCAGACCTCTACCTGAAGGAGGGGTTCATCAAAGTAGAAGGAAAGGGGAACAAGCAACGGCTGGTCCCGATTTCTCCACGGGCCATCAAAGAACTGGAAAATTATTTCCCAGTCCGTGGAGAAGGTCTGGTCAAACCCGGATATGAAGACTTTGTATTCATCAGCCGTTTCGGGAAAAACATCTCCCGCATCATGGTTTTCCATATCATCAAGGAACTGGCCGACCTGATTGGACTCAAGAAACAGATCAGCCCCCATACATTCCGCCATTCCTTTGCCACCCACCTGCTGGAAGGCGGTGCCAACCTGCGTGCAATCCAGTGTATGCTGGGGCACGAAAGTATAGGAACTACCGAAATTTACACACACATCGACCGCAACCGTTTGCGTCAAGAAATCATCGAACATCACCCCCGGAACATGAAAAATTGAATAAAAAGGGGTATTGGAGCCGTAAAATAAGAAAAAATTAAGTTATCATCAAAAAAAAGCAGAAGTAAAGATTAACAAAATCAGACTTTTTCTTATCTTTGCCCCCAAAAATTAGGCTTAACCTAAATGCGGAAAATTTTTTATAAAACAATTTTTAATATTTAAAACATCATGATTAAAAAGTTGTATTTGCCTTTAGTGGCATTGTTGGTTCTCGCTCTTTCTTCTTGCGGTAAGATGGGCGAATTGTCTGCCGACTACTTCACAACGAACCCTGAGGTTCTGGAAGCAGTAGGAGGTAAAGTTCCTGTAACCATTACAGGTAAGTTCCCTGAAAAGTACTTCAAGAAAAATGCAATTGTTGAAGTTACTCCGGTTCTGAGATGGAATGGTGGCGAAGCAAAAGGCCAGTCTGCTACATTCCAGGGTGAAAAAGTAGAAGGTAACGACCAGACTATCTCATACAAGGCTGGTGGTACTTATACAATGAAAGCTTCTTTCGACTATGTTCCGGAAATGGCTAAATCTGAACTGTATCTGGATTTCAAAATCAAGAGAGGCAAAAAAGAATACACTATTCCTTCTGTAAAGATCGCTGATGGTGTAATCGCTACTTCTGAACTGCCGACTGTAGGTTCTGCCAACGCTGCTTATGCTGCAGACGCATTCCAACGTATCATCAAACAGGCTCAGCAGGCTAACATCATGTTCTTGATCCAGCAGGCTAACTTGCGTGCCAGCGAATTGAAGTCTGACAGCTTGAAAGCATTCAACAAGAAAGTTGTTGAAGTTGCAGGTGACACTAAGAACTACAAACTGAACAACATCGAAATCTCTGCATACGCTTCACCGGATGGTGGTGTTGAATTGAACACTGGTCTGGCTGAAAAACGTCAGGACAACACTGAAACTTACCTGAACAAAGAATTGAAGAAAGGTAAGATCGAAACTCAGGTTGACACTAAGTACACTGCTCAGGACTGGGAAGGTTTCCAGGAATTGGTTTCTAAATCAAACATCCAGGATAAAGACCTGATTCTGCGTGTTCTTTCTATGTATCAGGATCCGGAACAGCGTGAAACTGAAATCAAGAACATCTCTTCAGTTTACAAGACTTTGGCTGACGAAATCCTGCCTCAGTTGCGTCGTGCTCGCTTGACTGCCAACTATGACATCATCGGTCGTAGCGATGAAGAAATCAACGAAGCATTCGATACTGACGCTAAGGTATTGAGCGTAGAAGAATTGCTGTACGCTGCTACACTGACTAACGACAACGCTCGTAAAGAAGCTATCTATAAGAAGACTGTAGAATTGTATCCGAGCGACTGCCGTGCATACAACAACTTGGGTATGATGGCATACGCTGCTGGTGACAAGGCTGCTGCTGAAAACTACTTCAAACAGGCTTTGAGCAAGAACGCAAGCTCAGCTGAAGCTAACACTAACATGGGTCTTTGCGAACTGGTTAAAGGTAACGTAGCTAACGCTGAAACTTACTTGAGCAAATCTACAGGTGCCAACACAGCTAACGAAGCTCTGGGTAACCTGTACATCAAACAAGGTCAGTACGACCGTGCTGTAAACGCATTCGGTGATACTAAGACTAACTCTGCTGCTTTGGCTCAGATCTTGGCTAAGGACTACAACAAAGCTAAGAATACACTGAACGCAGTGAAGAATCCGGACGCTTACACAGATTACCTGATGGCTATCGTAGGTGCTAGAACAAACAATGCAGACTTGGTTAAGTCAAGCATGGCTAAAGTTGCTCAGAAAGATGCTTCTTTGGCTGCTAAAGCACAGGACGACCGCGAATTTGCTAAATACGCAAACGAAATCAAATAATACTGATTTTCTCATACTACAAAAGAGCCGGGATGATTTTCATCCCGGCTTTTTTTATGCCTTAACCAACCTCGCTTATTTATAAATATCCGATAAAACCGATGTCAATCGGATTTATTTATGTATTTTCGCAACATCAATATTCATATTATGCGCAAAATCATCTACTTGTTCCTATTTACCGTCATCCTGCTGAACCTGTTGCCTGCATGTTCAGAAAAGGACCGTTTCTTGCTGAAAGGAGAATTGACCGATTCCGTTTCGTTCCATGAACCGATTCTGGTGATATACGATGATCCGGAAGCCAAACTTGATACCATATTCCCGGAAAAGGGCAAATTCACCTATCAATTGTCCCCAGATACACTGACACTCATCCGTCTGGTCAATAAGGAAGGACAAGCCATTCCCATCTTTGCGAACAAAGGATGGGAAGTGCAATTCAAAGGAACATTCGAGAAGCCCGATTTGAAGGGTGATGGCGCCAATCAGGAATTTCAGGAATTCTTAAAATCCACCGCGGCTCTCCAAGGCAATGAGAAGGCAGAGGCCAAGGAGGCTGAGAAATTTATCCAGAGCCACCCGCAATCGGTTGTATCCGCCTACCTGCTAGACCGCTATTTCATCCAGCAGGCACATCCTGATATCGAACACACCACGAAACTTATCAAACCGCTGAGCGGAAACGTAAAAGACAGCCGCATACTCAGTGTCGCCATGAAGTCACTTCCCGCAAAGGACTTGTCAACGATTACCCACCTGAGCTACTACTCTTGCAAGGACCGGAAAGGGAAATACATTTCCTGGAACAGCAATGACAAGCATGACTATACCTTGGTCAATTTCTGGGCCAGCTGGAGTCCGAACAGCCTGACAAAACGCAAAGAACTGGAAATACTGGTTGATTCCTTGCCCAAGAATACCTTAAAAGTCTTGAATATATCACTGGACCTCCAGAAAGAACAATGGCTCAATGCCTGCAAACCAGACACGACCTCCTGGATAGAAACCTGCGATTTCAAAGGATGGGAAAACCAACTGGTCAAGCAACACCATATAGA
This sequence comes from Phocaeicola barnesiae DSM 18169 = JCM 13652, assembly GCF_000374585.1. Lineage (GTDB taxonomy): Bacteria > Bacteroidota > Bacteroidia > Bacteroidales > Bacteroidaceae > Phocaeicola > Phocaeicola barnesiae. The sequence goes on from NZ_KB894645.1 coordinate 166,163, forward strand.
CCGGCTTCCCGCCAACATCTTGGTTGACAAAAACCGGAAAATCATCGGAACCGATTTAACCGGCGAAATGATCAAGCAAAAGATCAAAGAGAAACAGGACGAAAAAAAGAAGAAAAAAGAAAAGAAAGCATAAAATGACGATTCAATAGGGAGAAAAACTTCTCCCTATTGTCGTTTATACCTTTATAGTAAAATGTATAAACGACATGTTAGTAAAACTTTATACAGCGGCGGTACAAGGTATCGACGCTACACTCATCACCATTGAAGTGAACAGTTCACGCGGAATCAAATTTTTTCTGGTGGGCCTCCCGGATTCAGCCGTCAAAGAAAGTCACGAACGCATCATCTCTGCCCTCCGCGTAAACGGTTACCGCTTTCCTTCCTGCCAGATTATCGTCAATATGGCCCCTGCAGATATCCGCAAAGAAGGAGCCTCCTACGATCTTCCCCTGGCCATCGGTATTCTGGCCCTCACTGAAACCGTAAAAGCCGATTTGCTGGACCAGTACCTGATCATTGGAGAACTGAGTCTGGACGGCAGTCTGCAACCCATCCGTGGCGCTCTTCCCATTGCAATCACCGCCCGTGCACAAGGATTCAAGGGCCTCATCCTCCCTCAGCAGAATGCCCGTGAAGCAGCCGTTGTCAATAACCTCGATGTATATGGAGCCCAAAACATCACCGAAGTCATCGGTTTCTTCAACGGCGAAACGACTTTAACACCAACTGTTGTGAATACCCGTGAAGAATTCTTTTCCCATCAGGAAGAAGTTCTGTTCGATTTTGCCGATGTAAAGGGACAGGAAAGTGTCAAACGGGCACTGGAAGTAGCGGCGGCAGGCGGACATAACCTGATTATGGTCGGACCTCCGGGCAGCGGAAAATCCATGATGGCCAAACGCCTCCCCGGCATTCTACCTCCCCTATCCTTGGGAGAAAGCCTGGAAACAACCAAAATTCATTCGGTAGCCGGGAAACTGACCAAAGGTAGCTCGCTCATCGCTACCCGACCGTTCCGAAGCCCACACCACACCATCTCTCAAGTAGCAATGGTAGGCGGAGGAGCGACTCCCCAACCTGGTGAAATCAGTCTGGCTCACAACGGAGTCCTGTTCCTCGACGAACTTCCGGAATTTAATCGAAGCGTACTGGAAGTCCTGCGCCAACCTCTGGAAGACCGGCACATCACCATCTCCAGAGCCCGATATACGTTGGAATATCCGGCAAGCTTTATGCTGATAGCTTCCATGAATCCCTGCCCTTGCGGTTACTACAATCATCCGACACGCCCTTGCGTCTGTAACACCGGACAAGTACAACGCTATCTCAACAAGATTTCCGGTCCGTTATTGGATAGAATAGACATCCAGATTGAAATCGTACCGGTTACTTTCGAAAAAATGTCCGGACAGGAACGGGGAGAATCCAGTGCCTCCATCCGTGAACGGGTCATCCATGCCCGTCAGATACAGATCGAACGATTTGCTCACATACCAGACGTGCATTGCAATGCACAAATGACTCCTAAACTGTTACAACAATATGCCCAACCCGATACACATGGGCTTGAACTGTTACGGAACGCCATGACACGCCTCAACTTGTCTGCCCGCGCATACGACCGCATCTTGAAAGTAGCCCGAACCATTGCCGATCTGGATGGAAGCCCCCAGATACAAACCGGCCATCTGGCAGAAGCCATCAGCTACCGCAACCTGGACCGGGAGAACTGGGCGGGATAAACCTCAACAAAAACACCATCAGGAAACACAAGTAAAATGGAAATCAGAAGGGTATGTTTCATCTTTTTGTTACATTTACGAAACATAAAACCGATACTTTTATAAGATTAAAAAGCGTAACTTATGAAGAAACTTATCATCAGTATTTTTACTCTCTGCATGGGAATGCTTGGCATGCAGGCACAGACCTTACAATTCAATTCCAACAAGAAATTCAAGATTGTCCAGTTTACCGATGTACATTGGGTACCCGGAAATCCGGCCTCGGAAGAAGCTGCCGAACGTATGAACGAAATACTGGATACAGAAAAGCCTGATCTAGTCATTTATACCGGCGACCTGATTTTCGCCAAACCTGCGGCCGAAGGGTTGGACAAAGCACTGGAACCTACCATCTCCCGCCACATTCCGTTTGCCGTCACCTGGGGAAACCACGATGACGAACAGGATATGACCCGTACGGAGTTATCGGAATATGTAGAAAAGAAAGACGGATGCCTGAACACCCGGACCGAAGGCATTTCCGGAGTCAGCAATTTCGTCCTGCCTGTTCAAGCTTCCACTGGAAATACCGAAGCAGCCGTACTTTATATCTTCGACAGTAACACCTATTCATCGCTGAAACAGATTAAAGGATACGACTGGATAAAGGCAGACCAGGTAGAATGGTACCGCAAGGAAAGCGCCGCATTCACTGCCCGTAACGGTGGAAAACCCCTACCGGCCATGGCTTTCTTCCATATCCCGTTCCCGGAATACAACCAGGCTGCCCAGAACGAAAATGCCTTGCTGATAGGAACCCGCAAGGAAAAAGCCTGTGCACCGGCCATCAATACCGGTCTGTATGCCGCCATGCTGAATGCCGGTGATGTCATGGCCACCTTCGTCGGTCATGACCATGTGAACGATTATGTGGTCGACTGGAACAATATTCTGCTAGGCTACGGACGCTTTACAGGAGGCAAAACCGTCTACCACGACATTCCGGGAGGCAACGGCGCACGTGTCATCGAGCTCCAAGAAGGAGAAAGAAGCTTCAAGACCTGGATACGTCTGAAAGGAGGCAAGGTAATCAACCTTGTCACTTATCCGACAGACTTCGCCCGCGGAGAATAAGAACCGATTATTTCTATAAACGAAGAGCCGTATCATGCCTCATGCGCCATGGGGTATGATACGGCTTTTACATCAGAATAGTTTTTTCTAGCCTTGGGAAATAGATACTGATCTGTTGATTATAAAACAACAACTCAATAACCATCCGCTAAGGAAGCCTTCCAATATAAGAAATATTCAACGCTCCAACAAATCGAAAATCTGGCTGATATCTCCGTCACAGGGCGCAGGTTCAATACCCAGTAAATAAGCCAGAAGCGGGTAAATACAGGTATTGTCGAAAAATGTCTGACGCACATACCCGTGTTTGAAGTCAGGACCTTCGGCACGGAAAGGCACATAAAGATCAGAGTTTGTCGGATCGAAGCCATGATTTCCCAAGTTCACATCTGTACTTTCAGTCACCAGCCAACCATTGTCTGGCAAAGCCACGATAGGCGCCACATTAGGATTGGAACCATAGTGCAAATACGCAGGTACTTCCTCCCGACGCCACGCACGCAAATGAGGGACCTGTTTCAAAGCCTTTAGGATATCATCCTCATAACCTTCCCGGGGGAAAATCAGTGTAGGCAGATCAACCAGTATCCGCTCGCACCAGTCAGGCTTCAGGTAATCCGAAAGACGGATAATCCGTTCAGGTGAAGTAGAAGCCATACCATGATCTGAAGTTACGATAAAGTTAATGTCCTCGCCTTCTGGCAGAGCACGTAATCGGATATACAAATCGTTCAGTAGCGAATCCAGTTCCTCCACAGCACGGCGGGTAGATTTCGAAGCCGGTCCATAAAGATGTCCGCTATAATCAGGCTCATCAAAATAAACCATGACAAGCTGTGGGCGCAAGCTATCAGGGAGAGTCAACAACCGCTCAACCTCATTCAAACGTTGCGGATAAGTCAATAAAGGCTTTTGTGCATAATCCTTATAGTAGTCGGGATACTGTCCCTGGATTGCCACATCGGACCCGGGCCAATAAACGACTCCTACTTTAACTCCCTGACGATGGGCCGTCAACCAAATAGGTTCACCTCCATAAAACGATCCGTCCTTACCAGTATCTTTATCGCTGATACTGTACGTCCGCCCCGAAGAAACATCGTAAAAACGGTTGGCTATAATCCCATGATGATCGGGTACAAGCCCTGTAGCCAAAGTATAATGGTTGGGAAATGTTTTCGAAGGGAATGAGGGACGCATTACCGCACTAACCCCCCGATTACCCAATGAATCCAGGAATGGAGTATCATACATGAGCGGATAATCCCATCGGCAACCGTCAAGAGACACAATAACTGTAACATGCTGTTTCGCAAACGAACAGACAGAAACAAAAAGGAACAATAACATTAAAATCTTTCTCATACCATTCAAATTATCATAAAAGAAAGAGCGGGTATGCCACAGATTTAGAACCAGCTTCACAGAAAAGCAATGGTCTTATCGGCATTCCCGCTCTCTCGGGTTGAAATTTAATATACGCTATCCGAATCAGTTAAAGTAATATTTTACACCGATCTGCATACGCCAGCACTGGTCATAATTGCGGTTGAAAGTCCAACTGGTAAGCGGTGTTCCATCACTGTTCTTGAACATAGAGAAATAAGGAGTTCCATTCTCTATCTTATCTACTTTCAAGATAGCACCATTATTACAATTGCTCATGTTCTTCTCTACACCCCACTTGGAATTGAAGAGATTACCTACGTTCATGATATCTACACTCAATTGCAACTTATTAGTCGTTTTACCCAATTTCACATCAAAATCATGAGCCCAACGGAAATCGAAACGATTTACCCATGGAGCATAGGCACTGTACGCTTCGGCATATTCACCCTTATGATTTTTCAAATAACTGTCTTGATTTACAAAATCCCAGAAAAGTTGTCTGTCGCTTTCATTAGTGAAATGTATTTCACTGTCATCCTTAGGGATGTACATCAAATCTGTATTGTTTCCATCACCATTGATATCATTTGAATAAACAAAGCTATAACCTGCACCTCTATAACCGGTATAGAATAAGCTGAAGTGGTCTTTATGATAAGTGTAGCTTACGGAAGCAATCACACGGTCAGGAATCACATATTGAGAGTTATGCAGTTCTACATTGTTAGGACCGTTCACTGTATACAGACCCGACCAGGCTGAAGAAGCATTACTACCCGGCATACCCGACATTTCCTTCATGACCGTATGCGTATAGGCAGCCATCAGGTGAAGGTCCTTCACCGGTTCAGCGGTTGCTGTCAGGTTCATGGTCCAGCCGTAACCCTTATGAGTATTGGTCAGCACACAGGCGTTGCTGAAATCATTGTAATAACGATAGTCGCTCGGATAGAGATAACGGTTGTCGGCACCCTGCAAGCGTTCCCAGCTGGAATCAATAGGCTTCACATTGTAGTTATCCAACATCACAGCATTGATATTCTTGGTGTAAGTAAACTCACCGGTCAGTGTCATCGGGAAGACAACAGGAAACTGATAGTCGACAGCCAATGAAGACTTCCATACCTGAGGCATCTTGAAGTTCTTGTCCACACCAGCAATCTCGCTAGGTACCGTACCTTCGTCAGGGCTGATAGACTCAGGCGCTCCAAGCAATTCACGGATTTTATTGACATCCGTCACCAGACCACCAACAAAGTTCTGCAGACGCGGGTCGGACGATTTCACCACACCGGTAGCTCCTTCATATCGGGTATCGGCATGTACCAGATTCTGCACCATACCCGAATTGGTCGGCATGTTGGTGAAGAATACCAGCGGTAGACGTCCGGCAAAGAGTCCCGTACCGCCACGCACCTTCAGGCTCTTGTCACCGAACACGTCCCAGGTGAAACCGATACGCGGAGAAATCTGCACGTTTCCGTCAGGCCATGCACCGGTGTCGATATGGCGACCACCGAAGTCCAGGTCATAGATGGCGTTGTTACGCATCAGGTCATCGCTATTAAACGAGATCATATCGAAACGAATACCACCTGTCAGTTTCAGATTCTCTGAAATATTCCACTCATCCTGTGCATACAGGCCGTACTGATTGAATACGACCTCAGCATTAGGATTAGCCTCACCGTTATAACCATAAGCTAAACCTACCGTTTCAGGAGCAGCGCCATTCAAGAAATCATCCAACGAACGATAACGGTAATAACCTGTTCCTCCACGCATGTAAGAGTTATTGGCCAATTGGTGTTCAAAACTGAAACCTGCCGTAATCTTATGCGCACCTGCATAATAAGTAAAGTTATCGGTTATGGTCGTAATCTTGTTCTGTACACGGTTATTATAAGAGAATAGTTCATAACCCAGACTCATATAAGGAGTAAGGCTCTGTGTAACCGTGCCGTCTGCTGCGGTTTCATAGCCTCCCATGATGTCGATGAAAGGGAAAGGTGATGAGTTAGAACCACGTACGTCATCAATATTCGTATAAGTGAACAACAGCTGGTTGGAGATGTTGTTGCCGAAGCGGCTGTTAAAGTCAGCCGAAACAGTGCTCACTTTGTTATCCATAGAATACATGGAGTTGGCAAAAGACATGGAGTATTGTGACAGACGGTCCATGTTACGGAGACGATAGCCGGTGTCGCCGGAGTTTCCGTTCACAGGATTCCAGGCGGTATTCTTGGTATAGTTATAACGAACGGCCAGGTGATGGTTGTCCGTAATGTTCCAGTCAATACGTCCCAACAGCTTCAGGTTACTCTCATCTGCCGGGAAATCGGTGAATGAGCCTGTGTCGTAGCCATAGCGCTGCATCATGAAGTCGCGCACTTTCTGCAGATCGGCCACCGTAGTACGTGAAATGTAGTTGTCAGGATCGGCTACACCGTCTTCCGAAGCACGCCAGCGGTTGATGACCGACGGCACCTTAGCATATTCGGCATTCGCAAAAAAGAAAAGCTTGTTCTTCACAATCGGTCCGCCGAACGTAAAACCATAAGTAGTATTGCGGTTGATGCCACGTTCACCCAAATCCGTATCATCGATGCGGTTACCGTGCATATTCTCATTATTGTGATAAATATAAGCTGTACCCTTGAAAGTATTGGTACCCGACTTGGTTACTGCGTTGATACCACCTCCGATGAAGTTGGTCTGGCGAACATCAAAAGGAGTCACCACTACCTGTACCTCATCAAGAGCGTCCATAGAGATAGGCATACCACCACCAGGCAGGGTAGACGACAATCCAAAGTTGTTGTTCAGATTAGCTCCGTCAAGCGTAAAATTGGTAGAACGTCCGTCACCTCCAGCAAAACCCATACCATTGGCATAAGGAGAGACACGTGCAATATCCGAAATGCTACGGCTTACTGTAGGCAAGGACATCATCTGCGCATTCGAGATATTGGTTGTAGCACCGGTCTTCTCGGCGGCAAACTTGGAGCGGGTACCCGTCACCACTACCTCGCCCAGTTCGGTTACATCTTCAGAAAGACTCACATTGATATTATAAGTCTCACCCAGTTGAAGTGTGATATCCTCGATGGTCCGGTCGGCATATCCGATATAGGTGATTTCCACTTCATACGGCCCACCTACACGCATACCCTAGATAGCCCAACGTCCATCGGTGTTGGTAATCGCACTATAAGTTGTACCCGAAGGTTGGTGAACGACCCGAATCAGGGCACTGATGACATCTTCGCCCAATTCATCAGAAACATGTCCAGACATTGCTGAAGTGGTAACCTGAGCGTTCATTGCTGCCGCCGTTAAAGACATCAACGCAGCAAAAAATAATCGCATTTGTTTTGCCATAATTTTTGTATTAAAATTATAAAGATTTGAGATCCGTGTGCAAAATTAGAGAAAAATAAGGAAAAAGTTGTTACAACTTAATTAAGAATCAATCATCAAAGTTATTTTTGACCTTGAGCTGTCGAAGTTAAAAAAGTATGATTGAATTCTATAAAAAACAGATTCTCAACAGAAAGCGGATAATCCAGCAAACTAATAACCTCTAACCGGCATATCAATATCCTCAAAAATATGTGAAGCAGAACTAACATATTCTTTATTTATCATTCAGCCCCATTACATTATTAAATCCTATCACCCCTTTTGTATTATCAATCTGATACAGAAATAGAGATTTCATTATCTTTTTAAATTAAATTTCATGAGAATACGAACATACATTTTTTTAATAACCTCGCATCCAGAACGGATTTACCTATATTTTATACATATTTATACAGGAATAACACCGATTTATAGTTTTTTATCCACCTCCCGGACGAATAAAAAAACCAAAAACATGCAGGGAAAAAATAATTTTGTCTAGTCAAAAAGCAGAAAACGCCTAGGAAGATGAATGAGAATGAACGTTTATGCTGAAAAAAGCATCAAAAGGAAGGGTATAGAACGCTAACTGATACGAATCGGACGATATTCCTGAATGTTCCCAAAGAAAGCATCTACGTCTTATTGGAATCATCAAGACAACAAATCATCCAGAGAACGATACAGAACGCTTGTAAACGACGGAACTGATAACATTCAGCCAGCTATAGGATCTGTAAGAAACACATTTTCACGGCAAAGTCCGGAAGAAGCACGAACTACACGATTCTCAACCTATCCGAATGAGCAAAATGACAGAATGAAAGCGCCGGTTAAGAAAGCAATATCCGGCGGGCACCTACGTAACGTTTGGCATAATAAGGTTCGTCCGAAGAAGAGATGCGGATGCCTGTGCGGCTGGCATGGATGAAAGAGAAAGTACCGGTAGACGGATTCACATCGGTTACAATCCCAACATGCCCGATTGAAGTGGATGAAGAACGTGAGCCTCCGAAAAAGACCAGATCGCCTTTCTGCAAATCGGTACAACTGCTCACCTCTACTCCCTCTGTAAACTGGGAACGGGAAGAACGGGTCAACTGGATGTTTTCTTTCTTAAACACGTAAGTAGTAAAACCGGAACAGTCGAAACCGACTTTCGGATTCATACGTCCGCTACGATAGGGAACACCGATGTATTTCATCGCTACCTTTACAATATCATGTCCGGTCACTGAAGTGGAATCTGCAGAAGTGGAAGTCTGAGCAGAGAGCGGTAAGCTAAAAATACCGGCCAAACAGAAGAGCAAAGTAGCGATAACGTATCTCATGCGGTTATTTACAATCGTTTATAGGGTTATACATCTCATTGAACTGTGTCACAAATTTATAAATTAATTATTCGCACAACAACCAGTTTTACAACTTTTGGCAGGTTCAATTTTCCGCACAACTACATTAAATTCCTGGCTAAACAGCTATAAATTAAAAACATAAGCATATCCGAAACAAATACCCGTCTCATATTGTATTCATTTTTTTTAAGATATATCTTCCTCTTCAATCTTAAAAAGAAATGTTCAGTTTTATTTCCAAACATTTTTGTAAAGCAATCCGCTCCCCCCTATAGCCACTTCGTCAGCAGGAAAACAACCCGCTGAGAATAAACGCGTTTAATGGATGAATCCATATACTGAATAAGGAGTTTATTCACAGAAATACAAACAGCCATTCGATGCAACCCGGTTCTGTAATATTTTATTAACAGAATTCACATCGTTTCTTTACCCCGCAGTTATCTCCCCGTAATGCAGCCGATCTACTTTTGTGAAAAATTCATAATCAATCTATAATTAGCATGACAACAAAAGGTAAACAGATTTTATTACTACTCTGCGCATTATTTTGTTCTATCCAACTATCCGCACAAGATAACAGAGCCGTAATATCAGGAATTGTAACAGATGAAACGGGAATGGAGGTTATCGGTGCCGCCATCCAGGTAAAGAACGAATCAACCGGTTTCCAGACCGGATCTATCACCAATGAAAAAGGTGAATATACCATCAAGCAGCTCCCTTTGGGCTCTCCCTATACGGTCAGTATCTCGTATGTAGGTTATGGCGACCAGAAGAAAACCGGTTATACCCTCAACCAAGGCGACCTGCTCCGTGTCGACTTTCAATTGAAAGAAGAGAGCGTAGTGATGGAAGCCGTCGAAGTAGTTGCCAACTCTCTTAAAAACAGTATCGCAACAACAGGAGCAGCCACTTCCGTAACAGAAAGAGACCTGGAGAAACTTCCTGTCAACGGACGAAACTTCACCTCTCTGGTAGACCTATCTCCATTAAGTACCGGCTCCAGCCTGTCGGGACAGCTTGCCTCTTCTACCAACTATACCATAGACGGTATGACGGCAAAGAACCCAACTTCCGGAGGAAGTACTACCAGCCGTAACGGAGTGCCTTACGCCATTTCGATGGAAGCCATCCGGGAATTTAAGGTAGTCACCAACCAATACGATGTAACCAACGGACGCGCCGGCGGTGGAACAGTCAGTACGGTTACCAAATCGGGTACAAATACCTTGACCGGTAGTGCATTTACATTTGCACGGGCCAACTGGCTTTCCAGCCCATACGATATCCGTGGAAACAAACGCAACAATGACTTCTCGACTTACCAGTTCGGCGCTTCGCTGGGAGGAGCCTTGATTAAGGACCGTGCACATTTCTTCATCGCTTGGGACCATCAGGCTGATTCACGTCCGTTATACATCGCCGATATCCAGAGTGCCGCCGACGAGAAACGATACAGCCTGACCAGTGATGTACGCGACCGCTTCCTGCAGATTGCACGCGACAAATATGGAGTATCTTCCAATCCCCAGTTCGGAGCTTTCGACAAGACGCAGAGTACTGACGCCGTATTCGCACGCCTCGACTGGCAAATCAATGCAACCAATCTGCTTACATTCACCGACAACTTCGTGAATGATATGAACAACATGGGATTAGGAGACAATACAGCCATCAATTTATATGAAACCTACGGCGATGTACACTCACTGAACAACAGTGCCATGGCTACTCTCCGTTCGGTAGTCGGTCCTAAAGGTACCAATGAACTGAAATTACAACATCTTTATACCCTGGAAGAGTCAATGCCGGGTAAGGAACTTCCATCATCCAACATTCCACGTGCAATTGTAAGCAATGTGGAATCACAGATTGACGGCAAGACAGCTACCACCAGCATCCAATTGGGAGGTCAACGCTACTGCCCGGAAAATTTCTACAACCATGTCCTTCAGGTAGTCGATAACTTCTACTATAACACAAACAAAATCAATTATACGTTCGGAGCAGACTTCATGTATACACACATGAACTCCCGTTACGGTAGCGAGACAAACGGACGCTTCTACTTCAACGGAATGGACGCTTTCGAAAACCTGGAGCCGTACCGCTACGTCCGGGAACTGTACTTGACCGAGGACGACCGTGTAAAGCAGAACATTCTGAATGCGGGAGTCTATGCACAGATGCAGACAAAATTGTTCTCCGGATTCGAAATGATAGCCGGATTACGTCTTGACAACGCCACTTACTTCAATAAAGGGACCTTCAACCAGACCGTATACGATGAACTGGGATTGAGAACCGACAACGGACTCTCCACGTTCCAGATTCAACCCCGTCTGCAGTTTACCTGGGACATAAACGATAAACATAAAGACATTATCCGTGCAGGTGCCGGTATCTTCGCTTCCGATATCAACAACTACGCCATGATCAATAACATGGTATTCGACGGTACCCGTACCGCTTCTCTGGATATCACGCTGGACCAGAAAGCTGCCAACTATGCAGAAATGCTGAACCTCATCAGACCGGATTTCCCTTCTTACCGTAAGGATCCTTCTACCGCACCAGGAGCCGAACTTTTCAACAATCCGAATGTAGAAAAACTTTCCACCATCAACATGAACGGAGCCGATTGCAAAGTTCCGGTCATCTACAAAGCCAACCTGTCATATACCCACTTCTTCAGCGACCGTCTGAAAATGAGTGTAGCCGGATACATGACCCTGGGACGCAACAACTACATGTATGTAGACCGCAATATGGTAGATGACCCTTATTTCCGCATCGAAGCAGAAGGAAACCGAGGAGTGTATGTCCCGGCCAACACCATCAATGAGAAAGGTGTAGCAGACTGGAAAGAAGGCAGAAAGACGGACCAGATAGGACGTGTACTCGAAATGGTCAGCGATGGTAAAGTCAACCAGTTCGCCTTCGTCATCGACGGAACCTGGAGATACTTCAAGGATGGCGAAATCTCTTTCAGCTACACCTGGAACGATACGAAAGACAATACTTCCTACAACGGAAACGTAGCCAATTCTGCCACACTTTCACAAATGGTAATCGATGACCCGCGCGACTTGAGCCGGATGACTTATTCCAACAACCAGTTCCGCCATAAAGTAGTGATTTACGGTACTGCTCCCACATTCTGGGGAATCAGCGTAGGTGCCCGCTTCTCCGGCATCGGAGGTACACGCTACTCCATGATAGTAGGCGGAAACGTGAACGGCGATTTTGTTGTTGACTCAAACGACCTGGCCTTCATCTATGACCCGAATGATCCTAATACACCACAATACCTGAAAGACGGTATCAACAATATCCTGAGCAATCCGGATGTAGAAGAAAGCACCAAAGATTATATCCGGAAAAGTTTCGGCAAGGTAGCCGAACGCAACGGAGGTGTCAACGGATTCTACGGTACACTCGACTTACGCCTGGCCAAGAAATTCAAACTTTACAAGAAACATAACCTGGAACTGTCTGTCGATATATTCAACGTACTGAACATGCTGAACAAGGACTGGGGAGCCGGACATAACCTGGGTACCCAGAAAATCTACACCATCAAAGGTTTCAATCAGGACAAGAAAGAATACGTCTACAACGTCAATGCAAACACCGGTGTTTCTAATCTGAACGGCACTCCGTATCAGGTACAAATCGGATTAAGATACGCATTCTGACAAAATCTCCCTGTTCATCCGAAATTACTTGGATGAACAGGATTTATTCATTACCTTCAAAAAAACATTGAGTTGAATTTTCAAAATCATGTAACTTATGAAAAAGATATTATTTATTTGCCTGATGGCCTTCCACGTTTTATCCAGTTATTCACAAACCCGTATCATTGCCCACCGCGGCTTCTGGAACTGCGACGGGTCTGCACAGAACTCCATTACAGCCTTGAAGAAAGCCAGCCAGATACCTGTATACGGATCTGAATTCGATGTTCTGATGACTTCCGACGGTACATTGGTAGTCAATCATGATGACGTCATCGGCTCGGACACCATCAATCTTACACCTTATGCCCGCATCAAAGAAACGAAATTGAACAATGGCGAGACACTCCCTCTCCTTTCGGATTACCTGCAAGCCGGAAAGCAACTTCCAGAAACACAGTTAATCCTCGAAATCAAGCCTCATCTGACCAAGGAACTGGAGGACCGTGCTGTAGCAGCCATTGTAAAGATGGTAAATGAAATGGGACTGGAAAAACAGGTAGAATACATTTCATTCAGTATGAATATCTGTGAACAACTGGTCAAACTGTCTCCGACATCAGAAATAGCCTATTTAAAGAGTGACATTGCCCCATCCGTTATCCGGGAAAAAGGACTGACAGGAATCGACTATTACTACAAAGTTTTCGACAAACATCCGGAATGGGTAGAGGAAGCTCACAAAGTGGGTCTGAAAGTCAATGTCTGGACAGTAAATGAAACGCCGGACCTACAGAAAATGCTCGATTTGAAAGTGGACTTCATTACCACCGACCACCCGGTAGAAGCCAAGGAACTAGCCAGTAAATAAGCCGATTGAGGGATTCACATCTTTTTCATCGGATAGAAACAACAGCGTAATACAGGACGGATACTTTTGCAATGAACAATTAAAGGTAAGGAGAACACTATGAAGAAGATTTTTTTAGGATTTCTAACAGCATTGTCCATCTGCACATCTATCCACGCAGAAAACGTAAGTAGCAACGAAACGACAGAGAATGAACATTCTACTGTAAAAGTGTTGGTAATAGGTCTGCATGACAACGTAAGTTCCAATTATTTCCCGGAGAGCATGATTACGGAAGAAACCGGCATACCGGAAGAAAGTATAGACAGTACCTACAACCAGATCATCACCAAAAACATCATCGAAACCAATAAAGATAAACACATCGTCTTTATTGATTCCAAAGGACTGGACGGTATCGGAAACATGATCAACGACATCACACTGACCGGAAACAACGAAGAACAGTATGCCGACCTAAGCCATATTGAAAGCAAGGATTATCATAACCTGCTGGACAATGCGCATGCCGATTACCTGTTGATACTTAACCAGCATTACCTGAAATGGCAAGAAAAGCCTTTGCGTACATTATTCCACTTCGTAAGCTACTCGTTATTTGACAAAAGCCAGCAGGAAATTACCAAAGGAAACAGCTACTTTACTTGCATGAATCTGGAAAAAGCCGACAAACTAATGAAAGCCAGCAAAAAGAGCTCATCTAAAATAGCCCTTAGCATTACCAAAAACATTGACAAGTAAAAGAAACCGTCAAATCATTACAGCCCGTACAAACAGTACATAAACTGTCTGTACGGGCTGGATTGTTTTTGTCTGTCACAACCTTCGGAAGTACCCTATTTTCTGGAACTTATACGTAAATCTGCATCATAGCACCGTTCCGTCGGCAGCCACCTTGACCTTGACTTCGCGTTCGCCCCGTTCCAATTCTATCAGGTAATAAGACGCTGAAGGAGTCTCCACAAAATCGGCGTCATCCAAGCGGTAATCCGGATATTGTGCCAACGCTGCATTCTTCACTACCTCAGGAACCTCAACCAAACGGATGTCCCAGGAAGTCATCACCCAGTTTCCGTCCAGGTCGAATATCACTTCCTTACCACGGCCTTCGTGTACGATATCCACTTCATAACCGTTCATTTCACGGTCTAATTCAATGATACGGGCACCCGGATAACGCTCATCCAGAAACGCCTGGAAATCATCTACGGTAACTGACGGCAGATAGTCGGAACCACCCTGGTTACCTCCACCTGTACCGGTTTCATCCTTCACCAAGATACCATCAGCAGTATAGAATAAATCCACTTCCTGATCAAACTGTTCCACCTCGATGACATACACCACTTCCCTATCCGGACGTTCCACCCTATCTACGTCTTCAATTTCCCAGGTAGCATATCCACCGTTTCTGAAAGCTGTCTGCACCGCATCCGGCAAATCCATGAATCGGAGTTCGGTCTCAGTAAGCTGCCAGGTTCCATCGGGAGTAAACCAGGCAGACTTCTCCCAGCCGTCTTCATAAAAATCGGCTACATAATAACCGCCTTCAGCCTCCCATTCTACCCGCGTAGCCTGCGGATGCTTATCGGCCAGCGAACGGGTCAGTTCAGCCGGAACAGTCACCCAATCGTCGTCGTCATCGTTATCACAACTCTGCAGCGTCCACGCGGACACTCCCATCACCAACATCGCTAAAAAAACCTTCAGTTTCATAGTCCTTATTTTTTATTTGTTAAATTCCCCTCACGGAAAGTACCTTTCCAGAACACTCCAACCGGCACATCTCCTAAGTTCGAGGTAAAGATAAAAGGCAAATCTGAAAAGAATTGGGAAAAATTCCGGAAAAGCCTTATCTTTGCCACATTATTTATCAGACATGTAAAGAATAATCAATATGGACAAGAAATTTAAGCGAACAACCGTCACTTCAGCGCTGCCATACGCCAACGGCCCCGTCCACATCGGTCACCTGGCAGGCGTGTATGTCCCGGCTGACATTTATGTGCGTTACCTGCGTCTGAAGAAAGAAGAAGTCCTGTTCATCGGAGGTTCCGACGAACACGGTGTACCTATCACCATCCGTGCCAAGAAAGAAGGCATTACTCCTCAGGATGTAGTAGACCGTTACCACACCCTGATTAAAGACTCATTCAAGGAATTCGGTATCTCTTTCGACGTTTACGGACGTACTACCTCGGAAGTACATCACAAGACAGCTTCCGACTTCTTCCGCAAGTTGTACGACAAAGGCGAATTCATCGAAAAGACTTCCATGCAGTATTACGATGAAGAAGCACACACATTCCTGGCCGACCGCTACATCACCGGTGAATGCCCACGCTGCCATGCCGAAGGCGCCTACGGAGACCAGTGCGAGAAATGTGGAAGCACACTCTCACCAACCGAACTGATTAATCCGAAGAGTGCCATCAGCGGAAGCAAACCGGTCATGAAAGAAACCAAGCACTGGTACCTGCCTCTCGACAAGCATGAAGGTTGGTTGCGTAAATGGATTCTGGAAGACCACAAGGAATGGCGCCCGAACGTATATGGGCAGTGCAAGAGCTGGTTGGATATGGGTCTGCAGCCACGCGCCGTAAGCCGTGACCTGGACTGGGGTATCCCCGTACCAGTAGAAGGAGCCGACGGCAAAGTACTGTATGTATGGTTCGACGCTCCTATCGGATATATCTCAAACACCAAGGAACTGTTGCCGGATTCTTGGGAAAAATGGTGGAAAGACCCTGAAACCCGTCTGGTACACTTCATCGGAAAAGACAACATCGTATTCCATTGCATCGTATTCCCGGCTATGCTGAAAGCGGAAGGAAGCTATATCCTGCCGGACAATGTACCGAGCAACGAATTCCTGAACCTGGAAGGCGACAAGATTTCCACTTCACGCAACTGGGCCGTATGGTTGCACGAATACCTGCAGGATTTCCCGGGCAAACAGGATGTACTTCGTTACGTACTGACCGCCAATGCCCCGGAAACCAAAGACAACGATTTCACCTGGAAAGACTTCCAGGCACGCAACAACAACGAACTGGTAGCCGTTTACGGTAACTTCGTGAACCGTGCCCTGGTACTGACCCACAAATATTTCGACGGAAAGGTTCCTGCCTGCGGCGAACTGACTGATTATGACGAGGAGACTCTGAAGGAATTTGCCGATGTCAAGGCCGAAGTGGAAAAATTGCTGGATGTATTCAAATTCCGTGACGCCCAGAAGGAAGCCATGAACCTGGCACGTATCGGAAACAAATACCTGGCCGACACCGAACCATGGAAACTGGCAAAGACCGACATGGACCGCGTAGCCACTATCCTGAATATTGCCCTGCAACTGGTAGCCAACCTGGCCATCGCCTTCGAACCGTTCCTGCCGTTCAGTTCAGACAAATTGCGCCACATGCTGAACATGGAATCTTTCGAATGGGAACAGCTGGGACGTACAGACCTGCTGGAAGCCGGACATCCGTTGAACAAGGCCGAACTGCTGTTCGAAAAGATAGAAGACAGCGTCATCGAAGCTCAGGTACAGAAACTGCTGGATACCAAGAAAGCCAACGAAGCGGCCAATTACAAGGCCAACCCTATCAAACCGGTCATCTCGTTCGAGGACTTCGAAAAGCTGGATATCCGTGTAGGAACCGTATTGGAATGTGAAAATGTTCCGAAGATGAAGAAACTGCTGAAGTTCAAGATTGCCGACGGGCTGGAGAACCGCACCATCGTGAGCGGTATTGCCCAGCACTACAAACCGGAAGAACTGGTAGGCAAACAGGTACTGTTCATCGCCAACCTGGCACCGCGTCAGTTCAAGAACGGTCTGGTAAGCGAAGGAATGATTCTGAGTGCCGAGAACTTCGACGGTTCATTGGCTGTTACTTCCCTGCTGCGTGAAGTCAAACCAGGTAGCGAAGTGAAGTAATTCTCTATACAGACATACATTCATCCACAGAGACGCAAAGGCACAGACAACTCCGGTCCGTCCGGATGCCGGCCTCTGTGTCTCTGTGTTTTATTCCCGATTCTATGGCAGAGCAATCATTGAAAGACAAGACCGCAAAAGGACTCTTATGGGGCGGAATCAGCAACGGAGTACAGCAACTGCTGAATCTGGCATTCGGCATTTTCCTGGCCCGCATCCTGACACCGGCCGATTACGGTATGGTGGGCATGCTGGCCATCTTCACCGCCATTGCCGGGACACTCCAGGACAGTGGCTTTACCAGCGCCCTGGCCAATAAGAAAGAAGTTACTCATCGCGACTACAACGCGGTCTTCTGGTTCAGTTTCCTGACCGGAATCACCCTTTACATTATCCTGTTTTTCAGTGCCCCACTCATTGCTGCCTACTACCGGCAACCAGACCTGGTACCACTGGCACGGTTCACATTTCTAGGATTTGTCATTTCCAGCAGCGCAACAGCCCAC
The DNA here is from genome assembly GCF_000374585.1 of Phocaeicola barnesiae DSM 18169 = JCM 13652. Classification (GTDB taxonomy): domain Bacteria; phylum Bacteroidota; class Bacteroidia; order Bacteroidales; family Bacteroidaceae; genus Phocaeicola; species Phocaeicola barnesiae. The sequence goes on from NZ_KB894645.1 coordinate 184,176, forward strand.
AGTGCTTATCTGTTCCGCAATCTGATGGTAAAACAAAAGGCCATCGCTCAGATTCCGGCACTGGTCATATCGGGAACAACAGGTATCCTTATGGCATACAACGGCATGTCTTACTGGGGTATCGCTACCCAAAGTCTGGTATACATAGCAATCATCAATCTCTGCTTCTGGTATTTCTCACCGTGGCGGCCTACTTTCCACCTGGATTTCCGCCCGTTGAAAGAGATGTTCGGATTCAGTAGCAAAGTCCTGTTGACCAATATCTTCATACAGACCAACAACAATATCTTTTCTGCTATCATCGGACGACTCTTCCTGCCTAAGGATGTAGGGTTCTACACCCAAGCCAACAAGTGGAACACGATGGGCGCTTCCTTGATAAGCGGTACCATCAACAGTGTAGCACAGCCTGTTCTGGCACAGATTACAGATAACGCCAACCGGCAACAGGCGGTTTTCCGCAAAATGCTACGCTTCACTTCTTACCTGGCTTTCCCAGCCATGTTCGGACTGGCCCTCATTGCCCCAGAATTCATTCATCTGGCTATCAAAGACAAATGGATGCCTTGTGTACCTATTCTACAGACTCTCTGCATCTGGGGGGCTTTCCTGCCTATCACCACTCTTTGTTCCAACCTGGTCATCAGTCAGGGAAAATCGAACATCTACATGTGGAATACCATCGCCATCGGAGTCCTGCAAGTATTGGCTGTACTCCTCATCCACCGCTTAGGTATCTATTACATGATTCTGATGTATACCTGTATCAATATAGGCTGGCTGTTTATTTGGTACTACTTTGTACATCGGGAAATAGGACTCCGCTTTCTGGATGCAATAAAAGACATCGCACCGTTTGCTGGAACTTCCCTCATTGCTATGGGAGTCAGCTTTATGGTAACACGCTACATCACATCGGAATGGCTCCTGATGATAGGCAAAATCTTGATAGCCGCCTCGGTTTACCTTGCCATTCTATGGGTTTCCCGTTCCCGAATTCAACAGGAAATGCTACAATATCTGTTTAAGAAAAAATAAACTATGCCTATGGTCAGTGTCATCATCCCTCTATATAACGGTGCAGCCTACATCGAACGAAGTATACACTCCGTACTGAACCAGACTTTCCAGGAGTTCGAAATAGTAGTAGTAGACGATGGGTCAACAGACGACGGGCCTCAACGGGTAACAGCGTTCCACCTTCCGCACATCCGCCTCATCCGACAAGCAAACGGTGGAGTGTCAGCGGCACGAAATACCGGTATCCGAGAAGCCCGATACGGACTGATTGCCTTTCTGGATGCTGATGACGAATGGATGCCCGACCATCTGGACACTATCATCCGGCTGTATCATACTTTTCCTCGGTGTGGTGTATTCGGAACCTCCTATTATTTTCTACGAAAGGGTGAAAAACCACGGCTTCCCATCATACCCGAAAAGTTCCACTTCACGGGAGAAGATGGTATACTCGACAACTATTACGAACTGGCATCGGGAACAGATTTTCCGATGCAGACCAGTGCGTATGCCGTCAGAAAAGAAATCATCCAATCCATCGGGGGCTTTCCGGTAGGTATTCCGTCTGGTGAAGATATTCTGACACTGGCCCGCCTACAAGCCGTATGTGAATTTGCTTATTGCCGGAAACCTACCTCCATTTATTATCTGACAACCGGTAGCAACAAAAGCCACCGTCCCATTCTGAAGGACGATCCACTGGACAACATGTTTAATGAGATCTACCGGAAAGCAAGCCAGAAACCGGGAATCCGGCTGTTTTTGTCCTCCTGGCACAAACGCCGCATGTCGGGAGCCATCCTGGCCCACAAATATGGATTGGGAATGCGGGAATTCTGGAAAGCTTTTTGTATCTTGCCCTTCCAAAAGAAACTATATACCTCGCTGCTGGTAACCCTGTTTGCCAGCATGACAGGAATGAGCCTGTACGAAATCAATAAACGCCTGAAACAACCGGGCAGCAAAGAAACGGATTAAACCATAGAATGACATGAAACAACCGGTCGACTATATCACCACCTGGTTCTACAAGGAATCAAAGGATGAAGCCAGCTTCTACCCTCAGCTGGGACAAAAAGGAAGTTCCTCACTTGTACACTCCATCTATATGCAGATACAGGTTCCTTTCTTTGTGACCTTCAAGCATTACAATCCGGATGCCCGATGTATCTTCTTTACAAACCTGACCCTAGAAGATTTACCCGATTATCTTATCCGGTTATTCCGGAAATTGAACGTCGAGACGGTGACTCTTCCTTACAGTTGCAAACCACCCAAGGGCTGGTATACGGCTTGGCAGAACCAGTTTTACCTGTATGATATCCTGAAATACATGGGGAACCGGATGGGAGAAGAAGATACCTTGTTGGTAAGCGATGCCGACTGCCTGTGCCATACTTCCCTGACTCCACTCTTCGAGGAGGTCCGGAAAAACGGAAGTGCCCTATATGAATTCATAACCGACAGGAAACACATCATCAACGGTATCACCTTACCTCAAATGGAAGAACTATACCGAAACTGCTACGGCAAGACAGAAACAAGCCCGATAACCTATTACGGGGGAGAGTTCGTAGCCTTCCGGAAAGACATAATCGACCGGCTTAATACGGCCTTTCCAGAATTATGGGCTTTCAACCTCAAGTATGGTCAACAACATCCGTTCAAGCTGAACGAAGAAGCCCATCTGCTGAGTCTGCTGGCCGAACACCTGAACATCCGGAATGCAATCGCCAACCGATACGTAAAACGTATGTGGACCACCCCACATTTCAATAATGTACAACCGAATGACGAAAATTTTCCCGTATGGCACTTACCCTATGAAAAGAAACGGGGACTTTATCAACTCTATAAGTTGATAGGAAAAGACAGCGACATAACGAACGAAAACGTATTCTGGCAGAAAGCAGGCAGCTACACCGGCATTCCCTGCATCAACCTGAAGAAACGAATCAGAGACAGACTGACTACCCTGTGGATGAAACTTAAATAAATGCTACCGTACATACAACCATCATGATGAAAATACTGACTATTATTGTCTCCTATAACTTTGAACCTTGGATAGACCGGTGTCTAGGAAGTTTGAAAGCATCCTTACAGCCAACAGATACGCTTGTCATCGACAACGGTTCGAGTGACCGGACCGTGGAAATCCTCCGGAAAAACTATCCCGAAATACGGCTGATAGCAAACCATGCCAATCTGGGGTTCGGTAAAGCAAACAACATTGGCATGCAGATAGCCTTGAAAGAGGATTACGATGCCGTATTCCTACTCAACCAGGATGCGTGGATAGACCCTAAGACCTTAGGCAGCCTGGCCCAAGAATCCCTCAGACATCCGGATTACGCCATCCTTTCTCCTGTCCATCTGAACGGTAACGGAACAGAACTGGAAAAAGGGTTCGCCTCGTATGTACAGGTAAGCAGCCGGAACAACCTGCCTGCAGAAAACAGACTCACGGAATGTCCTTTCATCAATGCAGCCTTCTGGTTTATCCCTACCGGAATTCTGAAGAAGACAGGAGGCTTTTCCTCCTTGTTCTATCATTATGGCGAAGACAAAGACTATGCCAATCGCATACATTTCCATGGCTACCGGATAGGTTATCTGCCTACTGTCTTCGGGTGTCACGACCGTGAATTCCGGAAAGTATCGCTGGAAGGATTCTTACGGGCCGAACGTGTATACCTGCTCTCGGAATATGCCAATATTAATTATGGCTTCATACAGGCATTCGCCTACGGTGTACTGGCAGGAATAAAGAAGTTGGTAATAGCCTTGCTGAAAGGGAACTGGACACACGCCAAAGGATATGCAGGTATTGTGTCCGGATTACTCTGCCAGACTCCTGCTATCTGCCGTATCCGTAAACAAACCAAGCAGTCTTATCCTAATTTTCTGATGTCATGACTTACGCCCCTATCCTCCTGTTTGTCTACAACCGACCGGAACATACCCACCGGTTGATTACCTCACTGCTAGCCAACCGCGAAGCAGCCGAAAGCCCGTTGATTATTTATGCTGACCAGGCACGAAATGAAACAGACCGTCTCCATGTGGAGGAAGTGAGAACATACCTCCGCTCCTTGAAAGGATTCGGGAACATTACCCTAGTAGAACGCACCGAGAATTGGGGATTAGCACGGAACATCATTGACGGAGTAACCACCCAACTGGCCCGATACGGACGGGTTATCGTCCTGGAAGACGACCTGGTAGTTTCTCCCTATTTCCTGCAATTCATGAATGAAGCCCTCGAAACCTACAAAGACGAGGAACGAGTGGGACATATCCAGGCCTGCGATTTCACACAAGACCCTTCACTACCCGATACATTCCTCATCAAATGGACCGGTAGCTGGGGATGGGCCACCTGGGAACATGCCTGGAAACATTTCAACCCGAACGGACAGGAACTGTTGGAAGAACTGGAACGTAGGAAACTGACCCGCACCTTCGATTTTGACGGAAACTATCCGTTCACCCGGATGCTCCGCCGACAGATAGCCGGTCTCAACAATTCATGGGCTATCCGCTGGAACGCCAGCCTTTTCCTGGCCGATATCCTCTCGCTGAATGTCGGAAAATCATTGGTACAGAATACCGGATTCGACGGTAGCGGAACCAACTGCGGAGGAGGTAACCTGTACGGTTCTACCCTATGGAGCCAACCGCTTCCGGTAGTTCCCATCCATCCCGTTACTGAAAACAAAGAAGCCCGAGAGGCTTTTGCCCGCTACTATCACCGGACCAACTGTTTCTGGGCAAAAGCTATCCGACGCATCAAACGTACATTACGAGGTGATTTTGGAGCTTAAACAGATACTTTTTCACAGGAAACGTACAAATCTCAAAGAATTCGCTGTCCTGCGTTCAAGAAAAAAATCTACCTTTGCAAAAATTTAGAAAGCATGAGAGTAGTTATCATCAATACATCCGAACGGATTGGAGGGGCCGCCATCGCTGCCAGCCGTCTGGCAGAAGCGCTGAAGAACAGTGGCATCAAAGTCAAGATGCTAGTGCGCGACAAACAGACGGATCATGTGGGGGTAGTGGCACTGAAGAAATCATGGCGAAAAATCTGGCAGTTTGTCTGGGAACGGCTGATTATCTGGAAAACCAATCAGTTCAAAAGAGAAAACCTCTTTGCCGTAGACATCGCCAATACCGGTACCGATGTAACTTCTCTGCCGGAATTCCGTCAGGCAGATGTCATCCACCTGCACTGGATTAACCAAGGCATGCTTTCTCTGAAGGATATCCGGAAAATCGTAGAGTCAGGCAAACCCATCGTCTGGACCATGCACGACATGTGGCCCATTACCGGTATCTGTCATCATGCTGAATCCTGTACCCGATATACCGAACAGTGCCATACCTGTCCGTTGCTCCACAAAGGTCATAAGAATGACCTTTCCTACCGGGTATTCAACAAGAAAAAAGACATCTACCGAGATGCTAACCTGACATTTATCGCCTGTAGCCGTTGGCTGGAAGGATTGGCACAACAAAGCGTACTGACGCAAGGACATCCGGTAACAAACATACCCAACCCTCTCAACACAAATCTGTTCCGGCCATTGAATAAGATACAGGCACGACAGAAACTCTCCTTGCCGACTGACAAGAAGCTGTTACTGTTCAGTTCCATGAAGACCACCGATAAACGGAAGGGAATCAGCTACCTGGTTGAGGCATGCCGGTTACTTCAGAAACATCATCCGGATTTTGTCGGCCAACTGGGAGTCGTAGTGGTAGGAAAGTCTTCCCAACAGAACGAATCACTTTTCCCGTTCCCGGTATATTGTCTGGATTATGTGAAACAAGAAAAGGAATTGGCAGAAATCTATAATGCTACCGACCTGTTTGTTACTCCGTCACTGATGGAGAACCTGCCTAATACCATCATGGAAGCCATGTCATGTGGCATTCCCTGTGTCGGCTTCAATATCGGAGGAATACCACAGATGATTGATCACCTGCACAACGGCTATGTAGCCCAATATAAGTCGGCAGAAGACCTGGCCAACGGCATCTACTGGTCGCTGAATGAAAACAATTACGGAAGTCTGTGCGAACAGGCACGACGAAAGGCTGAAAGTACCTATTCCGAACAGATTGTTGCCATGAAATACATCCAAATCTATAACCAGATAACCGGAAAAAATGCATAACTTACATCACTTGCACCCCAAATTCTCCATCATTACCGTTACGTACAATGCCGGTAAAGTATTGGAAGATACAATCCAGAGTGTCATTACACAGACCTATAAAAACATGGAGTACATTCTGGTAGACGGAGGTTCGACTGACAATACCCTCAGTATCATCAACCAGTACCGGAGTATGATTCAGCAGGTAATCAGTGAACCGGACCGAGGCTTGTATGATGCCATGAACAAGGGTATCAAGATGGCTACAGGAGACTATATCTGCTTTCTGAATGCCGGAGACGCATTTCACGAAGATGATACCTTGCAACAGATGGTACACTCGTTGACGGAGAATGCATTACCGGATGTATTGTATGGTGAGACAGCCATTGTAGACGAAGAAGGGCATTTTCTGCGTATGCGTCGGCTTTCAGCACCGGAACACCTGACCTGGAAAAGTTTCCAGCACGGGATGCTGGTCTGCCATCAGGCTTTCTTCGCCCGCCGGGACCGGGTAGAACCTTATGACCTCCGTTACCGTTTTTCGGCCGATTTCGACTGGTGCATCCGCATCATGAAAAAAAGTAAAGTTTTACACAATACACATCTGACTCTGATAGACTACTTGAACGAAGGCATGACCACACGCAATCATAAGGCTTCGTTGAAAGAACGCTTCCGCATCATGTGTAAACATTACGGATATCTCACAACCATCAGTCACCACATCGGATTCGTAGCACGACTGCTTTATAAGAAATAATCGGAAGGCCAACAAAAACATGCAAGCATCCAAAAATGTTGTGAGCATCTTCCGAAGAAAATTTCCACCTAAACAACCGATGGTACACAACATAATAACACTGAAAAAACCTTTATTCGTCATGAATAATCGCAAGAAAAATCGTACCTTTGCACACAAATTATAGGTATAGTATGCAAGATATTAGAAACATTGCCATTATTGCCCACGTAGACCACGGTAAAACCACCCTCGTGGACAAGATGATGCTGGCGGGACACCTGTTCCGTAATGACCAGACTAACGGTGAACTGGTATTGGATAACAATGACCTGGAACGTGAAAGAGGTATAACTATCCTTTCGAAAAACGTTTCCATCAATTACAACGGTACAAAAATCAATATTATCGATACTCCGGGACACGCCGATTTCGGTGGTGAAGTGGAACGTGTGTTGAACATGGCCGACGGCTGTATCCTGTTGGTAGACGCCTTCGAAGGCCCGATGCCACAGACACGCTTCGTACTGCAGAAAGCACTTCAGATTGGATTGAAACCCATTGTCGTAGTGAACAAGGTAGACAAGCCGAACTGCCGTCCGGAAGAAGTATACGAAATGGTATTCGACCTGATGTTCAGCCTGAACGCTACCGAAGACCAGCTGGATTTCCCGGTATTGTACGGTTCTGCCAAGAACAACTGGATGGGTGAAGACTGGAAGACACCTACCGGAACCATCACTCCGCTGCTGGATGCCATCGTAAAATACATCCCTGCACCGAAACAGCTGGAAGGAACACCGCAGATGCTGATTACCTCACTGGACTACTCATCCTATACCGGCCGTATCGCCGTAGGACGTGTACATCGCGGTACACTTACCGAAGGTATGAACATCACGCTGGCCAAGCGTGACGGAACCATGGTGAAATCTAAAATCAAGGAAGTACATACGTTCGAAGGATTGGGCCGTAAGAAAGTAGAATCGGTTTCATCGGGTGATATCTGCGCCATCATCGGTATAGAAGGTTTCGAAATCGGTGATACTATCTGTGATTTCGAAAATCCGGAACCACTGCCACCTATCGCTATCGACGAACCGACCATGAGCATGCTGTTCACCATCAACGATTCTCCATTCTTCGGTAAGGAAGGTAAATACGTTACTTCACGTCACATTCAGGACCGTCTGATGAAAGAGTTGGACAAGAACCTGGCACTGCGTGTCCGCAAGACCGAAAACGAAGATGGAAAATGGATTGTATCCGGTCGTGGTGTATTGCACCTGTCTGTCCTGATTGAAACCATGCGTCGCGAAGGCTACGAACTTCAGGTAGGCCAGCCGCAGGTTATCTTCAAGGAAATCGACGGTGTGAAATGTGAACCGATTGAGGAACTGACCATCAGCGTACCCGAAGAATTTGCCAGCAAGATGATTGATATGGTAACCCGCCGTAAAGGTGAAATGGTTTCGATGGAAACACAAGGTGACCGTGTAAACATCGAATTCGATATGCCGTCACGCGGTATCATCGGTCTGCGTACCAATGTACTGACAGCCTCACAGGGAGAAGCCATCATGGCTCACCGTTTCAAGGAATACCAGCCTTACAAAGGAGATATCCCCCGTCGTACCAACGGCTCCATGATTGCCATGGAAAGCGGAACAGCTTTTGCATACGCCATCGACAAGTTGCAGGACCGTGGAAAATTCTTCATCTATCCGCAGGACGAAGTCTATGCCGGACAGGTGGTAGGTGAACACGTTCATGAAAACGACCTGGTCATCAATGTCACCAAGTCTAAGAAACTGACCAACATGCGTGCTTCCGGTTCGGACGAAAAGGCCCGTATCATTCCACCGGTTATCTTCTCACTGGAAGAAGCTTTGGAATACATCAAGGAAGACGAATACGTAGAAGTGACTCCGAAGAGCATGCGTATGCGTAAAGTCATTCTGGATGAGACCGAGCGTAAACGTGCCAACAAGAACTAATTCATTCTTTATACAAAAGAAAACCGGACTTTCAGAGGTTCTCGCCTCGTGAAAGTCCGGTTCTTTTTTTATATATCAGTTTGAATCATTCCCTATAAACCAGCTCATTGTTGTTCATCCGCTGCATGTATTGCTGGATGATTGATTTCAGTTGGATTTCCATCTCTTTCCGCACTTCCTGCGGCATGCTGTCTTTCACATCGTCCTTCATCAACACATCGGTACGGAAACGATAGGCATGAATCACCTGCTCGCCATCGAACTGGATAAGGTAATCGCCTTTTACCAGTTGATAGATACCGCTACCACTGATATAGTTGACGGCAAACTTATCTTCTTTCGGCGTGTGTAGAATATCCTGTCCGAAACCGATATAAGGGCGGTCATATCCAAGTATCCCCAATACAGTAGGCATGATGTCTATCTGCTCGACCACCGTTTCCGTATCTTTGCCCTGCAATTCAGGCATACCGGGAGCGTAAAATAGAATCGGTACAGTAAAGGCTCCTAAATCAGTGACATATTCCGGATGCTCGTTCATACTGGCATGGTCGGCAGTAATTACAAACAGCGTATTGTTGTACCAAGGCTGCTTGGAGGCTGTTGCAAAGAAATGGTGGAGAGCGTTATCCGTATAACCGATACATTCGTGTATCGGATGCGTTCCCTTAGGAAATACATTCTTATAGCGTTCGGGCAGAGCATACGGATTGTGTGAAGTCGCTGTAAAGACAGAAGTCACAAAAGGCTGTTTGAATTCAGTCATACGGTCACAGAAGAATTGCAGAAATTCTTCATCCCAGATGGCCCATGTCCCGTCAAAATCGTCATCTCCGTGATATTTGGGGTCTTCATTGTATTCCGTACGTCCCCAATAACTGTCAAACCCAACAGAATTGGCGAAAGCCTGGAAACCCATCGAGCCGTTCATCGCTCCATGGAAAAAGGCTGAATAATACCCTTTATGCTTCAACTCCCGTGCCAGACTCGATACATTGTTCAACGAAGCCGGAGTCAGGAAAAACGGTTCCACAAAACTGGGAATAGACGACAAGACAGAAGGCATCCCATCGATACTCTTACGCCCGTTACTATATGAATATTGGAAAGTAAGACCTTTGGTCAACAGCGAATCGAGAAAAGGAGTATATCCTTTGTAAGTCCCATTGTCCAGATGGGTATTGAAACTACCTACAAACTCCTTACTGAAACTTTCTACAATCAACACCACGACATTCATCGGGCGGAACTGGATAGAATCGGCAGGCGTGTGCAACGGAGAATAAACCCTTACAGCTTCTTCCTCGGATAGGTATTGAGGTACAATAAAAGCCTTCTTACCCAACGTACGGAACAAAGAGAAAGGTGTATTCAGTACCAGGCAGGCATCCACCGGCCGGTCGGCATACTGATTGGCATTGCTGATGGTAATCGGACGGGTAGCGGCTGTCATTCCACCCCGCATCCCGAATACGACAAACGGAGCCACCACCAACAGAGATACCGTCTGGACAACATAATAGCTCCATTTCGGTCCGTGTAAAGGAAGCGGACGAGGAGAACGGAACAGTTTATAGAGCAGGATACCCAAAGCTACCGCCAGAACCACAAGATACCAGTTCACGGCAAACTCCTTCAGGAAAATGGAAGTCATGTTTCCACCGGCTTCATGACTGAACTCCTGAAAAACAGACATCGTTGTACGCCGCCCGGAGAAACGGAAATAAACACAATCCACTAAATTGGAAATCAAGAAGAACGTATTGACTGCAACAAATACCCAACGGACTACCCGATAAAAGGCACTACGCTCTTTCCAGTGAAAAGGAAACAGGAACAACACGATAAACAACGCATTACTGTACAGAATGGCAGTCGTATCGAAAATAGTACCTGCCGCAAACAGACGGAACATATATCCCCACTCGAACTGGTCACCGAATATAGCCCAGTTAGTCAACAGGAAGGTTAATCGACAAATGAAATAGCACACATACACAAGCAGCAGGTTCCACGCCAACGAACCTACATTCGAAAACAATGTTCGTTTTACCATCATAATAACTTTCTCCTTAGTGAAGACGCAAAGTTAGTTATATTTTTACAAACCTCGAGAAATACCGGTTTATTTATATCTTTGCAACCTAACTACATAATTCTTTAGAAACATGCGGAAAAAAAACGTCATCAAACTAAGTGTTACTGCCCTGGTCGTTATAGCCCTGGCTTGTTGGGTCCACTCACGCTGGAATGCTTGGTTCGGCAATCCACCTGAGGCTCCTTATGCACCTCTGTCCGAACCGGGACGAATCCTATTGACATTCGGCGATGAAGACGGATTGTCGCGTAACATCAGTTGGCAATACGATTCCATAGTACATCCTTCCTTCGTAGAACTGGCAGATACCTTGTCGAAGGACACGACTGTCATAAAGGCTCAAGGAGAAACCTTCAGCTCACGCAGCGGTAAAGCAGCCTATTATGTAGCCCGGCTCCGTTCACTGAAGCCTTCGCGCTGTTATAGTTATCGGGTATGCAGTAACGGTAACTATTCAGCCTGGAAGCATTTCCAGACACATAACCAGCCTAATCAGCAGAACTATAGTTTCCTATACATAGGCGATGTACAGGATACCATCAACGGGAAGACCAACACCTACCTGAAGAAAGCCCTGCAACAGCATCCGGAAACAGAATTTCTGGTATGTGGAGGAGATTTGACCGAACGCCCCATCGATGCCTATTGGGAAGAGACTTTCCGGGGTCTGGACTCCATCGGACAATGTATTCCTGTACTGAATGTAACCGGTAACCATGATTATCTGAAATACCCTATCCGCAAACTGGAACGCCGCTTTTCACTCATTTTCTCTTATTTTCTGGACTCCATGGTTGGAGAGAACCAGGTCTATACCCTGAAATACAACGACATGCAACTGTTCTGTCTGGACAGCAACCGTGAGTTCTTCTACCTATGGACACAACGGAAATGGCTGAAAGAACAGTTGGAGAAAAGTACGGCACGCTGGAAAATCGTCATTCTCCATCATCCGCTCTATTCCATCAAAGGGAAATACAACAACCTGATTCAGCGCAGCATGTTCAATTCGCTGATTCAGGAAAACCAGGTAGATGTCGTCCTGCAAGGCCACGAGCATTCCTACGGCCGCATGACATTGACCGATGAGCAAGGGAACCGTACTACGCCTTTATATACAGTCAGCCATTGTTCACCGAAACTGTACCGCATCTGCTTCAGTGAGCGGTTCGACAAATTCGGTATCGACGGGAAATACTACCAGCAGTTGCTGGTACATGGCGACACGTTGTCCATGAGTACCTACGATGCGACCAGCGGAAAGCTGTACGATGCCGTAGACCTGATAAAGAAAAACGGGAAGACACAAGTGATGGATAAAGGACAGGACATACCGGAAAACTTGAATTTCGTTCCCGATCTGAACAACCGGAAAGACAGGGAGTATCTGGAACAGATAAAAGCCTATAAAGAAAAGCGGGGAATTTGATTCCTCGCTTTCCCTGTTCTATTATTGATTACAGTTGTCCGCTTGTTTCAAAATAGCGCTGCATCACCATGAGTTGCAGCAATTCTTCACGTTCCTTGTTACGGAACTGCTGTACATACTCGTGCGCATGACGGATAATTTCTTCGGCCTTTTCCGGATGTGCCATGTAGTAACGGAGTTTCTCTTCGAAATCCGAGAAATCTTCCTTCACTTCCACATAATGATAATCCGGTTTCAAGGTACCTTCCATGAACCAGGTCTCGCACGTAGGCCGTGTCATGACAGCCAGTGAATTGGAGGACATCACCCATTTCAAGTTCGAAGCCACATCGTTTCCTTCCAGTGCGATGATGAACTTATAGTCCAAATGCTCGCGGATGGTCTTCTTGGCGGTCATCCATTCTTCCGGACAACCTTCATTCCGTCCCACTACCCCACAGTCGCACAACGGATGTCCGAAAAATTTCTCCAGGAATCCTGTACGCAGACGGCTCTGACGGATTTTTCCCCGGAAAATGGCACAATCCTTTTTCTCACGGAACGGCTTCGTATCATAAACGAACATAAAATGACGCAACTTATCCAGTTTCAGTACCACTGAATTCTGATTGTCCGAAGCCAACAGCCGGCTCTTTACGACAGTAGGAACCTCGGGCGTAAAATAAACGTCACCGGGACAGAAATTCCAACGCAACCGCGGCGGAAACCAACGGGTTACATCATGCTGGTCAAAATAATAAGCGGTATGGAACATTTTCCGGCGATAATCACCGATAGCCCCGGTATAATGAATCCAGCTCCGGTCACGCACCAGTTTGTCTTCATCTGATATTTTCCACGGTTCATGAATACGGATATAATAGTCCACACGCTGTTTCATATATGCATAATCAGGACGCTGCCGGGCAGCCTCCAGCTTCCGTTTTAAACGTACCCGATACCAGCTGTCAGGTATCAGCAGGCCGGAGAAATTTTTCAGGAAGTCAAGGCATTTGATGGGTTTTCCACTCCGTAATTTATAAAGGATATTGTCTGCCATAAATCTAGATGAACGGTTACCGGTGAATAAAATGTTTCTTGACAAAGATAACGCTTTTATATGAATATCTTCTATCTTTGCAGAAATGAATATCAAAACTCCCATCCAAGCATGATACACATCGCCTGTAACATCGACAGCAATTACGTGCGCCATTGTGCCGTGACCCTTGTCTCTGTGTTCGAGAACAACAAGGAAGAATCCTTCACTGCCCATATCATCGCCCGCGACCTTTCTGAAACCGAACGCGAAATCCTAACCCGATTGGCCGCACGGTACAATAATCAGGTCTGTTTCTATGAACCGGACATCAAGTTGCTGGAAGGGTTCACCATCCGCAAGTTCAGCAAACGCATCTCTATGGCTACCTATTACCGCTGTATCCTTTCGGAACTGATTCCGGCAGACATCGACCGCCTGCTTTATCTGGATTGCGACATCGTGGTGTTGGGAGATTTACGTCCCTATTGGAACACTCCGATAGACCATGTGGGAGTAGCCGCCGTAGAAGATATGGGCTGCCGCGAACCGGAACGCTATGAAATCCTGAAGTACCCCATGGAAGACTCTTACTTCAACGCCGGTGTCCTGCTGATAAATCTGGCTTATTGGCGCCAGCACGATATCGCTCATGCCTGCATAGACTACTTCCACAAGTACCCGGAACGGATTCTCTTCAACGACCAGGATTTGCTAAACAGTGTTTTACACAAAGATAAATTGCTGGTAGATTTGAAATGGAACGTACAGGATGCCTTCTACCGCCGCCCGAAAGTAATGGACGAAAACTGGAAGAACAGGTTTACCGAAGTACTGAAGAATCCGGTCATCCTGCATTACACCAACCGTAAGCCATGGGAGTACGACAGCCAGCATCCGTTACGCCAGGCTTATTTCACTTACCTGGATATGACTCCGTGGAAAGGAGAACGTGTATTGAACAATCCTTTCAGCCGGATAAAACGTTTTTTCCGGCTGTTGCCGTTCTATGTAAAATTAAGAAAACCTAAATATATCAAGCTGGAGAACATATAAGTTACCAGTTAAACTGTCAATCACCCTAACACCTTTCTTGTATGAGCTATCAAGTATCAAAGACCAAACGTTTCTTTAAACGCATAGAAGGTTTCTTCTCTTCTTTCAAGCAACGGTACATACTCCATTATCTCATGACCCGAAGCGGAGGACAAGAAATCGTTTCAAGTTACAAAGACAGAACCTGTGACCCGAATGAAAATATCGGCGCTACTTCGCCCATATGGGTATGCTGGTGGCAAGGTGAAGAACAGATGCCCGATATAGTAAAAGCCTGCTATCATTCCATCCAAAAGCACGCATGCACTCACCCCGTCATTTTGATTACTTCAGAAAACTATCAGAAGTATGTAGATATTCCTGAAGAAATTCTCAACAAACAAAAATCCGGAATCATTGATATCACACATTTTTCGGACATACTCCGTATGATGCTTCTCCGGAAACACGGAGGAATATGGATGGACAGTACGTTGTTAATCCCATCCAAAAAACTGGATGACTTTATCCACCCGGAAGATATATTCTGGAGTTGCCATCATAAACCTATCTATCACAACGTATCACGTGGAGGATGGGTCAGCTTTTTCGTGGCCTGCGGAAAAGGTAACCTGCTTCCATCCATTATTGCGGACTTACATTTAAGTTACTGGAGAAAGCATAATAAACTTATCGACTACCTGCTGTTGGATTACACTTTTGCCATCGCCCGTGCACACGTACCGGCCATCAGGCACATGATTGAACAGATTCCTATAACCGTCATGGGACCACTTGGAAAATGCCTGAACGATGAATACACCGAAGAAGCATGGCAGAAGTTCTGTACGGATTACGATTTCCATAAACTGACCTACAAGATTCCCCTGCAGAGAAAAACTCCGGAAGGAAAGAAAACGTTCTATGGACACATTATGGAGGAGTTTTTTGACAAAGAATAAAAATCTGATAAGCTCTAATAAGCCAAATCTTTCACAAACCGTTTCATAATCCAACGCAAAACGGGACATGATAACCATATAGAGTTTATAAAGGGATATGCAGGCGAAGTATCTGTAACATTCCCGTCAATGTTCTATGTTCTCCGATGCTGAACCCTATGTTTTTCCATGCTTAGAACATACAGTTCAGCACTGGAGGATATAAGTTCTGCATAAGGGAAACCTAAAACAGAATAGAAATATTCAATAAAAGCATATACATCTATCCAACATTACGACAAGTGAATTTCTTACCCCAACGATACAAATGTGTATAAATAACCCAGCAATCAGCCAACAACCATTGCTTGAACCGATAACTTATTCCTAAACCTTTCACAGAATCCTTCTCCTGAATGACTGACAAACAGTAGGCCTGCATCTGTTGGTATGCTGGAGTAACCGGTAAAAGCAATAACCTGTTCAACAAATGGACACAAGTACGGAATAGTTTTCCTGAAGCTTTCTCCCACAAATGATGTTCTTTACAGAAACGGTTTTGTTCCGCTAAAGCTTTCACCATCTCATAACGCCAATCCATATCTGTCGATTTGATTCCGTTAGTCAAACTACCCGAACGGACTGAATAGTGATATTTAGGTTGTGACAAATAAACTACTTTATCAGCTTTAGACAACCATTGGGGAGAAACAATCAAATCCTCGAATTTCCTCTTCTCAGGAAAAGTTATGCCATCAAAAAGTTCCCGCCTGAAAAGTTTATCCCATAAGAAATTCAATATGAACTGTTCCTGTCTCAAAGCCTCGAAGGCATCTTTGCGTGAAAATTCCAGAATATCCGCACCTCCACCTACTACGACTGTCCGTTTTTCCTCTTCCCGACAATGGGCACAACACACAATATCCGCTTGACGTTCCGCCATCAGTTTCCATAAAGATTCATACATATCCGAATCTATCCAGTCGTCACTGTCTACAAAAGCCAGATAAGCTCCTTGAGCCAAAGACAAACCTAAATTACGGACAGCTCCGACACCTCGGTTCGGTTGAGAGAACACCCTGATGCGGCCATCTTCCATCTTCAGTTTTCCACATATATCCAATGAATCATCTGTAGAACCATCATCTATCAGGATGATTTCCAGATTCTGATAAGTCTGTTTCATCAAAGAACGAACACATCGTTCTACATAATCCTGTGCATTATATACAGGGACAATAACAGAAATAAGAGGTAAAAAATTCTTCATCATCGACTACATTTAATCATTACATCATCGGGAATTTTCCTGTTGCCATTTCAACCATTCCTCTTTTGTCCGCTTCCAACGCTTATGCGTCCAAAGCCAATACGCGGGCTGCCGGCAGATACTCTCTTCCAGCAAACGGGCATATTGGTCTGTCAATTCGTAATCCGGGAACTCTTTCGGATGCAATGTCATCAGCCGGAACCGGACCTGATAATATCCACGTTTCACACGTTCCACGTCTACATAATAGAGCGCTGCATCCACCTGTTTGGCGATTCGTTCGGCTCCTATAAAGAAAGAAGTATCATGATTCAGGAAAGTAGTCCAATGATGCATGTTCTCCCATTTGGGAAGCTGATCAGCAATGAATCCAATCATTACCTTCTTCTCCTGGTTACGTAAAGTCAGAATTCTCCGGAGAGTATCTTTCATCAAAATAGACTCACCTCCAAACTGTCCACGCAGTTTCAGAAACAGTTCATCAAAGGCCTGGTTATAGATACGGTGATAAATCTGTCCGCAGTGAATCTCCGGCAACCAATAAGATAAAGAAGCAATGTACTCCCAGTTACAGTAATGTCCCAAATACAGAAAACAGAACTTCTTGTCTTTCAACTCTTCCCGCACTTGCTCGATACCGACAAACTTCATACGGCGCATCATCTCCTTCTTCGAGATAGAGAACAATTTGATGACTTCTACCAGATAATCGCAGAAGAAATGATAGAACTGACGTTCTATAGCCCGTCTTTCCTGCATACTTTTTTCCGGGAAACACTCATCCAACTGTTTCTCGACCACTTTCCGACGATATTTCACGATATGAAACAAAGGAAAGAACAGTCCGTCCGAAAGCAGATAAAGAAGCCTCATCGGAAGCAAGGACAACAGATATAACAGGAAGAATAATATGTGATATACAAACTTCATCAGGACACCGGATTATAATTCAGGACAAAGCTACAAAAAATATACAATCCTCCCGATACGTAAACTTCAATTTTTACAGAAAGGATGTCGCAGCTAAAGTTTTTTGCACTATCTTTGCAGAATACAAGCAGTTACATTCCCTATTATGAAAGAATTCCTCCAACTCATGCGACGCTTTGTGTCGCCTTACAAGAAATACGTCAGCTGGGCTATCATTCTAAACATACTTTCGGCCATCTTCAATGTGTTCTCTTTTTCCCTATTGATTCCGATTCTGAACATCCTGTTCAAGACCGGAGCACAAGAGAAAGTATATCAATACATGGACTGGGAATGGTCTGTCGATTCATTGAAAGAAACAGCCATCAACAACTTCTATTACTACGTCAACCTGCTGATTGATACCTACGGACCTACTACTACCCTGTTGTTTCTCGGTCTGTTTCTGGCCGGAATGACTTTTCTGAAAACCGCCTGTTATTTCGGCTCTACAGCAGTCATGGTTCCTTTACGCACCGGTATCGTACGCGACATCCGTACCATGGTCTATTCCAAGGTAACCTACTTACCGTTAGGATTCTTTTCGGAAGAGAAGAAGGGAGACATCATTGCCCGTATGAGTGGAGACGTAGCGGAAATAGAGAACTCCATCACCAGTTCTCTGGACATGTTACTGAAGAACCCGATTCTGATTATTTCTTATTTTACGACCTTGATGATTATCAGCTGGCAGCTGACAGTGTTCACACTGCTGGTACTGCCTACCATGGGATGGATTATGGGAAAAATAGGCCGTAAACTGAAAAGACAGTCTCTCGAAGCTCAAGGGAAATGGGGAGAAACCATGGCACAACTGGAAGAGACACTGGGCGGCCTGCGTGTCATCAAAGCCTTCACGGCAGAAAAGAAAATGATTGACCGGTTCAACAAATGCAGCAACGAGTATCGTGACGCTACCAGCCGCGTATCCATCCGCCAGGCATTGGCACACCCCATGAGCGAATTCCTGGGAACCATCTTGATTGTCATCGTACTTTGGTTCGGAGGTTCTCTGATTCTCGGAAACAATTCCTCCATCGATGCCTCTACCTTCATTTATTACATGGTTATTCTCTACAGCATTATCAATCCGTTGAAGGACTTCTCGAAAGCCAGCTACATGATACCGCGTGGATTGGCTTCCATGGAACGTGTTGACAAGATTTTAAAGGCCGACAATCCGATTGTAGAGAAGCAGCATCCTCAACATCTGCCGGCTCTCGACCAGGATATCCAATTCAATCATATCACCTTCAGCTATAACGGACAACACCAGGTGCTGAAAGATATTAACCTGCGGATAAAGAAAGGAGAAACCATTGCCCTGGTAGGACAGAGTGGCTCCGGAAAATCAACACTTGTCGACCTGTTGCCCAGATTCCACGACGTACAGGGAGGAGAAATCCTGATAGACGGCACCAATATCAAGGATGTATCCATCAGCGACCTCCGCTCATTGATAGGCTATGTGAATCAGGAAGCCATCCTGTTTAACGACAGCTTCTATAACAATATCACTTTCGGCGTAGAAAATGCAACCAAGGAACAAGTGATAGAAGCCGCCAAAATAGCCAATGCCCACGATTTCATCATGGAATCCGAACAAGGTTATGACACGAACATCGGAGACCGTGGCTGCCGGCTTTCCGGAGGCCAACGCCAGCGTATCTCCATCGCACGGGCTATTCTGAAGAATCCGGCTATCCTCATCCTGGACGAAGCTACCTCCGCCCTTGATACGGAAAGCGAACGGCTGGTACAGGAAGCTTTGGAACGGTTGATGAAGACACGTACTACCATTGCCATTGCCCACCGTCTTTCTACCATCAAGAATGCCGACCAGATTTACGTTCTGTATGAAGGACAAATCGTAGAAAACGGCAAGCACGAAGAACTGCTGGCCAAAAACGGTTATTACAAACGACTGAACGACATGCAGGCTCTGTAAAACCTGACAGACATTATACGCATCGGGCCGGTATATCTTCCTCAGATATATCGGCCCGATACTTTTTCCACTGATAGATTCAATCAATATTTCCCTAACTTCTCACGGACACCATCCCGATAGGCTTTCCAGAATTTTGCTACATCACGCAAAGTGTACACATCCTTAAAAGGAGCTGTCACCAGTGCTATCGCCATGTATCCCAATACTGCATGGAAACTGCGCAGGTAACGTACGGCCCAGTTTTTACCATACCGATGATTCAGATAAGCAGCGTTTCTGATCTGATAGAAGCGTTTCCACTTCTTTTTCTTACCGCGTTGTTCCCAGTTATCGCTGGAGAAGAATTTCTCTTTGTCCATCAAAGCCGAAGGAATATACAGAATCTTATATCCGGCCAAGACTGCACGCAGGCAATAATCCGTATCGTCACAGAAAATGAATAAATCCTTGTTCGGAAGTCCGATAGCCTCCACCGCTTCCCGACGGATGCAGAGCCCCTCGAATGCCGTTCCACAGATTTCAACCGGCGCATCCACCTGCTGCTTTTTCAGTTTCTTCTGATACATGGAGGCAAAAGGATTGGTCAGATTTACCTGCTGGAAATCATTGGTGAAAATGTTTCCTTCCATTAACCGGCGTGGAGCCAGAATACCTACAGAGGGATCGTCAGCATGCTGTAGCAGATGTTCCATACAGTCAGCCCGCGGAAAAACGTCATCATCCATACACCATATCCAGTCGGCTCCCAACTGGAAAGCATGCTGAATGCCCCGATAAAACCCGCCAGACCCACCGACATTTTCCTGATGGATAACAATCAGGTCTTTCTGCTCTTTCAGCCATTCGGTTGTACCGTCTGTACTTCCATTATTAACGACCACAATTGATTGAACCGGCCGATTGGCTCTCAGGCACGACAAATTACGCTTCAATAATTCCCTCCGGTTATAGGTAACCACTACAGCAACAACATTCATAGGCATCTTAATAAAGTCCGTCAATCTTTCCCGGTTGTGTACTCCGGTACGCTACCATCAGTCTATAACACTCCTCGGCATCAAATCCGCGACGCTTTGCGTACTCGTCGGCCAGTATCCGGTGCATGTGAGGAGTAGCCGGCAGACGTTCCAGGTTCTTGCACCCAGCCTTCATATCCAATGGCCCGATAGCCAACCGATTCAAATCCACAATCTCGATGGTTATTCCATGCTCCGTCTTTCCGAACAGAATGTTACCGCGTCCGTAATCCTTGTGGGCATAGCCATGTTCATGAAGCAAGGCTGTCGTAGCACCGACAGCCCGAAGTACCTCGTCTTCATAATCAAATTTCTGTTTGAAAAGGGCTTCGTATGTATATGGACAAGGCGATTCATACGTCACATAATAACTCCGGTCGAACATCAGTCCCTTACGGATATTCAGGTATCCTACCGGACGGGGAGTTCCTACTCCGATATTCAGAAACATCTGGGCATGCACAAACGAACGCTTGGCTTTCGATGGGCGGAAAACACCATATACCCAACGGTTGATGATATTCGGGGTATGAAAAGCCTTGATGACAAAGGTATTCCCCTGATAGGTTATCTTCCTCAACTCATTCCGTCCTTTGTGGATGACAATACCTTCGCCTTTGGCAAAACGCTCCGGCACAGAAAGCATAAAATCACGTAACGGTTCGCAGTCCGGACTCAGAACCAGCGTCTGATGATTTATAATACTCATACGTTACAGCTTAAATTTTATCCAGACCCTTTGTATATTTCAACCAATAATATTTCAACGGGTTCTTATACTTCAACTGCTTCCATGGCCGGCTTCCATGCGGACGATGCCAGACAGGCAACACTGTAAACAGGTAATTCTGAAAACCTTTTTTCAGCGCTTCGTGAGAAATCGTTACATCATACCAGTTTTTAGTCGCATCCAACTCATGGAAATCGAAAGCCTTCAGAAATGCAGGTGTCAACAGGGAACAACAGAAACTGCAATGTTTCTTCTCCGGATAAACCTTTCCTTCATTCCCTTTGGCATGCAGGTACGGATAATTGATGATTCCAGCCTCATCGACTGTAACCGCAGCGGCAATCGCACAATCCGGACGGGCCGATGCGCCATCGAACAAGCCCTGCAGGGTATCCTTCTTGACTACCACATCCGATTCCACAATCAACAACCCCGCATCTGCCTCGATGGCCTCCTGCTGGGTCTTCTGAAGAACCAACAAATAATTCGGTGAGGGATGGTCAGTCAAATCGGACAAATTGACCAAACGGAAACCCATCTTTTTCGACTGCTCTTCCAGAATCCGTGTATTTTCTTCGGTACTGAAATCATTATATACCGTATATGTATAAGGAACAGTCAGTTCCGATTCCAGAATCGCTTTTACCGTTTCCAAAGTAAACTCGATAGAATCTTTAACTGGTGTGATAATATGCAGACTTTTCATGCTCATATAGTTTGTAGTTCTTCTTTGCACAGTTTTAAGGCAGCCTCTATCGTATCATCCATATCGGCATACGTATATTGGGCGAGACGTCCTCCGAACAGAATCTTTTCCTCCTTCCGGGCCAACTCCTGATAGTTGCTGAATATTTCTGAGTTACGGGCATCATTTACCGGATAATAAGGTTCTTTCCCGGGACCGAAACTGTCCGGATACTCATACGTAACGACGGTTACCGGCTGATTACCGAACTCAAAATGTTTATGTTCAATGATTCGGGTATAAGGAATCTCCCGCTCCGTATAATTGACTACAGCATTTCCCTGGAAATCTTCCATATCCAACAGTTGCTGTTCGAATCGCAGACTCCGGTATTCCAATGCCCCGCAACAGTAGTTATAGAATTCATCGATACATCCGGTAAACAAAGTCTTCTCGGCCATATCCTCCCAATGGGCACGGTTTTCGAAATAATTGGTACCGAGCTGTACATCCGAATCTTCCAACAATTTATCTATCAAAACATTATAGCCACCTTTGGGAATGCCTTGGTAAGCATCATTGAAATAATTGTTATCGAATACAAACCGGAAAGGAATCCGTTTGATAATGAAAGGAGGAAGTTCTGTAGCCGAACGGCCCCACTGTTTCTCCGTATATCCTTTAATCAGGCAATTGTAGATATCCTCGCCACACAATTTCAGCGCCTGTTCCTCTAGGTTAGCCGGTTCTACGATGTCCTGATAACGACTACGCTGCTCTTCTATCTTTGCCTTGGCCTCTGCCGGTGTCTTTACTCCCCACAACTGATAAAAGGTATTCATATTGAACGGAAGGTTATAAAGTTTACCTCCGAAACAAGCCAAAGGAGCATTTGTAAACCGGTTGAATTCTACAAGCCGGTTGACATATTCCCAAATTTCCTTGTTGTCTGTGTGAAAGATGTGCGCTCCATACTTATGTACATGGATACCTGCCACATCCTCACAATATACGTTCCCTCCACGATGCTCCCGCTTATCGATTACCAGACAGCGTTTCCCGAGCTTCGTTGCTTCATGAGCAAAGACTGCGCCGAACAGACCGGCTCCAACAATCAGATAGTCATATTGTTTCATCAGCAATCATGTTTATGGGACAAAGATAGGAATAAAATAGGATTTATCATGTTCCATGAAGTCCGAAAGAAAGTATCACGGCAAAATAAACGCCAAAAAAGCGCCTGAACGGACCTACCGGACACTGTTTTTTTTTACCTTTGCCATTCCAATTCCATAAAGGGCAACATGAAAGTAATCGTAGACAACAAAATCCCTTACATCCAGGGAATCATCGAGCAACTGGCCGATGAAGTGATATACCTTCCGGGAAAAGCCTTCACTCCCGAAATCGTCAAAGATGCGGATGCCTTGCTCACCCGTACCCGTACACAGTGCAACCGCCAACTGCTGGAAGGAAGCCGTGTCAAATTCATCGGTACCGCTACCATCGGGTTCGATCATATCGATACAGAGTATTGTAAAGAGGCAGGTATCACCTGGAGCAATTGCCCGGGGTGCAATGCCGGAGCTGTGGAACAATACATTCACGCCGTTCTACAATTACTCCAACGCGAAAAAGGAATCGATTTACAGCATTCATGCCTGGGTATCGTAGGAGTAGGCCATGTAGGAAGCCGCATCGACCGGCTGGCCAAGCATCTGAACATGCGTGTCCTCCATAATGACCCTCCCCGAGCCGACCAGGGAGAAGAAGACTTTTGCAGCCTGCAGCAGATAGCAGAAGAATGTGACATCATTAGCTTCCATACGCCACTTATAAAGGAGGGTATCTATAAAACTTTTCATCTGGCAGACAATGACTTCTTCCGTCAGTTGAAGAAAAGGCCTTACATCATCAATACCTCACGGGGTGAGGTCATTGACACTCAAGCTATCCTGACAGCCCTGAACGAAAGAACGATTTCCGGAGCAGTCATCGATGTATGGGAGAACGAACCGGACATCAACCGGGAACTGCTGGACAAGGTTTTCATCGGCACCCCGCACATTGCCGGTTATTCGGCAGACGGCAAGGCCAATGCTACCCGCATGGTACTGGAAGCTTATTGCCGCTTCTTCGGGAAAGAAATGAATTTCAAGATCGCGCCTACTGAAACTCCTCACGATGCCTACGACCCCAACGAAGAAATCCGCATCCTGCAGCAATACAATCCCCACCGGGACTGCGAGGCCCTGCGTGCTCATCCGGAACGCTTCGAACAGCTACGGGGAGATTATCCACTGAGAAGGGAATAATAAAAAAAAGTCTGCGGATCAATCATCAGATTTATCCACAGACTTTTTTATAGAATAAGACTGAATCAGTCATTTTCCATGTCTATCCTCCGATATGTTTCCGGATCATCATGAGCAATCCCATCATCATCCAATTCGTCAAGTACCATAGTGTCAGATGTCAGCTCAACGATGAGGAAAGCCTCCTCATAATCACCATATCCATCTGTCCACGTAATATATAAACGGTTCCCGTTTAAATGATAAGTACCATATTCGTCTTCAGATACGACTTCCCCGTTACTCATAAAGACCCATATACGATAGGTATGTATTTCCGACTGCCAAGCTCCTACAATCGAACTACCCAGTTCCTCATCGTCATCCGAACAACCTGCTGTTCCCAATATCATAACAGCAAACAGACAGAACAATCCAAATAATCTAAGAGTTTTCATCATTCACAAGTTTAGAAATTAAAACCTAAAGTAACTGATGTTGTCGCAAATTTCGTTTCATCAACAATTTCGTTGAAGTCGGTTCCATATTCAACTCCCAAATGAATAGCACGATAATCCAGACCTACACCAATATGCCAGCCTGCCTGAAAACGTTTCCAAGGTTCGCCATTCATATCATCATCATCAAACAAGTTCCAATCTTCAGAATCTGTTTCGCCATAACCTGTTTCTTCGTATTTATTCTTTCCTAAAAGATTAATGCGAAAATCCAATCCGAAATATGGGCTGATGGAAAAATCATCCGTAACATTAAACCGATACAATAGATTTAAAGGAATGTTCAATGATAGCATAGTGAGTTTCTCGGAATAACTATACTCATAACCGCCATAAGATTCTGAATCTTCATCTTTATAACTCCGATATTGGATACCTGCACCAGCCTCCATATACAAAGGTAAACTCTGTGTAAGTCCAAACCCTCTCAACCAACCAACAGTAAATCCCTTAAACTTAATATCGTCATCACTGTCATCAAACTTCATTTTTGAAGGAGTATACGATACATAGATACGACTCCAACCATCAGTTGTTACTGAAGTAGCATCAAACGAACTGCTGGTTGATATAGTACAACTGGATGATTCAGAATCAGCAGATTCTGCAAAAGCTGTGGTTGCCAAACCCATAAAAGCCAACAACACAAAAAACTTAAACTTCTTCATAATACATAAATTTATAGGGTTAATACTCAATCAACAGAAAACTATTTTATTCATAAAAAATCTCATAAACCGTAGAATTGAATACATTACCTTCATTCCACTTATCCATACAATAACAAGTGATAGTGTCAATACGACCTTGTAAATCTCTTTCATAAGAATACACATAATATCCATCAGCATATTGTCCAAAATCCATTCTTGATATCATGTTTGCCGAACGTTCTCCATAGAATCCAAAGGGCGCAAATAAAGAGAAATGGCTATAATCATACTCATACTCACTACAATTGGAAATTATACAATTCAAATCAAGATTTGCATCATTCTTCTCATCTGAATATTCATAATTATAGATTGAACCACGACAATTTAATTCTACCAGATTATTATGTTCATAACCAAAGACATTATTGTTTAGCGTCTGCAAATAACCATTCTCATCATATACAGAGGTTGCAACCAGGACTTCCTTGGACGCTGCAGAAGATAAACTATATAATGATTGAATTCCAAATTTGCTAATATAAGCTTTGTATGACTCACTACCAGTTACATATACTTCTTCCGACCCATTATAACGATAGGCCCACTCATAGGTATAGTTCCCGTTATCAATACTATAATTCTGTATACGGTCTTGGTCATCGTAAGAGAATCGATATGTGGTTGTACTACTTTTACTTCCCGATTCATAAGTAGTAGTTGCACGGATTTCAGAAATCAATGCACTACTTGGTTCCGGAGTTGGTTCCGCCCCCTCATACTCTCCTACACGGTAATAATAGTAAATAATAACGTACCGGTCTGTTATCCGATAGATGATGAGTATAGTTTTGGTCAGCTGGAAAATATACCATCTTTCACCACCAAACGTAATGGATGGTCCTTCTCCATGATAGCCACTGCCCATACCGTCATTAAGACCTTCATCGACAGTCCAATCAAAACTACCAGACCCGTTTCCACCGAATGTACCGGTTCCTCCTTCATCAAAATTCAAATCAGGAATATCAGGCATCTCAGGGCGCTCCAATACATTTCCATCTTCATCGGCCCATTCCACATGATCCGGAGTCCACTGACCGATGATCATCTGTGCGACACTGGGCTGTCCGTCTTCAATAACAAGAGTTGTCAACCCATCCTTGTTACATGATGATATACATGCAACAAGTAAGAAAACCATAAAATATCTAATGCTTGTATATACATTCTTCATAATCCAATCCTCCACATTATTCGGTGATTTCAAATTCTACACGACGATTCATCAATTGTCCTTCCGGGGTATCGTTTGTAGCAATAGGTCTGGTCATACCATAATACTCATAAGTCAGATGACTTTTATCAACTCCTGCTTCCAATAAATAATTGTAAACAGCCTCTGCACGTGCTTTCGAAAGTTTCATGTTATAATCGGCATTACCCACATTGTCTGTATGACCTTTTACAATGATGTGAATCGGAGTATTTTTCATCAGACGTGCTATCTTATCCAGATAAGGATATGATTCTTTTTTGATGGTACTCTTATCAAATTCAAAGTTAATGACATCGATAGCACAAATTGTTTTTCCTGAAATTGACTGCCCTTTACCCAGCAATTCCATAATTTCTTCCAATGTATAACAAGGTTTTTCTTCTACCACAGGCTCTTCCTTAACAACCACAGGTTCTGGAATATATACCGGCTCTACTTTCTTCTTTGGGGCTCTCTTGAAAATACTTAACGGAACTGAAACGGAGGCTGTTATTTCAAAGCCATGCAATTTACGATTACCTTGAATATCATAGACCGGACGATTCAAAGCGATAGACTGACCATCCTTTTCCATACTACTATACGTATCAGTAAAACCATACTGATAGTTAGCCTCTAATGCTAACAATAACCGTTTATCTTGGTTCAATGCAATAGGGAACTTCACACCCGCTCCGATAGCTCCCGCTACATAAGTATCTGCCATATTAGCTTTAGATACATCTATCTTATAATCTCCTGTAGCATCACTCAAGGTGATGTCACCGCCACGTACAAACCCTACAATCGGTGCAGCATACACATACGGACGTATGCCTTCATAATCTCCAAAATTAAAAATGAATGGAAGACGAATATCTACATATTTGGCTTTTAAGTGATAATCTAAATCACTGTCATTTATTTTAGTACCCCTAACCAACCAATCTACCTCCGGACGAATAGAAAACAGGCGACTATCACCAAATTCAAATTCAGCAAAAACACCTCCTACAAAACCAGAGTTCATCTTCGGACTACGGTTCTCCAATTCAGAATAACTGGCCCATGACATTCCCATCCCTCCTTTAACGCCTATATAAATGTGATCAGACGTCATCTGTGCAAACGATTGTAAACACAAAATGGAGAGCAAAACAAATAATAATCTCTTGTACACCATAATTCAAAGTTTATTTATGTTTTTATACAAATTTAAAGAAATCATCAAATTTCTCAAAGCAGAGAAATATACATCTGTTACTATTACATACAAAAGAAAGACTATATGAATAAAAACAAAGATTATTAGGAATAAAAAAATATTGAATTTAAGTTTCAGAACAAAAAAAGGAACCAATCATTTTACCCTTAGGGCCCTCTTCACTCAAAAAATCAACAAAGAAATCCGCATCTTGCAGCAATACAATCCCCACCGGGACTACGAGGCCCTGCGTGCTCATCCGGAACGCTTCGAACAGCTACGGGGAGATTATCCACTGAGAAGGAAATAATAAAAAAGATAGAGCAAGCTATATCTCCAAGTGCATATTCATACAATGCAGAAAGTCAACCCTTAATCAATCCATACGCCGAAGAGGCTCGGATTTGCCTGTTTTCAAGACTTTCGCGTGCACATAACCTATAAAATTGTGCAAAAAACCGCATTTATTTGCCTGAATATTTGCTTAGAACAAGAAATATTTATTCCTTTGCACCGAAAAATAAAACAAAATATTCTATTTATAAACTTAAAAATTGAAAATTATGTCTGAAATCGCATCAAAAGTACAGAAGATTATCGTTGATAAACTGGGTGTAGAAGAATCAGAAGTTGTTGCTACTGCTAGCTTCACAAACGATCTGGGTGCAGACTCATTGGATACTGTAGAATTGATCATGGAATTCGAAAAAGAATTCGGTATCTCTATTCCTGATGATCAGGCAGAAAAGATCCAGACTGTAGGCGACGCTATCTCTTACATCGAAGCTAACGCAAAATAATTAATTCTTTATGGAATTAAAAAGAGTAGTAGTAACAGGTCTTGGTGCGCTCACTCCGGTAGGTAATACAGTTCCTGAATTTTGGGAAAACCTCGTGAATGGAGTAAGCGGAGCAGGACCTATTACTCATTTTGACGCATCCAAGTTCAAGACTCAGTTCGCCTGCGAAGTAAAGAACTTCAATGCAACCGATTTCATCGACCGCAAAGAAGCACGCAAGATGGACCTCTATACACAATATGCCATCACCGCAGCGAAAGAAGCCGTAACCGATGCTGGAATTGATGTAGAAAAAGAAGACTTAAACAGAATCGGTGTCATTTTCGGAGTGGGTATCGGTGGCATCCATACCTTCGAAGAAGAAGTGATAAACTATGCACAGACCAAAGACACCATCGGTCCTCGTTTCAATCCGTTCTTCATCCCGAAGATGATTGCAGATATCGCATCCGGACAGATTTCCATGATTTACGGATTCCATGGTCCTAACTTCACTACCACTTCAGCATGTGCCTCCTCTTCAAACGCCATTGCCGATGCATTTAATTACATCCGTTTGGGAAAAGCCAACATGATTGTTACCGGTGGTGCAGAAGCTGCTATCTTCCCTGCAGGGGTAGGTGGTTTCAACGCCATGAACGCCTTGTCTACACGGAATGACGACCCGACACATGCTTCACGTCCGTTCAGCGCAAGCCGTGACGGTTTTGTAATGGGTGAAGGTGCTGGCTGTCTGATTCTGGAAGAACTGGAACACGCTAAAGCACGCGGTGCTAAAATTTACGCTGAATTGGCTGGAACCGGTGCATCTGCCGATGCTTATCATATCACAGCCTCTCATCCGGAAGGTCTGGGTGCGAAACTGGTGATGTCAAGTGCACTGGAAGATGCTGGCCTGAAACCAGAAGATATTGACTACATCAACGTACATGGAACTTCTACTCCTGTAGGTGATATCTCAGAAGTAAAAGCTATTCAGGCTCTTTTCGGAGAACACGCCTATAAACTGAACATCAGCTCTACCAAGTCTATGACTGGTCACTTGCTGGGAGCAGCAGGAGCAGTAGAAGCTATTGCCAGCGTATTGTCTGTAAAGAACGACGTTGTACCTCCTACCATCAATCATGAAGAAGGCGACAATGATGAAAACATTGATTATAACCTGAACTTCACATTCAATAAAGCACAGCACCGTACGGTTCGTGCAGCATTGAGCAATACATTTGGTTTTGGTGGTCACAATGCATGTGTAATCGTTAAAAAATACACCGAATAAACTGTGTTTGACAATATTACAGATAAGATAAGACTTCTCTTCCGGAAGGATAAGGAGCCTTATCTTTGTTTTTATAGGATGTTGGGATTTTATCCACGAAACATTGACATCTACCAACAAGCCTTGCTGCATAAATCATCTTCTGTCAAGGAAAAAGGACATCTGCTGAACAATGAACGGCTGGAATTTCTGGGCGATGCCATTCTGGATGCCATTGTAGCCGACATTGTCTACAAGAAATTCGAAGGAAAACGCGAAGGCTTCCTCACCAATACCCGCTCTAAGATTGTACAGCGTGAAACACTGAACCGCGTGGCTGTAGAAATCGGACTTGATAAACTGATAAAATACACCACCCGCCAGTCTTCACACAACAGTTACATGTGTGGAAATGCGTTCGAAGCACTTATCGGTGCCATTTATCTGGACCGCGGCTATCGGGCATGCAAGAAATTCATGGAAGAGCGGATTATCGGGAAATACCTGAACCTGGAAAAGATTTCACGCAAAGAAGTCAACTTCAAGTCGAAACTGATCGAATGGAGCCAGAAGAACAAATTTGAAGTGGAATTCCAGATA
Source organism: Phocaeicola barnesiae DSM 18169 = JCM 13652 (assembly GCF_000374585.1). Lineage (GTDB taxonomy): Bacteria > Bacteroidota > Bacteroidia > Bacteroidales > Bacteroidaceae > Phocaeicola > Phocaeicola barnesiae. The sequence continues at coordinate 214,824 of NZ_KB894645.1, forward strand.
GCCGGACAAACTGTCGATGAGAGCCAGAATCCGATTTTTGAGACTGTCGTCATGGTAGAAAATGTTGCCGGAGGACGAGGGAAAGGTTACTCGAAGAAGGAGTCCCAACAAGAAGCTGCCCATCAGACAATGGGCATGATTAAGAATGATCCTAAATTCATCGACGCTATCTTTGCAGCGAAGGCAAGCCGTGAACAGGCCGAAAACCCAGCCGCAACCGGAACGTCCGATGCAATTCAACCTGTAGAGCCTCAAGGGGTCACCCTTACGGCTGTAGCTGTAGAAGAAGAAATACCTACAGAAAAATACGATGATATAGAACGAATCATCAACGAAGCCGAAGAGGCTGCCTTTATGACAACCGAACAGACGGATAAAATATCCGAAGAAACCACAAAGGTTTAACATAAGGTTGTATCAGAACGTAACGACATCCATTCTGATACAACCTTATGTCATTTTATAGAAGTCTACAATCTAAAATAACAACTACTATGAGATTCTCTAAATTTTCAGTTTTAACGCTCATGGCAGTTTCCATGAGCATTTCGACGAGAGCCCAATCCTCTCAACAAGAACAACAGACAATGGATCAGTTCATCCAAGGTCTTATGGACAAGATGACCCTGGAAGAGAAAATCGGCCAGTTGAACCTACCTGCAACCGGAGAAATTATCACCGGAGAAGCCCAAAGCAGTAACATTGCCGCCTCCATCCAAACCGGAAAAGTAGGCGGACTCCTCAACCTGAAAGGAGTAGACCGTATCAAAGAATTACAGAAACTGGCTGTGGAAAAGAGCAGATTGGGAATCCCTCTTTTATTCGGTATGGATGTCATACATGGGTATGAAACGGTTTTCCCGATTCCATTGGCCATGTCCTGTTCATGGGATCTGAAAGGTATCGAGCAGTCGGCACACATTGCCGCCACAGAAGCAAGCGCCGATGGAATCTGCTGGACTTTCAGTCCGATGGTAGACATTTGCCGGGATGCACGATGGGGAAGAATTGCCGAAGGTAGCGGAGAAGATCCGTATCTAGGGTCCCGCATTGCCGAAGCCATGGTCAGAGGATACCAAGGTGATATGAAAGGCAACGACCAGATTCTGGCCTGTGTAAAGCACTTTGCACTTTATGGTGCGCCTGATGCGGGCCGCGATTACAATACCGTAGACATGAGCCGTCTGCGCATGTATAACGAATACTTCGCTCCTTACAAAGCCGCTGTAGAAGCCGGTGCTGCCAGCGTAATGGCTTCCTTCAATACGGTAGATGGTATACCGGCTACCGGTAACCGATGGCTGATGACAGAAGTGTTACGCAACCAGTGGAACTTCAAAGGTTTCGTAGTAACCGATTATACAGGAATGGCCGAAATGATTGCCCACGGCATGGGAGACCTCCAGCAGGTATCAGCTCTGGCCTTGAAAGCTGGAATTGACATGGATATGGTATCCGATGGATTCTTAGTCACATTAGCTCAATCAGTGAAAGAGGGGAAGGTTACGGAAGCTGATATCGACCAGGCCTGCAGACGTATACTGGAAGCCAAATACAAAGCCGGACTCTTCGAAAACCCCTACAAATATTGTGATTCCAAACGGAGAGCCACCGATATCTTTACGGCTGCACACAGAGAAGCGGCACGGAAACTCGCCCGTGAATCATTTGTCCTGCTGAAAAACGAGAAACAGACATTGCCTCTGAAAAAGAGCGGTAAGATAGCCCTGATTGGCCCGCTGGTCAATACAAGAGCCAATATGCCGGGTACATGGAGCGTTGCAGCAGTAACCAGTAAATACTCCACACTGCTGGAAGGCTTGCAGAAAGCGGTAGCCGGCAAAGCACAAATTCTCTATGCGAAAGGAAGTAACCTGATGTATGACGCGCAACTCCAGAAAAACGCCTGTTCTTTTGCCGATGAAACCAGAGACAGCCGGAGTGACGAAGAAATGCTGAAGGAAGCACTGGAAGTAGCCAACCAGGCAGATATCATCGTAGCTGCTTTGGGAGAATCCTCCGAGATGAGCGGCGAATGCAGCAGCCGTACCCAATTGGAGATGCCCGATGCCCAAAGAGATTTGCTCAAAGCCTTGCTGAAAACCAATAAACCCATTGTCCTGTTGAATTTTGCAGGCAGACCGACTGTATTGACATGGGAACAGGAACACATTCCGGCCATTCTGAATGTATGGTTCGGCGGCAGCGAAACAGCCGATGCCATTGCTGATGTTATTTTCGGTGATTATTCCCCAAGCGGAAAACTGACGACCAGCTTTCCACGTACAGTAGGACAGGTTCCTATCCATTACAACTCATTCAATACCGGACGCCCATTGGCAGAAGGAAGCTGGTTCAGTAAATTCAAGACCAGCTACATCGACTGTCCGAATGAGCCCTTGTATCCATTCGGTTACGGCCTGTCATATACCAGCTTCAGTTACAGTCCCGTTACATTAAGTTCTACGACACTGGACAAGCAAGGCAGTATCACGGCTTCTGTCACTGTAAAAAATACCGGAAAGTATGATGCCGATGAAATCGTTCAGCTTTATATCCGCGACCTGGTAGGAAGTATTGTACGTCCGGTAAAGGAACTGAAAGGCTTCCAACGTATCCATCTGAAGCAGGGAGAAAGTCAGACCGTTTCATTCGAAATCACTCCGGAACAATTGAAATTCTACAATTCCAATCTGGAATATGTATATGAACCGGGAGAATTCCAGGTAATGATTGGTCCGAACAGCCACGATGTAAAACCTGTAAACTTTACACTGAAATAACGACAATAATTTATCCTAATACAAAGGGTGTATAAGTGCGTGGACTTATACACCCTTTCTGCTCTATTTGAATCCTAACAGATTCTTACTTGTACTTCTGTACCCGTTCATCCTGAATGACACCTTTCCAGTTCATGCCGTAAGCAAAATCATACGTATGACCTTCACTATCAACATAAGGAATCATATCTCGGGGTACATCTTCCTTTTGTTCCTCTACCGTCTTCATATCTTTCGGGAATTGACACGGAAGCAATCCCGAAGGTTCAGCTTTACCGCTGACAATATCCAGCACAGGCTGATTGCTGGTTCCGAAACTTACCAGGATAGCATCGGTCGACTTTTCAAATTCCACAATAACCGGACGTGTCGCCGCCAACACGACGATAACAGGCTTGGCTCCCATTTTCTGCTTTGTAGCCTCTACCAACAGTAAATCACTCTTATTGGCAGTCTTGACAGACTTACCTCGATAACTGCGGTTCGTAAAATCCTCTTTCGCGTCTCCTCCGGCTACACTCTCAGCACGGGCAGCAGATGCTACATAATCATTATACTGTAAGCTGATAGGAACATAGCCGTTTCCACCCTTCTTCACATCTGCAGCATCGTATCCTGTGCCACTCATCGGTCCCTGTATAAAGACTAGCGCAAAATCAGCCTCCGACGGACTATCTACCACCTGATAATAATGACTTACCAACTCCAGGCTGACCGGATAGTCCCAATAATCCTTTGTCTTATTTCCAAAGAAATCTGCCACAGGCGGAAAGTAACGTTTCGGCACATATACCTTCAATTGCTGATTTTTCAATGGAAGTACATGATGCTTATTCTTCAGCATAACCAATGATTTGACTTGTGCATCATACCCTTCCTTCATGAAATCCTGGTTACCTACCAGTTTCTTTGTTTCGGCCGGATCCAGATACGGATTTTCGAACAATCCGGTACGGAACATCGGAAGCAGTAACCTGCGTGCAGACGCTCTGATTCGCTTGTCCCATGCCTGCTGGCCGAACTCCTTGACTCCCAAAGCAAACGCTGCCAATACAAGTTTCATATCATTATTCCCACCGAACTGGTCTACACCGGCTTTCAAAGCCTCATAATGACGTTGTACCACCGACAACTCCTCTACTCCCCAGCATTTTCCATCGAAAGAATCAATAGCCTTATTATCTGCTGTTACCATCCAGTCCGTACAGACAATGCCGTCGAAATGATACTTTTCACGCAATAAATCTGTCAATATATACTTGCTGAAATTATTTCCGACATTTTTCCCGGAAGGATCAATTCCATAAGAAATTGTATAATAAGGCATGATAGCTCCTGTCGTCTTTGTCGGCCCATCCAGTTTGAAGGCTCCCTCTACAAAAGGTTGCAGATGATCTGCCAAATTATTTCCTGGATAAACAGCATACTTTCCATAGTTATAATGCGCATCTCTTCCTCCTTCTTCCGGTCCTCCACTCGGCCAATGCTTGGTCATTGCTACGACACTCTCATACCCCCATCCATCTGCTATCTCTGCTTCCCCGTCTGAAGTCTGGAAGCCATCGATATAAGCTCTTCCCAAATCAGTCGTCAAATCAGGATCTCCACCAAATGTACCGGTAAAACGCGTCCAACGGGGCTCAGACGCCAGATCTACCTGTGGAGAAAGAGCCGTAGTAATACCTAAGGCACGATATTCTTTGGAAGCAATCTGTCCGAAGCGTTTCACCAGTTCCGGGCTGAAAGTAGCAGCCAGTCCCAACGAAGTAGGCCATTGGGAAATCTCTCCTCCTGCCCCGTAATTATATTCCGCATTGGCTGTAGTTTCATGCCGCGGGTCAGAACTGTTATTAGCAGGAATACCATGCCCCATACCTTCCACGTAAGCCTGCACATTGTTGTTCCACTGTGCAGCAACCTCCGGGCTCTGCACCTTAGTAATCAGCACAGCACGCAGATTATCATCCTTCAGAAAAGCTTTCTGCTCATCACTCAGGTCGGAAGGCTTCGCTCCGCTTTCCTCCAACGTTTTCCCGTTGTAGGTAGAAGCTCCATATCCACTTGATTGAGCAGGTATCTGTTGATGAGCACTATACAACATCAGGCCGGCAATCTCTTCCTCTGAAAGTTGGGAAGCCAGATCGATAGCCCTCTCTTCAAACCCCAAACGCCAGTCCTCATACTTGTCCAGTTTTCCGTTCCGGTTCAAGTCTTTAAAGACATACCCGTCGTCTTCAATCAGTTTCACTCCCGAAGAAGGAGCATATCCCAATGTTGCTCCCCCTTTCTGCGTAACTCTTACATACCCTTCTTTCGACTCTTCACTCCATTTCTGCGGTGTCGTGCAGGCACTATAGGTCATAGCCAATCCTATGGCCCATATAGCAATACTGTGATTCTTCGGTTTCATAGCTTATCATTTAACAAACAATTCGGTCAGGAAACGGCTCAGATAGATGCGCCAATTCTTCCAGATATGTCCACCTTCACTTTCATAATACGTATAAGGATATTGGTTGGCATCCAGCATAGCGCGCAATGCTTTATTCTTTTCATACAAGAAATCTTCTTTCCCGATACCTATCCAATACAATTTCGGATGACCGGCGAACAATGTCTGCAACTTGCCCTCCAGGTCCTGATACATTTCACTTTCTTTTTCTACGGTATTCGCCGCAGAAAACAAACCTATGTAATCGAACATATCCGGATAATTGGCAGAAATATACAACGTATGGAAGCCACCCATAGAAAGTCCGGCCAAGGCACGACCATGTTTTTCTTTTATGACCCTATAATGCTGTTCTACATAATTGACAATGTCTGGGAAGGAACGTTCAAATTCCCCATTCTTTCTGCGGGACTCAGTCAGTGAAGGCTTGACCATTGGTCCGGAAGCCTCTCCTGGAGCCGCCGATTGAGAAACATTTCCATTGGGCATTACAACCAACATCGGTCGGGCTTTCCCTTGTGCTATCAGATTATCCAGAATCTGAGTCAACCTTCCCAATTCACTCCAGGCATTTTCATCCCCACCGGAACCGTGTAACAGATAAAGTACCGGATATGTATCCTGATTTTTATTGTAACCGGCAGGTAAATAAATAGTCATCCGGCGCTGTTCACCACCGAGGGTTGGACTATCATACCATTCCTTGATCAGTGTTCCGTGTGGGACATTCTGTACCTTGTAAATGTCTCCACAACCGTTACCTATAATAAAATAATTGGAGATAGTCGCGACATCCCTAAGCTGGAATACATTGTTTGGATCCGCTACCTGCAAACCATCCACACGGAACGTATAACAATACAATTCCGAAGCCAACGAATCAGTAGTATAAGTCCAAAGGCCATTCTCATCCTTGTGCAAGGCAGCCCTGCCCGGCCCCGCCGTTTTTCCAAAAGGAGTTTCATACAACTGTGTCGCCAAAAAATCACCCTGCACCTCAACTGTCCGGGCCTCTGGAGCATAGATTCTGAAAGTAACGCGTCCATCTTCCTGTAACTCCGGCGATACGATATCAGATCCTCCCCAAAGCGCTTGTTGTGCTACACAAGGCAGTATACCCATTACTCCCAAACAAAAAATAGAAAAAATCTTCTTGTTCATCATACGGATTTATGTTTTTCATGTGTATACAAAAGTAAGATACATTTTGCTTACGTAGATAATTTATCATCAGTTTTTTAAATGGACAGGCACAAAAAATTACAGCGTATGGAATCAATCAGATTTCTCCATACGCTGTAACATGCAAACACTAATTTTGACTTAACCGAAGCAGACTCCCATCCGCCTGCCTTGCAGAATCAGGTCATGGTCTGGTGTCACCAACTTCAGTTTACCAGCCACTTCACCCAAAGGAACCGAATCGATACGGTCGCCTTTCAATGCAATCATCCGTCCGAACAGGCCTTGTGCTATCAGTTCCGTTGCATGGCCTCCCATGCGGGTAGCCAGATTACGGTCGAAAGCAGTAGGGCTTCCTCCCCGCTGGATATACCCCAATACCGTTTCACGCGTTTCGAAACCTGTCTCATAAGCTATCTCTTCGGCTATATACTGGGCTGCTTTTTTCCCTTCCATCGTCTGGATACCTTCGGCCACTACTACGATGGAGTAAGGTTTCCCTTTCTTCAGACGGTTGATGATGGTATCACCTATCCGATGAATATCGTACGGAATCTCCGGAAGCAGAATAATGTCTCCTCCACCGGCCATACCGGAATGCAAAGCAATCCAACCGGCCTTGTGACCCATCACCTCAATCACCATCACCCGCTGATGCGAGCTCGCTGTAGAGTGCAAGCGGTCGATAGCCTCTGTTGCAATGGAAACAGCCGAATCGAAACCGAACGAAATATCAGTACCCCATACATCATTGTCGATGGTTTTAGGAATTGAAACCACATTCACCCCCGATTCCATCAGCTTTGCTGCAGTCTTCTGTGTTCCGTTTCCACCGATACACACAATACAGTCCAGTTCACGGTTGCGGATAGTATTCAACATCATGGCAGGCTTATCCTCCGAGGCCGGACTCATCCGACGCTTGAACGGTTTCTCACGCGAGGTTCCTAAAATGGTTCCTCCCATATTCAACAGACCGGTCAATGAGTTTTCAGTCAACGGCGTGATATCGTCGTCCAACAAACCCCGGAATCCGTTATGGATACCGTATACTTCTATTCCATAATGATTGATAGCTGTCTTACAAACCCCACGGATTGTGGCGTTGATACCCGGACAGTCACCACCAGAAGTTAAAATTCCTATCTTCATATTTCTTCCCTATTGAGATTGTAACGTAAAGGTATACAAAAATGTGCTGAAATACCTATATTACGAAAAAAATAATAAGGCATACCTCTAATTTAAATAGAAATACCCTACCTTTGCACGGATAAGGATTGAAACGTTACAACCGATGAATTCAACGAAATTAATAAGGAACTTATTCTGTTCCAGACAAAAAGAGATCGATTTGTATGCCACTCAGGCAGAAGCGATTCAGAACAGCATATTCCATAAACTGATAGAGCATTCCAGCGCAACCGAATGGGGGCGTAAATATACCTATACACAAATCAAAAAGTATGCTGATTTCCAGCATGTACCCATCCAGACCTATGAAGATGCCAAAGGCTATATCGACCGTATGCGTCATGGAGAGAAAGATGTTTTGTGTCCGGGTAAAGTCATCTGGTATGCCAAGTCATCCGGAACAACCAATGACAAGAGCAAATTCATTCCGGTCAGTCCGGAAGGACTGAAAAATATCCACTATCGTGGAGGTATAGACGCGGTAGCCTTGTATTTACGGGAAAATCCGGAAAGCCGGTTCTTTTCCGGAAAAGGATTGATTCTAGGCGGAAGTCACAGCCCGAACTACAATGTAAAGGATAGTCTGGTGGGTGACCTTTCGGCCATTCTGATACAGAATATCAACCCGTTGGTCAATCTCATCCGCGTACCGAGCAAGGAAATCGCATTGCTAAGCGAATTCGAGGAAAAGGTGGAACGCATTGCCGAAACCACCATCCACAAGAATGTAACCAACCTGTCAGGAGTCCCTTCGTGGATGCTGGCTGTCATCAAGCGTATTTTGGAAAAGACCGGTGCCAAACATTTGAATGAGGTATGGCCGAACCTGGAAGTATTCTTCCATGGAGGCGTCTGCTTCACTCCTTACCGTGAACAGTACAAGCAACTGATTCCGAGTGACAAGATGCACTACATGGAAACCTACAATGCCAGCGAAGGTTTCTTCGGCCTGCAAAGCGACCTGCATGACCCCGCCATGACACTGATGATAGATTACGATGTATTCTACGAATTCATCCCCATGGATGAACTGGACAGCCCGAAGCCGAATGTTGTCCCGCTTTGGGGCATAGAGGTGGGAAAGAACTATGCCATGCTCATCAGTACTTCCTGCGGCCTCTGGCGATACATGTTGGGAGATACCGTACGGTTCACCCAGAAAGACCCGTACAAGTTCATCATCTCCGGCCGTACCAAACATTTCATCAACGCCTTCGGTGAAGAGCTGATGGTCGACAATGCCGAAAAAGGGCTGGCACGTGCCTGCCAGGAAACAGGAGCGCAAGTGCTGGAATATTCGGCCGCTCCGGTATTCATGGACGCAAATGCCAAATGCCGTCACCAATGGCTCATCGAGTTCAGTGTGATGCCGGATTCCATCGAAAGATTCCGTCACATACTGGATACAGCCTTACAGGAAATCAATTCCGATTACGAAGCCAAACGGCACAAGGACATCACCCTCCAGGAGCTGGAAATCATCGTAGCCCGTCCGGGACTTTTCCACGACTGGCTGAAACAGAAAGGAAAACTGGGAGGCCAGCATAAAGTACCCCGTCTGAGCAACAATCGTGAGTATATCGAAGAAATGTTGAAATTAAATTAAAAAACTACGGGGATTCACAAAAATTTCCCTTCTTTGTGAATCCCTGTTTCTACTAGCTATTGATAAAACCACCTGATTATACATGAAACCGATTCCGAAATATATTGCCATCCTACTTGTACTGATTGGGTTTTATGCATGCGCCAGCCAAGGGACTCCCGACGGTGGGCCGTATGACGAGACTCCTCCGAAGTTCGTGCGAGCTACCCCTGAGCCGAATGCGACCAACAACACCCGTAAGAAAATCTCCATCGAATTCGATGAATACATCAAACTGGAGAACGCTTCGGAGAAGGTTATCATCTCGCCTCCTCAGAATGAGAGTCCGGAAGTAAAAACAAGCGGACGCAACGTGGTTGTAGAATTCTTTGATACACTGAAAGCCAATACAACTTATACCATCGATTTTGGCGATGCCATCGTAGATAATAACGAAGGAAATCCGATGGGGAACTTTGCCTATGCATTCTCTACCGGTTCTACCATCGATACCATGGAAGTATCCGGTACCGTACTGAACGCGCAAGACCTGGAGCCCATCAAAGGAATTCAGGTCGGCCTTCACCGCAACCTGAACGATTCGGCTTTCACAACACTGCCTTTCGACCGTATTTCACGTACAGACAGCCGCGGACATTTCACCATCAAAGGTGTTGCTCCGGGCAAATACCGTATCTATGCACTGATGGACGGGAACCAGAATTACCTGTTCGATTCAAAGACCGAAGCGATAGCGTATCTGGATTCACTCATCATCCCCAGCATGGAAGGAGCCGTCCGCCAGGACACTATCTGGCACGAAAACGACTCCCTGCACTTCGATACCATACGGGAAGTGAAATATACCCGGTTCCTTCCGGATAATATCATCCTGCGCGCTTTCAAGGAAGAGAATACCCTTCAGTACCTGGCCAAGAGCGAGCGTGAACAGCTGAACCGCTTCTCGCTGTACTTCAGCGCTAAAGCCGATACCCTTCCTACCATCAAAGGCCTGGACTTCGACGACAAGGATGCTTTTGTCATCGAAAAGACAGCCGGTAACGATACCATCCGATACTGGTTGAGGGATACGACTCTGTGCGAACGCGATACACTGACACTGCAACTGACCTATCTGGCGACAGATACCCTCGGCCAATTGGTCCCGAAGACCGATACACTCCGTATGACCAACAAAATCGATAAGAAACGTCGGATGGCGCTGGCTGAAGAAGAACGGAAAAAAGCAGAAAAAGAACAGAAAAAGAAAGCCAAGCAAGGAGATACCCTCGAAGTGGCCAAGACCGAATTCCTTCAGATGACGGTAGACGCCCCGTCTTCAATGGATATCAACCGGAATGTCGTACTGAAATTCGAGGAACCTGTAGAACGGATTGACACCAGTGCCTTCCACCTGGCCGTCATGGTAGATTCTGTCTGGCAAGACATTCCTTTCCTGTTTCAGGCAGACACAGTGCTTCCCCGACAGTATCAGATACTGGCCGACTGGCAACCAGAGCAGGAATACCAGCTCAAGATAGACTCCATGGCCATCCAAGGATTATACGGTCTGCATACCGATAAAGTAGAAAATAAGATAAAAATCAAGGCATTGTCCGAATACGGTACACTGTACCTGAACATTCGGGGAGAAGGACCACACGCCATCGTACAACTCCTGAACTCCAATGACGCAGTCATTCGCCAGCAGCCGGTCAGCGACAAGCATACGTGCGATTTCTACTTCCTGCAACCGAGTACAAAATACTACATCCGCTTGTTTAACGACACGAATAACAACGGGAAGTGGGATACCGGCGACTACAAAAACAAAATCCAGCCGGAGGAAGTCTACTACTTCCCCAAAGTATGGGAAATGAAAGCCAACTTCGATTTTGAAGAGACATGGGACCTGAAGAGTACCCCGCCCGACAAACAGAAGCTGGATGAAATAAAGAAACAGAAACCCGATGAAGCCAAAAAAGTCAAGGACCTGAATAAAGAACGGGCCCGTAAATTAGGAAGAACAACATGATGAAGAAATGGATGATTTGTCTATGCCTTCTCATCGGAGGGCTGACAGCAAAAGCACAATGTGGCGCCTTCAATGATGCCATCAAACCCGGTGAAACACTTTCATACGAACTGAAGTTCAACTGGAAATTCATCTGGTTCAATGTAGGATGGGCGCAGATGAATGTCCATCAGACAGAATACAAAGGTAAGGAATGTCTGCAGACCGACCTGCTTACATTCACCAACAAACGGGCTGACCGTTGGTTCAAGATGAGAGATACCTTGACATGTATCACCACAAACGACCTGATTCCGCTTTTTTTCCGGAAAGCCGCTGAAGAAGGGAAAAGATACTCCATCGATGAAGTGAACTTCAGCTACCGGAACGGGAAATGTATTGTCGACCAACAGCGTACCTTACGGGGCGAAACGAACAAGCGCCATGACGAAATGGGTGTCTGCGTATACGATATGCTGAGTATCCTTCTGCAGGCACGCTCATACGATGCCTCCCAATATAAACCGGGGCAGAAAATCCTCTTCTCAATGGCTACCGGCAGGGAAATCGAGAAACAGACCCTTATCTACCGGGGAAAAGAGAACTACAAGGCAGAAAACGATGTTACCTACCGCTGCCTGGTCTTCTCACTGGTAGAATACAAAGACAACGAAGAAAAGGAAGTCATCACTTTCTATGTAACCGACGACCGTAACCACCTTCCGGTACGCCTGGATATGTATTTGAACTTCGGTTCAGCCAAAGCCTTCCTGACCAACATCAAAGGCAACAAATATCCGCTGACTTCCATCATCAGTAAGAAATGACCTCCTCCTTTCGGAGATAGACGTATTTCATATCCTTTTGTTCCCCTGAAGAGAACTACGACGGTTTTCTTCAGGGGAAATTTTTGTGCTGAAGAATTTTATTATCTTTACCGCAAATTCAAGCACCCCTGATATGAAAAAAATCAAACTAGGACTTCTGCCACAAATTCTGATTGCCATCGGACTGGGCATTGCTGCCGGCACCGTCTCACCGGCACTTCCTGTACGCATTTTCGTGACATTCAACGCCCTTTTCAGCCAGTTCCTGAACTTCATCATTCCACTGATTATTGTAGGACTGGTCACTCCGGCCATCGCCGATATCGGGAAAGGGGCCGGAAAGATGTTGGTAGCCACCGTTCTTCTGGCTTACGGCGCTACCCTGTTCTCCGGATTTCTTTCGTTCGGCGTAGGTGAAACATTTTTCCCCAGCCTCATCACACGGAACATTCCGTTGGAGGAAATCAGTGAGGCAAAAGGCACCACTCCCTTCTTCACCATATCCATACCGGAACCACTCAATGTAATGACAGCCCTTGTCATGGCCTTTACTGTCGGACTCGGACTGGCACACCTGGATACCGGTTATCTGAAAAATGCCTGCAATGATTTCAAGGAAATCATCGTCAAGACCATCCAGGCCGTCATCCTTCCCCTGCTTCCGATATACATCTTCGGTATCTTTTTCAATATGACGCATTCCGGACAAGTGTTCCACGTGTTGGCCGTTTTCGTCAAGATTATCGGAATCATTTTCCTCCTGCATATTTTCCTGCTGATATTCCAGTACTGTATCGCCGGACTGTTGGTACGCAAGAACCCGTTCCGTCTGCTGGGAAAGATGATGCCGGCCTATTTCACCGCTCTAGGTACACAGTCTTCGGCCGCCACCATTCCCGTTACCTTGAAACAGACCATCCGGAACGGAGTACACGAAGGAATTGCCGGATTTGTAATTCCACTGTGTGCCACCATCCACCTGTCCGGAAGTACCATGAAGATTGTAGCCTGCGCACTGGCACTGATGATGATGCAGGACATTCCATACGACTTCCAGATGTTTTCGGGATTCATCTTCATGCTGGGAGTAACCATGGTAGCCGCTCCGGGAGTTCCGGGTGGAGCCATCATGGCTTCTCTCGGTATCCTGTCGTCCATGTTGGGATTTGACGAAAACGCACAGGCCTTGATGATTGCTTTGTACATCGCCATGGACAGCTTCGGCACGGCGTGCAATGTGACCGGCGATGGAGCCCTGGCCCTCATCATCGACAAATGGTTCGGTCCGTCAAAATCTCAACACCAGTAACCGGAAAACAACCATTCACAACGTACATCACCTGAAAACGACAGGAGGCTGTCTACCCTGAAAGAGTAACAGCCTCCTGTCGTTTTTATCTATATTGTCAGATTACTTGTTCAATTTCCAAGTGAATCCGTCTTTGGTATCTTTCACTTCAAAGCCCAAGGCAGCCAGGTTATCGCGTATCTTGTCGCTGGTCGCCCAGTCCTTGTTGGCCTTGGCCTGCATACGCTGTTCCAACAGCATGTCCACTACCTTGCCGTATGCTTCTTCACGGGCAGCATTGTTCTCAGCCTCTGCTTTCAGACCCAGAATATCGAATACGAAGAGATGGAATACCTGCTTCAGCTCTTCCAGGTCGGCCTCACTGATACTTGCCTTCTTGTCAATGACCGTATTGATCATACGGGTCGCATCAAACAGATGAGAGATGACAATCGGCGTATTCAGGTCATCGTTCATGGCTTCGTAACATTTTTCACGCAGTCCGGCCGGTTCGATACCCGAAGTCGTCTTCGCCGGTGTAATGCGTTCCAGGTTCTTCACACCTTCCAACAGACGTTCCAGTCCCTTTTCGGCAGCCTGTAGCGCTTCGTTACTGAAGTCCACCGTACTGCGATAATGTGCCTGCAGGATAAAGAAACGGATAGTCATCGGCGAATAAGCCTGAGTCAGCAGCTTGTTCGAACCGGTAAAGAACTCATCCAAGGTAATGAAATTACCCAGTGACTTACCCATCTTCTGTCCGTTGATGGTAATCATGTTGTTGTGCATCCAGTAGCGTACCATGTCATGTCCCTGTGAAGCGACACTCTGTGCAATTTCACATTCGTGGTGCGGGAAAATCAGGTCCATACCTCCACCGTGAATATCGAAGTTCTCGCCCAGATACTTGCGTCCCATAGCGGTACACTCACAGTGCCAACCCGGAAAACCGTTGCTCCACGGCGAAGGCCAGCGCATGATGTGTTCCGGCTGGGCACATTTCCACAAAGCGAAATCGGCCGGATTATGCTTTTCCTGCTGTCCGTCCAGTTCACGGGTAGTATTGATGACATCGTCCAGGTTACGTCCGGAAAGTTTTCCGTAGTGATGGTCTTTGTTATATTTGGCTACATCGAAATAAACGGAACCCTGACTCTCGTAGGCATAACCGTTCTTCAGAATTTCCTCCACCAGCTGAATCTGCTCGATAATGTGTCCGGAAGCGTGCGGTTCAATGCTGGGTGGTAAAACGTTCAGCGCTTCCATTGCCTTGTGATAACGATTCAAGTAATATTGTACCACTTCCATCGGTTCCAATTGCTCCAGACGAGCCTTCTTGGCAATCTTGTCTTCACCGTCATCGGCATCATGCTCCAAATGACCTACATCGGTAATGTTCCGTACATAGCGCACCTTGTATCCCAGGTGAGTCAGGTAGCGGAACAGGATATCGAACGTGATGGCAGGACGGGCGTGCCCCAAGTGGGCGTCACCGTACACGGTAGGACCACATACATACATGCCTACATGCGGGGCATGCAAAGGAACGAAAGCTTCCTTGGTACGGGTCAGTGTATTGTAAATGATTAGTCTATTCTCCATAATGATTCCATTGTTAAATGTGCAAATTTATAAATTATATACAGAAAAGCGTGATTTCTTATACAAAAATCACGCTTCAGTTTTCCTTTTTCTACCTGAAGAAGCGGGAACACATTTTCATATCCAATACGCAAGGCTACCCCCGAGGTTATCATAAAATTACATTTTTATTACAGAAAACCATCTCCAAGCAAGAAAAAAAATGGAATCAGTTAATAAAACTTTCACGGTTACAAGCAACCCTTAAACTATGTTATGAAACATAAGAATATAATTGGATTATTTGCTCGTTTTACAGGATTCCGTATCTTTGCATCGTGTTTTTCATAGTATTAGATTTTAAGGTTAACAAAGGTTGGAGTACAGCGGTACTCCTTTTTTTATATCCATAAGTAAAGTACTATTTGTCGGTTCCGATATTTTTCACAACTTTATTCTTCAACCTCTCAAGCAGAAAATATCTTCCACCTCTAATTCTTAACAAACCTAGAAACTAAATAAGGATTCCTTAAAACATGTTATTAAACATGATTTTTAAGCTCCATTACTTGCATATATCCAGGTATTCCGTACCTTTGCATTGTGTTTTTCATAGTATTAGATTTAAGGTTAACAAAGGTTGGAGTACAGCGGTACTCCTTTTTTTATGCTTATAAATGAAGTGTCCTAAAAACAAGATGAATTGACCATGGAATCTCCTAAAAGTGTTTTGCTCGGTATGAGCGGAGGAACAGACAGTTCGGTGGCAGCCCTGTTGCTGCAGGATGCAGGATACCGGGTAACCGGTATTACCTTCCGTTTCTATGAAAAAGACGGGAATACCGAATACCTGGACGATGCACGGGAGTTGTGCGACCGGCTAGGTATCCGTCACCTTGTATACGACGTACGGGAGGAATTCCAACAACGCATCATCAATTATTTTATCCGTGAATACCTGGAAGGACGTACGCCTGTCCCCTGCACCTTGTGCAACAATTACCTGAAATGGCCGCTACTGCAGCAAGTAGCCGATGAGCAAGGATGCGATTATTTTGCTACCGGACACTATGTCCAGAAACAACAGATTGACGGATACTGGCACATCACACAGGGAGCCGACCCCGACAAGGACCAGTCGTTCTTCCTGTGGGGACTTCCGCAATCCATCCTGCAACGGATGCTGCTTCCGATGGGAACACTGACGAAAACCCGGGTACGCGAAATAGCAGCCGAACGGGGATTCCTGAAAGCTGCCCGTAAACGGGACAGTCTGGGAGTCTGCTTCTGCCCCATGGACTACCGCACCTTCTTACAGGAACACGTTACCGACGGACACATTATGCCCGGAAATTTCTACGACGAGCAAGGGAACTTTCTTGGGAAGCATGACGGCTATCCGTTCTACACCATCGGCCAACGGAGAGGACTCGGCATCCACCTCAACAAAGCGGTCTTCGTCAAGGAAATTCATCCGGCAAGCAACCGAGTCATTCTCAGCGACAATCTGCAAGCCTTGGAGCAACACGAAATGATACTGACGGACTGGAACATCACCAATCCTTCCGCCTTACTGGGACAAAACGACGTCATTGTCAAGATACGCTATCGGAAACAGGCCAACCGCTGCACCGTAACCCGTACCACCGACGGTAACCTGCACGTCCAACTGCACGAACCGTTGGCTGCCATTGCTAGCGGACAGGCCGCTGCCTTCTACCGGGACAATGTGGTACTGGGAGGTGGAATCATCGCTTCCAGCCGATAAACCGGTATCGGACAGGTAAACCATACTTATCCACCCATCATTGACCGTTTATCCACAACCTGTTCACAAACAAAGAACAGCTATTAAATATTGATTATAAGAAATTTATCAAATATTCATATTGGGACAGATTTTTATATGAACAACCTTATCCACATCCCTGTTGAAAACTCCGGAAAGGATAAGGAAGATAAAAAAGGCATCTGCAACGCCTCTTCCGAAACGCTGCAGATGCCCACTTTTTTAATCTTATTCCTTCTACAGAGAATTTACATACGCATTCAGTTCCTTCACCATATCGGCAGCCGACTGATGAGTGTAACTTTCACTACCCGGCATAAATCCTCCCAACAATTTATTCAGTTTCCCTAATTCACGACGGGCATTCTTACGTACCAGTTCATCGCGCAGGATGAGTATCTTCTCGCAACACTGCAATCCTTCCACCAACCGTTCAAACCGGATACTGCTTCGCGGACCCGGATAGATGCAATAAGTATCGCCGGCAGCCCAGGTACGGAAACGGGAATCGTGCAACGGGTCGGCAGGCCAACTCATGGTAGACCAACGCAGATAACCGTCATATCCTCCGGCTACAGCATGAATAGCGGTCCAGGCGGCCTCAGCCGGTGCAGAGAAAGTAAAGATATTCGGGAAAGGTTCCGTACAGCAGGTATAATACGTACTGATCTGCCCATTATTTTCCCGTTCTGCCTTTACCTTGGCTGGGAAAGTCTGTCCGTAAGGAATACACAGGTAATACAAGTCTGACTGAATTTCATCATGATAGTTACCGGCCAGCATAATCTTGTATTCCGGGTCGGCCTCTTTGATGACCTTGATGGCTTCCTGCATGTCTTTCAACGGACGTTCATCCATGGAAATGGAAGTCTTTCCGAACCATCCTTTTTCCTTGAGGTGACGAGCAAAATCTTTCAGGAAGGTACCCCAATAGTCCGTATAGGCCTGTTCGCCCGGTTTGGCCTTGACGAACAGTACCCGGTTAGTAGCCTGGTCATAATAGTCGAAGCTCAATTCCCAAGGTACCATTGTATAACAGCTTATCAATCCGTCGATGCCGACATCGTTCATCATAAAATCTACCCACTTGTCGAATACCGTATAATCGAATGCCCAGGTACCGTCCAGCTTCTTCATCCGGAAAATCATGCTGTCATAATGGTCGTACGTCTGTCCGGCCCAAGGCTTGTGCATGATACTGGCCGTAATGGTGCGTTGTCCGGCATCTGCCAACATCCGCATGATGGGACGCATGGCATCAAAATGTTCCTTGCTCCACAACGGAACCTGATAATAACGGGCTATGGCATACGGATTCTGCCACAAATCAACATACATCTTCCAATCTTTCGGTGCAGGCAATGTCCTTTCATCTACCCGTACTTCCACTGTCAACGATTTCTTTCCAAGTTTCTCGCTCGATACAGACAGCTTTCCCCGATAAACACCCGGCTCGGCAGTGGCCGGAATCCAGACATTCACCCATACCGGCTGAACCGTACGGGCCTTGACCGGAAGCAGCGAACCGGCATCCAGGATATCGGCTACCATGGATGAATCCCAGTCGGCTTTGTTCAGGCGTTCTCCGCAACCTCCCTTACCGTCTTTATTCAGTTCGTCGGTCATGACATATCTCACAAAATGCGTACGTACCGCCGAGGCAGGTATCACTTTCTTCCCGCTCTTGAGTTCAGACATTTCCATCTTCACCTCACCCAAGTCTTCTTTAGTCCACAACAGTGCCTGAGCGTTCACCCGCTCTCCTCGCCAGCCCTCCAGCCGGATGCTGTTCTGTTGTTTCACCTCGGGGACATCCAGTTTCTTGTAACGGACATCCGTAGTTGCCCAACTGAAGCAAGCTGCCTGCTTCATCTTATCCCATACGGCAGCATCGTCATGAGGTTTGGTATCAGTCCATTCCTCAAACTGAGCCAACGGGAAGCGTTCAGTCTGCTGCGCGCTGGCATAAGTAGTACCTGTCAGCAACAGTGCTAATAGAAGTAGTTTTTTCATAACAGATTGAGTATATTACAACATAAATCAAACAAAAAAGCCCTGATGCCCTCAGAAGCCTCACAAGATTTTCTATTCTTGAGAGGTCTCCGATGCATCAAGGCAACGACCAAATATAGTGAAAGGTAAGCGGAGAGGCAAATGAAAAACGAAGTTTTTTCAAATTTGACTGTTCCGACCCGTCACCTGCATGCCGCAAATAGAACCGCATAGATACAAAAATTCCGGGGAAGTTTCCCCGGAACCTATCATTTCTTTTTCAAGTCTTCAGCTGGAACAATACGATAAAGTTTGTCGCTCGGACGGATACGCTCAGGTACCTTGAACGATACATGCACTCCTTTCTTTACCACATCCACCGGTTTCAGGTCCACACGAGCCTCATCCAAGGTAAGATACATCGCTCCGGTCGTCGGTCCGGTAATGAGCAACTTATCGCCTACCTTAATCTCGGCAGCCTCTATCAGGAATTCAGCCACACCGATGTTGGAGAAATACTTGATACCGCGTCCGGCATAGACTTTCCGCTCAGTCGCTTCAGAACCATAGTTCTTGCTCCATTCACCCAGACGCTGTCCCAAATAATACCCGTTCCAGAAACCACGGTTAAAGACAGTCTTCAAACGGGTATCCCAATCGGCTACCTTTTCTTCCGTAAAGGTACCGTCCAGGTACGAACGGATTGCCTCCTTGTAACATTCCACCACGGTCTTTACGTACTCAGGTCCGCGGGCACGTCCTTCTATCTTGAATACCCGTACGCCGGCCTCTATCATTTCGTCCATGAAATGAATGGTCTTCAGGTCTTTCGGCGACATGATGTATTTGTTGTCTACTTCCAGTTCGATGTCGCTTTCCTTATCCTTCACGATATAAGCCCGGCGGCACACCTGCATACAAGCGCCCCGGTTGGCCGAAGCATTCAGCTCATTCAGACTCAGGTAACATTTTCCGGAAACCGCCATACACAAGGCACCGTGACAGAACATCTCTATCCGCACCAGTTCGCCCATCGGACCCTTAATCTGTTGTTCCTGGATAGCTTCATAGATTTTCCGTACCTGTTTCAGGTTCAGTTCACGCGCCAGTACCACTACATCGGCAAACTGCGAATAGAACTTCAATGCCTCCACGTTACTGATGTTCAACTGGGTAGAAAGGTGTACTTCCTGCCCCACCTGATTGCAGTAAGCCATCACCGCTACATCGGCGGCAATCACCGCGCTGATACCGGCTTCCTTGGCCGCATCGACAATCCGACGCATCAATTCCAGGTCTTCATCATAAATAATGGTGTTGATGGTGAGGTAACTCTTCACTCCGTTTTCGTCACAGATACGGGCTATCTCCCTCAAATCATTGATGGTAAACGTGCTGGCTGAACGGGCACGCATGTTCAGGCTTTCAATTCCGAAGTAGATGGAATCTGCTCCGGCATGGATGGCAGCCGCCAAAGACTCACGGGAGCCTACGGGAGCCATGATTTCAAAGTCTTTTATTGAATAACTCATCTTCTACAAATTAATGGACTGCAAAGGTAGTGATTTTCCGCCAAATGATACGGCAAATTTCGTATCTTTGCACCCTCAAAAGTCATGCAATGAAGATAAGAAACATCGATTTAGGAGAAAAGCCGGTACTGCTGGCTCCGATGGAAGACGTAACCGATCCTGCCTTCCGCCTGTTGTGCAAAGAGTTCGGTGCCGATATGGTCTATACAGAATTCGTTTCGAGCGACGCACTGATCCGTTCGGTCGGGAAAACCATACTGAAGCTGAACATCAGCGATGCGGAACGTCCCGTAGCCATCCAGGTATATGGTAAAGACACCGATACCATGGTAGAAGCGGCCCGCATCATTGAAGAAGCGAACCCAGACATCATCGACATCAATTTCGGATGCCCCGTGAAACGAGTAGCCGGAAAGGGTGCCGGTGCCGGTATGTTGCAGAATGTACCGAAAATGCTGGAAATGACACGTACCATCGTCGATGCCGTCAAAGTTCCGGTCACCGTCAAGACCCGCCTGGGATGGGATGCCGACCACAAGATTATCGTAGACCTGGCCGAACAGTTACAGGATTGCGGTATCGAAGCGTTGACCATTCACGGACGTACCCGTGCCCAGATGTATACCGGCGAAGCCGACTGGACCCTGATAGGAGAAGTAAAGAAGAACCCACGCATGCGCATTCCGATTATCGGCAACGGCGATGTCACGACTCCCGAACGGGCCAAGGAATGTTTCGAGAAATACGGAGTAGACGCCATCATGATCGGACGGGCCAGTTTCGGCCGTCCCTGGATATTCAAGGAAGTGAAACATTACCTCCAGACCGGCGAACTGCTTCCTCCTCTTTCCTTCAAATGGAGAATGGATGTCCTGCGCCGTGAAATAGCCGATAGCGTAAACCTGCTGGACGAACGCCGGGGTATCCTGCACGTACGCCGCCACCTGGCCGCCTCTCCATTGTTCAAGGGTATCCCCAACTTCAAAGAAACCCGTATTGCCATGCTCCGCGCAGAAACGGTAGAAGACCTGAATAATATCCTGAACCATATTGAAGAGACTTTCGGAAAAGAAGCATAAAAAGACAGAGAGACGATACACTGAGCAACCAGTATACCGTCTCTCTATTTTTATAATATATCCGCTGTATATCCTACATCCGTGATGCCTTCTTGACATCTCCGGTTATACGGGCCGGGGTACCTGCGTAGCTTACCGAACCGGCACTGGAAATATGTACGTCCAAAGTACCGCTGGCAGAACAGGTTATGTCACCGGCAGAAGAACTGCTGGCTGTCACATCGGCGGCACGTAACTTGTCGGCACGGACATCACCGGCAGAACCCGACTCAAGGACAGCGTTCCGGCAAGTACCTTCCAACACGATGTCGCCCGAAGAACTGGCAGAAGCCTGCACATCGCCTCGGCAATCAATACCTTTAATCTTACAGTCGCCCGAAGAAGAAACCTCAGTTTTCAATTGAGTGCAACGCAACGACTCCATCTTGACATCACCGCTACTGGAAACATCTACCGAAGCACGCTGACATTCTACCCGATTGAGCGCAATATCTCCACTGCTGGAAATCTGTGCGGTCAAGTCACCACATTTTACCGACTCAGCCGTAATATCGCCACTGCTCGAAGCCGAAAGACTGACCGGTTTCTGGGTCGTCAAACCGTTAGCCAATTCGATATCGGAAGAGCTTCCTGTCTCAAAAGAAACGACTTCCGGCGCATAGACACGTACCTCGTAGGTACATTTCCCTTTGATGGAAGTACCGCGTTGCATACCGACATTAAGTGTACCATGCGATTCTTCCACACGGATACGTTCTATCAGATTGTCCGGTGCATAAATCTCGGCGTATGGAGATGAGGTAGCCGTCTGATAATAGACCACATCGACCGAAGAAGAGGAACTGATAGCCTGGATATCCGAAAGAGATACCTTTTTCGTTACATACGTTTTACTGGGAACAATTCCCTGAGTCTGGAACAGGCCGTTTCCATTACTGCTGCTTCCAGCGAAACAGCTTGATAAACTCACTGACAAAGCAACGATGAACGCTGCCGATTTCACTTGTGCTAATGTTTTCATTTCTGTTTGTGATTGATTTAAAATTTCTATTTCTACCTATTAAACGCAGTTTTCACTCAAAGGTAACAGAAAAAACGGATTTTTTTACTCTTTTACCCGAAAAACTGGCGAGATGAACCAACGCTTGTACATCAGTGTAGCCAACTGGTAGACAAAGAAAGCCGTACCAAAGCCCACCAAAGCATCAATCAGGTAATGCGCCTGAATGTATACCGTAGCACAGCACAACAGGATATAGAACGGAGCCAGCACATAAGCCAGTTTATGATTGATACGCCAGGCCATAATCATCACAATGGTAGAGATACCCACGTGCGAACTCGGGAAAGCCGCCGTAGGACGTTCCCCTACTTCCTGCGAAGCTTCTACCAAATTGTAGAAAAAGCCGTGTTCATAACCAGGGCCCGGAATCAGGTAATCGTTCGTATTGAAATAAGTACCGATAGCCGGAAAATCACAGGCATTTACCTTATCCATCCCAATGGCCGGAAAATAGAACTGAGGACCTGCCACCGGAACCAGGATATAGAACAGGTAGTAGATAAAGAAAGAAGTAACCAGCACAAAACAGATTTTCTCGAACCATTCGAAACGGTTCAGGAAATAATAGACTACCACCACCAGAATCATGGGATAATAAAAGAAATACCCCATATTGAACGGTTCGCTGAACCAGGCGGACGGACAGAGCTTACAGAACTCCACCGAAGGCTGGCAATGGAACAGCCATTGCTCCAACCGGGCAAACACATGGTCCAGGTTCGGGAACAGGCGGTTGAACTCGAACGTATCGGGGTACCAGTATGCCAACAAAGACATCTGTACCGCCATACGGATGAAAGCCGTCAGCCGGCAAGGGAACAACTGGTACAGGTAAATCAACCCGAACGTCAGGACAACGATACCCAGACGCTCCATCAGCATCAGTTCCGGATGGTCCATCCGCGAAAACAGAATCAATATCAGGATTGATGTCAGCGCATTGTATATCAAGCTGATACTTTCTACGGCAAACAGTCCCCTGCCACTGTGTACCCGTTCAAACAATTTCAAATCTATAGCCATCCTTCTTTCTTATACCAAGCGATTATTTCTTTGACACCTCTCTCCAACGGATACTCCGGACGGTATCCCAATTCCTTTTCCAGCGGTGTAATGTCGCACCGCCAGTTGCGCTGCCTCATGATTTTGTATTTGTCGCAATTCAGCGTACTCGGCTTGCGAAGCAATTTCGCGACGTTTTCCGAAACGAACGAAATCACTTTCAGCAACCACAACGGACAGATGAAACGGAACATCCAGGGATTTCCCAATTCCTTCCGTATCAGGTCCGAAAACGTACGGCTGCTGTATACATCGCCATCCGTTACAAAATAAGACCGACGTATCACCTGTTTGTCGATAGCCAGGTAAATAGCCTGCACCAGGTCTTTCACAAAGACAAAAGTCAGGTCCTGCCGCCGGAAACCGGCCATGAAATCCACATGATTCCGGATAGACTTTGCCATCAGGAAATAATCCCGTTCCCGTGGACCGTACACACCGGTCGGCCGGAAAATGACGTATGGAAAATCCTTCAAGGAAGCCAGGTATTCTTCCGTATGTAACTTGCTCAGTCCATACGCCGTATCAGGTTTCGGGACATCGGTTTCTGTGATAGACTGATAATTCTTTTCATGAATCGGGCCGAACACACTCAACGAACTGAGATACAGGAACCGTTCCGGAACCATATTCAGTCGTTGCAGGGTTTCGATAAACAGACGGGTCGCCCAGTAATTACCCATCTCGAAGTCTGCCTTATCAAGACATTTGGTCACACCCGCACAATGAATGATGTAATCCCATCCTCCATGTTGCATCCGATGCTGCTTCAACTGTTCCTCCAAATGCGTACTGTCCGTAAAATCCAGCTCCGCGAACTGGATACGGCTATCCTGCAGGTATTTCCGGCTGCTCCGTTTCCGCACACCGGCCCAAACCTGGAATCCACGTTCCAATCCGCCTTCTACCAGAAAACTCCCGATGAAGCCACTGGATCCGGTCACTAATATTTTTTTCTTCATAACTTTTGTTTCGGGTTCTACATCCACCGACTATTCCCGGCTTTTCCTATCATTGAAAACATTTAAACGCCTATTTCTCCCTATGTCTTGGAAAAAATAATTTCCATTCTGTTACATTCTGGTTAGGAATGTACAAAGATAATGGTTTTTAATTCCTTGTCAGAAAATAAACGGATGAAATCGCAGCGAATTGCATTTATTTTGTTTACTTTGTAGATACTAATTTTTAAATAAGGAACGACATGGCTAAGAAAAAGAAAGAAAAAAAAGGCGGAAAACGCATGAAGAAAAAAGAGCTGGTAGAAACGCTTATCAGCTACATCCGCACCAAGCCGTTTGAAGCATTCAGCCTCAAACAGTTGTTTCAGGGACTCAACTTGACTACCCATCCACTGAAGATGCTCTGTGCAGACACCGTTCAGGAAATGGTCGAAGATAACTTCCTCATCGAAGTAGAAAAAGGCAAATACAAACTGAATGACAAGGGACAAATTCTGACGGGTACCTTCCAACGCAAAAGCAACGGAAAGAACTCGTTCATTCCGGAAGACGGAGGAGAACCGATCTTCATTGCCGAACGGAATTCGGCCCATGCCATGAACAACGACAAGGTAAAAGTGGCCTTGTGTGCCAAATGCAAGAAGAAAAGCCTGGAAGGTCAGGTCATCGAGATTCTGGAACGTGCCAATACAACCTTCGTAGGAACTCTGAAGGTCAGCAAGAACTATGCTTTCCTGCTGACGGAAACCAGTACCCTGGCCAACGATATCTTCATCCCGAAGGACAAGCTGAAAGGCGGTAAAGACGGCGACAAGGCTGTAGTGAAAATTACGGAATGGCCCGAAGAAGCCAAGAACCCCTTCGGAGCTGTCATCGATATTCTGGGCAAGGCCGGTGAGAATACCACCGAAATGCACGCCATTCTGGCCGAATACGGATTACCGTATACTTACCCGCAGAACGTAGAAGCAGCCGCCGAAAAGATTCCGGCTGAAATCACTCCCGAAGACTATGCGGAACGTGAAGACTGCCGGGAAGTGGTAACCTTCACCATCGACCCGAAAGACGCCAAGGACTTCGATGATGCCCTTTCCATCCGGCAGCTGAAACCGGGACTGTGGGAAGTAGGTGTACACATCGCCGATGTATCGCATTATGTCAAGGAAGGCAGTGTCATCGACAAGGAGGCTGCCCAACGGGCGACTTCCGTATACCTGGTAGACCGTACCATCCCGATGCTTCCGGAACGTCTGTGTAACTTCATCTGCTCCCTGCGTCCGGATGAAGAAAAACTGGCCTATTCGGTCATCTTCACCCTGAACGAACGGGCCGAAGTAAAAGACTACCGCATCCGACATACCGTCATCAAGTCCAACCGCCGCTTTACGTACGAAGAGGCACAACAGATTATCGAAACCGGCGAAGGGGAATACAAGGAAGAGATTCTGACTCTGAACAAGCTGGCCCAGATTCTCCGCGAAAAACGAATGGCGAACGGTTCCATCAATTTCGACCGTTGCGAAGTACGCTTCGAAATCGACGAGACCGGCAAGCCGCTGAGTGTCTACTTCAAGGAATCGAAGGAAGCCAACAAACTGATAGAAGAGTTTATGCTACTGGCCAACCGTACCGTAGCCGAACACATCGGTAAAGTGCCCAAGAACAAAAAGGCGAAAGTCCTTCCCTACCGTATCCACGATTTACCGGACCCGGACAAACTGGATAATCTGAGCCAGTTCATCGCCCGCTTCGGCTACAAGATACGGACCGGAGGCAGCAAGACAGACGTTTCGAAATCCATCAACCGCCTGTTGGCCGACATCAGCGGAAAGAAGGAACAGAACCTGATAGAGACCGTCTCCCTACGGGCCATGCAGAAGGCACGTTACTCCATCCACAACATCGGACACTACGGACTGGCCTTCGATTATTATACCCACTTCACCTCGCCGATCCGCCGGTATCCGGACCTGATGGTACACCGTCTGCTGACCCGTTACCTGGCCGGAGGACGTACTGCCCAAGCCGACAAGTACGAAGCGTTGTGTGAACACAGTTCTGCCATGGAGCAGACGGCAGCCAGTGCCGAACGTGCCTCCATCAAATACAAACAGGTGGAATTCATGGGTGAGCGTATCGGTAATGTATACGACGGTGTCATCTCTGGTGTAACGGAATGGGGACTTTACGTCGAAATCAACGAAAACAAATGCGAAGGCATGGTTTCCATGCGCGATTTGGGCAATGACTACTACGAGTTCGATGAAAAGAACTACTGCCTCATCGGCCGTCGTCACCACCAGAAATTCAGCCTGGGCGACCCGATTCAAATCAAGGTGGCGCGTGCCAACCTGGAAAAGAAACAGCTGGATTTCGTCTTGGCAGACAATGTACTGACACCGGATGTCCCGGAAACAGAAACAAAAGCAGCAGAACCGGTCAAGGAAACGAAGAAGTCCGGTAGCCGCCGTAAAAGTTCCAAGAAACGCTAAAACCCCATCAGACGAATTCAATTATCATTGAAATGTCAATTGAGCATCGTCTGAAAAGTATTTAAAAAGGTCACAACCTCCGTATTACGGAGACTGTGACCTTTCTCCTTATTTCACCCGTCGGTTCAACTGGTTATTCGCCTTTTCGGGACGGGACTTCCCGACACGTTTTCCGCTGGTTTTCTTCTTCCCCGCCTGCTTCGCTTTGTAGGCAAAAGGGTTCTTCTTGTTCACTACCATATATATATCCTCACAGATTCATTTTTAAAATCAAAGACTCATTTTCCCAAGGTAACGGGTGTCCCCGGTCGAGCAGCCGCTTCCACCACCTTCCGACGATTCACTTCCACCTTTCCTTTCACCAGTTCCGGAATATTGAACGAATACAGGAAACGCCGATAGAAATCCGGAGATTCCTGCGGCACCACAAAAGGCTTGCTGCACACGCCGTCCGCACCAATGTGTACCAGGTAAGGATGGGTATACAGTCCGTCTATCCGCCGGCTGCTGAACACCAGCCACCGGCCGCTGCTGCTCCAGGAGTGATAACTTTCTACATCCCGACTGTTGGCTGCTGTCATCGGAGTCCATTTCCGGGTATGCAAATCCATCAGATACAAATCGGCATCCTTGTGCCAGATAGAGAAATTACCATAAGAGGCAGCCGTAAACACCAGAAATCTGCCATCCGGCGATACCCGAGGGAAAGAAACACTCTTTTTCAGATTATCGGCCTGAAACAAAGTATCCACCTGATTCCCGAACTTCCTATTTTCAGAGTCGAAGCCGATGGCACACAGACTGTACCGCACCTGTTCGAACTCGGCAGGCATCGGCCGGGCCGTTGCCGAACAGAAATAAAGGGTTTTCCCATCGGGAGAAAAGGTGGGAAAAGTCTCGAAAGCACCGGAAGCCGACAACAACGAATCGGTCACGACCTCATGCCGACGGACATCGTATACCACTACATCCGATGCCAGATCGTACACCTCTATCCGGTTGGGATGGTTCATGTGAAAAGCCTGACGGGTCTGGTTGACCGAAAAAGCAACATAATTGCCAGAAGGGTGCCACGACGGATAAACCAAAGTCTGGATAGCCTCGTTCACCTTGGTATCCAGTTTTTCCACCCCCTCTTTTCCTGCCAGATAGGTTCCTCCCAACTTGGCCCGCATGTGAAACAGCATTTCCGACGGGTCTTGCGAACGGAACGAATGGCAATTCATGCAGTTATGCTGTGTGGATTCATTGGTCAGAATGGCCGTCTGACGGAAACCGGTCAGGTCACGCTGGTAGATACCCATGGTATTCCATAATTCATACCCCGGCCCTATCAGTCGATACACCAGATACGGGTCGACCGCATCGGCCGATACATGCCACCGGAAAGGCTGATAGACCACCCATTTTCCCTGTCGCTTGACGAATACCTTCACTTCCAGGTCCTTGCCGGCTGCCGTTTCCAACAACCGCTTCCATCCTTTTTCCGGAATCCGGAAACCGTCTTCACTGGAACCGACCACCAGTTTCTCCGTTCCGCAAGACACGGTTGCCACAGCTTCTTCTCCAATTTCCATTTCCAGGCAGAAACACAAAGGAGCAATATTCGCCGGAATTGTCACATCCAGGTAATCCGGGAAAATAGCCGGCTGCTCCGATAAGGTTTCTTCTGCCACCGGTTCAGACGAAGAACATCCTGTCCCCACAAAAGCCATCAGCAGGAACCATACATATATAATTATTATCCGATTCTGTTTCATCTGTTTTTTCTCTCTTATTTCGTAAACATGTAATAAAACCAGAAAGTATCTCCGAAATGATTCTGCAACCGATAGGCCAGACTATGATCCTGCCGACCGGCAGAGACCAGTCCTCCGTATTCCTTGAAACGTCCGGCCACAGCTTCCGACACACCGTATGCCGCCCATAACTCCGGCTCTCCGGCATGCATAAAGACCCATGCTTCCTGAAAAGCGACCGGCAACGGACAGACACTGCCTGCCTGTTTCCAGTATTCCATCAGTTCGCCGAAAGACTTCAAATCCTTACATAACAGACAAATGGCTCCGAAATATTGGAAAGCCGGCTGATACTCCGGATTCGAGCGGACCACCTGAAACAAGTCTACCGCCGCTTTCTGCGCATTCGTCAGTCCTGAAGCATGCTGTACACAAGCCTGCCGGGGACCCAGCTCCGCATCCTGCCGAAGCAGTTCCGGATGATGCAGGAAACGACGGTATGCACCGGCCTGTTCCGCATACATGCAGGTCTCTTCCAGCAACGATATGTATTTTTCGGCCACTGCATCATGACCGCCAATCAGATTGGTCTGTACCAGCCTCAGCAACAGGCGGGGATTCACAGCCCGCTCCGAAGCAATCATTCCCTCGAAAGCCATTTCCTGAGACAAAGCAAGATTCCCCATCTGATAATAGACATCGCTCAACAGCATGGAAGCATTGACCGTTTTATTCCAGGAAATGACGGCCCCCCATCTTCCACACTGCGGATAACGGAAAAGTTCGTCTCCCAATTTACCGAGATGAGAGAGAGCCAGATTCTGATAACAGGCGTGCATGGCGTTCTGTCCGGCACGCAGTCCCGGATAATCGAGTATCTGCTGCCACTGTCCGGTACGGCTGTAATAATCCAACACCTTGATTTCATAGTTCCGGTCATTGCTATAGTGTCTGATGCCCTGATGGAAAATTCCGGCCAACAGGCATATCTGTATTCCCCAAGAAGCCCAAAGCCTCCAGCCGGACAAAGATTTCCGGCTCCGGTGCAATATACAGGCTGCCAACACATTCAGCAGCACCAGGATTCCCGGCAGGTAATTGACTTTCTGAGACAGCAGCAACGGATGATAATAGGCATCGGGCGTAGCCAACAGGCGCCATTCTCCTCCCCATCCCAAGCCATACAACAGCAACGGAAGTCCGAATCCCCAAGGAAGCAGCAACAGGCTTCCTCCTTTCCACCGGCTCTTCCCGCAACATACTTCCCAAAGTACGGCCGCTATCACCGCCAGCAACAGATGAGGACCTGCCAGCAGATATCCTACCCATGCGGTAACAGCCCCATACACCATCCGCCAGCGGAAACTGCCTATCCGTAAGTAACCGTTCAGACAGACCAGCGCCAGCAACAGGCTCAACAGACCGTCAAAATGATAATTGAAATCCATACAGGCCCAGACCGTACAG
This sequence comes from Phocaeicola barnesiae DSM 18169 = JCM 13652, assembly GCF_000374585.1. Lineage (GTDB taxonomy): Bacteria > Bacteroidota > Bacteroidia > Bacteroidales > Bacteroidaceae > Phocaeicola > Phocaeicola barnesiae. The sequence continues at coordinate 244,907 of NZ_KB894645.1, forward strand.
ATACCCGGCAACAGGTACAGCAACGGAAGGGAGCAGGACACAGCTATCTTTCTCCAGACATTTTTCATCAACCAGCCCAGGACTACAACCGACAATCCCATTACCAGCGGACCGACAAAAGGTATCAGAAAGAACTGGACAACGAAAGCAGCCAGATAAGCGGTTACACCTCCTACCTGCCACAAGGTATCGACAGCATATTCCTTGCTGAAGCGGAACATGTAGAACTGTTCCTGATAAAAGAAATGATAAGCCAGAAAAGACTGGCAATAACCGGCTACCGCCAGTCCCAACAGCAGCCAGCCTCCCCCACTTACGACATGTTTTTTCCAGGTATCCATGTAGTTTCCTTAAATATTCCAGTGTTTCATATAAGTGCCCAAAGGTATAAAAGATTCCTCAAGAACCCTAAAAACAGCCCGGGAAAAAACGAACGGACGTATCGGAGCAAACGAACGGACATCTTGAGGAAAACGTCCGTTCGTTCCAAGTCAAACAAACGGACGTTTTTCCGGAAGACATCTCAACGGCATAATCGCATACATTTTCAAGCGGGAAAAGCCCATTGCATCAATTTTTTCGTACCTTTGCAAATCATCACACAAAGAATCGATTATGAGTCCGTTAGATTATACACACATACTGACCAAAGCGGTGGACGAGCTGTCAGACAGCCAATCCTATCAGGGACTGTTCCACCAGCACAAGGAAGGTGAACCGCTCCCGTCGGGGAAATCGCTGCAACGCATCGTAGAGCTGGCCCGCTCCATCCTCTTCCCGGGGTATTTCGGAAATTCCACCATCAACAGCCAGACCATCAACTACCACATCGGAGTAAACATCGAGGAACTCTTCGAACTGCTGACCGACCAGATTCAGGCCGGACTCTGTTTCGGTGTGGAGAACTCCGGCATCCAGGAATATGAATCTCCCTGCCGTGCCACGTCGGCCAAACTTGCCGCCGAATTCATCAGTCACCTGCCCGAAATGCGGCAGATTCTGGCTACCGATGTGGAAGCCGCCTACTACGGCGACCCGGCAGCTACCTGTTTCGGCGAAATCATCTGCTGTTATCCGATTATCCGTGCCATCACGAATTACCGGATTGCTCACGAACTGTATAAACTGAATATTCCACTTATTCCGCGCATCATCACCGAAATGGCACACTCGGAAACCGGTATCGATATTCATCCGGGCGCACAGATAGGACACCACTTCACCATCGACCACGGAACAGGAGTTGTCATTGGTGCGACCTGCATCATCGGAAACAATGTCAAACTGTATCAGGGAGTCACCTTGGGAGCCAAAAGTTTCCCGCTGGACGATGACGGAAACCCCATCAAGGGAATCCCCCGCCACCCCATCCTGGAAGACGATGTCATTGTCTATTCCAACGCTACCATCCTGGGCCGTATCACCATCGGCAAGGGAGCTACCATCGGCGGTAACATCTGGGTAACGGAAAGTGTAGAACCGGGCGCCCGCATCGTACAGCGGAAAAGCAAGGATTTCTAAGCTGTTTCCAAACAGCCGTCATGTCAAGCATTTTATGTACAAACAGTTGACCGACTGGCTGAAAATACCTATTTTTGCACAATCATTTGAAATTACGTAATTAAATCAACATGAATCAAGAATTCGAGCTGATTGCCAAAACCTTCCAAGGGCTGGAAGATGTATTGGCACAAGAACTCACCGAGTTAGGAGCGAGCAACATTGAAATCGGACGCCGCATGGTTTCCTTTACAGGCGACAAAGCTATGATGTATAAGGCCAATTTCTGCCTGCGTACCGCTATCCGTATCCTGAAACCCATCAAACATTTTACTGCCAAGACAGCAGACGAAGTATACGACGCCGTAAAAAGCATCGCCTGGGAAAACTATCTGGACAACATGAGCAGCTTTGCCGTAGATGCCGTAGTATTCTCGACCGAGTTCCGTCATTCCAAGTTCGTGGCTTATAAGGTGAAAGATGCTATCGTAGACTATTTCCGCGAAAAGACCGGTAACCGTCCGTCAGTACGCATCAACAATCCGGACCTGGCCATCAACATCCACATTGCCGAAGACCAGTGTACCCTTTCGCTCGACAGTTCCGGCGAGTCACTGCACCGACGCGGCTACCGTCAGGAACAGGTGGAAGCTCCGCTGAACGAGGTACTGGCCGCAGGTATCATCCTGATGACCGGCTGGCGTGGAGAATGCGACCTGATTGACCCGATGTGCGGTTCGGGTACCATTCCTATCGAGGCGGCTCTGATTGCCCGCAACATCGCTCCGGGTGTGTTCCGCAAGGAATATGGCTTCGAAAAATGGAAAGACTTCGACCAGGAACTGTTCGATTCCATCTATAACGACGATTCACAGGAAAAAGAATTTACCCACAAGATATACGGATACGACAACAATCCGAAAGCGAACGAAATCGCTACCCACAACGTGAAGGCAGCGGGCGTCAGCAAGGATGTCATACTGGCCATCCAACCGTTCCAGCAGTTCGAACAGCCGGCGGAAAAGAGTATCATCATCATGAACCCGCCTTACGGCGAACGTATCTCTTCGGAAGACTTGCTGGGGCTGTATCAGATGATCGGTGAACGCCTGAAACATGCCTTTACAGGGAATGACGCCTGGATTCTGAGCTACCGCGACGAATGTTTCGACCAGATTGGCTTGAAAGCCTCTGTAAAGATACCTCTGTTCAACGGTGCCCTGGAATGCCAGCTCCGCAAATACCAGCTTTTCGACGGTAAATTCAAGGATTTCCGCAGTGAAAACAGCGATACCGAATTCAAACCGAAACGGGAAGGAGAAGACAAGAAACCGTTCAGACGCCCACGCATGACAGCAGAAAAGGCTACCTACGACCGGAACAGACGTTCCGAAGGCCGCAGCAGACGGAATGAAGAAGAACGCGGTGAGCGCAAAGGTGGATTCCGCGACCGGAAAGAAGGCTTCCGCGAAGACCGCAAGGGAGGTTTCCGAGGTGACCGGAAAGAAGGTTTCCGTGGAGACCGCAAGGAAGGATTCCGCGAAGACCGCGAACGCCGCAACAGCTTCCGTAACAGAGATACTGAGAATCCGCGTCCGAAACGGCCGAATACCGACGACGGACGTCCGAAACCGGGACCACGTCCGCAGTACATGCACGACCTGCGCAAGAAAAGAGAAGAATTGAACGAAGACTGATAAAACCCGATTATTCATGAAACGTATATTTCATTTCATACTGTTCTGCTGTATGACGGCACTGAGCGCTACTGCACAAGAAAAGAAGGCATTTACCCTGGAAGATGTCATTCCGGGTGGAGAGAACTACTTCAACCTGGTTCCGAAATCAATGCCCGGCCTGCAATGGTGGGGAGATGTCTGTGTCCGCACCGATGTGGAAGCTATCCAACAGATTGATTTAAAGAACGGCAAAGAAAAACCGCTCGTTACACTGGAAGAGGTAAACGCGGCCTTGTCCGGCAACAACCTGCCGTATAAGCCGGAATATTCCATCAAACCGCTGCGTACCTTGTCCGGCGCTTCACTGCCATGGGGCGACCGGAAGGTCATCCTGTTCTCAGGAAAGGCCGGCAACGAACAGGTCAGCGAAAACTACATGTTCTGCTACGACTTCGGAAAGAAACAGATTACCAACATGTTCCGTATCCCGGAACAGGGAGCTGCCAACTATGATTTCTGCAAGGCCAACGGTTACCTGGCCTATACAGCCGGCGACCACCTGTACATCGCCAACCAGGGAGAGACCAGCAAGGCTGTCAGCCCGGAGAAAGACAACGAGAAACTGCATGACATCGTATACGGACAGGCCGTACACCGCAACGAATTCGGTATCTATAAAGGTACATTCTGGAGTCCGAAAGGCACTTACCTGGCCTTCTACCGCATGGACCAGAGCATGGTGACCGATTATCCGCAGGTGAACACCTCTACCCGCATCGCCACCCTGGAACCGGACAAATATCCGATGGCAGGCATGACCAGCCATCAGGTAACCGTCGGGGTATACAACGTACAGTCCGGCAAGACTGTATACCTGCAGGCAGGCGATCCGACCGACCGCTACTTCACCAACATCAGCTGGTCGCCGGATGAAAAGAACATCTACGTCATCGAACTGAACCGTGACCAGAACCATGCCCAACTGGTACGCTACAACGCCGAAACCGGTGCCAAGGAGGCTGTTCTCTACGAAGAGACTCACCCGAAATACGTAGAGCCTCAGCAACCCTTGCTGTTCCTGCCGTGGGACAGCAGCAAGTTCCTGTATCAGAGCCAGCGTGACGGCTTCAACCACCTGTATCTGTTTGATACGGCATCGGAAGTGACTCCGGTGGAAAAAGAAGCGAAGGCCGGCGGTACCTACAAGGAATCTGTCAAGGTCACTCCACTGACCCAGGGAGACTGGCTGGTACAGCAGGTATTGGGATTCAACCCGGCCAAGAAACAGGTCATCATCGGAAGTACGGAAATCTCTCCGTTGCAGACCAATATCTTCACGGTCAATGTAAACGACGGAAAGCGTACCTTAATCGGCAAGGAAGACGGTATGCACTACGCCCAATTATCGGCCAGCGGTACTTATCTGATAGACAACTTCAATTCCTTCAGTGTTCCACGTGAAATCAGTCTGCTACCGACCAACGGAAAACAGGGAACCGTACTGCTGACCGCTACCGACCCGCTGATTGAAAACTACAACCTGCCGGAAATCACACTGGGTACATTGAAATCGGCCGACGGAAAGACAGACCTCTACTACCGTCTTATCAAACCGGTCAACTTCGACCCGAACAAGAAATACCCGGCCATCATCTATGTATACGGTGGTCCGCATGCCCAACTGATTCATAACAACCGCTTCTACGATGCCCGTGGATGGGACCTGTACATGGCTCAGAAAGGATATGTCATGCTTACGGTTGACAGCCGTGGCAGCGACAACCGCGGATTGAACTTCGAGAACTGCACCTTCCGTCACCTGGGTGAAGAAGAAATGAAAGACCAGGTAGAAGGAGCCAAATTCCTGCAATCCCTACCCTATGTAGATGCAGATAAAATCGGTGTACACGGCTGGAGCTTCGGAGGTTTCATGACCACCAACCTGATGCTGACTTATCCGGAAATCTTCAAGGTAGGCGTAGCCGGAGGTCCGGTCATCGACTGGCACCTGTATGAAGTGATGTACGGAGAACGCTACATGGACAGTCCACAGGACAATCCGGAAGGCTACAAGAACTCCAACCTCCGCGAAAAGGCCGGCAACCTGAAAGGCCGTCTGCAGGTCATCATCGGCGGAACGGACCCGACCTGTGTACCGCAACATACCTATACCTTCCTGCGTGCCTGCATCGAAGCCGGCACACATCCGGACCTGTTCATCTATCCGGAGGACGGTCACAACATGATGGGAAGAGACCGGGTACACCTGCATGAACACATCACCCGTTACTTTGAAGATTACCTGAAATAAACCAATTAAACCTTTACAACGATATGAAGCTTTTATTATTAGGTTCAGGTGGACGTGAACATGCCCTGGCATGGAAAATCGCCCAAAGCCCGAAAATCGAAAAATTATACATCGCTCCGGGAAATGCCGGAACACGTGAAGTAGGCGAAAACGTAGCCATCAAGGCCGACGATTTCGATGCCATCAAACAGCTGGTACTGGAAAAAGGTATCGACATGGTAGTAGTAGGACCGGAAGACCCGCTGGTAAAAGGTATCTATGACTACTTCAAGAACAATGAAGCGCTGAAAGCCGTTCCGGTCATCGGTCCATCCAAAGCCGGAGCCGTACTGGAAGGCAGCAAGGAATTTGCCAAAGGCTTCATGCAGCGTCACCACATCCCGACTGCCGGCTACAAGAGCATCACTGCCGCCAACCTGGAAGAGGGACTGGCTTTCCTGGAAACACTGGAAGCTCCATACGTACTGAAAGCCGACGGTCTGTGCGCCGGAAAAGGCGTACTGATTCTGCCTACCCTGGAAGAAGCCAAGAAAGAGCTGAAGGAGATGTTGGGCGGTATGTTCGGAAACGCCTCATCGACCGTAGTCATCGAAGAGTTCCTGAGCGGTATCGAATGCTCGGTATTCGTACTGACCGACGGAAAAAACTACAAGATTCTGCCGGAAGCCAAGGACTACAAACGTATCGGCGAAGGCGATAAAGGCCTGAATACCGGCGGTATGGGTTCTGTATCTCCGGTTCCGTTTGCCGATGCTGCCTGGATGAAGAAGGTGGAAGACCGCATCATCCGTCCGACCGTAGAAGGACTGGCCGCCGAAGGCATCGACTACAAAGGTTTCATCTTCTTCGGCCTCATCAATGTGAAAGGTGAGCCGATGGTCATCGAATACAACGTACGCATGGGCGACCCGGAAACAGAAAGTGTCATGCTGCGTATCAAGAGCGACCTGGTAGACCTGTTCGAAGGAGTCGCTGCCGGTAACCTGGCCGAGAAATCCCTCGAAATCGACCCGCGTTCGGCAGTCTGCGTCATGCTGGTATCCGGCGGTTATCCGGAAGCCTACGAAAAAGGATTCCCGATGACAGGTATCGAAGAAGCAAAGGCTGGTGGCAGTATCGTTTTCCACGCAGGAACCGCCATGAAGGACAATCAGGTAGTGACCAGCGGCGGACGCGTCATCGCTGTCAGCTCTTACGGAACCAACAAGGAAGAAGCCTTGGCTCTGTCATTCGAAAATGCCGGAAAGATTCACTTCGAAAAGAAGTATTTCCGTTCCGACATCGGATTCGATCTGTAATCAATCAAGAAAACTATGTCTGTAAAAAACAGATTCCAATATCAGGTAGCAACGGGTAGATTGACTCTTCCCGTTGCTATTCTTTTGTCATTGGTGTTCTGCGGAATCTCCTTCCAGGGCTGGGAGAGTCTGGGTGCATGGCTCATGTGTGCCTGCGTCACCTACCTGATTATCGAATTGAACACCACCTTTGCCCTGATACGGACACGTACTTCACTCCCCTCCGCGTTCTTTCTAGTCTGTTTTTCCGTCTGTCCGTTCCTACATACCTTCGGTGCCGGGACCTTTCTGCCGCTGCTGTTCATCGGTATGCTTTTCTCCCTGTTCAGAAGCTTCGAATTGCCTTCCGCATCGACCACCATCTATCACGCATTCTGCTGTGTAGGAATCATCGGAATCATCGTTCCGCAGACACTTTACCTGACTCCCGTCCTGTATCTGCTGATGATTCAGCTCCGCTCCCTGAATCCACGCACCTTCTTTGCCGGTGTGCTGGGACTGCTGACTCCCTACTGGTTAGGAAGCTGCTACCTGCTCTACAAAGGGAACTGGCTGGAAACAGCCCAGGAATTCCGCCAACAGCTGATACCGGTTATACCCGATTATAACCTGCTCGGATGGGACCAATACCTGTCGTTGGGAATCCTACTGGCCATCACCCTTCTGTGTACGGCACAAAGCCTGACTCAAACCTATCAGGACAAGGTACAGACCCGTATTCTGCTACGGACACTCATGGCACTGGAAATCATCGTTATCGCCTTCATCCTGTTACTTCCTGCCTCTTTCAACGGGTTGTTCCCGATGCTGCTGATATGCGCCTCGATATTCTTCGGCCATTTTTTTGCGCTGGTATTCAACCGGTTCACACAAATCAGCCTGTGGGTTATCCTCGCCCTTCTAGGCATCATGACACTTTTCAACGTATGGACGCATTTTTACACTATCTGACGGAATGGGGATACATCGGTATGTTCATTTCCGCCTTCCTGGCAGGGACCATCCTGCCCTTCAGTTCGGAAGCTGTATTACTGGCCTGTATCGGTCTGGGACTCGACCCCGTATGGTCTACTATCTCCACCACCGCCGGAAACGCTTTGGGCGGACTGACCTGCTACTGGATAGGACACCTGGGCAAAATGGAATGGATAGAAAAATACCTGAAAGTGGACAAGAAACAGCTGGACAAAGCATCCCGCTTCATCCATGGGAAAGGTGCCTGGATGGCACTGTTTTCTTTTCTGCCCGTCATCGGCGACGCTATCCTCATCGTATTGGGACTGATGCGTGCCCACATAGGTATCGTCACTTTCTCCATGACCCTGGGGAAACTGATACGGTACGTACTGCTCGTGGCAGCCGCTTTGGGCATCTTCCGCCTTTTCTAAACTTTCCCTCTTAAAACAAAAACACCTATGATTCAAATTGAACAGACAGCCGATGGCAGCCAGACCCTTTTCGTGCCGGAACTGAACGAACATTATCATTCCGTAAAAGGGGCACTGACAGAATCGGAACATATCTTTATCCAGATGGGACTGAAACATTCTTCTGTAGAAGCCCCGCACGTACTGGAAATCGGATTCGGTACAGGACTGAACGCTTTCCTCACGCTGCTGACAGCCGATACCGACCAACGGAACATCCATTATACAACGCTGGAACGTTATCCCGTTACGCCGGCATTGATTGAACAGCTGACATACCCGGAACTGATTTGTCCGGAAAGAAAGGATGATTTCCAGGCCCTGCATCAGGCTGCCTGGAATACCGACGTACAGCTAACCCCTTATTTCACCCTGCACAAGGTAGAAACAGACTTCACCTCGTATACCTTTCCCGCCACCTACGACGTCATCTACTTCGATGCCTTCGCACCGGAAAAACAGCCGGAAATGTGGACACAATCCTTGTTCGACACTTTGTATCAACAACTGAATCCACAAGGCATCCTGACGACTTACTGTGCCAAAGGAGCCGTAAGACGCATGTTACAGGCTGCAGGATTCATGGTAGAACGTCTGCCGGGTCCTCCGGGAGGAAAACGGGAAATTCTACGGGCAACCAAACGCCTCTGAACCAATCTTACCCTTCTCCCCAACAAAAAAAGAATCGCTGTAACTAATGCCTCAGTGGAAGCATTAATACAGCGATTCTAACCCCCTATATCAACAAGACTAACCTATAATCCGTTTTTATTTGAACAGTTTCGGAGCAAACTCTGTCAGATAAATACGCCAGTTCTTCCATATATGGCCACCGTCTGTTTCCATATAGGTATATTTATAGCCATTATCATCCAATATTTTCCGGAAATCTGCATTGTCCTTGTACAGGAAGTCTGTCTTACCGATACCAATCCAATACAGTTTCGGAGCATTTTTGAACTGTACAGCCAATTTATCTTCCAGATTCTCGTATACATCCGAGGTAACTCCTTTGTTTACCTGCTTACTGGTAGCCGCGGAGAAAAGTCCTACATAACCGAACTTATCCGGATAATAAGCCGAGATATACAATGAATGGAATCCACCCATTGACAGACCGGCGATAGCCCGGTGATTCTTATCGGTATATACCCGATAATTCTTCTCGATGTACTTCATGACATCCGGAAACGCCTTTTCGATGGCTCCATCCATGGTTTTCGGGTTCATGAATGAAGGTTTCACCATGCTGTTCGGAGCTTCACCCGGAGCCGCTTCCTGGGCACCGTTTCCGTTCGGCATAACCACAATCATCGGTTCAGCCTTTCCCTGGGCAATCAGGTTATCCAGAATCTGTGCGGCACGTCCCAATTCTGTCCATGCGTTCTCATCGCCACCTGCTCCGTGCAACAGATAAAGAACCGGATATTTCTTCTTGCTGCTTTCATAACCAGCCGGTGTATACACTGTCATTCTCCGGGCTTCCATATCCAGTCCCGGACTACTGTACCATACCTTGGCAACTGTTCCATGAGGAACTTCCTGAACCATATAGTTATCGGCCTGTCCACCACCAATCAGAAAGATATTGGTCATGGTGGCAATATCACGGTTCTGATAAACGTTGTTCGGGTCCGGCATCTTCAAATCATTCACATACAAAGAATAACTGTAAAGTTCGCTGGGCAATACTGAAGAAGTATATTCCCATACTCCATTCTTTCCTTCCTTGAAGGAAGCTCTGCTCGGAATATCCTGCGGACCGAACGGAGTATCTACTTTGGTAGGAGGAAGAAAATCCCCCTCAATCTCTACCTTCGAAGCTTTAGGAGCATGTATGCGGAAAGTTACCGTATTATCTTCGTTGATCTGAGGGGAAACCAAATCTGTACCTCCCCAAAGAGCCTGCTGGGCATTCACTCCCAAACAAAGTAAAAAGGCGCTAGCAAATAATGTCAGTTTTTTCATAATAAATCATTTTTAATTACACATATCTTCCGTTTTTACCATCCCGGATTCTGTTCCATGTTTGTATTCAACATGATTTCTTTTTCAGGAATAGGCAAAAGTAAGTTTTTTTCTTTAAAACCAGCCTGATTATTAGTAAAACCATCGGCGTTCACTGTAGGTGTACCATTCTGCATCATAAACGAAGGTACACTCTTTCCTTGATTAACCAAAACATCGGTGTCTCCCCAGCGTACCAGATCCTGGAAACGTACAGATTCCATACACAGTTCCAGTCTCTTCTCTATCTTGATGTCTTCGAGCGTTACATTGGTCTTGCTTGGAAGTTGTGCACGTGTTCTAATCTGGTTCACATAATCATCGGCTTTGTCCTGTCCGCTACCAGCCATTACATGCGCTTCGGCTGCCATCAGCAGTACTTCAGCATAACGCATGAATTTCACATTAATGTACTGATAGAATTGCAGTCCCGGATTATCGAACATACAATCTGATTTCAAGGCCCGGTACTTCCATGAGAAATATCCGGCATTTCCAGGCATGTTCTGTCCGTCACGAACGGTAATTCCCAAAGCCTTCAACTGGTCATAGGTAATGATTGACTTGTTCAAACGATATCCGTCCTTACCTTCTTCATCCACAAAAGCCTGATACAGTTCCTTTGTCGGATTACCGAATCCGTAACACCCCTGTGAAAATGCAGAAGCCTGTTCAGAGAAATCCATCATGGATGAACGCCATCCCAGCATACAGTATAACTGAGTAAACTGATTCCACATCTGTTCAGCATCATTTCTCATCTGTCCTTCCAGAATAGATTCGCAGCAGTTGTTGGCTTCCACATGCTGCAGACCTTCCAGGTTAGGATACAAGGCATATTTACCGGATTCTATCACTTTATCCAGAATAGCCGCTGCCTCAGCATATTTTCCTTGGAACAGGTAAGCCTTTCCCAAATAGGACATGGCTGCTTCCTTTGTCACACGGATATTACCTGTATTGTCGTTTACATCTGATTTAGATGGAAGGTCACTGGCACCGTTTACATCACCGATAGCCGCATTCAAGTCACTTTCAACAAATGCCCACAAGGTTTCTTTCGGGGTATTTCCCATGTGGTATTCATCCGGAGTAAGCAGATGATCCACCATCGGCACATTACCAAAAAGAGTAATCAAATCAATATAAGAAAAGGCGCGGAAGAATTTTGCCTCGGCAATTGCCCTACGTTTTGCTTCTGTATCGGGAGTTACCTTATCAATAATCAGATTCGCATTATACACCACCGTATACAAACCAGAATACAGACTGGAAATCATTCCATGATCCGAACCGAAAGTATACTCATTCAAACGTTCCATATCAGAGTTGTCACCTCGTGAACCACCTCCGGTATACATATCGTCTGACAAAAGGTTCTTGACAAAAAACCAATTGTAATGCTGGGAACGGAAAGCCACATATAAAGCCGACGCTGCAGATTCAACTTGATCATCCGTCTGATAATAGGTTTCCTGACTACCTACATCTCCATGTTTTCCAATATTCAGGCGGTCTTCACATCCTGTAAGGCTGGCAAGACATAAAAGTCCGGCCATCATATATAATCTATTTTTCTTTTTCATAATAATTCTGATTTAAAATTCAACATTGAAGCCTAACATTACTTTCTTTGAAGTAGGATAAGTACCCATATCGATACCCATACCAGAAGTATCGCTGGCAGAAGCTTCCGGATCAAATCCATCATACTTAGTAAACGTGAAGAAATCTTCCAAAGAAACATACAGTCTCATGTTCTGGATGAAAGCTTTCTTTGTCCACGCTTTCGGCAATGTATAACCCAACTGAATCTGTTTGATCTTGAAATAAGAACCATCGAATACCATAGCATCAGATACCAGATATTTATCCATGGAAGTAGCATTTGCTCTCGGAACAGAAGCTTGTGTGTGTTCTGGAGTCCAACGGTCATCATAGAAGAACTTCTTCATCTTGTTGGCTGAAATATGGTCTGAACGGGTAGCACAATTGAAGATATCGTTTCCGTACGAACCGCTTCCGAATACAGTCAAATCCAATCCTTTCCAGGCTGCTGTCAAAGTAATACCGTATGTAAAGTCAGGAATTGCATCGCCGATATAAGTCTTATCATTTTCATTGACAGTTCCATCACCATCAACATCTGCAAAAATCGGTTCACCTGTTTCAGGATCTACACCTTCGTATTCATAACCACGGAAATAGTAAACCGGATATCCTTCTTCAAAATAAGTAATCGTACTGGTATGGAAAGTTGTTCCTGCCAAACGGGTCAAAGAAGGATCCAGGTAAGTAACCTCATTCTTCAATGTAGCCAGATTTCCCTTAATGCTATAATTGAAATCACCGATGTTGTCTCTCCATCCCAATTCAAATTCAACACCTTTATTACTTACATTACCTGCATTAATCGGTGAAGTAGTACCACCGATAATCAAGGAAGGAGTAGTTCCTGTTACCAGCAAGTCTTTTGTTTTCTTGTTGAACCAGTCAACAGAGAAAGTCAGACGGTCATTGAAGAGACGGGCATCCAAACCGATATTCAACTGTTCAGAAGTTTCCCACTTCAAATCATCGTTACCCAAGCTATTCGGACGTACAGCAGTGATGTAGGTATTTCCCGGGACAAACGGATAATAACCGGAATTGTTCATGGTAGTACCGTATGCATAACCACCCAAGGCAGCCAAACTACCGTTCTGACCCCAGCTGGCACGCAATTTCAAGTTTGAAACGACATCCTTCAACGGTTCGAAGAAGTTTTCTTCAGAGATTGTCCAACCGGCAGATACTGCAGGGAAGTAACCCCAACGTCCGCTAGCAGGCAGATAAGCCAAATCGGCAGCATCAGCACGAAGAGAAGCCTGTAACATATACTTACCTGCAAAATCATATCCGATACGTCCGAAGTAAGAATACTTGGCTGTACGTGTCTTTTCACCGGTAATACTCTTGGAAGCAGAAGGGCTACCGTAGCTCAAATACCAGAAAGAAGGATCTCTACCCAGCAATGCATCTGCACCGTTTGCGCTATAGCCTGCTGTAATATAATCGTATGTAGATTCCTGATAAGACATACCCAACATAGCTGTAATGGTATGTTCGTTGAATGTCTTGATATAGTTCGCGAAGTTTTCCCACTGCCAATAAATGGTTGTACTTGATGTGCCACTCTGTGAAATGAAATTATTGTTCTGTACAGAGTTTCCATAATACGGCAAGTTCGTTGTAGAAGAACGGGTTCCGGAAAGACGATAACCGAAACGAGAAGTAATCACCAATCCGTCAAGCGGTTTCAATTCTCCATATACAGATCCGTTGACATTAAATCCGCTGTTTTTCGGAACTGTATTGTCTCTCATAATCATCGGATGATAGTTTTCAGATTCCACAAATTTAGAAACAGCATAGTAGTTTCCGTTTTCATCGGTAAGCAGAGTCTGTCCGTTGTTCATTGCAGCTACCATATTGTCCGGCAGGTTTCCCGGAGCATAAGTATCCGGAGTCAACGGGTCAAGTTCCATTACAGCCTGGAAGAAGCTTCCGTAAGCATTGTTCTGAGACAGCTGACGATAGTTGTATTTTTCAATCTGATTGGTAGTACCTACCTTCAACCAGTCTTTAATCTGATAATCCGCATTGATAGAACCGGTCAGACGTTTATAGAAGTCGGCATCTCCTTTGACGATACCATCATTGTCCAAATAAGAAAGAGACAGGTAATAGTTACCTTTATCATTTCCGTTAGAGAATGAAAGATTATGTTTCTGGATGATACCTGTTCCGAATACAACATCCGCCCAGTTAGTATCTGTTACACCATCCCAGTCATTCGCAAATTTACTGGCATCGTATACATTACCTTCCATCATATAGTTCTTATATTCTTGCGCATTCAGCAGTTCCGGAATTTTTCCTACAGACTGAATGGTATACTGGAAATCATAATTGATTTTACCTTGTCCTTTAGTACCTTTCTTGGTAGAAATCAATACGACACCATTACCGGCCTCAGCACCATAGATGGCAGCAGATGCAGCATCCTTCAACACTTCAATAGAAGCGATATCATTCGGGTCAAGACCTGAAATATCGGACAGACGGACACCATCCACTACATACAACGGATTGGATGAAACGTTAGAAGAGAAACCACGTACACGTACTGTAGGTGAAGAACCCGGAGCTGCAGAAGAAGAAATGATCTGCACACCGGCTGTCTTACCCTGCAGAGCTGCCTGCGGGTTGGCAACCGAACGGTTTTCCAAATCCTCAGTCTTTACCTGAGAAATGGCTCCTGTTACTGAACTTTTCTTCTGTACACCATAACCTACTACCACTACTTCGCTCAAAGTCTTTGAATCTTCTTTCATGCTTACATTCACTGTTTCACCGGAAACAACGATTTCCTGAGTTACATAACCGATGTAAGAAAAGACCAAAGTCTTTCCACTAGCCACGTTCAGCGAATAGTTACCATCGAAATCGGTAATGGTTCCGTTAGTCGTTCCTTTTTCAAGCACACTGACTCCAATCATTGGTTCTTTTGTGCCAGCGTCAAGTACTTGTCCTCGTACCGCAACCTGCTGTGCGGATACCACATGTGCCATGCATACAAACATCGCACATAGGATCAGTCTGATCCAATTCATTTTCTGTGTCATTTTCATATATTAGTAATTTAGAATTAAAAGCCGCGTACAGGAAATTCTGCAACGAACTGCATCAGTTGCGTATCAGGATTAGATTTCAGTTCGCAGGTATTATTGAAAATCATCAAGGCACCATTCTCCTTGGTGTAAGGCGTCCATTCCGGAAGTCCCGCTACATTCGGATTTCCAGTCTTGGCAAACTGTATCCAGGCACTGCTCATCTTATCGGCCAATGCCTGTGCATCTTTTCCACCACCGGTCATCGCCGCACTACGGGCGATATTATCGAACACAAAAGGTATTTCCATACAGTGTGTAGAACGTAAAATACCGTCCAAGGCCAGAGACTCCCATGCAAACTGATACATATATACCGGTGCTCCTTGAGCTGCCGATTTCCAATTCCCTTGTTCGATAGCATTCGGACGGAAAATCCGGTCTACATCCAATATATCTTTGGGTTGACAACCCGGATAAGTCTTTTTGAACAAATCAATAAACTCATCCGTACGTTTTCCAAATGTATCCTGCAGTATCTTCTTCACCTGTTCCATAGTAGCATTACGGAATGCCGGAACATACGTACTTGGACAGAATTCATGCAAGGTAGTACCAATCATCATCGGAATATCTTTCGACAATTCGATGGATGCTTCCGGTTGAGCCGGCAAGACAACTCCATCTACCGTCGGAGCCCATCCGAAAATAAATGTATGTACACCGTCCTTTTCGACTTCTTTTTTGACTTGGGCAACAGCCTTTTCACCAGCAGCCAGCAGTTCTTTATAAGGGACTTCTTTTATCTGGTCGATATTATGTGATTTCAAGCCCAGAATCTCTACAGTAGCAGCACCGATGCGGCGTGAATAGCTGCTTTCCATGGTACGGAGCATGGAACCACTCTGTACAATAGCCTTCTGGAACAATCCTTTGGCAGCAGGAGTTGCCAACAGCGTAGAGACTTTTCCTCCTCCACCGGATTGACCGAAAATGGTTACATTATTCGGATCACCTCCGAAATTGGCGATATTTGCATGTACCCATTTCAATGCTGCTACCAGGTCCAATAGCCCGACATTTCCACTTTGGGCATATTTTTCTCCATAAGCAGACAAATCAAGAAAACCCAATACATTCAACCGGTGATTCAAGGTAACCACCACTACATCTCCCTTTCTGGCCAGGTTCGCTCCATCATAACCCGGCAATTCCTGTCCGGAACCGGCACTGTAACCACCGCCATGAAGCCATACCATTACCGGACGTTTCTGCTGCTTGTCCAGTCCTTTTGTCCAGATATTTACCCGCAAGCAGTCCTCTCCCGGATATCCGTCATCCCAATCGAAAGCAAAGGCTATCTCATCCGATCTCCAGCCTGCCCGCTCTGCCTGTGGACAAGTAGGTCCGTACGCTCTCGAACTTCTTACCCCTTCCCACTTTTCTACAGGAACCGGCGGCATGAAACGCTCGGCCGTAGCATAAGGTATACCTTTATATATATACACTCCATTATCTATATAGCCTGAAACCTTTCCTGCTTCTGTTTCTGCCACAGTACTTGCTTCAGACGAAATCAGCTCAGTCGGCGATGTATTCTCATACCTTCCAACCTTCTCCTGGCTGTTACTGCACGCATTGTTCATCAACAACACGGCAAACAGTCCCACTGTAACCAGATGTTTCTTCATATTCTTCACTCGTTTTAAGGTTATACTTTCTGAATACAATATTACAGAATTCATTTCCAGTGGATTTTCATGCGTGTACAATTGATTTTCGTACAAGTAAAAGAAGTTTTCTATTTGTTCAACGGCTTATTTCTGTGTTCATGGAACGGCTTTCAATTACTTTTTACCATCATTTTTATCTTACTTTCACAAAAGATATTACCTTTGCAAAACCAGAAAAGCACTTGAAACAAAAACCTAAACCGACAAAGTAAATGAAAACTTTAGTTAGCCTCTTAGCCCTTATTGTATGCTTATTTTTACCTGGTTGCCACTCCTCGCTTGAAACTGGGCCGAAGGATTCGGAAAACATGGTCCGAATGGATTATTCCATTTCCAACCTGAAAGTACAAAGCATAACCGAAGACCAGTTCGGCCATATCTGGATAGGTACCTTTAGAGGCCTGAACAAATATAACGGCTATCAATACCAACAGTTCTTCCACTCGGACAATCCAAGCTCTTTAAGCTATAATGGAGTAAATACTCTCTACCTGGACTCTAAAAAACGTCTGTGGGTAGGAACTCAAAGAGGTGTCAACATCTATCAGGAAAACGATACCTTCAAACAGTTCATCTTACATGGAGAAAACTGGAATATTCAACACATCCTGGAGAACAGTAAAGGAGAAATCTATCTGGATGCCATCAGTCACCTGTACAAATACAACGAAAAGACATCAAGTTTTGATGTCGTACTGACCCTCGACGACGACAAGCCATTTACCTCTGTACATTATTTCCTAGACCGGAAAGACAGGATATGGAGTGTAGAAGGAAATGAAATATTATGTTACTCCCCAGACAACTACCAAATCATCAAACGAGTCCAGCTACCGTTTATCGCCATATACAACTTTCTGAGCAATAACGGAAATCTGTGGATTTCTTCGGAACAAGGACTTTGTATCTTCGATACCAAGGCAGAAGATTTCATCCCTGTCCCCACTCCTATGACTACCCATCCGCTTTTCAAAGGAACGATTGTTTCTTTCATTCATTTTCACACCGAATCGGAAATGTATCTGGTTACCTCCAAAGGGCTGTTCCTTTACAAGTCCAATGAACAGAAAATGATTCACCAGTCCGAGAGTTCGTTCCCGTATCAGGTTTCCGACTACCATGCAACCACCTTATTCACCGATTCCCAAAAGAATCTGTGGCTTGGCACTTACAACCAAGGAGCCATCCTCCTCTCCAATAATAAAGACTATTTCAACTACAACAATGTAGTCGACAAATTCTTCCAGAAAAAATATATTTCCGGAGTCACATCCGACCAGGAAGGAAGAATGGTTGCTTTCGACCTGTTCTCACACCTGTACCTGTATCAACCTTCGAAAGACAACATTGAACTTCTAGCAGTTCCATTTCCCCTGGACAACACCTATTTATCTTCCCGGGGAATCCAGTTTATCGAGTTCGACAAAAAAGGATACTTGTGGATTCTATGCAATGAAAAGGATATATATTGCTGTACCCTTCAAAACAATACTTTACAGATCCGGCAGAAATTCCATCTTCCGAATCTTTGTACAGCCATACGAAGCGATTCGAACGGTACTGTCTTCGTATCCTCCCGGGAAGAATTCATATACAAACTGTCGGCAGGAAAAAATACCTTCGAAGAAATTCAATACCTTGACCGCCAAGGTTCGAAAACATACATCTATTCACAGGACATCCTGCCTGTCAAAGAAGGAAAAGTCATCATAGCCCCATTCAATATGGACCTTTACCTGTACGACAATGTATCGGGCGAAATCACTACGCTCCCATTCAAAGAAAAGGTTCATGACAAACTGGCCATCATAAAATGCATGTTCCAGGACTCAGAAGGAAAAGTCTGGATAGGTACACGTTCAGATGGAGTATATTACTTCTCTCCCGACCTGAAAACACTGACAAAGATAAAAGGAGTATCCAGTGAAGACATCTGCAGTTTCGAGGAAGACCAGCAGGGAAATATCTGGATAAGTACCTTATATGGATTGTTTAAATACGACCAGACCGATGCACACATCACCGGTTACTATGCATCCGACGGTATCGGAGGAAACCAGTTTGCCCAATACAGTTCATGCAGACTGGCAGATGGTACCCTCGTTTTCGGAGGAGCCCATGGACTCACCTACTTTAACCCCATCGATGTAGGACGGAAACAGCAGGTTCCCGTTCTGTTCGAACAGCTGAAAGTATACAACGAATGGATACATCCTACCCAAGAAGGAATCATCGACAAATCATTGAACTTCAATCCCAATATCCGGCTAAACTACAATGAAAACAGTTTCAGTATCTCGTACGCCGCACTGACCTTCACCAATGCACAAAAGATACATTATCAATATAAACTGGAAGGACACGACAAGCTTTGGATAGATGCTTCGAACAACCGAGAAGCCATCTATTCCAATCTGCCCGCCGGAAACTATACCTTTAAAGTACGTATTTTCAGTAATGACAAAAGTATTGTCGAAACCGAAAACAGTATCCATATAGCCATTTCTCCTGCTCCCTGGCTCAGCTGGTGGGCATATCTCATCTATTCTGTGTTTATCTTAGGAATCATCCTGCTTGGTATCTATATCATCCAGAGAATCCGTAAGGAACACCTGAAAGCGCAATGGGCAGAAATGGAACGGGAACAGGAAGTACGCACCAATCAGATGCACCTGAGCTTCTTTACAAACATATCACACGAGTTCCGTACTCCACTCACCATGATAGCAGGCCCCATTGCCACACTTTGCCGGAAAAACAGCTTCAGTCAGGAAGAAACCAGGTTGCTGAAGCTGGTACAACGAAGCGTAAACAGAATGCTGAAACTGATTAACCAAATCATGGATTTGGGTAAACTGGAAGGAGACGCACTGCGGCTATACGTTACAAAAACAGACCTTACACAAGAAGTACGTAATTACCTGGAAACAGTAAAAATCAATGCCGATGAAAAAAAGATTACACTTGCCTACGACAACATGCCTGCCAATTTATCTGCATGGATAGATACAGACAAACTGGAAAAAATTCTGGCCAATCTTTTATCGAATGCCTTGAAGTTCACTCCGTCAGGAGGACAGATAACCGTTTCTGTAGAAAAAATAAACCATGAACAGGCTTCGGCTTTATTCACCCTGAACGAAAATGACAGATTCAATCAGTACGTACTGCTTGAAGTGGCAGATACTGGCTGCGGCATTCCGGAAGAAAAGATGGAAAGTATCTTCCTGAAATACTATCAGATAAACAGTGACAAACAAGCTGTCTACAATTGCGGTACAGGTATCGGACTGTATTTTGTACGCCGGCTCGTATGGTTGCACCATGGCTACATCAAAGTAAAGAATGCCGTTCCTCATGGAGCGGTCTTCACTGTCCTGCTTCCTGTAGACGATGAAGCCTATCCGGAAAACGAACGGCAATCTACAACACAAGTTCCTGTCTTCGAATCCATAGCCATGACAGATGAAACAGAAAAACTGGAGAACGAAACAGATACAGATACAGAAAAACCCGTATTACTGATAGTGGAAGATGACAACGAACTCTCCGCTTATCTGAAACTGCTGTTCAGCCGAAGTTATCACATTGTTCACCGATACGATGCCGACAGTGCTTTTTCCGAACTGGAGAACATCAAGCCGGACCTGATTCTGAGCGATGTAGTCATGCCGGGAAAACTGGATGGTGTAGCTTTCTGCAAGAAAATCAAGTCGGGAAATCATTTCTGCCACATTCCGGTAATTCTTCTGACTGCCAAAACAAGGATGGAAGAACAGATAGAAGGTCTGAAAGCCCAAGCAAACGCATACGTCACCAAGCCCTTTGACCCGGAATATCTGAAAGCACTGCTGGTTTCACAACTCAACAACAGAGACATGGCTCGCAACATTCTGGGCAACAGTACAGATACTACACAACTGGAAGAAGGTTCCATCAATCCGCAAGACAAAAAATTCATGGATGAACTGTATGCGTTGATGGAAAAGGAATTGTCGAATCCGGAACTGAATATCATCAAGATTACAGAAGTCATGAAGATAAGCCGTACCAAATTCTACTACAAACTGAAAGCATTGACGGGTGAAAATCCAAGTATATTCTTCCGGAACTATAAACTAAACCGTGCCGCCGAACTGATGGCAACCGGCAAATATACAATCTCGGAAATAGCTGATATGACCGGATTCAGCACCCTTTCATTTTTCTCTGCCAGTTTCAAGAAGAAATTCGGGGTACCGCCCAGTGAATATAAACATTAAGAAAGAAAACTGCCGTATCTGGTAGCGGACCTGAACAGCAAAAAAACGTCCGGTTGTCTTCATGAAGACAACCGGACGTTTTCATGAAAACACGAGTTCGTTTGATATAAAACATGAGTTCGTTTTCGGCACACGGAAAGAAATATGTATCTTTGCCTCTCCATCAAACAAACATTTCATTTATGAAAAGATACATATACCTGATAATCATTCTATTTACAATAGGCGTTTCTGCTTGTGCCCCTTCCAGACAGACCGACGAAAAGCCGACCCTTACCGTCTCCATCGAACCGTTGCGCTATTTTACCGAAGCAATAGCGGGCGACCGTTTCAAGGTGGTCAGCATGGTACCCGAAGGGAACAGTCCGGAAACTTACGACCCTACCCCCCAGCAACTTGTCGCCCAAGCGAAAAGCAAGGCGTTCCTGCGTATCGGGTACATCGGGTTCGAACAGACCTGGCTGAAGAAACTGCAGGACAACGCTCCGGGACAGCCTTTCTACGACCTCTCAAAAGGAGTTGCCCTTATGGCCGGAAGCTGTTCACACGAAGAAGACAATGCCCACAATCATGCGCACGAAGGTGTGGAACCGCACATCTGGAATTCGGTGAAAAACGCCAGAATCATCGCCAACAACATCTTCCAGGCCCTGTCTGAAATAGATAATGAGCAGACTCCATACTATCAGCACCGGTTGGACAGCCTGCTTCAGGTGATTGACAATACCGGAAAAGAAATGGACACCCTCATGGAAAATGCCGACCGCACTTTCCTGATTTATCATCCGGCACTGACCTACTTTGCCCGCGATTACGGACTGAACCAGATCAGCATCGAAGCCGATGGCAAGGAGCCCTCTCCTGCCCACCTGAAGGAACTGATTCAGCTCTGCCGGGAAGAACAGCCCAAAATCATTTTCGTCCAAAAGGAATTCGATACGCGGAACGCGGAAATCATCGCCCGGGAACTGCAGGTAAATGTCATCCCCATCAATCCGCTCAGCTACCACTGGAACGAGGAGATGATCAACATCGCCAAAGCATTGAGTAACCCTTAACCTCCGACTTATGACACACGAACCGCTGATACAACTGACCGACATTTCGGCCGCCTACGACCGGAAACAGGTACTGACAGATGTAAACCTGACCGTGTACGAAAAAGATTTTCTGGGAGTCATCGGGCCGAACGGAGGGGGAAAGACTACCCTCATGAAAGTTATCCTCGGCCTGTTGAAACCTGTCCACGGAACCATCCGTTTCTTCCGTCACGGAAAAGAAGTGCCGGAAGTAAGCATAGGCTATCTGCCTCAATACAATCACATCGACAAGAAATTCCCCATCTCGGTATACGAAGTGGTACTCTCCGGACTGAACAAACAGAAATCACTGTTCAGCCGGTTCACCGCCGAACAGCACCGGCAGGTAGAAAGAACCATCGCCCGTATGGGACTGGAAGGGCTGGAACAACGAGCCATCGGTCAGTTGAGCGGCGGACAGCTCCAGCGGGCTCTGCTGGGACGGGCCATCGTATCGTGCCCGCAACTGATTATCCTGGATGAACCCAATACATACATCGACAAGCGGTTTGAAGCCAAACTCTATTCCCTGCTGGAAGACATCAACCGTGAATGCGCCATCGTGCTGGTCAGCCACGACATCGGCACCGTACTCCAGAATGTAAAGACCATCGCCTGCGTAAACGGCACCCTGGACTATCATCCGGACACTGAAATCCCCGCCGAATGGCTGGAAGAACATTTCGGCTGTCCCATTGAGCTGTTAGGACACGGCAACCTGCCGCACCGGGTACTGAAATGCCATCACCATTCCGAAGAACATTGATTTCATCAATAATCTATTGACAATCAACACTTCACATCAGCCAAACAACAGCCGAATAGAAACGCAATATAAAATAACATATATCTTAGGTGCTCTGTTTTTCTTTATCTTAGGAGTAGTATTGTCCAATACATATCGGCCATATATTTATGCCAATCATCTATATGACTATCATTTTGCCGATACTATAGGAAACTGGGTAGCTGTTCCATCCTTAACCCTGCTAGTAGTGGGAATGAACAAATATACCCCATACAAAGCCACTCTATACAGTGTAATGGTATGGTTTCTTTATGAAATAATCCCTTTTGGCGTTTTTGATTATTATTATTTGTTAGCTACCTTAGCCAGTGGAGCTCTGACTTATCTGGCATTTTATATCTTCAAACCTTCAGGTAAGCATTGAAAGCTGAACCGTTAAAGAAAATACCGAAACCTGACAAGCCTTTTAACTTGCGTTGACAAGAATATTCGTTCTTTGGTATTCTGATTGACAAATGTTTACTATCTTTGCCGCGATTAACGTTAACGAGAAAAAATAGTTCATGAAACAGTACAACACGATCAACAACCTGGTAGGTTGGTTGACTTTCGTCGTTGCAGCCTTTACGTACTGCATGACCATCGAACCGACCGCCAGCTTCTGGGATTGCCCTGAATTCATTACCACCGGTTATAAACTGGAAGTCGGCCACCCGCCCGGCGCACCTTTCTTTATGCTTACCGCCAACTTGTTCAGTCAGTTTGCCAGTGACCCGTCGCAGGTAGCCCGCATGGTCAATATCATGAGTGCCCTGATGAGTGCCGCCTGTATCCTGTTCCTGTTCTGGAGCATTACCCACCTGGCTAAAAAACTGATTTGTCCGGACAACAACCAGATGACTACCGGTAAACTGATTACCATCATGGGCTCCGGAGTAGTTGGAGCGTTGGCTTATACGTGGAGTGATACATTCTGGTTCAGTGCCGTAGAAGGCGAAGTCTACGCCTACTCCAGCCTGTTTACAGCCCTGGTATTCTGGCTCATCCTGAAATGGGAGAACCGGGCGAACGAACCTCACAGCGACCGCTGGCTCATCCTGATAGCTTACCTGACCGGTCTGTCTATCGGTGTCCATCTGCTGAATCTGTTGTGTATCTCGGCCATCGTGTTGGTATACTATTACAAGAAGAATCCGAATGCTAACCTGAAAGGCAGTCTGTTAGCCCTGGCCGGTTCCATGGTGCTGATTGCTGTCGTACTGTACGGTATCGTTCCAGGTATCGTAAAAGTAGGAGGTTGGTTTGAACTTCTGTTTGTCAACGATTTAGGATTTTCATTCAACAGCGGTCTGATAGTCTACATCATTCTGCTGACTGCCTGCATCATCTGGAGTGTATACGAAAGCTATACGGTGAGGAGCAGCAAACGCATGAACATTTCCTTCCTGGCCAGTGTAGCCATGCTGGGTATTCCGTTTTACGGTCACGGATGGAGCAGTGTCTTCATCGGTATCATCGTACTGGGCATCCTGGCTTTCTACCTGTTTGCCAATATTCCGCAGAAATACCGCGTCAGCGCACGCACACTGAACACCAGTCTGCTGGCCATGATGATGATGCTGGTGGGGTATTCATCGTATGCCGTCATCGTTATCCGTTCTTCGGCCAATCCGCCTATGGACCAGAACTCTCCGGAAGATATTTTCACTTTGGGAGAATACCTGGGACGTGAACAGTACGGTACCCGTCCGCTTTTCTACGGACAGGCTTACTCTTCCAGACCGGCACTGAAGCAGGTAGACGGAGGATGTATGTACGATGTGGTGGAAGGCGCTCCTGTCTACCAGCGGAAGGAAAAGGAAACTCCCGATGAAAAGGACAGCTACGAAATCGTACGTCACAAAACGGAATATAAATATGCCCAGAACATGCTCTTCCCGCGTATGTACAGCGATGCACATGCACAGGCCTACGAAGACTGGCTGGGAGGCATCGAAGGCCGCCAGGTTCCGTATGACCAGTGCGGTGAAATGATTATGGTGAAAATGCCTACCCAATGGGAAAACATCAAGTTCTTCTTCATCTACCAGTTGAACTACATGTACTGGCGTTATTTCATGTGGAACTTTGCCGGCCGTCAGAACGACATCCAGGGACAAGGCGAGATAGAACACGGTAACTGGATTACAGGTATCCCGTTCATCGACAACAAACTGGTAGGCGACCAAAGCCTGCTTCCGAGTGAACTGAAGAACAACAAGGGACACAACGTATTCTACTGTCTGCCATTGATATTGGGACTCATCGGACTCTTCTGGCAGGCTTACCGGGGAGAAAAAGGTATCCAGCAGTTCTGGGTGGTCTTCTTCCTCTTCTTCATGACCGGTCTGGCCATCGTATTGTACCTGAACCAGACACCGCTGCAACCGCGTGAACGTGATTACGCGTACGCCGGTTCATTCTATGCCTTTGCCATCTGGATTGGTCTGGGAGTAGCTGCCATCAGCGAATACCTCGGCAAGAAGATGGGTGAGAAACCTGCCGCCATCCTGGCCAGTGTAGTCTGTCTGCTGGTTCCTATCCAGATGGTGAGCCAGACTTGGGACGACCACGACCGCAGCGGACGATATACCTGCCGCGACTTCGGACAGAATTACCTGAACTCTGTACAGGATGAAGGAAATCCGATAATTTTCACCAACGGAGATAACGATACCTTCCCTCTGTGGTACAATCAGGATACCGAAGGAGTACGTACCGATGTACGTGTATGTAACCTGAGCTATCTGCAGACCGACTGGTACATCGACCAGATGAGACGTCCGGCCTATGATTCCCCTTCCGTTCCTATCAACTGGGACCGTATCGACTATGTATCGGGTCATAACGAAGCAGTTTATGTCCGTCCGGAAGCCATGGAAACGGTACTGAACTTCTACAAACAGAATCCGGAGGAAGCCAAGAAGGAATTCGGCGACAATCCGTATGAACTGAAGAATATCCTGGCTCACTGGGTACGTGCACCGAAAGACGCAGGTCTGCAGATGATTCCGACTGACAGTATCGTCATCAAACTGGATAAGGAAGCCATCAAACGCTCAGGCATGCTGACACCGGACTCCATTCCGGAATACATGCACATCTCACTGAAGGGAAAATCGGTGCTGTATAAGAGTGAACTGATGATGCTGGAAATGCTGGCTAATACCAACTGGGAACGACCGATGTACATGGCCATTACAGTGGGACCTGATAACCATTTGAATCTGACCGACAACTTCCTGCAGGAAGGTCTGGCTTACCGTATCACACCGTTCAACAATACAGAACTTGGCAGACGTATTGATACCGATAAGATGTATGACAACCTGATGCACAAGTTCAAGTTCGGTGGTATCGACAATCCGGACATCTACCTGGATGAAACCGTACTGCGCATGTGTGACACACACCGCCGCATGTTCGTCCAACTGGCCACCCAGCTCATCAAGGAAGGAAAGAAGGACAAGGCATTGGAAGCACTCGACTACTGTGAGAAGGTAATCCCAAGCACTACGGTACCGCACGATTACATCATGAGCAGCTCGAAGGAAATGGCGGAAGACTACATGCAATTAGGTCAATATAAAAAGGCGGAAAATATTCTGAACGCATTAGCAAACAATGCCGTAGAATACATAACCTGGTACTTGAGCCTGAATGAATTGCAATTCGCCAACTCGTACGAGAACTGTATGCGCTACTTATACATCCTGGACGATGTATGCAAGACACTGTCTCAGATGAAGGGTGAAAATGGAAAAGTAATAGACTCGGCTACTCACTATACAGATAAGTTCAACCAGTTGTATAAACTGCTGGAACAACGTGCTGGTGTAGCGTCAGCCCAATAAAGAAAGTCATGTTTATAGAACAACCCCCGCAACTGATACGCCTTCTTTATCCGGACGCCCTCTGGCGGATGGATAAGAAGGTGAAAGCGGTCTACCTGACTTTCGATGACGGACCGATTCCAGAAGTGACACCGTGGGTGCTTGATTTATTGGACAAATACCAGATTAAGGCTACTTTCTTTATGGTAGGCGACAATGTCCGGAAACATCCCAAAGAATATCAGATGGTGGTAGAACGTGGACACCGTATCGGTAATCATACATTCAACCACATCCGGGGATTCGAATACCTGAGCAAGAATTATCTGGCCAATGCAGATAAAGCCAATGAATATCTGCATACCGACTTGTTCCGTCCTCCTCACGGACACATGCGCTGGCCTCAGTATTGGGTACTGAAACACAAATACCGCATCGTGATGTGGGACCTGGTAACCCGCGACTACAGCAAACGGCTGAACGGTCCGCAAGTATTCCAGAAAGTCAAGCAATACGTCCGGAACGGTTCCATCATCACCTTCCACGATTCCTTGAAATCGGAACAGAACATGAAATACGCGCTTCCACGCTCCATCGAATGGCTGTTGGCACAAGGATATGAATTCAAAGTATTCGATTGAATACAGCCCAACTAAAAGCGTCACAGAAGACTGTTACAAGAATCTTCTGTGACGCTTTTTATTTTATTGGATAATCCAGGCTTCAGTTTGCCAGAATCTCGCACAATTCATCCTGAAAGAGCCGGGCCTGCCTGCCCTTCAATACATTCTGATTGATAATGACGAAAGAAAGCCAATGGCCGTTGCCGGCTTTCACATAACCGGCCAAAGAAGAAACTCCGGTTACTGTACCTGTCTTGGCCCGTACATTCCGGTAAGTCTTTCCCTTCTTCATCCGGTTGGCTAAGGTCCCGTCTATCCCGGCTATCGGCAGACAGTCATAGAAAGGTTGGAAAATAACCGGATGACGATAGGCATAATTCAGGTAACTCAACAACAGATGGGGAGAGATATAATTATACAAGGAAACTCCACTTCCGTCGGCAATGCTGTAACGGTCAGGGTCCATCCCCACCAGTTCCTTCATGTATTTACGGATAGCCACCTGCCCGTCCAAATTACCTAAAGAACCACCTTTATCGGTTCCGTGCTTCCCTACGTGATAAAATAAGGCTTCAGCAGCCAGATTATCACTTTTCTTGAGTGTCACTTTCAATACATCAGTCAAAGGATGCGTACAGCGCACCAGTTCCTTGGCTCCTATCGGACATTCGCCATAGCCTACACTATCCACCTGTATTCCTCGATTGGCCAACTGATAACGGAACGTTTCCAGAAAGAAGGCCTTAGAATCGTATAGATTCAATGTTTTGGTCCGTTTGGCAGAGATGCAACCGGCCACCTGAATACGGTTTCCCTGCTCCAGCCAATCGCGCGTAATGACCAGTTTGCCTGCAGAAGGAGTACGACTCACCGAACGGTTTTCTACCTGATAATAATCGGAAGAAGGAGATACTTCTACAGTACCTTGAAGCCCCTTGGCCGCAGGTTGTACAGTCACCTCCACACATCCCCGGTTCAGCATCAACGGAGACAGATAAGGCTGGAATGAATAAGGCGTGTCGTCCCACGACCATCCCGGTCCCCAATACACCGAATCCATCAGCGAAACATCCCCTATCAGTTTTCCTTCTATCCGGCGGATGCCCTTCCCTGCCAACGTATCGGAAAACCGTTCCAGATCCTTTTCCATAAATACCGGGTCGAAAGCACCGATGACGTACACATCACCTTTCAGGATACTGTCTTTTACTTCTCCTGTATAAGCCACCTGTGTCACGAAAGGATAATCGGTTCCTAACGTAGCCAATGCCGTAACGGCTGTAATGACCTTCTCTGTGGAAGCCGGCCGATACAGCTTATCGGCCTGATGGGCAAATACCAGACTGTCGGAAGTCAAATCATAGACCATGACTCCTACTTCAGAAGTCTCCAGCAAAGGCGATTCATCCAGAAACTGTCCTAACCGTCCTGCCCAATTCTGAGCCATACCGGTCATTACGGACAGCCAACAGACGAATATGGTTCCTATCTCGCGTATTTTCATTGATTACTCCAATTCTTTAAAGATTTCTCCAACCGTAGGATGTGGAAATACATACTGTTTCCATTCGGTATATTTCCGGTGGTCTTCCACCATCATTCCAGCCAGAACAATCAACTCGGATGCCGGATTTCCTAACAGGTGTACACCCAACAGACGGCCTTCATCGTCCACCAAGGCCTTACACACACCGTTAGCTCCTTCATTTTCAGCCACAAAACGCCCGGAATAGGTCATCGGCAAACGGATAATCCGGTAGGAAAAACCGGTTATCTGTAGAAATTCCTCGCTGGCTCCTACCGAAGCGATTTCCGGATTTGTATAGACTACGTTCGGGATAGCACGGTAACTCATGGTATCAGTCTCTCCCAACAGGTGATGAACCGCTACCTCTGCCTCGCGGACAGCCGTATGGGCCAGCATGGATTTCCCGTTCAAATCACCGCATACATAAACTCCCGGTACAGAAGTTTCCATGTGTTCGTCCACTTTGACCTGGTTACGGGCCGTCAGCTCCAGATTCAGATTCTCCAGACCAAATCCGTTCATGACAGGCCTTCTGCCTACACTCATCAGGAGTTTCTCAGCTTCTACTGTTATCGGACCATCCGGATGTTCAATCTTCACCTGTACTTTTCCATCCGCTTCGCTTACTCCGATAACTTTAGCACTCAGCAGAAATTTTACCCCACGCTTGGTATATTCCGTCCGCAAAAGAGCTGCCAGTTCATGGTCAATACCACCCAGAATCTCTCCCAGCATTTCAACGACTGTTACCTGAACTCCCAGACTGCTGAAGAAAGAAGCGAATTCCATGCCGATGACTCCCCCACCTACAATGACAAGCGATGCCGGAAGCTCCTTTGCCTCCAGCGCATTCCGGTGTGTCCAATAGTTCACTTCCTCCATACCAGGTATCTGAGGAACAAACGTTTCACTTCCTGTACAGATCATCAGCTTCTCACACTGATAAGATTCTTCTCCACACTGAATGGTATGACGGTCTACAATACGAGCTTCTCCTGTTACCAGATTTACGTGAGCGGCCGTCAGACGGGCCTTGATACCCAATACCAGTTTCCGGACAACCTTGTTCTTTCGGGATATCACCTTCGGCAAATCTACCGAAGCGTCCGATACCTGTACTGCATATTTAGAAGCATGCTTGGCAGAATCATAGACTTTAGCCGAATATAGCAATGTTTTGGTAGGAATACAGCCTTCGTTCAGGCAGACACCTCCTAAACTGTTCTTTTCGAACAATACGACACTCAATCCCGCTTTTCCAGCCAGCTCGGCAGCTGTATACCCGGCAGGACCTCCACCTATAATAGCAAGTTGATAGTTCATGGATTCAGATTTTATGGTTAAGGGATGTTCCGAAGAAAAATTGTTTCTAATTTTCGTCTACAAAGATAGCACGCGGATTCAATTCCTTGGCATAACGCAAAAAGCCTTCTTCATCGGCCAAATCAAAGCTGATAAATCCTTTGGTATAATAAACCACGATACGACCTCTAAAAAAAGCTTTCTTACGCCGTGCTACCCGAATGACTCCGTAAGCCTTTACACTGCCACTGAAACCTCTTTTCAACCAGATATCTCCATTCTCCTGCACCTGTACCTTGGCAAGAAGTTCATCTATCAACAATAGAATCGGAAAGATAATCGGAATAAGGCCATAATAACTATCTGTACTCCAAGCCACTAAAATGAAAGCAAAAATCACGATTATAACTCCTATCCACACTCTGGGAGGAGTCCGTTTAATTTTAAAGTTTCGTACCATAAATATTGAAATGAGTTAAATATCTACTTGAATCTGACTATTGCGCTTCAACAGCCAATGAATGAAATCATCCGGGTTCTGCGGTGCAATCAACACCGAAGCGGTACCATTTCCCGATTTCTTCTCACAAATAATCTCTAACCGGTCAAACGAAAGAGCAGGTGCCCAGAATACCAGTGAACGGACTTTCCGGATGCGGACAATACGCTCCAGTTCAATAGTGGAATTCCTTACAAAACGCCCGGTTTCTATCCGAAGATGATTGTCAGCAGAAATGATATAACGTGTATGGATAAGCATTTCTATTTCAAAAATGACACAGACAGCCAATATCAACATCAACAGTGTGTGATGTTCCCAAAAGAAATAAAACAAGAAGCCGGAAGTAACAGCTATCAACAGCCAATACCACCAACCGATACGAGGATGAAAAATTCTATCCATAGATTACAAGACTTTATTTTCCGTGAAGTTATATAAAATCTGAAGAAATCAAGCAAGGAATGCCCATTTTTTTACAAAATGTGCAATTTCTGCACGCTTATCTGTGTAAAAAAAAGTTGTATGAATAAATATCGGATAATTTTTTTGTAGTTTTGTGATATATATACACACACTATGATAAGGAAATTCGATTTTCTCGTTATCGGTTCAGGAATTGCCGGAATGAGCTTTGCGCTGAAAGTAGCGCATAAAGGTTCGGTTGCACTGATCTGCAAAGCCGGACTGGAAGAAGCAAATACCTACTATGCACAAGGAGGTATCGCCTCTGTGACGAATCTGAAAGTAGACGACTTCGAAAAACATATCCACGATACCATGGTAGCCGGTGACTGGATAAGTGATCCAGCTGCCGTAGAAAAAGTAGTGAAGAACGCTCCTGCACAGATTGAAGAATTAATCAAATGGGGAGTAGACTTCGACAAGAAAGAAAACGGAGAATTTGATTTGCATCGGGAAGGTGGACATTCTGAGTTCCGCATCCTCCACCACAAGGACAATACCGGCGCAGAAATTCAAACCAGTCTGATTGAAACAGTCAAGAAACACCCCAACATTACTGTATTCAGCAATTTCTATGCGGTAGAAATCATTACTCAGCATCATTTGGGAATTATCGTTACCCGCCATACTCCGGGTATCAAATGTTTCGGAGCTTACGTATTGAATGAAGCGACCGGCGAAGTAGATACCTTCCTCTCTAAGGTGACAGTCATGGCTACAGGAGGTTGTGAAGCTGTATACAATCACACCACAAACCCGTTGGTAGCTACAGGCGACGGTATCGCCATGGTGTACCGTGCAAAAGGAGTAGTAAAAGATATGGAATTTATCCAGTTCCATCCCACAGCCTTGTATCATCCGGGAGATCGTCCCAGCTTCCTGATAACAGAAGCTATGCGTGGATA
The DNA here is from genome assembly GCF_000374585.1 of Phocaeicola barnesiae DSM 18169 = JCM 13652. Lineage (GTDB taxonomy): Bacteria > Bacteroidota > Bacteroidia > Bacteroidales > Bacteroidaceae > Phocaeicola > Phocaeicola barnesiae. The sequence continues at coordinate 276,797 of NZ_KB894645.1, forward strand.
CGGTGCCGTACTCAAGAATCTGGCCGGAGAAGAATTCATGCAGAAATATGATCCACGGCTGTCTCTTGCCCCAAGAGATATCGTAGCCAGAGCCATCGACAGTGAAATGAAACTACGTGGAGAAGATCATGTATACCTGGATGTAACACACAAAGACCCGGAAGAAACCAAGAAACATTTCCCCAATATCTACAAGAAATGCCTGAGCCTTGGAATTGATATTACCAAAGACTATATTCCTGTAGCACCGGCAGCACACTATCTGTGCGGAGGTATCAAAGTAGATTTGGACGGACAATCCAGCATCAAACGCTTATACGCCATCGGTGAATGTTCTTGCACCGGTCTGCATGGAGGAAACCGTCTGGCTTCAAATTCATTGATAGAAGCTGTTGTCTATGCAGATGCAGCCGCAAAACATGCTATCAGTGTCCTAGACCGCTACGATTTCAACGAAGATATTCCGGAATGGGATGCAGAAGGAACCATATCCAACGAAGAACGTATTCTGATTACTCAAAGCATGAAGGAAGTCAATCAGATTATGGAAGCCTATGTAGGCATCGTACGAAGCAATCTCCGCCTCATTCGTGCATGGAACAGACTGGATATACTCTATGAAGAAACAGAGCGCTTATTCAAGCGCGTAAAGGCTTCTCGTGAGATTTGTGAGTTGCGCAACATGATTAATGTAGGGTATCTGATTACCAGACAAGCGATGGAACGCAAAGAAAGCCGTGGTTTGCACTACACCATCGATTATCCGCATCATACAAACCAAGAATAACAACAGCTTCGTCTTTTGACTAAGAGTTTCATCATGCCTTCCAGAAAATGTTATCAAATTTTCTAGAAGGCATTTTTTATAATCTTTCATGTATGTAGATATTCCTCTACTCAAAGTATAAAAATATAGGGTAGAATCAATGAAACGAAGATAGACAAGCACAGCATCTCTTACAGAAGTGTTTCCGGAAACAGACTTCACGCCTTCACAAGCCAGGCAGCAGCCTGGTATACAAGGCATTTTCGGTGAAGGGGGATGTTTCACCGTGAAGGATATGTCCCGCGAGCGAGGATTCACGGCGGAAGGCCGTGCGGGGCGTCCGGCGGACCGACGGCACGACGGGACACAAAAAAAGCCCCGGACCTCCTTGCGGAATCCGGGGCCTCAAGACGGCGACTACCTACTCTCCCACTTGCGCAGTACCATCGGCGTGACGAAGCTTAACTTCTCTGTTCGGAATGGGAAGAGGTGGAACCTTCGTGCTATAGTCACCTGAATACCTTTCATATATCCCTGTAACATGATTCTCAAGCAACAGTGCCCAAGTCCCCGACGCAAGCGCCGGACGTATATGCCACCCATCCTCCGTGAAACGGGGAAAGTCGACGGGCAAT